>CAWBQK010000013.1:0-334932 GCA_963791045.1 Candidatus Latescibacterota bacterium
GTCCAGTAACGTCCCCTTCCATCGTCGTCATTGAACTTAAAGAATCGATCTATATATTCCTGTGCGTACGGCTGACGCTGATCAGTCCATGTGAATTTGTTTGTTTTGGTGTAAAATAGAATGATGTCGTGAATCGGCCCGTAACGCTTTGCGCTACTGTGAGCATGGCTTCTTTTCCAAACAATTTCATTACGAAATTTGTCATGACCGAAGATAGCGTCCATCAGCATCTTGAGATAGTGACTGGCCGTGGGATCACAATGGATATAGATACTTCCTGACTTTTTCAGAACGCGACGAAGCTCGACTAGTGAGAGAGCAGTCATCGCCAAGTAGGCCATCATGTCGTTCTCACCCAAAAAAGTACGAAATGCTTGCATCACTTGCGAGACTTTGCCTCCGGCCTCAACCACTTGCACCCAAATTGCCTCTGCTCCCTGGTCCCAATGCCAAGTATCTTCAAAAGCCCCTATTTGGGCAGCAGACTGGGTTCCGTCTTTCTCTGCAAAAAGCACGTTGTAATTTTGGTCGCTTTTAAACGGTGGATCGAGATAAATTAAATCCACACTTTCATCACCGATATGGAGTTTAAGAATATCTAGGTTATCGCCAAAATAGAGAATGTTCGGTTCCTTCTTTCTTTGCACTCACCGACAACTCCTTCACTTTGTGACATTTCTTCAAACGAAGATAGACCACCGGCACGGCTATTCTGGCCAAGGGTATGGAATAAATATCAAACCCGTCAAGAAAAACAAGAGCCCCAAAGCTGTTGAAGGTCTTTCGATTACCAACTTCACATGCCGATTTGACGCCCGCCTTCCAGCCTCAAGAAAAAACCTTTCGCGAACGCCCATCTCTCGCTAGAATACGCTGAAGAACCCAGTTCAGCCGATTTGGCCTAAGCAATCATGGCGGACAAGGTCGCCCCTGAAAAAAGCGTATGGCGGACGCCCTTGGACATCGTCACCATTCCGCTACCCCAACCGCTGGAAGCCATAATGGAGCATCCGAAAAGACCGCGCGGCCAAGCGCGGCAAGACATGGAAGAGCATTGCGAAAAGGTTCTTCGTCGGATTGAAGACCACTATTGGAAGAAACAAAACTCCGATGACGAGGCCCAAATACCAGCTCCGAAAGTATGGCGATGGCTTGACGAAGGCGCACTGACAGATGCACCTCGGCATAGCCCCGACGGCACCCCACTATCAATCGCGATGATGAATGCGAGAGTGTCCGCAATACGGATCATTTGGACACTAGACGCGAACGCAAACCAGAGGTCGGATACCCTCGGGAAACATCTTGAAGAGCGCCTTGAGGATGCGTGCTTGTCCATCTTGCAAGGCGATGTGACAACCGCAGTAGTACAGAAGATTCTCGACCAAACCGACATGGCGCTGGCAAATCCTTATCGCAAACTCTCTGGAAATAACCAGCCGACAGCGAGTCATAACGATGTCCCACCCTGCCCCAGAGGTGTATCAATTGGTGATGACTTGCGCGAAAAGGCATGGAGAGCCCTGCCAGCTGAAAGTTGGTTCAGCAGTAGCATACTGCATCTTCCGTCTGAACTTTCCTTAATGTCGGAACGACTTGCCCGCGACCTCTGTCGAGGATGGGCTGCAGAGAACCACCTCGAAAGCAACAACAAAAAGACAAGCGCGCGACGTTACCGCAAGACCGCCGACCCCCCTCGATGAAGATTGCCGAATCGTACCGAAGATTGCCGAATTACATCGCCGAACAACATAGCTATACTTTCGAGGTAATCGAAAGGTGATGCTATGTCAATCAATCGTTATTAACGCCGTATCAAGTGGCTTCCCGCCTCCAAGTTTCACCGCGACAAGTTCTCCAGTGGGCGCGAGACGGGTAATTCCCGAGATCAAGCTTTCACCGAAAACTCGCCGCTATAACTGGGAGGCCGTTGTACTACATTGGGGCATCGAACCACGGAATGCAAGGTAGACCGATGAGTTCACCAGACGTGGACGTTAACAATTCGACCGGTGATATAAATGCGAAAATATGAACTTCCCTACTTTCCGCTCGACCCCCGCGATATAATCGCCAGCACGAAGCTCATGTTTCTTAACGCTGCGGAGCTTGGATGCTGGCTTCGGCTTGATCTTACTGCTGGCTTGACGGGTCAATCCCCGACGATGACGCAAAACTGGCCGAGATGACACGTGCGGGGGTTGACTGGGCACGATACGCGAGAGCGTTATTGTTTTCTTTTTCCAATCGGGACGGTCAATATGTGGACGATGACCTCGAAGCGGTGCGTATAGAACAACTGGGGCGATTGCGGCGCATGTATAAGAGCAGGAGCAGAAACACGTAGAAAACAAAGCCAAAAGGACTCGAATTGTGTCGAAGATGGCGGACCCCGCGACGCTCCGGATTCCTGTCCGCAGCCCCCTCAGGGAAATCACGCCGACCCCTTCCCACGGAAGGAGTCGTGAAGCTTTCAAACTTAAAGATTTCCAAGTTGAAGTTCTAAACAAATGTGAGGATCGACCAACTGGGTGCGATCACCCCGCCAGTGCGACTTTTTTCCAAATCGGGAAATGGGTACCCGAATCAATCATCAATGAGGCGCTCGCCAGCATGCAAGATGCCCGAATGCGATCACTGGACCCTGAATGTGAGAACCCTTTACGCAATCACACTGCATTCTATCTTGGATGCATCCGAGACATGTGCCAGAAACAAGGGTTAAAGACGCCAATCAGATGGTTGTGAACAATCATCCGCCCCAATTAAATCAGTAGGTGGTTGAAAGGTAGTTGGAAGCACCTTGGAACATTAAAACAATGAAGAAAAGAAAAAAGACAATCAAAAAAACCAAGGTTAAACAATGATCTGCGGAGTCGTTGGCAGATCCAGACTTGTAACCAAACAACTCGTTGACTTTTGAGGAATCGCCAGAGGCACAGATGACAAAAAAGATGTGTATTGCCCAGCCCACGAAAAAAATTGATTCTGAGAGCCCATCCGCTGAGTTGATGAAGCATAGCACGGATGATACATCACCGGCATTGGGAAACCTAACCGGTCTACACTCGTTTAGTATCGTTGCTGAATTAGGCAAACTCGGCGGTGGCACTATAGTCACCCAGAAATGGCTCGCGGACCACGTTGGATGCAATCCCATATCTATTAAGCGAGCCGTGGACCGAGGTGAACTCCCACCTCCCGTCAAAATGTTCGGCAAACCCACCTGGACTGTTGGCAGCAATAGTGCGCCATGTGGAGCATCGACTTAAGCTGGCTGCCGAAGAGGCAAAAATCCTCGCTCAACAAAGAATTTGACTTATAGGACATCATAAAGTCAACCTAGCCGGTATGGTTAAAGCGATCCGGAAGCGCAAGTCATCGCAGACGAGTTTAGTACCGGCCGACCGACCTACCCAAAGGAAAGGCTCGATGCTGAACGGGGTGCGTAGTTCGTCTTCAATGCCAACGGAGACTAACAAGATTGAACCAATCGGGCCAGAAAGTGGCGGTATACCGTCGCTCGTTATATTCGAAATCGAATCCTGGAGGATTAGTGTTATGGCTGGAGCCCGAAAGAAACCGCGTGGCAAGGATGGCGTTTACCAGGGCTATTACGTCGATTGGACTGGTAAAAGGCGAACCTTCCGTGGAACGACCGACCGAAAAGACACAATAGCCCTCGCTCGGAAGCTCGAAGATGACGACCGTCAAATCGCGTTGGGTTATCGATCGCCTCCAAAGGCCTCCGACGCTCCACGCCGATTTTTCGAGACAGCTGCCGAATACTGTCAATGGGGCGAAGCCAAGGCGGACGGGGCGGCAGACCATGGGGGGCGAAACACGCCAGGGAACGTCGCAGCAAGCTCGCGTGGTGGGGAAAACAATTAGGTCTCGCCATGGTCGCGGACCTCTTGGAAAGCCTTCCCGTGTGGAAAAGGCTCTCCGAGAACCTGGCGGAAACACGAGCCGGTAAGACGGTGGCGAACTACGCCGAAACGCTCGCGGCATTCTGCGATTGGTGCGTCACGCGCGGGATACTATGGATTCCGATCCTCTCGCCGCGCTCCAAGGATTCGACACGTACGCCGAAGACAGAACGTCGCGCGCTAACAGAGGATGAAATCGATCGTCTTCTAACTCACTGCCGAACGGAATATCGGCTCTTGTATGAAACCGCGCTGGCTTCGGGACTCCGAGCCAATGAGTTGCGGAATCTCCAATCGCGCAATTTGGATTTGAATCGAGTCGGGGTTAATTTTTAGACGCTGAGTGGACTAAGAGCCGAAAACCGGCCTTTCAACCAATTCCTGGTGTTCTAGCCCGTCGATTGCACGAATCAGCCCTCAAAGGAGAAGCCCGCGAACTATACTGCCAAGGGCCGCATCTCGACGCCGAAGGTCTGCGGAAAGATGCCGTGCCGGTTGATCCGCTACTATACGTACCTTCTCATCCCGCATTCACGAACTGTATACGGACTTGAGCGCTGGCAGACGTTTCGCGATGGACGCCCGAGGGCAAAGTTGATTTCCATGCGTTGCGGACCAGCTTTTGTACTTCGGTGATCGAGACAAGGTGCAAACCTCAAGGAAGCCATGACACTCATGCGCCACTCTACTCCCGACATCACCGCCAACACCTACGCACGAACCCACCCCGACCGAATGAATCAATTGGCCGAAAAGATCGGTCAGCGGTTGAAATCGAACCAAAGTTGTGTCAGTAGCGTGTCAGAGGCGGTAGTAGGCGCTGAAGAATCCGTCGCCAACGCCAGTGAAGGCAAAAGGATAAGTGACGAAGAAGAATGGTGGAGGCGGCGGGAATCGAACCCGCGTCCGAAGACAGATCCATGCAAGCGTCTACGTGTGTAGTCCGTGGATTTAATCCCGTCCTCCGTTGCTCCCCACAGACAGGATCATCGAAGGACCCACCCCTAAGTTTCGCCGGGAACGCCGAGGCACTCAAACCCGACTATTCTCCAGAATATGACGCCCACTCACCGGCCCTGGAGACCCAACCGGCGGGGACGAGCCACTATTTAAGCAGCCAGTGCGACTGGTTCGTCAACACTTCTTTGTTTGCCACAGTTTTAACGAGCTCATGACAATCTCGACACGCAGCTTACACTCCACTATCCCCGTCGAACCCAAATCGCCCCCATTCAAGGCTGGAATGCAATGCACATAATATATAGCAACTTTCGCTCCCAAAAGCAATCAGCGCCCGAGGGCGTCCCGCTCGAACGGTCCCGTTTCCGACGGCATCCGGGTGGTTCCCGTAACGCCAATGATGTGATATATTTGACGAAATCATCCATCAAGGAGGAAGCCAAATGAAAGTCATCGCCGATCTGACCGTTATCCCCATCGGTGTCGGGATCTCGTTATCAAAGTACGTCGCGGCCTGCGAAAAGGTCCTTCGCGACGCCAATCTGGAAATCAAACTCCACGCCTACGGCACCAACATCGAAGGCGAGTGGGACGAGGTATTCGCCGCGGTCAAACGCTGCCACGAAGTGCTCCACGAAATGGGCGCCCCGCGCGTGTCCGCCGTGCTCAAAATGGGAACACGCACCGACCGCGATCAATCAATGGACGACAAAATAAAAAGCGTCGAAGACAAACTGTAGCGACACTCAATAATATCAAAGTTATGATTGCGTGGAGCACCCTGAGCTATAGTCCGCTTGCGAAGGGTAGCGACACTCAATAATGTCAAAGTTATGATTGCGTGGAGCACCCTGAGCTATAGTCCGCTTGCGAAGGCAGCCGTTCGAATTACACCGGACATCGTTGAAAAGTTTAAAAAACTTTCGATGTCTGGTGTTTTTTTATTGACGGGTTTTTGAGAGCGGTTTTTTGATTTCGCAGAATACGTGCTGATTTCAACACACACACGCGATTTGTTGAAATCAGAAACGCGCTTTTCTTAACTTTGACGTTTTTGATTCGTTAGTTTGTTTTTATCGCTTCACACGCCACGCACGGCCCTCCAAAAACCCCATGTTATAATACCAGTGTTGACGATCCTCCCCGTTGACATGTGCAGCTGTCGTAAGTCAACACACGACGCCATTCCCCGGGAGGTTCCCATGCCGCGCCAATCGCTCACCAAATTGTCCGATAACGCTCTTCTCTCTCGTCTTCAAAACTCGTCACCCACGAAAAGCAAACCACACTCTCTATACTAGAGCACCTCGCCGAGGTCGACCGGCGCGATCTTTATCTTGCCTATGGATTCAGTTCCCTCTTTGATTATTGTGTCGGCGCACTCGGGTATTCGCGGTCGGCGGCGGGCAGACGGATCGCCTCGGCCCGTTGTATTCGTCGTTACCCCGAAGTGTTCGATCTTCTCGAGTCGGGCAAGGTCAACCTGTGCACAGTCGGTCTCGTCGCCCCGATACTCAATGACGAGAACAAGGACCTGCTCCTCCGCGAGATCCGCGGCAAGACAAAGCAGCAGGTCGAGTCGATCGTATCCAGGTACAAACCACCCATCGCCTACCGCGATAGGGTGCGTCCCGTGCGTGTAGCCGTCCCTCAACCGAGGCAAAACACCCAGAATCGCCGTAACCCGTTGATTTTTAACTCCCACTGCGGGACTAGCAATCGAACAAATTGCGGGATAGTTGATTCTGGCGGGAGCCTGGGGTCGAGCCCGAGGAGCAAGGAGACAACGAGCGCATGCCCCGCGCCGGGGGCGCCTGGCGGGAATGAACAGGGCATACGGTGCAGTGCCGCACGAATCGAAAAACGGTTACTGATTCAGTTTCTTGCCGGACGAAGAATTCATGGCCAAACTCGAGGAAGTCAAGTCCCTGCTCTCGAACAAGATACCGAACGGCACATTCGAAGACGTGTTCGAAACGATGATGGACGAATTCATCGACCGTCACAGCCCCAAGAAACGAGAAGAGCGCAGAATGAAGAAAAACAAACAAGCCCCATCGACAAAACAGACAACAGAGAAGAGCGCGACCGACAAACAGACTCGCCACATCCCCGCCACGACACGCGACAAAGTCTATGTCCGCGACAACGCGCGATGCACGTATGTCGGCAATAATGGAAAACGGTGCAATTCCACACACAACTTGCAAATCGATCACATAAAGCCTGTCGCGCGAGGCGGACCAAACACGCTTTCGAATCTTCGCTTGTTATGCGGCAAGCACAACCGGCTCGAGGCAAAAAGAGTGTTGGGGGAAAAAACAGTTGAACGATACAGCAGAAGAGAGTGATCCTACACACCGAACGAGACACCTGACCCACAAGCGGCGCTACTTCACAAGAAGCGTAGAGTGAAAAACACCGCCACCGGAGACATCAACGACATCGACGTCATACTGCCCTGGTTCGAGCGATCCGGGCGCGAGAAAGAGACACAAAGAATAGTTCTCGCTGAAAACCCGTCCGGTGACGGACCTTTCCCAAACAAGGTCAGTCCCCGCCTGAACGAGACGAACCGTGTACATATCATTGGGCACAGGCGGCGCACCCAGACCCGTAAGTTCGAGCAAGAGAAACTGCGCCTCGTCCGCCTCAAAACTCGCCGCCTCAAAAGTCGATTCCCCACCGCGCATGGCGCCCATCTCGTCGGAAACGATCGTCACGCCACCAAGCACGCCTCTCGAATCGCCATCAAAATCCCCACGATCCGGACGGGTCATTAGCAACCCGACGGCAACAACCGCGATCACGAGATAAACGGCCGCAGCCGCCGGCCTCAACGCGGCGCCTAAAAAGATTTCCCACCATCGCCGTCCATACACATCTTCACGGACAGACCGATGGGATACCTGTCGGGAGCGCGATTCAACCCCATCCTCAACGGACGCCGTCCGCTCAACAGTCTCGAGCATTTCGATTTCGTCCTGGCACTCGCGGCAGATTTCGAGATGCTTCTCGATACCCTTCCGCACTGAAGAGTCCATGGCAGCCCGGTTTTCTACGAAATCAACTAACGCCGCAGCGTCAGGATGGGCGGGAAACTCTTCAACCAGGATCGACTTGAATTCGGAGGCAAAGCCAAGGAGTTCGGCGCACGCCTCGCACTTCGCCACATGGGCCTCGACCTTCTGATTTTCCAAAGAGGTCAACGAACCCGTGGGCATCCAAACAAGAAGCTCCTGAATAACCCCACACTCGCCGTCTTGTGATATATTGCCACCGCTCACTTGGTTCTCCCCGAATAAATCGAGCCATCAACGACCCGCAACCGTTCCACGATATTCTTACGGACGCCCATCACGGCGCTTGCATCAGCGCACGCGCGCCTTTCAAACATCGGAACAATTTGACGCGCGCAGCCTCTTCCGAGATCCCCAGCCGTTTGCCGATTTCTTTTCTGCTGTAACCCTGAACGTACGCAAACAGGAGCATTTCACGGCAGCCCTGATTCAACTGCGACAGCACCCGGTTCAAATCGGCCCGGCGTTCGATTTCGCCGCCCGTCGAACGCGGCGACACAGGGTCAGCGCTGACGTCGAGCGACACGTGTTCGCCCCTGTTCTTGATTTTTCTGTAACTTGTAATACACATGTTTTTTGTAATGCGACGGACATACGCGCGAAGGTCTCCGCCTTTGAAACGTCCGTCTCTCAGATTCTGGACGACGGCGAGAAGTGTCGCCTGGACGATATCCTCGGATGTCTCGAACCCCCACACACGGTGCGCGGCGACGGATTTCGCCCAACCCGCCACCAGGCGAACGTCTTCGGGCCGTCCCTGGAGAAAACCCTGGACGACAAGATCGGATTGGTCGGCGGAGGGATCATGAGCGCGGCCGGGATCGGGCAACTCCGATCGGTCCGGCGATTGGCTCACTCCCTCATCTGTTGCGTCTTTACGGTCTTCGGAAACCAAATGCTGCTCTCCCATTCTCTGTTAAGAGAATGGTACTCCTTCGTTTCCCGAGACGTCAAGGCGCCCGCTTCCCAATCGCCCTCTCCTCACCCAGCCGATTCAAAACCCGGGGCCCCCATGAGCACCACCCAACCCAATGATTCCATCGTACAGACGATCAAAACGTTACACATGGGTTGACAGGTTGATTCACCCCGAACTTGGGTATATGCTTACTGTGTTGTGGAATCAGTACTTTGGAAGACTTTCGGAATCGCCGTGATCGTCACTCTGTGCCTCCTCCTCGTCACAAGCGCCGGTGGCATCGACGGACGTTCTGAAGGCGATGACGACGCGGCGGATCTCATCGAGCTTGCCCGGACGCGGATCGAGCAAGACCGCCTCGAAGAGGCGGACGACCTGCTCGTCGTAGCGTTACGCGACATAGAAGCAGATTCGACTGGAGATGAAAATCTTCTGGCGGATATCTGTGTCTACCGCGCAAGGATTGCGACAAGCCTCGGCAACTCCAACGACGCCCGCCCACTGTTTGAAAAAAGCCTGTCGATAAAAACACGTTACTGGGGAGTCGATCATCCCGAATGCGTTCCGGCGATCACCGGCATCGCGACACTGGAGCTGATCGCCGGAGATTTCATAGAAGCGGAGCAACTCTTCGAGCGCGGTCTCTCTATTCTGATTCCCAGGCTCGACCCGCTCCATGAATGGATCGTGGAAGCGGCCATCGGGCTTGCCGAGAGCCAGGGATACCGGAACGACTATGCCGCCGCCGAATTGACACTCCGGCCGAGTCTCGATGCGTTAACGATGCGGGGCGGCAACACCGACGGGCGATCGGTGCGCTTGATGCTTGCCCTGGCCGAAGCGCTTTCGATGCAGGGGAAAGATGTCGAATCAACTCTTCTGTTCCGAAAGGCCTATTTGATCGCAGAGGAAGTCTACGGACTCAATCATACGACCACGGCAAGGGCGCTCGCCGGCCTCGCGCACACGTACCGGCGCTCGGGAACAGTAATGGAAACCCGCGCCCTTTACAGGCAGTGCGTCCAGATCGTCGAATCACGCCACGGCGCGCTCCATCCGGATCTCGTCCACTACCGGTCTCGTCTTGGGATGTCGCTCTTCGAAGGGGATCGCTGGTCCACCGAAGCCGTCGCTTCGATCGAGCGCGCGATCTTTGACGCGGAGGAACTGTACGGACCTGAAAGCTATCAGGCGGCCCTCGAAGAACGCCAGCTCGGTCTCGTGATGATGGGTCGGTACGAGTGGCCGGAAGCCGCCGATGTCTTTGCCTCGTGCATCCCGAATCTCGAACGTTATTTCGGCGCCAACCATCCCTTTCTCAGCAAGAGCCTCAAGGGAATGGCGTGGTCGCTTCTTCATCTGAATCAGCCCGACGACGCCCTGTATTATGTGGATCGCGCCGTATCGCTCCATGAAAAATCGCCGACCTTCGACGCATTCGAGCTGTCATTTATCCTCGGCATGAAAGCGACCATCGAAATCGACGCACATTCTTACGACGCGGCGTTGCGCTCGTCAAGACGCGCCGTCGAGTTGGCGATCAACGTCCAGGAAAATAATCTCAAGATCTCATCGACCCGCGAAGCGGTCTTGTATGCCACACGCCCGTGGGCGACGGCACAGGCGCTGGTCGCGGCGGCCGTGGCTCACCCGAGTTTGACCGACGCGGACTGGGGAACCGTCTTTGCACTCGTCGCAAAATCCCATGGAAGCGTTCTCGACTGGCAGGCCGAGCGCCACCGGTTCATTCAATCGATCGGCGGAACAGCCGGGCCGAACGCCGCGGCAAAAACCGCGGCGCAGGACCTATCGGATTTGACTCTTAACGGCCCGGGCCCCGACACGACGACGTATTACGGTCAGCTCGCAGCCGCGCGGCGAAGAGTCGAAGAGGCCGAACGTGAGTTGTCGGCGGCCACCGAGGAATGGCGGGCCGCGAGCGAATACGCCGACATATACCACAGAATCTCGCGGGAATCGCTTTCCGACGCCTTGCCCCCCGGGACCACCCTTGTGCATTTTCTGACATTCACAAAAATCGTCGACTCGCCGTCAAACACGCCATCCTGGCGGGAACCGCACTACGCGGCGTTTCGTTTGTCGAAATACGATGAGAATGTCGAGGAACTCGATTTCGTCGACCTGGGCAAGGCAGTGTCGATCGACTCGCTCATCGGCGTCTACAGACAAGCCGTCGACGAAATCCGCTCCCCCCAACGACCGTCCGCGCGGGAAGAAGCCGAATACAGGCAGTCCGCGCGCACACTCCATGATCGAATATGGTCACCGCTCTTCCCGGATTCTGCGAGCGACCCGAACCGGGCCGAGACGGACGCAGCGCCACTTGTGCTAATCATACCCGACGCGGGACTCCACCGCGTCGACTTCAACACGCTCCTCTCCCCTTCCAGCGAACTCGTCATCGAGAAGTACAAGACCCACCTGCTATCGTCGAGCGCCGACCTGTTGCGGTCACCGCCAAACAACGGCATCGGACGAAACATGTTGGCCGCGGGCAACCCGGCCCCAACGGTAAATGGTTCATTGAATCTAACGGAGAACAGCCACGATACACATCCAAACAGGGTCAACTGCGTCGACGAATCCGTTTTCTCCGTCGTTCTTCCCGGCGCCGAACTCGAAACAAAAAACGTCGCGCTGATTTTTGAAAAAGAATCGGGGGAGTCGACATACGTCCTGACCGGCACCGGTGCGACCGAAACCCGAATCAAGCAGAATATCGAATCAAAACGAATCGTCCACCTCGCGGCCCACGGTTTTGTCTGCGGAGGGAACGACAACCGGCCGCGATTCATCGCAACGGACCCGCTCGATCCGCTCCTCATGTCGGGCCTCGTCTTCTCGCCGGTCGACGGCGTGGACGACGGACTCTTGACTTCCCGTGAGGTCGCCTGTCTCGACCTATGCGGCGTGGAACTGGTCGTTTTGAGCGCCTGTGGGTCCGGGCTCGGAGAAATTGTCTGGGGCGAGGGGATGTTCGGGCTCCGCCGTGCGTTCGAGATCGCCGGCGCGCGAACGGTCATGATGGCACTTTGGCGGCTCGACGACACAGGCGCCCGCCTTCTGATGGAAGAATTCTACAAACGCAAACTCGCCGGCGCGTCAACACTGGACGCAATCCACGAAGCCCAGATCGAGAGACTCGCCGACGTTCGCCGCCGCCTCAACCGATTTCACCCAGCTCTTTGGGGCGGGATCGTCACCGAGGGCGACTGGCGATAGCACCCCAAATCAATAACTCTCCTGTAACGTTTTCCCGCACCATGCGATCTCCATTATAGACCCCAATCGATTCCGCATCTGTTGGCAACCGGCGCCCCGGTCTCGGGAAACCCATTTCGTTGCGGCGCGGCGAGCGGGCCGTAGCTTTACCGAGGAGAAAGACATGAGAGCGACATTCGTCCTTTTGGCAATGGCCTGCACGTTGTTGGCCCCAATGACGGGAAACGCCGTCAAGGTAGTGGTCGACGCAAATGAAGATGCTTACGTTTTGAGTTCTACTCCGACGACCCTGTACGGAGGGGCCACGACACTGCTCGTCAAGCACACCGAACCCCCTTCAGAGACAATGGCCAGGGCGTTCCTGCAATTCGACTTGTCGTCGATTCCAGCCGATGCATCAATCCAGGTCGCGCTCCTGTACATGTACGATCAAACCGCCGGGGGCGGAAGCAATCTCAATATCTACCCCGTCGATACCATATGGTCGGAAGCCACCGTCAACTGGGATAACCAGCCGTCTTACGATCCCGTGGCCGCGGGTATTCTGCTCGGTTACACATACACAGGTTGGTACAACGCCGACGTGACCGGCCTTGTCAATGAGTGGCGGGATGGGCTTCGCTCGAACCACGGACTTCTCGTAAAAGAAGGCGGTTATTTTTGCCCGGTGACACTTCCCGCGTGCGGCCCCCGCACATTCAGGAGCAGCGAGTACTCCGGCTTCAAGCCCTATTTGATGGTTATATACGACTCTCCCACCGTCGACCTTCCGGCTGATATGGATGCGCACGTGAGGGAGTCCTCGGACACTACCAATTACGGTTTGAGCGAAACGCTGAATATTGGTGACAAGGGTTGCCGGAGCTATCTTGGGTTCAACACAGCGGGCATCCCGGCCGGCGCCACGATCGAATACGCCAGAATTCGACTGTACCATTTCGCCTACTCGGGAGGGTTTCCAGGGGCAACGGGGTTTATGACGAGCGCCTTCCGCGTCACTGAGTCGTGGTCGGAGGAAACCATCAACTGGTCGAACAAGCCATCCCACGCCACAACGCCGGAATCTATCAATGTGAACAATATCGGTGGAATCTACGTCGGATGGGCCAATTTTGACGTGACGTCTTTGGTCGAAGACTGGGTTGGCGGAGAAACAAATCACGGCGTAGTAGTCCGTGAGGCCGTGACATCCAGCTTCGCCAGCCAGACGGGATTCATGCGCAGCGATGAATACGCCGACCCCGATTACAAGCCCCGAATTGAAGTGTTTTACTCGTTCGCGCCGCAAAACGAATTTGCGCCGGACCAGTATCTCACCGGCGTATCCATGGGCGACGACTGTTGGGGCGACATTGACGGCGACGGCGACCTCGACCTTGTCGTTTGCGGCGACGACGGCGGCGGCCCCCTCACCAGTCTCTTCATCAATCACCTGGGGACCCTGACGGAAAGCTACACCCACCCGTTCCCGGATATTCGAGGTGCGGCGAGCACCGGCAATCTCGACTTCGGAGACTATGACAACGACGGCGACCTCGACCTGGCGCTCGCAGGCGAGGGCTCAGGTGGTCCCGTGACGGAGATTTATAAAAATAACGGCGCCGGAACGTTTACCCTCGACACCCGTCAGTCATTGACGCCGGTCAAATACGCATCGCTCGACTGGGGTGACTACGACAATGACGGGGACCTCGACCTCTATGTCCAGGGGCACAACGGCACCGTTTCGTTGTCGAGTGTGTACGAAAACGATGGCACGGGGCTTCTCTCCGGAACCGCGGCGGCATTGACTCCCCTTTGCGCGGGGTCCGCCGACTGGGTAGATTTCGATGGCGACACCGATCTGGACCTGGCTGTTACCGGCTCCGACCTCGTCGCCCGTCACACCATATTCTACGAAAACGACAACTCGGCGTTGACACCGTTGGGCAACAAGGGACTCCCCGATGTGGCCTACTCGGACATGGCGTGGGGAGACTTCGACAGCGATGGCGACCTCGATCTCGCATTTATGGGACAGGTGATGGCGCCCGGCGGCGAATATACTCGAGTCTACCAAAACGACGGAGGGGGCGGACTCTCGCTCGCCTGGGACGTTGACAACCTTCGTCTCGGCGAGTGCGCCTGGGGTGATTTCTCGAATGACGGCAAACTCGATGTCATCTTCTGCGGCGACCACGCCATTCTCGGTCCCTTGACGGAAATCTTCTACAACGACGGCACCAACAACTTCTCCGGGCTTGCCACACCCCTCGTCACGGGTGTCCAACGGGCGTCGGCAAGCTGGGCCGATGTCGACAGCGATGGCGATCTCGATCTCTTCATGACCGGAGAGGATATCACGACTGCGAAATACGCCGTCCTTTACGAAAACACCGGCGGCCCCGCCAACACACAGCCAGAACCGCCGACCGAATTCGAGACCTCTCGTCTGCCCGGTTTTTCACCGCTTCTGCCGGACACACTCATAATGAGATGGGACGGAGCAAATGACGAGGAAACCGCTGAGAGGGGATTCTATTATTGTGTCCGCGTCGGCCATGGCTGGAAAGGCGATGACATTTACTCGGGCACATATGGTTCACCGCTTATGGGAAACGTCCAGGGAGCCAACGAGCTCAGAGTCGCCATCCCGCCCGTCGAGCCCGACGACCACTTCTATTGGAGCGTTAAAACGATCGATGCGGGATTGATGGCTTCCGAGTGGTCAACGCAACAATGCAGCTGGAAACCGGACAGCCTGTGGTGGAATATCGACACGTGCAACGACGACGCCTACGTCGATAACGGGCTCCCCAACAACACCTATGGAGTGACCGAAGCCATAAACTTGATTGTCGGCGACCAGGGCTATTCGAGCAGAATAGCCCGCTCGTACTTGCAATTCAACAAACCCACATCCCTCGATCCTGGAGCGGAGATCGCCAAAGTGGAATTGTACGTGCACTGTCGAAGTATCATCTCACCGCCATACTATGTCGAAGCCCGGCGTGAGAACGACGACACTTGGGACGAAAACACGATCACGTGGAATAACGCTCCCACAGCGTTCCACCCGTACGCCGACGATGCCGTACGCGTAACTCCGGGGTGGTGCGTGTGGGACGTCACGTCGAGTGTCAACGCCACCGTGGACGGCGTCATCACGTTCGTTCTTCGGGGCGCCACACCACCCGAAGGAACACTAGGAGTTCAAGCCGAGTTCGACAGCAAGGAGACGGCAAACGCACCCTATCTCAAGACTCATTACATGACCGTTGTCGGAATCGGTGACGACGCACCGGAGCCGGACCGATTTGCGCTCTCGCAAAACGTGCCCAATCCATTCAACCCGACTACGCGCATCAGCTTCACGATTCCGAACGGTTCGGGACCTGAACACGTAACCCTGAAGATTTACGATGTGTCAGGAAGGCTCGTGCAAACACTGTCTGACGAACCCAGGGGGGGCGGTCTCCATACGATCGAATGGAACGGAAAGGACCGCCAAGGCTCACCCGTCGCCAGCGGCGTGTATTTCTACAGGCTTCGGTGGAATGAAAACGTCGAATCAAAAAAGATGGTGCTCTTGCGTTAGAAATTTCCTCAGGCGGTGCTAGCAGGGGGGAGAAAGAAGCCCGGGACATGCGTGTCCCGGGCTTCTCCATTTGGGCTCCGGCACATGCGCCGGCCAGGCCAGGCCGCGCCCCAGAGTGACTTTCTCACGAACGACGTCGACAGGCCGTTAGCCTGGCGGCGCTATACGCAAGAAGGCCCGGTCTCAGACCGGGCCTTCTTGCGTGATGTGGTGCGCCGCCAGGGAATCGAACCCCGAACCTCCTGATTAAGAGTCAGCTGCTCTGCCAATTGAGCTAGCGGCGCACAATAATGTAAAGGCTACAATCTCGTGCCGCACCCTGAGCTATAATTTGATCGCGAAGAGAAGCGGCGCACAAATATTTGATTTCAAAGATAACGCCCGGTCACTATAAACGTTCCACCAAAAAAAATCAAGGAGGAGCCAATACCCCGGCTCCCCCTTTTTTGCCCGAGTCCAGGCAATACTCTAGAACGGCAGATCGTCGTCGTCGCCGCCTCCGCCGCCACCAGCGCTCTGAGCGACATTCTCATCCGGCCCGAATTCCTGCGCCGGCACGTCTCCCGTTTCCCCAGCCCGACCCAACATCACCATATTCGCGGCGATAACTTCGGTCGTGTACTTCTTGTTCCCCTGCTGATCATCCCACGAACGCGTCTGAAGACGACCCTCGATATAGACCTGCTTCCCTTTTTTTAGGTACTCACCACAGATCTCAGCGAGACGCGCCCACGCAACAACGCGGTGCCACTCGGTGCGTGTTTCCTTTTCACCACTCTTGTTGGTGAACTTCTCCGACGTGGCAATGTTGAAATTAGCGACGGCCGTTCCGCTCGGCGTATACCTGAGCTGTGGATCGGCGCCAAGATTTCCAACCAGGATGACCTTGTTTACCCCACTCATCACATACCTCCCGTTAAAATTGGAACAAAATCAAAGCGTGCGGGACCCCTTCCCGCACGCTTTTTTATATCGCAAAACAGGCCCCGGGTCAAGCCGAAACCGGCTACAACCCTCTTCCGACGGGCCTCCAGACCCCCAAACCGCGCTCCCTCCCTTCCGACCGGCGCCGCGGCCGCCGAATCGCTCGGGGTGCAACCCAAACTGGCCAATCTGCGTAGGTTGTGGTAATATGTCCCGATCTCCCGTGTCCACAAATGTTCAATAACGCGGCGGCCCCACACCACCGCGCTCAGTTTACTTTCTACCCAAACAAGGAGGCTGCATGCGCTCTCGACACACAAGAACGCTTATTGGAGTCATCCTGGCGATGGTGCTGATCGTCCCCACGCTGGCGCTATCCCAGACCAAGCTCCTTCGATTCCCCGATATCCACGGGGATAAGGTCACGTTCTGCTACGCAGGTGACCTGTGGCTCGCCGACGCGACGGGCGGAACCGCCGTACGGCTGACTACACACCCGGGGCAGGAACTCTTCCCCAAATTTTCACCCGACGGCAAATGGATCGCTTTCACCGGTCAGTACGACGGTGACGAGCAGGTCTATATTATACCGACGGAGGGTGGGGTTCCGACCCAGCTTACATTTTACCCGGCGCTCGGGCCTCTACCTCCGCGTTGGGGTTATGACAACCAGATCTACGGGTGGACCCGCGACGGTAACGCGGTTCTGTTCCGGTCGATGCGTTACGGCTTTGACCTGACCGACACCCGGCTCTTCACCGTGACCTTGAAGGGCGGACTCCCCGAGCCGCTGCCGATGCCCGTGTCGGGCGCCGGCGAGTTCTCCCCCGACGGGTCGAAAATGGTCTATTCCCCCCTCATTCGTGATTTCCGAACATGGAAGCGCTATCAGGGTGGCTGGGCGCAGGATCTTTATACATTCGACCTGACGACATTCGAAGCGACGCAGGTCACCGATCACGACCGCTCGGACCGTGATCCGATGTGGATCGGCGACATGATTTACTTCTCGTCGGACCGTGACGGAAAACTCAACCTGTACTCGTTCAATCCCGCCACAAACGAGACCGATCAGCTCACGAAAGAAAAAACCTACGACGTCCGCTGGCCGAGCGCCGGTGACGACGGCCGTATCGTTTATGAGTTGAACGGCGAGCTTCAGGTTTATGATATCGCCACGGCGAAATCAGCTAAGATCTCGATTCTCGCCAACAACGACGGTGTCGCTATGCGGCCGACGCGGATTTCGGCAGCTCGCAATGTCGAGGCGTACGGACTAAGCCCCAAGGGCGAACGCGCCGTATTCGCCGCGCGCGGTGACATCTTTACCGCGCCGATCGAAAAAGGCGCCACGCGTAATCTTACCAACTCGTCGCGTTATCACGACAAGTGGCCCGCGTGGTCTCCTGACGGGAAAAAGATCGCGTTTATCTCCGACCGCACCGGCGAGGAAGAAATCTATCTCGTCGACCAGGACGGCAAGGGCGAGATCGAGCAGCTCACCAACAACGGCAAGGAAATGCGGTACGCGCCCAAGTGGTCTCCATGCGGCAAGATGATCGCGTTCACCGACAAAAACGGCAAAATCTGGGTGCTCGATGTCGCGACCAAGAAGTCCATCGAAGTCGCCAACGAAAAGAACAACTGGACGACCGACTACATGTGGTCGCCCAACGGCGGATATCTCACCTTCAGCATGGAAGACGAAACCGGCTTCGCTTCGATTTACATTTGGAGCGCCGGGGACAAAAAGCTCCACCGGATCACCGGGCCGTACTTCAACGAGTTCGAACCCGTGTGGGATCCCAGCGGCGACTATCTCTATTATATGAGTGATAGAGAGTTCGCACCCCAGATCGGATCGATCGAGTGGAACTATCTCGTCGATCGCGAGACGTATATCTACGCGCTTGCGCTCCGCAAAGACGTCAAGAACCCGTTCCCCTTCGAGAGCGACGAGGTAAAAATCGACGAAGAAAAGAAAGACGGGGACAAGGACGACAAGAAGCCCGAGAAAGGCAAAGACGAAGACAAGGACAAGGACAAGGACGAGAAGAAAGACGAGAAAAAAGAGCCGATCAAGATCGACTTTGAAGGACTCGCCGACCGTGTCGCCCGCATTCCCGTGGACGCGGACAACTTCTATGGTCTCGAAGCCGTCGAAGGCAAGATCATCTACGTCGCCGGAAGCCCGTTCTACTACGGACGTGCGAGCGATGTAAAACGGACGATCAAAGTCTTCGAATTCGAAGATCGTAAAGAAAGCACGATCGTCGAGGACGCCGGCGGATACGCGCTGTCAAACGATGGCAAGAAACTGCTCGCGCGCGTGAACGGCCAGTTCAAACTTTTCGACGCAAAGCCCAAGGGCGGAGACGCCAAGGCAGTGTCGACGAGCGGACTCATGGTCGACAGAGTTCCCGCCGACGAGTGGGCCGAGATCTTTGACGAGGTCTGGCGCCGCTTCCGTGATTTCTTCTATGCGGAGAACATGCACGGTTACAATTGGGAACAAATCGGCGACCGCTATCGCCCGCTTGTCGAGCATGTCGCACACCGCGCCGACCTCAACTATGTGCTCGGCGAAATGGTCGGAGAGCTCAACACATCGCACTCTTACATCCAGGGCGGCGACTACGAAGTTCCCGACAGACCGAGAGTCGCGCTTCTTGGAGCTCGCCTCGAACTGGACCCGAAGGAAAACCGGTACAAAGTTGTCGAGATCCTCAAGGGTCAAAACCAGGAGGACCGGTACCGCTCACCGATGACAGAAATCGGTGTCGACATAAACGTGGGCGACTACATTCTCGCCATCGACGGTGTCGATCTTACCGGCGACGAGAACCCGTACCGGATGCTCCGCAACAAGGCGGACCGCCCCGTCGCGCTTCTCGTCAACTCTTCGGCGAAGAAGAAAGACGCACGCAACGTCACCTTCGAGCCGATCTCGAGTGAGCGGAGCCTCCGCTATCTCGAATGGGTCGTCGGCAACCGCGAGAAGGTCGCGAAGGCCACGGACGGGCGTGTCGGATACCTCCACGTACCCGACATGGGTTCCGACGGAATCCGTGAGTTCATCAAGTGGTACTACGGCCAGATCAAGATGGAAGGTCTTGTCATCGACGTCCGCGGAAATGGCGGCGGAAACGTATCGCAGATGCTCATCGAACGACTGGGGCGCGAACTCCTCAGTCTCGACTACTCGCGCAACAGCGAATACGCGAGCCCGTATCCGAACTCCGTTTTCAACGGCCACCTCGTCTGTCTCTTGAGCGAGACGTCGGCATCGGACGGGGACATCTTCCCCGCGATGTTCCGCAAGGCGGGCCTTGGTCCGCTAATCGGCAAACGCTCATGGGGCGGCGTGATAGGTATTTCGGGCCGCGGTCCATTAATTGACGGCGGCACGGTATATGTCCCCGAGTTCGGTTTCCTGAACACCGACGGTGAGTGGGATATCGAGAACTGGGGCGTCGATCCCGATATCGTGGTCGAGAACGATCCGAAATCGGTTATCGAAGGACGCGACCCGCAGCTTGAACGTGGGATCGAAGAGATCATGAAGATGATCACCGAAGACCCAATCAAGATGCCGAAGCGTCCCGCCTATCCTGTGAAGACGAAGTAGGCACCGCGGACATAGTGGTTATTCCGAGGGAGCGGTAAAACATTCTCGGGTTCAGGCCTTTAGGTCGGGTGCATCTTCAATGACGCGCCCCCGAAGGGTGATTCGCCCGCGAACGTCTTACCGCTCCCTTTCATTTTCCCTCTTTTGGCCTGTTGGGCTGGACAAATCAGAGGCGTCTGGCAATATTATGCTAGGTTTGGGACTTTTCTTTTTCATAAAAACAGGGTAGAATATTGCAATGACACCAGATACAAGAATACTCTCAGGCATCCAGCCGACAGGAAAGCTCCACCTCGGCAACTATCTCGGCGCGCTCAAGAACTGGGTCGCGCTCCAGGACGAGTTCCCCAACTCGTGCTACTACTGCATTGTTGATCTCCATGCGATCACAGCGCCGTACGATCCAAGAGTTTTCAAGGACAATGTCTTTGACGCGGCCTTGAATTTTCTCGCCGCCGGGCTCGACCCCGAGAAATCGTTCATATTCATCCAGTCGAAGGTCAGCGAACACAGCGAACTCATGTGGCTCCTCAATACGATCACGCCACTGGGGCTGCTCGAACGGATGACACAGTACAAAGACAAAAAGCAAAAGCATGTCGACCACATAAACGCCGGTCTTCTCAACTACCCCGTTCTCATGGCGGCGGACATTCTGATATACAAAGCGTCGATGGTTCCGGTGGGAGACGACCAGGTTCAGCACCTCGAACTCACACGCGAAATCGCGCGCAAGTTCAACCACACATTCGGCGACACTTTCCCCGAGCCTGAACCACGACTCACAGTTAGCAGGCGGATCATGTCGCTCACCTCACCCGAGAACAAGATGAGCAAAAGCGACAACGACAAGAGCTACATTATGATTGACGAGGAGCCCGAGAGCATTAAACAAAAGCTCCGAAAGGCGGTCACCGATGCGGGGACAACCGGGGAGATCGGCCCCGGGGCCAGAAACCTCATCACCATCCTCGAGGTCATAGCCCCCGACCTTGCCGCCAAGTTTTCGGCAGACGCAGAGAAAGGCGAAATCCGTTACGGCGACCTTAAGTCACAACTGGCCGAGTCGCTGGCGGAGTACCTCGCCCCGTTCCGCGAGAGGCGTGCCGAACTGGCTTCAAAACCTGATGAAGTGTGGGAAATCCTCGAGGCGGGAACCGTGGAGGCGCGAAAGATCGCCTCGGCCACTCTCCGGGAGGTCAAGGACCATATGGGCTTCGTCTAGACGGACTCGGTCAAGATCGATGGACAAAAAAAGCCGCCCGGCCTTCGCCGGGCGGTTTATTTATCAAATGGGGTGGATGACGGGACTTGAACCCGCGACAACTGGATCCACAATCCAGGGCTCTACCAACTGAGCTACACCCACCGTCTCGTGCCTTACCGAACCGCTTTAATGTAATACAAACAGACCGGTTAGGCAAACGGGATTCTAACAGATCGCGGACCTGATAACAAGTGCTCGATTTTACCGTCCGGAAGCATCTTCGGGCCGGAAACGACGATCGCCCGCTCGACCCGGCGGGGCGCCGAATCGCGCGGGCGATCCTGTTTGGCGGGCAGCTGCCTATTTGGGAAGCAGCGCCTGCCAATCTTCCTGAACAGCGATTCATCGTGGCCAGCCAGAGGGAATATGGATAGCCACGAGAGAAACAGAAACAGTCACGCAACAGGTGACTACACTGAATGTTACAATGTATCGATCAATCACCTCCTTCTTTCCTGCGAGGGCTTCGATCCCACCCCCTACGCTAAGACTCTATAAGAAATATAGCGTCAAAATTCAAGGCGCGCAATACCATCGGCGGAGATTTTTGTCAATGTTATACTCTACACTTGCTCCGAATCGGCAATGTGGGCGGGGTTTCATGAATTGGATTTTTGAAACAATCCCGGAGGGTGCGGGTGGCACGCTACAGTTCGAACTTGTCGCAACCAACTCCATCTCACTTTAAAAGTATCAGCTTTCTGGTCATCACCTCGCCTCCGGCGGAAAGCCGACAAAAATAAACACCCGAACTCACTCTGTCGCCACTATCGTTCGTACCATCCCAGTTTCTGCGATAGATTCCCTCATCCATCCGTTCGTTGACGAGAGAAACGATGCGCTTGCCCTGAATGTCGTAAATGACCAACTTCACGGCCATACGTTCAGAGAGCTCGAAGGAAATTGTTGTCTGAGGGTTGAATGGGTTTGGGTAGTTTTGATTGAGTGCCAGGCGTGATGCATCCGGATCGCCAACCGAAGTCGGCGTATCCAACAGCAAAATGTCGAATCCATCGTGGCGCGAAGATGATACGTAGAAGTATGGAGGCGCCGCCGCCGCACGACCGCGTGTTCCCCCGCTATACATTGCAATACTGTCCGGATTCGCGGGGTCGGTTACCTGGATGACATAAAGATCGCCCGTCTCCAACGTTAAGTAAACTTCGTCGTCGAAAAACGAAATATTTGAAGCACCAGAGGCTGTTGTGTAGCTTCCAACCTCTACGGGCAGGGTCGGAGTCGAAACATCAATAACCAGCAGACTCTTGTCGGCAGGCGACGACTTACAGGCGAGATACGCGTGGGTCCCGTTGACAGCGACATCCCATGCCGACCCGCTGAAACTGTATGTGCCAACCTCGGCAGGATGCAACGGATCCGAGATATCCATTACCCGGAGACCGTCTTCAGCGTTGGCGAGAAACGCATACATAGCCGACACATCAAGGGCAAAGATATCCTCGTCAGTGTCATACGCTGCGACCTGTGTCGGGCTTGAAGGATCGGATATGTCGTAGACAATAAAGTTATCATACGCGAAATTGTCGCCACCGCCTGTATATGCATATGAACCCGACACATCGATTGCCGTGAGGCACGCGCTCAGATTAAATCCTTCGAGTGTGGGGTCCTCGTTATCGGAGATATCTATCACTTGAATTCCACCCCAATATTGGGACCACGTGTCGCAGTTCGCGAGATAGACATAACTGCCTGAAGCCGCCAGGTCTTTGGTTTCAACGTCAAGCCAGGGCGGCTCGGTCGAAAGCGCAACTGGATGGAGGGGGTTAGACACGTCCGCCATCGAGAACCCCTCCAGACTCCTCAGAAACAGAATGTCGTTCTCGATGACGGAGGAATGCGAAGGGGCAACCCCGCGAAACCACGCAATCTCCGCTGGACTTGTTTCGTCCAGCACATCGATGATCTTGACTCCGTCGTAATATCCGCAGACAAAAGCGAAGTCTCCATTCACGGCAACCTCGTCTCCGTCACCGTTGAGCACCTCGCCGACCTGCAATGGAGCCGTTGGGATGGAAACATCGACAATCCTCAAACCTTCACCACTTGTCACATAGGCATGATTCCCCTGCAATGAGACATCTTTACAATCCACTATCGATAGATGAGCGGCCTCGGTGGGAATAGCGGGGTTCGAAACATCGACCACCCATAAACCACTCAGATTGACTGCCCCTGCAATGTAAACAAAGTTGCCATCAACCGACAGGCCGCTGAAATATGCGTAGGATGCCGGCTTGATCCAGGATCCCTCCTGGTATGGGTTTTCAGGATCTGTCACATTGATGACTTCCAACTCCTCTTCCACAAAGTCGGTGACATAGGCATAACCACCTTGAGCCACCACCCTCCAGGACCAACCCGATGTCGCGATATGGCCAACCTCGTTGGGATTTTCGGGATTCGTGATATCCAGAACACGAAACCCATCGGTCCTTTGGCAAACGTATGCATAATTGCCTGATATCGCTATACTCTGGGCAAAACCGCCGACATCGGCGCCCACTTCAACAAGATTCGCCGGATCGGCGATGTCGACAACTCGAACACCACTGTCACCGTTCGCGACATAGGCATAGTTCCCTGATAATGTGAAATCCTGGATGTGTTCCGAGAATACAATATTACTGATCCGAACCGGGTTGAGCTTATCAGATACATCGATAGCCACGAGGAATTGACTGAAGCCCGCGAAGACAACATCACCATCGATCGCAATGGGTTCGCACTGACCGCCTTCCCATTCTCGAAGCAGATCAACATTCGAACTGGGACTGGAATCAAACGGGCGGGATCCAGAGGGCAGTTCCGCGTCCGAAGCGCGGTTTACGGACATCGAGACGAGCAATGACAACAGTGCCGCGAAAAGAACTCTATGCTTGTTTGGATACGTGTGCATAGACATTACAGGACACTCCTCTCAACGAGAAATACTCATTGCCAGGGCGGCACCCCTGGCGTGATTCAAATGTGCAATAGAAGTAAGTTGCTCCTTTCAGTCGTTGACTAATCCGAATAGCGCTCTTTGATCTCACCCCACGTGCTGTGCTCGACAGGGACGCTACCCGTGTGCAGCCAGTGCCTCGTGAACAGCACAAAATCAATGAGATCCAGGTTGTCGCTGCAATAAAAATCCATGTCGGGATCGAACATTCCCGCCATATAAGGCTGAGCGAACGTGGCGAAATCCACAATGTCCACCAGGTTGTCACCATTGAGATCAACCGTGTGGAGCTGGCTCGGCGGGTCGCCGGGCAGGATCACTCCGCCGTCACTGGCCGGACAAACGAGCACGCACTCTTCCGCCGCCGGACCCATCGGCACCGCACGGGGCGTCGTCGTGGTTAACTCGGGAGTATTCCCGACCACCAGGCCGCACACGTAGCTGGGAAACCCAATAACCTCCTCGAATACCAGATCAGACGTAACGGCCCGAAGAGAACCCGTCATCGGATGCGGCGCGAACTCGATCGTGATGTTGGTGGTCGCACATCCCTCGCACAACCACAATATAACAAATTCCTGTATGACGACGCGGCCGGATGCGTCCTGCGGCGTGAAAAAGGCCATTGTGCGACCTTGATCGGGAGTACCCATCCAAAGACCGTCGTTGGATTCGAGTTCACCGAGCCAGATGATTTCCGGCGGAAACTCAATCTTGTATTCGATTCCCTCGAGTGGCGTGTCAAAACCTGAGGCAACCAGATACAGAGTGTCCAGCACCGATCCTGCAGGTGCTTCCGGGCAGTTGGCATGTTGTTGTGTAAGCGCTCGATCGAAGTACAATTCGAGAATGGGAGTTGCGGTCGCGTCAACAGGGACGGAGACGGCGGACAATAATAGAAGAATAAGAACGGAACCAATTAGCGCACTCTTCATGGTGGCCTCCCTCATTGGGGTATCCGTTTTATCGGCCTCTATTACATTATACCACAAAACTTCAGGGACGGTGACAACAAGAAGGGTGGATGGGGTGCCACGATCGGAGCCTCAAAAGAGGTGGCGCGCCTCAATTGGAGCCTTATAAGAGTGGCGCGCCTGGCAGGATTCGAACCTGCGACCTACGGATTAGAAGTCCGTTGCTCTATCCAGGCTGAGCTACAGGCGCGCTCGAAGAATCGAAGCAGATTATGAAGTGGTCGGGGCGAGAGGATTCGAACCTCCGACCCCCTGCACCCAAAGCAGGTGCGCTAAACCGGACTGCGCTACGCCCCGACCTGATGTGTTGTGAGCCACAAATATGTACCGGATAACCACTTTTGTCAAGATGCCCAGTGAGGATCTGCCGCCCAAGCACCACATTCCGCCCAAAAACCCCCACCGGCAAAGCCGTCAGGCGTAGCGGAACCAGCGGATGATTTCGCGAAGCCCCGGACGCTTTCCATACATAAGGATCCCCGTCCGGAACACGCGGGAGCTGAAGATAATGACGCCGTATATGGTCACCAACAACAGGGCAAATCCCAGGGCCACCTCCCACCACGGCGGTTCTGAAATGACAACCCGCGCGAGCATAAGCATGGGAGTAAACAGAGGAATCAATGAGAGAACCGTGGCCACGATACTGCTGGGGTTCTGGATGACGACGAAGACGAGCATGATCGGAACGAGCATCGGAAACACAACGATACTCTGGAGCTGCTGCGCGTCCTGCTCGGTCGAACACATCGATCCAATGATCGTGAATATCGACGAATACATAAGAAAACCGAGAATGAAGAACGCCACGAAGTAGATCACATCACTCGGCGAGATCTGAATGAATTGGGCAATCTCCGCCGCTATGACGCTCGACGACAACCCGAGCCCCAGCATGATCAACGACCAGATCCCGATCTGGGTGAGCCCGAGCGATCCGACTCCGATGATCTTGCCCACAAAAAGATCCCTGGGTTCGACCGAGCTCAGCATCACTTCGATAACGCGCGACGTCTTGTCCTCGATGATGCTTCTCTGGACGGAAATCCCCCACGAGAGAAGCGTCATATAAAGAATCATAACAAAAACCACGACGAGGAAAAACTCGCCGACCAGCTCCGTGGTCACGGGCACGCCCGAGCTGTTCAATTTCATCTCGCTGAAGTGTACGCGTTCGGTGAGTGCGACCACCTTGTCGTAGTCCATCCCCTCGTTCGCAAGCCTCTTCGCAATGACTATCGAGTTGAGATTCTCCCGAATCTCCTCCATAACGCGCTCGTTGAAGTAATCCTTTGAGATGTAATTGACCGTCCCGGTCTCAAAAACATCCTCGGGGATCTCAATAAGGATATCGAGCGCGTTGTTGTCAACGCTGGCAACATGGATCGCGAGATAGTTATCGGCATCGCGCTCGCCAAGATCCGGCACGACAAAACGGTAATTCGCGCCACCCGCTTCGGCCTCGTCTGGAAAGAGGCCACAAGCTCATCCGCGATGACGCCGGTGCGGTCGAACACGGCGACGGACACTTCCTCCGCGGGAATAAAGAACAGGGTGAGGAGAGGGATCGCGTAGACGGCAAGAATAAGAATCGGCGCAAGGATCGTGCTAATGATAAAGCTCTTCTTGCGGGCGCTTTCTACATACTCGCGGCGTATCACATGGAGCGCTTTCCTCATGTCGCTCCCCCCCAACCTTTTCGACAAAGATGTCGTGGATCGTGGGCTCCGCCACTTCGAACTTCTGGATATCGAGACGCTCGCTCGCCGCCGCGAGAATGTCCCTCGTCCGCGCGCCTTCCCGCAAACTGACGAACACACCGTTGCCGTGGTCGTTCACACTCTCAACATCGGGAAGCTCGCGCAAAAACGACCCGTCGCCATTGAACTTCATCGAGATCGTATTGTGCCCGTACTCTTTCTTGATATCGGCGAGCTTTCCCTGGAGGATCGTCCGGCCGCCGTCGATCAGGCAAATCTCAAGGCAGAGTTTCTCCACCTGTTCCATCATGTGCGTGGAGAAAATAATCGTGTGACCCTTGCGGTTGAACTCGAGAATGATGTCTTTGAGGATATTCGTGTTCACGGGATCGAGTCCGGAGAATGGTTCGTCGAGAATCACGAGATCGGGTTCATGCAGAATCGTCGAGATGAATTGAACCTTCTGCTGCATTCCCTTTGAAAGTTCCTCGGCCTTCTTGAGCGCAACGTCGGAGAGCCGCAGGCGTTCGAGCCACTCGCCCGCCGCCTTCTTGGCCGCCCGCCGCTTCATTGATTTCATCTGGCCGAAAAAAGTGAGAAGGTCGATGACCTTCATCTTGCGGTAAAGCCCCGCTCCTCGGGAAGATAACCAATCCGGTCCTTTTCGAGTTTTGCGAGGGGGTTGCCCAGCACTTCGATAGCGCCCGAGTCCGGGTAAATGATCCGCATGATCATGCGGATGGTCGTCGTCTTACCCGCCCCGTTCGGGCCGAGCAAACCGTAGATCGTCCCCGGCTCGATATCGAACGACACAGCGTCGACCGCCTTGAAGTCGCCAAAGCTTTTCGAGACTGCGTCGAGCCTGACGGCGCTGGAAATTGTCAACCGGTCCTCCGATTCAATTGTCGCCCCGTTCGACGGCCAACCGGGAGCGAAGCAGCAGCTCGCGGATTTCAACGAGCGCACGGTAACGGTGACTCAGCTTGTTCTTGGCCTCATCGCCAATTTCGGAAAGCGTCTTGCCGAGATGGGGCAGCTCGAACAAAGGATCGTAACCAAACCCACCGCCCCCCTTGTTTTCGTGGGCGATGCGTCCCTCGAGAATTCCCTCGGCAACAAACGCGTCGGCGCCGGCCGGCCCGGCATCGCTTGTGAGCGCCAGCGCCATCACGCACCTGAAACGCGCCGTCCGCTTGTCGTCGGGAACGCCATCGAGTTCGGCGACGAGCTTTTTGTTGTTCGCCTGGTAATCCCCATCGTCACCCGCAAAGCGCGCCGAGTACACACCGGGCGCTCCGTCAAGCGCATCGACCTCTAGACCCGTGTCGTCGGCCAGCGCGCACAAACCCGTCGCGTCGCGGATCGTCCGCGCTTTCTTGAGCGCGTTCTCCTCGACGGTCTTCCCATCCTCGACGACGTCGGGCACGCCGTCAAATTCATCGAGCGTCACAAGCGTCACATCGAGGTCATTTAAGATCGCCTCGATCTCTCGGAGCTTATCGCGATTTTTGGTGGCAATAACGATCTTCATTTTATTCCTGTGAAATCATCCCCGCGCCCACGGCGCCCACAACAAGAAAAAGCCTACAAACCCAGCGCTTGTTTCTGCGCCTCCACCAACTCGAGACAACCCTTTCGCCCCAGGGCCACCATCTCGGCAAGCTGCTCGTCGGTGAACGGCACCTTCTCCGCCGTCCCCTGGATTTCAATGAATGCGCCCGTCTCGCTCATCACGAGATTGAGATCAACTTCGGCGCTGGAATCTTCTTTGTAGTCGAGATCGAGCATCGTCACGCCATCGATCACACCCACGCTGATCGCCGACACGAAAAAGTTCATGGGGTGCTGAGCATAGCCAACGTTGGTGAGCGCATCGTAGAGCGCCACGCACCCGCCAGTAATCGAGGCACTCCGGGTACCGCCGTCCGCTTCGAGAACGTCGCAGTCCACGATAACGGTGATCTCGCCCATCATGTTGAGCTGCATCGACGTCCTCAGGCTCCGCCCGATCAAACGCTGAATCTCGAAGGTTCTCCCGCCGCGCCCGCGAATCGCCTCGCGCATCATACGGCTGTTCGTGCTCCGCGGGAGCATCCCGTATTCGGCGGTCACCCAACCCTGACCCTTCCCCGACAAAAACTTTGGAACGCCGTCGTCGACGGTGGCAGCGCAAATGACGCGCGTGTTCCCCATTTCAATTAGCGCCGACCCTTCGGCATTCTTGAGGTATCCGCGTTCGATTTTGACGGGTCTCTTGTCGTCGCGGGCTCTCCCGTTGGTGCGCATGGGATTCCTTTCACGTAACTGGTTGAATGTCGGTCCGGCGCCGGGGTCCGCCGATGCGGACGCGGGCTTTAAGTCGACAGAAGCCGAATTTGTGGGATTTCTCTTTCGAGGATTCGCTCCCCGACCTGTTTGAAGTCCGGTGCGATGTCGCTGAGAAAGACCTGGAGGTCGGCAGCGCCGGTTTTGTTCTCGAGGTTGTCGGCGGCGAGCGCGCGCTCGACTTCCTTCGCCGTTTCAACCGCCGAATCGACAAGCGTCACGCCATCCCCCATCGTCCTGCCGATAACATCCCGGAGAAGCGGATAGTGTGTACACCCCAGGACCATGACATCGATGTCTCTGTCGCGAAATTCGCCTAGATATTCGTCGGCGACCTTTTCGGTCACCGGCGTGTCAACCCAGCCCTCCTCGACAAGAGGAACAAAAAGCGGGCACGACTTGGCGATGACTTCCGCGGCGGGGTCGAGTTCGAGGATGCGCCGCTCGTAGGCCCCCGAGCGAATCGTTCCCGCGGTGCCGATTACACCGATCCGCGACGTGGATGATTTCTCAACCGCGGCGCGCGCGCCGGGCTCTATGACACCGACGATCGGGATACGAAACTCCCTCTGCAGCCTGGGGACCGCTTCGGCGGACGCCGTATTGCACGCGACAACGATAAACTTGACCGAGTGGTCGAGAAGGAACGTCACGTTTTCACGCGAAAACTTGAGGACGGTATCCGGGCTCTTTGTCCCATAGGGCACCCGCGCGGTATCTCCGAAATAAACAAAAGACTCACCCGGAAGACGGGTGAGCAGTTCTTTCAAGACGGTGAGCCCCCCGATTCCCGAATCAAAGACCCCGATGGCCCCGCCATTCGTCACAGTATTCCTCCTGTATCAACGCCAGTCACGGACGAGAAACGGCCGGTAGGCGTCGATATGCCCCCCGAGCGTACCCACCTGCAAACCCTCCACGAGGATCTGGACCGCCTGGACTTCGGGAAAATTCTCCGACACCGTTCGGATCACGGCGGCAATAGTATAGTACTCCGCCGAACTTCCACCGGGATGACCTGCCACGATCTCGGCGCTGAAGTCGAGATACACCGTCGCGGATTCCGTATCATAAAAAGCGTTCAACAGACGCGTGCCTTCGGCGATGGTGCTGATCCCGTCTTCTTCCGGACCTCCGAGCAGCGCTCCGATCACCTGTTCCACCTGTTCGACAAGTTCCTTGCCGATGGCGACGAGCCGCGTCTCGGTGAGAAGGGTCTGGTTCTGCTTGTCGGCAAAATAAAGCGTAACCGTCCGGCTCCCCTCGGGAACGACGGCCACGCCCTCGGGCCGCTCGGGGCCCGACCCCAGACGCGACCTCTGATTCCACACAAAGATCGCCCCAACGATGACAACAGCCGCAACCAGTATAATGATGAAGTGGCGGCCGCGGAGCGTACCGCTCGCGTTCATCCCGTCATCGTCCGGGAAGGGGGAGTTGTTGTCTTTTTGTTGCTTGTCGTCGGTCATAGTGTGGTATCAGCAATCAGCGTTTGTACTTCTCGCGAAAGCGGCGAACCGATTCCACGATCCCGTCGGCGATCTTTTTTTGAAATTCTTCATCGAGCAGGAGCTGTTCCTCGCTCGGATTGGATAGAAACGCCGCCTCGATCAGGACGGCGGGCATGTGGGCCCCCTGGAGAACCGTAAAATTGGCCTGCTTGACACCGCGGTTGCGGATGTCGAGTCTGTCGGACATTTCTTTCTGTACCAGCTCGGCAAGATAGCTGGACTCGTTGATAAACTCGTTCTGGACGAGATCCCACACAATAAAATCGATGTCACCCGATTTGCCGGTCCCGATGTTGAGGAACTCGTCGGCGGAGTTCTCCGTCTTCGCCACAGCGCGGTCCCACTCGGTTCGCGCCTGCGAAAGGAAATACGCCTCGAACCCGCCGGTCTCGTCACTGAACCAGCTGTTGCAGTGGATGCTGATAAATAGGTCTCCGCCAACCTCGTTGGCAATCTCCGTCCGCCCGGTGAGTGAAAGCAGACGGTCGTCCTCACGCGTGAGGATTACGTTGACACCGAGACGACGTTCGAGGGCGTCGCGCGTCTTTTTGGCGAGGATGAGATTAACGTCTTTCTCCAACACGCCTGACACGCCGGTCTTGCCATAATCCTTGCCGCCGTGCCCCGCGTCGATAACGACGGTCTTTATCTCCAGGCGGCTGCGTTCGGCGGTGCGGCGGTCGACAATCTCGACGCGCTTTCTGTCGGCGAAATCAGGTTCGGGAATCTCGGGGAGGTCACCCTTCTCGAGGATCAAACGAATCGCGGGAGGCGACTCGTCACGTTCAATGAGAATCCGTTCGGTGAACCGTTTGATGTCAAAATAGACGAAGGCGTCGCTGTCCGTCTGTTCGGCGCGGATCGTGTTGAAGAGACCGTGCGCGTCCTTGATATCGAATTTCTTGACGTCGACGCGACCGCCGTAAATCTTCAACCGGACGAGACCCGGCGTACTCGAATCGACGTGGTGCACGAGTTCTTCGCTCATCTCGATTATCGCGGTGGATCGATTGGCCGTGACAGAGAAATCAAGACCGCTGACGTTGTAACCGACCTTCGACACGAGAAGATTCCGCGCCGTCGCGTCCCACTCAAGGACGCTCAAGGTGTAGGGCGGCGCGACATCGACAACAAATTCCATTGGAATCATCACGAAGCCCGATTCGTATCGAACGGGACTCCTGAGCATCAACGGCTCGCCGTCGATTACTACGACGCGCGTATCAACCGTGAATGTGAACCGCGTCCGGTTGATCCCAAGGATGACCTTGCGGCTCGACGCATTCCAGAATTGGGTGGCTTTGAAAATCCGCGCGACATCGTTGGCCCGTACATACAGCACATCGCTGTCGCGGTCGAGCTGCCACATCAAAATTTGTTCGGTTCGACGGCCGTCGTCGTAAACGACGGTAACGTCTTCCTGGCCGTAGGCGAGCGGGACCAGGGGCCCGGTCACAACGACCACCAGAATTACAAAGAGGATAAAAGCGCGCATGTTTCCGAATGTTTGAATGAAAGCCCTATCAGCCGATCAGATGAATTACCCCAACCTACACCGCAATCCGCGTCCGGTTCAACCCAAATTCAGATGACGCTCCGCTGCGCGGCGCGGCCACCGCTGAGTTTGAGGCAAACTCCGTACCCGAACGCCTGAAAGACGAGCCCCGTCGTCATCTTTTTTCCTTCAGACTCCGCCTCATATCGCGGTCGGAGTCTCTCTTGGCGATATCCCGCCGTTTGTCGTACGAGTGCTTCCCCTTGGCCAGGGCGAGCTCCACCTTGGCGACGCCCCTGTCGTTGAAATAGAGTTTGAGCGGGACGAGAGTCAGCCCCTTTTCCCTTATCTTGCCGATCAATCGTCTGATTTCTTGTTTGTGCAGCAGCAACTTGCGGTCACGCCGCGGATCGAGCTGTGTCTGCGAGGTATGCGAGTATGGGCTGATGTGAAGCCCCTTGAGAATAACCTCGCCCCGCTCGACGGTGGCGTACGTATCCGTGATATTCGCTCGGCCCTCGCGGAGCGATTTGACTTCGGTCCCCATCAGCGAAATACCCGCCTCGACCTTCTCGACCACAGTATATTCGTGACGTGCCTTCCTATTGGATACGATTACTTTCATGCACACATTATGGTGACCACCAGGCGGCTGTGCAAGGGTCAAATTGCCAACCACTTAAACTACTCCGCGAATTATCCATTATATATACTACGAAATCATCTCTCCGCGAAATACCCGCCAGAATCAACGTATCACCATGTTATTTCGCGCGTTACGAGCTGTGACGCCCTTCCCTGCGGCGGCCTTGCCCAATAAAAAATGACGCCCCGCCGGCGACGACCGCCATTGTATATCATTATATAACCACATCTTATAGCGGCCACCACAAGATGTTGTGGGTCAAATCTCCCATTGACTTTTATGGGTGTCTCCTCTATTCTGCCCCCTTAGAAGTCGGCGGTCGTTTGAATAATATTCGATGACATATTGCCTGCTTCTTCACTGCCAAAACCTTCCGACTTTCAAAACTGAATGCCGAAGTGGTGGAACTGGCAGACGCGCTGCGTTCAGGGCGCAGTGAGGGAAACCTCGTGGGGGTTCGAATCCCCCCTTCGGCACCAGTTATTTGAAAGGTTTGAGGTTATAAAACCCTTCGGCGGAAAGCTCCAACTGCCGAAGGGTTTTTATGTTTTCATCCGGCGCGGGATTACGTCGGCGCGGTCTTTCGCAGGCCCTCGCTCAGGACGGCGCGGGTCCTGTCATCGGCCTCCCCGGGCGTGCTCGCTTACGCTTCGTGCGGATAACTGATTCGCCGATAGTAGCACCGGTCACGAAACGACCACTCGTTCGTCGACAAAAGCGCCGTGCACGCCACCCGCACTCCGCGACGCTGCGCCGCCTCGGGGGCCCCGCCGATGCCACCCGCGCCTTCTCTTGACGAGGACGGTGCGGTCTTTCGAAGGGCCCTTCCGCGGGAGCGAGCGAGAATCCACTGTCGGCGAAGCCGACAGTTAGTCGAGCGAAGCGGAGCGAGGGCCCTGGAATGACCGCACGGCCGAATATCCTCCGATGGCGCTTGACGGGTTCGAAGGTCACGCCCTATTTTTAGGACTTCGGACGCACTACGTTACAAACAAACAAACCCGCTCAATAGAGAGGATGTCCATGCGGCGGTTCATATGGTTGTTGTTGCTTCCCGGTTGCCTCTGGCTTCCCACGATCACTGGTTGCTCGACGACGGGCTTTGCCGTCGGCGCGATGGGACCTATTCTCGACAACACAAAAGTGGCGGCGCTCGCCTCGAGCGACATACGCACCTTCAACGCCGCCGTCCCATCCAATCTCATGCTCCTCGAGGGGCTTATACAGACCGAACCAAAAAAGGCCGACCTGCGGATCACCGCGGCCATGATGTACTTCAGTTACGCATTCACATTCGACAACCCCGCCGACGAAGGGTATGCATCGACGCTCTACCTCAAAGGGTTCGAACACGCGAAGGTGGCGCTCTTCAAAAACAAGAAAATCGCCGCCGCGTGGAACAAACCGTTCGATGATTTCGCCGCCGCGACGGCCGAATTGACCGTGAAGGACATGGAGGCGATCATGTGGACGGCGGCTAACTGGTCGCAGTTCATCGCGCTCCATCTTGATTCCACAAAAGTTTTGACTCAAATACCCAGAAACACGGCACTTATGGAGCGTGCGGCCGAGCTCGACGGAACGTACTTCGAGGGCCTGCCGTATATACTACTGGGCAGCCTGCACGCGTTTCGTCCCCAGTTGATGGGAGGTGACCCGGAAGCCTCGCTGGCCAATTTCGAGAAAGCGTTCGCGGTCTCCGATAACCGTTTTCTGCTTTCTCATTATCTGTACGCGAGATTCTACTGCCATCGGATGCTCGACGATGTCCAGTTTGAAGAAAAGCTCGAGTATGTGCTCGAACAATCGGATGACATTCTCCCCGAGTACCGGCTTCTGAACACCATCGCCAAACAAAAATCGGCAATCCTGTTGAAGGAGAAAGATGAACTTTTTTAGACATACACATCAAAGGACACGCATCATTGCCGCCGTCGCCGCCCTCGCGCTCGTCGTTATGGCGGGGCTCGTCATCCAGACCGGGACGACGCACGCAAAAAAAGCCAAACCGGATACGTACATCAAGTTCGCCACGCTCGCGCCCGAGGGCAGCACGTGGATGAAGGTCATGCACGCCATCGACGATGATGTCCGTGCGGCCACTGAAAACCGTGTCGGTTTCAAGTTCTATCCCGGCGGTGTCCAGGGTGATGAAAAAGACGTCTTGAGAAAGATCCGAAACGGACAAGTTCACGGCGGCGGGTTCACCGGTTTCGGTCTCGGCGCGGTCGCGTCGGAATTTCGCGTGATCGAGCTGCCTTTCATGTTCAAGGATTACGCGGAAGTCGATTACGTTCGCGGCGAGCTGGACCCCTACTTCACCGAGGTGTTCGCCGACAAGGGGTACGAGTTCCTCGGCTGGGGAGACGTCGGCTTTGTCTATCTGTTCTCGAATACGCCGATACGGTCGCCGGAAGAACTCCAACGTTCAAAGATGTGGACGTGGTCGGGCGACGCGCTCGCCGAAATATTTTTCAACGCGTTCGATGTATCGCCAATCCCATTGGCGCTTCCCGACGTACTGACATCGCTGCAGATGGGTGTCATCGACGCGGTGTACAACGCGCCGCTCGCCTGCATCGCGCTCCAGTGGTTTACCCGGGTCAAATATATGACCGACGTCCCGGTCACATACGGGTTCGGCGCACTACTCGTGTCCAAAAAATCGCTCAAGAAGGTCAGCCCCGCCGACCTGGCAACACTCAAAACAATCTGCCGAAAACACTCGGACGCTCTTATCGGCAAGACACGGACGAGCAATGCGGAAGCCATCCAGGAAATCAAGGATGAGGGCGTCGACATCCTCGAAGTCGATCCCCAGGTCGAAAAGGCGTTCTTCATAAAGGGCCGGGACGCGTGGACGGAAGGGATCGGTAAACTCTACCCCGAAGACCTGCTCAAACGCGTGACCGTACTCGTCGACGACTATCGGGCGAACCCCAAAGAGGCAAAAAACCCTTAAGGCAAATACGTGGAACATCCAACCATCACGTACATCCTCATTGCCTCGAGCATCGTCGTAGCGTCACTGATCCGCGCCTATCTGGACAAGACGTCGCGGCTTCGCGGCCTGTTCAGATTTCTCGGTGGTTTTGAAATCACCATCATCGCCTTGCTCCTCGGATCGCTCATCTTTTTTGGATGCCTGCAGATCGTGCTGCGCAACTTCTGGCACCGCGGCCTGCTGTGGGCCGACCCGTTGATGCGGCACGCCGTTCTCTGGCTGGGATGCCTCGGCGCCGCGCTCGCCACGAGCAAAATGCGTCATATCAATATCGACGTGTTTACACGTTTCCTCGGGCCGAAGACTCGCGTCTTCCGTGACAAGATCGTTTATCTCGCGACGGCCTTTGCCGCCTCGATTCTCGGTTTTGCCGCGCTCAAACTCGTCATCGACGAAAAGTCGTTTGGCGAAAAAGCATTCCTCAATGTCGACATATGGGTCCTGCAGGCAGTTCTGCCGCTGGCCTTTTTTCTGATTTCATACAGGAGTCTCTTCAATACATGGTGTCCGCCCGAGATCAAGCCCATGGAATGGGATGAATTCGGAATCGAGGTCGACGCAGAGCCCACGCCCACCGGCGCCGACACCGGCGACGTCCCAACAAACGAAGACACGCCGGACGACCCTATCGAGGACGGATCGGAAGACTAATGGCTATACTGATCGCCCTCATAATCGCTCTTCTTGTCTTATTCGGCGTGCCGTTGTTCGCCGCGCTTGGGGGCATCGCGCTCATCGCGTTCAAGGGCGCCGAGATCGACATCTCTTCGGTGGGCGTCGCGATGTACACACTCGCCGGGTCGCCAATTCTGATCGCCATACCGCTCTTCACATTCGCTGGGTACCTGTTCGCGCACAGCAAAGCGCCAGACCGGCTCGTCGCGCTCTCGCACGCATTCTTCCCCGGCGGACTCGCCGTGGTCGCGCTGGTGTCGTGCGCGATCTTCACCGCGTTTACGGGCGCGTCGGGTGTGACGATCATCGCGATGGGCGGACTTCTCTACCCCGCTCTTTTGAAGGAAGGCTATTCGAAGAAATTCTCACTCGGCCTCCTCACCGCATCGGGGAGCCTGGGTCTTCTCTTCCCCCCGAGCTTGCCGCTCATCGTCTACGGGTACGTTGCGTCGGTGAATGTCGACGACCTTTTTCTCGCGGGGCTCGTCCCGGGGATCCTCCTCGTCGGCGTTCTCTCCGTCTACGGCATCCACACGGGGAGAAAGCAGGGCATAAAACGCGACCCGGTATCGCTCCGCGCAATCATCCGCGCGGTCAGGGGCGCCGCGTGGGAACTCCCGCTTCCCATCATCATTCTCGGAGGGATATACGGCGGCATCATCACGGTAATGGAGGCGGCGGCGATCACTGCGCTTTACGCGTTTGTCGTCGAAGTCCTGATCTACAGGGACATCCCGCTCGGCAAGCTGCCCCGCATCACGGCGGAGAGCATGACGCTCGTCGGCGGCATCTTGATAATCCTTTCGTGCGCCATCGCGCTCACCAATTATTTGATCGACGCCGAAGTACCGCTGCTGATACTCGACTGGATGAAGTCATACATTTCGAGCAAGTACACATTCCTTCTCCTGTTGAATGTGTTCCTGCTTATCGTCGGCTGCCTGATGGACATTTTCTCAGCGCTCATCGTCGTCGTCCCCTTGATCGTCCCCGTCGCGCTCGGGTTCGACGTTCACCCGGTCCACCTGGGAATCATCTTTCTCACCAATCTTGAAATCGGGTATCTCACACCGCCGGTGGGGCTCAATCTCTTTATATCGTCATACCGATTCAACCAGCCGGTGGTGTCGCTCTATGTCGCGAGCATCCCGTACCTCCTCCTGCTGCTTCTCGGCCTGTTGATCATCACCTACGCGCCGCTACTGAGTCTCTTTCTCGTCAATCTCTTCGGCGGTTAGACGGCCGCGCCCCGGACTACAAGAGGGCCCCGGCGATTTGCCGGAGCCCTCTTTTTTTTGAAATCATCCCACGCGCCCGTGCGATTTATTTCAACATCACCATTTTCATGGTCTGGTTGAAGTTGCCGGCGCTCAGCCTGTAGAAATAGACTCCCGTCGAAACGCGCGAGCCATTTGCGTTTGTCCCGTTCCATTCAGCTGTGAACTGCCCCGGGCTCTTGACCTCGTTGACCAGTGTTTTGATCTGCCGTCCCTGGACATCGAACACGACGAGCGACACATGTGTCTGCGCCTTGATCTCGTAGCGGATTCGTGTCGTCGGGTTGAACGGGTTGGGATGGTTCTGATAGAGCCGATCGGCAAACGCGGCGATGTCGTCACCGATTCCCGTCGCCACGGGCTCAACCGGTCCGCCATACCCGCCGGCATAGGCGAGCGAGTTGACGGCGGAGACCTTGTAATACGTCCCCGCAACCGCCGTGCCGTCATCGTACACCGTGTCCGGCGCCGTCACCGTTGTGATGAAGTTGGCCGCCGCCGGTATAAACGATCCATCGATGTCCTTGTAAACCGCGTAACTCGAGACGTTGGCCTCGGGGTTCGCGCTCCACGAGATGATCGCATTCCCGCCCGCAATGGCCGCCGAGAGATTCTTTACATACACGGGATGATCCATGTCGAACGCGTGCGACCCGTAGATTCCCATGTCGGCGGGTGAACCGTCGGGGTCGTCATAGGCCGGATCGGGGTTACCGCGATCGATTTCGGGCGAGTGCATTGCCAGATGGAAATCACCCGACGCCGGATCGACGAACAACGGATCCTGCGATATGCAGCCGGCGCCCGGCGTCACACCGTTGTAGTCGGCGGTGGAACTGTTCCACACATTGCAGTAAAGCGGCGTGGGCAGGGTCGTCCCACTGCAGGAGAGACCGAACCCCGTCGAGTTCGCGATGATGTTGTTCATCACCGAAATCGCCGTGTTGGAGAAATACGCGCCACCCACGGAGGAACCGGTGTTGGCGTTCATGGTGTTGCCGTTGAAACTCCCGCTGGTCGCATTCAACATATAGCTGGCCGTTCCGCTATTTCCAACCCAGAGGTTGTGATTGACGAAACTCTCGGTCGACGCGAGATAGGCGCCGCCGCCGATCATTCCAGTATTGTTGAGTATCTTGCAGCCCGTCATCGACAAGGTCGAGCTTCCGTCGGTATCGATTCCGCCACCAATGGTCCTGGCCTGGTTGTTGTCGAGCGTGACGTTCGTCATTGTCAGATGCGAACCTTCCAAATGGATTCCGCCACCATATCCAATCGTTCCCGCCAATCCGGAGATGTTGTTCGATACGACATCGCCGTCCATCGACACACTGGTTGTGTTCTTGATATAAATACCACCGCCATATCCCATGGAGGAAGCCACGTCAGCCGAGTTGGCGTCGATGGTGTTGCCGGAAAATGTCGCCGACGTTGAATTGCCGACGTATACGCCGCCGCCCTTGGCGTTCTCCGCGGTATAAATCAGATCGTTGTTTTGAATGGTGCAGCCGGTCATCGTCAGGCTTCCGCCGTCGACAAAAATGCCGCCGCCCTGCCCGGCACCGCACAATTCTATCTCCGTATTGACCAGCGCCAGCGCGCTGTTGTTCGCATAGATGCCACCGCCCGCGCCATACTCTCCGTTGTCGGCGTCGCAGTCGTGGATATACGAGTTGGCGATGGTCGCCGTCGCATTGTAGACCCAGACACCGCCTCCGTACTTGCCCGCGATGGGCAGAAGCTGCGAGCCACCGGTGCCGTTCATAATTTCAAAACCGTCGAGAACCGATTCGGCCGTCGTCGCCGGTCCGATCTCGATGTTGCCGGTCAGGTCGAGAACGGTCTTGCCCGACACGAGGTCGCGCGAAGAGAATCCGCTGTCATACGCGCCGTACATCTTGACCCCGTCGGCGATCGTGATATCGACACCGGTGTAGGTCGTCGAGGCGACGAGGAGCGAGTCCCCCGCGCCGGTTGCGCTTATCGCGTCGGCGAGTGTGTTCGCCGCATTGGCCGGTGTGATGTACGGAAAAACCCCGGCGCCCGTGGGCGAGAGGTAGTGTTTCGTCGTCTCTTTGACCTCGAAACCGTTCGAAATTACGGCCGACTGAAGATCGCGGTTGAACACCTCGATGTCGCGGAGTCCAATCGCCGCGTCGTTATCGATGGTTATCGTGGCCTCGAATGTGTTGGCGTCGATAAAGGTCAAGGAGTTGAGCGTGATGTCGGGACCCATTTCAACATAGGCGCCGTGAACAAAGTTGGATCCCGAAATGGTGATCGTGGTGGTGACACCCTGGAAATCGTTGTCGGGGGCAGACGCCGAGGCCGTCGGCGCACTGAGAGGCGCCGGCGCGCACCCGTTGCCGTCCCACCCGATTTGCGCCGGCGTGTACTGGCAGAGACCGAATGCGTTGTTGTTCATCATGCACGACCCGTGCGGATACCCGTCACAGTTCTCGCAGTTACGATTGAGCTCGGTGCCGCAGGTACAGCCGCAGCCGCTCTCCGCATACTCGTCGCACGCATTGAAGATATGCCCCGTCTCGTGCGTCAAGACCTGACTCGGATCCCACCCATAACTCCTGGAGAGAAGTTGGGTAAAGGGCCCACCGAGATAGGCCCACGCGGAGCCGCCGAACAGATACTGCGTCGCGGCGGGCGGCGGGTTGTAGGCGACAAATGCCGAGTACGCCCAGTCCGTCCCATAGTTCGAACGTTGCCATGTGTTAAAAGAGTTGGTGTTTGTAAATACACTGGTCGATCCAAAACCAAAATTGTTCATAATCGGTTGATCCAATCGTTCGACGTCTTCGACGTCTGGATGATCGGCTCGTACCCCTGCTGACAGCGCGAATCGGTTCCCGGGTAGAAGCGAACGAGGAAGGCATTCCAGCAGTCGAAGTTTTCATACGCCTTCGACGTCCACCAGGCAAGCCCGGTACTCGCACTCATCACGTACTCGTCCATGTGTTCCTGCGACCAGGTGTAAATGTCGGGATCGATCGTTCCATTGCTTTCAACCATGAAGATCGACAACGAAATCGTTCCCGTCATTCTCTCGCTGTTGGATCCGTACGCCGGGGATTTTTCCAAGAGAATCCCGCGATCCTTGAGCTGCGCTACATTGAGGCCGACAGACTCGAGGTTCTCTATATAATCGTCGTAATTAAAATCAGGGCGTTGTCGCGCGTCATTCGGTATCGGTTTGCGGTCCAGCGCCTCGGTGGTGGACATTTCCTCAAAATGTTTCTTCTGTACATCGCCGCGTGCCGCCGCGTTGAAGAACTTCACCATCGCGTTCGATTGAAAATCGTCGGCCTTCACCTCGCCCGGCAGCACTTCGGTGTCATAAATTGCCGTGATCCCCGCCTGACCGATCAGTTCCGCGCGGCGGTCAAACGGTATCCACCCGAGTATCATTGACGGGGGCGACATGATCGCCACTCGTCCGCCGTGGGACTGGATGGTTGCGCGTGCGTTGTGAAGACTCGAGATATCGTCCGTGTCGAGAACGACAAGTGTGAAGCCGTCGAGCCAGGACATGTCGTTGGATCCGTCGATTTTCGCAGAGGTCGCCGGGGCGGCGATGAGCGAGATAACAAGAGCGACGGAGAGAAGCGCGGCAAATTGCGATGTCATTCTGACCTCCAGATGCAAAAAAAGCGGCGGGGAAAACGGGTGCGTGAGTCATTGAGTCACTTGTGAAACAATGCGCAATAACGGGCAATGCCAATCCCCTTTTTCCCCATCGCGTGCGCGGAAAAAGCAAGATTATCGCCAACAACCGTTTGCCCCCGCTCGTCACGCGGGTGCTTTATCTCTTTCAATATTATATATCAATTACGGGTATAGACACAAGCGATGGCTGCGGGCTGATTGACTTTTGGCTCCAGTTGCTGTAAACTATATCCATAGCCTTGTCAACGATTTAGGGCAAAAGGCTTAAGAGAGTTGTGGGTCCGCCCGCCTGTCACGGCTCTCAATCGATTTCCGCATGCCCTGCGGAGGAAGAGACGCGAGGATACTATGCGCTGCACCTTGGCTGGACGTCTCGCCTTCTGTCTCGTGGTGCCCCTTATTCTGGGGGCGCTCGCGGCTTCGGCCACGTCGGCTACGCCGACCGGCCGGGACAACGACGGGCTCGTCCTCAACGATTCGGTCTACGCGGCCAACCATCCCAAGCTGCTCTATACCCAGTCCGATATTCCCGCGCTCTATAATAAGGTCCGGGACGGCGGCAATGACGACCTCGCGTATTCTTTTATCCGGATTGTCATCCAGTACATTTACCCCGGATCGACAACCGAAGAACTTCTCGACGACAACTACGGTATTTCGACATTCCCAAATCTCGGCATGGGGTCCGCCCTCGAATCACCACCCGACCCGGCGCCATATCTTCTCGGCCATGACCTCACCGTCTACATCGCCGACACGTGGGGCCCCGATTTCGACAACTTCAACAGTGCGCTCCGTCTTCGCTCGCTGGTTCTCGGTTACGACATGTTTTTTGGCGACGCCGAAGAGAGCGAGCGGACGTACATTCGTGACGAGATCGAAAGCTACATCGATTTGTTCTCGACCGATGACGACTATGACATCTGGTCGTACCGCCCTTACTTAAGCAATGTGAGCGTGATGATTGCGTCGTCGCTGGGGCTTGCGGCGATTTGTCTCGATGGCGAAATCGAACCGTACAAAATTGAATACGCGATCGACCGCGCCGACTACCTCATCCACACATGGCTCAAATATCATGTCGACGAAGAAGGCGCATACAATGAGGGAGCGTTGTATGGGGCCTGGAGCATGCGGAATCTCATCTACTACTTCTGGGCGCGTCTTCGCTACGACGGCTATGATTTCTCGCAGGACGGCAAGATTCGCAATATGGAGAAATGGTTCGCATTCGAACTTCACCCCGACGGCGGGGCAATGACGAACAACATCCAGGACAGCGAATACCTCGAGCACCCTCTATCGCAGCATACGACATACTTCGACTGGGCGCAGACCGCGTGGGGCAGCGGACTCTCCGCGTACATTTGGGATCATGTCGCGGGTATATACGGGCACAATTCCGGGACGGAGGCGGACAAGGCGGGCACGGTGCTCTGGAACCAGAACCTCACACCGATTCAACCCGAAACAGTTTTGCCGGCGAGCGTCGTCTGGGAACACAGGGGACTCTACTACTATCGGTCGGGTTGGCCCGTGGGCGCAACATCCGGTGATGTGATGTTTAGTTTCTATTCGGGACAGTTCCAGGGCGGTCACTCCCAGGAAGACCAGAACCAGTTCACGCTTTATGCGTACGGCGCCCACTTCGCCATGGACCACGGTTCGGGAACGCTACCGAGAGAGAGCGAAGCGCACAACATGGTGTTTATCGACGGGGCCGGGCAGCATTTCTCGGGCGCGTCAATCGGCACCGACGGGCGGTTTCGGACGCACATCGTTAACGATTTCTCTGACTACCTTCTCGGCGATGCGACATCCGCTTACACCACCCACAGCCCCCTCAACAACCCGTCCTTCCCCTTCCCCAAAACCGACTGGTCGTGGGGTTACCAGGGCGCCAACCCCGTCGACCACGCGTACCGCTCGGTCTTTGTCGTCCGCGACCCCGGCACACCACCGTACTTCATAATTATCGACGACATCGAAAAGGACGGGGCTCCGCACACCTACGAGTGGCGGCTGCACACCGGACGGGACAACACGATCGACACCACGTCGAATCCGATCCACATCGCGGACGGCAACGCGTTCCTCGATATCCATGTACTCAATCCGGCGTTCAACCAGCTCCAGAAATCGATCGCTCATTTCAATAATCTCGTCCCCGACCCGGACTCGAATATTCTGTCGCTGAGGACGACGGCCGTAAATCCAATGTTTGCCTTTGTCCTGATCCCGGGGGACGCGGGCGTTGTCCCGCCCGTCGTCACCAGCACCACCGAATCGTGGGGTTTCAGCGTGGCAGTCGAATGGCCGACGGGCGACACCGATCATCTTCTCGTCAACACATCCGGCGGCATCGTGTCGCACACGCTGCCGTCAGGCGCGTCGAATCCCGCGGCAGTCTGGGACATAACAGACGAAGACATTGAGACCGACGCCGGTCTTGCGCTCGTCCGCTTTAACGGCGGCGGCGTGGAGAAGTATTCGCTCATCGACGCAACCACTTTCAGCGCGAACGGCACCAACTATGTCACGATAGGAAACGGCCCAATGACGATCGCGAATTCGGGCTCCGCGATAAACATGGACCGTTATGAAGCCGACTTCTCCCTCTACGCTCCGGGCGTGACCGATGTTTTCTACAGGGGCCAGAGGATCTATGTCAACGAGGTGGGTGGGTATCTCACGCGCGACACCGCGGCGTCGGTTGATGATCCCGTCGTACCGGCGCACACCATCAATGTGGCCTCGTACCCCAACCCTTTCAACCCTTCGACAACCATCGCGGTCGAGATACCGGCGCCATCTAATGTAGAGGCCGCCATCTTCGACACGTCGGGGCGCCTCGTCAAACGCTTGTGGAACGGACCGCTCTCCTCGGGTGTGCGCACGTTTCATTGGAATGGGGAGAGTTCAACCGGGGATCGTGTGGCAAGCGGAGTGTACTTCGTAAAGGTGACGGCGGGGTCCGCGTCACGGACCGTCAAGATCACCGTTCTCAAGTAGGCCAAAAAAGCCGCCGCGGTCTTCTGTCCCCGCTATGGCATCCGCGGCCGGAAAATCTTCACCAAATATCAATCGAAAATCCTTCATCGTCGTTCTCGCCGTAATTGTAAATCTACGGAGTTCGAGTCTGTCCCTGTACGGCGCCGTCGTCGCAAATGGCTGGGGGGAGTTCGTTCCCTCCTCGAGCGTGCATGTGGCCTCGAAGCCCGCGCTCATCGCCACACTGTCGAGCACGGCACTGGCAAATCCGTACGGCCATGCGAGAAAACGCGGTTCCACGCCGAGATGTTCTTTTATCAACGCGTGGGACGTCTTTAAATCCTCGCACACCATTCCCTGCCATGACGACCCACCCGGGGGATCGTGCAATCCAAGGCCCGCGGCGACAAACACCGGGATCATTCCATGGCGTGTCTTGACTTTGCGGTGAAGATCGTGCGAGTGCGACTGGATGGAGAAAACACCCGACTCCTGCATGGCGCGGAGTTCATCCCATGTCAAACAGTCCACCCGGTCCCACTTCGTCCCCACCTTCGACGTCACGACAAAGAGCGTCGCTTTGAAACCATACCGTTCGAGTATCGGCCGCGCAAATTCGAGAGCGCTGCGGTCGCCGTCATCGAATGTAATCACCACCGGCTTTGGCGGGAGTCCCCCGTACCCCCGCTGCCACGCGATGAGTTTGTCGAGTCCGACCGACTCGTATCCGTTCTCCGCCAGATACGCCAACTGCTTTTCGAACGAGCAGGCGGACTGTGTCCATACGTCAACGTTGCCGAGAAGCGGCAGATTCAGAAAGAGCGCCCCGAGGATTTTGACAAAACCAACACGGCGTTGTCTTCGCGCGCAAATAGTGATGACAGAGGACGGGGACGCCGCCGAGCTCCGCGCCGCTATTGATTTCGCCGATATGTCGCGTAAAGTTGTGTCGTACGGGGCTTGCGTTTGCGGCGCCAGGCACGCCATCACCATGAGCGCGACAACAAACAAGAATGCCGACCCAGCCCCGATCAGCGACGCGGTTCGAAGTTCGGTCATTATAATGGAACGGCGTGTCATGTCTAACGCGTCCTCGCAAAGTCGATCGTCATAAATACGCCTTCGGACCGGAACCCGTCGGGAGAGGTGACGCGCGACCCCGATTTGTAATAACCGGTCCGAACATAAACGCCGCCCACCACACGGACACTGAGTTCTCCGTCAAAAGAGCCGATGCTCGCCCATCCGGCGCCGCTGTCCCTCTCTGTGCCAAAACGGCCTTCGATCCTGAGCCGGACACGCCGCCCCAGGTCGGTCACATACCGCAACCCCAGGTAGAGATTCGTATAGTTTTCGGGGTTGAAATACCCGTTGCTCTTTTCCTCGGCAAAGTTGAAGTAGTCGATTCCCTCGATGAGTGTGGTCTGGTTAAAAAACTTGTACGGCACGTGGACCGGAGGCGTCCATTCGCCGCGGTGAAGCAAGGCGAACCGCGAGTTGCCGTCGCTGTAGTTCGAAAACCTCAGTTCCCAGAACGTCACCGCCCGATGCGCGACTCGCCAGTCAAGCCCGGCGTTGAAATTCGTCACGGATATCCCGCGATACACCGGTTCGGGGATCGTCATGGTTTGTCTCGACGACCCCAGGTCAAAGCGCACCCAGTCGCGTGGCGTCAGCGTGAAGTACACGTCCCAAAGCATCAGGTTGAAATCACTCACCGCCTCGGTGGACGGCGGAACCGTTATCGCGTCAAACCGGTTCACCTCGTAACCGCCCTTCAGCGACATCATCAGCAGCTCAGAGAATCTGTGTTCGAGCGACAGCCAGAACTGGTCGCGGCCGATATCGGGAACGCCGTCTTTTTTGAGCGCGCCGTGAACGTAGGACGCGCTGAATTCGGTGCTGTACCCGGACGGGAACGACGCCGAAAAGAGCGTTCGTCCATACGACCCGTCATCGGTGTTTTCGGAGTAGAGATATGACACCGACCCGTTGGGCTGCGGCGAGTTTTCGATGGTTTGCTTCAATTGCTCAAGGTCGTCGGAAGGCTCGGCATGTTGAATCGCTTCGATCGCGAGATCCGCGCGGCCCATCCAGAAAAGCGACTCGGCGAGTCCTTTTACCGCCTCGGTATTGCCGGGATGGTCTTTGAGGACGTCCTCGTATTGAGCGCGGGCCTCCCTGTGCCTGCTCGACCAGTTCAAAATTTGCGCGCGGCCGAGCCGTGCTTCCATATTTTTGGGATCGCGTTCGAGGAGATAGTCGTAAATCTCCTCGGCGGTCTGCCGGTCTTCTTGCCACGCCGCCACCCTCGCAAGTCCGAGCAAAACATACGGCCACTCTTTCTTGCTCTTTGGAAGTAATTCGAGATAGTAATCTTCGGCGTCGTAGAGATCGTCCGCCCAACTCAACGCGCGTGCGATCCCCATGCTCGCCTCGATGTCGCCGGGGTGATAGGAGAGGTACCTGGCATACCAAACAATCGCGGAATCTGGAACCTCGGCCCATGTGTACTGATGCCCGAGTTCGAGGGACACGGTCGATTCGAAATCAGAATCGAGCTCGAGCGCCTCGAGGTACAAGCGAATCGCGTCGCGGTGCCGATCCTCGCCCGCCGCCGTCCGCGCTTCCGCGAGCACTGACCCGGCTCGGGCTCTGTTTTCGGCCGCAGTACTCGCGCCTGACAACCCGGCACGGGTTCTGTCATCGGTTTCCCCACGCGTGCTCGCTTCGCTCCGCCGCTCTGGGGGCCCCACCGATGCCACCCGTGCCTGTTCTGTTCGCGCGAACGTGGCGCCGCCCGCGCCTACTATAAATAGCAGCAGTAGTGCGGCAAGGCGCGTGGCGGTGGGTGATTTCAATTCGAACATTGTCATCCGACCTCTCTCACCGGTTTCCAACGCGCCGGTTCGCCGTTGTTCCGCGTGCGCAGCAAACCGCCCGGCGTCGACACAAAAGTCACCGTCGCCATCAACATCCAATAGATCAGCGGGTAGAGCACGGCGATACTGTAGTACCACGGCAGGTGGCGATCGTAGCGCCTGTCGAGGAGCACGCCGACAAACAGTTGCACGAGACACATCGTCCCGATAAGCATCCCCCAGTAGTTTGGAATCGGAGAGGCGCCGATCGGGGGATACCCCGTCGCGTACGACACCGCCCACAACACGACGAACACCACGAAGCAGTACGCCCACAGAATCGACAGATACGATTCGATGAGCACGGGCGAGAGCCGCCGCGCCTTCCAGGAAAGCGTTTCCTTTCCGTGCCGGCGAATGACCTGGGCGAGACCCGTCGCCCACCGCCGTCTCTGCCGCCACAACCCGCCGAGACTCACGGGCACGCGCATCCACACAATCGCGCGCGGCTCGTAACGGATGTCATAAAACTTGAGCTGGAGTTTCCACGTGAGGTCGATGTCTTCGGTGGACATTTCGGGGCTGAACAATCCCGAGTCGAGAAGCGCGTTGCGGTGAAAAGCGCCGACAACACCGCTCATTGTAAGGAGCTTGCCCCACACGCGAGCGCCGCGTCGCTGGAGCGACACGATCGACGCGAATTCAATCGCCTGCATCTTGGCAAGCAGGCTCCGTCGGTTCAGGACACGCGGGTTCCCCGTGACCGCCCCGACTCGCCCCGCGCGAAAATGCGGCACCATCGCGTTAAGGATGCCCGAATCGGGGACGGCGTCGGCATCGAGGATGAGCAGGATTTCGCCATTTGTCAGCGGGATGGCATCGTTCAACGCCATCGCCTTGCCTTCGTTCTTCGACTTGTCGATAAGACGAACCTTGCCCGCCTGGGCAAATGGTCGGATCTTGTCGACGGTCGCATCCGTCGATCCATCGTTGACGATAACAATTTCAAAATTGGGGTAGTCGATCTTCAAACAACCGATGATCGTGCTAACAATATGTTCTTCCTCATTGAAAGCCGCCATCAGCACGGTCACAAACGGGGTGTAGCCGGTGTCGCCGGGCGGCGGCACGCGGCGTTCGCGTCTGAAGAAGAACACGACGCTCGATATCACCCACAACGAACTGCTGAATATCGGATACCACGCAAAAAAGATGAGCGCGGCGAGATACACCGGGTTCCGCTGAATCGATTCCATAAGTGTCGGGATATCGATCACGGGGCGCCTCTATCCTGAAAATCGTCCGGCCAGAACAGCTTCTTCTTCGACGTAATTCTGTCTCGAATGATGACCCGGACATAATTCGCTTTGCTCAGCGCGTCGCGGTTTTCCATCAGGAGTTCTCGTCCGAGATAATCGTGTGTCGGCTCCCCCACGTCGCGCCGCTGGACGCGTCTCTCCCCCACTTTTTTGTGCAGGCGGATATTGTAATAGATCCACCAAAACAAGTAAGCCGCGCTCAACACGATGAGCACGGCCAGGCATATCAACGCCATTTTTGTGTCGGGATTCATGGGCCGGCGGATGACGATCATCCAGTAGTACACAAACACCACCCACAACAACACAGAGACAATCACATGGAAGATCTGCCTGAGCATGCGCGCCGATCCGAAAGATGACAAGAGCTGATGATTTAAGCGTATATCCTGATGCCATCCATGCGGCCGGAACTGATTTCAATAAATGAAATCCGGCCCAACGCAGATGCTAAGCCAGTTCGGGCAAAAACTGGAAGCGTTATGTCAGTCTATTTTCTGAGAACGAGGAAGGTCATATCGTCGAGCTGGGGCATGTCCTTGACATGGTCCTTGAGCTCGCGGCGAAGACCGGAGCAGATCCGGCTGGGGGCGGATTCCCGGTGGGTTTTGAGATATTTGAGAAGCCGTTCCATCTCATAGGGTTCCTCGGCGCTGTTCGCCGCGTCGACAACACCGTCGGTGTAGCAGAACAGGAGCGAATCGTCGAGCGTGATCTTGCCCTGTTCAAAATCGAACGATTCGAAAACACCAAGCACGGGCCCGCCGGTTTCGAGAAGTTCGTGACTCCCGTCTTTCTTCATCAAGATCGCAGGATTGTGCCCCGCGTTGCAGTAGGTCACTTCGCCGGTTTCGTGGTTGAGAACACCAAAGAACGCGGTAACGAAATCGTTGGGGCGGACCGTTTCGAGAAGTATTTCATTCGCACGCTGGGCGATATCCCTCGCCCGTGTGAAGTACGGCGCCGCCGTGTGCAGGATGGTCCGGAAGCTCGACATGATTATCGACGCGGGCACACCCTTGCCCGCCACATCAGCGATGGCGAAGGCGGCGTAGGGCTCTTTCAACGGGAAGAAATCAAAATAGTCACCGCTGAGCTCGAGCGAGGGATAGTTGCGGCCCGTTAGCGTATACGGCCCGACCTTGTGGGATTGTTTTGGGGTAAAAAACTGCTGAACGGTCCTAGCGAGCCGGAGTTCGCGTTCGATCTCCCGTTTGACTTGCTGTTCCTCGTAGAGACGGGCGCGCTCGATAGACACGGACGCCTGCGCGGCGAACATCTCGAGGAGCTTGAGGTCGGCTTCGCGATAAATACGTTTCGCATTGCTCTCTATATTGAAGAGGCCGATCACCTTGCCGCCGCTGAGCATCGGCGCCACCATCTCTGACTCCGTCTCCTTACGGGCGTTCACATATCTTTTGTCTTTTGAGCAGTCGGGGACGATGATCCCTTTCTTGTTCCGGGCCGCCCAGCCAACCACACCCTCGTCGAGCTTGAGCAGAATACGTTCTTCTTTTCCGGGATCGTACCCGTAGTGGATTTCACTCACCAGGAGTTGGCTCTTGCGGTCGAGGACAAAAATGGCGGCGGCTTCGTGGCAGATGAGTTTCTTGAGGCTCGCGAGAATCTGTTCGAGCACGTCGTCGAGGACCAGCGACTTTCCCATCGACACGCTGATATTGTAGAGCAGCTCGACTTCGAGCTGTTTTTTCTCGGCCTCGCGGAAGAGGCGCGCGTTCTCGATCGCTGTGGCAATATTATTTCCAAGTGCGAGGAAAACTTCGAGATCGTCTTTTGTGAAAGGTTTCTTGCCCTTGCGGTTGACCGCTTCCAGGACGCCGATAAAACGGTTTCCACGTTTGAGCGGGATGCTCATTATCGAACGCGTCCTGAGCCCGAACCTCTTCTCCAGTTCGGGCAAAAATCGTTTGTCCTTACTAATATCGTTCGCGACGACGGGCTTCTTAAACTTGGCGACCCACCCAACGACACCCACCCCCAACGGTATCTTGACCCCGCGGATTTCGCGCCCGTGCTTGCCCCGCGAGAGTTCGAACACCATGTGGGTCTTGTCCCAATCATACCGGAGGATCGACACCGTCTCGACATTGAGGGCGTCTTTTACGACCTTCATGATCAACTGGAGGAGACGTGTGAAATCAAGTGTCGAGTTGAGCAGACGTGACGACTCGGTCAAGAGTTCGAGCTGCTTGACACGACTTGCCAGCTTCTCTTCCGCCGCCCTTGATGATTTCGTAAGCGATGCTCTTTTGGACATGCCTGTTTCCAACTACCGGTTGGTGGATGTGCCGATGCCGGCTCGAGCCTGGGTGTAATTGTTTTTTTGTGCCCGCGCGTGCCGGTTGTTTTTGCTAGACCGCTTCGACTCCCGTGACTTCCGGGATTCTATCCTTGAGAAAGCGCTCGATTCCCTGGTGAAGCGTTATCGCCGCGCTCGGGCAGCCGTGACACGCGCCCTTCAATCTGAGCTGAACAACTCCGTCGATGAAATCAACCATTTCGACGTCGCCGCCGTCCGCCTGGAGAGACGGCCGGATCATGTTGATGGCCTCTTCAATTTTCTTGCGAATCTCGTCCACGTCTTACCTCCACTTTTGTTACCAACATCCAAAGGTGTTTCTAAATACTTTCCACAGGATACCGTGTCATGATCTTGTCCGCCACATCCAAAAATGCTTTTGAAATCGGCGAGTCACCGTCCGACTTGACTATCGGCACCCCTCTATCGCCGTCCGCCCGCACCTTCGGGTCCAGAGGGATCTTGCCGAGCAGCGGCGTCGACGTTTTTGCGGCGATGGCCTCACCGCCGTCTTTGTCGAAAATATCTGTCTTCTCGCCGCAGTGCGGACAGACGAACGTGCTCATATTCTCGACGATTCCGATGACGGGCGCCTTGACCTCTTTAAACATTCTCAAACCCTTTTCCGCGTCAACGAGCGCGATCTGTGACGGCGTGGTCACGATGATCGCTCCGGTGAGCGGCACCGTCTGCACGAGGGTAAGCTGCGCGTCACCCGTGCCCGGCGGGAGATCGATCATCAAATAATCGAGCTCTCCCCACTCGACTTCCTCAAGAAATTTCTTCACGACGCCCATCACGATCGGGCCGCGCCAGATGACCGGCGTGTTTGGATCGGTCAGGAACCCCAGCGACATCAACCTGAGACCATCCTGTTCGACGGGGGCGATTTCCTTTGTCGTCCCCGCGGTCGGCCGATCGGTGACGCCGAGAAGAATGTGCAGGCTCGGGCCGTAAATGTCGGCGTCGAGAAGGCCAACCTTCGCGCCGCGCTGCTGGAGCGCGAGGGCAAGATTAACGCATACCGTCGACTTGCCGACGCCGCCTTTGCCACTCGCGACGGCGATGATATTCTTCACACCCGGAATCGGGGCCTGGCCGTCAAATGGATTTCCCGACGGCGGCGGGGTTTGTGCGTGCTGGTGTGTCTGACCCTCGGCGCCGTCGACAACCTGCGGGCCTTGCATGACAATCTGAACGTCGAGCACACCCTTCGTCTTGGCGAGAACGTCGAAGCATTCATCCTCGATCCTGAGCTTCTCGTCCTTATCCCGGGTGGCGAGGAAAATGGTCACTTTTACCCGGCCGTTATCGATTTCAACATCTTGAATTCTATTGTTCGTAACGAGGTCGCCGTCACCCTCGACGTCCTTAATCCCACGAAGCGCTTCGATAATTGTTTCTCTCTCCAGCATGCTTCTTCTTCCTCCCTTAATTCGATCGATCGGCCCGGAAGGGTCGATTGGTGGTTGTCTTGTTCGAGTGATTTGGCACCGGGTCACGCGCGGGGAGGGCCCGGATCTTGCATTCTTGAAAACCTGCGGCAAGTAAATCACTTATGGCGTGACGCCATAATATAAACCAAAGCAGCAAAGTTCGCAATCTGATTGAGGCGGTCCGAATTTCCCGCCCCGGGTGTCGTTTCGCGGGCGTGAACGCCGGGCCCGAACCTCAAGGTATTTCAAGTTCTTACGAGTTTTTCTCGTTCTCGCGGACCCCATCGGCACGCGGGATTTGGCGCCGGTGGTGTGGCTCCGAGAAATGTGCCGGAGATCGTCCTGCGGCGGCCCGGTTTTTCGATGCGTTTATCGCCAATCCAGGAGTCGAATCATGAACAGTTTTCAGCCGCTCCTGTGCCTCGTATCCGTGGCGTTGATGGCCGTTTTTTTGCCGATATGTCCCGCTCTCGCCCAGCCGGATCTCGCCGTCTGGGCGGATGACATCACTATCGTCAAAAGCTCGACCTACAATCTGACGTACGTCACGGTGACCGTTCACAATGACGGCAGTTCCCAGTCCGATGCTTCCGCGCTGCGGATCGGCGTGTCGGAGGTTGGAATGGGGCAGGTAGAGGATTTTGAAATTCCCTCAATTCCGGCGGGCCATTCGGAAACGAGGATGGCGACCTTTGCGGGAATCGCGTGGACACACTCATGGGGGAATGCCGACCTCAACGAAGTTGTGTCGGAAACCGACGAGTCGAACAACTGTTCCAACCAGAGCGACAACTGGATCGCGTTGGGCCCGGGGATGAACCACGACCAGTTTATCGGTGTGGTCAATCCGGGACTCCAGTCCGAAACCGTTTCATTGGACGTTGTCGTTCCGGAAGGATGGGTCATAACCGTCAATCCGCCGTCGATGATCCTGGCGCCCGGCGAGTACCGCGGTGTTGTCGTTCATTTCGAAGCGCCGGATGATTTCAAGAGCTACTCTTGTGTCGAGGTGGAATGTTCGTTCCTGGATGGGACTCCCGGTCTTCTCACGTGGGAGTTTCATATCGAATCCACGGTGCCCGTAAAAATCACCACGTGGGGCATGATGAAATCAATGTTCAGTCGCTGAGCCGCTGAGTCGAGCTCGTGTCATTCGTTCAGCGCCGGCGCCGTTCGGACCTTTTGTCGCTTGCAATTCAACGGCGTCTTGCAACGGCAACCGTCAACGACGCCCTACAGCGATGCGGCCCGTATAAGTTCGGTGATTCTCGAGAGATGGTGATCGTCATGCTCAGCGGCGAAAAACGCGAGGTCAATGACCCGCATCGTGGCATCCAGCCGCGGATGATGCGCCGGTCTCACCACCATCGCCTCGTCATAGCTCTCCAAACGCTGGACGAAATCCCCGCGTTCCGTGCGAAACGCCGCGAGTATATCCTCTATTGATTTTGAATTGTGCTCCGCCGCTTTGCTACGTGCATTGCTCATGTCGGCCGGGGTCAACTCGTCCAAACCTTTTTCGAAATCATCCAGTCTGTTCCGCCACAGCTCTTCCACGTCGGCGAGATGACCGGCGTTTTCCTGTATCGACCAGCCGTCGTGCAGTCTCCGCGTCAACACCTCGGGGCCAACGTACTTTATGCGGTCTTCCAGCCTTGCGGGTGTTCCGCGCAGCCGCTCCACAATATTTGGAAACATCCATACCGGTAGATCGAAGACGAAACGCCTTTTGATCCACGCTTCTCTCTTTACCATCGGACACCTCTCTTTTTTGTCGGGCGTGGCAACGAGTAAGCATACATGAAATACACGCGCTCGACAACCGATTGTGCGCGGCTGCCTGGGTGGATTCGTTGTCGTATGCGCGATGTGGCGAGGTGTTTCTTTTTGTTCGGCGGTATTGTTCGTCATAGCGCGATGTCACACCGCTGCTTACGATCACACATGCGTTATGTTTTTTCGTTGTGCGCGACATGTCCGTATTCGTGTCACCCAGAAAGCGTGAGCGTCATGACAGCCATCGAAACTTTTTTGTTTTTGTTTTAATTTTTTCTTGACGGCTTTTTGAACGCATCTTTTTGCGGGCTGCAATCGTGTCGTGTTTTTGTGTTGCGCGCCTGTCTATGCGTGATGTCGGCGTCTTGATTTTATCGAGACGTTTTTGTTTTGTCGGGTCGTGTTATGCGTTGTCGCGCGTCGTGCGAACGCCAAAAACCCTCGTGTTATAATACTAGTGTAACCATGGGAGGTTGATGATGATCGCACGTGAACAACTTCGTCTCAAGAAGCTCTCCGACAAGACACTCCTCCAGTCGCTCGACTCCCTCGTCGGAAAAGAAAAGAACTCGACCCTCGCCGTTCTTCTTCATCTGATCGAACTCGATCGCCGGCGAACGTATCTCAATCTTGGATTCCGTTCGCTCTTCGAGTACTGCACCCAGCATCTCAAGTACTCTTCCTCCTCAGCGGGGCGCCGTATCCATACGGCACGGTGCGTCGCTCGTTTTCCCGAGATCTACGAACTTCTCGTCAAAGGATCGGTAAACCTGAGCACCGTCTCGCAGGTCTCGGCGATTCTGAACGAGAGAAACAAGGATGAACTTCTCAAGGGGATCCAGGGCAAGTCGCAGCGTCAGGTCGAGCGTTTAATTTCGGTATTTCAGCCACCGTCGGCGTATCGCGATACGGTGAAGCCTGTTCGAGTGGCCGTCGCGGCGAAACCACTGGAGGCCTCGGCGACTCACAGAACCACGGCAGAGCCTGGATTGGCCATCGACCCGGCCGGGGCCCAAAACTGGACATCTTTGTCCAATTCCTCCCGCAGCGGGAGTAAACCGATTAATGGGTATATGGCGCAATCATCTGCAGGGGAACAAGATAAGACCCAGAATGACAATGGGACAGGGGATTCTGGGGCGAAAAGCTGTTACGAACAGAAGCTTCTGATCCGGTTTTTGGCGAGTTGTGGCTTCAAGAAGAAGTACGACGAGGCCTGCTCATTCCTGTCAAACCGTTTGCCCAATCAAACCTTTGAGACGGTCTTCGAGGCCGTACTTAGATGAGTTCATCGATCGTCACAGCCCGGAGGCGCGCCACAAACGACGGGAGAAACGCCGGACCAAGAAGCTCGAAAAACCAAAAGAGATTCGATGCGCCGGAACCGGGGCCAACGGAAAGATCGGCGAAGGCAAACGCCGAACCGAGAAGCAGAAGCCCACGGGAAAAGGAGGGGCTGTCGGGAACGAACGACGAACTGAGAAGCGGCAGCCCGCTATTGCTCGTATGGGCGCCGAAAACAAACGCGCGCGACACATCCCTGCGGCCGTACGAGACAACGTGTTCAAACGCGACGGTGGGAAGTGCACGTTCATCGGCAAAGATAACAAACGCTGCAACTCAACTTGGGGGCTCGAGATCGACCACGTCAAGCCGTTCGCAAAGGGCGGCGGAAATACCAAAGACAACCTGAGGCTTCTGTGCGGGAGACACAACCGGCTGGCCGCGGAGAAGGTTTACGGCAAAGAATTCATGGAAGGCCACTATGTCGAGACACGGAGGTTGAATATTGTTGAGGGAGACGTGTACTCTAGCTAAAGCGCGCGGAGCGGCCGACGGCGAGTCCCGGAACGGCGGCGACCAAGTAGTCTAACGCGAACAACAACAAGGAGTTATAAAACAATGCATGGCCTGCAGTACAGATGTGTGAAGTGCAAGAACGACAAGTGCGACGTCGGCGAGTTCAGGGCGACGGGCGGATTTCTCACAAAGATTTTCGATATCCAGTCCAAGAGATTCTCGACGGTAACCTGCACGCGCTGTAAGTACACGGAAATCTTCAAGACCGACAGCAGCATGCTCGGTAACGTTTTTGATTTCTTCACGGATTAATCAGGGTCGTTCGAGATACTTCCCTGACTCAATGTAAGGTTTGAGTTGTTCGACGAGGAAATGGGTCCAGACCTTGTCGACGGTTTCGGGCCATCCCTCTTTGACATTCCCCGATGCATCCACGGTAAGTTTGACGACGCATGCGGCGGCTCCGCCCGCGGTTTCCGGCGACACGGGCAACGACACCTGCTGTTCGATGGTGAACCCTGAGGGCGTGGACTGGACGACCTTCGCCTCGGCATGGCCAACGCCCACCGCGGAGAGCCCGCCAAACCCGATCAACCCGAAGACAACCACCGGGAACACCCGTCGCGTCCATCCGAAGAGAAACCGAATCATTGCTTTCTCCTTCTTCCAGAAGAAGCCAAACTGCCCGAGGAGCGTCCCATAAGACAGCAGGCAAATCTGATAGAGGGGAAATATGATAGCCAGGTAGGTCACCCACCAGACCCACGTGGGGGCATCCGGCGGCAAAACGTAACCGAGCACCAGCTTTCTCAGCCGGACAACGGTCATTCCCGCAAGCGAGAAAGCGGTCAAAATGGCGATAACGCCCCAGACTCCGACGCCCCAACGGGCCTTCATACGCGCGATAAATGCCATAGTTGTGTTTTCTTCCAGCGTGTGCAAAAATGTGCAAATCAGAATTGTGGCGAATGCGGCACGGCCACCATGCAGCGATCGCCGGTAATTGAGTGGTGAATGCTGGAAGTTAATAATCGACGGTGCGATAGTCAAATTATTGATGCCTGAATCGCACCGTGTTCGCGGAGTTTGCGGCGCCACGGGCGGCCCGGCATCAGATTCGACGACGGGTCAACTAGAAGTCGAGCGACCGCCCCGGCCGCTCGAACAAGCCTTTTGGGGCCGGATTTCAACCCGGAATTATAACTATGAATATTTTTGAAACGATATCTGGATTTCTGACCGGCAAGGAACTTCTTGGAATCACCCTCGGCAGTTACGGACTGGCATTCCTCGCGATCCTGCTGTCCGTGATTCTCCGGAGGGTGTTCAGTACGATCGTCGTTCGGATGATCCAGCGCTTCACGAAACGAACCGCGACCAAACTTGACGACATGATCGTGAATGCCATCGCACAACCGTTGGGTTTCGCGTTCGCAATTGCCGGGTTGTATGCGGCGGCAATAATTCTCCGTCTGCCGAACGAACCGGTGGACGTCAACAGGATCGCCTTTTCGATCCTCGGAATTCTGATTGTGATTGATCTCACATGGCTCTTTTTTCGCCTGGTCGACGCCATGGGCACATATTTCGCCGAAGCGGCCAAACGGACTGAGTCGACGCTGGACGATCAGCTGATCCCGATCATCCGCAAATCGCTCAAGGTCTTCATCGGAGTCCTCGCGTTTGTCTTCGCCGTTCAAAACCTCGGCTACTCGGTGGCCAGCCTTCTCGCCGGCCTTGGAATTGGCGGGCTCGCGCTCGCGCTCGCCGCGAAAGACACGCTGTCGAACTTCTTCGGTTCGATCGTCATCCTTCTCGATCGTCCGTTCGCCGTCGGCGACTGGATCGAGACGGGCGGACAGGAAGGCGTCGTCGAAGAAATCGGTTTCCGTTCGACACGGATTCGCACGTTCGGCAAAACCGAGTTGTCGATACCGAATAACAACCTTGCGAACGCCGTAATCAACAACTGGTCGAGGATGCCCATCCGGCGCGTGAAGATGACTCTGGGAGTAACATACCAATCATCGGCCGATCAGATGGAAAACGCCGTCGAGGCGATCCGTAAGCTTCTGCGCGAACATCCGGATGTTTACCAGGATTTCTTCCTGGTGAACTTCACCGAGTTTGGATCGAGCTCGTTGGATATTTTCGTCTACTATTTTACGACGACAACCGTGTGGGCGGAGTACCTGCGGATCCGGCAGGAAATCAACGTGGGCATGATGCGGTTGCTGGAAGGAATGGGTTTGGAGGTCGCTTTCCCGTCGCGGACTGTTTATCTCAAGAACGAACCTGAGTTTGAACCGCCAACCTCTCCCTAGAGCCGGCCACGCCGGCGGCGGAAGCGGCGGTGCGCACCACGCGCACGCCGCGCCCATCAAGACCTGCGCTCATGGAGCGCCCTCGTGGCACACCACATACACCCCGTGCGGGGTCAAAACCAGCGCGACGCGGGGTCACGGCAAAAACAGCATCAACCACCCCGAATATAGCTTTCGAGCTGATCGATGATGAACTCTTGTTTGGAAACGATCGCTTTGATGCAGTCGCCGATCGAAACGATTCCAACAAGCCGCCCGTCATCAATGACGGGAAGGTGACGGATTCTCTTGTCGGTCATCAGCGCCATGCACTCATCCATCGTTCGATCCGGCGAGACGACACATACGTTGTCCGTCATAATGTCACGACAAGATGTGTCCTCGGCAGATCGGCCTTCAAGGGTGACCTTACGGGCGTAATCCCTTTCGGACATTATCCCGGACAGCTCTGTTCCCTCCTTGACCACGAGCGCACCGATTCCTTTTTCCGCCATGATCTTGATCGCCTCAAAAACAGACGCACTGGGAGCGATTGTGACGACGACCCCGCCCTTGCTTTCAAGAAGTTCGCGGACTGTTATCATATGAATTCCCTTTCTGATTCAATCGAGAAAATATCAATCGGCATAGATCTCATACCAATTGTGTATAGCAATAATAAAGTATGTTTTGGTAACGAGTTCAAGCGGCAAGGAGACTTTTGGCGCGTTGCGGGTGAGTTCTTTATTTCACAATCACCCTGTATACCAGCTCGCCCGTCTCCCCAGGCGCTAGAACATAAGCTGAATTTCTGGAGAAAGTGACGCGAAGGAGCCGCTCGCTCACACTGTACTCGCATTCGTCACCGTCGGCCGGGTCGAGAGTGAGATATTCGACGGGCGCGGCATCTTTGTGCCACTCGACATCGAGACCCGCGCCAAAAGCGTCGCTCATGGGATCGACGAACGCTGAAACAGCATCGAGTATGAGAACACTCTGGACACTGTCCGCGCCGGTGTTTGTGTAGGAAATGGTGTAGGTCAAAACATCGCCCGGTTGCGCTTCGTCCAGGTCCACCTGTTTTTGCAGGACGAGCAACCCGACGGTTCCGTCGACAACGAGCACGGCATCCGCCGCCTGCGCGGTCGCGACGAGCGGGGTACCTCCGATTGACTGCACCGCGTCGATCAACACCTGATGGGTCGTGCCCGGCGTCGATGACGTCGGAACAAAAACGCGGAGGAACAAATTCACGTGATCGCGGCCGGCGGTCGGATCCATGTCGAGGTCACCCGGCTGCAACGCGCGATCGGCGCCATCGAACACACCGTTCCCATTTTCGTCGAGGAGGAACATCGTAACCACGCCGGAGTCCGCCGCGGCGGATAGCACAACGGCTCCGCTCGTCCCCGCGTCCAGCCGGTGCGGGAAGTCGACATACGACCCCGCGACACCGTTCAGCACGGCGCCGGTAGACAAACGAATTCCAAGAACATCGGCAAAGTTCACAGTCAGGGTATCCCCCGCGTCGACGGTAGCCGGACCCACCGTATCGGGCGAAATCGAAACGAAACCGGGGAGATTTTGTTCAAACAACGTGATCGGCGCACCGCCGCCGTTGACAAAGGTAAACCGGCCGTCGCCGCCCGTGACCAGAGTCAACCCGCTGTTGTTCTCGACAACCGTCACCCCACCGATGCCGGCTTCGCCCGGATCATAAATGCCGTCGTGATTTTCATCGTCGAACACGATACCCGTCACGACCGCACCCGTCTGCGTCACCAGTCTCACGCTCTCCGGTGAGTTCGGCGGCAACGACGAATACGCATTGATGATCGAAGGAAACACTCCCGCCACCGCCGTCACGGGCACCTGAACATCAACAGTAAAATTCAAGGACCCACCCGCGCCGATCATGGTCGTCCAGAACGGACCGCTGTAGCTTGCAAAACCGTCACTGAGAACAACGCTCCCCGCGGGCCATCCCGCCGGAAGCTCCCAGTACACGTAAAACGAATCGGCAAAGCTTCCAACATTCCGGGCTTCGAGAAGAGCTGAGTAACTCCCGCCGGCATTTGCCGGACGAATGGATTGACCGCCGTCTCCGGTGCCGAGTTCGCCAAAGATTCCCGACCCGCTGCCGTCGATGATGAGATCGATTCTCGGAGGACCGACCACGGTTATTCTTGCCTCGACGCTTTCGACCACGGTGGGATCCGAGTCGGCGACAACGTCGATCACATAAGAGTAGTCGCCGGGGAACGCACCCGAGGGAAGAACAACCTCGAACGTATACAACCCAGTGGCGCCGGCGGGAATCAAACCGGTCGTGTACGGCGTCGAGCTCGAATTGAGCGCGGCATTCCAGAAGGGAATGTCGTTCCACGTAACCGTGTATTGATCCGGGTCGCCCCCTTCGTTCTGAAGCTCGAGCGTAAAGTTCAAAACCGACGGCGCCGCCTGCGTCTGAAGCGACAGCCCACCGCCCCCGCTGCCCAACAAACCGAAAACGCCATCCCCGTTTCCATCGATCACCGCATCGACAACCGTCACCGGATACACCTGAAGCCGGCCCAACACGCTGTCCATGTAGTATCTGCGATCTGATTTCTCCGCATCGACGATAATGTCGACCAGACCACCCGTCGCGTCGAGGGGCACTACGGCCTTGAGCTCGTATACGCCTTCGGGATAACCGGCAACGGGCGATGTGCGGTTATCGAACGTCACGCGCCAACCCGGCGGCGTGTTCCACGAAATGTCGGCCGCGTCCGCGCCGCTTGGATGCAAAAGTTCCACGATGAATGTAACGGAGTCGCCCGGCGCTACGGTCCGAAGCGAGTTGCCGCCAAGCCCCGTTCCGACCGGCCCAAAAACGCCCTCACCGGACCCATCGATAATCATGTCAACCTGGCCCTCTTCGGTGATGCTCACCGCGGCCGTGACACTTTCCGACACGCGCGAATCCACGCCCGACTCCGCATGAAGGAATGAACTCCATGTCCCGTTCTTCGCATTGCCGGGAACGATAATCTTGAGTTCGACACTAAGCTCCCCGTGCGCGGGAATAGTCGCCGTCGTGTATGGGAAGGAGTAATCGACACCGCCGACAACAAGGACGGCTTTCCAGTTACCCGTCGGACGATCCCACGTCAGGGTGAAAGCATCGCTCACGCCCGCCTCATTCTGGATCGTTACGGGAAATACAACTTCTGTGCTTTTCTGGCTGACACTCGAACTCGAACCACCCAATCCCGACTGGGTGTCGTCATAGATACCGTCGCCGTTCGAACCGACGATCATGTCCACTCGCGGCGCATCGAGTCTCAGTGTGGCTTCGATCGAGTCATTCTTCAACGGGTCCTGGATCACGGCGGCGGCGACAATTGTCGAGTAATCGCCACCCGTCTCCGGGCTGGGCACAGTGACTTCGAGCGTCATCACGGCAGTCGCGCCGGCGGCCACAATCTGTGTGGTAAACGGCGACGAATAGGTCGCGCCCGCATAAACGATTTCCGAAACCGCGCCGGGGTCGGCCGCCCAGGTCACATCAAAAGTGGCCGGCGCCATTCCCGTATTCCTCAACTCGATCGCATAGCTCACCGTGTTGTTCCACACGTCGGTTTGTATCGAGAATCCGCCCGCGCCGTCATCACCAACCACACCAAACCCGTTCCCCTCGACGGCCATATCGGCGCCATAAGTGGCGAGCAGCACATCGGCGCCCAGATGCACGCTGTCGTACCGGTTGCCGAACGTTGCACTGGCAGCGTCGAGCGTGACACCATAGCTTCCCGCCGCCGCGCCGACAGGCGCGACCACAACAACGCGGTAGTCCGCCGTCTCACCGGGCGAGAGAGTCCCGGTTGTGAACGGGAACGCGGAGAGGCCGCTACCCGTATCGAGCCACACGTCCCAACCAGCGGGAGGCGTAACCGAAAGTTCATAAGTGTCCGCGTCAAGACCTTCGTTCTCCACGCGGAGATCATAGAAAATCGTGTCGCCGGGCAAGGCGCTCCAGATCGAGAATCCGCCCCCACCGGATCCGATCGCGCCGAATTCGTCATTACCGTTTCCATCCACGGCGAGGTCGACAAATTTCCGAAAGATAACCGACACATCGTCGACATACGACCACGTTTCCCAGAGATGATCGTTGGTATTTGCCTGCTGGAAGTAAACGCGAATCGTCTGCCCCGCATAGGCGGACAAGTCGAACCCGGCGGGCGCGACGCCATCGTCGCTAAACCATCCGCTGTCCTTGAAAATGTAACTTGGGTCTGTGAACATCAACGACAACACCGACTCCAGCGTGTTGTTCGCCGTGTCCCTGATCTCGGCGTCGAACGGATCGTACGGGTCCGTGTCATAACCCTGCTGCCGGACCTGGTAGGACAACGTGGCGATGGAGATGTCCGCCGGAATCGTGACGTCCTGATACATAAAGCCGACGGCGCTCTTACGTTCGCGCGAGTACTTGAATCCCAGCCGCGCCGAGTAGCTGCCCGTGTAAGGCATGTCGGGAACAACGAGATGATCGGCAAGCGCAGGATTGAAATTGGTCCCGCGGAATGCGCCGTGAACCCAGTACGGCCCGAAGTCGCCGGTCTCGAATGACCCGTTCTGGATTAGCTCTCCCGCGAACGCGACATGGGGAATCAGAACCAGCCCGATGATCACGAGACACACGGCGGCGCACACGATTCCGGAGTTTCCACTCCGGCGCTCCACGCCGTTTACTGCCGTTGAAATATTCATCCTAGAACTTGTAATCATTGAACATCCAGTCAGAGAGAATCAGTTGAACCCTTATGCCAAATCCTTTTTGCCACGCGTCGTTTTCTGAAAGATCCCGATCTTCGAATCCGCCGACACTGTACCCGGCGCCGATCCTCACGCGATCGAAGAAGAGATAACCGAGCTCGGCGCCCGACCCGATCTGCCTCGTCCCAACATCGACCTGCCCGAGGAACCGCACCCACAAATCCACGTCCCAGTTACGGGCAAACCGGAACACGTACTGGGACAACAAGAGATAGTTGCGGCTCGTCTCCGAAATTCCCGTGCTGTAATTCTCGACACGTTTCGCGGCGAGTTTGAAACGCAATTCGTGCGCGTTGTGCGGTATCACGTTGATATCCGTCGACGCGATCAGCTTCCACACGATCGCCTCGGGATCCACCGGCGAGTAGCGGTCGTACTCGGTTCTCAAGAGGAAGAGAGACCGGAACGGGGTAACCAGCGGGCGGTACACACCGGCGAGCCGGCCGTCCATGCGAAGCGACGTCTCCCGGTCATCGAATGTTGAAATCGATATCGCATCTTTAAAAATCACCGACATACCCTTGTCAAATTCTTTTCCCGCATTGAGCTTCAACACATGACGGTTGGACGCCCGCTGCCAGCGGTATTCGTATTGGGCCTCGACGAGCGACTTGCCCCGCTTGATCCGGTTGAGCCCCGTCTTAACAGCGACATATTCGTCGTCGACCTGGCTTGAGAACGACCGGTACCCCTCGATATCAAACATCGCGGCGAGATCCCAGGTGATCGGGAACGTTTGTTTCATTCCCATGATTGTTCCCATTCGCTTGTCGTTCGCCGTCCGGTTCATCGCGTACTTCGTATACAGCTTCGAATTCTGACCCGTCTGCGCCTCGATGCCGGTGAGCAGCTGGTGGGTCGCAGGCCGGTTGTGCGCCGACAAGTACTCGTGCGTCGCCACGACCCGGTATCTCTGGAGGAAGCGGTACGACAAAGCCGAAGTCAAACGGTCGGGATACTCATCGACAATATCCGCGCCCTGGTTCCGCTCCCAATGCGTCCGAAGTTCCGCGCTGCGGCCGGCGCGGACGCCGGCGTCAAGCATGGTGAGAAAACTGCTGCTCTCGATACTTTCCTTGTCCTGCGTCGCCGCCCTGAGGCCCGCGCCAAACATCAGGGTCTTCCCTTCGTACTTTCCAAGCACGTCCACATTGCCAAGACGGTCGCCGCTATTGTCATTCCGGTGTTTGAAACCGTGCGAGTCGATGGACAGGTCGTTGCTTATTCTCAAGTGCGAGTCAAACCCCGCCTTTTCGCTGTAAAGCTCGCGCGAAGCTCCGGCAAACGACGGGTTGAGGAAATTGCCGTCGACCTTGCGGAGATAAACCGAGTGCTCACCCATGAGTTTTTTCGTGCCCGCCATCACGCGAAACGCGTTGCCTTCGCCGGCGATGTCGTCCTCGCTTCGAGCAAACTCGCCCCCCAGATCGAGCCAGCCTATCGAGTATCCGCCATCGAAGCCGTAGAGCGAATAATCCGAAAGATGCCCGTCCTTGGCGATCGCGGTCACGCCGAGCTTGAAACGGCCGCTCTGTGCCAGTGCGCCTCGGATCCCGTAGAGATAGTCTCCCTCTTCCGACGATTCCGCCTCGTAGATGGCGACGATCCTTACCGGGTTCAATTCGCGCGTGAATGCGGGAATCGGCTCTTTGAAAAGAATCGCGCCGTTGAAATAGTTGACGGTGAAGTCCCGATGTTCAGTGAGGGGCCTGATCTCTAGAATTCTCTCGGACTGGTAGCGGTCGCGCACCTGGAGCATGAGGTTTACAGAGTTTTCCACGACGGGCGATTTCGACAGGAAGTAGAACCCGCTGGTGCCGTCACCCTGGATTTCATCCTGGACGGTAAAGAAATCCGTTTTGGTCACGAACGCTTCGACACCGGCGTTCCCAGAAACGATGGCGCCGTTGAGGCCGGTGGCTGATTTCTTGTAGGTGAGAAATTCTCCCTCGGTAAACGGCGACCGGAAGTCTCCGTATCGCAAGAAGGACTGCCCCTTCTCGAGGGCGATGTAATTGCCGCCCTGCGCGGGCGCCTCGTAGTGAAGCTCGGACGCGTCGCCGTACGCCGTGTACTGACGCTCGGGGTTGAAAGTCTGAAGGAGCGGATCGTCGTAGCGCTTATCGGTGTCGATACGCGCGGTCAAATTGATTCCCGCGTACGACGTCCCCTGGATAAAGAAACGCGACTCGCCTTTGAATCGAACACCCTCGTAGTAATCTTCGAGACCCAACGGATCGCCGCTCCCCGATGAGCTGAAAGCGCCGAGACGCCCCTCGATGATTCCCGACATAAACATCGACCGGTGTGCCGGAACAAAAGCGACAACACATGTCGCCCTGTAACCGTGCGACTCGACGACAATATTCCGGCGCCCCGTTGTCAGGCTCGGCCGGATGTGCACGAGGAACTGTCCGTTCTCGCTCGAAATCTGCAGGCCGCGCTGATCCGGATCTTCGTCGGAGTTAGTAACAAGCGAATCGCCTTCGATCACGGTGGCTATGAGACCGTTTATCGTCGGGAGACCGAGTTCGTCGCGGAGTTCGACCAGAATCGTCTCGCGTGACTGCCCGTCCGCGGGAAGGATGACACGATCGGGCACTATCGCGATATCCACGGGTTTGCCCGCGAGCGCGACCGACACGCTGTCGACAATCGTTTCGGCTCCATTGACGGGGGTCGCTTCGAGTCGAGGCGTGTTCCAACCGTTCTTGATGCGCACGGCGTAATAAGTGATCTCTTCGAATCGTTCGTCGAGATGGATTTCTTTTTTACCGATCCGGTCCGCGGGAACGAGTTCGTCACCGCTGAACAATTCGTACTTGCTGCCCAGCGGGACCCGGGCCGTGACTTCGATCTGGTCGCGCTTAATCACAACCGATCGGTCGGGCGGGTCAAGGAGTCCGAGCGCCTTTACCTTGTCCTGGCCGCCGCGTTCGTCCGGCGGACTCTGTTCAGCATCGCCGGCAACTCCGTTCGCTCCGCCAACGGAATAACTCGCCGTGCTGTCCCCGGGGGCAAAACCGACACCGGCGGCGCGCAAACGCATGGCGAGATCTTTGTCCTCTTCCCACGAAACCAGCGTGTAATACTCCGTCTCTTTGCCGCCCCATCCGTGGGCGAATGGCTCGAGGACGACCGTGGAATCGAGCCACGATGACGAAGCGTCGGGAACGTCCGGCCACGCGGGCTCGGTAATCGACCGGTTTGCTTCACGCCACGGGACTTTGCGGCTCGTGCTTGTCTCCACGCTTCCCAAATCCGCCCGCGTACTCGAACCACCATACGAACTCGATCATCCGCCCCCGTGTCCCCGACCGTCGAGTTGAATCCGACAACGGAACGAATCTCGCGCACCCGATGCGTGTCGGACGCCGCCGCGGTAAACGACACCTTGCACTCGATTCCGCGCGATCGGGCAAATCCACCGACGACATATCGGCCATCGACTTCGGCGATCCTCCCCGCCGCACGTGACGCGCGTCTTTGCGTCATCGAACACATCCGGGATTTCGAGCGCGAGATCAATCTCGACCGGGATTATCGCGTCGGAGGAGATTCCCCAAATCACAAACACGTGGAACGAATCGGCGACGGTTGTCACGTTACTCATGTCGGCTTCGACACGGTCGATTTCCGCATGGTCCTCGACACCGGTTCCCGGCGGAACAAAACTGACCTCGACACGACGGTTCTCTGCGCGGCCTTCGCGCGTCGTGTTCGTCGCCACCGGCGTAGTGTCGCCGTGGCCTCGTGCGACGATCCGCTCTTGGGGAATCCCTTTGGCGGACAGATACCGCTTAACCGCGCCGGCACGCGCCTCGGAGAGTTCCTGGTTCGAAGCAAATTCCGCGTTGTGGATCGGAATGCTGTCGGTGTGACCTTCCAGATAGACGATCCAACCAGGATTCTTCTCGAGAAATTCGACAATCGGGTTGAGATAGTGCAGCGTCCCGGTTTTCAGATACGATTTGCCGATTTCGAACAGCGAACTTGGAATTGACGGCATCCGGTAAAGGGCCTGTTGTTGTTTCCGGATGCTCACCATTTCCTGGCAGGATATCTGACGCGACACCCGCGGCCTTTCGCGGGCCCGTTCGGGCATCGGGAATGACACCACCGCGTGGCCGCTGGGGATCATGTGGACCAACCGTTCGGTGCCGAACACTGCGTTGGTTTTTGTGGATATGGCCTCGATGTCGACGATGTCGGGCGCGAGCGTGCTTTCATCGATCCGGATTACACGAAAACCGGAAAACACCCACGGGACCGAGAAGCGCCCCGTCGAGTCGGTCAACGCGTACTCCCCGCTCTCGAGAAATACGCCGACCCTCGGGAGTCCCCTCTCTCCGTGATCACGCTTGCCGTTTTTGTTTGCGTCGACAAACACATCGCCAAGGAGGAAACCCTCGTCACCAAACATATCGTTTGCAATCTTGAGCGCGTTGACCACGGGCCCCGCGTAAAGATTGCGCGCGAGCGCCGTGCCGACAGCGTTTCCGGTGATCTTCGTCCAGCCGTTCTTGACGCGACTGTTTGCGACAAACTTGATCACCGCCTGCCGGCGTTCCCCGGGAGCGAGTGATCCAACCTGCCATGCGAGGGTCTTTCCGTCGAGCTCAAAATCCGGACTCGAGAGAAACTCGAGTGTCGGCTGAACCGTTTCGTCCACAACGACATTGTCGGCGCGGACGCTGTCGCTCCGGTTGGCAACCGCGACAACCAGGGTGACGATGTCACCGAAGGCCGCCGTGTTTTCTTTGAAAGTTTGTTCGAGACTGAGAACCGCCGACGGGTTGAACGGTTCGGCAAGAACAATCCGGTCGATTGTTTCGTTCGTCCGCGTCGTGTCGAGGAGCGAACGCGCTCGCAGACGAATCGATAACGAGTCCTGCCCGACGTGATAGAACGACTCATCTTCGGTGGTGACGTGAACTTGAAGCGTCCGTCTTTCACCGCTTTCCAGCTGACCGAGAAGCACCGCGCCCGAACTGGCAGGAACCGTTCGAAGCCCGTTGCCGGCGCTGTCCCGCACGGTTACCTGAACCCCGGGCGGCCAACCGGTCGAATCGGCGGGCTCGATCCGAATTATGTCCGGATCGCGGCCATCGTTAAGAATTTCGTTTTCAAAAACAAGTGTCTGCGTCGACACTCCAACGCTGCGGCGCGTGACGTCATCGGGACTACCCTCTCCGCCCGGCAACGCCTTCGCGTTCTCGAGCGGTCCGACGTGAAGCGGTTGGACTGGATCCGCCTGTGTGAGAATGTGAACAACGCTCGATGCCCGGCGCTCGAGCGTGTCGACACCCGTGGCCGCCGAAATATCGACATAACTATCCCCACCACCCTGCCCCGAAGTGAGAACGTACATCGTTCCCAGGTCCGTCGACTCTCCGGGCCCGAGGTTGAGGAAGGATCGGTCTTCCTCTCCGGGATCGAAAGCGGAATTCCCGTTCGAATCGTGATAGAAAACGACATCACTGATTCCAATCGTCGACGCGGACAAGATCGCGTGATCGACCGAGATCGAATCGGCGACGTTCCCCAGGTTTCGCACCACGAAACCGCACTGAACGGTATCCGCCTCGAAACCGAACAGCGAATACGCGGGACTCGCTACCGTGCCGGCCGGCGTAAGCGAAATCTGGAAGAAAGGACCCACTGGTGTGGTCGCCGGATTGGACCGAACGGCGTGTCGGAAGCCGTTCTGAGTGTACTCGGCGCTGGACTGGGAAATGATTTCATAACCAAGAGGCGGGACGGCGGCCTGCACGTTTTGCCAAACAAAAAACACCCCTACGACGACCCAACACCATAACAGGCGCTTTAACAATGGGTTATAGGGATGAATTCTCACTTGATGATCTCTCAAGGATACAATCCGCCATATACGGGGCTGGCGGATGAATGGCTGAAGCCACTCATCCGCCTGCCTTGCTCAAATATTGTCCGTCTTGTCGGACGAACTACTCGGCAATGATCCGAACTATAAAACTCACACCGGTTGCTGACGCTCCACCGGGTTCAAGAACTCCGGCGAGAACAAAACGCACATGCGTAACGTTCGCGTCGAAGTTGACCGGTGCACCGCCACCACCGCTGACCGGCGTGTACGTCCACGACGTACCGCCGTCATTCGAATACTGCGGCGTTACGCCGGTAATCGAAGCCGGTGGTGTGCCAGGGTCAACGGAACCGACACGGAACTGCGTGAACGCCGGAACCGCGTCTATGACCGCAAGGGTCTGAAGCGAATCCGTTCCGAGGTTCTGATAGTCCGTGGTGTATGTAAGCTCCGAGCCCGGTGTTTGCGGGCCCGCGGGAGCCACTGCCTTGGTGATCTGGAGATCACCGGCTGTTATCAACGTGATGTCGATCGCGTCGTCGCTCACGAGCGTGACGTTGCCTGTAGCGGTCAACGTGCCCGTCTCAACCGTTCCAACGGTCGCCGTACCGGGAACCATGACCTGAGCGATAACCGTAACGCTGGCGCCGGGGTTGAGCGTTACATCGGCCAGAGGGTTGTTGAGCGTATCGTAGAACAGATACGTCCATCCCTGCGACGAGACGTACGACAGCGCGAACGTATCGGCCACGTTACCGGTATTGGTTACCGTGTGCGTGTAGCGGATCGTCCCGCCGGGTGTCGTGCTCCCGTTCTGATCGGGAGAGAAATCAACCGCCGCAAAGTTGTTTATCGTAACTGTGTTGGCGATAGTGTCCAGAATGGTTCCGTTGGCAACCGAGGTCGCTGTAAACGACACGGGGTTGATACCCGGAGCCGCACCCGCAGGAACATCCACACGGGCGACGATATTTACCTCGGCTCCACCCGCGATCGGTCCCACCGATACCAGTGTCGTGGTTTCGCCGGGATCGAGCACACCGTTGCCGTTGGGATCGTCGTAGAACGTGACGTTCCATCCCGCGGGCACCGCATAGGTGAGCGTGTAGGAATCGCTTCCCCCACCCGTATTAACAACATCGAGCGGGAAATCAACCGACGTCGCCGGGTCGGCGGGCAGATCCAACGGATTGTTGTCCGTGCCCGGACCGGCAAGGTAGTTACCGATGTCCACGCTGACCGGCGTCACGTTGAGGACGCGATCAGTCGTAAGGTTGAACTCGGTTGGATCGATCGTCGACTGGGCACGGATAACCGCGTCAAACGGTCCGCCGGCAGCCTGGCTGCCCGGGATTACCAGTCGAACGATAATGTCGACACTGTCGCCCGGCGCAACGGGGCCCACATCGGGGAGTCCGTCAAAACCGGTATCGGCGAGCGGAGTCACGCCATCTGACTGGAGCAAAAGAACGCCCCAGGTGGCGGGAAGTGTCGACGCCGGATCGGTGAGAATATTGATCTGATCGGCGGCATTGCCGTCGTTTCTTACGGTATTGACGAAGTCCACGGTCGTGCCCGCATCGGCGTTGGCGAGAGTCTGGAGATCGTCGTTGTACAGGGGAGGCGTACCGGCACCGGCGTCACCGGCAGGACCGATTACGATGTCCGCGAGACCGCCGATGGTCACCAGCGCGTTATTCGAAACGATCGTTGTCGGATCCGGTGTCACGGCGGTGTTGTCGATATAGGTCACGGCCGCGGTGTTACCCAGTGAACCGGCGCCCATGCCGATCGGAACGGTCGCCTGATACACAAAGTTGTAACCCTGACCCGGAATGATCGCGCCGTTGGTCACATAACCGACGGCAAGGTCGCCCGGCCCTGCTACGAGGCCCCAGTTCCATGTTTCGGGATCTCCAGCGGTCGACTCGCCGGCGGGAAGATAAAGAACCGTTCCACCCGCTGGCGTACCAAACGGCACACCGGAAATTGCGAGAGGATTTCCCGTCGAAGGATCGGTCGGAATAATATCCCAGAGCAACACACCGGTAAGACCAACGGAACCAACGGTTACGCCGTTCGCGTTGTTGTTACCCGTGTTTGAACCGGAAAGCGTGTAGGTTACCTGGTTGCCTTCGAATACGATCGCGGGCGCGGCGGCGAGATTGGCCGTCATTACCGCGTCGTTCACAACGTCGGTCCTGTGATAATTGCGTGTGTCGATCTGTGCCGCGTCTCCAACAGAGACACCGGTCACACCGACGTAAGCAAGTTCACCCGAAACGGCGGCCGCGGGCACTGTGTAGGCGACGATAACACTGATTGTCTGCCCGGCGGTGAGAATCCCCGTATTGCCCGAAATGCCCCCGGCGCTCAGAACGGGTTCACCAAGATCCACCATGCCGTTCGAGTTGAGATCGTGATAAATCGTGACATCGACGTTGTTGAGCAACATTGTTGAATTCGCAACGTCAACATTGGGAGACAACGTAAAGTCATCGTCGTCATTACCCGTGTTGGTCAGATCGTATCTATAATATACGGTCATGCCGGGCAGTGCATTCTGAGCCATCGCCGGAGTCAGGGGAGGCGTTTCACCCGAATCATCGGGGAGAATCGACACACCAAACACCGGAAGAACGATGGTGATGACTTCATTTGATGTCGCGGAATAATTGTTCCCACCCATGTCCTGGTAGGTCGCAGATGACCGGTTCCGGATCTGCGTACCGGCAGGCGTTGCCTGCGCAAAGACAGTTGTTGCCGTGACCGCGACGATCAACAGCAACATCACGGGAAGGGTGATGTAGACTCGTCTACTCATAGTCCTTACCTCACTTGATTACCGTTCTGTACGTTACAGTGATGCCTTGTTTTGGCTGGACGGGCTCCGAGAGAGCCCAACGGAGATGCGTCACCATGTCCGGTGTTGCCTCCACCAATTCTTCCTCGCCGTTCTCGTTCGTCTGTTTGACGAGAATCGGCCAGGCCTGGTACGTTTTTCCTCCATCGATGCTGTACTCCACGTCGCCCGTTTTGAGCTCGGTGGCTGACGGATGGACGAATTCGGTACCCAACGGGATTCCGTCCGTTATGAAAATATTCTGTATGGGCTGGTCGCCGGTGTTGGTGTAGGTCAACCGATATTCAATTGTATCGTTTGGCCTCGCGTTATCAGCGGGAAGAAAATCTTCCACTCCCTGGTCGGTAACCACCACCCGAAAAGCCTCGAGACTGCCCGCCAGATCCCCCCCGGCGGCAAATGCCATCGATGCGGTCAATCCGAGAACAAGCAGAAACACCGCAAAGAAGCGCTTCTCTATCATAAAGAGCCTCCTTAAAAACTCCGGTCCGTGGATAATTTGAAACGTCGCGGCGAGGATCGATGACGTACCGAGGGGTAAGATTTCTTCCCCGCCTGTCCGGTCAGGGAGACAGATAGCAAGGAGTGAACCACCTATGAGAAGTGTCAAGGAACGATGACACCTCATGAGAAATCCCGCGTCGCTGTGGGGCGACCGACGGCGGTTTCTCCCCAATCACGGAACGACGGGGTAATTCAAGACGCAACACGAACGCGCAACCCCTTGCAAGATGCAAGGTTTCTGGCGAAGACACCCGGAACAGGCCGAAAAGTGTTGAATATTCTCCACCCAATGGCAATTATTTGGTCATGGACTTACCATCGCGCGCATCAAGGTACAGGCTGGCAATAGTCCTGGTGGTGTCACTGGCGACCGTGGCCTTCCATTACGGCCTCATCGTCAAGCCATCGGCGGGAGATGACGGATTTTTTCATGCGATACACGGGCGTCTCTGTTATATCCCGATCATCCTCGGCGCGATCTGGTTTGGGGTTCGCGGCGGCCTCGGAATCGCTCTTTTTATAACGGCGCTCACAATCCCATACGCCCGGTACGGCCCGCACGCCCAACACGGCGCGGCGATCGGCGAATACACCGAGATGATTTTCTATGTCGCGATCGGCCTCACGGCGGGGTTTCTTATCGAACTTCAAAGACGAGAACGTAAAAGGCGGGAGGAGATGGCCGACGAACTCGCCCGCCAGGAACACCTCTCATCGCTCGGGCAAATGGCCGCCGGTCTCGCCCATGAAATCAAAAACCCGCTCGGTTCGATAAAAGGATCCGCCGAAGTCATTGGCGACGATTATCCCGAAGGCACGCGCAAACATGAAATCGTCGAAGTGCTTTCGAAGGAAACCGACAGGTTGAATCGCGTCGTGGAAGATTTCCTCAAATTCGCGCGGCCGCGGCCGATAAACAAAGAGATGCGCGGGTTGAACTTTCTGCTCGAGGAAGTCGTGTTGCAGATTGGAGTGGATGCAAACGCCCGCAACATCACAATCAAAAAAGACATCGACGTCGCACTTCCTGTGGCGCGGGTCGATCCCGAGAAAATGCGCCAGGTGTTTTTGAATATGCTGCTCAACGCCGTGAACGCGATGCCCGACGGGGGCACTATCCGTGTCGAAACCAAAGTGGACATCCGTGACGGCAAGAACGTCTTTCGCATCACATTCATGGACGAGGGCGTCGGAATACCGCCCGAGGATGTCAAAAAAATATTCGATCCGTTTTTCACGCGGACGGACGGCGGGACGGGTCTTGGACTCTCGATTTCACACTCCATCGTCCAGGAACACGGCGGCCATATCGAGGTCGAACCCAACCACCCGCGGGGGACGTCGATTTCCGTTATCCTGCCCTTTAAATAAGAAAGCTGAGAATGCCCAGGCCAACCATACTCATAGTCGATGATGACGCGAGCATCCGCAAAGTCCTCGGATTTATCCTCGAGGAGGCGGGCTATGCGATTCGCACGGAATCGTCGGGCGCGGCGGCAATCGCGGCCATTGAGAGCAAACGGCCCGACCTCGTAATGACCGATATCAAGATGCCCGGGATGGACGGGATTACGCTTCTCGGCGAAATTAAGAAAATCGACGACGGCATCCCCGTCATCGTGCTCACCGCGTTTGGCTCGGTGGAGACGGCCGTCGACGCCATGAAACTCGGGGCAATCGATTATCTCACGAAACCAATCAGCCGGGATGAGCTTACACTCACCGTCGAGAAAACGCTCCGGATACGACAACTCGAAAAAGAGAACGTGTCGTTAAAAGAATCTCTCGCCGACAAGTTCGATGTGGCGAACATCATCGGACACTCCCCCGCCATGCAAAGCGTATTTGAAATCGTCCGGAAGGTGGCGGCCACGGACGCGTCGGTCCTGATAACCGGCGAAAGTGGAACCGGGAAGGAACTCATTGCAAGGGCAATTCACTTCAACTCCACCCGCAAGGATGCGCGGCTTGTCACGGTAAACTGCGCGGCGATTCCCGAGGACCTTCTTGAAAGTGAGCTTTTTGGGCATGTAAAGGGCGCGTTCACCGGAGCCATCAGGAAGAAGGACGGCAGGTTTCACCTGGCGCACAACGGGACCATTTTTCTCGACGAGATCGGATCGCTTCCCCGACCCCTCCAGGCAAAACTCCTTCGAGCGCTTCAGGAACAAGAAATCCAAAGGGTCGGCGAAGAAGAACCCACAACGGTCGACGTTCGTGTGATTTCAGCCACCAACCGTCCCCTGCCCGAGCTGATTCGCGACGGGGAATTTCGCGACGATCTTTTTTACCGATTGAATGTCGTACCGGTCACCGTGCCACCGCTGCGTCAGCGCCGATCGGACATACCGCTTCTCGTCGATCACTTTAAGGGGGACGGAGGAAAGGTAACGTTCACCGCCTCGGCGCTCGCGGCGCTCGAGGAGTACGAATGGCCGGGAAACGTGCGCGAGCTGGAAAATTTTTGTGAACGCATCGTGTTGATGTCAGGCTCGGGCACGATCGACGCCGCACCAGTACGGGAGCAGATCGAATTGATGAAAGCGGAACAAGCCCATATCGGATCACCGCAACAGGCAACGCTTCCCGAGGTGGAACGCCGCGCCGTGGTCGAAGCGCTTATCGACTGCAACTGGAACCAGTCGAAAGCCGCCCGCCGCCTCGGCATCCCACGGCACGTTCTTCTCTATCGCATGAAGAAGTTCAACATCCACCGCGACCATTCCGACTAATAGCCCGGGACCATGATATACTGTTGAACCGCTCCCCGGAGACAAATACAACTAACGCTAATGGCCTGAAAATGAACAAAATCGAAATCCTCAACTGGAAAACCAAAGATCTGTCGACGGATGGACCCTTTGATTTCCGGCTCGACCGCGGACCGGCCGGGCTGACGGAAACCGAAAATGCGGGCTCTACCGGCGAGCGTCTTCCCATCGGGGTTCCGGCGAGCCCGCCGGCGCTTCTTGAGACAGACGCGGGTCACATTGTCATCCACGGACACAGGCAGATTGACGCGGCACTTTCCGAAGGCGCCGCGTCGATACCTTCAATCGTTTATCCGGCAGACACGCCCAGACAAACTGTCGTCACCCTGGCGCTCGAACAGTGCGCCATCCAGGGCGCCGGCCACCCGAGAGAAGAGAATAAACACAGCGGCGGCGCTCTTTCGGGCATCGAAAAGATCCTGGCGATTTACAAAACGAGTTTGTACGCAGGCGGCGGCCTTGCGGCGGCAGGCGAGCCGCTAAAATTGGACACGCCGGTGTCCCCCCCCGACTGGATCGTTCCATTGTATGCAAATCTGCTCGGACGGCGGGTCTCCAAGCCATACCTCGCAAGGACCTGCACGGCTCTTGCATTCCCGGCGTCCGAACTTCTCGCACTCGCGCGTTTCAATTTTACGATAGACCAGATCGCATCGATTCTCGTTCTCTCGCCGAAAGAGCGTGCCGCGGTCCTCGCCCTTCTCCGTGCCACCGCGTTTACGACGGCCGACCTCAGACAACTCGTCCGGCTCCTGATCCTGGCGCGCGGACGCGCAAAATTCGATCTCGAGCCGACGGCGGCGGCTGCGGCGAAGAACCAAAAGGGCGGTTCGGCGATCACCCGGGCAATTGAGATGGAGATTTATCCGGCGTTAACGGCCAGGAAACGGCGAATAGAGACCAGTCTCCGGGAGATGAGGCTGCCGAATCGGTTACGGATCAAGCCACCGGAAAACCTAGAAGGGGATTCGTTTTCGTGTTACTTTAGGTTTTCTCGGCTCGAGGAACTTGCCGGTTATGTGGAATTACTCGGGCGGGCGGTGCAGGACGGCAGTGCGGGGAAGCTCCTCGATCTGTTGAATGACGGTGATGCGGACACGGAGGCACAATGAGGCGTTTGTTCTTTCTACTGATTCTGGCGGCGGTCACTACCCCCTCACTGGCGGGAGCGCAGGAGTATTTCCAGCAAACCGTCGCCTACAAAATAAACGTTCGGCTCGACCCAAAAGAACACATGCTCACCGGGACCGAGGAGATCGTCTATACAAACAACTCTCCGGATACGCTCAAGGAGTTTTACCTCCATTTGTACCCGAACGCGTTCAAGTCAAAAGACACGGCGTTGATGACCGATGTACGCAAACGCTTCAACAGAACGATCTCCGACCTCCCCAAGAAATACAGAAGCTACCTGAACATCTATGACGTCCTGATCGACACAACACAAGTCTCTCCAATAATTGACGATACCATCGCCAAGTTCTTCCTGCCCCGTCCTCTGGCGCCGGGGGCAACCATGAAGATCTCGCTCCGATTCGAAGAAAAGGTTCGAAGGCACGCCGGTCGAGCCGGGTACCGCAAGGAGCACTATGACATCGCCCAGTGGTACCCAAAAGTCGTCGTCTATGATGAGAAGCGATTCCATCCGGACAAGTTCCGGTTGGGAGAATTCTACGGCGAGTTCGCGGACTATGATGTCTCGATCGATATTCCGATAAAGTACGTCATCGCCGCCACGGGAGTGCTCGAAGAGGGTGACGCAGGTTGGACGTACAACCCCGTGAAAGGCGACAGACGAAAGGGAGAGCGCGGGCAGGACAAAAAGTTCAAAACGGTCCGTTTCCGCGCCGAAAACGTCCACGATTTCGCGTGGAGCGCGAATCCGCGATTCAGCGTCCAGACACAAACACTCAATGATGTCGAAATAATGAGCTTTTTCGACCGGGGCAACAAGTCGTGGAGAGACTCCACGCTGGCGCACGGAGTTCGCGCCGTCGAGTGGCTCTCAGAGAGGGTCGGGCTGTACCCGTATCCGCAGCTTTCCCTGGTCCAGGGACTGTTGCGCGGGGGGATGGAGTACCCGATGCTCGTCATGGACGGTCACGTGAGCGAATCGCTCGTCGTTCACGAAGTCGGCCACAACTGGTTTTACGGCGCTCTGGCGAATAACGAAAGAAACTCGGCATGGCTCGACGAAGGACTGACAACATTCCAGACCGATTGGTACCTGACCGAACGTTACGGCAAATGGGGCAATAAGAAGAAGTGGAACCTGTACGAAAAAATCACGCCTCAATACACACTCGTCGAAAAACAGAGGCGACGGGTTCTTCCCCTCATGCGCAGAGGATATTCCGAGCGCCTATCCAAGCCGGCGGAGAATTACAAACACGATTACGCGGCGATGGTTTACGGCAAAGGCTCGTTGATGTTCAACGCGCTGCGTTATGTCGTGGGCGAAGAGGATTTCGAAGAAATACTCAAAACTTACTATGAACGCTGGAAATTCAAACACGTCAACGAGGAGAGATTCCAGGCGGTGTGCGAAGAAGTCAGCGGCATGGACCTCAATCTGTTCTTCGAGCAGTGGATCCACACGATCAAGGTTTGTGATTACAATCTCTCCAAAATGAAAACCACGGTCAATGAAAGCGGCGACGGCTACGTAACGGAGATAACCATTTTCAGACTCGGCGAAGTTGTACTGCCGCTCAATCTCAAGATTACGTTCCGCGATGGAACCACACAAACAACGCGAATCGAAGGCCGGCTGCGGACTATCAAAAAAACTTACTCGTTTCCGTCGAAGCCAAAGAAAGCGGCGCTCAACCCGGAAAACGAGATCCTCGACATTAACATGGCGGACAACTTCCTGCCGCGGCGCTACTCGCTTCAGATCGACTGGCCAAACAACCGATACTACCCGGAGGATTCGTACCAAATCAGGCATCACCCGTATGTTTGGTACAACGATGTGGACGGCCCAAGAGTCGGTCTTCATTTCAAGGGAAGCAACGCCGAGTGGAGCCGCCGCTTCAAATTGGGATTGTACTACGGCGTGGACAGCGGCCGGCTTGATGTCGCCGCCAAGTGGATACGTCCCTCGTCCATTTTCGGCACGCACACATTCGGCATTTTGTCCGGTTACAAACTTGAAGGCCGCCAGGACATAAACGTTGAACTCGCGTATCGCCGTCGAAAAGAACTGTCGCGTCCGCCGACTCACAATTTCGCGATCGGCATGAACTACCACGAACTCCGGCGCTCGCAGTACATCTCCAACCCGGAACAGTACCAGGAAAACTCGGACGTCGCGCCGTACATAAATTACCAGGTCGACCCGCAGTTCGATCTCTTCTCGACCGACCTCGACTTCGGCCTGCGGTTCGGACGAGAGTGGTTCGGCGGCCGATCTAAGTACACCCGGTTCAACAGTTCGGTTGGCTTGAAATCACGCCCCGAGCTCTCTCGCTTCGACACGCGTTTTCGGATGTTTTTTGGTGTCGTGGATGCGGAATCCCCGTATCAGCAGAAGTTCTATCTTGCCGGCGGCGGCCCTCTTGCCGAGGAAAAGGTATTCTTCCTCCGAAGCCCCGGCGCCATCCCCAAGGATCTCAATTACCACGAGCCCGGACACGGCAACCTCAGAGGTTATTTCACGGGGAATTTTGGCGTGAATCGTCTGTTCTCGCTCAATCTTGAAATGGGCGGCAAGGTGCCCCTGATCTCGAGCAGCAAAAAGAAATTTCTCGGCGAGATTAAGGTATATGCTTTTGGAGATGCCGGGTGGGTTATGGATTCAACAAATCCCATCGGGACGAGCGAACGGATTGGAGATCTCGTCAACGATGGGATCTTTGATGACACACTTGCCGATGCGGGGATCGGTTTTACTCTCGCGCGGGATCTTCCCTTCTGGAAAATGCTGCTGAGACTCGACATCCCCTTCTGGGTGGGGCAGCCAAAGATAAACGGCGAAACCCAACAGACCCAACACCGCTACGTTTTCAGTCTCAAAACATCATTCTAACGCTTTCGCCGGCCGGGCTGTTAGACGCACGACCGGCTCCGCACCTTCGGGCTCCGCACGCAGACGGCTACCCTAGTATGTCTTTGACCGCTGCAACGACCTCATCGACCATCTCGTCGGTGAGCTCGGGGTACATCGGAAGCGAAACGATTTCCTTGGCCGCTTTCTCCGCCACCGGAAACGCGCCTTCGCCAATCCCAAGGTCCTCGTAGGCCTTCTGCAGATGAAGCGGCACGGGATAATGGATCCCGGCGGCGATTCCGCGTTCGCCAAGCCCGTTGAGCAGCTTGTCCCGATCCGGCGTCCTTACAACATAGAGATGATAAACATGGTACCGTCCGGGGCCTTCCCTGACCGGACGAACCGGCCCGTCGGCAAATCCTTCGTCGTATCGTTTCGCGCGGCTGCGGCGGCTTTCGTTCCAACCGTCAATGTAACCCAGCTTGACATCGAGAACCGCCGCCTGGATTCCATCCAGACGGTAATTAAAACCCACGTGTGAATGTGTGTACTTGTCGAAACGGCCGTGATTGCCCAGGCGCCGCATAAAGTCCGCCTGGTCGGCATCATCGGTCACGATCATACCCGCGTCCCCGTACGCGCCGAGATTTTTGCCCGGATAAAAACTGTAACAGGTGAGGTCACCCAAAAGAGCCCTCCGGCTCCCATTGAGATTCGCGCCGTGGGCCTGAGCGGCATCGGCAACGACCTTTATGGAGTGACGCGATGCGATATCCATAATCGCCTCCATGTCCGCGCTCTGGCCGTAGAGGTGGACGGGAACAATCGCCTTGGTCTTGTCCGTGATCGCCGCCTCGACTTGTTCCGGATCGATCGTCAGCGTATCGTCGGTTACGTCCACAAGAACCGGGCGCGCGCCGGTGTGTGAAATCGCCTCCGTTGTCGCAATAAACGTGTTGGTCGCCGTGATGACTTCATCGCCGGGGCCAATGCCGAGCGTGGTCAGCGCCAGGTGAAGCGCCGACGTACCGCTGCTCGTTCCGACGCCGTATCCGGCCTCGACATATTTCGCATAATTCTTCTCGAGAGTTTCCAGCTTCTTGCCACCGACGAATGCCGTGTTCTCGATAATTTGCGCGATCGCGGGATCGACCTCGCTCTTAATGCTCTGGTACTGGGCTTTGAGATCGACAAACGGGATTCCCATGACTGGTATCACCTTTCGATATGAATTCTAATCTTTATGAAGGATGCATCCGGCGGAGGAACTTCACCACCAATCCACCCAAATATCAGCTATGCAGAATACCACATATAACCTGACGCGGCAAGGCGTTACGTGCATAAAACGCGCCAGAAAGGTTTGACAACCGCGCAAAAACACCGATAGAATGGATTTTCGGTGAGGATGGGAGCACACTCACGATTGGAGCCCAATGTCCGCAGAACGAAGAACGATGCTGATATTGTTTGCCGTGGCGCTGGGATTGCGAGTTCTTTACGGCGCATTTCTCGCCAACCAACCCGACCTCGTTCCCAGCCCCATAACTTCTGACCTGAGTTATGCGAAGGAAATAGCCACGGGAACTCGATGGTTCAACGAGCCGTTGTCACCGCGATCGCCAGGGTACCCCCTGGTTCTGGCGTCATTCTACGTCGTTTCGGCCAAGCATTTCTGGCTGATGATATTTCTCCAGGCAATCCTCGGGGCGTTGACGGTCGTTCTTCTCTACCGGATAGGGACGAGAATGCTGGGCCCGGTCTTCGCGGTGGTCGCCGCGCTCTGGTTCGCGTTCCATGTCTTTCATATGCATGTCGGGCATTTCTTCCACAGGGACATCCTGAGTGTTTTCCTTTTGACGCTCCTCGTGTACATACTGACACGGCCATTCAAGCGGATGTGGTACGGACTCATCGCTGGAATCATCTTCGCGGCGCTCGCGCATGTCGACCCGCAGTTTCTTCTCCTCCTCCCCGTGTTCGCAATTTTTATTCTGTTCAAATCACGGCACGGGTTTCTCAACATTCAGTATCTCTTTTTGTTTTTCTTCGCCGCGATCGTAATTTCGCTGCCGTGGACCATGAGGAACAACACCATCTACGGGCAACCCATCCCCATTGGACTCGAAGCCAGAAAATACCTGCGACCGGCCAAATCCGTCGTGACAAATCCCGACAAGGGTTTGTCCGAACTCGAAAGCAAGATCACGCGGGCGTCACGTGCCCGGCTCATCGAGAGAAACACCGTCGAGTTCTGGCGTTTCGCGAAATTCGAAGGGGACGTTGTGGAGTCCGCCGATTCAACGTTTGGCGGAGGGCTGGAGCCGGCGTGGTCGTTCCGGCACAATCTCGTCAGCATCCTCAATTACGGGATTCTGCTACCGTTCTTCGCCTTGGGGCTCGTGCTGGTCGTCCGCGACCGGAACAGAACCGGGCTCATGCTCGCTACGGTCACGGTCGCCTTTTTTGTCATGAGGATGTATCTCGGCGGGGATGAACGCATAAGGCTCGCCGTCGACCCATTTATTGTGATTCTGGCTTTCTACGGAATCTCATGGATGATCGGCACGCTGTGGAAACCCAGGTCGGCCGAAGACACCCAGGACTAGACGTCCGCGCGGATGTCCCTTCCAGTCATCTCTTCCGGCGGCGAAATCCCAAGATAGTTACAGATTGTCGGGGCGATATCCCTCAGGGAGCCGTCCTTTATGAGCTCGCCCCGGTAATTTGCATCCACAAGGACACAAGGCACTGGGTTGGTGGTGTGCGCGGTTTGAGGGCCACCGGTCACCGGATCGATCATCTGCTCGGCATTCCCGTGGTCGGCCGTCACGATGGCGACATCACGATTAGGATCCAGCGCGGCGAGCACTCTACCCACGCACGCGTCGACCGTTTCAACGGCCTTCACCGCCGCGTCGAAGACACCCGTATGACCGACCATGTCTGGATTGGCGAAGTTGCACACGATGAAATCGTGTTTGTGTTCGCCAAGGATGCCGATCAGGGTGTCAGCGACTTCAGATGCGCTCATATCAGGTTTCATATCGTAGGTCGCCACTCTCGGGGATGGAATGAGGACACGTTCCTCTCCCCCGTATTCGACTTCGTTCCCGCCGTTAAAGAAATAGGTGACATGAGCGTACTTCTCGGTCTCGGCAATCCGCAGGTTGGTCATCCCCTGCTCTGACGCCACTTCGGCAAGAATGTTCGGAAGGCGTACCGGGGGAAACGCGACGGGAAAATCGAACCGTTTGTCGTACTGGGTCATTGTGACAAACGTGGTCTTCGGGAATACGTCCCTCTCGAAGCCATCGAATCCCGGGTCGGTCAGCGCGGAAGAGATCTCACGGGCGCGGTCAGCGCGGAAATTAAAAAACACGATTGCATCGCCGTCAATGATATTACCCACCGGAGAACCGTCGTCGCCGACCACAACTATCGGCTCGACGAACTCATCCGTCACGCCATTGTCGTAAGAGACGCCGAGGGCCGCGATCGCGTCGGTCGTGCGCACGCCGACGCCGCTTGTCAACATATCGTAACCGCGTTTGACGCGCTCCCACCGCTTGTCCCTGTCCATACAAAAATAGCGACCGACCACAGTTGCTATACTGCCGACACCCTTCTCGCCGAGCACCACCGACAGCTCGCGGAGATATTCCCTACCGCCCGTCGGCGACGTATCGCGGCCGTCCATCAACGCATGGATAAAAACATCGCGAACGCCGCTGCGTCTCGCCATCTCGACAAGCGCATAGATGTGTTCCTGGTGGCTGTGAACGCCGCCGGGCGAGACCAGCCCGAGAAGATGGAGCCGCCCTCCACCGCCGTCCGCGGCCGCGGCCATCGCCGTTTTCAACGCGGGATTCTCAAAAAAAGCTCCACTCTCGATCGACTCGGAAATCCGCTGGATGTCCTGGTACACCACGCGCCCTGCACCGAGGTTGAGATGTCCCACCTCGCTGTTTCCCATCTGTCCGGCGGGAAGCCCGACCGCGACGCCGTGAGGATCCAGACTTGTGTGCGAATAGTCTTCGAGCAGCCTGTCAAAAACAGGCGTCGACGCCGAACGAACGGCGTTGTCCGGGGTGTCTTCACCAATTCCCCAACCGTCCATAACGATGAGAAGTGTTCTGCGCTTCAATCGATTTCTCCTGAAATCAAGGGTTTGTCTTCTTTGAACCCAACTCCTGGCGGACTCTCTGCAGGTTGCTCCGCGCCCGCCGGTTGTCCGGGTCGAGCTCGATTACTTCGAGGAATTCCCGCTCCGCATCCTCGAACCTGCCGACCGTCGCGTAGACCGAACCGAGTGTCAGATGGCCGTTCGAGTATTTCGGCTCAACGCCGATGGCCATTTCACCATATTTTATCGATTCGTCGAAACGGCCCAGCTCCATGTTCATGATCGCGAGGTTATTCATTGCATAAACATCATCCTTCTTCAGCGCCAGCGCTTTCTTGAAGGATTGTTCGGCAAGCGAAAATTGTTTCAGCCGCCCGTAACACACACCAATGTTATTCAACGCGCTCGGGAAGTTCGGATTCAACGCAAGGGCCTTTTTGAACTCCTCGATCGCCTCCGCATACTTGCCCTGCTCCTGGTATCTCTGCCCAAGATTGTTGTATGCATCCGGATTCTCGGGAGTGATGTACCCCAACGCTTCAAGCTTTTTGAGCGTTTCCTCATCCGCCGCGCCCGCGCCTTCCGGGACGTCACCCGTCGCGCGATTACGATTGAGTGTCGCGACGATCGTGGTATTCACCTCGTCGGCCAGCGCCGGTTCGAAAGCGTCGATAAGCACTTTTCCCGGCATGTCGGCGGCCTGCGGCAGACCCTCGAGTGCGAGAAAAGTGGGAAGAACATCGAGAACCGTTGCCCCATCGATCTTGTACCCCTTGCGAATCCCCGGGCCGTACATAGCGATGATACCGTTGAGCTGGTGCCAAAAAGCCGCGTGTCCGCCTCCAATCTGGCCACCGAGTTTTGGCCTGCCTTGTCCGCTTTTGAAACCATGGTCTGACGCGATCACCAAAACCGTCTCATCGTCACACATCTCGATAAACTCGCCGATGATCCCGTCCTGATAAATATAAGTCTGAAGCATCGCGTCTTTGTACTTTGCGAAGTCCGCCTCCGTGACCCATGACAGACGCGGCGGCGCGAAGTTCATAAAGAGATGGCCGACGGCGTCGCACCATTCGAAGTACACCCCGAGAAAATCCGGCTGGTCGGCGGCAAGCAGATGTTTCGCGATGTTGTAATAAGACCTCGCCGACGCGTAGAGCATGATCATGTTGTTAACCGGGTTTTCAGGGTCGAACGCGACAACCTTGTTCTTGTCGAAGGTTTCGCGGTCGACATGGAGAAACCGTCTGAAATCCTCGTAATCTACGTCGGCGCTTTTGACGATCAAATGGGACATCTCGTCGACCCTGTCGGCGGGCGACACGCTTCCCGGGGCGAGCTCGTCGCTTTCCCCCGCGTCCGCATAGGCGAGGTATCCGACCCGGTCCGTGACCATCACGCCGTTGATCTCTTCGGCGGGATACGATGCCAGCCAACCGACGACATCCGCGCGGCGGCCGTGATCTCCAAAAATATTCCAGAGGGCATCGACCTTTCGGTACATGCGCGTGATCGGCATCCTCTTCCCCGTCTCTGGGTCGGTGACGGTGAAGTTGAGAATTCCGTGGTCCTCCGGAAGCTTCCCGGTTGCTATCGACGTCCAGATAAGAGGCGAGAGCAACGGTTCGATCGACCGTAGCCGGCCGGACGCGCCGCCTTCCAAAATCTTTTTGAAGTTGGGGAGAAATCCGGCCTCGATAAGCGGATCGATGATTTCCCAATCTCCGCCATCGACTCCCACAAAAATAATTTTTCTGAGCGGCTTTTCGGCAACGTTGAAAGTAACCCCTTCACCCGTCCCCGCAGTGACATCCCATGTGTCGACACGGAACCCATCCACGCTGATCCCAACTTTGCCGAGATCGGTTTTGATTTCGCGGAGCACGCCATTGACAAAATCATCCGGCGTTGCGATCGCCGGACCTGGGTATTCGGCAAGATTGATTTCAACGGATTCCCGGATCGACTCGGACAAACCCCGCTGCAAATCGGCTCCGTAACTTTTGTACAAGAACGCTCCCGAATCATCTTTGACGTTGAGTCGAAGTTCGAGCGCGACATTCGCTCGGCCGCCATCACGGGTCAAACCGGAATACGTCGACTCCGGAGGAAAACGCATTTCCACGGCACCCACTGGGTAAACGGCAAACGCCTGCGAAAACGGAAGGACAATATTAAACCCGGGGCCATACTGCTTGGCCGCACCCGCCCCATCAATCCGGACCGCCTGATGCCCTTCGGGAACCCGTTTGACGACAAGCGCGGAGAGGATGGTAATCACGGCGACCGCAACCAGCGAGAAAACAATGAATAAGCGTTTTTGCATTTACCCGTCTCCAGAGATGTGGTGTGAGGCCGCCAAAACCACAACCATGGTAGCGACTATAGGAGTCAGCGTCAAGGCGGGTACACCCCTTCGGGGCGCTTTTGTACTGGAACGACGCCGTTTTGTGGGATATAATGTGCTCCTCTCGGTCAACCCAACACCCGGGGATGGTCATCGTCCAGGCGAGAGAATTGAGAAACTCATCAAAAGTTGAAACGCGGGTAAATCGACTGCTTTCCCGCATGGCTTCCTCCAACTCGAAAAGGCCAATGCCCGAATCGCCATCATCGCTTCCAAGAGTCGCGGTCATCGTGCTCACGTGGAACGGCAAAACGTTGACGTTGGATTGTCTAAAATCACTTGCACGGCTCGAGTACGAAAATGTGGAAGTGATCGTCGTTGACAATGCGTCGACGGACGGAACCGTGGCGGCGGTGAGGGATTCATACCCGTCGCGTGTCACCGTCATCGAGAACAGCGACAACCTCGGTTTTTCGAGAGGCAACAATGTTGGCATTCAGTATGCGCTCCAAAACGGCGCCGACTACATACTGTTGCTCAACAACGATACGGAGGTGGATCCCGGTCTGATTGGCGGGATGTTGAACGAGATGACTTCAACCTCCGATATCGGAGTCGCCGGGGCCAAAATTTACTACGCGTCCCCGGCCGACCAAATCTGGTTCGCCGGCGGGGAGGTATTTCTCTCACGCGGAACAACGAGACATATCGGAATCCGCGAAAGGGACACGGGACAATTTGACATCGCTCACGACGTGGACTACGTCACCGGCTGCGCGCTGATGACAAAACGCGAGGTCTTGGAAGAGATTGGAGCCCTCGACCCCACTTTCGTGGCCTACTACGAGGATGTGGATTTTTGCATGAGGGCCCGGCGGGCGGGGTACCGCGTTGTCTACGCCCCGGCGGGCAAGGTCTGGCACAAGATATCCTCGAGCACCGGCGGTCAGGCGAGCGCCGCAAAAATATCGAGAAAACTGAGCAGCACGCTAATTTTCTTCAGGCGCTACGCTTCATGGTACCACTGGCTGACGATACCGTTTTTCTTTGGCGCCGACGTAATAAGGATCTTATTTCTAATCTTTGCGGGGCGGATCCGCGACACGGGAGCAACCGTTAAAAGTGACAACTAAACCATCGAATATTGCTGTGTTTGGTGCGGATGGACAGTTCGGCATGGCGCTTCAGGATGTCCTGAAAAATCATCGCGTTCATCCGCTTACATACAAGGAACTGGATATTCTCGACCTGCCGCGCGTCGTCGAGAAGCTTTCGAGAATCAAACCCGATTGGGTAATAAACGCAGCAGCGCTGACAAACGTGGACTGGTGCGAGGAAAACGATATTAAGGCTTTCCAAGTCAATGCGCTGGGCGCCAGGCACGTCGCCGAATCCTGCCGTGCGGTCGACGCACGGTTGATCCAAATCAGCACCGACTATGTTTTCGACGGTGCGAAAGACACCGCGTACCTGGAAGAAGACGCGGCCAGTCCGCTGAACGTGTATGGGATTTCCAAGCTCGCCGGTGAATTCTACGTTCGCAACGCCCACGCCAGACATTATATTGTCCGCACGAGCGGGCTCTACGGGCTTCACCCCTGCTGGGGGAAAGGCCGCAATTTCGTTGAGGCGATGCTCGACTTATCAAAAGAAAAAAGCCAGCTCAATATTGTCTCCGATGAGGTTCTGACACCGACTTTCGCCGACGACCTTGCCCGGCAGCTTGAAGTAATGATTAACGCGGAGCCGCCTTACGGCATCTACCACGCAACCAACGCCGGGGAGTGCTCGTGGTACGATTTCGCAAAAACGATCTTTGAAATTGCCGGGATTACCGTAGATGTCAGGGAAACGACGGCGGCCGAGTGGAACGCCCCCGCGACGCGCCCGTCGCGTTCGGTTCTTGACAACGCGGCGCTACGGCACGTGGGAATTGACCTGATGCCCGATTGGAAGGACGCCCTGGGGCGATACCTTTCAAGAAAACTTGGGCACTAGCCTTCGGGCTAGCAAAGGAACTTGACGAGGCAAACCACACCGGCGACACACAATACGACGGGGAGCGCCACAATAGTCAGGACGAGCGGCAGAGCCAGCGACACCGCGCCAAACGATATCAAAGCGATGGGAACGGCAAAGACGAGAACCAGCAGCCCTTTGACAAAAAACAAACCGAGCTTGATCGGGATCAAAACCAGGGCAAAAAGGGCCTTTGCGACAAAAACGAGAAACCCAATCGCCAGAAACATCGCCATGACCACAATGAGAAATTCAATCATTGAAACCACCTTCGTTGAACTTCTTACACCTTAGAATACGTAGCCATTCAATCTGAAGTTTCAAAAGAAACGATGGCTTATTTACCGACGGGAGAAGATCCGATGCACGCGAATCCAGCAAAACACCTAAAATGCTTTATTGCAGTGGTTTGTCTGGCCGCCATGCTTATACCGGCGAGCCCCGGCGACACTCTGGCAAAAATCATCGACCTCGAGACCGAGGCCCCGAATTTCCGGCTGACCGGGGTCAACGGGGATGATTTCGCCGGTCAAACCGTTCTTCTTGGTGACTTCAATGGAGATAACCGGGATGACATGATAATCGGGGCGAGGGGTGTGGATTTTGATGGGCGGAGTTCGTGCGGCGCTATCTATATTGTACTCTCGAGCGACACGCTGACCTCTCCCATTGATTTCGCTGCCGATCGCCCGGATCTCAAACGAATTTTCGGCCCCACGGCCAACGCACAGGCCGGATCGAATGTCGCTTGCGGCGATGTCAATAATGACGGTCTCTCTGACATTGTCTGCGGAATCCCGACGGCGAACCCGAACGGGAAATTCTCGGCCGGCGAGGTATACATTATATATGGAAGCGACACCCCGGCCGACACGCTCGATCTCGGCGGACCTGCGGCGGGATTCACGGTGATCCAGGGCGAAAACGTTTTCGACAAGCTCGGGGAATCCGTCGCCGTCGGTGACATCAACGATGATAATTTTGGAGATATTCTCGCGGGAGCGCCTTTCGCCACCGCCGCGGGAAGGCAGTTCACCGGTGTTCTGTTCGTGATGCACGGGGCCGCGTCGCTCGCCCCGGTCATCGATCTGACCGGGTTGACGACGGGTGTCACACGAGTTTTTGGAACCCACGATAACGACACCTTTGGGACGAGTTGTTTCAGCGCGGACGCGACAAACGACGGCGTGGATGACATTCTCGCGGGAGCCCCGCAAGCCACGGTTCTTGGGCGGTCATTCGCCGGCGCGGGATATCTTATCCCCGGATCGACCACGCTTCCCGACACGATCGATACGCTCGCCGATACCTCGACCGGTATCGTACGATTCCTGGGCGCGGACGCCGACGTTCTTGCCGGTTCCGGGTTCGCCGTCGCGGATCTGGACGGCGATCTGAACAATGAACTGCTCGTATCGTCTCCCGCGTATCCGACAAGCGGCAGGATCGGGGCCGGGGCTGTCTACTCTTTTAACGGAGCAACCAGCCTGCCCGATACCGTCGATCTGGCCTCACCACCGGCCGGGACAGTCCGAATCGACGGACCCACGCGGGGACTGAAAATCGGCTTCCATCTGGCGACGGGCGACTTGAATTTCGACGGTATCGATGACCTCGTAATCGGTTCACCCGAGGCCTCGCCCCCGGACATACCCAACCCAAGAAATCAGGCCGGGATAGTCTATATTGTCTTCGGGCGCGAAGTATTCCCCGCCGTGGTGGATATCGGCGTCGAACAGACAGGTATTACAACGATTTATGGAGCCGCCCCTCTGAACGCGACTGGGGTGTCGGTGTCGGTGGGGCGTATTGACGCCGACGGATTCGACGACCTTCTCATCGGGGCCAACACAACCGATCAGGATGCCGCCTTTTCGGCGGGCGAAGCGATCGTCCTCCTCGGAAATCCCGGAATAACGCCGACACAGGTCACATTCCACAATGCGTGGGTCGACGCGGGGAGCGTTTGGCTCGAATGGCATACAAGGGATGATATCGACCCCGATTCGCACATTGTGCTGCGCTCGAAGGGCGGCGCGGATGGCCAACTCGTGCGTCTTCCGCTCGAGGGCGCCCTGACGCGAACCGGGCCCGGGCAGTTCGTTTTCGAAGACAAAGAGGCAAGTTTGGCGGGTTCGTATTCGTATACGGTAGCGACGGCCGGGGCGGATCCACAAACCTTCTTTACCGCAACCGTCGACGTCCCAACCCCGGACGGGGCGTTTCTCCGCGCCAACGCTCCCAATCCTTTCCGACACGAGACATCATTCTTGTTCGAAATCCCAAGGGCCGGGCGCGTGGCGATTCGTATATACGACGTCAGCGGCGCTCTCATCGCCACACTTGGGCCCAGGAACTACGCGGCGGGCAGCGCGACGGCAACCTGGAATGGCCGGACTCGAAACGGAGGACTCGCCCCCACGGGGATATATTTTGCCCGTATGGAGTACGAGGGAGGGGCCTTCCAGCGGAAAATATTGCTCCTTCGCTAACCGAATTGTTAACATTGTCAATTGTTGAACGTGTCACTTATGCCGCACATCGAAATCGCCGCGAACGAATGCCCCAACGTCAATTTGGGTATTGACTTTGGCAATGAATTCACGTATCTTGCCGTGGCTATTTTGAGCGTTGTTATCCTATCGGTAACGCTGGCGGCCGGGCCCTTTTGGATCGGTTTGTAGTTCCCTTGCAAAAGAATAATCAAGAAGACCACTACTGGGCGATGCGCCAGGTTGGTCTGCTTACAACGATCCCCGTCCTGCTCGCGGTATCTCCATTAATTGGTTTTTTTATGGGTCAGTTTCTCGACAAGAAACTGAATACGGATCCGATTTTCACAATCGGATTTCTCATTCTCGGTTTCATCGCTGGTGCAAGACAGACCGCGCGGGTCATCAAACTCGCCAGCAAAGAAAAGAAGAGAAACGACGATGGGTCTTGAATTCCTGACACGAGTGAGAAAGACATCCATCGTATCGGGTGCCGTCGTAGCTCTTATCATGTTCGTTTACGCCAGCCCCGCTGCAGCCATCGCTTTTGCCCTGGGGTGTGCGTGGTCGCTCGTTAACCTGCACATGATTCTGGTTCTCGTCCGGCTCGTCGTCAACGATCCGGAAAACCATAAGATCCGAATAGCCGTAGTGACGATAATTAAAGTCCCTGCGTTGTACACGGCAGGATATTTTCTTCTCACAACCGGCTACTTGCCTGTCATGGCTTTGCTTTCGGGTTTTATCTGGCCGCTTTTCGTGGTGTTTCTCAAGGCGGGAGGGCGGCTGGTTCTCGGTCTGGACCACCCCAACCGGGGCGCTCAAACCCAAAAAGGTATTCGACAATGACACGATACGTGACGAACAAGCTCTACGCTCTCGCCGCCGCGACATCGATCTTTCTCGTGTCGGCGAGTGGTTATGCCGCCGCATCCGGCGAAGGCGAGGCGCACGAACTCCCCAACTTTATCACGGTTATATATCACTTCCTCGTAGGTACCACTGTCGGCGAATTTCTCCACAAGTGGGAGAACCTGATCTTTTCCTTTCTCATCGCCGGCCTTCTTATATTGATCGTTAGAATCGCCTCAAAGAATCCCAAGATGATCCCGGGGAAGTTCCAGAACGCCATCGAGTTCGTCATCGAAGAGCTGGAAAAGTTCATCGTCGGCATTCTAGGTCCACGCGGCAAAAAGTTCGTCCCGTTTCTTGGCACCCTCTTTCTCTATATTCTTCTGATGAACTACATGGGATTGATTCCCCTTATGAAAGCGCCCACAGCCGGGATCAACCAGACCATTGCCCTGGCCTTGTGCGTTTTCGCCTATGTCCAGTTCACCGGGCTCAAAGAAAACGGTTTTCTTGGTTATCTCGACCATCTCGCGGGGCAGCCGCGGTCGATGATGCAGTACTTCTTCGTACCGATGATGTTTCCGCTTCACATCATCGAGGAACTTGCCAAACCGATGAGCTTATCGCTTCGTCTCTTTGGTAACGTAACCGGTGAAGACATTCTGATTTTCATTTTTGTCGGTCTTGGGGTTGGATTGATGAGTTTTTCACACCTCCCCATCGGTATCCCGCTGCAGCTGCCGTTCTACTTTCTTGCGCTGCTTACGGGATTTATTCAAGCACTCGTGTTCATGTTGTTGAGTACGATTTATTTCTCAATGATGCTTCCGCATGATGAGGATGAGCATCACTAGTCCTTAAAAGGAGGATTCTACAATGGACTATCAAGCAATGTTGGGTTTGTCTCTCCCGATCGGACTCGGTATCGCCGCTGTGGGTAGCGGTCTCGGTCTTGGCAAGGCCGTCGGTTCGGCAATGGAAGCCATCGGTCGTCAGCCTGAAGCTTCGGGTAAGATCCAGGTCGCGATGATCATCGGCGCCGCGCTCATCGAAGCGCTCACCATTTACGCGCTGGTAACCGTCTTCTTGCTTCAGGGCAAGATTGGAACCCACTAGTAAATCAGTCGCCACAGTCATCCGATTGACCGCAGGCCGAGGGCGGCACGCGTTCGCCTTGGCCCGGTTGAATCGATAAGGAGCTTATTATGCAGATCGAGTGGGGACAGATCGTCACCCATATTGTCGGCTTCCTTATCGCTGTGTGGTTGGTGAGACGATACGCCTGGGACAAACTCATGGCGTTTATCGAGCACAGGCGTGAGACCATCGCGAATTCGTTCTCCGAAATCGAACAGGGTCGGGAGGACGTTGCCGCGCAGAAGCAGCACTACGAGCAGGAACTCGAAAACATCGAGGCCACCCGCCGCGTCAAGATTCAGGAAGCGGCCCGCGAAGCGGAAACATTCGCCGGCGAGATCCGTGAAGAGGCCCGCAAAGAAGCCGTAGGAATGCGGCAGAAGGCCAAGCAGGATATCGTGGTTGAGATCGACAGGGCCAACGTGTTGTTCAAGGAAAACATGGTCGAGGCGGTTTTTTACGCCACCGAAAAGATCATTAAGGACAAGCTCGACAAGGATAAGCACACCGCGCTCATCAACGATTTCCTCGACGAGGTAAAGGTGGATCAATAGCGCGAACCGCCCCGGGGCGGACCGCCAGGAATCCAGACAAGGAAGAGGTTTCCGCAGTGATAATCAGCGGGATAGCACAACGATACGCAAAAGCGTTACTCCAGGCCGCCTTGAAACAAGACGTGGTCAAGGAAGTGTACGAGGACACGCAGGGTTTTCTCTCACTATTGAGCGAAGAGCCCGCGTTCCGGAACTTTCTGCTGGCGCCGCAGGTGTCGACCGAGAAGAAGCAGGATGTCATCAAGAAGGCCATTGGCCCGCACGCTTCCCGCCTGGTAGTGGAAATCATCGATCTTCTCATCGAGAAGAAGCGGCTGATGTTTGTCGAGGAGATCGCCGAGGCTTATAAGGTTCTCTACGAAAAACACATGGGAATCGTGGAGATTCAAGCGGTTACCGCAATACCACTGGATGATGCGCTCGAGACAAAGCTACGCACGAAACTCGAGAGCGAAACGCAAAAGACCATTCGGATCAAGACGGTGGTCGATCCGTCGATTATCGGCGGCGTAGTTTTGCGAATGGAAGACAAGGTTATCGACGGAAGTATCCGCCACAAAATCGATATGCTCAAACGGCATGTCGGGGAAACAAGAGTCGAATCTCTCTCCGGTGCCGGTGGCACGCCTCCCGCTGAAAACGATGAATGATATTTAATATGAAAGACGCACACGCGACACGCACGAGTTGAAAACGTCCGAACAGGAGAAATCAAGATGGCTTTTAGACCGGAAGAAGTGAGCTCCATCATTCAAAAAGAAATCGAGGGATACGAAGCCAGCCTCGATACCGAATCCGTAGGGACGATCCTCCAAATCGGGGACGGAATCGCGCGAATCTGGGGACTCAGAGACGCGATGGCCGGCGAACTCCTCGAATTTCCCGGCGGAATCATGGGGATGGTTCTCAACCTCGAGCCGGACAACGTCGGCGCCGTGCTTTTCGGACCGGAATCGAACATCAAGGAAGGCGACACGGTCAAGCGGACCGGCAAAGTGGCGCAGATCCCAGTCGGCGACGCGCTTCTCGGGCGTGTGGTGGACTCGCTGGGCCAGCCCATCGACGGCAAGGGCCCGATCGTGACCGAAGAGTCGCGGTTGATCGAGAGCATCGCGCCCAACGTCGTGCAGCGGCAGCCGGTCAAGGAGCCTCTCCATACTGGACTCAAGGCCATCGACTCGATGATTCCGATTGGACGGGGTCAGCGAGAACTCATCATCGGTGACCGCCAGACCGGTAAGACGGCGATCGCAATCGATACGATCATCAATCAGAAGAATTCCGGCGTCATATGCGTCTACGTCGTCATCGGCCAGAAAGAATCGACTGTCGCGCAGGTCGTAAAGACACTGGAAGACCATGGCGCCATGGAATACACCGTCATTGTAGCCGCCACGGCGAGCGACCCCGCGCCATTGCAGTTCCTTGCCCCCTATGCGGGCTGCGCGCTGGGCGAATACTACCGAGACAAAGGCGGCCACGCCGTCTGCTTCTACGACGATCTTTCCAAGCACGCGCAGGCATACAGACAGGTCTCGCTTCTGCTCCGGCGGCCGCCGGGACGCGAAGCGTTCCCCGGCGATGTGTTCTATCTCCATTCGAGACTTCTCGAGCGCGCCGCCAAGCTGAACGACGAATTGGGCGCCGGGTCACTCACCGCGCTTCCGATCATCGAAACCCAGCTCGGTGACGTCACGGCGTACATTCCGACAAACGTCATCTCGATTACCGACGGACAGATCTTTCTTCAGAACGATCTCTTTTACTCGGGCGTTCGTCCGGCAATCAACGTGGGTATTTCGGTCTCGCGAGTCGGCAGTAACGCGCAAACCAAGATGATGAAGCAGGTAGCCGGCGGGCTCCGCATGGACCTTGCCCAGTACAGAGAGCTCGCCAGCTTCGCCAGGTTCGGTTCGGATCTCGACAAAAACACCGTCGCACAATTAACGCGTGGCGAAAAGATGGTCGAAATCCTCAAGCAGGATCAGTACGTGCCGATGCCCGTGGAAAAACAGGTCATGATCATTTTCCTGGCCAACCGCGGCTATCTGGACGACATCCCGACCGAAGAACTGAAACGCTTTGAAAGTGAGTACACGACGTTCGTCGAGGCCGAGTACCCGGACCTCGTGCGCACGCTTGCCAAGGAACTCAAGATCAGCGACGCGGCCGAACAGCAGATGATCCAGGCGGCCGAAAAGTTCAAATCAGGTTTTATGCAGGCGATCCAGAAGACCGACTAAACGAGACGGACGACTAAAGTGCCTTCAATTCTCGACATAAAAGATCGAATCAACGCGATCGAAAACATCAGGAAGCTCACGCGGGCGATGCAGCTCGTCGCCGCGTCCAAATTCAAACGCGCCGAGAACAGAACCAAAACGATGCGGCCGTACAGCGAAGAACTCGACGGGATCCTCGGGATTCTCGCCGGGCAAACGCAAGACGCGGATGATGGCGGTTCGTCGGAGACGACGTTTGAATTGTCGTTTGGAGAGGATGAACCCTCCATCGAGGTCGCCGTGGACGATTTCTTCGAAAAACCGGACGAACCGGAACCGAAGCGCCCCGGCCTGATTATAGTGACTTCGGACCGCGGACTCTGCGGCGCGTTCAATACGCGGTTGATCCGAGCGGCCCTCGAATTCGTCAAGACCCACCCGGAAATGGATGTCCAGTACATACCCATCGGGCGAAAAGGAAACGCTTACTTCAAAGCGAGACGGATACCGGTGCTTTTCTCCGAGGAAGGATTGAGCGACAAACTCGACCTCAAAGAGATTAAGAATCTGACGACCAGGCTCGTTCAACTTTACGTTTCGGGCGAAGTCGACGCTCTGTATCTCGTGTTTGCCGAGTTCAAATCGGCGATGGTTTCGAAGATCCGGGTGGACAAGTTTCTCAGTATTCCCAGAGTCGAAACCGACGACGAGAAGCAGCAGGATGATTACATTCTGGAGCCCGACCGCGACGCGACATATGAGACCCTTCTCCCTCTTTATGCATCGACAAAGATATTTGCGACGCTCGCCGACTCATTTGCATCAGAGTTCGGCGCGAGGATGTCGGCAATGCAGCTGGCGACCAAGAACGCGGAAGAGCTGCTGGACTCGCTCGTCATTCTCCGCAACCGGATGCGGCAAACAACAATTACGACTCAGCTCACCGAAATCGTCGGTGGCGCTGAAGCGCTCAAGTAAAGAGATTTGAACAGGAACACGACAACCAAAAACGATCAGAGACTCATTCAGAGGCGACGAAAAAGGAGCATTTCGCATGGCAAATGATGCAAACATCGGGAAAATCGTCCAGGTGATCGGACCCACGGTCGACGTGGAGTTCCCATCGGACAAGCTCCCCGCGATCCTCAACGCGATCCGCATCGAGGACGAGGAGCGCGGCATCGACATTACCTGCGAGGTGTCGCTTCATATCGGCGACAACGTCGTACGTTGCATCGCGATGAGCTCCACCGACGGCCTTGTCCGCGGGATGCCGGTTGAGGACCTTGGCGGCCCGATAACGGTTCCCGTCGGATCACAATCACTCGGGAGAATCTTCAACCTCCTCGGTGAACCGATCGACGGAATGGGTCCCATCCCCGAACCGGACAAACGTCTCCCCATTCACCGTGAGCCACCGAATCTCGACGAACAGGCAACCGAAACCACGCAGCTTGAAACGGGAATTAAGGTTGTCGATCTTCTCGCGCCGTACGCCAAAGGCGGAAAAATCGGCCTGTTTGGTGGCGCCGGTGTGGGCAAGACGGTTGTCATCATGGAGCTGATCCGCAATATCGCCACCGAGCACGGCGGATATTCGGTGTTCTCCGGAGTCGGCGAACGAACCCGCGAAGGCAACGATCTTTATCTCGAAATGAAAGAGTCCGGCGTAATCGACAAAGCGAGTCTCGTATTTGGACAGATGAACGAGCCCCCGGGAGCGCGTCTGCGCGTCGGCCTTACAGGTGTAACCGTCGCCGAGTATTTCCGCGATGTGGAAAACCAGGACGTTCTTCTCTTTGTCGACAACATCTTCCGTTTCGTACAGGCGGGCTCCGAGGTATCGGCTCTTCTCGGCCGAATGCCGTCGGCGGTGGGTTACCAGCCGACACTCGGCACCGAGATGGGCGCGCTTCAGGAGCGAATCTGTTCGACAAAAAAGGGATCGATTACTTCCGTCCAGGCGATTTACGTTCCCGCGGACGACATCACCGACCCCGCACCGGCGACAACGTTTACGCATCTCGATGCGAACACGGTGTTGTCGCGTTCGATCGTCGAACTGGGCATCTACCCCGCAGTGGATCCGCTCGCGTCGACGTCAAGAATCCTCAGTGCCAATATCGTCGGTGAAGAGCACTTCGACGTGGCAACGCGCGTTCAGGAAATCCTCCAGCGCAATAAGGAGCTCCAGGACATTATTGCAATCCTCGGCATGGACGAGCTTTCGGAGGAAGACAAGATGACCGTCCGCCGCGCGAGAAGTATCCAGAGGTTCCTCTCGCAGCCGTTCTTTGTGGCGGAGGTGTTTACCGGCAGAGCGGGTAAATACGTCAAAATCCAGGACACCATCCGAGGATTCAAGGAAATCATCGAAGGCAAACACGACGACGTCCCCGAGCAGGCTTTCTACATGGCCGGAACCATCGAAGAAGTGCTCGAACAGGCTAAGACGATGTCGCACGACGAATAGGAAGGTGTGCCCCGCTGTGGACCCGACATTCAGTTTCAAAATCCTGAGCCCCAAGGCTCAAATTCTCGACGAAGAGGTCGTTTCGATAGTCGCCCCGGGCGCGGCCGGTTATCTCGGTGTCCTCGCCAATCATGCTCCATTGATCACCACAATGACCGATGGCGAGTTAAAGGTCCGTTTTGCCGGTGGCAACGAGAAACGGTTTCATATAACGGGTGGGATTTTGCGCGTGTCACACAACACCGCTGTTTTGCTGACCGAATCGATCGATGAGGTTGGAGGGTCAGGGGCTACAGGCTAGACGTCCGCCACTTCGACTTTCTCGGATTTGTTTTCTTTGAATTCTCCGCCCCCAGAAGCTTCGTCAAGAAATACCTGCTCGGTCTCCAGAGGCAACGCCACGGTAAAGGTGCTCCCGTGGCCGTATTTGCTTTCTACCCAAAGACGACCCTTGTGAAGCTCCACGATATGCTTGGCGAGAGCCAGACCTATCCCAAGCCCGCCCCATCGACGGGATCGAAGACCCATCCACCTGCCTGAAAGTCTCGAAGATGTGGGGGATGTCTTCTTCGGGAATACCCATACCCGTATCCGTCACCTGTATCCTGATTTCCTTCCCCGTGAAAACTGTGTCGACACGAACGGCGCCGTCGCGACCGGTGAACTTGATCGCGTTCTGGATGAGACACGAAATCACCTGGACGATCTGGTTGTTGTCGAGATATGTCACTGGGACTTTTGTGTCGGGCGTGAAAGTCATTTCGATGTTCTTGGCGGCGGATCGTTTCTCCATTTTTGGCCACACCGAGTTGATCACGTCGTGGATGTGCGACAGGGACATGCTTAGCAGCTGACCCGACACCTCGAGCTTGGAAAGATCGAGGAGGTTGTTGATCAACTGGAGCAGACTCGCCCCATTCTCGACGATGACATCGAGAAACTGCTGTTTACTATCTTCGGGGAGTTTTGGATCCTTGAGGGACTCCGAATACGCGATGATGATGCTCAGCGGCGTTCGCAGTTCGTGACTTATGTTCGCCAGGAACTCGGTTTTCATTTTGTCGACGTCCGTGAGCTTTTTGTTGATCTCCTGAAGGTTCTTGTTCTGACAGATGATCTGCTGTTCGAGCATTCGTCTCTGTGACACATTGTGAACGATCATCTGGACGAAAAGCCCGTCCTTCAGCCGGATAAGATTGGCGTTGATATCGACAAATACGAGGTTGCCGTCGTGGTCGACCATCTTGCGGTCGACAAAGGTCATCGATCCCTGGCTGAGCAGATTGATAAAGTCGCGCCGGACCTGGTACTTGCTCCTCCTCGGAAAACAACTCGAAGTACGACTGGTTGATGAGCTGGTCGCGCGTGTATCCCAGAACGCTTTCGCACTTCCTGTTGACTTCCGAGAGTCTCGCCGAACCCTTGTCGACGAGCATGATGAGATCGTTCGCGTTTTCGAGGAGTGTCTTGTAGCGCCGGCTGAGAACCTCGGCTTCGAGACGAAGCTGCGTATGGGCGATCGCCCGGCTGGCGAACTGCGCGCAGTGTTCGATGAACCTCAACATCGGTTTTCGAGAAAGCGTTTACCGTGTAACTGCCGATGTTGAGCGTCCCGATAAGCTTCCCCGCGCGAGACCAATGGAACAACCATGTCCGCGCTGAGGGGTTCCTCGCTGATAACTTCTTTGAAACGATCGCATGTCTGCGATGTTCGGGCGATGGACGGACTCCTGATGGATAACAACCCACCCAAGAACCGAGCCCTCGTCGACGGGAATCAAACGCCCCTCGCCGAACTTCTCGGCGGCGCTGTCCCCTTTGTGAATGCCCTGTGGACCAGCGTTTTTTTGTCGGGATTGAGAATCGCCACACTGGATACGTCGAAATCAACGAGACGTGACACTTCCTTGGTGATGGCGGCGAGGATGCTTTCAAGACCCGTGGCGGCGAGCATCGCGTTGGCGATTTCGACGAACGCCAGGACGTGCTCCGTCTTGGACATGCCGTTGTCTTTTTGAATCGTGTCGTTGCTCATGTGTCGAAGTTGCACGTATTTTGCCCGACAACGCGCGATATTGCATTCGAGAAGAAAAGAAACCAGCCCGTAACTTGTTTATATTCGGTGCATTACGGAATACATTACCCCGGCATTGCAGGAAATGTTCCATCCCCGGGCGAAGCAGCCAATTCGCTTTGCAGAAACCAGGATCAGGCCGCGACGCGCTCTTCCCCGGAACAAGCGCGCCGTCGACGTTGTTAAAGTTTTTGATTGGAAGTGTAAACTACGTTAGAATAGCCACTTGTCAGACGCCCCAAACCCAGCAGTGGCGGTCGAGGGCGAGGCCCCAAACCACGAATGAGTTTCGATGGCCAAAAAAGCCAAGAAGAAAACAGCGCAAACGGACGCGGTCCGAAAAGCGACCACGCGCGAAGTTGATTTCGACAGACTGATGTCACGCTCCTCGATAGGAAAAAGCGAGATCAAGTACGTCGCCGCCGTGTTCGTGATCGCGCTCGCCGTGCGTCTTGTCTATTTCTTTTTGAACAAGGCAAACAACCCGCTCTTTTATCACCCGATACTCGATGCGTTGTTTCACCACGAGTGGGCGGGGGAAATACTCGCCGGCAATTTCTGGGGAGACGAGGTTTTTTTCCGGGCACCCTTCTACCCCTATGCGCTTGCCTTCTTCTATAAGCTAAGCGGCTCCAGCATCGCCTTCGCCACTTTTGTTCAACACATTACAGGATCGTTCAGCGCCGCACTCCTCTACGCGCTCTCGCGCCAGTACTTCTCCGTCCGGGTGTCACTGCTCGCCGCGGTTCTGGCGGCGCTGTATTGGCCTCTGATTTATTTCGAAGGCGATCTATTGATCGTCACCTTTGTTGTCTTCTTTGACATCTCATTACTGCTCTGCCTTGCCGTCGCGATCCGCAAACAATCGACGCCTTTGTATGTCGCCGCGGGGTTGATTCTCGGGCTATCCGCCATCGCGCGGCCAAGCATTTTGATCTTCGTGCCGGTCATCCCCATTGTTTTTCATGTGTCCTCGATGATTCAACAGCGCGGTCAATCACGCACATGGCAGAAACAAACGGTTCTGCTCCTGTCCGGCGCTATGGTCATTATTCTTCCGGTCATCATCCGAAACTATGTCGTCGGACGTGATTTTGTGCCCATCGCGTCACAGGGCGGGGTCAACTTTTATATCGGCAACAACCCACAATCGAATGGGAGTCTCGCGATGGTGCCCGGCGCGCGGGCCGATATGTACGGCACCTATCACGGCGCCATCGAGCTTGCCGAGCGGGACAGGGGCCGTCGTCTCAAACCCTCGGAAGTCTCCAGTTACTACACGGGGAAAGCGCTCGGTTTTTTCGCGGAAGCGCCGGGCGACGCTATGGCCCTTACATCCAAGAAGCTGTATATGTTCTGGGCCGGAGTTGAAAGATCTAACAACAAGTATATCCAGTTCTTCTGGGAACGATACGGTCTCGGGAAGATACCCCTTCCCGGCTTCTGGCTGATCGGACCCTTTGCGCTCCTCGGAGGCGTTCTGCTATTTCGGAGACGGCGCGAAATGTCGCTCCTCTATCTTTTTGTGTTGAGCTATATGGTTGGCGTCGTGGCGTTCTTTGTAAACGCGAGATTCCGGCTCCCCGTCACTCCCGTTCTTATCTTGTTCGCATCCTTCGCCATTTTTTATCTGGTGGAGTGCGTCCGCGCAAGGAGCGAGAGCTTCCTTCGAGCGCTGCTTGTTCTCGCGGTGTGTGTTTTTATTGTCGACTATGATTACATCGCGTTTCGCGGTGTTAGGGCCATCGATGAGGCAATTTCGCATTACGAACTGGCCAACGCTTTCCTCAAGATGGATAACAAGGACGGGGCGCTGCATCATTTCGAGCAGGCCAGGGAGATACAGGAGAAATATCCGACGCGTGCGTATCTTCAAATCTCAGGAACCGTCGATTTCAATCTTGGCTCGATCTATTTTGAAAACGGACTCTATTCTCGGGCCGTTCAGGCGTTGGAACGTGTCCCCGACACCGACCCGCGTGTCTATCAGGCAAAGACCCTCCTTGCCGACTGTTATGTCAAAGGTGGCCGCTATGCCGACGCGATAGACGTATACGTCCGCATCCTCCAGGCGGACCCGAACCATGCGCGAAGCCTCTTTGGTCTCGGCATCGCCTACCGGATGACCGGCGATCTCGACCGCTCGCAGCAGGCCCTGGAAGAGGTACTGCGAAAGCACAAACCACCCGACGGTAGTGTAAACCTCGAACTCGCTCGAACGCTCCAGGCCCGCGGCGACACCGAGGGAGCCATCCGCAACTACCAGATTGCGTCGGCCAGCAATCTTCAACGGCGCGACGCCTACCTCGAACTCGCCCGGCTCCACAAGACACAGGGAGACAGGGAGAAAGCGATCGAATACTACGAAAGGCTTCGTACGGCGTATCCGAACGACAGATCCATCCAGATGGAAATCAACGCGCTCCGTTCGAACAATTAGCAAAAGACATGGCGAAACACTCCAAAAAGAAGCCCGTAAAAGTACCCGACCAGGCCCCATTGACCGCGCATTTCGCCGCAACCGAAACGTGGAACAAATTGGACTGGCGGAACGCGGCCATTGTTCTTGCGGTTGCCGTCGCCATACGCCTCGTTTTTTTCTTTCTCAACAGGCATAACAACCCGCTCTTCTACTACCCCATCATGGACGGCAAGTACCATCTCGAGTGGGCACAGGAGATTCTTTCCGGCAACTTCTGGGGCAACGGCGTATTCTTCCGGGCACCGCTGTACCCTTACTTTCTCGCGTTTCTCTACAAGATCGGCGGGACACATATTGGCTTCGTCATTTTTTGCCAGCATTTGATCGGCGCCGCAAGTGCGGGGCTTGTTTATCTCGTAGCCCGCTTGTTCTTCCGCCCCGGAATTGCGCTACTCGCCGGGCTGTTCGCCGCGCTTTACTGGCCGTTTCTGTATTTTGAAGCCGACCTGCTCATAGTGACGTTGATCGTATTCTTCGACCTTCTCAGTCTGTATTTTCTTATTCTCGCGCTTAAGACGTCGCGAGCCGGTTATTTTATCGCCGCCGGGCTCATCCTCGGATTGTCGGCGGTCGCGCGCCCAAATATTCTCGTGTTGATCCCCGCTTTGCCGTTTGTGTTCTGGTTGTGGCCGGACGGTCGAAACAAAGACACGGCCACACGCCGGAAAGTATGCTTCCGCCAAACCGTTTTTGTTTGTGCCGCCGCGGCGCTGATGATCTTGCCGGTGCTCGTCAGGAACTGGGTCGTCGGCCGCGACATTGTTCCGATCGCGTCGCAGGGCGGTGTGAACTTCTATATTGGCAACAACCCCGACGCCGATGGGCGCACGGCGATAGTCCCGGGCACAAGATGGGACTGGTGGGGTGGCTACGAAGATGCGATCCGGATGGCGGAAAAAGAAGCGGGCCGCAAACTCAAACCGTCCGAGGTATCCAATCACTACTTTCGAAAAGGCGCCGGGTTCGTATTTACACAGCCGGATCGTTCCATCCCGCTCCTCGGCAAAAAGCTGCACCTGTTCTGGGCCGCGGGGGAACGATCGAACAACAAATATATCTATTTCTTCTGGCACCAGGGGGGAATGGGAAAGGTCCCGCTGCCCGGGTTCTGGCTCATCGCACCCCTGGGACTCCTCGGAGGGGTTCTCTTGTGGCCGCGCCGTCGTGAACTCTCTCTCTTCTACCTGTTCACCGTGACTTACATGGCTGGGGTGATCGCGTTCTTTGTCAACGCGAGGTTCAGACTGCCTATAGTTCCCATACTCATCATGTTTGCCGCCTATGCGTGTTTCCATCTGTGGCATGTCGCCCGCCACAGAAGATCCGAACTCTGGAAACCGCTGGTTGTTTTTGCGTTGTGCGTTTTCGCCATCGATTTTGACCTCGTCGGTTTCGGTGAAAACAAAATCAATGAGGACGCACTCTCGCACTACACTCTTGGAAACGCCTATCTCAACCGCGGTGACACCAAGAACGCCATCGCCGAATATGAAGAAGCGCTCGACCGATATAAGCAATACGGAAGAAAAGGTTTTCTCGTTGTCGCTCGCAATGTCGAGTACAACCTGGGGCGACTGTACTGGTCGGACAAGCGCTGTGAAGAGGCAATACCGCACCTCGAACGAGTGGGAGGAAACGACCAGTTCGCCGTCGTTGCGCTCGAGATGCTCGCCGATTGTTACGAAAGCGAAAAACGTTACAACAATGCAATCGACGCCTATGAATTGATCCTGAGAGCCGTACCCAACAACGACAAGGCTCGTTTCGGTCTGGCGAGAACTCACCGTTTGATGGGAAATCTGGAAGAGGCGGAAACGCTATTCCGATCGATCGTGTCCGACGGAACGGGGCAAAATGCGGAAGCCTACATGGAACTGGCCGCAACACTCGAAGCTCTTGAGAAATGGGATGAAGCGGCGGCCGCCTATGAAAACGCCGCGAGAAGCCCGGCATATCGCGTCCGCGCCCTTATAGGCGCGGCGAGGATGTACGCTCGAGGGGGGAGACGGGGAAAAGGCCTCCGGCTGTCTCGACCGCGCAAAGAGTTTCGCCCCCGACGATCCTGCCGTTGACAAGGCAATCGACGCGCTCCGCGCGGACGGCTGAGATCCCTATCCAAAAATCCCAGAGCCACCGGACTCGAATTTTTTCCACGGAAATATTTTTGGCGGTGGCGCCGCGAGGTGAACCATCTGTTCTTGTGTGGGGTGTTTGACGGCGAGACTTCCCGCGTGCAGAGCGATCGTCCTGTCGGAAAGCGGCTCCGACGCTCCATATTTCATGTCGCCGACGACGGGATAGCCCATGTCGGCGAGTTGGAGCCGGAGTTGATGATGGCGGCCGGTGCGCGGGCGAAGTTCGAGTAGTGTAAGGCCGGGCTTGCGACCAAGCACGCGAAACGACATGACCGCCTCCTTCGCCCCTTCGCTCTCCGCGGTCGCAATTCTCGAAGATTTTCGAACACGCTCGATGTAAGCGACGAGTTCGCCCGAATCGTCGGCGACGCGACCGACAACGACGGCGAAATACACTTTCTCGACCTGCCGCAATCTGAATTCGTTGGTCAATCGCGACGCTGCTTTGGAGGTCCTCGCAAACAGGACGACACCGGAGACGGGGCGGTCGAGACGATGCACAAGGCCGAGAAAGACTTTGCCCGGCTTGTCGTATTTTTCTTTTATGTATGCCTTTGTGATATCGAGAAGAGTCTCGTCGCCAGTGTCATCCCCCTGGACGAGGACGCCGCCCGGCTTGAGGACACCGATTAGATGGTTGTCTTCGTAGAGAATCCTGATCGGACCGTGCCTGTCGTGTCCATCGTGATTTTCAGCCGGCATTTCGTTTCATCCCTTCTCTTCTACTCAGGCACGGCTGCGCATGGTGCGCCATGAGCGATCGGCGGTTGGGCCCGCACTACGCTTCGCTAGGGTCCTGTCGCCGATTACCCGGCACAGGTCATGTCATCGGTCACCCCGAGCGAAGCGAGGTGCGGGGTATCATGCTCAAAGGCTTCAACAACCCAGAACGCGAGCCGCCACCCGCGCCTACTCTCAATGAGGACGGTGCGGTCTTTCGATAGGCCCTTTCGCGGGAGCGAGCGAGGATCCGGCGCCGGTTCCGCCGGCGGCTAGCGGAGCGAGGGCCCGAGAAAGATCGCGCCGACCTCAGCACAACACAATAGGAGTATAGTACAGTAATCCAGGGGATGTCGGAAAGGGGGAAAGGAATGGGCTAGTCGGCTTTGTAGAGCTCTTTGATGCTGCCCCACGTCTTCGTGGCGGTCGGGACCGTCCAGTCCTCCATCATCACGCTGTAACAGGGTTCGCCGTCGAACACCCGGTTTGCATTCTTATCGGCGTACACGATGATGCCAATAAACTGGCTGCCGAGCCAACGAAGGTTGAACGTAAAAGTATCCGAGTAGAAACCGTCTTCGGTCTCGGTCGACACCACCATCCGCGGAATCACATAACGCAATCCATCGATGCGCTCACCATTGACATAAACATCCGGGGAAGAGTTCACGGGAAATGGAACGAACTCGACAACGATGTCATTCAACTGTCTGGGGTATTCCGAGAAACCGTCGACACAAATCTTTGTCTTGTTCCCCACCGTGAAGAACTCGCTCTTGCCGTCGTACGACGTTTCGAAACCCACGAGCCCCGGTGCGCGGTAGATCTCGGTAGCGATCCGTCTCTCCGCGACGTTCCACAACACCTCGCCGGACACGGCATAGGCTGGATCGAACCCCGGATCGGAGGGGCTTACGACTTCATATGTCAACGGGTCATAACGGAACACAACAACATCGAGAGGATACACGAGCAGGCAAGGGTCGGCCAAAACCGCGGCCGGCGCCAGGAGGAATAACGTCAATAATACAGCCAGAATCGGACGCATAAGATGCCAAGTACCCAGTGCTGAAAACCCGATGGGGTTCGACTCTAACGCAACGGCGGCCGGATAGCGAACCGACCGGACCAACAAAAGGACCGGTCTGTGCTTCCCGCGTCTTCACCTTTATTTTGAGGGCTGCCGGACGTGTGTGGCACCCCTGCCCTTAGCAGTACCCTTAGATTATAGCATACCGGCGCGGTTTCTGTGAAGTGCAATTGAAACGGAACTATGGAGGAGAGAGTTGGGCTTGCCGCGAAACCTATTCGATCACAATAACTTCTGTGGGTATACTACCGGTCGATGACACGCGCGACACCAGGTAAAGGCCGGGAACCCCGTCTATCACGGATTCGATGTCACGCCGTGTCCGCCGACCGGAATCAGCCGAAAATCTAGCAAGGACTCGGCCTCCGCATGACAACTCGGTCGTACGCCCATCGATGGCCGGGAGACTATCAACCACAATCTCGCCGACGAGACGGTTGGCAATGCTCACGTTCTCTCCACCCGGGACATTCGCGCCCCTTTCCGGCCGGTCCGGATTCGCTCCCAGACTCAGACTCGCCGACACCACAAGTCTTGTGATCTCGATGAGAAACCGGGTGGTAAGGATCTCCGGTGTGTCGAGAACCGTGCAGTGATACGGGTTGTGATCGTAACCTTCCCATATCGAGACGGCGGGCAGACCTTTCCGCCAAAAAGAAACGTGATCGCTATTCCCCGAAGCCACGATGGTGGTATCGACGACGAGACGCGTCGAGCGCACCGCACACTCGATAACTTCAACAGCCAGGGGAATCGATTGCGAGTCGGCGAACAACACCGCGTCCATCGGTCCATATTCGTCGTACCCAACCATGTCGACATTGATGACTCCGCGCAGATCCGGGTGATCATCCAGCGCGTTTTCCGCAAACGCCTTCGACCCGAGCAGGCTGTCCTCTTCCCCACCAAAGAATGCAAGCGTCACGGAGGGCCGACGACCGTCCACCGACAAAACCCGAGCCGTCTCGAGAAGAACAGCCACGCCACTCGCATTGTCATCGGCGCCGGGGGCCGGTTCCCGCCAATCCTCGCCACGGCTGTCGTAGTGGGCGCAAACCAGAATAGTGTTGCGCTCGAACCCCGAGCCGCTCAAATCGGCAAGAACGTTTGTAACAACTACCGAGTTGCCCAGCCGATCTTTTACATTAACGTAGTGGTATTCGACGGGAATTCCGAGACCAGTCAACCGGCGCGTAATATACGACACTGTCGAGGCCGCCCCCTGCGATGTAAATCGTCTCTCCGTGCGCCGCGAGAAACTCGACCGTCGCGAGAAGACTGTCACCGGAGATATTGGTACAAACCGCCTCGTGGTCACCGTGGCCATTCGGGCCGTCGCTCTCGCGAACAGGATCAACAACGACAAAAAGACCCAGCACAACCAGTGCGAGCACGCAGACATGCAGGATATGTAGCGGTAATCTGGCAGCCACGAACCGTCCTCCGTTCGGGATTCAAGATTTCACACATCATAGAAACGGCGGGGTTGGCCGTAAAGCTAATTTTGCCATGAAAGCGCCCAACGCTCTTATGCGGGCACGTCCACCGAGCCCGGGAACCGACCGTCTCTTTTGACTTTACAAAGCCCCCTCACATGTTATAGTAAAAACAAGGTGGTTTACTCTCCCGGTCTTGGTTTGCCGGGAAAATGCGGTATCGAGGAGGACGACAAATGAGCCGGTTATATACAAATTCGATTGCGGTCTTTTTAATCCTGGGCGTGCTACTTTCACTGTCGTCCTGCGGTGGGGACACCGACGTCCAAAAGGCCGCGCCTACCGGCACTCCCATAGTGGGCGGAGTCGTCTACCGCCATCTCGAATCAGACTGCAAAACATTGAACTGGGTGCTTTATAACACCATATACGAAAATCACGTTCTCCGCCATCTTTACGACTATCTTCTCGACTACGATGAGAACCTCGACATTGTACCCGTGCTCGCAAAGAACTATGACGTCAGCAAAGACGACTTCGTATCACGGTAACCTTGAGAGACTCTCTCTTCTGGCACGACGGTGTCCCGATAACCTCGCAGACGTCAAATTCACCGTCGACAAGATCCTTGATCCCACGATACCCGCGGTCAACAAAGAGGGCTGGTTCTCGCGTCTCGACAACGTCGAGATCGTTGACGACCCAACATCGAGTTCATATGGAAGGAGCCATATGGGCCCTAGTCTCCACGCACTCACCCAGCTCGCCCCAATTCCGGAGCATATCTATGGCAAGGGTAATTTCCGTGAACACCCCGCCAACCGGCACCGGTGGGCAGCGGCGCTTTCAAATTCGAAGAATGGCGAACGGGCCAAATCATCAGCGTCGTACGAAACGAAGACTACTATGGACCTCCGGCCCATCTCGATCGCGTCGTTTTCAAGATCATCCCGGACAGGATCCGTGGCGCTCGGCGCGCTCAAGACCGGCGAACTGGATGAAATGCGGGTCAACCAGCCCCAGTGGGAAACCAAACCGATGGCGGCGACTTCCCGCAAAAAGTTCGACAAGAATCACTATTATGTGCCTCTATACAATTACATCGCCTGGAATTGCCGATCGATTTGGTTCCGAGACAAACGGGTGCGCCTGGCGATGACGATGCTTTTTGATCGGGAGACGATCAACGAGGAGATTTATTCGGGTCACGCCAAGATCGTCACCGGGCCGTTTTATATAAACTCATGGGCCTACGACTCATCGATCGAACCGGTGCCATACAACCCCGATGGGGCTCGACGTATCCTCGATGAAGCGGGTTGGACGGACAGCGACAGCGACGGCATTCGCGACAAGGACGGGATAAAATTCGAATTCGATTTTTCGTTATCAGCGGAAGCAGGACGGCGCGACGGTTCGCGGAACTCCTTCAGGAAGCATGCCCGAAAGTGGGAATCGTAGTCAATATCAGGCGACTAGAGGGAGCGACGTTTTTTGACAAAATGTTCAAAGGCGAGTACGACGGGACGGCGTCTCGGATGGCGCCTGGACAACGATCCCGACATGTATGACACCTTTCATTCAACGCAGGTTCCCCCGATCGGCATCAACCATACGTTCTACAGCAACCCCGAAGTTGACCGTCTCCTCGAACAGGGACGCGTCGAGTTCGACCACGACAGGAGAAAACAGATTTATCACCGTGTTCACCGGTTGATTCACGATGACCAACCTTACACGTTTATAAATTCGGTCCCCGAAAAAAGACCGATCAGCAAACGAATCGAGAACGTAACGTTTTCACCCGACGGACCGTTCAATTTTTACCCCGGCGCCAATTACTGGTACACCAAAGACGAAGAATAAAAGGGCCGACCACAAACATCTCCATCCCGGATAAGCATGCTTACATACACGCTTCGGCGTTTGGCATATTTGATCCCCACACTCTTCGGCATTACCGTCGTTACTTTCGTCATTATATCCCTCGCGCCTGGGAACCCGGTTGAACTCATCCAGTCGGGGAAAATGAGCAGCGGGATATCTCTCGAAGCCTACAACGAGATGCTCCATCTCTACGGTCTCGACCAGCCCATTCACGTCCGCTATCTCGTTTGGCTCAAACGGCTCGCAACATTTGACTTCGGCAACTCCTTTCTCGATCACCGTCCGGTTATGGACAAAATCATCGAGCGGCTGCCCCCAACACTGATACTGAACCTGGTGTCGCTCGTAATCGCGTTGTTCCTGGCCATCCCGCTCGGACTCCACTCCGCGGTACGCCAGTTTTCGTTGTTTGACAAGCTTGGAGGCACCGTTCTCTACATGCTCTATTCGCTTCCCGAGTTCTGGGTGGCACTCGTTCTTATTATGGTATTTGGGGTCAAGCTGGGGCTCCTCCCGTTTATAGGGCTGGAATCAACCGGGGCGCGCGACCTCGGATTTTTCCCGCTTCTTTGGGATAGAGTCCTCCACCTGATCCTTCCGACAATATGTCTCGTTTACGGTTCACTGGCGTATCTGTCACGTTTTGTTCGGGGATCGACACTCGAAATCATTCATCAGGATTACATAAGGACTGCGAGGGCCAAAGGGCTTGATGACACGACCGTCGTTTACAAACACGTATTCAAAAACACGTTGATACCGGTATTGACGCTTCTTGGAATACTGCTGCCGACGTTGATCAGCGGCAGCGTGATCATCGAGTATATTTTCAGTTGGCCGGGAATCGGCCAGTTGTTCTTCGAGGCCGTCATGTCGCGCGATTACCCTACAGTAATGGGACTGAGTTTCATGACGGCCGTGCTCGTGCTCCTCAGCACGCTCGTTGCCGATTTGCTTTGCGCCTGGGTCGACCCACGGATAACCTATGACTAAAAAACCGGCGCGCATAAAACACCCGCCGGGATACACTGGGTTTGTATGGCGGAACTTCAGACGGGACAAGCTCGCCGTCGCGGCCCTCTTTGTAATCGCGATTATGTTCGTCGTGTCATACCTCGCACCCGTTCTGGCGAACAATAAACCGTTGTTCATGCGAATGGACCAGAAAACCTACTTTCCCGCCGTGGCCGAACTCTTTCCATTCAACCTTTTTATCAACTACCCCGAGCTGCGCGCGATTGATTTCTCAGTCCTGAGAGACGACTCGTCGATTAACGGCATGATGCCGGTCGTCCCCTTCTCTCCGTTTGAGACGAGCCTTGCGGAAATTGTCGACCCCCCGAGCCTGCGCCACTGGATGGGGACGGACGATCTCGGACGCGATGTATGCAGCAGAATGATCCACGGCGCGGGAGTATCGCTCAAAGTGGGGTTTGTCGCCGTAGGAATCGCACTGATCATCGGTGTTCTTTTTGGTTCGATCGCGGGGTACTACGGTGGATGGATTGATGTTGTAATCTCCCGCTTTATCGAAGTGGTGATGTGCTTTCCATTCTTCTTTCTCATTCTGGCCGTTATCGCGTTCTTACCACCGAGCATTTACAACGTGATGATCGTGATCGGCATAACGCGCTGGACAAGCATCGCCCGTTACGCCCGCGCGGAGTTTCTCAAGATAAAGGAACAGGAATACACACACGCGGCACGTGCGCTCGGTGCAAGCGACAGAAAGATCATCTTCCGGCACATCCTTCCCAATTCGATCGCGCCGGTTCTGGTCACGGCAACATTTGGGATAGCGAACGCAATTCTCATCGAGGCAGCATTGAGTTTTCTCGGGCTGGGTATTCAACCGCCGTTTGCAAGCTGGGGGGGGATTCTCTCCACGGCGAGGGAGTTCATCGATGTGGCATGGTGGCTGGCCGTATTTCCGGGTCTCGCCATATTCCTGACGGTGACCGCTTACAATCTCGTCGGCGAGGGCCTCCGCGACGCAACCGATCCACGGCTCGCACTTCCCGAAAAATAGTCTCGGCATGCCCGCCGCACATACCAAACAGACCTCCCACAGGCAGAAAAAGCCGCAACGCGCGATTTCACACTTCGTCATCCGCCTGACATACCGGGCAGAAGTGTGTGCCGCGCCCACCAAGAACGATTTTCTCAATTGGCGTACCGCACTCAAGACACGGCTGTCTTTCTCTTCCGTACACCGCGTGACGCTGTTGAAATCCGCCCGCCGTACCGTCGTGACGCCTGTAGTCGCGAATTGTCGACCCGCCCTCGGCAATCGCACGTTTGAGAATGCGCCCTCGCCGATGCAAGTATCTCCCTCGTATTCGCGGCGGCGCGGGTTCCGGGCATCCGCGGATTCACACCAGCGTCGAAGAGGAGCTCATCGATGTAGATGTTTCCAAGCCCCGAGACGATACGCTGGATGAGAAGCAGTGATTTTACCGGCGCGCTTCGCCCTTCAAAGACGCCACGGAGGTATGCTGTGCGCACCGCAAACGCATCGGGGCCGATGTTGAGATCCTCGAGGAAATCGCACCCGTCTGCGACATAAACGTACCCGAACCGCCGCGGGTCGTAGAACCTGAGCTCGCCCCCGCCATCAAGGACAAAACGGCCATGAAGGTGTTTGCCGCGTCGGCGGATTTCGTCATCCCCCCGTTCGCACAAGATCAACCGGCCGGTCATTCCCAGATTAACCGTCATCAAGGCCCTGGGTCCAAAACGGAACACGGCGTTTTTGCCCACCCGTTCGACCCGTGTGACCACCCGATCGTTTAGCCAACCCACATGGAGGCTCCCCCGCCGGTACATCGTGGCGGGCGATAACCGCCCCTTTAAGATACGGCGCCCACGGAGGGGCCGGTCGAGCCCCCGGACGATGGTCTCAACCTCTGGAAGTTCCGGCATATCATTGTCCTTACGGTAATTCGGCCGTTTCTCATACCCCCGGGCAAAACCGGTTTCGCCACTCTCGGAGATTGGTTATACTCTCATATAATCGAAGTCGGGCGGAGAAACAAGAGGGACCCCTCGCAGCAGGGGTCTTTCGCATCGGTGGACGCCGACGACGCACAAGGCCGACGTTTTCAAGTTGTTCGGAGAGGACATCACGCGTGCCGCAATCCTTCAAAAACAGAATCCTGAACACCGTCCTTCCGCGAGTCCAGACCCCCGGTCAATATATCGGCAGCGAGAGGAACCAGGTAGTCAAGGATCCCTCGTCGGTAGACCTAAAGGTCGCGCTCTCGTTTCCCGACACATACACCGTCGGGATGTCGCATCTCGGGTTACAGATTCTCTACACCATGCTCAACGGCCGCAATGACGTTCTTGCCGAGCGTGTCTTCTCTCCCTGGATCGACATGGAAGCGGAGCTACGGAAACGTGAACTTCCACTTTACACACTCGAGTCCTTCACACCGATCGGCGAATTCGACATGATCGGATTCTCGATGCAGTACGAACTCTGTTATACAAACTTTCTCAATATTCTCGAACTCGGCGGCATCCCGCAGGAGACGGCAAACCGGTCCGCCGGAGACCCGGTAATCCTGGGCGGCGGCTCGATAAGCTCCGCGATGGAGCCGGTTGCGCCATTCTTTGACGCCGTTCTCGTGGGAGACGCCGAAGACGTTCTCGACGAAATTGTCGATCGTGTCATCGATTGGAAAAAGAGCCGACAGGAACGACGGGGCCTCCACGAGTCGCTTGCGCGGGTGCCCGGTGTGTACGTTCCGTCTCTTTACACCGTTGATTACAACCCCGACGGAACGATCAAGAGCATCGAAAACGACGCGCATGCCCCGAGGTGGATTTCAAAAACGACGGTGTCCGATTTTGAAAACGCGCCCTATCCTACGCGCCCTATCGTCCCGAACGTTTCTACAATCCACGAACGCATAAATGTTGAAATCATGAGGGGCTGCCCGAATCAGTGCCGTTTTTGCCAGGCGGTCAAACATTACAGACCGTTGAAGCGACGATCCATAGAGAAGATCGTCGAGATATGCGAGGAGACGTTCCGGAACACGGGTTATGAGGAGATTTCACTGACAAGCCTGTCGGCGGCGGATTATCCCGGGATACAGGAACTGATTCCCTCGATAGCCAGCCGGTTCAACGAGAGGCGGGTCAACGTCTGTCTGCCGTCGCTACGAGTCAAGGGTGAGCTCGAACACCTGCCCGGGCTGGTGAGCACCGTGCGAAAATCCGGGCTCACAATGGCGCCGGAGGTGGCGACCAACCGGCTCAGATCGATGATCCGCAAGCCGATCCTCAACGAGGATTTACTCAACGGTTGTGCCGCCGCATGGAAAGCGGGCTATCAGCTTATCAAGTTTTATTTCATGATCGGCATCCCTACAGAGACCGAGGAAGATCTCAAAGCGATCGTCGATCTTTCCGACGAGGCGAGCTGGACAAGAAAAAAGACCGGAGGCAGGCGAAAGGGCAAGATCAATGTCTCCGTGTCATCGCACGTCCCCAAACCACACACGCCGTTTCAGTGGGAGGCAATGGACGCTCGCGACCAACTGAGATCGAAACAATCATTAATTCGATCCTACAACCGATCGTCTTTTCTCAATCTCAAGTTTCACAACGTCGATGAAAGCTATCTCGAGGCGGTTTTCTCGCGGGGCGACCGACGGTTGTCCCACGCCCTTCTTAGAGCCCGCGAGCGGGGGCTGCGGATGGATGCGTGGTCGGAATGTTTCAATTTGCAGGCGTGGCAAGAGGTGTTCGAAGACGCTCGTGTCGATCCGGATTTCTACGCGCTTCGGGCGCGCGGCACGGAAGAGATTCTCCCGTGGGATGTCATCACCGTCGGCAGCCCGACCCACTATCTTATGAAGGAGCGCGATCGCGCGCATGAGTCGGCAGGTTGACGTTGAAAGCAACTCCGGGTACAATCGTTTCGCCGAACGGCGTTTCTGGATCCACGCTGTGGGGCAATGAACCGAAAGAGGTGTGGACGCTTGGAATCTTATGAAAAACTCGGCGCCTTCTATCTCGGCAGGTCATCCGACCCCACCGGGGACTCCCTCGGGGACGATCTCGTTCTCTACGACTCGCGCGACCTCTTGACCCACGCGTTTTGTGTCGGAATGACGGGAAGCGGCAAGACGGGCCTGTGCATAGGACTTCTCGAAGAAGCGGCGATCGATGGTATCCCCGCGATCGTCATCGACCCAAAAGGTGACCTGGCGAATCTACTCCTCACGTTTCCCGACCTGGCGCCCAAAGATTTCCGGCCATGGATCAACGATGCCGCCGCCAGCCGTAAAGAAATGACTCCCGACGCTTACGCCGCGGCGCAGGCCGAACTGTGGCGGACGGGTCTCGACAGTTGGAATCAATCGGGGGACAGGATTCGCAGGCTCAAAGAGGCGGCCGACTTCCGAATTTACACGCCGGGCAGCGAAGCGGGCTTCCCCGTTTCGATCCTCTCATCGTTTGGCGCCCCCCCCAAAGAAATCCTTGGGGACTCCGATCTTCTGAACGAACGCATTAGCTCAACGGCAACAAGCCTTCTGACACTCATCGGATTCGACGCCGACACGTTGACGAGCCGCGAACACATTCTGCTTTCAAAAATCTTTGAACACGCATGGAAAGAACGAACGGATCTTGATCTAACGAGTTTGATCCGGGGCGTCCAGGTGCCCCCGGTGTCTCGGATCGGTGTCCTTGAACTCGAAACGTTCTTCCCGGCAAAAGAACGCTTCGAACTGGCGATGGCTCTGAATAACCTGCTCGCCTCCCCCGGTTTCGAGACATGGCTATCCGGCGAACCGCTTGACATCGATCGCATTCTGTACACGCCGAAGGGCAAGCCGCGTATTGCGATTTTCTCGATCGCGCATCTTCCCGAAACTGAGAGAATGTTTTTTGTCTCGCTCCTTCTCAACCAGGTTCTTGGTTGGGTAAGAACCCGTCCGGGGTCGACGAGTCTTCGCGCGATGATCTACATGGATGAGATATTCGGGTACATTCCGCCCGTAGCCGAACCTCCGTCGAAGAGACCGTTGCTCACACTGCTCAAACAGGCAAGAGCGTACGGGGTTGGAGTCGTACTCGCCACGCAGAACCCGGTGGATATCGATTACCGCGCGCTTTCGAACATCGGAACGTGGTTTGTCGGCAGGCTTCAAACCGACCGTGATCGCGACCGCGTCCTCGATGGAATCGCCGGTTCCGCCGCGGGATCCACAACGGGTTTTGACAAGAAGTCGCTGGGCGAAATCATCCGCGGACTCGGCAAACGTGTTTTTCTCATGCATAATATTCACGAAACCCAACCTGCCGTTCTGTACACACGCTGGGCGATGTCCTACCTTAGTGGTCCATTGACGAGAACTCAGATCAAAGAGTTGATGGACCCGATCAAGGCCGGCCGCGCGGAAGCACATCATACGAGCACGACCGCCTCCGCAAAAAGACCGGGTGCGCCATCGCGCGTGTCACCAGCCGATACGCCCTCGACACGGCCCATGCTGCCCCCGGGTATTCCCGAGGGCTTCTTGCCGATCGACGCGGCTACCGGAATCAAGGATGTCTTTTATAGTCCCGGTCTGCTCGGCATCGCGAATATCCGTTTTGTCCACGGTCGAAGCGGCCCGGAACACTCTGCGACAATTGGATTATGGACACCCCTCGATCCGGATTCCAGGACGGTTGACTGGGAAAACGCGGATATCGTCGATATTGGCGTCGATGATATTGAAAATACCCCCCTTGCCAATGCGCAATACGGGGCACTCCCGCCCAAAGCGTCCAATATGAGGAGCTTTGCCGGCTGGAGAAGAAGACTCATCACCACCCTGTATCAAACCCAGCGGTACGAGCTTTTGAAGAGCTCGAGGTTCAAAACAATTTCGAACCCAGGTGAGAGCGAGCGTGACTTTCGCATCCGGCTGGGCGATGTCGCCCGTGAAGATCGTGATTTCGCCGTGGAGCAATTGAGGAAAAAGTATACGAGCAAGGTGAGAACGATCGAAGATCGGATTCGACGCGCCGACCTGGTGGTCGATCGTGAAAAAGAACAGGCAAAACACCAGAAACTGCAGACGGCCATCTCATTCGGGGCGACTATGCTTTCCGCTTTTCTCGGGCGCAAGAAGTTCGGTCGATCGACGGTGGGACGGGCGACCACCGCCGCACGGGGCGTGGGAAGGTCGGCCAAAGAAGCTCAGGATATCGAACGCGCCCAAACACGTCTCGACTCGTTGCGAAAACAACTCGCGATACTGCAAAGTGATTTCGACACCGAGATCGACCGGCTCGAGGACCGCTTCGATCCTGAACTCGAACTCCTGGACACAATCACGCTCAAACCGCACAAAAAGGACATAGAGATCGCCTACCTTGCGCTTGCGTGGACACCCAATCCATAATCAATCATCGTCGCGCCACCCCCCCCTATAATTCACGGGCGTTTGCAGAACGATTCACGCACTGTTCTTTTGCACCCGGTTTTGCAAATCACATGATCATTCGCACGATCCCTTTTGAGACGAATTCTCACGGTGAACGGCGACCGATGTGTCGGAATTCTCCCACAACCGCTATCCCCTCCTCAGTGTTGCAATAGCCGGTTTAACGCGTATTGCGCGCGGCTCTGGTTTCCCTTTGTACGTTAACTTGGCTCACGCTTTCCCGGCGTGCCGGCACCGTGGCCCGCTTTTTGCTCAACGAGACCACACACAAGCATTGTTCCACAGGGCAAAGGCATTAACTCATTTTGAGGTAAGCGCTTATCTGGTTCTCGCTTAAAGGGAGGTTTGAGCCAAGATGAAAAACGCATTTCGTATAGGGAACGTACTCTGCATTCTGCTCGTACTTGGTGTATTCGTAGGATGCGGCGACGATGACCCAGTCGCGGTCAACACGCCCACGGTCGATGTGAACGAAGCTGGCAGCATCGGTATCTATGCCGACACTGACGGTCGCTTCTCGCATCTGACCGATACTGGCGGCACAGTCACATTCCACGTCGTACACAAAGTCACCGACGGCGCCACCGCATCGGCCTTCAAAATCGAAGAGCCCGCGGGTTGGGTCCGGATCTCGGCAACCACCGATTTCCCCGTCGCTCTCGGCAACGTCGATGATGGAATCTCGATTGGCTACGGGCAGTGCATGTCCGGGTCGATTCACGTGATGAGTCTGACCTACCGGTCGCCCGGCAACACTCAGCCCGGCGCGACTTTCAAAGTTCTTCCGCATGACCAGTGGCCGAACGCTGTCCAGGTCGTAAACTGCGGTGACAAGCTCCTCGAAGATGGCGTCGGCAAAGAATCGCCCGTCAATCTTCTCGGCGCTGACGAATCAAACGATCAGGAAAGACCGAGTTTCAGGCAGGAGTAGAGAACCAGACAGGAGACGAACGCGGGTGGCTCACCGCCCCCGCGTTCTGTTCCCTGACTCGATTCGGTTTTCCTGAAGACAAATTCGAGGTGTCCTCGCCACGGCGAGACACCTCGATTCTTTATTGCGCATCGTTTCGGCAGATGTGGCCGAAGGACTGACCGGGGTTGCGCATCTGGCACTTCGGTTGCTAAACTCCCTACGTCTTAGAAAATCAAAGCCAAACCAGGAGGTACGGTTATGCGGAGATGGATGTTGTTGGGCATCGTGGGGATACTGGTCGTGGGCATGATGGGGTGTTCGTGGAGCCAGAAAGCGAAAGGCGCGTTAATCGGCGCGGGAACCGGAGCCGCGGTCGGCGGAGCCATCGGTCACCAGTCGGGCAACACAGCCGCCGGAGCCATAATCGGAGCCGCGGTCGGCGGGGCCGCGGGGCGTACATCGGCAACTACATGGACAAGCAGGCCGAGGAGATGGAGCGAGACATCGAGGGCGCCAAAATCGAACGTATCGGAGAAGGAATCAAGATCACGTTTGATTCGGGTTTGATGTTCGATGTGGACAAGGCATCCCTCAAACCGCAAAGCCAATCAAACCTCGAAAATCTGGCAACGATCCTGAACAAATATGACGACACAAATATTCTTCTCGAGGGTCACACCGACGCCAGCGGTTCGGAGGAGTACAATCTCAATCTATCGAGATCGCGTTCCCAGTCGGTGGCGAACTATCTCGCCGGCCTCCAGGTCAACGAGACTCGTTTCACGATCATGGGATACGGAGAAGCACAACCGATCGCAACGAACGACACCGACGAAGGCAAATCACAGAATCGGCGTGTCGAAGTAGCGATCTACGCAAACGACAAGTTGAAAAAAGTCGCGGAGGATGAAGTCGAAGGCTGAGCGCGACCCACTACCGTCCCGGCTAGCGCAGCAACCAGGGGTGTCGGAGCGGCGATCAACGCATCCGCGGCCCCGGGATTACAACATAAAGGTGACGGAAAACCTTTAAATCATCTTCGAAAACCGGTATAACCTTTCGTGAGACGCCACGTCACTCTCCGTCGTTTCGAGCCCAGGGAGGAACTATTGAAACCAGATGCGGGACAGCGCAGCAAAAAAACCACACCCGCGCACACCGGCCCTGCCATGCTCGCGATGTTTGAGCGGTACGGAAACACGCTGATCCTGATGACGATCGGGAGTGTTCTTGTCGCAACAATTCTGGGTGTCAGCTTCATCTCCCCACTTTTGTTTACGGCGGCGGGATTCCCTTTCTTTTACGTGGCGATCACTCGAAACGATCATCGGGCAGGAATCGTTATCGTTTTTCGATGGGCCATCGCATTGTTCATCACCATTCTTGTCGCGGGCGTGTTTCTGCCGGATCGTCTCGGCGCCTCACTTCCGCTGTCGGCGAGCTCGGCCCACACTATCGAATCATGGATTCGTGACCCAGGCGCATCCCCTCCGGCCAACCTCAACTACATCCTGTGGGGAATGTTCGCCTTTACCGTCGCGTCGATCGTAAGCGGCGGGCTGTTGGGATTCTTTTTGGGAGCCGTTGCAATTGGTGGCGCGGCGTATTCCGCTCTCCATGTTTTCCGTCATGGTTTTAACCTTATCCAGATATCGCTAATCGCGCTGCCCGTGTGGCAACTAAGCCTGTTCGTGGCGGGCGCGTTTGCGATGGTCCCGTTGAGTGTTTTTGTTTTCGAACGGTTCTTTAATGTTGAAAAACAAGCTCAGGAGTGGAAACTGCTACGAAGTTATATGTACGCAAGCGCTGGGTTCTTTGTTCTCAGTATCGCGCTCAGATACGCGACGGCGGGAGTATGGCGGCAACTCGTCGACCAGTGGACGGCTCTCTGATCGGCATCTTTTAAACGAATAAACAAAAAGGGCGCCCATAGGCGCCCTTTTTCGTACCTGGCTCAACTTGCCCTTAGCCACATCTGGAATAACCGCAAGCACGGCAAACATTGCAACCACCGTCGAACTCCAGCGGGCTTCCGCAATCGATGCAAAGTCCGGCCAGCCGGTTTCCGAGCGACTCGGAAGCGAGTGAGACGACTTCGGATTGGTCATAATCCCCTTCGGCGAGATGTTGTTCAAGCGCTTTGCTGATCGCATCGGCGCAGGAAAGCACAAGTTTGCCCTCCTCCCACGCGGGTGAAGGACAACGCACTCCACGCAGCTGTTTGACGATCGACGCGGGCTCCACGCCGGCGCGCAACGCGAGCGATATCAGCCGACCAATAGCCTCCGCCTGTGACGCGGCGCACCCGCCCGCTTTGCCGATCTGTGCGAATAACTCAAAAGGTCCGTTCTCATCGTCATTGATGGTCACGTAGAGGGCGCCGCATCCGGTCGGCTTTTTCCGTGTCCGTCCCTCGAGGGCGCCGGGACGCTTCCGCGGTGTAAGCACATCGCCTTCGATCTCGTTATCGTTCACCTGGCCGATATTGAGCACCTGGGCCTCACGGCTTCCGTCACGGTAGATCGTAACACCCTTGCACCCCAGCTGATATGCGAGCATGAACACTTCTTCGACGTCAACGGCCCTCGCGTCACTGGGAAAGTTGACTGTCTTTGACACGGCGTTATCCGTGTATTTCTGGAAAGCCGCCTGCATTCGCACGTGGGCGTCCGGCGTGATGTCGTAAGCGCAGCGGAAAATCTGCCGCCACTTGTCCGGCACACCTTCAACTTCGCGGACACTTCCAACCTTGGCGATTTCCTTCATGAGTTCTTCGCTGTAGAAACCTTCGTCCATCGCCACCTGTTTGAACAGCGGGTTCACTTCGATCAGCTGATCGTTGTCCATCACATTACGAATGTACGCGATCGCAAATATCGGCTCGATCCCGCTCGATGCGTTGGCAATGATACTGATAGTTCCCGTCGGCGCGATTGTAGTCGTCGTAGCGTTACGATGCGGTTGATTTCCCGACTTGTCATATATACTTCCAGGAAAATTCGCGAAGGCCCCACGCTCTTCGGCAAGTTCCTGTGTCGCCGCGCGCGACTGAGCCTGGATAAACTGCATGACATCTTCGGCCGTCGACACCGCCTTGTCCGAGTCATAAGGGATACCCAAACGAATGAGCATATCGGCAAAACCCATCACTCCCAGACCGATCTTTCTGTTCGCTTTTGTCATGCGATCGATCGACGGGATAGGGTACTTGCTCATCTCAATCACGTTGTCGAGGAACCGAACCGCGGTACGAACGTTCTTGGCCAGAAGATCGTAATCAAGGTAGGCGTCGCCGTTGTCACCCGTCACCACGTTCTTGAGGTTCAGAGATCCGAGATTGCACGATTCGTATGGGAGCAGAGGCTGCTCGCCGCACGGGTTCGTGCTCTCGATTTCCCCGATTAGAGGTGTCGGGTTATCACGATTGATCCTGTCGATAAAGACGATACCAGGCTCGCCATTCCGCCAGGCCGACTCCACGATCGCCTGAAATACCTTCCACGCGGGCAAACGGCCGTCCTTCTTGCCCGTCCTGGGATTGATCAAGTCGTACTCCGAGTCGGCCATCGCCGCTTTCATGAATTCTTCGGTCACCGCTACCGAAATATTGAAGTTCGTCAACTTGTCGGTCTTGGTCTTACACGCGATGAAATCCATAATGTCCGGATGATCCACCCTCAAGATCGCCATGTTGGCGCCCCGTCGCCGTCCGCCTTGCTTGACCGCCTCGGTCGCCGAATCAAAGACGCTCATAAAGGAAATGGGACCGCTCGAAATACCTTTTGTGCTCCGCACGACATCGTTCTTCGGACGAAGCCGCGAGAATGAAAAACCAGTCCCCCCACCGCTCTTGTGGATCAGAGCCGCGTCTTTGACCGTCTCGAATATTGATTCCATCGAATCATCAACGGGGAGAACAAAACAGGCGGCAAGCTGTTGGATGTCGGTTCCCGCGTTCATAAGCGTGGGCGAGTTCGGCAAAAATCCCAGATTGGTCATGATGTCGAAAAACTCGCCTTCCCAGCGCTCGCGGTTTTCTTCGCTGTCATTGTAACTAAGCTCTGCCTGAGAAATGCTCTTCGCCACCCTTCGGAACATCTCGTCATAGGTCTCGAGGACCTCCCCCTCGGCGTTTTTCCGTAAGTAGCGGCTTTCAAGTACACGCACTGCGTTCTCAGTCAGTTTCATTTTCGATCCCTTTTTCCTTGTAGTTCCTGTTTCCTGCGTCAACTTCCCAACAAATGCCGGACAGGTGATTTCCGGCGCGTCCTCTCATTTTGCATTCCTTCGAAAAAAAGACAAGCATCTTTTCAACTAAAATATACAATATATAGGGGCTGGCTTCCAGTATCCACTATATATAGGACTATTTTAGAACTCTCAGCTCGAGCGGCGCAACCCGCTGTAATCGTTCAAGATCATCATTTTCACCCCAGATATCCCCGCCATTCCCGAGTTGTCCTGATTCTTGCAACATCACGGAGAAATCCCGTCTAAGTATCAAGACTTTGGCAGCTTGCGAGGAGCCACCCGATGCTACACCTGCGAATCATCCGAGCCGCCGGCAATCAGGACGCCGTGTCGATCGCCGACCAGGGGTTCCCCTATACGGTGGGTCGCGACGGAGAAAACAAGCTCCACATCGGGAGTACGGCGGTCTCGAGATTTCACGCCGTTCTCGTGGCTGAAGACGGAACCCACTTCGTCCAGGACATGGACAGCACCAATGGAACGTTCTTAAACGGGAAGCCGATCCGCAAGGCCAAAATCACCCCCGGAGACAAAATAACGATCGCAAACATTGATATAGTGGTTGAAGGGACCCCAGCTGCGATCCCCGAAAAAACAGTCCCCCTCGACCTTACCGTCTCCGTCGACAACCCGATACCGAGCGACTCGACAATCACCGTCAAAAACCCCACCGAAGAGCTTTTCTTCGAGGATCTCTTCGAGAACGCCCCATCCCTGGGCGAGGAGAAGTCACGGCGATCGCTCGAAGTGCTCTACAGGGCGGACAAAATCGCCCGTGACATCGATGATTTCGGGCAGATGCTCGAGAATCTCATGGATTTGATTCTTGAGGTCATCCCCGCGTCGCGCGGGTACATCTTTCTCGTAAACCGGGACACGGGGAAACTCAACCCGTACGTCAGACGCGCACCGGACTCGATTGCCGGCGACACCGAAATCGTCGTGAGCAACACAATTCTCAGCGCGGCCGTCGGACAGAAAGAATCGCTTTTGTCAAACGACGCGCTGGTCGATGAGCGTTTTGTTCATTCGAGAAGCATATCCGATCTCAAAGTTCGGAGCGCAATGTGTTCGCCTCTGGTGAACCGCGGGAAAGTTCTCGGAATCATCTATATCGATTCCAACGACAGATCGAACCTGTACACCAAGGACGACCTCGCGTTGCTCTCAGCTCTGGCTTCGAAGGCCGGCATCTCGCTCGACAACGCCCGGCTCTACGATGACCAGAGAAATCTCTTCTACAATGCCGTCGAAACTCTCGTTCGCGCCATCCAGGCGAGAGACCCCTACACCAGCGGACACTCGACCAGGGTGAGCAGGTATTCGCTGCTTATCGCCGAGAAACTCGACCTGACGACAAAAGAAAAACACCAGCTCTACCTCGCCGCGATGCTTCATGACATCGGAAAGATCGGAATACCGGACGGGCTATTGAACCGCAAAGGCAAACTCACCGAAGAAGAGATCCAGCAGATCCGTAACCATGTCACCGTGGGCGCACAGATGCTCCAGGCGCTTGGAGAAATGCACCCCATCGTACCGTTGATCCTCCATCACCACGAAGCATGGGACGGCTCGGGATATCCGGACAAGCTGAAGGGCGAGCAGATTCCGCTGATGTCGCGGATTCTGGCGGTCGCGGATACGTATGACGCAATGACCTCCGATCGTCCCTATCGAGAAGCGATGGCGGCATCGGACGCAATTGCGGAACTAAAACGCTGTTCGGGATCACACTTCGACCCAATGGTCGTCGAAAAGTTTCTGCAGGTGCTCGACGAGCAAGGCACCGCCATGGTCGATCTTGAGCCGCAGCTGGTTATTTGAGCCCGATCTCCCCCACTTCGACAACATCTCCGCCGCCGTGAACCGAACTGAAAACCAGGCGAATGGCTGACGCTTTTCTCGCCTTCTCGTTGAGCTGGATCATCTGCGAGCCGGCCACCGGCTTCAGATCGATCTCATCGACCTTTTTCCCATCCGCGCTGATGATACACTTGCCGGGCTGTCCTGTTTCCAGCGTATGGATGGTGAGGATACCGCCCTTCGATCCGAACGGCGTATAGAACTCGATAAATGTTTCCCCCGCGGCGGTTGATGATTTCCACGCGGTCGTCGTGTCGCCGTCGAAACATTTCCACATGCCGAATTCTTCCGAGACCGGCGCGGACGAAGTTCCATTCATCGCAAGCCAGTCGGATCTATCCTTGGCGAAGAGAGTGAACGAATCGTCCTGGGTGAACGCTTCGACCTCACCGTTCTTGCCGGTGATCTGAACGTCCCACAACCCGTCGTCGTTGAGCTCAACGTTTTCGACTTTTTCGGGAACCATGTTTTCGAAGTACCAATGCCACGACGGCGAGAGGAATCCACCGGTCTTTTTCAGATAGACAACTCCGCCCGACTTCTTCGCGCCCTTGTCTGTATAAATCAACGCGCGGCCCTTCTTGTTAACTTCCTGGGAAGGAAAATCCCCGTAGGAGGCCACGACGAATCCTGCCGCTTCGATGATTTCGCGGCCTTCAGTGAACTCATCGTCTATCGATACGTCACCTTTGGCTTCCCTGGATAGTTCAACCAGACTGCCTGGTTTGGCGGCCGTCTCGGATTTATCGGCTGCCGAATCTTCGTCTTTGTTGCCACAGGCCGAGAATGTGAGAGCGATAACACAGAACGCCGCAACGAGCAGCGCGAGTTTGCGGAAATGCATATCAAAACCTTCCTTTTTGGTGAATAACCATACAATTATGCCCAAACGAGCCCCGTATGTCAATACATGTAACAGACTTCGACGAACGGGACTAGCGGTCGTCGGTCCGGCTTTTCGCGCGTCGGCCGCATTGATTCCCAGTCGACGGACTCACGTGTACGATTTTGTCTTGAGCAATTCGGAAGAGTGGTATATACCGAAAGCGGTTCGGGCAACATCACACGTCGATCATCCGTATGACTGGGGATGAAAGGAGCCTCCGTGAAAAGATTCGCCACTCTGGTTTTTGTCTTATCGGTTCTTTCCGCCCTGGCTCCCACCCGGACGGTCGCCCAGGTTTTTTATCAGTTTCCGGAGGCGCCCGTCGTCAGCGAAGGACACGTGGCCACCGGCCCGTATCTTGCCATCGGTGACAACGAGATTTTCAGGCTCGGCGGGTACGTTCGACTGAACGCGACCAAATATTTTGACGTCGGAGCCGAACTGCTCGCGGGGTCGATGGATGGCGACGCCCAGTGGGGCGGCGGCGTGGATGTCAAAATCAGTCTTTTTCCGCCAACAGCGTCTATCCCCTTTGATCTGTCCGCGACGGCAGGCATGGGCGCGGTAGCCGGCGATGCCGCCCGAGTATTCCAGGCGCCTTTCGGTGGAATCATTTCGAGTCCGTTTACGCTGGAGAACGGAAGTCAGATCGTCCCCTACCTCGGCGTGTATTTGCTGGTCGTCAATACCAAGGTCAAGATCGAAAACGCGGACGACATATCGGACACCGATCTCGATGTCGAGGCACGCGGTGGGGTCAAATATACCCTCGCCTCGGGTCCGGAGATTTTCGCCGCGGTTCACATCGGACGCGACGGACTGTTTATGATTGGTATGAATTTCTGGCCGAAGGGGCGCAACTAGCTCTTCTCGAGGATCTTGATCACCAGCACGGTTACGTTGTCTTTTCCACCCATTTCGTTCGCCAGGTCGACGAGCTTGTCGCACGCTTCCCGAGGCGAATTCGACGCCACGACCGCCTCGAGATCTTCTTCATCGACCAGCGACGTCAATCCATCCGAACAAAGCAGAAAAACATCCCCGTCGATAAGCGGGAATGGCGAGTCAGGTGTGTCGGTGATTAGATCCTCATGGGTGCCGAGCGATCGCGTAATTACGTTTCGGCGGGGGTGAACTTTTGCGTCCTCGTCGGAAATGATTCCGGACCGGACCATTTCGCCGACAAGCGAGTGATCTTCGGTTACCTGTTTGAGTTCGCCGCCCCTCAAGACGTATGCCCTCGAGTCACCGACGTGGGCAAAATAGGCTTCGTTTGGTCGAATCGCCATCGCAGTACACGTGGTTCCCATTCCAAAGAGCGCGACATCCTCGTGTGATCTTTCGATGATCACGCGGTTCGCGGCGCTAAATGCCTTCCGGAATGTATCAATGAGGTTTTTTTCATCGGACTCATAGAACGAGGCGATTACGGTGTCGACGGCGAGCTTGCTCGCAATTTCACCACCCCTGTGGCCACCCATCCCATCCGCCACGATAAAGAGCATTCCTTTGTCGTTGCGGACATTCTCATCGGTGGGTTCAAAGTGACCCAGGGCGTCCTCGTTGCGCTGGCGGACCTGCCCGATATGGCTGAGCGAAGCGACTTCGATCTTCATTTCTCTTTCCCTTTCAATCACTTAACTGCCTCAACCTAATATATTCGGGATCGCATAGTCAAGGAGTTTGGCCGACCTTACATCGGCTCAACCTGCCGGTTTCGGTTGGAGAACAAAAAATGCTAAAAACGACCGATCGCGGTCTATACTGGCATATTTTACGCAATTGTTCCTGGATGCTACCAAAAGTGCCAGATTTTCGATAACTGAAAAAACATCGTTTTATAAGTGGTTATTAAAAAGCCTCTTACAGAGGCGATCGATTGAACACGGAGGGTGTCGATGGACAACGTCATGCTTGACAATGCGGCAACTGACCTGGAAACGCAAATTGCGAGATATCAGGAACTCTCAACCCAAAAAAATGCGATCGAGGGGCGAATTTCGCGGGCGGAAGCCGAACGGCCCTCGGTCAAAGACAAAATCTTCCAGAGAGTGCTGAAAGAATACGAGAAAGAGCTCGAGATTCTGAACCGCGATCTCACACCCCTCGAGAAAGAAATCGACACGGCGCGATCGAGCCTGGAGAACAAGCTCAAGGACATCGACATCGAAACGGCGGACCTCCAGGACAAACTTGATGAGATCGCATTCCGCCACCGCGTAGGCGAATTCAGCGATTCGCAGAAGGCGGACAAACAGGATCCGATCGAGATCGAATACGAAGAACTTACGCAACGCGGAATTGAATACGTTCAAGCGCTTGAGAAGCTCGAAACAATTCAGATTGACGGAGCCGCGACCACAGATGATTCCGCACCGCAGGACGAGATCGAGATCGCGGCGGAGGATGATCTCGCATTGTCCGATGAAGACCCGATCGACGATTCGGGCACAAGTGAATTCGTGGTGATCGAACCAACACCCGAGAATGAGGTGGCGCCCGCGTTACTCGACGAGAATAGCGACACATCGTCACAAACAGAGGAAAAGCTCGAGCTCACACCCGCCGACCAAGAACAGGGGTTTGTCGACCCAAAGGATTGGGTTGGGGAGTTTGCCGACGGGGAATTCCTGAGCGACCCAGCCACGGCGTCGGATACGGCCGCACCCGACAAAGAAACAAACAGTGAAGACAAAACCGAAAAGAATGGCCCCGGCGAAGTGCTCGGATTTTCGGAACTCGACATGAACGACCCCGATGCGAAGCCCGACCCTCTTTCCGAACTTGCGGACCCGTCGGATGACACCGGCCAGGCCCAGGACGCCACTGATGACCTGGCGGACGAGAACCTGGAAGAACAAGAAAGCGCCGAGCCGGCCGACACCACTCAGGATTCGTCCCTTGGCTTCCCTGTTTTATCGATCACAAAAGGCACCGGTTCCGGAAAGAAACTCCCGCTCCTGCCGATGACAATGACAATCGGCAGAGAACTCGACAACAACATCGAACTCAAAGACCAGGACGTAGCGCGGTACCATGCAAGAATCACATATCACGCCGGTGAATATGTCATTCACGATCTGGAAGGATCGTCGGGCACCTTCGTCAACGAGGAGAAAATATCGAAGCACACGCTTTCTGCCGGCGACATCATCCGCACAGGTGAAACAGAGCTCAAGTTCGACATGGAGTAGCGAGACTCAAATCCGTTCAACAGAGGCAGTGGACACCCACCCGGAGAGACCTCCGGGCAGGGTGATCCGTGTCCAACGGGGGCGTCGTTCGCGCGCTCTAACGACGGTGCCTTCATGGATCTTGAATTGAAGAGTGGCGTCCTCCGTCGGACTGCTAAAAACCGGGGCTTCCCGGTCGACCACCACGGCTTCGCCGCGGCTGGTCTCCTTGCCCATCTTCTTCCAGGCGGAGAATCCGGTTGATAAGAACAAAAACGAAATAATCGTGATGGCGAAAATGATGTCCTGCGATTTCCCCAGGCCCACCAGACGGCCCGGCGAAAGGACCGATATGCGCTTGTAAATCGCCGCTACCGCCGTCGAATCCCTGAACAAAAACACAATTCCTAGCAGGCAAAGCATAAGATAGCAACACGACGCGAACACAACCATTTCGCTTGCGCTCAAATTGTTGTGGAGCCACACGAGCCCCCTCGTGAACCTGTTCTGCTCCCGGACAAACTGTTCGTCCCTTAATTGGGTTCGCACCAGCGAAAGGTTCCTACGAACGTCCTGATCGCGAGGAGCAATCCTCCTCGCGCGCTCGTAAAACAACACGGCGCGGCCAAGATCACCCGTTTTGTAGAAAGCATTGGCAAGATTGTAGAAAAGATCCTTGTCCGCGGCCCCCGCATCGACGAGTTCCGTGTACTCAACGATCGCCCCATCGTAGTCACCCGCTTCATACCGGGAATTTCCCTCTTCGAACATCCGTACGAGATCGTCGCGGGCAGGCTTCACCGAGAGTCCGGCAAGGACACTCGTCGATCCGGCGGAAAGAACCGTGACGACGCAGAAAAACATCACTGCGAATCCGCGCCTCATGACCAGTACCTCTTTTCGAAAATCCTCACCACATCCGCCGCACGCGAAATCACATCTTCCGCTGTTTTCGAATCCGCCATCGTGGCGGCCTGCGAAAACCGAACCCCATCACAAATGTTTATTACCGCTTTGAGACCGGCGAGGTCAGCCTCATCGACCGCCTTTGCCGCAAGAAAACCTTCTATGTCCTCAAGCGTGAGTCCGGCCTCCGACACGTTCATCTTATCGGCGAAGTAACCGCGAATCGATCCGGATACGAGCGGGTAAATGTCGTCGAACTTATCTTTTTTTAACGCCGATCGCGCGGAATCGAGCTTCTTGTCCGCCGTCCGCGCCGCCCGGCTCGCGCGTGCAAGAGGCGCATTCCCCTTGAACCGTTTCCGCCGACGATCAACGGCGAACGCCGCCACGAGCGCGAGAAGCGGAAGTGAATGGAGAGCAAGGTAAACTTTGCTTCTATAAACACCGCCGGCCGAGAGCCGCACCACGGCCGGAGCGGGGTGGATATATGCGATATCCTCGCCAAGCACTTTTATGTCTTCACCAGAACCGGCGAATATCACCCTTCGCCCCTCATCTTCGGTGCCCGGCATTATCTCCAGATTGATGGGCGTCGATGCAATCGTCTTGTACTTCTTCTCGACGGGGTCAAAGTACGACATTCGAACCGGCGGGAGAGTCCTCTTGCCCTCCGCCTTCGGTACGAGCACGTATTCGTATTTTTTTCTGCCCGACACGATGTAGTCCTTCTTGAAAAGATCGGACGTCGTACCGGAATCGTACAACTTGAATTCACCCGGCGTGGGAAGCTTGGGGGTGGACATTGTCTTGAAGTTGCCATCCCCTTGAATCTGCAGAATAAGATTGACCGGTTCGCCGACCTGAGCAACCTGCTTGTCCGTTCGGACCGACAGTTCGAGATTTCTGCCAACCAGCCCAGAAAACCTAGCCGGTTTTCCGCTTTTCGGAAGAGGCAAAACAGTGATGGTTTTTTCCTCCGTCCGGAGCGCCACGGGCTTGCCAAAACGGAACGAACGCATGCTGCGGCTGAAAAAGTCGTCGATTTGTTTGCTCCGCGACGACCGTCCCGCGTCGTCGATCATCAGATCCACGCGCGCGGCTCCTATCGTATAGGTCCCCGGCGCCGCGGCAAAAAACCCCCGCTTGATCTCGTTCACCAGGTACTGCCGCCCTTTGATCTGCCGGTAATAATTTTTCTGAGGGGGGAGATCCTCAACCCAGAATCCCTCGGCCGACGGAGGCGCAAACTCGGGCGTCCGCATCATATCGATCCGGCCGTCGGTATAAAACCCGAGCGTCCATGTGATTTGCTGGTTCACATAGACCGTATCCTCCGCGACCGACGCCTGGATAAAGATTGGCCGGTCTTCCTCGGAGTCAAGGGCGGCGTCTTCGGAGGAACCGGCAGAGGGGACGTGGGTTTGGGCTTTGACGACTTCTATCGTTACCGGATCCGCCGTGTAGATCTTGTCACCCGTCTTGAATCGAACCGGCGCGATCGTATACTGCCCCGGTTCCTTGGGAACGAGTATGTAGGTAAAAATAAGAGATGAGTTCGAACCACCCGTGCCAAAGCTGAAACTCTGAGAGGTCCCCGCCTGGTAAACCGAGAAGTTGTCGAGCGGCGGAAGTTCGGGAGACGCCGATTTCCGGAACTTGCCCTTTACCGTTATCACCATCGTAATTTCGTTACCCACAGGAACGACGTTGGGCTCAACATTCACGGACACGGTGACATCGGCCGCCTCGGCATTCACAATGCCAAAAATAACCGCCAAAGCGGCGACAAGGAATATTATGTTTGTCTTCATGCCCGTCATATTCTACCAGTCTTTACCCGCCCGCGAAGCCCGCCGGAACGCGGCCTTGCGTTTCTTCTTTTGCAGCTCTTTTTCCTGTTCCTCGAGGAGTCGCAGAAGCCGCAGGGCGTCTTCACGTGTTAATTCGATCACCTGCGTACTGTCGGCGAGTTGCGGCTTTGCATTCGACGAATCAGGTTGTGAGGGCGGATTTGTCTGTGTCGAATCCGGCTGCTGCTGTTCGTTTTGCCGGTCCTCATTGTTCTGGTTCTCGTCCTGGTTCTGTTGCTGCTCACCGTCCTGCTGTTGGTCTTCGCCGGGCTTTTTCTCACCATTGTCGTTGTTTTGATCATCGCCCTGCTGCTGTTGTTTCTCCTGTTGCCGCTGTTGTTCGAGCATTTTGAGTGTGAGTTCTAGATTGTGTCTCGCATCAACATCGTCGGGCATATACCTCAGTGACTGGAGATACGACTCGACCGCTTCGGGAAGCTTGTCCAACTTGACCAGCGTGTTGCCCCTGTTGTAAAGAGAGCGGCCCGCCTGGAGCGTATCCTCGGAAAAGCTTTCATGATACTTCTGGAGAGCTTCCTGATACCGTCCCATCATATGAAGCGTATTTGCCTCGTTATACAGCACGCCCTCGCCGTTTTTGGGAGGCGCCAGCGTATCGCCAAGAGCCTCCTTGTAGAGTACGAGTGCTTTCTGATACTCGCTCGCCTTAAAGTACTTGTTGCCCGATTTGACGCGCCCTCTGTCGACGGTTTTCTCCGCGGCGGCCGGAGAGATACACCCCAACACCAGGAGAACAAGCAGTCCCGCGGCGCCCGTATGGAGCATCCGCGCATTGGGGCGCCTGCGCTTGGCCCCACCGGCAGAGATCAGCAAGTCGATCGCCAGCGCAAGAAAAGCCGCCGCGAGGAACCAAACGAATCTGTCTTTTTTTCTTTCCATGAATTCGCCTTTAACCGCTTTTTTCTCCATCCCGGAGATTTCGCGGTACAACACCTTGAGTTCGAGTCCCTCGCGCGTGGCGGGCAGATACTTCCCCCGGGTCGTTTTCGCCACCTTCCGCAACGTCGTCTCGTCGAGACGAGTTAAAACCGTTTCGCCGGTGTCGTCCTTTTTGTACCCATCGATCGACCCGTCGGTTCCCCTCAAGGGAATCAGCTCACCGGAGGGATTGCCAATCCCGATCGTGTAGATCTTGATCCCCTCTTCAGCGGCTTTCTCCGCCTCGGAGAGCGGATCACCGTCATGGGTTTCACCGTCGGTTACGAGAATGATGACACGATCAGCTTGTTGTGTCGTGGGGAAAAGCGCCACGCTTTTTCTTATCGCTTCGTTAATCGCGCTCCCCTGCCTCGACACCGCATCCACGTCCGCCGTGTTGGCAAACATCAACGCTGCATCGTAATCGACGGTCAGCGGACAGATGACAAAGGCGTCACCGGCGAACACGACGATACCGACGCGGTCGCCCTTGAGTCCCTGGATCAAATCCACAATCTCCTGTTTGGCGCGTTCGAGACGGTTCGGTTTCATGTCCTCCGCAAGCATGCTGAGCGACACATCGAGCGCGATAACCAGGTCGATTCCCTCCCGCTCCACCTTTACGAGCTGGCTTCCTATCTGAGGCCCCGCCAACGCGAGCACGAGCAAGGAGTATCCCAGAACCCGAAGAAAAGCCTTCAATGCCCCCTTGCGCCAGCTACGCCCCGGGGCAAGCGCCTCCTCGAATTTCCCCCCGGCAAACCCGGCAAGGGCCTGTCTCCGCCGTTTCGCCCCGTAGAGAAACACACCGATTAACACCGGCGCGAAGTAGAGCGCGTTGAGCCATTGTGGGTGAGCGAAACTCATTTTGAAACACTCCAGGAACCGTCAGGGTATTCTTCTCAAGATACTTTCCCCAAGAAGCAGCTCGAGAACGAGCAGAATCAATCCCGGGAATATAAACAGAAAAACTTTGTCCGTATAATTCGTGAATGTTTTCGTTTCGATTTCCGTCTTTTCGAGCTCATCGATGCGGTCGTATATTTTCATCAGTTCGTCCGCGTCCGTCGCCCGGAAATACTCGCCGTCCGTAATCTGCGCGATTTTCAGGAGTGTTTCCTCGTCAATCTGCACTTCCATCTGAACCATCCGTCGCCCAAACACCGGGTCATTTACCGGCACCGGGGCCCTGCCCTTTTTCCCAACACCGACCGTGTAGACTTTTATCCCGAGCGATTTGGCAACCTGGCCCGCGGTGACAGGAGAAACCATCCCCGTATTGTTTCGGCCATCCGTCAAAAGCACAACCACACGGCTCTTCGAATCCGTGTCCTTGAGACGGTTGCACGCCGTCGCCAGCGCAACGCCGATCGCCGTCCCGTCCTCGAGCATCCCAAAATCCACCCTGTCCACGAGGTCCCGCACAACATCATAATCGAGGGTGAGCGGACACTGACTGATCGCCTCCGCAGCGAACACGACCAGCCCGATCCGGTCGTTGGTCCGTTTCGAAACAAAATCCTTCACGACCTCCTTGGCAACGTGCAGCCGGTTCTTTGGTCGGAAATCCTGGGCCTGCATGCTGCTACTCGTATCGAGCACGAGCATAATATCCACGCCCTCGGTCTTGATCGAACTCTCGGACTGACCTGTCTGGGGTCGCGCCATTCCAACTACGATGAGAACGAGGACGATGGCGCGCAGCGCCAGCCGACCATAACGCTTGAAAAACGACGCCTCAAGGCCCGCCCGTGTCATCAGATCGAGCGACGAGAAGGCCACACTTCGTCTCGACCGCCGCCCGCGGAGCTCGAAATAGAGGAGCGGGATCAAGAGCAGCAGCAAAAACAACACATATGGATACGCAAAACGAAACATAGTTTTTGATTCTCAATCCGCCGCGGCTTCAGCGGCCGGCTCGGGGGCAAGCGGCCGCGGCGCGGTGCGCGCGACGATCCCGCGGACCAAATCGACTAAACCGTTCGCGGCCGGGATTTCCGGCCGGTGCTTGGCGAATTTCACAAGATCGGCCTCTCTCAAAACCGATTCAAGACCGTCCACGGCGATTTGGCTCCGATTGAGGTCCGCAAGAAGCTCCTCGGTTGTCTCGTCCATGGCAAGAACACCGTATCTTTTCTCCACGTACGTTCGAAGTGTATCGACTACCAGTGTGTAGTGTTTCTTGATTTCGCCTTTGTCGAGAAGGCCCATTCGCTCGATTTCGTCCAATCTCCGAAGTGCCACGAAATCAGGCGGGAGTTCGGGTTTCGGAGGCACGACGACTTCGCTTTTCTTTCGCTTTTTCCACAACCAGATCGCCAGAACGGCCAGGACAACGGCCGCGGCGACGAACAGAAGCCACATGTACCCGCGCGGCGCTTCCCACTGAGGTTTGAGCGGGTTGGGCTCAGCCGCATCCGAGGCGATATGACGGACGGGAACGTCGACCGCACGCGCACGAGCCACGAGTGTGTCTCCCGCCGGTGTAACGAAGCCGAAACGCGCCGCCGGCATAAACGCCGCCTCAAGGTCGGTCGTCATCACTTCCAGCACCGCTTCTTTGCTGAAACGTTTTTCTTCCCTTTCGGCAGCGCCGTCGCGCCATACGGCGGATATCATCCGGCAGGTGCCGGGATCGAATGCGTCGGGCGGCAGAATCTCAAGCGAATCGGGATACGACACCCGGTGAACGACCCGGAGCAATTCCCCGACGGTGACGGAATCGGCGCCAACCTTGGTGTCGATACGAACACCTGGAACCTCACCCACCGCCGCACCATCCACCGGCAAAAGACCCGCAATAAGGCAGCAGAGAGCGGTGGCTAGCCCCACACGCACAAGCACGCACGCGCCCCACGTGTGTCTGTTTTTGAGATTGCCCGCCAACGTGTCCAAATTGATACCTGCCCTCTACCTGCGTTTCGCACGTGCCCGAAAAAACCGGCTCAACGGAAGCGCGTAATCCATCGCCGTATCGATGTCGATGGAATCCACGCTGTGCCGCCTGAATATCGATTCGAGCTCCCGGTCACGGTCTTCCAGGAGTTTTTTGAATCGTTCTCTTGCAGACAGCCGACCCAGATCGATGAGCTTTTCAACACCGCGTTCCTGGTCCCACAAACGTATCACTCCAGTGTCACCGGGATCCCTCTCGCGCTCATCACCAATTCTTATCGCGACAAGATCAAACTTGTTCGCCGCCACGGACAATGGACTCGAAAAATCCGGCGCGACGAAATCGCTTAAAACAAAAACGATCGCCCGCCGTTTTATGACACGAAGCAGATACTCGAGCGCGCCCGAAATGCTGGTCCCGGTTCCCTTCGGCTTATGAAAAAGGACGTTGCGAACGACATGGAGAACGTGCCGCCGTCCTTTATCCGGGGGGATGTACTCCTCCACCTCGTCGGAAAACACAATCGCCCCGACCTTGTCATTGTTCTGGATCGCGCTGAATGCGAGAAGCGCGCAGATTTCCGCTGCGGTGTCGATCTTTGTCTTGGACTGAGTCCCGAATAGCCCGGACGCGCTCACGTCGAGAAGAAACATGACGATGAGTTCGCGTTCTTCGACGAATCGCTTGATATAGGGGGCGCCCATGCGGGCGGTTACATTCCAGTCTATGGAACGAACGTCGTCGCCCGGCTGGTACTCCCGCACCTCATCGAACTCCATCCCCTGGCCCTTGAATACGCTGTGGTACTCACCAGAGAATACGTCGTTGACCATCCGTTTGGTGGCGATCTCGATACGTCTGACTTTTTGAAGAATTTCAGTAAGATCGCGATCGTCGGAATGTTCCGGCAAATTCACCATGTCTGCTTTTCGGTTGAAATCAAGATTTGTCAGGGTACTTCAATTCCGTCAAAGACCTTTTTGACGACGGCTTCTGAGTCGAGCTGCTCGGCCTCGGCCTCGTACGTCACTATGACACGATGCCGAAGTACATCGAGGCCCACCGATTTGACGTCTTCCGGCGTGACGTACCCGCGTCCGCGCAGAAACGCGTGCGCCTTCGCCGTCTGAGCAAGGAATATGGTCGCGCGCGGAGACGCTCCGTATGCAATGAGCTGTTTGATCGGCAAACCGAACTGTTCGGGATCGCGTGTCGCGAACACGATGTCGAGGATATAGTTTTTGACCTTCTCATCCATGTAGATATTGCGAATGAGTTTCTGAGCTTGCTTGAGGCGCTCCGGAGTTATCACCGGTTCAATATCCGGAAAACCGTCGCCGGTGACTCGTTCCATTATGAGTCGTTCCTCATCACGCTGAGGATAGGTTATCCGCAACTTCATTATGAAACGGTCGACCTGCGCTTCGGGGAGCGGATAGGTTCCCTCTTGCTCGATGGGGTTCTGCGTCGCCATGACGAGAAACGGAAAATCGAGTTTGAAGGTCTCGCCACCAATCGTGACCTGCCTTTCCTGCATGCACTCAAGCAACGCGCTCTGAACCTTCGCCGGAGCGCGATTGATCTCGTCGGTCAGGATCAGGTTCGAAAAAATCGGCCCCTTCTTGGCGGTGAAGGAATGATCGGTGGGGTCGTACACCTGAGTGCCGACGATATCCGCCGGTAGCAGATCGGGTGTGAACTGGATCCGTTGAAATTTGGTGTCGATCGCCCTGGACAGCGTGTTGACCGCCAGAGTCTTTGCCAAACCCGGAACCCCCTCGATCAGCACGTGGCCGTCACAGAGAAGACCGATGAGCAGCCGGTCGATGAGGTACCGCTGCCCGACTATTACTTTGTGAACGGCCTTTTGGAGCTCGGGGACGAAGCTGCTTTCGCGTTCGACCTGCTCGTTGATTGCCTGAACCTCGTAATCCATTCGTTACCTCCATGTTATCGCACAGAGTTTAAACACATTTCCACGCCGAATGTTCCGCGCAACCCGACCATCTTATCTTATTCTTTATCAGGCACTTAACCATAACAACCCCTATCGCGGACAGTGATCGGGGTTGCTCTTGCGCCGGTCATCCTCTACATTTAAGCACCGTGCGGGCGATCCGCGGCGATCACTAACAGACTGTGGTTTTTCGAGTTATTCAAGGAATGTTAATGGATAATCGTCACAAGTCAAGCAGAGCAACGACGGAAAATTCCGAAGCTGGGTCAAAGAAGCGGCTCCCCGCGTACGGGATCGTCGGCCTTTCAATTATAGTACTGGCCGAAATCGGGCTATTCAGCGGAGTGGAGTGGGTCGGCTACTGGTTTACGCCGATCGTGTGGACGGGGTATATCCTCTTCATCGACGGAATCATCCGCCGCCGCAAGGGCCGCTCGCTTCTGTCGACCCACCCGCGGGAATTCGCGATCCTCGCGGTCATATCATTCGCCAGCTGGGAAATCTTCGAGGGGTACAACCTCCTCACCAAGAATTGGCGATATATCAACATGATTGAAAACACGCCTGCCCGGTTCTTCGGTTACTTCTGGGCGTATGCGACGATTTCACCGTGTATGTTTCTTACTTACGAATTGCTGGACGACATACTCCCCGGCACAAACCCCGTGCATTCACCGCGTCTTGGCAACGGTCTTTTCTACACGCTTGTGATCCTCGGGTTCGCCTGCATGATCGTTCCGCTCGTTTGGCCATCGACGTACATGGCGCCGATCATCTGGATTGGCTGGGCGTTTTTTCTCGATCCCATAAACCAGCGGCTGGGTGAGCGGTCGTTCATTTCCGAGCTCTTTTCAGGGCTACCGCGATCAACCGCCGTCTTTTTTCTCGCCGGCCTGATTTGCGGTTTGCTGTGGGAGTTCTGGAACTTCTGGGCGATTTCAAAGTGGCAATATAGTGTGCCCTATCTCGGGCACATAAAACTCTTCGAAATGCCCGTTCTCGGTTTTCTCGGGTTCCTTCCCTTTACGATAGAGAGCTTCGCGATATACGTATTCATTAGACGCATTCTCCCAATAAAAAGACAGGTTCGTTACCTTGGATAAACTCGCGATTTTCAAACAGCTCGTTCTCGACGCGAAGGGCCTGATCTTTGATTTTGACGGCCTGCTCGCCGACAGCGAACGCTTTCACTTTCTCGCATACAACGAGGTCTTCGAGCAATTCGACCATTCGCTCGACGAAACCGAATACTATAAATATTGGACCTCGCTGGGTCACGGTGTACGCGGTGAAATCGAAAGACACAACCTCGATCTCGACCCCATCGCCATACGCCGTGAAAAGATGCCCATCTTTTCCCGCTATTGTGAGGATGGGAGTATCGGTCTTTTCGCCGAGGCGGCTGAAATCATCGAATCGATGTCCCGGATGGATAAAACGATGGCGATCGCGAGCGGCACACCCAGCGGAGACATCCGTGCGGTTCTCCGGAATGCGGGGCTGGAGGACTCCTTCGAAGTGATCCTCGGGAGCGACACGGTGCCAAAGATCAAGCCGGCGCCCGATATCTTTATCGAAACGCTGTCACAAATTGGATTGAACGCGGAAGATTGCGTTGTTTTTGAAGACGCGGAGAAAGGGATGTTCGCGGCGATCGAGGCGGGGATTCCCGTGATCGTTGTTCGTAACGCCCAAACCAGTGGGTTTGATTTTAGCCGGGCGGATCTCACCATCGAATCTCATGCGGAAATGGCCGATCTGCTACGCCGTGCGCTGGCCGTTTAGGCGCGTTGGCTTGTCACCGACTACTTCCGCATATCCATCTTCGCGGGGTTTCCTTCCCTACACATGTTTCTGAAACGGCACACATCGCAAGGCGCGTCCTCCGACGCATCAAAACGACCCGCTGTGATCGCCTCATCGAGAGCCCGCGCGCTCTGATCGACAGCCGCGAGCGCTCCTGTCGACACATCAACCGACACGATTCTGGTCGGCTCCTGCAAATAGCACAGTCCGGCCTCACTCACCGCCATACCCTCCAGATTTTGCAGCAACCATGCGTAAAACTGGACCTGAAACACATACTCATCGCGTTCGGTTTCCAGCTTGTAGTCGATGATTTGGTGCCTGCCATCGGCAAAATCGACCCGATCGAGGATTGCCCTGAAGACGAGGCGGTTGATCCGCGCCCGAACCGGGTGTTCCGTCTATTTGACGCAACTGAAATCTGCGAGCGGAGACTTCGCGAATTCGTTCAGTCGGCCTGATGCGCGTCTTAACCATCCTTCGATGCTGTGTTTCATTGAAACCGTACCGCCCAACAAACTCATCCAGACCCTCTGCAATGGGTCGTCCGTCTCGCCCGCGGACCGACATATACTCGCAAAGATAGTCATGCAGCAAAGTCCCCAATGCCCGGGCATCGGACGGATAGCGTGCGCCACGGGTCGGCTTCGTTGGATCATCCAACGCCTCGAGCGAATCAGCGCTCGCTCCCAACACGTGACGATAATAAAACATCAGCGGACATTTCGAGAAATCGTGGAGACCCGACCACGTGACAAACTCGATACCTCGAACGGGCAACGGAATTGCCCTGGCCGCGCGAGACAGCCTTTCCCTGCCGTCCGACCACTGGCTGAGCAGCGACCGAATGTCTTCTCCGTCCGGTTGCGGCTCAACGGCGACGGGAGCCGCCGCTCTTTCAATTATTGGAGCATTGCGCAGCTCTTCGTGCCGTATATTGTTCTCTTTCACAACCTCAAGAATATCGAAAAATAGATTTAGTTTCTTCCCCTGTTCGCCGCCGGGAAAAGGCGAACTAATAAATAGATGGTCGCACGCGCGCGTGACAGCCACATAGAGGAGACAACGCTCCTCTTGTTCTCGCTCTTTCTTGCCCGTTTCCACTTCACCCGAATCATCGACACCGCGTCCCCATCTATCGCAGTCGTTGACAAAAAGCCCTCGCTTCCTGTCAAAAGAAACTCGCCCTTGGTGTTCTTTCCGCTCTTGACCCCCGGTACCGCGACCGCCGGAAACTCAAGCCCCTTTGCAGAGTGAATCGTCAGCACTCGCACACGACCCGGCGGAAATACCGGCCCGCTCGCCGCCTCTAGCGATTTCTTTGCGAGCAAAACATCCAGCGATTCGAGGAATGCGGAGAGATTTCCCTCGCTTCTTCCAACCAACCCCTCGACCACGCCAAAAATGGTTTTGGTCACGGACTCTACCAGCGCCACATCGGCGCCGTCATCGAAGAATCGAAAATAGAAATGACTGAGCTCAAATGCGTCCACGACGAACGATGAAAAATCCAGTTCATCGCGCTTCTCTGCAAGGATGTTAAGAAGCCCACGCAGACGCTTGCAGCTCTCCCCGGCAGACTTGTCGCTCAGACGCGAGGAGCTCTCGTCGGACAAGAGCGACATAGCGTCAAACGGCGGTTCAACTCCGTCAAAGAGTTCCACCAACGCCGAGTCGGTCAGTGAAAACGGTCGCGCCTCGAGAAGGCCAATCATTGCATGGATGTCATCGGGTTGGACCAATAAACGCAGCAGGTACTTGTACAACTGAAGAACTCGAACTTCGAGTGATCCCACACCGCCACAAACCGCATAGGGAATTCCCGCTCGCCTAAAGGCTTTTTCATAATGCGGGAGACCCGAGCTGGGTTTTAGCGAGCGCATGAGAACGGCGATTTCATCGAATTCGAGAGCGCCTCGTCTCCGCCGCGCACGCCATAATATGTAAAAGGCGATTCACCCGGATCGAGACCACCCGTAAGAGCAAGGATCCACGCCGCGAGCCCCTTCGCCTCCTCCTCGAAGGACTTGTCTTCGGAGTCTTCCGGGATGAAACAAACAAACGGGAGCGTCGGTCGCGCCACGACTCGCATCGAGACGGATTTCGGCGGCGTGCTCTTTAAAATAATCGTCGCGAATCACAAAATGGTGGGCAAGATCGAGGATGGTTTGTCTCGACCGGTAGTTATGACGAGAGTTTTTCCTGCGTGCCAACGAATCGCGCAAGTTCTCCACCCGTGCATCCCGCCACCGGTAGATCGACTGTTTGTCATCCCCAACCACCGTCACTCGCGCAAAGTCGTCGCCGGCAAGCAACGGAGCAATTCGTTTTGAGCTTCGCTGGTGTCCTGGAACTCGTCGACAAGAATGTGATCGAACTTATTGCCATAGAGCCGCCGCAGCCGTTCGTTCTCTCTCAGCCCCCGCACCACCATGGCCAATCATATCGTTGAAATCGATCAGGTTTCGTTTCTCCAAGCTCCATTTCGTATGCGTTCCACAACGCGACCACCGATTGGACGTAACTGGCATACTCGGGCGAATCATCGGGGCCGACACATGCAATCAGACGCTCGGGAGTCCACAACGTCCCCTTCGCCCGTTGAACAATCCTCATCCATCGATTGAAAATTGTTGGAGAAGCTACCCGGCGCGGCATGTCCGCTTCAAAACCATCGGGCATCCCTTCGATCTGCCCGATTGAAAGCGCCTGAAGAGCGCCGTTCGGATTCGCGCATTATCCACGTCGGTCGACACACCCACATCCGGATCGATCCGGAATTCGGGCGCATTTTCCGAAATGATCCGAAAAGAAAACTGATGAAAGTTCATGATCCATGCAGTGTACAACTCACGCCTCAAATCGGCTTCGCCCCGTTCGCTGCGCCGTCTCGAAGATCCGTCCCCGCATCTCGGAAGCGGCCTTTGTAGTAAAAGTAAGCGCGAGCAGCCGATCGGGCGGAACTCGGTCATCGAAAACGAATTTGAGATACCGCTCCACGAGAACGCGTGTCTTTCCCGTCCGGCGCCGGCCATGGCTTTGACCGTCTCACCAATATCGAACTCGACGATTTGCTTCTGTTCGTCGTTCAGCCCCACTTTTTCTCCCGCTGACAAAGTTCGGCGAATTCGCACCACTGGCATGGATTGTCTTCATCCGTCCTGGCAAAAAACACTCTCTTGGGTGTGAACATATCCTCCGCTATCGTCACCGCCGATCCATGATCTGTTCGACTTCGCATTCTCGCAGATAGGATTCGGCCTGGCCTTAGGGCCGCGGCGGGAACGTCATCCTCGTTTGCGACGCAAAAAGGGTGACGGCGAGCGGATCCTCTCCCGCCTTAACAGCCATAAACCGGAATGCATCGGGATATGTCCTTCGCGCACGTCATCGCCCAGAAGTAAAACGGTATTTGCCAGTCCGCCTTCCTGGGGTCCTCGAGCGCTTTTAGAACGTATTTGCGGTGTGTTTTTCCCGTCTTTTTGATTTCGCCGGTCTTGAAATCAACGATAAACATCTTACTCGCCGATCGTGGTCCTCGATACGATCCACCTTGCCGGTAAAATCACAGCCCTTGAACGAAACTGGGACTCGATTTTTCGACACCGCTGATCGTGTAATTTTCGTCAAGCCCTGCATCCAGTTCGAGAATCTCCGCGATCATCTCTTTAAGATAATGCAGGATCGACCGGCCAACGAACGACGACGGCTCCACCGTGCCGTCCTCCCGAGAACGTCATCGATCAGCCGCCCGGATAACAACGGACCCTGCCCCAGCGTGAAGCGTTGCTTTTGTTTTAAATCGTTGTCCGAGTCTCGCCATCACCTCGTGAAACATCGTACCCAGCCGTGCCGGTGCCGTCCGGTCCTGGGGAATCTTGAGCAACTTCCGGTAGAAAAACTGGCTCGTGACAGCCGAGAAACATTTCAATCGATGATTTGCTCAGCGGAAACCGATCCACCGCAACTGGAATCGGCTCGGCTTTCGCCGCGTTCCACACGGCACCCGCGGGACTCAAATCGGCTAGCCGCTCGACCAGCGCGCTATCGTATCCGCCGGTCGTCCATGCACGGGCGAATCGAATCTGCGGCGGAACACGATCTTCTCGCGGTGTCGAACTGAGAAGACTCCGCCGAATGGTTGTTCGAGCACCGCGCACGGCGCAGGAAACTCGTTCACCGCCAAAGTTCCGGGGAGCGGTAACATAAAGGCGTTCTTGGCTCGACTCAAGGCAATGTAGAGAAAATGATGTTGTTCACGCATGCAACTCACGGCCGTGCGAGCCGAATAAATTGACACCTTGCGATCGGGACAATTCTCCGCGATCAGGCTTTCCAATTTCTCCACAGGATCAGACTTTGGCGGTACGATGCCGAAGGAAAGAGAAGGTCCGAGCAGCCCACCACGAACACAACGGGAAACGAGAGACCTTCGCCTCGCGACAGGAGTACAGCCCTACCGATCCAGGGAATAGACTTGGAGCCGACGTTTGCTGAGGAAAGAAGTCCGCTCAGCCCCGCGAAAGTACGAATGTCAGGCCTCCATCCAAATCTGTCCAACGCCGCGGCGTAAGCGTTCCACGATTCAAGGAGACGGCTGACAACGACGAACATCGTTTCATCATTCGATGCTTTGCGATATGACGCGCAAACCGGCAGAAAGCATTTATCAACAAGACAACGCATCCACTCTGAGGTTTCCTGCTTCCGGATGTCAGCGGAAAGCTCCGTCGCGAATTTACGAAGCGCTTCGTAATCGCCGTCTGCGTCGGCTTCTTATATCGACGCTTTCGGCTTGCCGATTATCTGCCCTTGAAAGTCAACGTATAGAGGCGACATCAGTATCGAACGCGCCGCCAGGACGTCGTCCGGCGAATCCAGCAGCAACAACCACGAGAACATAAAATCCTCAAGCACACCTGCGGCGGTGCCCCCGGTATCGAGCGGGATCCCATGTTGGCGGAAAGCCGACCGGAGAATTGGCGCGTACCGTCGCTTTTCGTTTGTTATAACGGCGATGTCAGCCGGTTGACAGTGACCGGAGACCGAGGAGATCGTTCGATCTTCGCGCCGACGTTATAAGCTTCATCGAGTTCGTCGCCCACGATTTCTAAACTGAACGCCCGCTCAATCCGGTCATCCCCGGAGATCTCGCCGGAATTGTCGATCCGTATTACCGGGAGATGACACTCGGCATCTGAACCTAAAGTCTCGACCAGAAGGGCCTCCATCGTCTTCCCTTCAGCGTCGATGTCACGACATCCTGCGGCCAGACATACCGTATCCGCCCCATAGCGCTCGGTGAACTTCGAAAGGAGAAACCGTTCGTGACGTCCCACGGTGCCCAAACACGGGGCCAATCGGATCGCCAAAAACGTCACCGCGCCAGGTCCTTCGGGCGGAGCAATGACAAAGAGCAATTCAAACTGTCCGGGATCAATGTCTTGAAAATCCTCTACGAGCACTACTCCCGCTTTCGCGACTGGATGGTCGGGAAATCCCCGTTTGCACGAGCGCGCCGCGTCCCAGCACACCCCGGTTTGCGTGGCTAGGTTCTTGTACGACAACGCCTTGCAAAATTCTACGTAGAGTTTCAACACATCTGCGATCTCGGGACCGGCGTCTTTCGAGTCAGCGAGGCTTTTCGCGTTATCCGGTTCCAACCCGCTTTGCAGCAGAGAATGGATCACGGCGAGCGCATCACGAACAAATCGATCGGTCCGGCAGATCGAGCGAAGTTTGCTTTTGAGGGATGACGAATTCGCGGCGATTATGCTATCGAGCAAAAGCCGTTCTTCGATTTCATTGATGATGACGGGACGCTTCTCTCCCGATAATTCAATGACCTCATTGGCAAGCCGCGAGTATTGGACAACGGGATCGTATCCGAATTCGACGCTGTTCTTTTCCAGAATCGCTTCGGTAATTCGCCGATAACTTTCCGTCGTGTAAGTCAGAATACAGAGCATCGATACCGTTTGCCCGCAAAACACGGAAGCGCTCGATCAGAGTTCGGGTTTTTCCGCTTCCCGGCGGGCCGAGAACACGCAAGTGTTTCGTCGGGTAATTGATCAGACCATTGATCACGTCAGACGATGCGCTCATTGTCTACTTCTTCTCTTCCGATTCCCTGCGCTCGAAATACGCATCGAGCCGGGCCCTCAACTCGGTCTCAAAACCGGCATCCCTGGGTTCGTAGAATCGCACGTCGGCAAGCGCATCGGGCAGATAGGATTGCGGAACAAATGCGTCTTTATAATCATGGGGATACTTGTATCCCTTCCCGTATTTCATATCCTTCATCATTTTCGTCGGAGCGTTGCGAATGTGAAGAGGGACGGGATACGGCGGGTTGTCATGCGCGGCTCGCGCCGCTTTCTCGTAGGCGACATACACCGAATTGCTTTTTGGAGCCAACGCAAGATATACGGCGGCCTGCGCGAGCGCGAGTTTGCACTCCGGATAACCAATAAACTGTGCGGCATCCCGCGCTGCAACGGTGAGTGGCAGCGCATGGGGATCCGCGTTTCCGACATCCTCTGAGGCAAAGCGGACAAGCCGCCGCGCGATAAAAAGCGGATCCTCGCCGGCCTCGCACATCCGCGCAAGCCAGTAGAGTGATGCGTCGACATCGCCTCCGCGAAGGCTCTTGTGTAGCGCGGATATCAAATTGTAATGGGATTCTCCCGCCTTGTCCGTCGAGAGAAATGGTTTCTGGAGCGCATCCTCGGCAAGATTCCGTGTGAGGATACGATCCCCTTTGGTTTTTCGCAGAACTGCCGATGCATAGTCGAGCGCGTTGAGCGCAACGCGGGCATCCCCGTGACACGCGTCCGCCATGTAAGAAAGAACTTCTTCGTCGGCCCGAACGTCAAGACCACCAAGGCCGTGTTCGGTGTCGGCGAGAGCCCGTTTCAAAATAACGAGAACTTGATCCGACTGGAGTTCGTGCAGCACGAGAACCCGTGAACGCGACAACAGCGGTCCGATCACCTCGAAGCTTGGATTTTCGGTCGTCGCGCCGATAAACACGATCGTTCCGTCCTCTATGTGAGGCAAAAACGCGTCTTGCTGAGCCTTGTTGAACCGGTGGATTTCATCGACGAACAGGAGCAGTGACTGACCGTCCAGGGTTTTAAGTTTTTTGGCCTCGCCGATCACCCTTTTCACTTCGGCTATTCCCGACGTCACCGCGCTGAACTTGACGAACCGGCCCTTTATCATCTTTGAAATGATCTGGGCCAGCGTTGTCTTGCCCGACCCCGGCGGTCCCCACAGAATAAGGGACTGACCAAGAGTTCCGCGTTCGAGTGATTTTCTTAGAAGCGTGTCCGGACCAACGATTGATTCCTGCCCCACAAATTCATCGAGCGTACGCGGGCGCATCCGCTCTGCGAGCGGGCCGGATGGACCGTCTGTTGAAGGAAATTGCAGTTCCATGGTTACCCGGGAACGTTTACGAGTAGTCGGGTTCCCTGTCAAACGTGTGGCTCGTCTGAACAAACCGGATCGTTCCCGATTTACTCCGGAGAACGAGCGAGTGTGTCGCCGCGCCGCCCTGACAAAAACGGACGCCGTTTAGTATTTCGCTGTTGTTGACGCCCGTCGCGGCAAACATCATGTGGGCTTCGCCACACAAATCCGCGATGGTGAGAACCTTATCTCGCGAACCGGCGCTCGATTCTTCGATGGCCTTGACGTCCTGGTCGGTCTGGGGATGCAGCTGGCACTGAATGTCACCGCCGACACACTTCAATGCTGCCGCGGCGAGCACTCCCTCCCTGGCGCCGCCTATTCCCATCAGAACATCTATCCCGCTCCCGGGAACGGCCGTCGCGATTGCCGCGGCGATATCACCATGGGGGATCAGGCGGATGCGCGCACCGGCCGAGCGCACCTGTTCGATAAGCGGTGCGTGCCTCTCCCGCTCGAGGATACAGACGGTGAGATCTTCTACATAAGTTCTCTTGGCTTCGGCAACATTCACCAGGTTGTCGAGGGGACTCCCGGAGATATTTATCTTCCCCGACGCCTGCGGCCCCACGGCGATTTTGTTCATGTATCGAACCGGCGGCTGGAAAAGCGTCCCCTTCTCCGCCATCGCCGCAACCGAGATCGCGTTGGTTTTGCCAAACGCAACCGATTCAACTCCATCGAGGGGGTCCACGGCCAGATCAACTTCGATGTCCCCGCCCGAACCAACAACGCATCCCTCTGAGAGCGGTGTGTTGGGCAGACGTTCACCGATCACTACCGTCCCGGAGAATCTGAGGGCATTGAGCGCTTTAGCCATCGCCTCGCACGCCGCGCGATCGGCGGCAAACCCATCCCCTTTTCCCATCAATCGGGCGGATGCCAACGCAGCCGCTTCGGTGACCCGAACCAGCTCAAGAGCGAGGTTTCGTTCCATCTATGAGATTCCCACCTGTCGGTCAGCTTTCTTCGCGGCTCTTCGTCATTTCGAGCGCGTCATTGAGCTCCCTGGCCATTTGATACTGGTGAAAGGCGAATATGAAGGGGAACAATACGTACGCAAAACCGAAGGTAAGCGGATACGCGACGATTGATATGGCAAAAGTAATCCAGAACCAGTTCCACTGCCCCAGATAGAGGTAGCCGACCGGACCGAGCAAAACCCAGCTCAGGAAGAATCCAAGAAAACCGGCGAGACCGGGGCTCTTGACTTCCTTGGTCGGACGCAGCCGGGTAAACTCGCTGTTGTCGAGAAAGCTCGAAATCGACATCCGGACCCTTCGGCCACAGTGGACGCAGATCTCAGCTTTTTCATCAATTTCTTTTGCGCAATACTTGCAATACATTGTTCAACCACCTTGCCAGTGCTCAACCCTGGTGGGTGCAGATGCCTTTGTCTATTGAATACTTACGATTTCGCGCAATCAAAGTTACGGTTTAAACGTAGAAAGGTTCTGCCGGGCCGTAACGTTTTCCGGATCCAATTGAAGCACCTTTTTCCATTGGGCCCTGGCTTCGGCGATCTTACCACTTTCCGCCAGAATCACGCCATAGTTATTGAGGTACACCGGGTTATCCGGCTTTAATACCAATGCTTTACGGATGAATTCGATGGCTTTTTCGGGCTTTTCCTGCCCGCGGCTCGCCATCGCGAGAATCCCGTAAGCCTCATCGAGACCGGGACCGGCGGCGCCTGAGTCGTTTTGCTCCGGAGCGCTTGAAATCCAGTTCTCCAGCAGCTCGACCGACTCATCATATTGCCCTGATTCCAGATACGCGCGGGCAAGGTATATGCGGCTGGTCATGTCTCCAGGATCGGCGTCGAGGAGGGCACGCCACGACGGAATCGCCTCGCCAAACCGGCCGGAGACCATTAGAAGAATCGCGAGATTTTTCGTGTAAGTCAAGTTCCCCGGGTCGAGCGCGAGGGCCTGGTTGAACTCATCTTCGGAGCGTCCGTAATCTCCCAACCGCTGGAGAAGAAGTCCGAAGTTGTTGTGAAAACTCGCGCCGTCCGAACCGAGTTCGGCCGCTTCTTCGAAATAGCCCAACGCTTTTTCGTCATCCTCTTCCGCATACCCAATCCCGAGAGCCTCGGCGTACTGGGGATTGTTCGCGTCGAGCGAGTACGCTATCTCCCACTGTGCAAGCCCATCCTGTTTTCTGCCCATTTCATGGAGCGCCAGTCCGTAATTGTAGTGTGTTAGAGGATCGCGCATTCCGTACTCGATGGCCAGTTCGAACTCGGTCAACGCCCTGCCCGTCTTGCCCATTTCGACCAGGAGTTCGGCAAGTTCGAGATGAACGTTGGCGTCGGAGTAATCGAGCCGCATCGCCGCTTCGTAGTTGGACACCGCGGCGGCGTTCTCGCCCAACCCCCACTGTGCTTTCCCCAGCATTGCGTAAACCTGAGGGTCATGCACTTTCTTTGCCGCCCACGGCGCGAGAAGTGATTTCACTTCCTCGTACCGCTCACCCTCGAGCAGTGCATGGGCGCCGGTTTTGTCCTCGTTCATGCGGGCGAGTTCGGCGGCGGAATTCGGCTTGCCCATCGATCCGCATCCCGATTGAAGAAACAGCATACATATCCACGGGAGCATAAAGCCAAGTCCCTGCACACGGGAGCGCCCGCCCAAAAAAAGATATCGATGGAAATTCGTGCGCGTCATCGCAGAACCAAAATACACCCATGCACGGACGCGAAAAAGCGAAAAAGAGGGAGAGGAGCCTCCTGTGAGAACGGTCAGATGGCGGATATCCTGCGCTCGAATGTGGCGCGAACCATACCCAGATATTTGTTGCACCAGTTCGAGCGCGAGAGGAATGAAAGAACCGGAGGCCGTCTCACACCCATACGTGTGAGTTCGGCGGCGGCCATCGGATGGCCCTTGCACACCTTCCAGGCATCGACAAAGGCCTTGTAAGCAGACGCGTTATCGCCCTTGAGTTTATGGATCCGTCCGAGATTGATGTGAAGTTCGGGATCCATCGGCCGGGAATTGCACGCATTGCGGCAGAATCGGAGCGCGCGGTCGAATTCACCCTCGGATTGGGCGAGACAATAGCCGAAATAGGACTTGTAATAGGGGTTGCCCGGGGCGATGCGGATCGCCTCGGAGAGGTGGACGAGGGCACCCCGGTGCTGATTTCTTTTGATTTTCTCAATCGCGAGGTTGAATAGCGACTGCGACTCAAGCGTGGTCCCGCGCTGTGGATCGGCAACCAATGGCATATTGAACTCCTCCAGATACTGTCCGCCGCCAGATTTCGTTGCAAGCCGGTTCAAATTCTTGCAACTTGCCCCTGAAATTCGACGAACCAAAGGGGATCAAAAGGTGCGGCAAGAAACATTCCACCGTGTCGAACCAGTGGCCGCCCGCACGGGTCGCACGAGACAAAGACGGGGAACACTAAACCGTTGAGTCCGGCGAGGCGGGGGAGACGGAGGAGGTCCGTGCGGCTATACGGGCGCGGATCATCTTTTCCTCGCTTATCGCTCCAAAGAAAATAAAAACGGCGATCACGGGCAGCATGGCCAATTCGGCATACACAAATCCGGCGAGAATAAAAAGAAGCGCAATAAGAAGCCCAACATCTTTGGCGATTCGGGTCGCCTTCAGGTACGGCAGCCACAGCGCCAGCAGCCCCCGGAGGATCCGGCCGCCATCCATCGGAAAGGCAGGCACAAGATTGAAGATGCCGAGCGCAAGATTTACGATCAGCAAGTTCGTGAAGAAATCGTCCTCGGCGAAAAGCGGCGCTCCCAAAATCCACATCACAAGAGCGATGATACCCGCAATCGTGAAATTAACCAGTGGCCCTGAGATAGCCACGACTATCTCCTCGCGCGGACTCTCGGGAATTCTCTCCGCGCGCGCCATACCGCCGATCGGGAGCAGGACGATGTCGCGGACGACCACGCCGTATCGGCGGGCCTGGAGACTGTGCCCCATCTCGTGAAGGACGACGCACACAAATATCACCAGGACAAAAAACATCCCCCAGGTGGCATCCCGCCAACCGCCATGCGCCCAACCCTCGATTCCGAACAAAAGGAGAATCAGCGGGAACGTAAAATGAACCCTGAGGGGGATACCGAATAAGGTTGCGATTCTTAATGTAAATCTCATAATGTGCGCTATCTATAACAGAAATAATCTACCGGGGCGCGGTTTTCTCGATTCGAGGGCTGTCACGGGTGGTTCGGGTTCCCCAAACTGCCCCGTTGTTTCCCATGGTTTCTCAAACATAACAATTGATCCCCCCTCAACGGTATGCTAAAATAGCGTACCACCAGTGTATTTGGAAACAGCTTATAAAATGTGGAGTTGACCTATCGTCTTCAACTGATAAAGCACCATCCACCATGTCAAAACTCATTGTATCCACGATCATAGCTATTGTGTTGTGATTGCGCTCGCTGCACCGTCCGGCGCACTGGTAAAATACGATTTTGAACAGAAATTCTTCACCGAGTTCGGCTGGGAAGTGAAAGACCACGCGCTGCTTCGTGTTGATGGTGTCTACCATCTCTTCTATCTTCGCGGGGTTGTCGGACAACCCGCTATTGATATCGGCCACGCGACGTCACCGGATCTGATTCATTGGGACCGCCACGCCCCCGTTCTTTATACCGGGCCGGACGCCTGGGACGGGTACGCGATTTGGGCCCCTCAGATAATCCCCCTTCCCAACGGCACATACATAATGTATTTCACGGGAATTAGCCGGTACGGCACGCAGCAAACCGGGATCGCTTTGTCACAAGATCTTTGGAACTGGTCTAAACTGCCATGGCCGGTTTATCATCCCGATCCTTCCTGGGCGCTGTGGGAGGAAGGCACGTGGGCTCACGGTCGCGATCCGTTTGTGTTCGATTACGAAGGCCGTCACTATCAACTCCTCACGGCGAAATCGAACACTAACCGCGGCGCGATCGCATGCGCGGTCTCGGACGATCACTATACGTGGGAAGACTTCGGCCCCCTGTACACGCATACTAATTGGCATGTCATGGAATCGGTGCAATGCTTCGAACGAAACAACAAGTGGTATCTTTTCTATACGGAGGAAGCAGTAAACGGGACGTCGTGGATGAGCTCCGACTCGCTGTTCAGCGGTTGGGATGGATCGACGGCGACAGTCGTCGATTTTGGCCATGCCTCCGAAGTGAATGTTTTCGACGATGACCACTACATCTATTCCCGGCATTCAATCCACCAGTATGGGGACGAGACATTCCAGCACGTGATTCGTGTCGACACGCTCCGCTGGTCGGGCGACACGCCCTACGTCTACAGACCGTGGCCGCTTTTTGGAAATTGGAATCTTGTTTGGGGCAACGCCTTCTTGTACCAGCCAACCTTCCTCAACAACGTTGCCGTCCGCGAGCCGGGTGCTGAGGTCAACTTCGAGGGAATGTGCTGGTTGAGTTCATACGAACGCTACCAGGGGCCGCTCGGTATCGGCGCGTCCGGAGGGTACCAGGGAGAGAATCCGCGCGGTGCGATCAAATCGAACGATTTCACGATCACCGGCAATTCGATGAGCCTTCTCGTCGGCGGGGGAAACTTCCCGACTTCGTGTTATGTCGCTCTCGTGGACGCTCAGACATCCCAGGTTCTCTTCAGAGAAACCGGCAAGAACAGTGACGCGATGGACAGGCGTTATTGGGATCTCCGAGCACACAAAGGCAAGTCGGCTTACATTGAGATTTCCGACAATTCGGACGCGGTGTTCGGGCACATCAGTTGTGATGATATCGCGGAGTCCTTCAACGTTGTCGGAGGGGATTCAACCACCGGCGGCACCACCTCGCGGGACAAGAAGGATCTCCACGCAACTGACAAACAGATAATTGAAACCGTGCCGGAGCTGTTGCAAAACACTCCCAACCCGTTCAACCCGGTCACGACAATCCCCTACTTCCTGCCGGCGGCGAGCAATGTGGTTCTCGATGTATTCGACGTAAATGGCCGGCGTGTGAAAAGACTGCGCGATCAGACGGATGTCCAGGGAACGCATCTGGTCACATGGGACGGCACGAATTCGAACGGAGACACGCTGTCGTCGGGAATCTACTTCTACCGGCTGCAGGTAAACGGCAAAACAATTGCGACAAACAAAATGATTCTCCTGAAATAGCCTGCGCGTCTGGATCAGACACGAAACGGCCATCGTGACCATTCGGTAACGGTGGCCGTTTTCTTTACCCCTCGCGATAGTCCGACCACGACGGTGCGGTCTTTCGAAAGGCCCTCGCTCCGCATCGCTCGGCTATCCCCTTCGGGAGGACCGGCGTTCGCTCCCGCGAAAGGGCCTTTCGAAAGACCCGCACCGGACGAGAGAAACCGCGTCTATCATTGAGTTCCGGATATAGAGTTTCTTAAGGAGATAGTAGCCGGCGGTAACAAATAGCTCGTTCACGAAGGGGATTTTGCCGAGAATGGAGGCGTCGATGACGGGGATTCCGTAGCGCAGCGCGAACGAGGGCCGCGACAAATACATTCGAGAATGCTCGATTCGTAGACCCGCTTCTGCGACACATTTCTCGAATTTACTGAGGGTGAGCCTGATGTCGGACAGCCGCGCGACCTCTCGACTGGCAGGATCGGTTCCCGCCGCCATCGAAAGAAACAGCCCTTTGGGAAGAAGTTGAATGAACGGCAGTTTATTATAGGGGACGAAAAGAAATTTCTTCCGCGGAAGAATCTGCTGATGTGCCCCAAATGGCGAGTAGTAGGGAGGAAATACAACAAAGACACGTCCGTCTTCGCTGAGTTTCTCGCGCACGATTGCCAGCGCCTCGACGGGGCGATCGAGATGTTCGATCACATCCCTGAACATCACGATATCAAACGGCGCGTGTTCGAAAAATGACGAATTCGCGTCGAAGATGTCACCCGCGTAAACGTCGGCGGCGACATTTTCTCTCGAGTTAAAATCGCGCGCGACGGCCACCAGTCTCTCGTCGATGTCCATCATTACAACCCGGCAACCCTTATTGACGAAAGCGGCCCCGCATCCACCATTGCCGCAGCCCACCTCGAGGATCTTGCGGCCATCGAACTCCACGTTCCAGCCGGCGAGCGCCGGGATCAGATAATTATCGGCAAGTGTCGCCTGGTAACGCCTGTAGTGGGCCTCCCAGTCTTCGCTTGAAAAATCTCGCTTTACCGTTGTTCGCATAGGTATTAAATTGAATGCATGAGACATACTTTGGTTTTTCTGGCACTGATCATAGCATTTGCCGCAACAAATGCAATCTCACAACCCCCACCCGAAGAAGAAAAAAAGGATCCCGACAAAGAGAGACTGGGCCTGCGCTTTGGCTACGCCAAAACCGAGTGTGGTCTCAACGAGTCGTTCGGTTCCGGAGTGAACCTTGCCGTGCACTGGATCACGCGACTCAAGAAACCGTTGTTTGTGGATATCACATTCGGCGCGATCTACATGGGCAAGACCCATCGAACCGATATTACACGAATGGTTTTCGGCACCGATTTCGACAAGGTAACGATGCGGATCATGACCATCACGGCGGCGCCGCTGATCGAAATACCGTACGGCAGAACGAGCATTTACCTGTCGGGAGGCGGGGGGCTTTACGTGGCGAGCGTTATCCTCGATCAGGACATCCAGCAATTCGACCTGTCAAACAATCACTTCGGCGTCACCGCCAGCGCCGGTTTGTTCCGTCGGATCACCACCAACTGGGCCCTCGACGTTAATTTCCAAATCCACAAATTCTGGACGAACAGCGAGGACCACAGATCGAGAAATCCCGACTGGGTCTATATTTACTCCGAGGGCGACACCGACCCGTTTTTCTGGTTGGCAACCGCCGGCGTTACGCTCCGGCTCTTCTAATCCTCGTTCTTGATTTCAAACCTTTGAAAGCAAAGCCTACTGACCTTCGGCTTCGATCGCGATCCGGAGCTTGTCGAGGGTTTCCGAGGCTCCCTTGTCCTCGGGCCGCATCTCGAGGTATGTGGACAGGCGGTCGGCCGCATCTTGCAGCCGTTTCGATTGGATGTAAACCATCGCAAGGTTTTTGTGGGAATTCGCGTAACCGGGATCCAACTCGATAGCCTTCTCAAGAACGGGGACGGCTTCTTCTGGTTTCCCGGACTCGGCAAGCGCCGCCCCAAGATTGTTGTACGCTTTTATATAGCGGTCGTTCATCTCAATTACTTTTTTGAAAGACTCGATCGCCTTTTCGGGCTCCCCCATCTCCATATAGGTAATTCCAAGATTATTGTATGCCTCGGTCTTCACCGGATCGAGCTTGATGGCAAGCTGATATTCCTCGATCGCCGGTTGGTACATTTTGACGCGGCGAAGCGCCTGCGCGAAATCATATCTGACGCTCGAGAGATCGGGAGATATCTTGAGCGCTTTGGAATAACTTTCTATCGCTTTGAAGTAATTTCCCATTTCCTTGTAAATTATTGCGCGGTGCACATACGCGTCGGAAACATTTGGATGAATCGCCACCGCCTTGTCAATTTCCTCTATCGCCGCAGCGAATTCGCCAACGGTGCTCAACCGCCGTCCTTCGTGTATGTGTTCCCTCCATATAACATCTTCATCGGGGAGGGCGAACAACGCCGGCCGGGTCCCGGCCATAATGAGCAGAAACAACCCGAGGGGAACGACGCCACGGCGGATGCCTTTCACGGCGGTCGGCAACACGACTACAAGGCCATATGCGGCGAACAGGCAGAGAATCGGCACTATCTGGATCCGGTAGCGCGCGGTAACAAAAAAGAGGATGATCGAAAAAGCGTAAGACAAAATGAAACCGTAAAGCAGAAAGTGTTTCCTCCACGATCGCAGAAGGTAAATCATCCCAAGCAGCCCGAGACTCAGAATAGTCCAGAAGTTGATGAACAAAAGACGCAGCGTGCCATATTTCTGCCGGGTTATATCGAAGCTCTCTATCTGAGGTATTTCGTAACCGTTGAAAAATAACGCCGTCTTTTTGAGCAAGAGAAGAACTTCGCTGCCGGGATTGCTCTTGATGAAATTCCAGGACTGGCCGAACCAGTAATTTGAAATTTCTGACGCCTTCATATCGCGGCCAAATATCCGTTCGACGTGGCTCCGCGTCGCCGTGTCGGTTTCGAAGGTGATTCCCCGCGGGGGATAGAAATAACCCGTCGCCTCTTCACCGTTTCCTATGAAAAAGTTTACGCCGCCGTTCGATGTGATCAGGACAAAGTCATCCCCGGCGACCGCGTTGTGAATCGTCGCCGGCATGATCGCCAGCATTGCCGCGAAACACACAGCCAGCGCCTTGAGAAAACGCCGGTCTTCACGCGAGACAAAGAGAACCCAGACAAGCACAACGGGGAGATACACGAGGATATTTGCCCTCGCCAGCGCGGAGAGACCGATGAGAAATCCGGCAATCAAATATTTGGAATACCCCGTGTTGTCCTTCATCCTGTGAAGCACGTAAATTGCCGTCAGGTTGATGAGCGTGCCCATCCACATCATTAACATCAGGCCTTCATAAAATGTAATCGCTCCGTAGAGCGCGAGCATGACAATCGCAACAAAGGCGATCGACGGACGAAAAATTTCCTTGCCGATCAAATATGTGAGCATCAAAGCTATCGAACCCGCGAAAACCTGGAGGATTCGGATAATCATGAAATCACGGCCGAAAACCCCATAAACGGCGGCGAGCAGATAAGGGTACAGCGGCCCCATAAAGAAAGCGTCGTTCCGAACGATATTGCCGCCCAGGATATCGATCGCTTCCTTGTCGTAGTATTTGGTATCCATTATCGGCACAAGGGTATGGAGGGCATCGGCGCTCTGGATCACGTAGATGAGCTTGAGAAGAAAGGACACGGCAACAAATACGATCAGCCACCGGGAGTTGGAAGTGAGCAGGCGATCGAACCGGTCGAGCCGGGAGAGCTGGGGAGAGTCGATATCCATGTCAGAAAAGTTAATTCAATATCGTCTCCCACCGCAAGGAATTCTCTTGACGATTGCAGGGGCGTATCAATAGGCTCCTTCGATGAAAGGAGCAACCATAATATTATGAGCTATCGCGATGAACTATTCGATTTGCTAATGAAGTACTCGTTCAAACGAGGTGATTTCACGCTATCCTCCGGCCAGAAGAGCAACTACTACATCGACGGAAAACACACGACCCTCGACTCGCGGGGGAGTTTCCTGGTCGCCAAGGTCTTTCTTGCCTTGATAGCGGACGATGTTCCCAACGCCATCGCCGGGCTCACGCTGGGGGCCGATCCAATCATCGGCTCGATGCTCACTCTCGCAGGCATGGAGGATCTGCCGCTCAAAGGGTTGATAGTCCGCAAGGAACCGAAGTCACACGGAACGCAGTCGCTCGTCGAAGGAACGGTGGGAGAAGGCGACCGGGTGGTCATTATAGAGGATGTCCTGACGACTGGATCGTCATCCATAAAGGCCATCGACGCCGTCCGCGACCTGGGCTGCAGCGTCGACCGTGTTCTTGCTATCGTGGATCGGGAACAAGGCGCCAGGGAAAATCTCAGAGAAGCGGGCTGCCGGATGGAAGCAATTTTCTCGATTGAAGAGTTACTCCGGGCCTGATTCGCGTCCGGTTGTTTCGAGCCGTTCGGCAAACCTGGCGTATACCTTGCCCAACACGAACCCCCCGGCCAACAGGGCATACACAGCGGCTGCGGCATATAACACATGATTGAGCACGGGCACTCCGTGGAAAAGCCTGCCGCCCAACAACACGGCGCTCAGCAGAATCACGTTGAACAACACGGCGGCGAGATACTCGAGTTCCATGACCCGAATTGTTTCGACTATCCCTCGCGGATCGATCATTTCGATCAATCTCTTGTTGGATGACGCGATGATCGACAAGATTGCGGGCAAGAAAAGAAGCACCGAAGTAATACCCGCCACGGTTATCACCGGACTTTTCTCAATGGTTGCGACGATGTCCGACCCCACGCCCTTCCCCAGAACAATCAGAACCCCGGCGGCCGCGATGAACGGTAACAGCAGAACAGCGGTGTTGATAAGCGCGGCCGACATCGGTTTCAGCACACGGCCCGAAAAGTCTTTGGTGAGGGGATGCCACAGCGGGGGTTTGCGTTCGCCGTTTTGTGATGAGCGAACCGTCTCGATCGCCCAGAGAAACATCACAAGAACGGCCGGGATTAGCGACCACAGGGTGAACGAGAGCACCGCCAGGACCGCTGTTGGAACGGCGAAATAAACCGCACCCCGTGCAAACGGGTATGCGAATATTGCGACCGGTTCCTCCCACACGTGCGGCGGCTTGTCGAGGAACCTGAGCGTGCGCCATTCGGAGGCGCGGAGATTCCGTTTGGCTTCCTGGGCAACACGGGGATGATAGGGACTGATTTCGAGGGCACGTTGGTAGTGCCCGTGCGCCGCATCCGTATCTCCCTTGGCAAGCGCGAGCTCTCCGGCGTTGAGCGCGAGGTCGATGTCATCGGGGGTCTCGCGCAGTTCGCCGACAACGGCCTCGTACCGATCGTTGATGGCCTCGAGTTGCGCCGCGTCCCCCGGAGATTCCGTCCCAACCGCCGGGTTGGTTTCAAAATACTCTCCGAGCGGAGTATCGATAAGTGCCTTCCAGCCATTGTCTTCCGGGATAAAGATGAGACTCCGGGGCGATATCCGCCTTGCCTGACACATGGCCACAAGATCGGCCCACTCCCAGGTTTCTTCCTTTAAAGCCCCTTCCTGGAGCACTGAATATTGCGTATTTTTCGTGCTTTGCATCGTTTTCCCGCGTGTTGATGTGTAAATGGGACATCCACGCGAGAATATGCACGCTCCGTGCCAAAAAGTTCCCGATCGGGTTATGTAGCAAGGAGATACGGGCTACTGGCCGCCGGTCCAGAAGTCGCCGTCAGAGTCACCCAGGCAGACATGCCAGGGTTCGAGGGTGTGGAGCCAGTCCAAGGGAATGTGCCCGCGCCAGTTTGCGATCACCCAGGTGTGACCGCCTCTTCTTGGGAGGAATCCGAACCCTTTGAGGAGCTTCACAGCAGCGGGCTGTGTCGTCATAAAGGAGAGGGTCTCGACACCCGCTTCGACCGCCTCGACGATCACGCGAGCCAGCATCCGTTCGAGCGTTTTCGTATCGCCCTTCTCGACGAGATAATCGACGATCACCGCACGGTTCTCGCCGGACCCTGAGTGCGGTAGCCTCCAAATGAGATAACCCTTCGAGTCCATCATGATTTTGCGGTAAGACACAACCGGGTGTTGGGTGTATTTCCAGTTCAAAAACTCCGCGTCGCGGAACGCTGCGATACCATAACCTCCAAGCATTTCAAGCCAGTCGGCATCATGCGCTGGGTCAAAGGCATCGACCTCTGGAATCAATTCAACTCCACCCGCATTCTTGATAATGGACGTCGCCTTGCGGAGAGCGCGTGCCCTCGCCACACCAAGCGCCACACGAGTTGCCGCTCCCTTCACCGCCGTGAAGCCCTGCCGGTTCGCAAAACCCATTGTATCGAGGACAAGCGTTTGTGTGGTCGGCGGAATCATCTCGTCGAATCCTCCTCCGCGATGGATCTTGTGGCAAGGCACGTTCATCCACATGCCGCCGGGAAGAAATTCGCCCCCATCCTGCGCCTTTGCAACAAGGAGCCCCGCCAGACCCTTGCCCCTGTAATCCGGATCAACGAGAAGATCGTGTGTAATTCGGACAGGCACCCGCTTGCCTTCGATGATGTAATCGGCGGGCATGTGCCCCATACTCCCAGCCACACGGTCGCCGTGGAGAACGATATGACGCAAAGGGGCCCTGTCCCTCAACGGCAACGCATCGTTGAGCCAGGCAAGCGCCACCTTGCGCGTGGAGAATTTCTCAGTACCGAGGACCTTTTCGAGGAACCGATACAGTTCGGGCTCATGTTTATCTCTGTCGTACGCGACAACCGGATATGTGTCCATCGTTACAAGGCTCTCTTTCCGAAGTCGTCACTCCCCGCAGGGAGATCATCTCCCAAGCGAGACGATCCGTTTAATCCCTCGAAAAAAACTGGGGAATCCACTCATTTCTGCGGCAAACTCCGCCGCTGTGGTTTCGTTGTTCGCTAGTGTGTATCGTGGGATTTCAAAACGATTCTGTCTGCGTGACACTCGCCTGGTTATTGTCGTCACCGCACTTCGATATCCAGCCTCGCGTACCGCCGTTCCCGTCTCTGCATTGAAATCCCCCACTCCACCGTTCGGATACCCGAAATCGAGACACGGCCGCCCGGTCGTGTCCTCAATGAATTTCTTGCTCTCACCAAGTTCCATTCTGAGCTGTCCCGGAGTGCATCGCGAGAGAATTTTGTGGTTGCGAGTGTGTGAGCCGACGGTAATCCCGGACTCGTGCATGTTATCGAGATCCCCGGGTCGAAGAGGAAAATGCCCGCGCCAGGCCGTCATCAGATCTCGCTCGTCAACACCAAGCGCATCGACAATTTCATCGACGAATTCGACCCGCTTGATATCGGGAAGCGACTTGCACATCGTTCGAACTGCCACGTCGGCCGTGATCTTATCCTCATCGGTCGCGATAGAAAGACCACCGGCTTCGCCATCCCGTTTCAGTGTGAGGTGGGTTTTTTTTGTCGCCGCCAGGGCACTCATGATGCGGTCGGTCCAAAGCATCGAACCATCTCGGACGAACTCCGAAACAACGTAGATCGTCGAGGGAATCCCAAGTTTTGTGAGTACCGGGGCCGCGTTTGTCCAAACATTTCGATAGCCGTCGTCGAATGTAACCGCAACCGCACGCTCCGGCAGTTCCGCCCCTCCTTCAATCCAATCCACAATCCGCTGCAGCGAAACCGGATGGTAGAACTCGTGGAGATACTCCATCATCGTAGAAAAAATCGGAAGATAAAGGTGTTTCCCCTGGTAATTACAGATATTGCCTGGTTTTTCACTGGTGACACCGTGGAATGCCAGGATAATCGGTTTTTTTCTGTTCAAATATGCAAACTGCCGGGAAACCACCGACGCTCCCGGCATTCTGACGATTGTTCTTTTCAACGGCATCCTCAAAGAGGCGCCCACCATTCGGTGGGCGCCATCCTGAAAGTTGTCAAGATACCTGTCAATCTTCCAACGCAGAATCGCCCGCCGCTACTTGTCGACGCTTTTGAGTTCCATCGTCAACGCCTGTGCCGGGACCTCCTGCTTGACCATAAAATGCGGGCTGTCCTTGCGCAGGTACAAGTAAGCTTCGCCATCGGGACGGTTCACCTTCACCTTGAACGTCGCGAACTTCCCGCCCGGGGTTTCGACTTCAACCTCCTCGAGGACCTCCACACTGATGGTCTGGAGTCCGCCGCTCTGGGTGTCGACCACAGGGAAACGAAACTTGGCCTCCATTTCGAGCTGCAAGACATCCAATGCGCATACTCCACCGAACCGTCCAGGAGCGTGCCCTGAACCATCTCGAAGGTCACCTCTTTTGGCTCGGGCGAATCCAGCGACTGGATTGTCCCCGAACAGTTGCATCTTGGTGAAAGCAAATCGGCGTCCATCGATTGCGGTCCCATCTGGAATTTGCGAATGTATGAAACGGGGGAAAGATCCGCCGCCCGAAAGGCCATCTTCTCATCAAGACTGACCATACCAGCCAGATTGGTCGACACTTCAAATATCTCTCTTCGCCCTCTTCTTTTCTCTCCACGCTGACCTCATATCGCCAAGCGCCATGCCCTGCACATTGAGCGCGTAGTAATTTTGACGTTGGAAAGCGCGGACGTGTCGTACTGGTAATCAGCCGGACTCACCGCAAGCGATCTATACGAGAGGGGCTCGCCTGCGATATCGAAGAGGTCCACCGGAGCAATCACGCTGACACCTTGTCGTAGATCTCCAGCGCGTCACCAACCAGGACAATGTTGAGCGGCCCGGGGTGAAGGTACTCGCCCATCACCCGCGAGATATCTTCGATCTCAACAGCAGCAAGTTTGTCGCGATATGTTTCCAGCTCCTCCTGACCGAGACCGAGCAGCATGTACTGCGTTACTCGGCCCGCGATCTGATCGGGCGTCTCGATCTGATTCGGAAAATTGCCGACCAGATAATCTTTGGCGTTTTTGAGATCATCCGTCGGTAACCGGCTCGGTTTTGATCCGATCGATTTCTTACATGAATTCAACAACGGCGCTATCGGTCGCCGCGGTTTTCACCGCCGCATTTGCCATAAAAGTGCCGTAGTCTTTTTCGCGGCTGAAAACGAACTGTACGCGCCATATGTCCAGCCTTGTCTTCACGGAGATTGTCGAAAAACCGCGCGTCAGATCCTCCACCAAGGATCCGATTGGCCACCGACAACGGCCGCCCAATCCGGGTCATCCGCTTTGAGCCAAGATGTCCGATGAAAATCTCGGTCTGAACCGCGCCGGGGCGGTGATAGAGATAAATCTGTGTTTCGGCGATTTTGGGCGCCGCCGTCATAGCGATCGGTCGGGTATCCCTGTCGCGAATCACCAAAATACTTTTCGCCGGCTTTCTTGACATCCTTCGATTTCACGTCGCCGACAACACTAACGAAAACGTTGTTCGCCGCGTAGTTCTTCTCGTAGAAAGCAACAACATCTTCGCGAGTGATCGCCTCAACCGATTCGACCGAGTTACTGTTTGCCGTACGGATGGCTCCCATAGACGACGATCGGTGAAATGACTTCTCGGCCCATGGCGTTCGGCTGGGAAAGCTCGAGCTCGAGCGCCGTCTTGAGACGTTTGCGAATGACTTCCAGTTCGTCTTCCGGGAATATCGGATTCATCATGATGTCATGAAGATACTCCCAGGCAACATCGACATACTCGCTGAGAACGGTCACGGTTATCGCCGAATACTCCGTATCGCTATAATCCGCCGGCCTGACCGCCGACGGACTCGATCCATTCGGCGAGCTCGAGCGCCGACTTGGTTTTGGTTCCCTTGTTCAGCTGATCGCGGTAAACGCGGCAAGCGATTCCTTGCCTTTCGGATCGAGGCAGTCGCCGGTTTTTACCACAAAATAAATCGTTACAACCGGCTGCTCGCGGTGTTCAACAACGAGAAATTCCATCCCGTTTTCCAGCGTGAACTCTTTGAAATCGGGGAACCCGAGTTTTTTCATTTTTCGGGTGCCGGCGGATCCTGTTTTGCCGCGGCGCCACCGACGAGCAACTGCCAGACCGACAGCGCAACAGGACCACGAGAATACTTTTCATATGCCATTTCATATTCCTTTTTCCTCCTTTGATACCGATTCATTATCAGACGGATAGTCGTTCGGAAATCATCAACCTTCTTTGGAAGCGGGCATCGCAATAACAACCGTCCGGTTATTTTCAACGAGATACGTGGTTGGCGACACGGATGATGTCTTCCAGATGTCACCGCCATGTAGATTGTCGAGATCGGTATTGATTTCGGGCAAGATCGCTTGATTGAAATACACATAGCGCTGGATCGTCTCGGCCTTGCTGAGAACCGTCTCACGCCCCATGACGAAGTCCCGGACTTGAACTGGACCTTCGCTTTTTCGAGTTCTTCGCCGCTCGAAATTCCCTCAGCCTTGACTTTGTCGATTTCCTCCATCATCAGCTGACTCGCATGTACCGATTTCCACGCCCACATTCGCCGCGCTGATGAACCTGAAAAGGCCGGGGCCTTTTCGACATCCACACCACCAAAGACGACAACGGCCGCCTCTTCTTCTTTCACGAGCCGCCTGTGCATCCTGCTCGCTTCGCCGTCGGTGAGGATCGTGCCAAGAAGCTCCAGCGCCGGCATGTCCTCGTGGACGACTATTCGGGAGATATAGGCCACGAAAACCGCCGGGACGTTGGCGTTCTGGTCATCGATCATTTTCCGGCGTTCTCCATCGTGCGGCGGTTCGACGCCCTGAGCGCACAACATCCGCGCCTCGCGGAATATCACCGAAGTACTCTTCTACCATCTTCATCGTTTTCTTGTAGTCGATGTCACCGACAACAACCAGAACCGCATTGTTCGGGACTGTAATAGTTGTCGAAAAACGCCTGGACGTCGCGGACTTCCGCCGCGTCGAGATCCACCATTTTGCCGATGACGGTGTGACTGTAAGGTTCAAAATTATAACGAAAGCGTATCCGATGTCAGAAAGGCAGCGCCGTAAGGCTGGTTATCAACACGTTGTTTGCGCTCTTCTTCTTGACAACGTCTCGCTGATTTTCGAAATTCTCCATGGTAATCGCCAACGAACGCATGCGGTCGGCTTCGAGCCACAGCGCGAGGTTCAATCGGTTTGCCGGCATCACCTCGTAATAGTTGGTTCGGTCTTCGTGTCGTCGAACCGTTGTTGTTTCCACCCGCCCGTCTGCACGAAATTCGAGTGCTCTCTCTTGTCAACATTTTCGGACCCCTGGAACATCATGTGTTCGAAGAGATGGGCAAAACCACTCCTCCCTATCTCTTCATAACCACTCCCACGTGATACCACACATCCACCGCCACGATCGGCACGGATTTATCTTCGCCAGGATGACGCTGAAGGCCGTTATCCAGCTCGTATTCCTTGTATTTGATATTATCCGGCCTTTTTACCGGCGTATGGCGACAAGGGCGAGGGACATCACGACGGCGGCAAACACCATAAATGCGACTGCTCTTTTCATGAAACCTCCTCGGAACGAAAACGACCTTGGATTAAAATAGATGTGAACTCGTGCGCGCCACGCGGACCGCGGGCAATTTCCGCGGTTACCGGCTGAACTCGCCACGAGCACCGTCCGGAGACCAACCAATAGACTTAACTACGAAGACACGGAAGATATGTTGTCGAAGTCCCGAAAATCATTGCAAAACTTAATGTTCCTGTCAAGAGTGAACGCCGTGAACGCCTCCCTGAGGGCCACGAGAAGAGGCGTGACGGTCACACCCGGCAGAGGGCAAACCACTTGAACAATATGGGTTTTTGATCTAATTTCGTTTCTATGATCAGCCGCCATGTGACCTTCTATTTCGAGGGCCGTCCCCACAGGGGAGTCGAGGGTGAACCCATTGCCAAAGCGTTATTTGCGGCTGGGATCCGCACCCTTTCCTACAGCGTGAAATACAAACGGCCGAGAAGCATCCACTGCGCCAGGGGCCGATGCTCGACCTGCCACATGTCAGTCGACGGAGTTCCCGGCGTTCCAACATGCATTACGCCCCTCAGAGAAGGAATGCGAGTGGAGCGAGAGCAGTATCAACCTCTCGTGTCGCCGGTGTTAACCACCTTCGCGCGGTTGGTCGAATTCCCCGCCGGTTTTTATTACCGGATGTTCACAAAACCCGCGCCCATCCGAAAAATGTTTCTGGGCACACTCCGGAAAATGGCGGGGATCGGCAGAATCGATCCCGACCCGACTTACCGGTCCAATAAATCTCCCGGAGAAGCGGTGATCATCCGGGCTGCGCGACAGGTATGATGTTACCGTCGTCGGCGCGGGCCTGTCGGGAATGGCCGCCGCGTTGTTGTCGGCCGAACGCGGAGCCGTCGTTCTTCTCATCGATGAATACGGCCATTTCGGCGGCCACAGTTTTGGATATCAACCTGACGATGATTTGTCCACCGCGCGCGACGATCTCACAAAACGTATCGCATCTCACCCGGCAATCGACTATCGACCGCTTACAACCGCGCTGGGTTTCTACCCGCCCGACACACTGCTGTTGGGCCCTGGCGGATCAACGGGATTCGAACCGTACGGAGGCGAACGAGGTCACACGGCGAATACTCCACCACCACCGGGGATGTACAGGATCACGTCGCCGACATTCGTTTTCGCCACCGGGACAAACGATTCGATACCGCTTTTTGAAAACAATGACACGCCCGGGATCTTTGGGGGCCGCGCTGTACGGCTTCTCCTTGAACGGGACGATATTCGGCCCGGGAGGCGCGCCGTTGTCTTTGGATCGGGGCCGGAACTGCGTACCAACGCCCAACTACTTCTCCATCACGATATAAAAATCGTCGCGCTAGTCGATCCGACCGACCGGACGGCCACCGATTCGAAACAGCGACGCGTGCTCGACAAAGTCCGGACCATCGCGAGCGCAAGAATCCATTCGGCCAGGGGCGGGGACTGGCTCAGGTCGATCGACATTGTTCCCCGGACGGGAACAGAGAGAAAAACGAGGCTCTCCTGCGACATGCTTTGTGTTGCGCTTCCCGGACAGCCCGCATACGAACTACCTTACCAGGCGAACTTCCACTACGCTCTTTCGAGCGCGGAGATCGAAGAAGAGAGAATGATGATTCCGACCTCCACGCGGATCGAGAGTAGTGGCGGAGAATCGCCGCGGTTCATCGTAGTGGGAGGAGCCGCCGGCATAAACGGCTGGCAGGAGAAAATTGATAACGGGAGAAATGCGGCAGCCTGGATTTAGGCTCGATCCACCACCCGAAGGGATGCAATGGGTAAGACGATTCTATGCCACTGCGAAGACGTCGATGTCGAGGAAGTCCATTCCGCCATCGCACAAGGCTTTGGCGATCTGGAAACACTGCGGCGATACACGGGTATCGGAACCGGAAAATGCCAGGGCAAGTGTTGTATCGTACAAACTCTTCGTGTCCTTGCCTCGATCGCCGAAGAGCGGAGCGGCGGAGAGCAAAAAAACGGCAAGAAGGGTCTCACCGGCGATCCCGGCTGTTTGCATCTGCCCACGGTACGCCCGCCCATCTTACCCATGCGAGTAGATGACATCATCGAAGCCAGGAAGGAAAACGAGTGACCACGACGGCCGATATCGTAATCATCGGCGGCGGCGTAAACGGCCTTGCGTGTGCCTACAATCTCGCCAAAGCCGGGATGAAAAAAATCGTCGTCCTCGAAAAGGGATATCTCGGAGTCGGAGCCACGGGGCGATGCGGAGCCGGTGTGCGGCAGCAATGGGGCATGGAAGAAAACATAATCCTCGCTCGTGAATCCGTGAAGATATTTGAAACGCTCCCCCAGGAACTCGATTTCAACGTGTTCTTCCGTCAGGGCGGGTACCTGGTAATGATCTATGATGAGAACGAATACGATCTCGTCACCCGTTCGATACCCATTCAAAACAAGCTCGATGTTCCATCGAAACTCCTCGACAAAAAAGAAATCGCCGAACTGGTGCCGGGGATCAATCTCGATGGGGTCCTCGGCGCCGCTTACTGCCCAACCGACGGGGTTTGTTACCCATATGCGGTTCTTTGGGGGTACGGCGAAGCGGCGAGACGGCTGGGCGTCGACATCCGCACACACACCGAGGTAACCGGGGTCGACATCCTTGTCGGACAAAGCTACTCGGTAAAGACAACCGACGGAACCTACAATGCCCCGCTGATCTTGAACGTGGCGGGGGCCAGAACCAGGGACATCGCGGCGCTGCTCGGGATCGATATCCCCACAGAACCCCACAGGCATGAAATCGCGGTCACCGACGCGCTCAAACCTTTTCTCGACCCCGTCGTCATTTCACCAAAGAAGGGCTTCTACTTTTCGCAGAGTCTTCGGGGAGAAATCGTGGGAGGAATCGGCGACGAAAACGAACCATCATCGTACTCAACGAAGTCCTCGATTGATTTTCTCTTTAGATACGCTTCCGCGTTGAGGGAAGTATTTCCCGCCCTCGGCAAGGTGAGGATCATCCGGCAGTGGGCGGGGTTGTACGACATGTCCCCCGACGCGCGACCAATACTGGGAACGGTGGATGGTTTTGATGGGTATTTCCATGCGTGCGGTTTTAGCGGGCATGGATTTATGCTGAGCCCTATAACGGCAAAACTTCTCACGGAACTCATAACGACAGGGTCGACATCGATCCCGATTGACACGCTCGACCTCAAACGGTTCGCCGCGGGACCGCTCACCAGGGACCCCTACGTCGTCGGCTGACGGTGCCCCACGCAATGCTTCTCAACTCTTTAAAAACGCAAGAAATACAGGGTTGACCCAGGCCGGTATTTTTATCATGATTGGACGAATCAAAAGCCTTCATTTTCTTTGTTAATTCCAAGACAAACACATAAAAGGAGGTACTCGTGGAAAACGTGTACAACGAAATGGTGTCTTTCGCGACGACCTACGGTCTGAAGGTGATCGGCGCGATAGTCATCTTGCTCCTCGGCCGATTCGCCGCGGGGTTTTGCCGCAAGGCACTCAAAAAGGTCCTTACCACCAAGAATGTCGACCCCGCCGTCGTATCATTTGCCAGCAGCCTGACTTATTTCCTCGTGCTTACGATCGCCGTGATCGCGTCGCTCTCAAAATTCGGTGTTGAAACAACATCTTTTGTCGCGATAATCGGCGCAGCCGGTTTTGCCGTCGGGTTTGCGCTACAGGGATCGCTTGCGAACTTCGCCGCGGGGGTATTGATTCTCGTTCTTCGCCCGTACCGGGTGGGTGACTACATCGAGGCGGCGGGTGTCGCCGGAGCCGTCAAGGAGGTCCAGCTTTTCACGACGGTACTCGCCACTCCGGACAACATTCGGATTCTTGTCCCCAACGGCAAGGTCTTCGGCGAGGTCATCAAAAACTACTCGGCGAATTCGACCCGCCGCATCGATCTCGTCGTGGGCATCGGGTACGGCTCGTCTATTGAAAAGACCTATGAAGTCATCAAAGACATTCTCAATAGCGAAAGCCGGATCCTGAAGGATCCCGAGTACACGATTGCCGTCGCCGAACTCGCCGATTCGAGCGTCAATTTTGTGGTTCGTCCGTGGGTCAACAAAGATGATTACTGGCCGACACGGTTTGATCTGACCGAGAAGATCAAACTGCGTCTCGACGATGCCAATATCGAAATTCCTTTCCCGCAGCGCACGGTCCACATGGTAAACACTGGCTCGTAGGCCAAAACAACGCGTTTTCGCAGAATCCAAAAAAACCGGAGGCCTCAAGGCGCCTTCGGTTTTTTTCTGCCCGGGAGAACAAACGCGGCCCGTTCGAGACCGCACCTTCAATCTGATTTTGCCTGCCAGATCTGCCGAAGTAAGTCTTCAACCTTGCCTTCGATGATATCGCGTGCACGCCTGAACCTGTCACGATTCTCCGAAAGCGGATCACTTATGTTCCAGGTGATCACTTCGCCGGTCAACGCCGCGGGGAACACGTCATGGTTGGGATACCCGGATATGTTGACGATGTAATCCATCTCCCCAATCGGAACGTCGCTTAAGCCTTTTGAATGCTGGCCGCGGATATCGATTCCCTTCTCCTGCATGACCGCTATGGCCTGGGGATCGACGAGACCGGAGTGAGCAACCCCGGCGCTAAAAACGGACAGAAAGGCGCTCCCGCTATCTCTGGCGAATCCCTCTGCCATCTGGGAACGGATCTGGTTGCCGATGCAGACGAATAGAACTTTTGTTTTTGAATTGTCGTTGGTCATTGTTGTTTTGTCTCCGATGTTGCCGTCTGGCCCGGTACGGGTGCCTACTTTTCGCCACGATAAATGTAAGCGACGCCGGCGGCAAGTTTTTTTGCGAGAAGCGAATCGAGCCCGCCCCTTGCCATCAGTTCGAGCACGCGATCGCGCGGCAAAAACCCGTCGACCGAAGTCGCAAGATACTTGTATGCGACGTCCGAACCGGAGATGAAGCCGCCGATCGCCGGGATCACTTTCTTGAGATAAAAATTATACCCTTTGAGATAGAGACTCCGTGTCGGCGGGGCGAACTCGAGGATCACGAGTTTGCCACCAGGTTTGAGAACCCGCACCAGTTCGGCCATTCCCTTTGCGTAGTTGGAAAGATTTCTCACGCCAAACGAGATGGCAACAGCGTCGAAGGTGTCATCTTCAAACGGCAGGTCGAGGACATCGGCCTCCGTGAACCGCACCTTTCCATCAAGTCTCTTTTTTTCCGCCTTGGCGCTTGCCACATCGAGCATACCCGTCGACAGATCTACGCCGACGACACTCGATACACGCCGCGAGCCGGCAAAAACCATCGCGACATCGCCCGTTCCCGTACACGCATCGAGAACCGTTGCGCCTTCGGGGATCTCGGAAAGCGTCAAAAGATCTTTTCTCCACGACCGGTCGATATTCAAGCTGAAGAAATGATTCAAAAAGTCGTATTGGCCCGCAATCAACGAAAACATCGCGGGGGTTTCCGATTTGCGCATGGTGTCCATTCTTCGATCCGGCCTTTTTTGGATTGATTCGCTATTTTCGGGATCCGTCAATGAATCCGAGTTCTTTCTCATCGTGACCTGGATTTCAAGTAGCGGGGATACAAACGGAATATCGTTCCTATTATCTTCGCTCCCGCCAGAATCGTTCCCTTCACCGTCCCCGATATCTTCGATTTGCCGATGCGAGGCCGGTACCTCACCGGAACCTCGAGGATACGAAGCCCGTACTCGATGGCCTTGACCTGCATCTCGGCATTCCAACCAAAATTCTTGTCGCGCATCGATAGTCGTTCGAGACTCTCGCGTCGGATGGCTCTGAATGGGCCCATATCGGTGAACCGAACACCGTACATGACGCGTATCAACGTACAGGCCAGCGCGTTGCCAAATCGTTGGTTCCACTGGAGCGATCCCTTTTGGGCCTCGCCCGTGACACGAGACCCTATCACAAAATCAGCTTCGTTGCGAAGGATTGGATCGAGAAGAAACGGCAGGTCTTCGGGGTAATCGGAATGGTCACCGTCAAGGATTACGACGATCCCCGCGGAGTCGGCCATTGCCGCGATCCCCGCGAGACACGCGGCGCCGTACCCTTTCTTCGGCTCACTCACAACCCGCGCGCCGTACCGCCGTGCCGCTTCCACGGTTCCGTCGGTCGATCCGTTGTCCACGACAATGACTTCCGTGACATGGTCCCCCGGGATTTCATCAATCACCAGACCGATCGATTTCTCTTCGTTGAAAGCGGGGATGATTACGCTTGCTTTCATGCGTCAACACTCCTGTTCGAACGCCGTGCACCGAAACCCTCCCACAGCAGGAGGACGAAAAACGGAATGTACTCGATCATTATCGTGATGGCACCGGGCTCCCACCGTCCCGTCGTGTTGTATACCACCCAAACCCAGTAGCTTGCTGCGATCGCCCCCGAGAGATACAACCAGGCCCTGCTCGGATAGAAACACAAAAACGGGATGATCCAGCACAGGTACCACGGATACAGTGTCGGAGTGAGGAGCAGCGCACAGCCAACAATGAGGAACGAGCATCTCAACAGATCGTTCTGCCTGTACCCCTGTATGATCGAAAACAACGCTACCACGGCGTAGAGTCCATAGCGGATCCAACCCGCGTCCCCGAAAACAGCGCCGAGCGCCGAATACACGGCCGGGTTGAATTTCCAGTTGTCCCCGTACACCCGCAGGCTCGATATGAGCCCGCCCGACGCGTCAACAAAAGGCAAATAGGCAATCGCCGTAACAACAACAAAGAGGCCCACACCGAGGGCGGCGCGCCTTTTGAAAAGATAGAACGGCAGCAAAAGTATCGAGAGGTATTTGGAGAGAAACGAAAAAGTCAACGCGAGAACGCTGGACAGACGTTTCCGTGAATGCCAAAGGTATACGGAGAGAAGAAGAAAGAATATCCCGGCGGAATCAAGATGACCCGAATGCGCAAACTCGATGAGGACGAGCGGACTCCAGGCGTACACTACCGAAAACAACGGATTACGTCCCCGCTCTGCAAGGAGAAGCATCAGCACACCCAGTGTGGCAATGTCAAAAAGCGTAAAGAGAATCTTTTGGGTTGTCACATTGGCCCGAAGGTACGCCCCCACAAAAAACACGGCCTGCGCAAACGGGGGGTATATCGTCTCGAGGTGGGGATGGTTAATTTGTGCGTAGTTTTCGTCGCGGAGGTGCTCCAGTTCGGAAGACGACGGAGCCAGACCAAACGGGTTCTGCCCTGCGGCGATCACCCTCCCCTCCCAAAGATACCTGTAAATGTCCGTCGATAGCGTCGGCGCGGCGCCAAGTAAAATCACTCGGCATACAACGGCGATAAGAAAAACATAGCCAACGAGCCACTTACCCGCAGGGTTCTTCAAAAAAATCACCACGACCGCCACGATGTAGGCGGCAAACATCAATCCAAAAACGAGCAGAAATCGAGGAATCACCGTCGTCAATCCGCCGAGAGACAAAAGGTAAACGGCGAGGCCGGTCAACACCAGACCGGGGACTATGACGGACAGCCAATGAATCGATTTCATTCCGTTCCTGCAGGGCTAGCGCCTGGAGTGTAAGAGAGAGAGTCCGAGGACATAAACGTACCCAGCGACAAAAAGAAGAAGGTACGGCATTGCGCCCCAGTTTCCGAGCTTGAAGAGGAGAAGGAATGTCAAAAGCATATAGATGGAGAAGAAGCCCTCAATGAGTATCGATCTTGCGTTGCCCGAACGGTAGATCTTCCCCTTCCAGCTATCCGTGATGCTTTCGATTCGATATTTGGCCGTCCGGATAAACGGCGTGTCCCGCGACAGCAACGCTTCCCCGACGGCCCACGCATTGTTTATACACATTCCGATACCAAGGGTGAGAATAAAGGGGATATCCTTGAGACGCCATTTCCAATCGGGATAAATCTCACGCTGAGACGTGAGATAAAAAACAAAAACGGATCCCGTCGTAAACAGGAACACGAGGACTTCCCAGAATTCCAGACCGCCGAGCATAAGATGATGTCTCAAGATAAGCGACAGCGGGAGAAGCCCTGAAAGCAATACGATAGAAAGATAGCAGAGGTTCGCGCTCAAGTGGAATGTCGCTTCGAGCTTGACGCGAACAGGCAGCCGGCTCCGCCATATCTGCGGCAGGAGTTTTCTTCCGACCTGGATCGCCCCTTTTGTCCAACGATGTTGTTGGGTCTTGAATCCGTAAATATCAACGGGAAGCTCGCTCTTGCATACGAGATCGGGGACAAAAACAAATTTCCAACCCGCCATCTGCGCCCGGTAAGACAAATCGAGATCTTCGGTCAAAGTATCGCCGTCCCAGCCTCCGGCCTCATCGATCGCCCGCCGCCTGAAGATGCCGCCGGTCCCGTTGAAGTTGAAGAATCTTCCGGAGAACGCTCGCGCAGTTTGCTCAATCATGAAATGGCCGTCGAGAAGTATCGACTGGAGACGAGTGAGAAGAGAATAATCCCTGTTCAGGTATCCCCACCGCGCCTGGACCATCCCCACTTTCTCGTCCTGGAAGTATGAAACAACCCGCGAAAGGAATTCCGGAGGTATGACAAAATCGGCATCGAAAATCGCAACCAGTTCATCGGCGCTGTGCTCGAAGACCGGCTTTCAACGCGCCCGCCTTGAATCCCGTCCTGTCCTTCCTGTGATAATGGTGGACCCGGTAACCGAGGTCCCGGAGTTTGTCACCAGCCGATTTTGTTATCTCCTGGGTCCCGTCGGTCGAATCGTCAAGGATTTGAACGGTGACAAGCTCCTTCGGATAATCGAGTTCACCGACGCTCTCGATCACCCGTTCCGCCACGTAGAATTCATTGAATATCGGAAGCTGTATAGTGACGGTGGGAAGGTTGCGCACGTAAAACCGGCGGCGGTTGGACTCTGTCGCGTTTCTTGTAGTGACGGTAATAAAGATAGAGAATGAAATACCGGTGAATTCCATAGACCGACAGGAACGTAAGCACGCTCAGATACAGGACTATGGTGATCTTTGTGAGCAGATCCATGGTTTTTCTTCAGAATGATTATCGGGTGCGGCTGTGAATGCTCAAATCAAATCTACCCGTCATCCTCGGTTTCTAGCGCCGGGGCGTCATCGACCAGGACTCCCCCGCATGACGAACCGCAACCGGCTGTACACCCAAAGCAATGATTTCCTGTTACGATGCGGCGTTCGGTGTGTATTTTCGGGTCGAAATCACGAATGTGAGTTGGCGCTCCGTGATCGACGGAAAGTTTTAGAGCAAGATTGAAATCACAGTCGTAAATGTTGCCGTCCCAATCCACATTGATTTGATGCCGGCACATAAGCCCATCGATGGTGGCCGGATTGAACCTGTCCCTGAGCAGTTCTACATAGTCGTCGTATCTGTTCTGCTTTTTGAGATCTCCAACATATCGGCCGATCGGCATGTTGGTAATTGTGATCAAATTGGTGAAATCGATTCCAAATTGTCTTTTGAGTTCACGTTTGTAGTCGCGCTCCAGGCTCGTTTGATCCGGTGGCAGATGCGGTCCTGTGGGGTTGTAGACGAGGGTGAGCGGGAGATCCACGTCCCGGCCATAGCCGAGATCGTTCAGCATCCGAATAGCCTCGATACTGTCGGCAAACACTCCGCTCCCACGCTGCCGATCGACATTCTCCTCGAGATAACACGGGAGCGATGCAACGAGTTGGACCCTGTTGTCCCTCATGAACCGCGGCATCGCCTCCATATCGGGAGTAACAAGAACTGTCAGGTTGGTGCGGACAAGGACCGGAATATCCATTTCCCGAATCGTTTCGACGAAACGACGGAAATGCGGATTGAGTTCGGGCGCGCCGCCGGTGATATCAACAAGCTGGCAGTCGACCTGTCTTGCCGCTGCAACGATCAGTTCCATCGTCTCCCAGCCCATCGTCTCTTTTCGTTTCGGAGACGCGGCCACGTGGCAATGAGCGCACTGGAGGTTGCATTTCAGCCCCACATTGACCTGTATAATCGTAACATCGGCCGAGTGAAGGTCATTGCCGGTTGCGTGACGTATCTTTGAATCAAATTCGTTCATTTTTATTCTTCGACCACGGACCTGCGCCCGATTTCCGTCAACAGCAGCCGCCCCCGGATTCCTCGCCGTCATCGTCGGACATACCAAATGCACCTTCATCGTCAAACGACCCAAAGTGGTTCGAACGATCACCGGTCACCTTGAAATGCCTTGCGAATCGAGTGCCTTCGAGCATCGACGCGGTGTTGCCGCACACAAGCTCGGGCCGGTTGGTTTCAAAAATGTGGTGGTCATCGAGAACAAAGAGGTTGGGCGATTCCGGAAGCGTCCCGAGATACACCGCCGTCTGACCATAGTCCTCGCTTACGTCTTCGAGGTTTTCGATTTTGAAAGCGCGAACGGTAATCGAATAAAAATCGATGAGGCCCGCCTTCACAGCGACTTCGGGATTGTGAATCTCGAGCGGCTTGCTCTCGAACACACGATGATCGGCAAAACCCGCAGCCTCGAGCATCCGTCTGAAATCCTCGATGTACAACGCGCCGCCGAGACACTCGCCATAAAACACAGGATCATTCCTCAAAGATTCCGGGATACGACGTCCGGCAAAAACATCGGAAAAGAACAATTCGCCCCCAGGCTTCAACACGCGGAAGATCTCCGAGAACACGGCCGGTTTGTCGGGAGATAGATTGATCACGCAGTTCGAAATCACCACATCGACCGAGTTGTCCTCGATACCGGCCGCGGCGAGGTCTTCAATGTATCCTTGTTTGAATTCCACATTCGGGCTGCTATATCCGAACCTGCCCATTTGATAATCGACATGCCGCTCGGCAACCTCGAGCTGTTCCGGAGTCATGTCGACCCCGATTACCCGTCCGTTTTCGCCGACAAGTTTTGAAACGATGTAAGAGTCGCGTCCGGTACCACAGCCGAGATCGAGAACCGTCCGGCCCTCCAGTTCAAATGGAATCGGCGAGCCACACCCGTAAAAACGCTCGAGAATCTCAGGATGAATCAAATCGATAACCGAGCCTGCTTCAGGTACGGGGGCGCTCGACGAACAACAAGCGTTTGTTTTGAGATCATTTCCGCTCTGGAGGATCTTCCCATAATATTCTTTGACCTGGTCAAATGTGCGTGATGAGTCAGACACGTCTGCTCCTTGGTAAGGATCGTTTGTTACGTTTTCCAATTTGTCGTCTGGATGGTGTTTATCTTACAGATTATCCGGCGGCTGAATCGACGTCGTGAATATAACGCGCCGGCGTCGCGGACGAAACCAAAATCCCGGTGGGACAACGTCGAATGACGGCCCTGCGGTCACTTGACGGGATCGGGATAATAGCGTTTAAGAACTAGCGGCGGGACGCCTAAGCGGTAGAGCAACAACAGGATACAGTTTCGCGCCGTGCAATAGAGGATTCCCTCGTCTTCCCAGCGCCGGACGGATGAGACTACCGGGCTTTTGAGGATTTTGATCTTCTCGCCGTCATTCTTGATCCGGCTCATCAGCTCAACATCCTCCATCAGCGGAATCTCGCGGTACCCGCCAATCCGGTCGAAGTAGTCACGGCGGACAAAAATCCCCTGATCACCGTAGGGCACGCGCGACAGCCGCGACCTCGTCGTCGCCACCCAACCAAAAAACCTGAAGACCGCGCGCGGAGAGTCGAACTGGAGATTGAAAGCCCCAGCGACAAAACCGCAACCGTCGACCACCTCGACAACCGCGGCGAGCCCACCCTCCGGAATCATTGTGTCAGCATGAAGAAACAAGAGAATCTCTCCTCTGGCCGCTTTCGCCCCGGCATTCATCTGCCGGGCCCTGCCACGCTCCGAGCGAACGACACGCGCCGCGGACGTGTCGACGACCTCGGCGGTGTCTCCTTCGGGGGCTCCTTCAACGACAATTAGTTCCGCGACGCGACGCTTGTCCACCCCACGGAGGGATTCCAACAAGGCGCCGATGCGTTCGGCTTCGTGGAATACGGGAATTATGACGGAGATCTTTGGTTGGTCACTGTTCATTTGGCCTGATCATAATCAAAAACCGCGGAGCGGGAAAGCATTCCTACTCCGCGGTCCGGTTCATTTCTTAATGGCGGCTACCGCTAATTGTCATATTTGGCTTCCATCCCCAGAACCTTGAATGTGAACGCGTAGATATCGGCCGCTTCCTCGATACGTTTGGTCGTGGGTTTCCCCCCACCGTGACCCGCTTTGGTTTCGATACGGATCAGTATGGGGTTTGTGCCCGCGTCCGCCGCCTGAAGAGTCGCCGCAAATTTCTTGGAATGCATCGGCACGACGCGATCATCCGTATCCGCCGTCGTTATAAGTGTCGCGGGGTAGGCAACGCCTTTCTTGACGTTGTGCAGTGGCGAGTACTCGTAGAGATACTTGAACTCTTCGGGAATGTCTGCGTTGCCAAAATCGCTCGTCCAGTACCGCCCCACCGTGAACTTGTGATAGCGGAGCATGTCCGTTACCGGCACACGGCACAAAACAGCGCCGAACAGATCCGGTCGCTGAATCATGCAGGCGGCGACGAGGAGACCGCCATTGCTTGCGCCTTCAATCGCGAGTTTTGGCGTACTCGTGAATTTGGCGGCGATGAGCCACTCCGCCGCCGCGATGAAATCGTCGAATGTGTTCTGCTTCCTGTCGAGAATCCCCTGCTGGTGCCATTCCTCACCGTACTCGTCGCCGCCACGGATGTTCGCGACAGCGTAAACACCGCCGTTTTCGAGCCAGACAAGCCGGCCGACCGAAAAGTAGGGCGTCATACTCGCGTTGAACCCGCCGTACCCGTAAAGGATAGTCGGGTTGTTGCCGTCGAGCTCGAGCCCCGACTTGTGAACGATGAACATCGGAACCCGTGTTCCATCTTTGGATTTGTAAAACACCTGTTTTGTTTCGTACTGCGTGTCGTCGAAGTCGATCTCGGGCTGACGGAAGATCGCGACTTCATCGGTTTTGAAATCGTAACGGAAGGCCGTGGTCGGGTAGAGAAACGACGTCAGACTGAAGAACATTTCGGTGTCCTTGCGCTCGCCCGACAAGCCGTAAACCGTACCCATGGTTGGCAGAGTGATCTCGCGCCGAAACTCCCCGCCGATGCGGAATATTTTAATATTGTGGTGTGCGTCGTGAAGATACGAGACAACGAGTTCGTTGTTGATCATCCGCACCGACGCCATGACATCCTCGCTTGTGGGGATGACTTCCGTCCATTCGGCGCGATCCGGCCTGGTGATGTCGATCGCAACAACGCGGCCGCGCGAAGCATCGAGATCCGTATTAAAATAGAACACCGTACCGATGTTGTCGACAAACTCGTACTTTGCCACGCCGAGACCAAGAAGCGTCACAAAATCGCCGTCGCTCGCCACTTCGCGGTAGTAGACCCCGCTCTTGGGATCGGTGCCGTGATAAACGTTCAACAAGAGGTACTTGCCATCGTCGGTGATCGACGGATAAAACCCGTACTCCTTATTAGCCGGGTCCTCGTAGACAAGAACGTCCTGGGACTGCGGCGTACCAAGTGTATGCCAGTAGACACGGCTAAAATTGTTCTGATCTTCTTCGGCAACCGACCCTTCTTCGGGGAACCGGTTATAATAGAAACCCGACTGGTCGTGTTTCCACGCGATCGATGAGAACTTACACCACTTCAACACCTCATCGTGGTCATTGCCCGAATCTATATTTCTTATATGTATTTCCCGCCAGTCGCTTCCGCTCTGCGACAGGCCGTAGGCGAGGAGTTTGCCATCTTTGCTGAATGACGTCCCGGCGAGCGCCACCGTGCCGTCTTCGCTCAACGTGTTGGGATCGATGACAACGCTGGACTCGCCGTCAAGAGTCTTTTGCATGTAGAGCACGGACTGGTTCTGAAGCCCATCGTTCTTGGAGAAAAAGTACCGTTCACCGTGTTTGTACGGGAGAGAGTACTTCGGGTAGTTCCACAACTTCGTCAACCGTTCCTCGATCTGAACTCGTGATGGATCGCCCTGAATAAACTTCTGTGTGATCTTGTTCTCCGCCTCGACCCAGGCCGCCGCTTCCTCCGATGCCGGGTCTTCCATCCATCTGTACGGATCTGCCACAATCGTGCCGTGATAATCGTCCGTCACATCCGACACCCGGGCCTCCGGATAGACGTAATTAGCCGCCTTATCCTGTGACGCCACCGGCGAAAGAAGTGAAATCACTATCAGCGCCGCCATCGGGACGATAAGCACGCCCGCGAGACGAGATTTTCCGCTTTTCAAAAAACCTGTGTTCATGCCGACCTCCTGTAACAGTTTCCTCAAGAACGACCTGGGAACGAGTATACCCGATGTCCAGCGATCCGTGCCCCAGAAAGATCGCGGGCTTTCTTCCGCGTACTTGACAACTTCTTGACCTGTGGTATGTTTTTTTTGATCGCTACTAACAATGCGGGGTGCTCGCCGATGGGCGCGGGCTGAGAACATACCCTTTGAACCTGATCCGGGTAATGCCGGCGCAGGGACTCAGAAGCTCTCGGCGCCGCTGACACCCGTATAAAAGGTCGGATCAGCGGTTTTTTTGGCTATACGACCCGCCCACACCAAACTCCAACCCCCGGGAGATGAGCGGTTTGACACGGAACAACAACCACCCCATCGCCATCATCGGCGGCGGGATCATCGGACTCGCAATCGGGTGGCAGCTCTCGCGCCGATCCGCGCCCGTCGTGCTCTTTGAGCGCGACGAGATCCCGGGTCGTGGCGCAAGCTGGGTCGCAGCCGGAATGCTCGCCCCGCACTCCGAGGTTGGATTCGAAGAAGAAGATTTTCTCCGGCTTGGCGTGGAAAGTCTCAACCAGTTCCCCCGCTTTCTCGATGAACTTGCAGAGGACGCCGGTTCGCGTGTCGCTCTCGATGAGCGGGGCACGATGATCGTTGGGTTCCACCGCGACGACACCGAGAGGATTCGGCGGCTTTTCGAGTTCAGGGAACAGCTCGGACTCCCCGTGCGCTGGCTCCCCGGACAAGAGGGCCGCGAAATCGAACCCCTTCTCTCCCCCAGGATCACCGGAGCGATCTGGCTCCCGGATGACAGCCAGGTAAACAACCGCGAGCTGGTTGCGGTTTTGAAGACAGCACTTGTCGCCCGCGGTGGGATCATCAAAGAAAATACACCGGTAACATCGGTAGAGATCGAAGGCGATCGTGTTGCCGCGGTGCACTGTGAAGAAGAACGGTTCGAAGTGTCGGCCGCGGTGGTCGCCGCCGGGTGCTGGTCGAACCGAATTGATGGCATACCGGACGCGATCCGGCCGCCCGTTCGCCCCGTCAAGGGGCAGATCGTCTCGCTTCGCATGGACGGCGAGTTTGATTTCAAACATGTCGTCCGCGCGCCCGATGTCTACCTCCTGCCCAAAGACGACGGACGGCTTGTCGTCGGCGCAACCCAGGAGGAAATGGGTTTTGATACCACACCGACCGCGGGCCCGGTGATGCGGCTTCTCGAGCGGGGGTGGGAGGCGATCCCGTCGATATTCGATCTCGCGATCGACTCGATTGAAGCGGGTCTTAGGCCCGGTAGCCGGGATCACGAACCGCTAATCGGCGGCACCGGCGTCGATGGACTCTATTACGCAACGGGACATCACCGTCACGGGGTTCTTCTCGCCCCGATCACCGCGTACGCGATGAGAGATCTCATTGTCGACGGTGAAACGTCCGAGCTTCTCGAACCGTTTCATCCGTCGCGATTCTTCCGGTCCTGACAAGGAGCCCGATCCGACGATACGTCGAGGTTTATTATGAAACTCATGCTAAACGGCGAAACAATCGAAACCGATGAGGGGAAGACGCTCGGCGCGCTACTGACGTCCCTGGGGATCCCCGCCGATTCTAAAGGCGTTGCCGTCGCCTTAAACGAGACCGTCATTCCCAAGAGAAAATGGGATTCGGTCGTGCTCAACGCGGATGATACGATCGAAATCATTCATGCCGTCCAGGGCGGCTGATTTGTTGTTTGCCGGCAATCAACATTTATAGAAGGTGTATTTATGGATCCGCTAAAAATCGCCGATCTTACGCTTGAATCCCGCCTGATCCTGGGGTCGGCCCGGTACCCCAACCCGGACACCATGCTCGAAGCGTTGAAGGCAAGCGGGACGGAGATGGTGACCGTCGCTATCCGGCGCGTCAATCTCAAGGATGATTCGTCGGAAAGCCTGATCCAGATGCTCACGCGTGAAAACTATTTCATCCTCCCCAACACGGCCGGATGTTACACGGCGAAAGAGGCCGTTCTCACCGCGCAGCTCGCACGGGAAGCCCTCGAGACAAACTGGATCAAGCTCGAGGTCATCGGCGATGATGACACGCTCTTCCCGGATGTCACCGAACTTCTAAAAGCGACCGGTGAACTTCTCGCCGACGGTTTTGTTGTGCTTCCCTATTGTAACGATGATCCCATCACATGTAAGAAACTCGCCGACATGGGTTGTCCGGCCGTCATGCCGCTGGGCGCCCCGATCGGGTCGGGCATGGGAATACGAAACCCATACAATCTTAGAATCATCCGCGAAATTGTCGATGTTCCGGTCATCGTCGACGCCGGAGTTGGAACGGCATCCGATGTGGCCGTTGCGATGGAGCTTGGCATCGACGGCATTCTAATGAACACCGCCGTCGCCGGCGCCAAACACCCGGTTGAAATGGCGAGGGCGATGCGGCTCGCCGCCGAGGCGGGGCGTCTCGCATACGGCGCCGGACGGATCCCAAGAAAACTGTATGCAGCGGCATCGAGTCCGCTCGATGGCATTGTCGGATCTGACCCCAATGGTTGATTTTCGTTTGCTTCTCATCACAGACCGAAAACTCGCGGGACGCAACTCTCTCGAATCCATCGTTGACGCCGCGTGCAAGGCCGGTGTGCGCGCCGTCCAACTGCGCGAAAAGGACCTCGATTCGAGATCGCTTTTTGATCTCGCCGTGCGATTGAGGGAAATCACATCGGCGCACGGAGCACAGCTTCTGGTAAACGACCGCGTCGACATTGCGCTCGCCGCGCGCGCGGATGGAATTCACCGGCCCGAGGACGGTTTTCCGGCGCCAACGGCCCGCAGGCTTCTCGGCGAGAAATCGATTATCGGAGCAAGTACGCACTCGCTCGAACGCGTGCGGCAGATGCAAACGGCCGGGGTGGATTTCGTCACCTTCGGGCCTGTCTTTGACACGCAGTCAAAAAACAAATACGGACCACCGCAAGGACTGGAATCGCTTCGGGCAGTCACCGGCGATGTCGACCTTCCGGTGTTCGCCCTTGGAGGCGTTACGCCCAAACGAGCCGCCGCATGCATGGAAGCCGGTGCGTCGGGAGTCGCCGTGATCTCCGCTGTCCTGGGAGCGGCTGATGTGCCGGGTGCGGTCAAAGATTTCAGGGAAGCGTTGGGAACGTTATGAAAAAGAGTGTGGGGCATCTTCACGTTATAACCGACGAGTCGATCCAGAGCCGCTATTCGCATGTCGAAATCGCCGAAGCCGCCATCGCGGGCGGCGCGGACACAATACAATTCCGGGACAAATCGCTGTCGACGCGGAAGCTCATCGAGACAGCCGAAGCGCTTCGCGCCGTGTGCGCACCGAGTGGTGTGCCGCTCATCATAAATGACCGAGCCGATGTCGCGCTCGCCGTCGACGCCGACGGCGTTCATCTGGGAAGGAGCGACCTTCCCGTCGCGGCGGCACGCAATCTACTCGGCCCGGAAAAAATTGTCGGAGGCACGGCGGGCACGCTCGAAGAGGCCATTGAAGCGGAAAGGGCCGGCGCCGATTACGTGGGATTCGGTCACATCTACCCGACATCGTCCAAGGACAAACCCGGCGGCGCAAAAGGCCCGGAGAGTCTTCTTGACATCTGCAACACGCTTTCGATCCCGATTATTGCGATCGGCGGGATCGACCACGGAAACTTCGCTCCGGTGATCGACGCGGGCGCCTGGGGGATTGCAGTCATCGGCGCCGTGTGCGCGAGCGAAGACCCCGAAGCGGCGGCGGCACTGTTGAAGAACGGCATCGATGCCAGAATAAGAAAAAGGAGCGGCGGCAAATGAAGCAGGCACTGACGATAGCGGGGTCCGATTCCGGAGGCGGAGCTGGAGTCCAGGCGGATCTGAAAACCTTTCACGCCCACGGCGTTTTTGGAACCTCCGTTCTCACCGCAATCACCGCGCAGAACACAGTGACCGTCGCCCGCGCGGACGATCTTCCCCTCGATCTTATCGATGCGCAGCTCAACGCCGTGTTTGACGACTTTGACATTTCCGCCGCGAAGACGGGAATGCTTTCGTCGGCCGAGATCGTGGAAACGGTGGCGAACGGTTTGTCGAGGCGGGGTTTTTCGCGACTCGTTGTCGACCCCGTGATGATCTCCAAGAGCGGTTACAAACTTCTCAAGGACGATGCGATCGAGAATTTGAAAAAGTTGATTCTCCCGCTTGCGCTCGTCGTCACGCCAAACATTCATGAAGCGCAGCTCATCGCAGGCGTCGAAATCGATTCAGTCGAATCGATGCGGGATGCCGCGCGTAAAATCCTCGATTTCGGCCCGCAAAACGTGCTCGTTAAGGGCGGGCACGCCAATTTTGACGCGGCCACGGATATCCTTTTCGACGGCGATGAGTTTCACGTTTTCAAATCGGAATTCTTCGATACAAAAAATACACACGGGACGGGATGCACATATTCGGCGGCGATCACCGCGCGACTCGCGCTGGGTGAGCCACTGGCAACCGCGGTCAAGAACGCGAAAACGTATATTTCCCGCGCCATAAAAAATTCCCTCTCTATAGGAAAAGGCCACGGGCCGACCAATCATTTCTATTTTGTAAATCGGATGATTTCCTGGAGGAGTAACGGGGCGGGTACGGACTACCAGTACCGTTCAAGATGAATCTGCCCGGGCGTTGTCCGTGTATGTTCGATGAACCCGTCCTTCCCGAGCGCGCCGACGAGCGAGTCGATCATACCGGGACTTCCGCAGAGATAAACGTGTGTGTTTTCGGGTGTCGGGTCGAAACCCCACCGATCGTTCAAGACACGTGACTCCCAGATTTCCTGAACGTAGCCGGTCTGTCCGTGCCAGGGGACAATTTCGTTCTTTGGACGGCTGACGGTCGGGACATATGTGAAGTTTGTGGACACGCGCTCCATCGCGAGGATCTCTTTCATGTACCCGAGATCCTGTGAATTTCGAACCCCGTGAAAAAGCGCGACCTTTTGTTTTGTATCCGGTCTCAGGATTGTGCGGAGCATGCTTACGTACGGTGCGACGCCGGTACCGGTGGCGACAAACACGAGATTGGCATCTTCAGGCACTTTTGAAAGCACGAAGGTGCCGGTGATCTTCGGCGACAACCACACACGATCCCCCGGCCAAAGATTGAATAGCCTGGGCGTGAGCGCGCCGTCCTCGATCAAGACGAGGTAGAACTCGAGGTGACCCTTTTCGATCGGGCTCGAAACAATCGAGTATGCACGCTTGATGATCCTCTCGGGTTTTTTCAACGGTTCTTCTTCGGCGGAGCCGGGACACCGCGGCGCGGTCCCGGGTAGTCCGAGGGTCGTATACTGGCCCGACTCGTAATCGGCCAGATTCCACCCATCGGGGGTAACGTACATGACCCAGACTCCTCGTCCGAGATCATGCCGCTGAGTGACAGTGGCATTTAGCTGCGAAGAAGACACGTCAACCTTTCCAGCACCTGGCTGATTATCGTAAACCGAAACGACCATATGATTTGAATTTCACCGGAAGCGACCGGTGTCGTTGGACACTCCAATTGGAATGCCAGTATAGCGTTATTTTTATTTTCGTCAACCAGCGACGGGACGGCACGGGTCCTGTCATCGGATACCCCGCGCGTGCTCACTATCGTTCCGCTCGCGCCGGGGGCCCCACCGATGCCACCCGTGCCTTGCAATCGGCGGCGACTGCGGTTGGCGATAAGCGTATGTTTCGAATCCGGTTGACACTCTGTGCCGGTCAAAAGATACTGTAACCTAACAATCCAGGGCTTCCTCCGCAACTCTTAAGCTACCCGGCGGTGACCATGTCCCAAGAAACAATCCCGAGTATCTTTCTCCATGCGGCAAAAACATACGACAAAACGGATGCGTTCCGCTACAAGAGAGGAAAGAAGTGGATTGACGTGTCCCACAGAGAAGTCGTGGAGGCCGTCGACAACCTCTCGCGCGGTTTGATCGCCCTTGGGTACGGGGCCCGCGACCGTATCGCGATCTTGTCGGAAAACCGTCTCGAGTGGGCCATTTCTGATTTCGCCATACTCTCGTCCGGGTGCGTCGACGTGCCCCTGTATTCGACCCTCCCAGCCAACCAGGTGGCGTATATTCTCGATCACTCCGAGGCCCGGGCGTTGTTCGTGTCGACGCGCGGTCAGCTCGAGAAGATCATGCAGGTTCGCGACAAGCTTCCCCACCTCCGCAAAATATATTCGTTCGAACCCATCGATGATGTCGAAGGTGTCGAATCGTTCGAAACACTTATCGAGGCCGGCAAATCGGCCGGGAACATAAAGAGTCTTGACGAGAGAGCGGCTGAAATCACCCCGGACGACTGGGCCAGTATCATATACACTTCCGGCACCACCGGAGACCCCAAGGGGGTCATCCTCTCTCACCGCAACATAGCGGCGAATGTGATAAGCGCGGTGATCGCTTTCGAAATCGGCCCGGACGACACGGCCTTGTCATTCCTTCCGATGAGCCATGTTCTCGAACGCACGGGCGGGTTCTACGCGCCGTATTATCGCGGCGCGACGATCGCTTTTGCCGAGAGTCTCGAGACCGTTTCCGAAAATCTCCTCGAAGTACGCCCGACCATGATGGTGAGCGTCCCCCGTTTTTTCGAGAAAATCTACGCCCGGGTGTTCGACACGGCGACCGCCGGCTCGGTCGTAAAAAGAAACATATTCTTCTGGGCGTTGAATGTCGGCAAGATCCACACAAAACAAGCTTTCGATAAAAGAGTGTCACGGGTCACTTGTATGAAGTACGCGGTGGCCAGGAAGCTGGTGTTTTCAAAGTTGAATGCAAAAACCGGCGGCCGCATCCGGTTCTTCGTCTCCGGAGGCGCGCCGCTATCGAGAGAGATCGCCGAGTTCTTTCACGCGGCGGGGCTCCCGATTCTCGAGGGGTACGGCACGACCGAAACAGCGCCGGTCATATCGATCAACACATTCGGCAACACCAAGCTCGGAACCGTCGGACGGCCCATAGAAAACGTCGACGTCAAAATTGCCGAAGACGGCGAGATTCTCGCACGCGGACCAAACGTGATGGTCGGGTATTACAAGGACACGTACCTGACCACCGAGGCAATCAAGGATGGCTGGTACTATACCGGAGACATCGGGTATGTCGACGGCGACGGTTATATTGTCATCACCGACAGAAAAAAAGACCTCATCGTCACCGCCGGCGGCAAGAATGTCGCCCCGCAACCCATTGAAAACCTGCTGAAAACCAACAAGTACGTGACACAAGCCATCATCATCGGCAACAACCGCAGATTTATCTCGGCTCTGATCGTTCCTAATTTCGAGAACATCCGCGCCTTTGCGGACGCAATAGAAATCGAATACGCAAACGACACTGATCTCACAACCCACCCGCGGGTAATCAGTAAAATCGAGGACGAAATCACACGAAAGAGCGTCCACCTCGCCGGGTTCGAGCGGGTAAAAAAATTCGTTCTTCTCGATAAGGATTTTTCAATCGAGGACAACGAACTCACACCCACTCTCAAATTCAAACGGCGGAAAATCGAGGAGAAACACAAAGCGCAAATCGACGCCCTCTATGACGGGTGACGCGTGGGCGGAACGGTCCATACTCAGACTCGTTACCACCTTGCCGGCAACAACTTCGCTCATCGGCCCCCCCCTCCACGATCGATCCTTACCCCATTCGATTTGGCTTGAAAATAAGCGTAACTTGTGCTATAATTGTGCCTTACCGAGCCGACCTGCCAAATAATTGCGGTGCATCCGCCCCAACCAGTGGAGGTCCCACGATGAAACGGATCGTGTTTGTTACGTTGTGTGCACTCGTTGTCCTCGGCGTGGTGGCGGGTGACACATGGTCAAAAACGACACAGGACGGCAAGCTGTCCGGATATCGTTTCAAAGAGCTTCCGCATGGGGGCGCCAATACACCCGCGTTTGCGCAGGGGTCTTTGTATCAAGCCGCCGCGGTTGGTTCCACCTTGCTCGGGTGGTGGCAGTTCGATACGGCGGCAGGGCAACCTGATGAGCAGGGGTGGACCAAACACGATATCACCGGGCCACCGGATGTGAACTTTCATGTCGACGGATCGGTCGCCGGGGGCGCCGGGTGTTGTCCGATCGTGCCGGTGACCGGCGTAAAATCGATGTGGTGCGGCGCGTGTCCGAGTGCGGACGAAATCTACTGCGGGTACTCCTCACTGCCCGGCTACGGAAACAGCTGGTATCAATCATTGATAACACAGACGCTCGCGTGTACCACGCTTTCACTCACCTATACCGCCGTATGGGATTCCGAGCCGGCCTACGATTTTACGTATGTTCAGTACTGGGATGGAACGAGTGAAGCATGGGTTGACCTCCCCGTCGATGGAGGCGCAGGGAAATACGACGGCATCGGCGGCCCACTCGTCGAGAATTTCGTTATCAACCCGCCGGACTATTCGACAGTCGTTCGGTTCTTTTTTGTGTCGGATGGGGCGTGGAGTGACGAGGACGGCTTGTGGCCGACAAACGAGGGTGCGTTCAAAGTCGACGACATCACACTCGCCTGCACCGATCAGGGATCCGGTTTTTCCTACTCGGAAGACTGGGAGGATGAGGTTTGCGGTCAGAAGGGATCCAACGACGGCGTGTGGCACTCGGCGAGCACGCCGGGATTTGGGGTTTACGCGGCACTCCGTAACGGTGCGGGGGTTATCCAGGAAGACCCGTGCCGCCGGTTGATCTCAAATTTGTGGGGTTTCTTCGATGACCCCGTCGTCACCAACTATTCGTGCGGTGGCTGGCCGCTCCAGGGAGCGGTGCCCTACGGCCCCGATGCCAACGGGCTATATATGAACAACGAGATATGGTCACCGAAAGTCGACTACGTCGGATCGGGTAACGAGGTGCGGTTTCGGTTCGCATCGTACAGAGATCTCTCCCTCGACGGGCTTGTGTTCTATGTCTGGCATGTCAGGTCGTGGGTGGCGGACTGCCCTCAGAACTGGGAGGACTACACGTTTGTCTACTACGGCGGGCAGAGAGACTGGTTGTATACGACATTCGATATCGGTCCGTTGATTGATGCCGGAGCCACTCATCTTCAACTGGCTCTTGGCGCCGTCGACATGTGCGGTTATTGGTGTGGCATCTACGGAACCGGCTCTTGCCACAGTCACGCCCCATTGTTCGACCAGGTTCGCCTCGTTCGTATTGACAACCAGGGACCACAGTGGAACGTGCGGCACATCGACATCTGGCAGGATAACTTCCCCGAGGAAGGTGGTGTCGATCCGGCGACGAGTTATGCGCGCTGCGACATGGCGCAGGATATTTTACCCAACAACAATCCCATCCTCCCCGGTGACTCGCTTTCGGTCGGGGTCAACGACCCGGCTGGTTTCGCCGATGACAACACAGGCGGCCGCCCCGGCAAAGCGATCTATGCATTTGTAAGGGTCACCGATCGGTTTGGCAATGCGAAGGCGGGCAAGTCGGGCCTGGCCATCCAATCCCCCGACGACCAGGCCTACTCCGGCGACCCAAATGCGGGTCTCGTGAGATACCCATGGGTCGGCAATGTGCTGATCGGCGGAGAGACGTGGAGCCAATACCGGATGGACTACAATTATACATCCTCCGGCGGCCAGGTCAGCGGTCGTTACAACTGCGACCTGATGGATCTTGGCGCCGGCGCCACAGGCCCACACTACAATCACGCCAACGAGAACACCGCAGCGAACACGGGCGTGTTCACGCCTGGGGACGTCGTCAATTATTTCCTCGGCGCGCAGAATTCACTCGGTACGTGGAGCTACTGGCACCGCACACTCGACGGGCAGGGCGTCAGCCGCTCGACACTCAATATCACCGAGGCGGCGGCCGACCCATGCGAGTGGTCGGTTCTCCCCGACGCGGGTCTTCTTGCCGGTGACATTCTCTATGTGGATGATGCCGACGACCGTGGCGGACCCGCACAACTCTATTTCGACTGGGCGTTCAAGTACCTCAATATCGAAGACGGTGTTGACCGTTTTGATGTGTTGGGTCCTTCGTCGGCGGTCGGCAACAGTCTCGCATCGCGTGTGAAGGACTTGTCCACGCAGATGATCGGAGATCCCGGAGAGGTTTATCAGAAGGTGCTGTGGAACTCGAGTGATCTGAGCAGCGGCCTGATGGGGGACGGCGGCTATACGGCTGGCGGGGGCAGCTCTGAAAAATCAAACGACTACGCGTTGTGCGAATACTTCCTCACCAACCACCCGGGGAATCCCGGCTGGTATGCGGCGGGCGATGACTTCCCGTCAGACTGGAATCAGTTGACGGGAGCGGCGGCGGTGAACGTCCGCAGCTTCTATATGAATTACAACCTCGTTGGTTACGATCACAAGTTAGTCGGCGAACCGGTGTCGCCGCTCGTCGTCCGGAGTGGTGACTATCCGATCGGGCCGGCGGCGATGTACGCATACGGTGGATGTCCGGTACTCAACGACTTCGATGTGATTCAAGCCATCGGCTCATCCAACTACGCGATGGAGTACTCCTCGCAGGGGAGTGGAAACGGAGCGGTGATTCGCCAGGCCACACCCAACGCGGCGGGTTCGACGGCGCGTTTCGTTCTGTCCGGGTTTGGTTACAACTTTATCCGCGATGACGACGTGATCGGCATATGGCCGGACCGGGTGACGCACCTGCGGGACATACTCATCTATTTCCAGAATATCCTGGATGAGCCGATAGGGATCGACCCCGTCGCATATGCGAACAGTCTTGACAACGCATATCCGAATCCTTTCAACCCGACAACGACGATCAAGTACTCGATTGCCGAGCGCGGCCACGTGACACTCAAAGTGTACAATGCCGCGGGGCAACTCGTGCGAACACTTGTCGACGAGATGCAGTCGCCGGCCGCGACGGGGTTGTCGAAAACCTGGCACGGGATGAACGACCATGGGCAACCCGTTTCGAGCGGTGTGTACTTCTACAGACTGTCAACCAATAGGTTTACACACACCAAAAAGATGGTGCTGTTGAAGTAACCTTCGTTTGCATGACTCTAAAAGAAACCGGCGCCGACGCGTGCCGGTTTCTTTTTTTGCATTGAGAAATACGATAACCGGGTATCGATATAAAGTGTAGTGGTTTTTCACGTTGCACTATTGACGATCAGAAGCCACTTGCCTATATTGTAAGTGGCGAGTAATCCAAAACGGGCTTGGGGCTACACGCCGAAGATTCACTTTCCGGCCTGCCAGTGCATTCAGGAGAGGAGGTGGAATCTCATCGAGGCGCACTGGCTACTGTCTCCTGTTGTCTCATCACCCAGCTCGAGCCGACCAGGCATATCCCCCATCAGGTCAGTCTAAATAGACGATGACGCAGGTGCGTTGCATCGTGTCGTCGAAGTGCGGGTAATTTTACCCTCGGAGGTCATCATCGTGTGCGCTGTTCCCTCAGCACGCGTTGAGGGTAATATGGCGGGGGCCATCTGCAACACATGCAACACGTGTCGCGGCGGACGCCGTTTTATTCCCGTACCGCTTAAGACTGATACTTTTCCCTCCTTGTCGGTAGGCCACTTGTGGCTTACCGATTCTCACTTCTGCAACGATGGAGGAACGACATGAGGAAATCATTAGTGGTCGCGCTGTGCATCCTCATCGCCATGTCCAGTTTGGCCATGGCGAAGAAGATGCCGAACAAGCGGGCGGACATGAAGTTCAGGGAGTCAATCCCAATGCCGGCGAATCCGCCTGAAATTGGCGGTTCCTTGTTCCAGGCAGCCGCGGCAAATACCACGGTTCTCGGATGGTGGCAGTTTGATACGCCCACCGGCCAACCAGACGTACAGGGTTGGACGGTCGTCGACAAAACTTCCCAGGAAACCGAGTACTTTCACGTCGACGGCGGCATTGGGGGTGGTCCCAACTGTAGCGGGATCACACCAATCAACGGATTGAAGTCGATGTGGTGCGGCCAGTACCCGACACTGGCAGCTCCCTGGTGCGGTTGGGGCACGCTGCCCGGCTACGGCAACAACTGGGATCAAAGTCTCGTTTCCGAGGTCATAAATTGTGACACGCTCACGTGGTCGTGGGTGGCCGTGTGGGATTCGGAGCCCGGCTTTGACTTCACGTACGCCGAATACTACGACAACACCACGATGTCGTGGGTAGAATTGAACGTCAATGCCGGAGCGGGTTATTACGACGGATCCGGCGGACCGCTCGGCGAAACCTTCCAGGTACTCACGACCGGCGGGTCCACGCAGCTTCGATTCCATCACGTTTCCGACGGCGGCTGGTCCGATGAAGACAGCGGCTGGCCGACAAACGAAGGCGCGTTCAAGGTCGATGACATTGGCGTAATGGCGACAGGTTTTTCGAACGGCCCCCAGACGTTCGAAACCGAGGCATGTTTGTCCAAAACCTCGGGCGACGGTTTCTGGTCGGCGCAAGCGGCACCCGACTTCGGAGCTTTTGGCGACCTGTACTCGGCGGCGGCGATTGTACAGGAAGACCCCTGTCTGCGCCCCTTGTCGAACATGTGGGGATTCTTCGACGATCCCCTGGTAACCAACTACGCGTGCGGCGGGTGGCCGCTTCAGGGCGCCATGCCCTACGGTCCCGATGATAGCGGGTTTTACATGTGGAACGAGATCTGGTCACCATGGGTGCCGAACACCGGCTCCGGCAGTGACTACCAGATTCAGTTCCTCACCTATCGGGATCTCCCTCTGGACAACCTTCAGTTCTACATCTGGGAAGTCCGAGGTAAAGGCGCCGACGGTTGTCCGACGCCCTGGGCTACCGATTTCTGGGTCTTCTACGGCGACCAGAAGGACTGGTTCCCGGAGCTGTTCCAGATCGGCGCGTTCATCCCGCCCGGATCGGTCGAACTCCAGATCGCGATCGGCGCGGTCGACCAGTGCGGCGCGTGGTGTGGCGTGTACGGCTCTGGCGCCTGTCACAGTCACGCCCCGATACTCGACCAGATGTACTTCTACAAGGTCGACTTCGTGGGGCCGCAATGGGACGTTCGTGATATCGACACGTTCCAGGACAACTTCCCCGAGAATGGAGAGATTGTCGGGTATGCACGCTGCGACATGCCGCAGGATATATTGCCCGGCACCAACGGGTCGATCCTGCCAGGCGACTCGTTGCTCGTCCAGGTTGTCGATCCAAACGGAATCGGCACCGACCCGACCGTGGGTGGTCCATCGGTCTACCTGTTCGTAAATGTCACCGACAGGCACGGAACTCCGATTGCCGGAAAAAGCGGTCTTGCGATCCAGTCACCGGACAACGTCAGGTACGTCGGCGACCCCAACGCGGGGACGCTGCGATATCCGTTTGTCGGGCCCGCATCGGCACCGGCCGGCCTGCCCGCTGGATGGTCGCAGTACAGGATGGATGACGCGTACACCTCGGCAGGTGGCGCGCAGCCGGACGCGTACTGCTGCGATCTCATGGATATCGCCAACGGTACTCACGTGAACGAGAACGCGGTGGCCAACGTCGGTGTCTTCGAGCCCGGAGATGTCATCAACTACTTCCTCGGGGCGAAGAACTCGTTGGGCCAGTGGAGCTACTTCCACAGAACGTTCGGCGGTCAGGGCAGACAACACACAACGGCCGATATCAATGAGGCCGTGCAAGGCGCGATGGAGTGGTCTGTTCTCCCCGATGTTGGACGTGAGCCCGGTGACATTGGCGACATCCTCTTTGTGGATGACGCCGACGACCGCGGCGGGCCCGCTCAGCTTTACTTTGACTGGGCGTTCCAGTACATGGGAATTGAAGATCGCGTCGACCGTTACGATGTGATCGGACCATCCTCGGGCGTGGGCAACGGCCTCGCCTCGCGTGTTAAGAATGTGTTTACGCAGATCATCGGCGATCCGGTTGAGATCTATCAGAAGATTCTCTGGAACTCGAGCAATCTTTCGACAGCTCTGATCGGGGACGGCGGCTCCGCCAACGGAGGAAGCGGATCCGAGAAAACGGATTCCTATAGTCTGCTCTTCACATTCTTGAATCACCACCCGGACAACCCGGGCGTCTACACCGCCGGCGACGACATCGCCCAGGAGTGGGTTACGCTGACCGGCGCCGGCGCGGTAAACGTGAAGTCGACGTTCTTGACACACTCATTGATAAGCGGCAACCACACGACGACGGGCGAACCGGTGTCACCTCTGACAACCCAGTCTGCGGGTTCGCCGATCGGCCCGGCATCGATGTACGCATACGGTGGATGTCCGCTGATCAATGATTTCGATGTGCTCATGCCCACAGGCTCCGCCTTCTATGCGATGGAGTACGAGATTCCCGGGCACGGCGGTGTGATCGCACAAGCAACGCCGAATGCCGCCGGAACGACCGCGCGGTATGTCATGTCCGGTTTCGCGTACAACTACATTCGCGATGACGGCATCGGTACCACGGCACCCGACCGGGTCACGCACCTTCGCGATATCCTCGTCTGGTTCCAGAACATCATCGACGAGCCAATCGGCATCGATCCGGTGGCGTTCGAGAACCGGCTGGACAACGCGTACCCGAACCCGTTCAACCCGACCACGACGATCAAGTACTCGATCGCCGAACGGGCACACGTCACGTTGAATATCTACAACGCGGCGGGGCAGCTGGTACGCACGCTGGTGGATGAGGCACAGGCACCTAATCCCCAGGGATTCTCGATGGTCTGGAACGGTCTGAGCGACCAGGGGCAGCCGGTTTCAAGCGGTGTTTATTTCTACAAACTCACCGTATCAAATGGCTTCAGTATGACCAAGAAGATGGTCCTTCTGAAGTAATGAATACGCGGAAACCATAGGCCCTTACGGGTGCCGCTTTCTAATGGAGTTGAGCCACAAGAAAGCGGCACCCGTTTTTTGTGTTTGCCGTCCCGACGGAGCAGCCCGACTCGTCAACTCACCAGTTTACAATACACATATAGGCGTCTGATTTTCGCTTCCGCGCTATTGACGCTCAACGACCTCTCACCTATACTGTGAGTGGTGAGTAGCCCAGTAAGGGCATGGGGCTACAGCCAAACGATTCACCATCCGTCTCGCCAGCGTCATTCGGGAAAGGAGGTGAAAACGAATCAAAGCACGCTGGCAACTTGCTCCTGATTTCTCACCGGAAAGCTCTAGCCGACCAAACATATCCGCCAAAAGGTCAGTCTGAATGGACGATGACGCAGATGTAGTACATCGTGTCGTCGGAGTATGGCTAGTTCTACCCTCGGGGGTTATCATCGTGTGCTTCGTTCCCTCGGCACGCGTTGAGGGTGTTTCGCACCGGGGTGTCTGCAGAATTTGTAAGACGAGTCTCGGCAGGCGTCGTTCTATATTCATACGTTCAACGACTGACCTTATTCCCTCCTTCTCGGCAAGCCGCTTGTGGCTTGCCGATTCTCACTTCTGCAACGATGGAGGAACGATATGAGGAAAACACTTGTGGTTACGCTGTGCATTTTGGTCGCCATGTCCACCCTGACCATGGCGAAGAAAATGCCAAACAAACTCGACAACGCGAAGTTCCGGGAGGCGATTCTCTCTCCGGCGAATCCGCCTGAAATCGGCGGCTCGATGTTCCACGCCGCGGCCGCAGGTACCACGGTGCTTGGGTGGTGGCAATTCGATTCATCTACCGGCCAACCGGACTCAGCGGGGTGGACGGTGGTGGACAAGTATGCCCAGGTGACCGAGTATTTTCACGTCGATGGCAACGCCGGGGGTGACCCAGCTTGTAACGGGATCACGCCCGTGAACGGTGCAAAGTCGATGTGGTGCGGCCAGTGGCAAACAACCGCCACCCCCTGGTGCAGTTGGGCCACTCTTCCCGGCTACGGCAATAGCTGGGAACAACGCCTCGTTTCCGAGGTCATAGACTGCGACACGCTCACATGGGCGTGGACGGCCGTGTGGGACTCCGAATCGGGTTATGACTACACGTACGCGGAGTACTACGACAATTTGACAATGTCGTGGTTGGCGCTTCCGATAAACGCCGGAGCAGAGGCTTATGACGGCGTGGGCGGACCGCTCTCCGAAGCCCATCAGGTCATCACGTCCGGCGGGTCGACACAGCTGCGGTTCCATTTCGTTTCCGACGAAGCCTATTCGGATCAAGACGGCGGATGGCCGTCCGTTGAAGGCGCGTTCAAGGTTGACGACATTGGCATCGTGGCGACAAACGGTTTCTCGAACGGACCCCAGACGTTCGAAACCGAAACCTGTCAGTCCAAATCTTCCGGTGATGGATTCTGGACGGCCCAGTCCGCACCGGGTTATGGTCTCTACGGCGCGCTCCACTCCGCCACGGGGCTCGTCCAGGAAGACCCCTGCCTGCATCCGTTGTCGAACATGTGGGGGTTCTTCGACGACCCCCTGACAACCAACTATGCGTGCGGCGGGTGGCCGCTTCAGGGCGCCATGCCCTACGGTCCCGACGCAAACGACCTTTATATGTGGAACGAGATCTGGTCGCCGTGGGTGCAGAACCAAGGCTCAGGCAGTGACTATCAGATCCAGTTCCTCTCCTACCGCGACCTCCCCCTGGACAATCTTCAGTTCTACCTCTGGGAAGTCCGCGGCAAGGACGTCAGTGGATGTCCATCGGAATGGGATACCGACTGGTGGGTCTGGATGGGCGGCCAGAAGGACTGGATTCGAGGCGTATTCCAGATCGGCGCATTCGTTCCACCGGGATCGGTCGAACTCCAGGTCGCAATCGGCGCGATCGACATGTGCTATTTGTGGTGCGGCGTCTATGGCACCGGCGCATGCCACAGTCACGCTCCGATTCTCGATCAGATGTACTTTTACCGGGTTGATTTCACGGGACCGCAGTGGGACGTTCGCGACATCGAACTCTTCCAGGACAACTTCCCCGAAAATGGCGAAGTTGTCGGATTTGCACGCTGTGACATGCCGCGGGATATGTTGCCCGGGGACAACGGGACGATCCTTCCCGGCGACTCGCTACTCATCCAGGTGATCGATCCGGATGGAATCGGCACGGATCCGACCGTGGGTGGCCCTTCGGTCTATCTTTTCGCGAAGGTGACCGACAGGCACGGGACTCCGATTGCCGGAAAGAGCGGTGTTGCGATCCAGTCTCCGGATAACATCCGGTTTACCGGCGATCCCAATGCGGGGACGCTACGGTATCCGTTTGTCGGACCTGCATCGGCGCCGGCCGGCCTTCCCGCCGGATGGTCGCAGTACCGGATGGACGACGCATATTCACGGATTGGCGGTCTGCAGCCGGACCAGTACTGCTGCGATCTCATGGACATCGCCAACGGCAACTATGTGAACGAGAACGCGCCGGCCAACGTCGGGATCTTTACACCGGGGGATGTCATCAACTACTTCCTCGGCGCCAAGAACTCGCTGGGCCAGTGGAGTTACTTCCACAGAACGTATGGCGGTCAAGGCGCGGCAAACACAACGGCCGATATCAATGAGGCCGTGCAAGGCGCGATGGAGTGGTCGGTACTTCCCGACGCGGGCCGCGAGCCCGGCGATCTCGGCGACATTCTGTTCGTGGATGATGCCGACGACCGCGGCGGACCGGCCCAGCTCTACTTCGACTGGGCGTTCCGGTACATGGGAATTGAAGATCGCGTCGATCGTTTTGATGTCATTGGTCCATCCTCGTCGGTCGGCAACGGCCTGGCGTCGAGGGTAAAAAACGTGTTCGCGCAGATCATCGGCGATCCGGTCGAGATCTATCAAAAGATTCTCTGGAACTCGAGCGATCTCAGATCGGGTTTGATCGGAGATGGTGGTACAGCAAACGGCGGGAGCGGGCCCGAGAAAACAGACTCTTACGACTTGCTCTTCACGTTTCTGAACCACCACCCGGACAACCCGGGCGTCTACGTGGCCGGCGATAATATCGCTGAGGAATGGGCCGGTCTTATCGGCGCAGGCGCGGTCAATCTCAAGTCGACATTCATGACGCACGCATTGACAAATGGTAGTCATACGGCGGCCGGTGAGCCGGTGTCGCCTCTGACGACCCAGTCGATCGGCTCCCCGATCGGCCCGGCGTCGATGTATGCGTACGGTGGATGTCCGGTGATCAATGATTTCGATGTGCTCATGCCGACAGGCTCTGCCTTCTATGCGATGGAGTACGAGATTCCCGGGCACGGCGGTGTAATCGCGCAGGCGACGCCAAATGCCGCCGAGACGACCGCACGCTATGTCATGTCCGGATTCGCGTACAACTACATTCGCGACGACGGGCTCGGCGCTACGATGCCCGACCGTGTCGCGCATTTGAGAGACATCCTCATCTGGTTCCAGAACATCATCGACGATCCGATCGGCATCGATCCGGTGGCGTTCGAGAACCGGCTGGACAATGCGTACCCGAACCCGTTCAACCCGACGACGACGATCAAGTACTCGATCGCCGAACGGGCGCACGTCACGTTGAAGGTTTACAACGCGGCGGGGCAGCTGGTACATACGCTTGTGGATGAAGCACAGGCTCCCAGCGCCGAAGGATTCTCCAAGGGTTGGAACGGTCTGAACGACAAAGGGCAATCGGTTTCAAGCGGTGTGTATTTCTACAAACTCACCGTATCAAATGGCTTCAGTATGACCAAAAAAATGGTCCTTCTGAAGTAATGAATACGCGGAAACCACAGACCCCTTAATGGGTGCCGCTTTCTCATGAAGTCGAGGCAGGAGAGAGCGGCACCTGTTTTTTTAGTTGTTTGTGGTGGTTTGCACTCTTTTCGGTGTCCCCGGTTTCGATTGACAAACACCTTAAAAATATGTTATAATAACAAGTTACAAAGATTGACAATTCAAGGTCGCGCAGCGACAGAGGACAATAATGAGATCTCTCCTGAACTCTCTCTCGTGTGTTCTCGTCGCGGTTTGTCTCACTGCAACTCCAGCTCTCGCCAAAAAGACACCCGACGAAAACAAACCGGCAATAATAGAACTCCAAAACAGACCCACCCTTCTGTTCGCGCCCGGCGCGCACACGCGCCCGGAATGACGGCAGCTGCCGTGGATACGACCGTACTCGGGTGGTGGCAATTCGACGATCCTTACTCCGGCGGTTGCGATCCGCAAGGATGGACCAGCACCGATCTCACCGCACAACTTGCGACCTATTTTCATATCGATGGTAATGCCGCCGAGACCGGATGCAACGGAATCACTCCCGTGAGCGGCGAGAAATCGATGTGGTGCGGCCAGTGGCCCTCGTCCGCCGATCCGTGGTGTGGATGGACAACCCTCCCTGGTTACGGCAACAACTGGAATCAGCACCTGGTGTCCGACACTTTGACCTGCGATACGCTCACCTGGACGTGGACCGCCGCGTGGGATACCGAGCCAGGATATGATTATGGTTACGCTGAGTACTGGGACGCATCACTATCACGATGGTCGCGCGTCCCTATCCTGACTGGTTACGGCAAGTACGAGGGCAGCGGCGGGCCGGCTGTGGATTCGCACGAGATCGTACCGCCCAACGGGTGGACGATCTTGCGGTATCGGTTCACATCGGACAGCGCATGGGATGACGAAGACGGGCTGTGGCCGTCGACGGAGGGCGCTATCAAAGTGGACGATATTACCGTCGCGTGTTCGGGAGGAATCACCTACCACCACGATTTCGAAGACGACGAATGTGGCAACACTGAAACAGCAGATGATTTCTGGCGTGCAAGAAAACAGGAACCCTTTGGCAACTACGCCCAGCTCGTTCACGGTACGAGGGTTGTCCAAGAGGACCCGTGCCGTGCGGTGCTTTCATGTTTGTGGGGGTTCTTTGACGATCCCGCTGTGACCAGCTATGCATGCGGTGGGTGGCCGGCACAGGGGGCTGTTCCCTACCTCAGATGGATCGACGGAGAATGCACGGGAATTAATAACCAGATCTGGTCGCCGTGGGTTCCGGTCACAGGGTCGGGATCAGAGTATCGATTGAGTTTTCTTACCTACCGGGATCTTGTCCTTGACGATATGGTTTTCTACACATGGTGGGTGAGAACAAAAGACGCCAGTGGATGCCCGAGCTCCTGGAAGAATCCCAACTTCGTTTACTACGGGGGACAAAAGGAGTGGTATCGGACGGACTTTTCTATTGGTAGTTTCATTCCCCCGGACGCCGAGGAGATTCAGATCGCGTTGGGCGCCATTGATAACTACTGCATGTGGGGCATGGATGGGTCGTGCCACAGTCACGCTCCGCTCTTCGGCCAGGTGAAACTTGTTCGTGTCACCTCAGACGGACCCCAGTGGGTCGTCCGTCATATCGATCTCTGGCAGGACAACTTCCCCGAGGAAGGCGGCGTCGATCCGGTATCGAGCTTCGCCCGATGCGACATGGCACAGGACATCCTGCCAAGTTACAATGGGAACATCCTTCCCGGCGACTCACTCGTCGTAACTGTGAGCGATCCGAACGGACTCGCCGATGACAACTCCGGCGGCCGCCCGGGGAAAGCGGTCTACGTGTTCGTCCGCGTCACCGACGCTACGGAAATGCAAAAGCCGGCAAAAACGGTACTGGCGATCCAGTCTCCCGATAACCAGGCGTACAGTGGCGATCCCAACGCGGGGCTTCTCCGGTGGCCGCATGTCGGCGCGGCATCGCGCCGGCAGCGCTGCTGGGATGCAATTCAGGATGGACCAGTGTTTACACCTCAAGCGGCGGCCTGATCGCCGACAAATATCTGCTGCGATCTAATGGATCTTGGGGTCGGGACCGACGGGCCCCCACTACAACCACGCGAATGAAAATACGGCGGCGCAACACCGGTGTCTTTACACCCGGTGATGTCATCAACTATTTCTTTGGAGCGCGGAACGCAGAGGGGCAATGGAGCTATTGGCACCGCAAATATCACGGTCAGGGACTGGACAATCGGACATCGAGCATCGACGTGGCTGCAACCGATCCATGCGAGTGGTCGGTGCTTCCCGACGCAGGGCTCGAGCCGGGTGACGACGGGGACATCCTCTACGTCGACGATGCCGATGACCGCATGATTATTGACGACTGGAAGCTCCGTGGCGACCCAGTCCAGGCACACCTCGACTGGGCGTTCGGGTACATCACTTGGGGCGCGCGTGGATCGTTTCGACATTCTCGGGCCCTCGTCGATTGTGGGCAACAGCCTCGCCTCGCGTGTGAAGAACGTCTCCAACCAGATGGTCGGCACATCGACCGAGATCTATCAGCAAATCATCTGGAACTCGAGCAATCTGAGCCGCGGCCTTGTTGGTGACGGAGGACCGGCATATGGGGGGTGCGGGTGACGAGAAATCGGATGACTTTGCGCTCTTTGAAACGTTTCTCGATACACACCCAAACAACCCCGGCATCTATTTGGCCGGCGACGATGTCGCCGAGGAATGGGCGTCGCTCTTAGGCGCCGCTGCGGTCAGTGTCCGCAGCACGTACATGGATTTCATTTTCGCCCGCGGAAACCACGTTACTTTTGGTGAACCGATCTCCCCGCTCGTCCGGGCGGGTGTGCCCGGATCTTACGGCGTTTTTGACGGCGGGCTTCACACGTTCGACTTCTTCGCATATGGCGGATGCCCCGCGATCAACGATTTCGACGTCATGTTCGCCGGTGCGAATTCGAGGGTTGAGATCACGTACCCCAACGGCTTCCCTACGAGCGGAGCCGTGCTTGCTCAGGCGACACCCAATTCCGCTGGTACAACGGCCCGGTTTGTTCTCGGTGGGTTTGGTTATGATTTCATCCGTGACGACATCGTCGGCGGGCAACTCGAACGATGCCGGTTCCTTGCCCACGTTCTCACGTGGTTCGGCAACTTATTGCCCATGGCCATCGGCATCAATCCGGTCGTCTATGAAAACGCACTCGAGAACGCATATCCCAACCCATTCAATCCAACGACCACGATCGGGTATTCGATCGCGGAGCGCTCGCACGTGTCGTTGAAGATCTACAATGTTGCTGGGCAGTTGATAAAAACGCTGGTCGATGAGATTCAGTCACCGCGAGCGGAAGAGTCTGCAGAGTGACATGGGATGGGACAAGCGATACGGGGCAAGAGGTTTCGAGCGGTGTTTATTTTTACAAGATCACGACGAAAGGATTTTCGAGAGACGAGGAAGATGGTGCTGCTAAAATAAGTTTTGTTTTCGAAACGAGCACTCCCTTTCGAGAGGGCCGATGGAGTTCGACGCACGAATTCGGGCGGCGACCCAGGATGCCGGCGGATATCCAACAAGGTTGCAACTCGACTGGGCAAGGAGAACACCGTCGGCTCTCTCTTTTCTTGGCGCCGACGGCCCTTTGGCCAAACTGTCCGCCGGAGGCACGGGAATTGCCAAAATAGACGATTATGGTGTAGGCTGGATATAGAGGAAAAAACCATGATCCGTCACAATCAAACGACACTATCGCGTAACAGGTCCGTTAACATCAAGTGGCTTTGGCTCTTTGGAGTCCTCACGCTGGTCCTGTTGGCGTCGTGTACCAGCGCGCCGCGGTATCGCTCGGGCTCAATGGACGCCAGCAAGGGCAGCGGCGACCGGCAAGAGATCATCCATTATGCAAAATCGTTTCTTGGAACGCCGTACCGCTACGGCGGGACAACCCGGAACGGAGTCGACTGCTCGGGTCTGGTAACGGCCGTGTACCGGGAGTTCGATATCAGCTTGCCGCGATCTTCAGCCGACCAGAGCCGGGTGGGTGACGGTGTGAACCGGTCGAATCTAGAGCCGGCGGATCTCGTGTTCTTCAAGACTTCGGGAAGCGGGACGATATCACACGTCGGAATCTATATCGGTGACGGCAAGTTTATCCATGCGTCGACGAGCGCGCGCAAGGTCAGGATCGATTACCTCGACGACGACTATTTCAGACGCCGTTTCAGAGCCGCCCGCCGCGTAGTCTCGAGTTGAGATCCGCGCGGTCAGCCTTACGGCGCCTTGATTTCTTCCAAAGTCTCCGACAGAAGCTTGTTGAACCCGCCCGGATCTTCGAGCATCAAAAAATGTCCGTACCCCGGCATTAGCTTCACCTCAAAGGTCTTTGCCTGACGCTTCCCCGCCTCGACATTCGTCGGCCACAGATCCGCGTTAATCGCGTACACCGGTATGTCGAGTCCCTCGAGCTTTCCCTTTGGGTTGTAGCTCAATACGCTCCGCATCACCGCGATGGCGATTTTCTTCGGCGAGGATGCCATGTCGGCGGTGACCTCTTCCACGAGTGCCGAGTCCGCGCCCGCCGGAAACATCATGGCGACAAAAGACCTCGTCGTACCCTCAAAGTCAGCTTTGAACGCTCCCAAGAACTGGTCGCGTTCCATCTCCGGGACGGCCAATTCGAGATCGTGATAGGTGTCGCCGCCGACGAGCCCAACCACACGCTCGGGCATCAACCGCGCCGCTTCGATGTTCACCGAACCTCCCATCGAATGCCCTACGAGAACCACTTTTTCGAGACCGAGTTTGTTGACCACGGCGGCGACATCGGCGCCATACGCCTCCATCGTCCAATTGGTTCTCTTTGTGCCCGATTCGCCGTGTCCCGGAAGATCAATGGCAACCACCTGATACTGTTCACGAAAAAACGCCATCTGCGCGTTCCAGTATGAGCGGTCGCAAGACCACCCGTGGACAAAAACAACGGCGACGTCCCCGATGCCATCCGTTGTAAACGCGATTTTGACTTCATCCGCGGACATCACCTCTCGCTGCGGCGTCTCCGCATAAAAAGACAAACTGACGAGAAACATCGACAACACCGCCAACCCAATCACCGTAAAAACTCTCATTCCAGACCTCCAATCCGCTTTTGATTCCACAAACCAGATCAACATCATTACCCGCGGACTAGTTCGTCCGCCGGAAGTAAATCATTGCCCCCACTTTTGCCGTGGCCATCGCACACATGATCACAAAAAGATCCCAGCGCATCTCGCCGGTCTTGAAATACCCATACGTGAACGACGCGAGCATCAGAACCACGCCGACAAGCAACGACAAACGCGTTGCCTTGTAACGGTGCATGACAAATCGTTCATCAACCATTTCCCTCGCCCTCCTCAAGCTTGAACATCTCGTCGGCCGAACAATCGAAGTAACGAGCCAGTTTGAGTGCGAGCGGAAGGCTCGGGACATACCGGCCCCGCTCAATCGAAATGATGGTTTGTCTCGACACACCCATGGCCCGGGCCAGGTCCTCCTGGGTCAGACCGGCCCTTTTTCGGTAATCCCTGACAGTGTTCAGGATGTTTTCACTCATGCGTATCGGTCAGCGCCTGCGTGATGAGACGGAATACGCTCAAAGCAAACGCGAACCCAAGAAGAAGCCCCTCAAGAAAAACAAGGCCTCCGACATTTCCGTAGTCCATGCGCGTAAGGAAAAGCGACAGACACAAACTCACCATCGCTATCGGGAGCAGTAGATTTCCCTTTTTTCCGAGCATGGCGACCTCCCTGTTGTTCCGGCTTGATATCCTGCCGTCGCCGGTATCCCTTCCCCGCCGGTGGACGGCGGAGCAGTTTTTCACTTGCATTTTATGTAAAGCATGCTTTACATTTGAGATCCAGTCCGAGCCCTTCACAATGTCAAGCTGACTTTACATTCTAGAATAACCCCCCCACCCAAAATTGTCAAGCTGACTTTACATTTTTTGAGACTGCCGTTGATTCGAACGGAGCTCGCCCACGCTCCACGGGTCGAGATTCCCCGATAGGCAAATTTTCTTGACACCCCTCCGGGCCATATGTTCTACTCATTCAGCACGTTCAGAAACATTTGTAATTAGCTTATTATTATGGAGATATACGTGACAAGGCTCAAGCAGCAAACGGAAGACCCGCTTGACATCTTCATAAAGGGATGGGGACGGATGGGAATCTACTGGGGAGTCGGCAAAATGATGGCCGAGATCCAGGCCCTTCTCTATATGAGCCAGGATCCTCTGGGTCTCGACGAAATGTCCGAGCGGCTAAAGACCAGTCGAAGCAACATCAGCCTCAACGTGCGCGCCCTCCAGGATCTTGGCGTCGTGCGGAAGATCATACTTCCCGGTGACCGCAAGGATTATTACACCGCGGAGACCGACCTCGAGAAGGTCGCGCGGAAACTCGCGGCGGTTAAGAAAAAACGGGAGCTCGACCCGGCGCTTGAAATCGTCAACCGCACTTTGAGCGCGGCCGATGGAAACAACGGTGGGATGAATCCTGTCGGCAACGCCGTCGACACGCGCCGGCTCCAAGAGCTGGGAAATCTCATGCAAAAAATCGGCAGTGTTTTTGAAATGTTTATTGAAGACGACGAAACGGATAGCGATACAAAAACCCATAACATGTAAAGGGTCATCTTAGACATGTTGAACGCGATGAAAAAATACGAGGCTATGGGTTCGGTAATCGATCGCTGCAACGCCAGAGTGCTCGAGATCCTCCAGTCGAGCGACGTTCGCGAGGCGAAAATTGCCGCCGAGAGTTTCAAGAACGGCGGTAAACGCCTCCGGCCCGCTTTGATGATTTTGTCATCGCTCGCACCGACAAACGAACCCCTCGACGTCGTCGATCCGCCGCTCATCGATCTCGCCGCCGCGGTCGAACTCGTCCATTTGGCGACTCTCTTTCATGATGATGTTATTGATGAGGTTGAGACCCGCCGTTCCCAGCTGAGCGCGCGAGTCAAGTACGGCAATCATGCATCGGTTCTGGCCGGTGATTATGTTCTCGCCGAATCCCTGCTCCTCGTCCAGAAAAGCGAGCTCGCGCATACGATGCCCGAGTTCTTGAGGACTATCAGCGTCCTCGTCCAGGGCGAAAGCCGCGAGACAACCCACAAATTTGATTTCGATATCAACGAAGCCGCGTACTACGAGATAATTTCCGAAAAAAGCGCTTCCCTCTTCGCGTTGAGCTGCAAAGTCGGAGGGATGAGCCGTGACTCGGAGTACGCCGATTTGCTGGGCCATTTTGGGTGGAATCTCGGGATGGCATTCCAGATGATCGACGATCTCGACGACATGCTCGACCTGCCGCGGGGGATGGATGACTGCGACCTGAAGAACGGGTACCTTGCCCTTCCCCTGATTCGGACACTCAACTCGCTTCACGACGGACACCGGGAAGAACTCGTGGATATCATTCGCGCGGGCGCGTTCACACCTGAAAACGAAAGACGGATCGTCTCGTTGTGCCGGGAACACGGCGGGTTCGAAGTTACGGCCAACGCGATCCACAAACATCTCGACAGGGCCGGAGAAGCGATCGGCCGGTTCGAATCCGAGGGCGAGGCGCGGGTGCTTCTCGAGAATGTAGTGCTCGACCTCAAAACCTATGCGGACATGCAGATAACAGAGCTTGCCGAGTTCACCAAAACAGGCAATTAGATATTTTTCATCCAGCCGCTTGCGCCAACAAAATCAAAGAAGAACGCTTAAGGGGGTACCTGTCTTGTCGACAAAGAAAGATGTGGGACAGCTGTTCAACGATCTCGAATCGAACTTCGAAACGTGGGAAAAGGTCAAGGACTGCGCGGACCAGTTTATCGATATAATTCTCAACTATCGACAAAGCGGTCATCCGGGCGGCTCCCGATCGAAGGTCCACGCCTTTGTCGCGACACTTCTCGGCGGCATCATGCGGTGGGATATCCGCCACCCCGAGAAAACATTCGGCGACCGTTTCATCCTCGTTGCCGGCCACACGGTCCCTCTTGTATATGGAACACTCCCCGTTCTCTTCGAAGCCATGCGAACAAAACACCAGCAAACGGGCGACGACAGGTATCTCGTGGCCGACGCGAAAGACAGGGGCTTGTACTGGGAGGATCTCGTCGAGTTCCGCCGGAACAAGGGCCTGCCCGGTCACGCCGAGATGGAAGGCAAGACGCTCTTCCTGAAATTCAACACCGGCCCTTCGGGTCACGGCTCCCCGGCCGCCGCCGGCCAGGCGTTTGCGCTCAAGAGGGCGGGGGCTGGAGACGTCAACGTTTTTGCTTTTGAGGGAGAAGGCGGACTCACACCGGGCGCGGCACACGAAACAATGAACTCTGCGTGGGGGCTCGGCCTCAGCAATATGATTTACGTGATCGACTGGAACGATTACGGCATCGACGCTCACAAGTACAGTTCCGTCATCGACAAGAGCCCGCGCGAGTGGTTCGACGCGCACGGGTGGCGGGTTCGCGAGTCCGAAGACGGCAACAACTGGGAATCCATCACGCGCTCCCTCGTCGATATCGTCCACGGGGACAATCCCGACAACCGCCCAAACGCGGTGTTTATGAAGACCCGCAAAGGCCGCGGCTACCTCAAGTATGACTACGCCTCTCACGGGGCTCCGCACAAGATGAACTCGGATCTTTTCTGGCAGACGAAACAGCCCTTCATGGAAAAATACGGAGTCGAGTTCGAAGGATACAACCAGCCCGCCCCGGATGACGCGGACGCACAGCGCGAGCAGATGAAAAACAACCTGCAGGTTGTTGCCGACGTCATACGAAACGATCAGGCGATGGTCGACTCTCTCGCCGACACGCTCGTGATGCTGGGGGATTCGGTCCCCGATAAACCCAGTGCCTTGAAAATCGATCTTTCCCGCAGTCCGCTGGAAGATCCGCGGTTGTTTGATTTCAAAAACTATCCGGAAAAGATGTTCGCCAAACCCGGCGACAAAAAACCCAATCGTGCGGGACTGGAAGCATTTGGCTCCTGGGTGAATTCCTGGTGCGGAAAAGAATACAACCGGCCTCTCTTTATCGCGATGAGCGCGGATCTCGCCGAGTCGACGAACATTGCCGGGTTTGCCAAAGATTTCGACGGGCAAAAGGGATACGGGTGGTACGAGCGCGACGAGAATCCGGACGGAACGCTCCTTCCCCAGGCGATCACCGAATTCGCGAACTCGGGAATCTCGGTGGGTCTTGCCTCCGTGAATTTCTCGCCAAAACCATTCGAGACATTCGATGGATTTCTCTCGGCGTGTTCAACGTATGGCTCGTTCTCGTATCTCAAGTACGGAATGATGCGGCTCTTCAGCCAACTCGCGCAGGACTCGCCGATAAAAGTGGGGCAGGTGCTCTGGGTGGTCGGACATAGCGGACCCGAAACGGCGGACGACTCGAGGACTCATTTCGGCGTGTTCTCCCCGGGCGTGACACAGCTCTTCCCCGAAGGCCAGGTGATCGACGTCCATCCATGGGAGTACAACGAGGTTCCCGTGGTGATCGCCGCCGCGCTAAAGACCGGCACACCGATTGTCGCGCTTCATCTCACGAGGCCCCCGATCACCATCCCCGACCGTAAGGGACTTGGCATGCCATCGCATTTCGAAGCGGCCAGGGGCGCCTACGTGATGAGACCCTACAAGGACGGCGAGCCGCGAATGGGCACCGTAGTGGTCCAGGGAACGTCGACCACGAACAACGTCACAAAGATCCTGCCGGCTCTCGACAAAGAGAACCTCAACGTGAAAATTGTCGCGGCAATCAGCCCACAGCTTTTTGCCGCGCAAAGTGCGGAGTATCGTGAATCCGTGTATTCTCCACAAGATCGCATGGACGCGATGGCCGTCACGAACCGCTCCCGGCGTTTGATGGCGGACTGGATCGATCCTTCAATATCGGCGGATTTCACCCTCAGTTCGGATTGGGATGACAGGTGGAGAACCGGTGGAACACTCGATGAAGTAATCGAAGAAGCGAGACTGTCAGCCGACCACATATTGGACGGTATACGCCGCTTTGCAAACGCGCGCGCCGAACGGCTGGCCCGGATCGAACGGATCCTCAACGGTATCCGTTGAGGCCATCACTCAGAAGCAGGCGCCAAATCCCCTGCTCAGCTCTCCGGAGGTGGGGTTGATTTTGGCGCGACAGGCGCGGCCCCAGCCGGAACCGCATCGAGACGTTCGCGCTTCGCCCGACTGTAGACAAGCCAACCCGCGACAATCAGCACCAGCGGCCACAACCGGATTAGCGGTGTCAAGACACGTGATCCTGACGAACCGCGGACAGCCCAGAAACAAACCACCGCTGCGATCACGGCGGCGAGACCGACAACCAGCGCGGCCCCCGGACGGTCCCCCGTCGCGCCGAGTGCGAGGAGTCCGATTCCCGCGATCAGCGGAAAGAACGGCCACAAAATTCTCATCTCCCCCCACGGGAGCATTCCCGTGGAAAAAACAAAGAAAAACGCGCCCAGACCGGACATTACCAATCCGGCAAACAACTGCTCGGGCGCCCTGCCGCTCGCATAGACCTTCAGCAAAAACACACCGCCGATCAGTGGAAACAACGGCCAGATGGCTTCCCATCCGAACCACAGGAGCCCGTTGTTGACCAGAAGGAAGAGAAGCCCGAGACCGGCGAGGAAAATGCCGAGAATTTCCCTGTTTCTACTCTTTATCATTGTTCGTCCTCTTATGGTTTGGCGACGGTAGATTCTTGAACGCCCGTGGAAAAAAGTCAATGAAATGTGAATTGCCAGCATCCGGCAAATCCAATATACTGCGTTTGCTCGAAAAAGGTGTATCGACCGCGGCGTGACAATCCCGTCACGTCGAAATCCCAAAAGAGAGTCAAACATCATGATCGGAGACAAGGTCGTTCCAAAACCTCACCACACGGCGGCGGCGGAAGCCATTTTTGTCCACCTCAAAAAGAGAATGGAGAAAAAAAGGACGGCAATCACCGTCGCAGGCGAGTCAGGCAGCGGCAAATCAGAGATAGCCGTCGAGCTCGAAAGACTCCTGGCGGGCCAGGGGGCTAAGCCCATCATTTTTCAGCAGGATGACTACTTTTTTCTTCCCCCCGAAACCAACGCTCAAACCAGGAAGAAAGACATCAAACATGTGGGGCTCGGAGAGGTAAACCTCGCGCTGCTCGACGAGCACGTCCGACTGTTCAAATTCTCACCGGCGGACGAGATCGAAAAACCGCTCGTCATCTTCGCCGAAGACCGCGTGACAAAAGAGAAGACTGCCCCGGCAGACTTTGATGTCCTGATCGCGGAGGGCACTTACACCACGCTTCTCAACCACGCCGATTTCCACGTCTTTATTGACAGAAGCTTCGAGGAAACGCTCGAACATCGCAGGGAACGCGCCCGCGATCCACTTGACGAGTTTTCGGAACGTATACTTGAGATCGAACACAACATTATTTCAAAACACAAGAGCCTGGCCGAAATCGTTGTAAACAACGACTACACGGTCACATGGGCCGGCGATTGACACCAAGGGAGAAGCGAGACAACAATGGCAAAGATCAAGAGCATTTGCATGCTGAGTGTTCACGGTTATTTCGACCCGGAACCCGTTCTCGGCGCCACCGATACCGGCGGTCAGGTGGTGTATGTCATCGAACTGTCGAAGGCTCTAGCCGAACTGGGGATAAAAGTCGATATCTACACGCGTCAATTCGGCGGTCGCTCCCAGATCGACCCGATCAACGATGACGTCCGTGTCATTCGCATACCCTGCGGCAACGACGAGTTCATCCGCAAAGAAGATCTCTTCCCCCACCTCGACGAATTCGTCGACAACATGGAAGCCTTTATTAAGGACAACGGGCTTGGTTACGACCTCTTCCACTCACACTACTGGGATGCGGGGTACTCGGGCATGAATCTCGCGGAGAGATTCCGGCTGCCGTTTATATACACGGCACATTCATTGGGGGCGTGGAAAAAAGAACAGATGGGCGGAGACCCGCAGGAGATGGAAACACTCTTCAAGTTCAGCGAGAGGATCCATTGGGAAAACATCATCTTCCGCCGCGCCACGGCGCAGACGGTCACCACGTTGGACGGCGAGGAGACTTACGAGCGGCTTTATGATTTCAAAAGTGACAACATGATCATCATACCGCCTGGCGTCGATGTCTACCGGTTCCGGCCGGAACCACACACGGACACGCCGCCGGTCGAAACGCCCGAAGATTTTGTGTTCGCGCTGAGCCGGATCGATTCAAATAAGGGGATCGACTTTCTCATCAAGGCCTTCGATCATGTCAGCAAGCAAAGCGACACACAGCTTGTTGTCGGCGGCGGTTCCAAAAATCCAAAACAACACGAGATCGATGTCATGAAGGGCCTCACGGACCTGGTCGACTCGCTCAACCTCAATGACCGGGTGACATTCACCGGTTATGTGCCCGACGAACACCTCGACACTTACTACAGGAACGCCCGCGTATTCGTGCTCCCATCGAAATATGAACCATTCGGCATGACGGTGCTGGAAGCCATGGGATGCGGGACCCCGGTCGTTGCCACCGGTTTTGGAGGGCTCCGGCACGTGCTGACCAATCGTAAAGACAGCCTCCTCGTCGACCCCTCGAACTCCGAGGAACTCGGCTCCGCGATTGGCGAGATTCTGACAGACGAGTCACTCGCCGCGGATCTTCGAAAGACCGGCCTGAAACTGATCGAGAAGAAGTTCTCCTGGCAGAGTATTGCAAGGCAACACGTTGATTTTTATGTAAATTACGTGTGAGGCGCGGGAAAAAGCTTTTGACCCAAAGCGGTTTTTCTATTAAATTTTACCGGTCGGGACGAACACCTGAAAGAACTTCGCTCCGACCCAAACGCAATTTCTGGAATCAATAAGCGTTACTACCAGGGATCAATCCGCAACCACGAAATCGTCCCCCTGAGACGAGGAGGTAACATGCGAGACTTACTGTCGATAGCTATCCTGATACTGGTCGCGCTCGGCCTGATGACATCGAGCTTCGGACCATCATTTGCGGCCAAGGGTGAGAACCCGGTTGTTTGTCTGACGACAACATCCGGTGACATCGTGATCGAACTCTTCGCCGACAAGGCGCCGGAGACCGTCGACAACTTCATGACCTATGTCGACGCGAAGTTCTACAATGGCCTGATCTTTCACCGTGTTATTTCCGGTTTCATGATCCAGGGCGGTGGGTTCACCGAGTCAATGTCCCGCAAAGAGGGCAACGCCCCGATCAAGAACGAAGCGGACAACGGCCTGTCGAACGAAAATGGTACCGTCGCCATGGCCCGAACCGGCGAACCGCACAGCGCATCATCACAGTTCTTCATCAATGTCAAAGACAACAAGATGCTCGACTTCAAACAGAAAACCGCGCAGGGATGGGGTTACTGTGTGTTCGGCAAGGTAATCGGCGGCATGGATGTCGTGGAAAAGATCAAGGCCGTCAAGACGACGAGCAGAGACGGTTACGACGACGTTCCCGTCGAGCCCGTCGTAATCGAGAAGGCCTACCAGATGGGTCAGGACGAGGTCAAAGCAATCAAAGCCAAGAATAAATAACGTCCGAACCTTGCAAAGACAGAGAAACAGAAACCGCCGGATCCTGGTATCCGGCGGTTTTTTTTCGCATCAAAAATTGATCTGAGATTCATTATAAAGAAGGGGCTATCCAGATCGAAGGCGCCGCGGCGGGTCACCCACCGATCAACTCGATGAACTCGTCTTCACCGATCACCTTGATCCCAAACTTGTTTGCCTTTACAAGCTTTGAGCCGGCCTTTTCGCCCGCGACCACGCAGGTCGTCTTGCCGGACACAGTACTCGTGGTTTTCCCTCCCCTTTTCTTGACCTCCGCCTCCGCACCGTCACGCGTCAAACGCGTGAGCGTTCCCGTAAATACAAACGTCTGTCCGGCAAACTGGTCGGTCCTATCCACTACAACCGCTTCGTAAGCAATCCCGAGTTGGATCAGCTCGTCGACGATCGAACGGTTCCGCTCGTCGGAAAAGTAGCGGACCACTTCCCTCGCGATAACCGGACCCACGCCATAAAGGTCGGCGATCTCCTCCTCGGGTGCTGCACACAAATCCTCGATCGTTGCGAAGCGTTCGGCGAGGATCTCGGCCACCGTCACCCCGACGTTTCGAATTCCCAGCGCGAAAATTAAACGCGGAAGAGTCGTGTTCTTTGATTTGCCTATCGCGCTCACAATGTTTTCGGCGGATTTTTCGGCCATTCGTTCCAGCGGCTCGAGATCTCCAACCTTCAGGCGGTACAGATCGGGGGGATTCTTGACCAGGCCCGCGTCCACAATCGAGGCGACGAGTTTCTCGCCCAAACCCTCGATGTCGATGGCTTCCCGGGACGCGAAATGGCGGATGCGCTCCTTGACCTGCGCATCGCATGCCAAGTTGGGACACCGGGTCACCGCTTCACCCTCCTCACGGACGACATCGGCGCCACACACAGGGCATTTCATCGGCATTTCGAATTCGGTTTCGCTTCCGGTCCTCAGTTCCGGTATCGGCGCAACAACCTCAGGGATGACATCACCGGCGCGGCGGATAAAAACCCAGTCGCCGACAAGCACCCCCTTCTTCTTAATCTCGTCATCATTATGGAGAGTGGCATTCGACACGGTGACCCCGCCGACCACAACCGGCTCAAGCCGGGCGACGGGTGTCAAAGCGCCGGTTCTCCCCACCTGCACGTCAATTTCGACGATCCGAGTTCGTTCTTCGTGGGGTGGAAATTTCCAGGCGACCGCCCATCTCGGCGAACGTGCCCTGAACCCCGCCTCGCGCTGGATGTGAAAATCATTCAGTTTGATGACCATTCCGTCGATTTCATAGGGGAGCGAATCGCGTTTATCCAGCAGTTCGTTGTATAAGGCGATCACGTCATCGCTTCCGGCACACCGTGTCGCATACCGGTTGGTCGGGAGCCCCCATTCACGAACAGCAGACAAAAACTCCCACTGCGATTCGAACTCGCCGGACGGACTCGCTGATTCCGCACTGGTTTCCATCCCGCCGGTTCCGTAAACCACAAAGTCAAGTGGGCGCGCGGCCGTCACACGCGGGTCGAGCTGCTTGAGCGACCCTGCGGTGAGATTTCGGGGATTCGCGTAGACCTTCCCCCCCTCCTGCAATTGCCGTTTGTTCAATTGATCGAATGCGGCTTTTTCCATGTAGACTTCGCCGCGAATATTCAGGTAGGTGGGCGGGTGATTGCCCCGGACTTTGAGCGGTATGGATCGGACCGTTTTAATGTTTTCGGTGATGTCTTCGCCGTTGACGCCGTCCCCGCGCGTCGCCCCCTGGACGAGGACGCCGTCCCGGTAAACAAGCTCGACGGCGACACCATCCATCTTTGGTTCGCACACATAGTCTCCGCCCGCCTCATCTCCGACTTCCCGGATAAGGCGTTCGCGCCACTCAACGAACTCATCCCTCTCCATCGCATTCTCGAGTGAAAGCATGGGAACGTCTCGTGAAATTACGCCGAACCCTGTCCTGGGCGCCGCCCCGACTTTCTGCGTTGGAGAATCTGATGTCACCAGGTCCGGATTCTGGCTTTCCAGTTCAACGAGGCGCCGGAAGAGGCGGTCGTATTCGGCGTCCGAAGCCACGGGATCATCAAGCACATAGTACCTGTAGTCGTGGTGACGGATCTGCTCTTTTAGCTTTTCGATTTCTTTTTCGATGGAGCCTCTGCTCACCCTGGTCCTCCCGTTGCCCGCCTTGAATCAACAGCCCGTATCGTCGTTCACTCTTTTCGAGCATACCAAAATCACACGGGCCTGTGTAGGCGAATCACCCCTAATCGGTTGCTTGCCCTTGATTTAGGCATCATCGGGGAAATTCGAGTCACCACAACCCGCATTGGTATGCGTATTGATGCTTGAAATGGTTCGAGGATTCTGATACCAAAGGTGTTACGTGTGGAACGGAGGCTGCTCACCCTCGGCGATGACACTCTCTGGGGCGCGGGCACAAACTAACGACCGTAATTACATGACAAACGACAACACCATCAACCGGCGTGAGCCGGCGGCATTCCGCAAAGTGGGAGAGCTCGAACGGCTCGGCCCCGGCGGCAGGGAAATTCTGGTCCTCGGCGTCGACGCGCCCGGCTTCGAGCATCTTTCCGCCGACCGGAAAGTGTTTGCCTACTATCTCTACCGCGCAGCTATCGCTGGAAACGACATCCTTTACAGTCAGAATCATCGGAATGCTCTCGAGATCAAACAGCTTCTCGAAACGATCTATCTTCATTCCGACGGGATGCCGGCCGACCTTTTACGTTCCGTGCACGAGTACCTCAAGTGTGTATGGATCCATCATGGACAGTACAATCACTACACTCACACAAAGTATCTCCCCATCTCTCTGACAAGAGAGTCACTGCTTCAAGCCGCGCGTTACGCGGCACAAAATGGCGCGGTGATAGAATGCGGCGACGGGGAAACGCTGGAGGAGAAACTCAAACGACTCGACCGATCGATCTTCGACCCCGAGTTCGAGCCGATACAAACGAACCAGTCGGACAACAAAGATATCGTCGCGACGAGCGCCGTGAATTTCTGGGACGAGGGAGTGACCGAAAAGGACATTTCCGCGCTGCCGGAATCGCTTCAACACAAACTGAACGTTCGCTTCGCTCGCAAGAACGGAAAGATCGTCCCCGAGGAATTCAAGATCGGCGGGCTCTACAGCCAGGAGCTTGAAACGATTTCACATTTTTTGAGTCTTGCCGCACCGCTTTCCGAAGGAGAAAACCAGCGCCGTTCGATCGAACTTCTCCTCGACTTCTTCAAAACCGGAGACGAAGAAACGTTTCGCGAGCACAGCGTATTCTGGCTCAAGTCGGACCCAACGGTCGATTATCTCAACGGGTTCATCGAGCAGTATACCGATCCACGCGGCATTATCGGCTCCTTCGAGGGAAACGTGAGCTACAAATCCGATGCGCAGCTCGTAACGCGGATCGCGGAAAACGCCCTCTATTTCGAACACAAAATGCCGTGGCCAGACAGATTCAAGAGGTCGAACATCGAGCCGCCCGTGGCCAAAGTTGTCGATGTCCTTGTCGAAACCGGGGACGCCGGCCCCGTGTCACCAGCCGCCTACAATCTGCCAAACTACAACGACCTTCGCCGCGACCACGGCAGCAAGAACGTCATCCTTCATAACGTTGAGAATACGCGGTCGGCGAATCTACTCGAGAAGATGGTCAACGAATTTTATCTGCCCGAATACCGGGACAAGGTGTTTCGTTATTTCCACACAAAGGCGAGACCGCTCAAAGTTTATTTGCACGAAATCATCGGGCACGGCTCGGGCCAGCCCGACCCGGATCTGGATTCGGATCCACGGACGGCATTGGGGCGGGTGTACGCGGCGTTGGAGGAGAGCCGCGCGGACCTCGTCGCGTTGTACCATATATCCGATCCGAAGCTTGTCGAGCTTGGCGCGTTCAGCGCGGACGAGCAACACGACGTGGTGGAAACCGCCTATATCACGCAGGCTCAGGGCTGGCTCACGCGATATGACCACGTCGTCGGCATGCAGGTTCGCGAGGCGCACAACAAAGGAAATCAACTCATCCTTATGTATGTCGTCGAGAACGGCGGAGATCCGAACAAGGATTTCGGGATGGACGTCATCGAATCCGACGGCAAGTTCTTCGCAAGAATTCGCGATATGGAGAAAGTGAGGACCGGCTGGGCGGAACTCCTGGGCAAACTCCAGACAATGAAATCAACGGGCGACTACAAGGCCGCCGCGGCGCTTTTCGATCAATTCGGCACGCATGTCAACCCGGACTGGTACAGGGACATCGTGGGCCGGCTCGAGGCGTTGAATGTTCCAAAAATGAAAGCGTTTGTGTTTCCCAGACTCGAGCCCGTTCTCGACGGCAACCAGGTTGTCGATGTGCAAATCCACCACGACGAGGACCTCACCACACAACAACTGAGATTCAGCAGAATCCAGAACGTCACCGACATCACCCCAAACGACACCATTCTTCCATGATTTTTTATCAAATCGACGCCGGCGGAGACAGAAACTTTTCGTATTTGATGGCGGATCGCGACGGCGGACGCGCGGCGCTCTTTGATCCCGCTGCGAACCCGGGCCGCTATCTTCCCCTGGTTGAAAAGCACAGGCTCACCGTAGCGTACATCGTCGCGACACACGGTCATTCGGATCACACATGTGGACTCGCTGAAGCAAAAAGAGTTACGGACGGAGAAATTGTCGCGTCCCGGCACAGCCATATTGGCGCCGATATATCCGTCGACGATGGCGACACTATCTCCGTTGACTGCATCACACTCCGTTTCATCCATACGCCGGGACACACCGATGATTCGATCTGTATTCTCGGCGGGCGAAAACTCGTTACCGGCGACACCCTTTTTGTCGGCAAGGTGGGCGGCACCGATTTCGGGGAAGGCGCGCGCAAAGAGTACGACAGCCTCCACAAAAAGATCATGACGCTCGAAGATGACGTCGAGGTCTACCCCGGACACAACTACGGCGCATCGCCGACATCGACGATCGGTCACGAAAAAGGCACCAACCCGTTCATTCTTTGCGAATCGTTCGAGTCATTCGTCGATCTGAAAAGAAACTGGCTCCAGTATAAAGAGGAACACGGCATCTCCTGAGCCGCCGGTTTCGACCATCCGCCCCTCCCACCCTGCCCGATCGACCTTCGGGGCACGCATTTTGCATTTTCCGACCCAGAATATTCTTAGCCCATTAATAGCAATCACTTAAGACGGATGGTGAGTCGGATGACCGGTCAATTCTCGCCCAATACGGATAAAATCCGTACACTCCGGACCTCCCTTGTCACGCTTATCGAATCGACTCGGGAGAACGGCGTTCCCACCGATCGGCTCAATGAGACCAGAACGCTCCTGACCGAAGAATTTCAAAAGCTTCTCAATGAAGGGGCCAAGATTCTCCTCAAGGAAGATTTCGCGGGGTCCGAGCAAGTGGTTCGTACCGTCGAGGAGGCCTACGATGACTGGCGGTCGATCGAGAATGTTTTCAACGAAACACTTGCGCTTGCCTATGAGGGATCGATCTCCCGGCAGAACCTTCTTCTCGACGATTCCCTCACCGAAATGCGCCGGAGAATTGGCGACCCGGTCGCGGCGCTTTATACCCGTCTCTATGTTTTGTGGACCAGTCATCTCGATGGGCATCCCTGGGATGCGCACCTTGCGGAGAGCGTCAAGCACAGCGACTCCGACCAACTCGACAAAAATCTCCACAGTCTCGCACACGGCGATCATCTCGACGTCGAAGACGCCATGACAAATCTCACCGGTCCGCTTCGTTACTCGTTCGCCGACTACATCGAACGCCGGAGCGAACAGCTCGATGTTCTTGAGGAAAGCCTTTTGATGCGTCCCGAGATCATTCTCATCAACGACTTTTGGCAGTATCACCCGCAGGTTCGTTTGCTCGACCTGATCCGGCGAAAAAGCCGGAAGAAATACGCTCAGACATTCGAGAAGATCCGGGATTACTTTTCCGACGACAATCTCTCGATTGCCGAGGGTACAGCCGAACGGATCGTCGCCGATGTCAGATCGGCACGCCCAGAGACACGGGATACGTTCCTCCGCTGTCTCATGCTTCACCCAAACCAGGAGATCCGCCGTTACGCCGTCACCAATGTCGACATCGACAGCTTCTGGAAAACGATCACACCCGAAGCCGTGCCGTTGGGGACCATTCTAAGCATGCTCGAAACCATCTCAGGATCGAACCGTTATGACGAGGATTTCCAGAAGGTTTTCTATCGCGCCATTCACAAGCGGCTTCTCAATGTCGGCTCGAGGTCGGAACTCCTCTATGCGCGCGGAATTATCCGCATTCTCATACAAATGCCCTTCTTTATGGAGGATTCGTATTTCGAAAAGCTCATGATCGTGGTGGACTACCTCGGGGCGAAAGAGGAACGCTTTGGCGTGGAGGATGGCGTGCTTACCAACTACGTCAATAAACTCCAAAACGAAAAAGAAAAAACGGGAACACTCGAGGTCGACACACCGAATATCGCCAACGTCCCTTCGATAATTCTCCGAAAACTCGCCCGCGACGGTCACTTCTGGTTCGACCTGTCGATGCATCCGCTGTTCAAGATCGCGAGAGAGACCATTCCTCATATCAACTCTTCCGAACGCGCCATTCGAGTGGCGAACAACAGAGTTGTCAACCAGGATGTGCTCCGCGCAATCGGCAAAAAGCGCGGGTTGTTCGGAACCCGCACCGCAAGAATTGCTCTTTTGAGCAACCCGCGGACGCCGCCGGCCGTGTCGCTGAACTACATCTCGGATCTGAGCAAACTGGACAAGGAACAACTCCTCAGACGGGCAACGCTCCATCCGGAGTTGCGACACCGGCTGATAGAACATTCGCGTCTTTAGCCATTCGAACAACCCGAGAGAGGGTCCCGCGGGGTGATCCATAGCGGCAGATTCTCCGCTGGAAAAAATTCGGCATCCTGGAAAAAACACGCTTGCCCTTCAAATTCTTTTGGAGTAGTCTCGTCCCTCAATTTGGCGTATGGGAACGGACCACTCTTTCTTTTGTATTATATTATGACACCACGACTTACAGCACTCATCCTAATGGTGATCGTCATCTTATCGATTGGCGGAATCGCCCTCGCCGAAACCGGGCACGAAGCCACGCACGCGACCGAGTCGATTGGCGAGCTACTCCCGATCTGGTCGGTGATTCCTTTTATCGGGATTCTCCTTTCGATAGCGCTTTTTCCGTTGTTTGCCCCTGGTTGGTGGCATCATCACTTTCCGAAAGTGTCGGCATTCTGGGCGCTGCTGCTCGCCATTCCGCTCCTCATCGTCTTCAAAGGGCTTGCCGTCCACGAAATCCTTCACGTGTACATACTCGAATATATTCCGTTTATAATTCTTCTGTGGGCACTCTTCACTGTGTCGGGAGGAATCCACGTCAAGGGATCGCTTACAGGATCTCCCGTACTTAACGTCGTGCTACTCATCATAGGAACCCTCCTGGCGTCATGGATGGGAACGACGGGCGCTTCGATGATTTTGATTCGCACCATTTTGCGGGCGAACTCGTGGCGCAAAAACAAGGTCCATGTCATTATTTTCTTTATCTTCCTTGTCAGCAATATTGGCGGCTCACTCACACCGCTTGGCGATCCTCCGCTCTTTCTCGGGTTCCTTCTCGGCGTACCGTTTTTCTGGACAATGAAGATTCTTCCTCATATGCTTTTTTTATCGGTGCCTCTGTTCATTATTTTCTTTTTGATAGATACCTATTACTACCGCAAAGAAGACAAACCCGAGGCGAAAGAACATATACCTCTTCGAATCGAAGGTCTCCACAATCTCATTTTTCTTGGGGGAATCGTGGGAGCGGTGCTGGTCAGCGGGGTTTGGCGGCCCGGGGAAGTCACCGTCCTCGGCATCCACCAGGGTCTCCAGCATTTTGTTCGTGATCTCTTCCTCATTTTGATGGGTGTCGCGTCGCTCGCCGCCACAAAAAAATCGATACGCACCGACAACGAGTTTTCCTGGTTCCCCATAAAAGAAGTGGCAATCCTCTTCGCCGGGATTTTTATGACCATCGTACCGGCGATTGCCATCCTGAAGGCGGGAGACAAAGGACAGCTTGGTTTCGTCATGGCGACAATGGAGACTCCGGCCCACTATTTCTGGGTAACAGGATCCCTTTCGAGCTTTTTGGATAACGCACCGTCGTACCTCACGTTTTTCAACTCACTGCTGGGCAAGTTCTTCACCGACCTTCCCCACCACGAGGGGGTGCAGGGTCTTCTAACCAACAAAGCAGCCTACCTCAAGGCCATCTCGGCAGGTTCGGTTTTCTTTGGCGCGGCGACATATATCGGAAACGCGCCGAACTTCATGGTCAAGAGTATTTCGGAAGAGGCGGGTGTGCGGATGCCGACGTTCTTTGGCTACCTGTTCAAGTGGGCGATTCCAATTCTCGTCCCCTTGTTCATTCTCGTAACCCTGGTGTTTTTCTAGGATACAATTCCGGAGGGAATCATGGCGGTCACATATTATGAGCTGGTGATAAAAGGCGACGGAAAGCTTCTCAGGGGTTTTATCCGCGGCTACCAGATCGGAAGAGACATCAAGAGCGAGTTGTACTTTTGCAAGGACCACCCGATCAAGGCGCACCACCTCAAAGAGATTTTCACCTTTCGCGGCGACCACATTCATTTGATCTGTACCGCGCGAACCCGCAGAGGAATCGTTTCCGCCGTCCGCAAGGCCAACGATCTCGAGTTCGAACTGATCACCGACGAGCGCCTGGGAAAAATCTTTTTTGAATTCAATTTTGAAACGGCGAGCCGGAAAGTCGCGGGTGAGATCAAACGAATTTTCTCGACTCTCCGGTACGACCTGAAGCTGAAAGAATACAAACCCCGCGAAACTATCGATGAAAAGGCAAAGGGCGTCGAGTTCTATACGCCGGCCCACGAATACCGATTCGAAGGCAAAGGGCGCGTCGAGGGCGATGTGGACAGCCTTCTCATCTTCCACAAAAAGCTCGACAACCATGACTTCATCGAAGTGGAAGATATCGTCATCGATGGGTAATTGCCGCTATTCCGGCGGCGCCACCGACAGGATCTGATCGAGCTGCCCTTCGTCGTTGAGTAGCAGTCCGGCGGCGGGGAGTCTCCGCGTAACTTCGATCCAAACCGGTTCCCTCTGGAAAACATCGCGAAATATTTTAAGAGCCTCTGTTTCCATCCCGTCCGCGAACATCGTCAGTGCCGCCCAGTACTTGATTTCCGTCACGTTCGGCGCGAGCTCCATCGCGTGCGCGTAGGCTTCCATGGCACCGCGTGTATCACGCTCGACCATCTTCGCGTCACCTTCATTCATCATCAAATACGCGCGGTTGAGAGTAACCAGACGGCGAAGTTCCCTCAGCGGATCGGGGTGATCCTCGATTCGCAAATCGATAAGTTTGTCACGGTAGTCGACACCCGTCGGTTCGCCTTTAACAATGATCATCGCGGCGGATTGCCGGCCGCGGATATCTCCCCCTTCGTGCTGGGCCGCCTCGAGCGCGGCGAGCATCCGCTCGGCAAGATCTCCGTTGGATGTTCTGAAAGCATCCGCCATCGCTTCCCACACGGTATGATTCTCCATCAGGTTCGCCATCACGACGAAATCCTCACCGATGACATGCCCGGCCTCCCGGATACAATACTTGCCTGTGTGAACGGCACGGTTTCCGTTCGCGTCAATCATGCCCACCTGGCGCCATTCGGGGTTGGCGTCCGTCGCCAGAAGACCGTTGAGCGCCTGCTCCGCCGTCCTTCCCGCCCGCATCAACTCGAGCCCAAGCGGCCCGTAGGTGACATCTGTCAGCGACTGCGTCGCAACCGCGCCCACACCTGCTTTCACCCACGGAACATCGGAGCCGACCGAAAACCAATGCGATTGAACGGCCACACCCAGCTGTCCCGTCTCGGGGTCCCTCGCCACGATCGAATAGGTGGTAACCGGCCGCAGGGCCTGACCATCGATGACCACAGCACCGGCGAAAGACGCGGTTACTGCGACAAGAAAAGCAACGAGGATCGTGGTTCGCATCATTCCTGGACCTCCGTTACAAACGCGTTGAGGTGTTTGATATTGACGATTTGACCGGCCGAATCTATCATAGTAACCCCGCTAAAGAAGTATCGGTCTATCATACAGGAAATTTACATCAAAACCTAGTCCGCATCAACTCGAGGAGACCTCATGAAATTCAAACCACCAAAAGAAAGTGTGAAGGGCCGCTTTCTCCGATACGTCAAAATCGACACACAATCGAAGGAAGACGTCGAGAATTACCCGAGCACCGAGAAACAGTTTGATCTGTTGCGGCCGCTCGTCGAAGAGCTCAAAGAACTCGGTGTCGCCGACGCGGCCATAGACCAGTACGGCTATGTCACCGCCACGATTCCATCGAATCTCTCACCGGAGGAATCAAAGGGGGTCGCCACCATCGGGTTTATCGCCCACGTCGACACATCTCCGGCAGTCAGCGGCAAGAACGTCAAACCCATCGTCCACGAGAACTACCAGGGGGGCGACATTGTCCTTCCCGGAGATCCCGAACAGGTGATCCGGACGAACGAATATCCAAATCTGGAAAAACGGTACATGGGGATGGACATCATCACCGGCGACGGCACCACGCTTTTGGGCTCGGATGACAAATCCGGGGTCGCCGAAATAATGACGGCTGTCGACGTTCTCGCGCAGAATCCCGATATCAAGCACGGTCCAATAAAGATCGGTTTCACGCCCGATGAAGAAGTCGGAAACGGAACAAAATATTTTGACGTGAAGAAGTTCGGCGCCGATTTCGCGTATACAATGGACGGCGGCCCGCTTGGTGAAATCGAATTCGAGACGTTTAACGCGTTTGCCGCGACGGTCAAGATCAAGGGCGTCGGCGTTCACCCCGGTTACGCCAAGGACAAGCTGGTAAACGCGATAAGGGTATTCGCCGACATCATCGCGCGTCTCCCCAAGAATATGGCGCCCGAAACCACCGAGGGCCGGGAAGGGTACATTCATCCTTATGATTTCGATGGGCAGGCTGAGGAAGTCACCATCAAGATGCTCATCCGTGATTTCGATATGGATGGCGTCGAGGAAAAGAAAGTAATTATCGCGAACGCCGTCGACGAGGTCCGGGCGCTCTACCCGAAGGCCAAGATCGAACTCGAGTTCAAGGAGCAGTATCTCAACATGCGGTACCCGATCGAAAAAGAGCCGCGTGTGCTCGAATATGCCGAGGAAGCGATCCGGCGGACAGGCGTCGATCCTCACTTTACATTAATTCGCGGCGGCACCGATGGTGCGCGGCTCACGTACGAGGATCTTCTTACGCCCAACTTGTTCGCGGGCGGCGAGGCGTTTCACAGCAAGATCGAGTGGGTTCCCGTTCAGGTGATGGAAAAATCGGTCGAGACGATCGTTAATCTCGCCGTCGTTTGGGCCGAGAACCCCGCTTAGTTTTCCGTGTGGGCGCGCGTTTGCCGACGTCGATCGACTCGCGCGCCCATTCGGCCAACCGTTCGTCATCCTCGAGAATATCGACGGGGACCTCGAAGTAGTTCTTGAGCACCTGTCCGGGTGCGGGTGTGAACGGGCCCATGCCGAGCTCTTTGTAAGGCGGCGACGTGGCATCATCGGTTTTGAAGTAGAGCCGGCCTTCATCGACAATCGCGAAGAATATCTCCCCGCAATAGAGTCCGAAGGCGCCGAACATCCGCCGGCGCCGGATATCCTTGATCCGGTGCAGCTGATCGATCACGAAATCCACAAACGCATCGTCTTTCATTTTCATTTCCTTCTTCTCAATCCCCGGTACGGATCGGGCGATGCGGTCTTTCTCTGGCCCTCGCTCCGCTTGGATCAACGGCGCGGGTACCTGTCACCGATTTCCCCACGCGTGCTCGCTTACGCTTCGTGCGGTTGGCCATTCGCCGACAAGAGCAATTTGCACTGCCCCCGCAGATGCGCCAATAGGAGCGCTGAGGTCGCTCCCGCACTCCGCGACGCTGCGCCGCGGTGGGGGCGCATCGGCGCCACCCGCGCCGACTCCTTGGCAGGGCAAGTGTATGATTTCAAATAAGGTGCGTCTGGTGGGATTTCCAGAAAAGGCTTGAAATCCCGGTATAATTGAGGCATAGTGATTCGGTATTGTGAAACTCATCACGACCGCTTCGGGCCCGGCAACAAGCCCCTGCCTCCAGACGCGGCCATCAATCTTAGCACGCTATAAAAATTGATTTTTGTCAACTTTTTGAATATATTGCCCGTGCTGATACTGTAACGATATCAAAATTATAAGCCCAAATAAATGAGAAGGTTATGAGCAGCGGCTCCGATCCAATTAGCAAAATCACCGATCAGGAATACCAGTACGGCTTTGTCACCGACGTCGAGCAGGAGAAAATCCCAAAAGGGCTCGATGAGGATGTCGTTCGCCTCATTTCGTCAAAGAAGGGCGAACCCGCTTGGCTGCTTGAATGGCGGCTTCAGGCGTACCGGCACTGGTTGACACTGACGGAGCCGACTTGGCCCAAGGTCAATTACGCCAAGATCGACTATCAGGACATTCACTACTACGCGGCACCCAAATCAAAAGACGACGGCCCGAAAAGTCTCGACGAAGTCGACCCCGAGATCCGGAGTACTTTCGACAAGCTGGGGATTCCGCTGGAGGAACAGCTGGTCCTTGCCGGCGTCGCCGTCGATGCGGTCTTTGACAGCGTTTCCGTGGCAACGACATTTAAGGACAAGCTTGCCGAAAAAGGAATTATTTTCTGCGCGTTCTCGGACGCGGTTAAAAACCACCCCGACCTCGTCCGAGAGCACCTCGGTTCGGTGGTTCCCTACAGCGACAATTATTTCGCCGCATTGAACTCGGCTGTTTTTAGCGACGGGTCATTTTGTTTTATTCCAAAGGGCGTACGCTGCCCCATGGAGCTTTCGACCTACTTCCGGATCAACGCCGCGCAAACCGGCCAGTTCGAACGGACACTGATCGTGGCGGAAGAAGGCGCGTACGTCAGCTACCTGGAAGGCTGCACGGCGCCGATGCGCGATGAAAACCAGCTTCACGCCGCAGTGGTCGAGATCGTCGCGCTCGACGACGCACAGGTCAAATATTCGACAGTCCAGAACTGGTATCCGGGGGACAAAGAAGGCAAGGGCGGCATCTATAATTTTGTCACCAAGCGCGGCCACTGCCGCGGAGCGCGTTCGAAAATCTCGTGGACCCAGGTCGAGACCGGCTCCGCCATCACGTGGAAATACCCAAGCTGCGTACTTCTCGGAGATGAGTCGGTCGGCGAATTCTACTCGGTCGCGATGACAAACAATTATCAACAAGCCGACACGGGGACCAAGATGATCCATGTCGGAAAAAACACGTCGAGCACAATCGTCTCCAAGGGTATCTCGGCGGGGCGGGGTCAGAACAGTTATCGCGGACTCGTCCAGGTTCAGAAAAACGCCGCGAACGCCCGTAACTATACGCAATGCGACTCGATGCTCATCGGGGACAGGTGTGGAGCCCACACATTCCCGTACATCGAAGTCAAAAACACATCGTCGATGATTGAGCACGAAGCATCGACATCAAAGATCGGTGAGGACCAGATCTTTTACTGCCAGCAACGCGGAATGAAGGCTGAAGACGCGGTCAACATGATCGTAAACGGTTTTTGCAAAGAGGTTTTCCGTGAACTCCCGATGGAATTCGCGGTCGAAGCCCAGCGTCTTCTCGAAGTAAGTCTCGAAGGCAGTGTCGGTTAGACTCCCGTTCATTCATATTCTAGAAGGACTAACTTGAAATGATCGAGATCAAGGATCTGCACGCGAGTGTCGACGGCAAAGAAATTCTCAGGGGCGTCAATCTCAAGGTCAACGCCGGCGAAGTGCATGCCATCATGGGTCCCAACGGCTCGGGCAAAAGCACGCTCGCACAGGTGATCGCGGGACGCGACACATTCGAAGTGACAAAGGGCGATGTTCTCTTCAACGGCGAGAGCATCCTGGAGAAGAGCCCCGAGGAACGCGCCTGCAAGGGTATCTTTCTTGCTTTCCAGTATCCCGTCGAGATCCCCGGTGTTCGCAATTCATACTTTTTGAAATCAGCCCTCAACTCCAAGCGAAAATTCAACGGCGAGGAAGAGATCGACGCGATGGAATTTCTCGCGCTTATCAAAGACAAGATGGAACTCCTCGACATGAAGAAGAGCTTCATGGAACGTCCCGTCAACGAAGGTTTTTCCGGCGGCGAAAAAAAGAGAAACGAAATCCTCCAGATGGCCATTCTCGACCCCAAGCTCGCCGTGCTCGATGAAACCGATTCGGGGCTCGACATCGACGCGTTGAAAATTGTCTCGGACGGCGTAAACGCGCTCCGCGCGCCCGACCGCGCAGTCATAGTCGTCACGCATTATCAACGTTTGCTCAACTATATCGTCCCCGATGTCGTTCACGTCCTCGTCGACGGCCGGATCGTAAAGACCGGTGATAGGAGTCTCGCCCTGGAACTCGAGGACAAGGGTTACGCAGACATTCAAAAAGAAGCGGCAAAAAGCTAGAAACACACCACTCCGCCCCAAAGACTCGCAAGACGAGAGGGCGGGGCGAACAACGAATATACAAATGGCAACCAAAGACACATATATATCTCAGTACCAGTCGTTCAACGCGACCGTTGTTGAATCATCGCCGGCCTGGCTGAATGATATCCGCGACAAGGCGATCACCCGTTTTTCGGAGATGGGTTTTCCGGGCAACAAGGATGAACAATGGCGTTTTACGCGAATTCGCCCGCTGCTCGGACACGACTTCGATCTCGCCGAAACCCGTCAGCTTGACACAGCCGCGGCCCGCCGGGTCGACGAACTGTGCATCGACGAGACCAAGTGCTTGCGTCTTACGTTCGTGAACGGTCGTTTCTCGGAATCGTTGTCCAATCTGGACGGACTTCCCGACGGCGTCCGTGTAAACAGCCTGCACAGGGCGCTCGAGACCGACGCAGAACCGGTTCATCGCTATATCTCGAAATTCGCCAGCACCGATTACAACCCCTTCGTGGCGCTCAACACGGCGCATCTCTACGATGGGGCTTTCGTTCATATTCCAAAGAATGTAAGACTCGAAAAACCGATCCATTTGCTCTACATAACACACTGCAACGGCGGCGCGATCGTTTCGCACCCGCGAAACCTTATCATCGCCGAAGAACACTCACGGGCGTCGATTGTGGAAAGTTATGTCGGGGTGCAATCGGACACCTACTTGACGAATCCCGTCACCGAAATCATCGCAAAAAAACGGGCGGAGATCGATCACTGCAAGCTCCAACGCGAGAGCGGGCGCGCCTATCACATGGCAACCCTCCAGATCCATACCGGCCGTGACAGCCGGTTCAGAACCGACTTTCTCTCTTTCGGCGGCGCGCTAGTCAGGAACGACGTAAACGTCGTCCTGGCGGATGAAGGGATCGACTGCACGGTAAACGGGCTTTATCTCGGCGAGGGAAAACAACACATCGATAACCATACGTTGATCGAACACGCCAAACCACACTGCGCAAGCCATGAGCTCTACAAGGGGATTCTCAACGATAAGGCTCGCGCGGTCTTCGACGGCAAGATTCACGTCCATCAGGACGCGCAGAAAACCGACGCCAAACAATCCAACCGCTGCATACTCCTCTCTGACGATGCGCAGGTAAATACAAATCCACAGCTCGAAATATATGCCGACGACGTCAAGTGCACGCACGGCGCCGCCGTTGGACAACTCGACGAGGAAGCGGTGTTTTATCTTCGCTCCCGCGGAATCGACAAGGATTCCGCGCGCCGGATGCTGATCTTCGCGTTTGCCAACGAGGTGATCGAGGGAATCAAAATAGATCCCGTGCGCGAGCGGTTGACGACGGACCTCCACAACTGGCTTACCGGAACAAATAAGACCTAAGGACGGGACACGGATGCAGAACCATGCGGATCACGCCGGGCCACTCGACGTCGAACAAATCCGGGGAGATTTCCCGATTCTGAACCAGACGATCCATGGCAAACCGCTCGTTTACCTGGACAACGCGGCCACGACACAGAAACCCCAACCCGTTATCGACGCGCTGACAAACTATTATACAAACGACAATTCAAACGTCCATCGCGGCGTCCATCTCCTCAGTCAGCGGGCCACCCGGGCATTCGAGAACGCGCGCAAGAAGGTGGCAAAATTCGTCAACGCGGAGGATCCGAGCGAAATCATTTTCGTGCGTGGAACCACGGAGGGGATCAACCTCGTCGCGCACTCGTTCGGCCGCTGCTGCGTCGGCTCCGGGGACGAGGTTCTCATCACGGCGATGGAACATCATTCGAACATCGTTCCCTGGCAGATTCTTTGCGAGGAAATCGGGGCGACACTGCGGGTGGCGCCAATGAACGAAGCGGGAGAACTCTCCCTGGACGAATTCGACAAGCTCCTCACATCAAAAACAAGGCTCGTTTCCGTCGTCCACATGTCGAACTCGCTCGGCACGATCAATCCCGTCAAAGAAATCATCGACCGCGCCCATGCCAAGAACGTCCCCGTTCTCGTCGACGGCGCCCAGGCCGCCCCACACATCGAGATCGACGTCCAGGCGCTCGACTGTGATTTCTATGCAATTTCGAGCCACAAGGTGTACGGGCCGATGGGAATCGGCGCGGTATACGGCAAACGTGAAATTCTCGAAACAATGCCGCCTTACCAGGGCGGCGGGGATATGATCGCGAGCGTGACGTTCGAGGAAACGAAGTACAACACCATCCCGCATTATTTTGAGGCGGGAACGCCAAACGTCGCCGGCGCAATCGGGTTCGGCGCCGCCATCGATTACGTCAGCGCCGCCGGCCTTCCGGCCATTGCGGCCCATGAAGACATCCTGGTCGCGTACGCCACAGAACAACTCTTGTCGATCCCCGGAATCCGCATAATCGGAACCGCCAAAAGCAAGGCGGGTATCGTCTCGTTTGTGATGGATGGCGTTCACCCGCATGACATGGGGACGATTCTTGACCGCGAGGGCATCGCGATCCGGACCGGCCATCACTGTACGCAGCCGGTTATGGATTTCTTCGGAGTACCGGCGACTTCGCGGGCATCGTTCGGAATGTACAACACACGATCCGAGGTCGACACGTTCGTCGCCGCGATCGAAAAAGTCAAAGAGGTGTTTGCCTGATGGACGAACTCCGCGAGCTTTACCAGGAAATGCTCCTCGATCACCACAAGCGACCGAGGAACTTCGGCAAGCTTGAAAACGCCAACCGCCAGGCGGACGGGTACAACCCGCTTTGTGGCGATCGAGTGACGATCTACCTGGCCCTGAACGGCGACGTAATAGAGGATATCGGTTTCGAGGGGAATGGGTGCGCGATCTGTACGGCGAGCACTTCGCTCATGACCGAGAGTGTGAAGGGCAAAACGCTCGATGAGGTCGAAATCGTTTTTGGCCGATTTCACGATCTCGTCACAAGCGACCCCGACTCAGAGATCGACACGGAGAGTCTCGGCAAACTGGCTATTTTTGCCGGGGTGCGCGAGTTTCCGGTTCGAATCAAGTGTGCGACACTGGCCTGGCATACGCTGCACGCGGCCCTCAAAGATACTGATGAACCCGCAACCACCGAGTAGGAGTTTCATATGGACGCCAACAGAATCGAGGAAGTCCGTGAACTCGTGGTTGAAACGATAAAAACCGTTTATGACCCTGAAATCCCCGTCAATATATATGAACTCGGACTGATCTATGACATCGATATTTCTCCCGAAGGAAAAGTCATTGTTACCATGACATTGACTTCGCCCGGTTGCCCGGTCGCCGGAAGTCTTCCAAAGGAAGTCGAACTCAAGATCGGGACCATCGAGGACGTTAGCGAAGTTGTCATCGAGCTGGTATGGGATCCGCCGTGGACACCTGAGCGCATGTCCGAAGCGGCTCGCCTCGACCTCAATATGTAAACAAAAACACCTGGAGTATTTGGTTTAACGCCAGAAGGAGTTATGGATATGTATCCTGAAGAAATCGTAGCACCATGCCGTAAAGAACTCACCGATATCGGCGTCGAAGAATTCAAAACCGCCGAAGATGTCGATGTAGCGATGACCGGCCAGAACGGGACCATGCTTATCGTTGTCAATTCGGTGTGCGGTTGCGCCGCCGGGAGCGCCCGCCCAGCCGTGCGGATGGCCCTCGAGCACTCCACCCTTCCCGACCGCGTCGCAACGGTTTTCGCCGGGGTCGACACGGACGCCACCGCAAAGGTCCGCTCTTACATGACCGGTTACCAGCCGTCGTCACCGGCGGTCGCCCTCTTCAAGGATGGCGAACTCGTGCATATGCTGGAGCGTCACATGATAGAAGCTCATGATCCCAGCGATATCGCCGAAGGGCTCAAATCCGCTTTTGACAAGCACTGCGGCTGACGCGCTTGGGCTGATGACATTTCGGTGCTTTTTGCGCCCCCTCAGCACCTGTTTTTCTCAAAAACTGTTAGAGGCGGCCTGGCGTTGCGTTTGTTAGAATCATTGTGACCGGGGAAACACCCGGTTCCACGATCATGACAAACGCAACGCCAAATCAATCCTCTCAGGATTCCGGCTCCGCGCGAAGGTGGATTTCCTTCATCTTCATAGCGGCCGTTCTCCTCATCATCATCCTGACGCTTTCCTCGATAATCCTCACCGGACGGCTGTCACACGACGAACATATGTATCTCTCGGCGGCCCATCTTCTCGGGGACTACTCGTTATACAAGGACTTCGCATACTTCCAGACACCGTACATGCCGTATGTCTATCACTGGGCCTCCATGCTCCCCGGGACCGATCACGTCCTTACCACCGCGCGCCTTGTCAAAATACTCATCGTGACGCTGCTGATCCTCGCCGTCTTTTTTACCTGTTCGCGGCTCACGCGCGACCGCTGGTTCGCGCTCGCTTGCGCTCTGCTGCTCGCCAACAACGATATCTTCCGCCACTCGATTCCCTACGCGACGAATCTCGATATGGCATCGCTGTTGGTGGTGGCCGCGTTCTTGTTGACGCTTCGGGCTGACTCCAATCGGCGTCCAAGTGTTTCAACCGTGATCTGCGGCGTTTTCGTGGGGCTCGCGATCGGAACCAAGATGACTTTTGCGCTGGTTCCTCTTTGTTTCCTACTCCCGATTCCCGCCTTGTATGGACGTTCCGGACGCAGACTCAATTCGCTGTTCCTCTTCACCGCCGGACTCGTCGCAGGCATTGGACCGGCGATTTATATCTGTCTAGCCGCCGGAGTTGACACCGCCATCTTCAATAATTTCGGATATCACCGTTTGAACGCGTTGTGGCGGGCCGAGTCGGGCTTCGAAATCGCCATGACACTTCCCGAGAAACTCTATTTTGCCAGACATCAGCTGCTAGAACTTACGAGCGCGCTGTTGTTGATGCTCGCGGCGGGACTCTCGATACTCCGCATTCGCACGGGCTTTCCCGTATCAATCAAACGCGAAACCGCCGTGTTCGGATTCGCTCTTTTCGTCCCGGTTTGTGTTCTGATGTTCATGATTCCAACACCCATCTGGCGCTCTTACTTGTCGCCGTTTGTGATTTCGGTGGCCCTTTTCATCGCCGCGCTCTACTCGGAACTCACTCCCGGCGGCAAACGCCCCGCCCGATTGATTGTTTGGATCGGTGTCGCCGTTCTACTCCTGGCGAACGCGAAGAGCGATGCCGGTCGTCTTGGGGTGTGCTTCAAACCGGACCAATGGATGGGGGAAGAAATCCACAAACGCGGACAGATCGTCCGATCCGTCGTCTCTGAAGATCAACGGCACAGACCCGTCGCCACCCTCAGCCTGGTTTACGCTCTCGAAGCGGGGCTACCCATCTATCCCGAGCTTGCAACGGGTCAGTTCGCCTACCGAATTGGCGGTTTGTTGTCCGATGTGGAGATCAGCCGGTACCACACCGCATCGGCCGGGACAATCGCCGCGCTTCTCGATGAATCACCGCCCTCGGCCGTCTTTGTCGGGTTTGCGACCGATCTTGATTCCACGCTGGCGCGTTACGCCGAAACCCACGGTTATCAAAAACACACCGTCGTCACCAAACGTGCGTACGTTTATTCGGAAGACCCGGGCGGCCCCACCGACTGACTTTGCTTTTTACAGGGATTAAAGATAACCGAGGGACTTGAGCCGTTTGATCGTATCCTGGTCGAGTTCGATGCGGCTTGAGTTGTGTGTGTTGTAGAAATCCTTGAGGAGTTCGCAGGCTTCCCTGTGGGCATCGAGGGCGGCCTTCGCGCGTATAACCCGTCCCGTCTGTTCGGAGGCGGCGTCTTTTGTTTCACCGGGATCACGTTCGAGGTTATAGAGTACCTCTGTCCCGGTATCGAGTCCGCGAATGTATTTGTAGCCATCGAGCACAACCGATTCGCGCGGTTCGAAATAAAGACAGCCCGTGCCGAAAACCGGCTCGTATTCGGTTTCTTCCGAGTCCTCGGAATCCTCGACCGGCTCGCTCGGGATCAGAGTCTCCGGCCCGGAGAGGGGCGCGCCGTCGGGGGCAGAGATCCCGCATGCACCCAGGATCGTAGCCATAACCCTTTGTGTAGACACGGGTTCCTCGACCACACGTTTTTCCGTCGCGCCGGGAAGTTTGACCATGAGCGGCACACGAAGCAATTCATCGTAGAGAGTGTGGCCGTGTTCGATCCCACCGTGTTCGAAGAATTCCTCACCATGATCGCTGACAAGGACGATCAGCGCGTCGTCATAGATCCCTTCGGCGCGAAGCGCGTCGATGATCCTGCCAACCGCTTCGTCGACGTACCGGACTTCACCTTCATAGAGCTTCCGTATCCACTCTTTTTCAACGGCGGTCGGATAGAGCATTCCCAACCGGACTTCCTGCACGCTACCGAATCTGCGGCCGATGCGTGCCGACGGCGTTCCTTTGGGCTGAAATCTTTCGGGAGGACCGTACGCGATGTGCGGATCGAAAATATGCGTCCACAAAAAGAAGTTCTTTTCGGAATGGCGTTCGATGAACTCGATCGCAGAGTTGGCCGTGATATCGGTGGTCGCAAGATTCCTGTAACGATTGGGAAACAATCTTTGAAGAATCAATGTGCCCAATGACGTGTCCCGTGTGTTGCGCGGATAGTGGGAAAATTCATCGAACCCCGCATCCATACCGTGCTTCGCGGATAGATACGGGTTGTTCACCGAAGCGCCGGTTACGTACCCTGCCGCTTTCATGTGTTCGGCAAGCGTGGTCAACCCATCCGGGACACGCGAGTTTTTTGCCAGCGCGCCGTGCACCTCGGGCGCGAGTCCGGTCATTATCGAAACCATCGCCGGCATGGTCCACGGCGACGGGGACATTGCGTGAGAAAAACGGACACAATCCGCCGCCAGAGTGTCGATATTGGGCGTTGGAGGCGCTCCCTTGTTCTGGCACCTGATCATGTCGGCACGAAGGGTGTCGATAACAAGCAGGACAACATGGCGGACGGGACGAAAACCGTCGGAGTTAAATGTCCGGGGTCTCTCGAGCGACAACTTGGCGCCCGCAACGAGCACGATGACGAGGAAAAGACCGCCGATAAGACGACCGCCAAAACGGGACAAGAACGCGGCGAGAATCGAGACCGCGACAACCGCAACGAGACCCACCAGGCCAAACAGGATGCCTCGCGACGAGAGAGCGCCGTCCGCGTTGTAATGGATAAACCAGTGAAAACAAGTGGCGGCAAGAAGACCAAACGGCAGAGCAACAACGAAGCGAACGGTCCTTTTGACGTGGCCGGGCCGAACCAGAATCATCCACCCCACCGCGGCGGATAACGCCAGAGCAATCAACAGCCGGTATGGGTTCCGGACAAATGGGGCGGTGTGTCCGTAATCAAGAACAATGAGAAGCACGACGATAAACGTAGCAACCGCCGGAGAGAGTGTATTCTCCCACCTCGGCGACAACCCGCGGAGCGGAATTGAAAGGAGCGTCCCCGCGAGGGCGACGGCGAACGCGAAAAGAGCAATCGCCGCGACCGGGGGAAATATATTGAGGAAAGAGGCGAATGACGGCGGTCGCCCCACAATGGCGAGCGAGATATCGACCAACCCCACCGTTAAACCGGCGACCAGCCCGAGGGTTACCGGGTTGAGCCGGGCGGTACGAGAATAAGATCTGCCGTCACGCGGTTGCATTGTTCTATATGCGCACGAATGAGGAGTTCTGTCAACCCCTTATCGTTAAATACGTTGACAGGTCACGGTTTGCCGGCCGGGATATTCTGATATACTCCTCCGGCGCAGCCGGGATTCGTCCACTCCCGACGCTGCCGCATCAACCACCAGCAAGGGGGAATAAAATGAGAAAAGCGATTTTGCTTTTGTTTGCACTCGCGTTTGTGATGACCGCTCCGGCTACCAACGCCGGAGAGACTCCGTGGTTCGACATGGAGAATTGTGTTTTCTGCCAGCACCTCGTCAAGGACCCCAAACTTCTCGACAACCTGTCCTGGGAACACCATGACATCAAAAATGGCGCCATGACGATCTCCGTGGTAAAACCCGAATACCGCGAATCCTATGAGATGGCACAGAAAGAGATGATGGCGGAAGGTCAGAAACTTCAGTCGGGGGAAGTTGCCTTCACCGATGTCAAGATGTGCGGACACTGTCAGGCCTACGGAAAACTCATGATGATTGGGGTCAACATCGAGTACGTGCAGGGTGAAGTCGCCGACGTCGTTCTCATGACATCGGACGATCCCGACAAAGTCAAAGAAATCAAAATGTACTCTCAGCACAACCGCGATGCGATGGTCAAAATGCACAAAGCGGACAAGATGTAGTTACGCATCAGCCTCAAATGCAAAAGAAGGGCCCCGACGGGGGCCCTTTGAATCTCAATATCAAGGACATGGAATGAACATTCGGCGCAGGGCCCTGGCAGAGCTGCACCTCTGGCGAAAATACCGCTACGATCGGCTCCGTTGGCTGTTTCGCGAACGGCACGGTTCACTTGGACGCAAGACGTTTCGCATGGGGGACGTCGAGTATTCCTATTTTGTTCATCCGTACAACCACACCTGGGCCAACGAACGCGCCGTGGAGATTCCCGTTGTCCGGCCGCTGATGGAAGCCGCCGAACCGTCTTCAACGCTCGAGATCGGCAATGTGACGTCCCACTACATTGATTCAGACCATACGGTGGTGGACAAGTTCGAGAGGTGTTTGTTCCGGCCCGTCATCTCCAAGGACATAATTGATTTCAACCCAAAACGGCAATTCGAACTAGTCGTGGCCATTTCCACATTTGAACATGTGGGATGGGACGAAACGCCGAGAGATGAAAACAGAGTACTGGTTGCGCTTCAAAAACTCAGAACACTTCTCACGCCGGGCGGAAAAGCCATCGTTACCATCCCCGTGGGATATAACCAATTCCTCGATCAGCGGCTACCTGAAATTGCGGCCGGCGACATGTCGGTTCAATGCCTGAAACGCGTCTCCGAAGACAACCAATGGGTTGAGACCGATCTGGAAGACGCCCTCAAGCACAAGTACGGCGAGCCGTTTATGTGCGCGAACGCGCTCGCCTTCCTGTATTTGGTTGGCTAGTCACAACTTGAAATTGGACACTCGTCCATGTGATATAATAAGTGCGTTCTCCTCCTGCTGGAGTCGTTCAAGTATGTGTACTGAAAAACTACCAATTCGTGTCCTGGTCTTAAGCTTGGTCAGCATTATCGCGTTTGGTTGCGGCGGTGATAATGATGGTATTGTCGAATCCAATCCACGAGTCCTGATTTCGGACATTCAATTTACGGACCCCCACCTCGCTGATTGTGTCGTCGGACTGGGGGCGAAATACGCGGACGAAGTGGAGATTCTCGAATGCCATGACGCGGAGGAACTGTCCGGTATCGAAGCCCTTTCGAGTTTGAGAGAATTGAATTTAATGGGTTCGGCCATCAGCGACCTCTCCCCTCTGTCGCCGCTCGGCGAGCTTCGGGAGCTGCAACTCGGCGCAAGCCCCGATCTGTCTGATCTCTCCCCTCTTGAATCTCTCGCAAAGCTCAGAAAACTGGGCATTGGGGGAGCCGGAAATCTTGACGATCTTTCGCCTTTAGCTTCCCTGAAACTCCTCTATTTCCTGGATGTGTGGCAAACATTACGATTGGGCGATCTCTCGCCGTTGCACTCGCTCCCGCTTCACTATCTGTGGATTTTCGACACAGAATTCGATCTGAATCAAATATCGCCGATGACGACGCTCCGTAATGTCTCGCTGATGGGCAACGGCATTGCGGATCTCCAGCCAATTGCATCACTGACAAACCTCGTAGCACTGGATCTGAGCGATAACAACGTCGTCAATCTCAGTCCGTTATCATCGCTGACAAATCTTACCTCTCTTTCTCTGGATCTCAATTCAGGCCTTAGTGACTTGAGCCCCTTGGAACCTCTTGCGAACCTCACGTCATTGGGTCTGAGCGGCAATGACATGGTCGATCTATCCTCCCTGTCATCGCTATCTCAACTGGAGCGCCTGTGGATAAACAGGAATCGAATTAATGATCTTACACCCCTTGCCTCACTCACGAATCTGACGTTGTTGAGCGCGGAGTTCAACGAAATCACGGAGATACCCTTATTGTCCGGATTGACCGAATTACGGTCCCTGAATCTTGATTTCAACCACATAGACAATGTGTCGCCACTAGCCTCGATTACATCCCTGTCTGAATTGTCTCTGAAATACAACGGCATTACGTCGGGAGTTGCGATGCTCACGTCGCTACCAAATGCAACGAAGATTGATTTGAGAGACAACGATCATATCCCGTGCGCGGATTTGGAAATCCTGGTCAACGCCCTGGGGACCGATGTTGTTCTCCGGCCCGACAACTGCGCGCCATAATTCAAACCCCTCGCCACTAGTTAACAAAATAATATTACTCCCGCAGCGGGAGTTAAAAACCAACGACTTACACCGATTTTTGGAGAAAAGCTCAAAAAGGACATACTCCATCCCCAAACTGGGCGACATCCGGTGGGCTGGCAAATATTGCTGAATTCGATTTCGGCGTAAATACGTTTGGAGAAGTTTCGCCGCCCAAATGCATGACTTGCGAACCACCTCCCCAAATCGGTTTCGAACTCGCGAAACCGGACCGGGACCAGACTGACGCTTTGAACGAACTCTCCGAATAACCAAGCGGAACCCCGCACCAACCGGAGGCAGCGCCAAAAACCCCCTTGAATTCAAACGGTTTATCGGGCATCCTCACTGTATGGTAAACGCAAAGGCGATCAGCGGCCACATACAGAAACGCCTCACTTCGTTAAAACGCGACGGCGCGGCGGCGGGTGAAGTGACCGAGTGGCTCATCGAAGAAGATCTCCTCAAGGAAGACAAGCAACCGCACACCCGGCTTCTAACACTGCTACGCGAAGGCAAGATCAAAGGCGCCTACCAGTTCCCCAACAAACGCTGGGTCGTAATTCGAAGTGCTCGGTTCCCCGACGGCTTGCAGCGCGTCATCCCGATAAAAGAAGCCGCAAAATGGCTCAAGATCTCGGAGAAAGCACTCCGGCAGTTCTTGAAGGACGGCCACATCAAGGCGCTCGACTTCGGACAGACGCCTGCTCTTTTTCACGAAGACGAGCTGAAACGATTCCAGAGCACTGTCCTCGACCCGTCGTATGAACTCGGCCTGGTCAAAGGCCTTGGGAAGGGACAGACGGATTTCGACAAGCTCAAACGTCAGCTCTACTATCTGCGGTCGGATATCCGATTGATCGTGGAGAGGATCGAGGAGCTGATTCGACTGCTCGAGTAGCAGCTACGCGAATCTTCCAAGGGTATTGATCTGATCGAGAAGCGCTTTGAATCTCGCCGCGCTTCTGTGGTCGTACGAGAACTTGAGTCTCGGCTTGTCGAGGAGCTCGGGTTCGTTGGATTCTTCGGGGAGCGCGTCCGTCTTCTCAATTTTTCCCACGGTAACAAGGTCGGCAAACTCATCGTTCAGGGTCTTGATCGCCGCGGCGGGGAGATCCCGTTCGAGACGGATCACCACCTTGTTCCCCACCTGGCGGAACGAATGATACGTCGAGTAGAACTGTTGGATCTCGTCGACGCCTTTCTCCGCTGAATGAACGATCTTGTAGAGCGACGGATCCTCCGGCGAAATCAATCCCCGCTCCAGAAGCTCACCGCGCACGAATTCGTCCCACTGCTCCCAGTATGACTCGCCAGGAAGCTCCATAAGAATAAACGGGCGTGGAGTTGCTTTCTCCGTTTGGAGGAGCGTCAAGGTCTCGAACCCCTCGTCGTGCGTGCCGAACCCGCCGGGGAAAAGCGCAATGGCGTGCGACTCCATCACAAAAACGAGTTTTCGTGTGAAAAAATATTTGAATGTCACGAGCTTGGGATCGTCGATGATGTATTCGTTGGCGCCCTGCTCGAAGGGCAGCTGGATGTTGACGCCGAAACTCTTCCCCGTCCCCGCCCCTTCGTTTCCCGCCTTCATGATGCCGTCGGCGGCGCCGGTGATCACCATAAAACCCTTCTGCGAGAGCATGCGGGCGAACTTGACCGCCATCTTGTAATACGGGCTATCTTCGGGGGTTCGCGCCGACCCGAATATCGACACTTTGCGGATATGCCGGTACGGCTTGAACGCTTTGAAGGCATAGCGCATCTCTCGCAGCGACCGGTTGATGATCTTGAGATCGAGCATGTCGAGATCGTCGCCCTCGAGCGCGAGCGAGTTCAAAAGAATCTCGCGGCAAAGGATCGTGCGAAGTGACGAATCACCCTCGGTCAGAATCGACCGCATCGAATCCATGATTTTGTCGATCTGCTCGGGCTTGAGCGTCTTCTTGCGTCTTGGTGACGATTTGTCACTCATACCGTACTCCCGCCATGGTTATTCGAAAATGTCGAGAAGCGGGTGCAAACCTTCCCCATTGATCACATAGTCGGCGCCCTCGGCAAGGTTCCTCGACTTGGGTCTGAAGGCGACCAGGTAGCCGACAACCCCGAGAAGTGGAACATCGTTCTCGCCGTCGCCGACAAACGCCGTTCGTTCAAGGGGAATGTTGTTTCTTCCCGCGATGTCACGGAGCGCGTCGGGCTTCCCGTGCGAATCAAATCGCGTCGCTTCCCAGGATACCAGTTTTCCCGTGTCGTCGAAGAACACTTTGTTGGTAAAAACTTCATCGAAGGGATGGTCGGGAAAAAGTGTGTCGAGCAGCACGTTCAGCGTGCCCGATATCACGCTCAGCTTGTACCCGCGATCCTTCAAGGCGTGGACGGTCTCACGCGCTCCGTCAAAGAGACTGAACTCCCGGATGGCGTCGACAATCCCTTCTCGGGTTGCGCCCCTGTCGATCCAACCCCCGACATCGAGTTGCACCCACCGCTCGTAGGAAAGCTTCCCCTGGCAGTACATTTCATACCTGAGACGGTTGATCTCGGTGCTGCCGCCAAACTTGAGGTTCAGCACTTCCCAGATCACCATTCCCGTCGGATGGCTGACCAGGGTCCCGTCAACATCGAAACAAATGAGATCGTATGACTTGTTGTTTTTCAAAGTTCCTCAACCTGCGACTCTCGTTCTTTTTGCGATCCAACCCCAGAGACTACCCAAAAAGCAATAGAGGCGCGGTTCAATCACCCCGCCTCCATCGCAATAATCCATCAAATGTGCATCTCAGTTACACATGACAACAAACCACCCAACCACACCCGGCCCATTCTATTTCTTAGCCATTGCCGCTTTCCGCGACTTCGCGGCCACACTGAAGAGGTACCAGCCAAGTGCGGCAAAAGCGATTGCCGAAACGACCTGTCCCATCCAGTCCGCCGGGTAATTGATTTCAAAAAACTTGGGCGCCTTGGACATCACGACGGCAAAGACGGCGATCACGACACCCATTAGCCCCTCACCGGCGATAAACCCGGATCCAAGCAGAATCCCCTGATCCTTGCCCTTCTCGTCGCCTGCGATCTTGTACCGATTCTCAACAAAGTGCCGGATCAAACCACCGATAAAAACCGGCGTCATCGTGTAGAGCGGCAGATACATACCGACGGCGAACGCCAGTGGTGGTATGCGGAAAAACGTGATCACAATGGCGAACACGGCGCCAATCCCGACAAGGTCCCATCGGAGATCACCCCCAAGAACACCATCGAGAACCGTTTTCATTAGTGTCGCCTGCGGCGCGGGAAGCGCGTCGCTTCCAAACCCGTAGGCCTTTCCAAGGTAGTAGACGGCAAGACAAACAAAGAAAGCAGATCCGGCCGCGCCAATGATCTCGCTTATCTGCTGTTTTCTCGGCGTCGCTCCAATAATGTAACCGGTTTTCAAATCCTGTGAAATATCACCGGCGATTGACGCCGCAATACAAACGACCGTTCCGATCGTAAGCGCCGTGACTTTGCCCGTCATATCCGTCCAGCCCAGCAGCTTGAACACAAGACCGGTACCAAGGATTGTTACGATCGCCATCCCCGATGTCGGGTTTGACGACACGCCGATAAGACCGACAATCCTCGAGGACACGGTGACAAAAGCAAAAGCAAAGGTGACAATTGCGAGAGCGCTTATTAACCGCATGGCAAAAAACGTGTGTGTCCCGAGGGCCTGGGGTACGACCGAGAGAACAAAAACGACCAGCGAAATGCCCAACAACACCCACTTGAGCGAGAGGTCCTGCTCTGTGCGGAGCTTGCCCTCGTCGAGTCCCGTCGCGCTGGAACGGATTTCTTTGACACCGATCTTGAGCGATTCGAACATCGTCGGGATCGATCGGGCCACCGTGATAATCCCGGCGGCAGCCACCGCGCCGGCGCCAATAATCCTGATATACCCCTCCCATATCTCCTTCGCGCTCAACTGGCCAACCAGCGTGATCGACGGATCGAGCCCGCGCGAGCGAAGATACATGAGCGTGTTGTCCCAGATCAGGGTGTCCCCATACTTGTATGCGATAAACGGGATGATCACGACCCATGAAATCAAACCACCGCCGACCATGATCGCACCGATCCGCCGGCCAAGGATATAGCCGACGCCGATAAGCGCGGGCGTCGTGGACACGCCGACGACGGCCTTCTTCAAAAGTGGAAGGTGGATTGCAACTTTGCTCGGCCACAGATAAAAAAGTGAAAGCAGCGCCTTGTAAACCGCGCCAATTCCCAGCCCGACGAACACGTTAGAGGCGGACGAGCCGCCTTCGGACGCGGCGATCAGCACCTCGGCGGCCGCCGTTCCTTCGGGGTACGGCAGATTGTCGTGTTCCTTGACGATTAAGAATGCCCGGAGTGGAATCATGAAAAGCACCCCGGTCACACCGCCGCATATCGCCAGCAATGTCATCTGGAGCATCGAAGGGTCGTAACCCCAGATAAAAAGCGCCGGGATGGTAAATATGATTCCCGAGGCGAGAGATGAACTCGCCGACCCAGTGGTCTGCGATATGTTGCACTCAAGTATGCTCGATCGGCCAAACACGGGGGTGAGTATCCTCAGAATCGCGACTGACACGACGGCGAGCGGGATTGCGGTACTAATCGTCAATCCCACGAGAAGCCCAAGGTACGCGTTCGCGCTTCCAAACACAGCCCCCAGAATGACACCGAGAATGACCGTCTTGAAGTTGAAGTCCTTCATATCGACGTTCGCAGGGACAAACGGTTTGTGTTCTGCCATGCGGACCGGTCCTTTCAACAGATTGTCATGAAATGGGTTGAACAGCGAGAATACACTATCCGCCGCGGCCCCTCCAAGAAAAATCGGCCAAGGTGCTCCCCCGGGGGACCTACCGAACAAACAAACCAGTTTGGACGAACCGATGCGCATGGTACAATTCGGCGAAATACAGATACAATTGTTAACCACGGACGATTCATGAGTGACCCACCCAAAAATACAGGCATCGACCCAGCAAGCTGGGTCGACGAACACGGTGACGTGCTGTACCGTTTTGCCCTCGTAAGGGTCAAGGACGAGCATGTCGCCGAAGATCTCGTTCAGGAGACCTTCATTTCCGCCCTGCAGGGCCTCGACAAGTTCAAAGGGGGGTCCTCGATCCGCACCTGGCTGGTGGGGATTCTCAAACACAAGATTATCGACCAGTTCCGCAAAGGCTCGCGGGAAATCGTGTCCGCCGACCTGAGCGCGATCGAAGAGGAAACCGAGGACGAGACTTTCAACCGCTGGGGTCAATGGCGCCAGCCCCCGAGCAAGTGGGGGGAGAGCCCGGATAACCTATTGGAAGATAAAGAGTTTTGGGGTGTTTTCAAGCGCTGTATGGACGCATTGCCCGAGGGGTTCCGCCGGGCGTTCTCGATGCGTGAGATCGATGGCCTCACGACGGACGAAATATGTAAGGTTCTTGATATAACATCGACCAATCTTTGGGTGATGCTTCACCGGGCACGCGGCAAACTCCGGAACTGCTTGGACAATAACTGGTTCCGAGAAAAAGGCCCGGCTTGACGAGGCCACCCAGCCAAGGCACCCAAGGAGACACAACTGATGAGATGTAAAGAAATTGCCAAGCTCCTCTCCGAAGAGAAGGATCATGAGCTCACACTGTCCCAGAAGCTCATGATGAAGTTCCATCTCTCCATTTGCATATTCTGTAGGCGGATGGCCAGCCAACTCAAATTTATTGAACGAGTTACAGAGAGAATCGGCGGCAACGCCGACGAATCCCCCGTGGCCCACCCGGAGATCTTTTCGGCGTCGCTCTCCCCCAGCGCCAAAACCCGGATGAAAAATATCCTCGCAGGAAGAAATTTCCAGTAAGAAAACCTGTAAGGTTTCGGACCCGCCCGCGACAAACCACCAGAACATACACTTCTACCTGACAGCATATCGAAAAAGGCGGGGCGCCAATGATTTGACACCGTGCACCCCCCCGACGCTGCACCGGCGTTCCGCCTTTCACTACTTCCAAGCAGACCGGCCCAAAAAAAAGGCGAAACCGCAAACGCGGCTTCGCCTTTTTCGAACAATACAGAACGTGGTCTTACAGTTTGAAACTGAAACGGCTCTTGAAATGCCTCAAGAAGAGGTCGCGGCCGTATTCGACTTCGACGGCTGGGATCCGGTCTTTATTCTCGGCCAGAATCCTCATCGATTCGGCAACCGAGAACAGATCCTGGTCTTCGTATGTCAGACGCGGAACCGACGCACGAATGAAGTTCACGCGCGGATCGGGCGGAATTTCCTTCCCGTCTTTGTGCTTTCCGAACGCGTAAAGCCCCAACTCGCAGAGACGATGCCCCGCGATGAGCATGAGTCCGGTAAACGCGATACCCTTGAAGTCGTCGTCCTTGGCCCCGGACCCTTCAAAGAAACGGTCGAGGTCGATGTAGACGGCGTGACCACCAATTGGGCTGACGAGCGGTATTCCGTACTCCTGGAGTTTCTCGCCAAACCGGCCCACCTGCCCGATCCTGTAATCGAGATATTCTTGTTTGAGAGCGGTGCGAAGCCCCTGGACGAGCGCCTTGAGATCCCGGCCCGCCATGCCCCCGTAAGTGGGGTGGCCTTCGACTAGAATCTGGCGGTCGATCATTTTCATCCAGATGTCCGGGTATTTTTCAATGAACCGGCCCTTCTTTTTGAAAATCATCCCGCCGCCGATATTGACCAGTCCATCTTTTTTGAAACTGATATGAAAACCGTCGACGTACGAAAACATTTCGTGGACGATTTCCGTTATCGGCTTGTCCTGGTACCCAGGCTCTTTTTTCTGAATGAACCACGCGTTCTCGGCAAACCGGCAGGCGTCGAAGAAAAACGGAAGGTTGTAACGGTCGGTAATGGCGCGAACCTGTTTGATATTTTCCATCGACACGGGTTGTCCGCCGCCCGTGTTGTTCGTGATCGTCATGTATACGAGTGGAACCCGGTCTCCCATGGTTTTGATGACCGTCTCGAGCGCGTCGAGATCCATGTTTCCCCTGAACGGAAAACTTTCGTCACCCGCGAGATGTTGCGGGCTTGGGAGATTCAACGGGATCAACCGGCTGTCTTCGATATTTCCCTGCGTTGTGTCAAAATGGGAATTGCTCGGGATGATAAAATACGGCTGACGCATGCCCTCGATTCGGCCTTCGATACGCGACTTCAACTCGTCCGGCAGTCCGGCCACCGAGTCTTCCCTCACTTCGGGAATCATCGGTCTTAATTCATTCGAAAACAGATTAAAAAAATTGTGCTCCGCGGCACGTCCCTGATGAAAGATAAAAAAGGTTTCCCTGTGGTTTATTTCCTGTTGCCACTCAGGACCAAAGGTCTCGGGGATCTGCGCTTTGAGTTCGAAATAACCCTCGTTCGATCCGTACGACTCGTCACCCATGACAAGCGCCGCCCATTGTTCGAGCGTCATCGTCGTGGTACCCGAATCGGTCAACAGATCGCAACCGGGAATCATTCTGGCTGGGAAACTAAAGACGTTGAGGCCCGTCTCCTCCGCAATCGCCCTCCGCTGCTCAAAGTCTTCGACCGACGAGGCGCCAAATCGGACAGCCACGTTTCGGTATGGTCTCGGCTGGAAGTAGCGGAGCGGCGGTGTCTTTTCGGGCAACAATTCTTTGAATTTCGATATGAAAAAAGCAATCGAATCCAACTTTACCGCTCCTGTGTTAATGGGTATAACTTCAATGCTTTCAAGCAAATTTCAGGCCGAATCAGACAGAAGATATACTAAGCCCCATGGCATGACAAGCAATTATTCTGGGATGGTTTTTGCATCCTCAAAAGAGCACGCGCGGAACTCTTATCACCCCTTCGGGTACAAGATGGCAACGATATATGTAGAAAACCACAAACGGTTTATGTTAGATTATCCGCATATTTAGCCGCGGCGTCGCGGCTTTATACTATTGCGGACAACTGTAAGATTAATCTTACATATCGTGGCCCCCTCTCTTGAGGGGCCCCGCCAAGGAGCCGATCGATGAATCTCATGAAAGACCTCGCTGGCGGCGTTCTTGTCATTCTTGCCGCCGGTCTGATTGGAATCGCGCAGAATGCGGCGAGAGACGACTCAGTTCCCCTGATTCCAAAAAAAGCAAACGCCGCCACCATGGATTCCAGAGACAATGAACTCGTGTCCGAGATGACGGATGCGGGTGAGCAACCCGCGATGGATGCGACGGACATGGGCTCACCGGTGCCAACCGATTCGGAGATTGCCGGTGGCGAGGTGTCGATGAACCGGCTCGCCACTCTTCTTGAGTCAGGACTCATCACCCTGATCGATGCGCGGAGCCACCAGGAATTCGACAACGGCCATATCGCCGGCGCGATCAGCTTCCCGTACGAAGAGCTGCTCGGGCACTACGATGAACTCAGAGAATCCATTCCGATAAACACCGATGTCGTAATTTACTGCGAAAGCTTTACCTGCGATCAATCCGAGAATCTTGCCACCGAACTCAAGCTCATGGGATACGAGCGTGTGACCATCTACAAGGGCGGATGGCAGGAATGGGATGAGGCGGGACTTCCGACCGAGAAATCTGAACTCGAAAAAACCGAGCATTAAACATGACCACAGAATCCACAACCACGTCCCAGAGCTCGAATCCGCTGACCGTTCTGCTGACGAACAAGGTATTCATCCTTGTCCTCCGCGTCTTTCTTGGCATCGTCTTTGTCCTCGCCTCCGCCGATAAGGTTCTCGAACCCGACAAGTTTGCGGTTGCCGTTCGCGGGTATCAACTCTTACCGGTCGAACTGTCGAATCTATTCGCAATCGTCGTGGCATGGGGCGAGCTCATCGCCGCGATCATGCTTATCTTCGGCGTGTTCACGAGAAAAGCCGCCGGTGCGATTTTCCTGTTGCTGCTCATGTTCACCGGGGCGATCGTCATAGTGATGATTCGTGGGATCGTCATCGACTGTGGGTGTTTTGCCAACGAGGGTGGGAGCCAAACCGGCGTGCGCCTGGTCATTCGAAATGTATTTCTCATGGTCACGTCGCTGATGGTCATGCGGTTCGAAAGCGGGTACTTTGGCCTCTCAAAATTCTTTTCGAGGAAGAAACGCGCGAGTTGAGTACTGTCAATTGGCGGGACGACCGAGCATCGACCTGATGTCCGAAAAGCTTATGAATCGGAACGCGAAGCTCAATACAAAATAGACCGTAAGGAAAGCCGCACCCGACACACAGAGATCAACAAAGCTCTCCGCGGGTCTTATCCGATACGCGAAATACAATCCACAACCCACCGCACCGCCAACCAGGAATCTCAGAAACATCCTACCCCAGGGCATAACGTTCCCAAGCGAACAGCCGAGCAGTTTGGCTGATTTCCAGAGAAAAATAGTGTTCTGCAGATATACAATGGTAACGGTTGTCGCCGGAACACCCAGCCAGCCAAACTTCTTAAACATGAGAATGCTGAAAAGAACGTGTGCGCCCAAAGCAACGAGATTCACTTTGAACATAAACGTGTTTCTTTTGAACACCATGAGAACAGTCGTCGTATCAACCGTCGAACGCAAAAAGACAAAAAGGTAGATCATGAAAATCGGTGTCGCGGCGGCGTATTTCTCGGTAAACAGGACCGTAATAAAAGGACGGGCGGAAACTTCGAGAAAGACGAAAAGCGGCACAAAGAGGACCACCATCTTTAGAGTTGCACGGCGCCACAAGTCGAGTATTTCACCGAATTCCCCGTTCTTTTGATGCTCCGCCATAAGAGGGAAAACGACGTTCATCACCGAGTTGCGGATGATGTCCACAAAGGGGAGCTGCGTCACACCAACGGAATACACGGCAAACATTTCCCTGCCGAGGAAGTGGGTGATCACGTACTTATCGGTCTGGCCGAAGACAAGAAGTACGACCGTCGCAAGCCCGAGCGGCACGGCGTACGATATTTGTTCCTTGAACGACTTGAGCGAACACCCGCGAAGCGAGATCTTGTACGCCGACGAGCAATACACGAGCGTAAAAAGCGCCTTGGCAAACGCGAAAATCACGAGACCCCAGATAATGAGGTCCACTCTGTGTGTGTACCACGACACACCGATGACCGTGGCTGCCTGGGCAAAAAATGACAGAGCGAGATAGAGAGATTGTTTCTCAACCTTTTTCTCGGCGACAAACAGCCGCTCCATCACCTTGGATATCATCATAAACAGCGTGAACAAGCAAAAAGCCCACATGTATTCCCGCACCGCATCCCCCAGGTCCCCCCGTAGAAAGACGGCCATCGCACCGTAAACAAGCCATGAAATTCCACCAGTGACGAGGAGGTAAACAAGCGTCTGCGTCAGATACACCGACTTATCGGTCTTGATTTGAGTCCGCGGGAAGTAGTAAAGAAGGCTGGCCGGAAACCCCAGGATGAGAATAACCGAGACGGTATCGAACAATAGCCAGAATTGACGATATAAACCGTAATCGCTCTGGCTCAGATATCTGGTGTTTATGATGGGTACGAAGAAAAGCGCCGCGAATGAAACGAGGCGTCCAAGCGTGAGGATACTGACTTGATAGCTTAAGGTTCGTGCCAAGTCGTTTTCCTGCCGTTTTTGCAACGACAAGACCGGCGTTCGCGCACCAGTCGGGCTGTTTTGGGTAGCGCCGGTTCTTACGGACGTTCCGAAAACCCGGCCCGTGGACGATATCCCATCGCCGACGGTTTTGCAAACACAAAAGGGTCCGCGGCGTGTGCCGCGGACCCATGCCGTTCAAACGATTTCAACCTATACCGTGCTAGGCGCTTCCAATCCGCTTGTCCCACTGGAGGATGGTCTTATACAGCTCCCGGTTTGTTCGCGCGGACGCGAACGCGTCGAGGAACTCCGGCGTCGAACACAGTCTCGCGATTCTCGCAAGGATCGAGATATGATCCTGCGGTCTGGACTCGTTGCCAATCAGATAGAAAACAGTCTTTATCTTCCCATTTCCCTCCGTTGAGAACGGGACCGAGCGTTTGAGAGACAGCGCACCGATTATCGGGCGCTCCACGTCGGCGACAAACGCGTGTGGAATTGCAACGCCGCCGCCAACGACCGTTGGAGCCTGTCTTTCGCGGTGTTCCAGGCGGTCGAGGACAATATCGGTGGTCAACGTCTTGTTCCGTTTGGTCACGAGTTTCGCGATCCGCTGGAACAACCGGCTTTTGTTCTGGACGATGAGGCCCGTCACGCAAAGCGCAGGGTCGAGAAACTCCGACAAGTCATCGATAACATCTTTTTTCGATTTTTTCTTCTTTTTTGCCGACGCTGGAAGCGTCGCGCGCCGGACAAATCCCTTTCCCGCCCGGTCTTTGAGAGCCTCTCTCAAATCCGAGAAATCTTCGGGCTCGAGATCACTTTTCATCGCCGTAATCATAAATTCGGCGGCTTCGGGTGTTTCCCTCAGGAATTGAATCACGTCCGGGTGAATCTGCTTCGCCGTACCCAACAGATACCCCTCCGAGACGCCCAGCATCTCGGCGACCTGAACGATTCGAGCTTTGGGAATCTTGTGCTGCCTTCCAGCCTCAATTTGGCTCAGGAACGCGGGCGACACTCCCAATTGTCTCGCCATCTCCCTCAAACTGATACCCTTCGCCTGTCTGAGAAGTCGAATAGTCGGTCCAAAGGCGATACCTTGCATTTGCCTCCCCTTTCTTGTTAATGTTAGACAAACGTACAGTAAACGATTAATAATTTGGTGTCAAGGCAAATCTCCCCGGCGCACGGCTTCTTTAGAGGGATTAAAGTAACCAAATCGCAGATCGGGGAATTTTTCCTTTAAGTCTTGGAAGAATTGCCGGAGACCAACTCCCTTCCCGCAATAATCCACGGGAATCGACTGGACGTAAAGCTCCGGATCAATATTCAGATTGCGCATTTGTATCAAATCTACACCGCAATCCCCTAAAAATTCCGTTAAAACGCCGATTTCGCCCGGCGTATCCGAAACGCCGGGGAAATAGAGAAAATTGAGCGACGTATGTATTTTTCTACGTCTGCAGAGCTTGAGTGTTTCGATTACATCGGCGAATGTGTAACCCCTCGGCCGGTAATACGCCGTGTACAAATCCTCCCGCAGCGAGTTGAGACTCACCCGGATGCTGTCGAGACCCGAATCGATCAGTCTATCCACGACGGCGGGCCTGCTCGCATTCGTATTGAGATTTATCGTTCCCTTATCCGTTTTCTCCCTGATCAGCCGGATCGCTCTCTCGAGCAAGTCACCATTTACGAGCGGTTCGCCTTCGCAGCCCTGCCCAAAACTGACCACGGTGTCATCGACGTTGCCGATATGCCTCAACGCGACCTCTGCGATTTCCTCAGGCGATGGCGGGACTTTCAGCCTGTCGTGCGCCGCTTTGAAAGCTCCATCCTCCTGCAGTGAAATACATCCGATACATCGGGAATTGCACGCCACACTCGTGGGGAGGGGTGCTTCGTGTCGTTCCAAAAAGAAATTCTGCGCCGCCCGGCATCCATATACAAGCGCGCATTTCTTGAGCTGGAGAGCCACTCGGTTTTGCCCAAGATCGCCAAGAGCCGACTCGACGGCGACCTCAACCTCTTTCAGATCAAATCGCCAGGGATCCTGTCTCTCGTCGTCATCCACACGCATCCCCGCCGTCCAGAATCCGTCGTCGGCGAATCCGAGAGCCGAGTACGCAAATAACGGAAGCGCCGGGGCGCCGGTTTCAGAGATGTATGCCGCACGGTGGCTTTGCGTATGCGCCGGCGCCATGAATGCCGCCGCCGCATAGACGGGCTTTCCTTCGAGAGTAGTGAAAACCGCCTGCTCGCCCGTATCCGGGTCAATGCCGATCGGCCGCCTGCCGGGAAGCATCATCATGTCGCTTCCCCGCGGCACCGAAATGACGGCGTCCTCCGGCAACAGCTCCGGTTCCGGACCGTCAAACCCGGCGGCGAGAAGACGGGGGTGATCGTACAATCGCCCCTCTGCGTCACTGAATACCATTCGTGGCTTCATAGTTCTGAAATGGTGCAGAACGGCGGCCGGTCCCCGCTCTCGGCGGAGGACCGGCAACCGCATGTCACCAATTGATTCGGAAGTGAAGGACGGGCGCCTACCAATCCTGCAGCGCTATATGGGCGAAAACCTTGGCATCCGCGATCGTCGATGAGAGTCTTGAGTGCTCGTTTGGCGTATGGGCCACCTCATCCTGAGTTGCCCATACCGCGCACGGGAATCCCTTGTCACGGACAAACTTCGCAACGGTGCCGCCGCCGATTCCCATCGGTTTTGGAGTCCGCTTGCGCAGGTCGGTCATCGCGGCAGCAATCGCCTTGGCCACGGGTGCATCGGGCCGCGTGGGTGGCGCCGCGGTTTGCTGTTGCGGGGACGTCACCTTGATTTTGACGCCGTATTTCTTTTCGGTCGCTTTTGCTGCTTTCTTAGCCTCAGCCATCACGTCGGCGAGCTTATAGTTGGGAAGCACACGACAGTCATAGTAGAGCGTGTCATCGCCCGGGATCGTGTTGACGTTGGGGACATTCGCTTCTTTCTTCGTCGGTTCGAATGTCGACATCGGCGGATCAAAAAGTTTGTCGCGTTTCTTGAACTTTCTGTTGAGGACGTCGAGTCGCGTCACGAGATCGCATGCCGCACGGTGCGCATTGACGCCCTTGTCCGGTGTCGACCCGTGGGTTTGCTTGCCCTTCGTCTGGAATTTCAGCCACATGATGCTCTTTTCGGCGACTTCGATCATCGTTCCCTTGGGGTCACCCGCGTCTGGAATGACTATCAAGTCATCCTTCTTTATGAGGTTCTTATGGTGTTTAAGGAGGTATCCCACACCGTAATCATTTCCCGTCTCCTCGTCGGCGACGAGAATGAGTCCGTACGGAAGATGCGGTTTGATTCCGTTTTCGGTGAACGCCTTCGCGGTAAGGAGCGATGCCACCATCCCCTGCTGATTGTCTTCACATCCGCGGCCAATGATCTTGTCGCCCTTGACGACGACCTTCCAGGGGTCGGATTTCCACATGCTCAGATCGCCGGGGGGCACGACATCCATGTGGGTCATAACCCAGACTCGCGGCGAAGCGACTTCACCCGGCATCAACGCCACGATGTTGGGGCGGTACCCACAGGGCACGCGCTTGTCGGGAGCATCGTACTGCTTGACGTCTTTGAATCCGATGGTCTTGAGATACGCCTTCAAGAACGCGGCCTTCTTGACTTCGCCCTCGCCATCGCTTTCGGGCCCCAGCGCGGGAATTTTGCACAACTCCGTCTGAAGCCGAATCACTTCTTTTTTGTATCCGTCGATCGTTTTTGTCAGTTTCTTAAGAACCTTGCTATCCATGCCATTCTCCTTTTCTCGTTCAAGCCGGGTGTGTGCCCCGGCTCCATCCGCGCTCAACCCCTCCAGTCGAGGATTCCCGCTTTCTTTGCCTGGTGCAAAAAAAGCCCCAGCCGTTCGTAAACAGGCTCAATCTTATCGCCCAGCTCGTCCTCGAGCGAGCCACCGATTTCATAAACGGAACGGCGGCCGTCGCACAGACGCCAGACCGCCGTTCCGATTTCGTCGAGGTGCAGAGAGATGGGCGTATTCTTGACGAACCGCTTGAATATCCGGCTAAACCAATCGTTTCCGAAACGGGGAACGAGAACATCGACCGTCCCGTCATCCCTGTCGCGGAATTCGCACTTCTGCTCCGGAATCATGTCGAGCAGGTTTACTTGCTGTTTAGCCATATCGGTACCGCCGCCGGGCACACCCTCGCGCTCCGACCTCATATAACATTCTCGATAGGTTCGCGGTTCACACCGCTTCGGCCCCGAACTACTTGGCGTTCTCGAGAACGGCAAGGAGATACGGCCAGAACTTCACCATCGAATCGATGTGGAGTTTTTCATCCGGCGAATGGACGTCTTCCATCGTCGGCCCCATAGACACCATATCCATCCCCGGGAACTTCGCGCCGATAATACCGCACTCGAGACCCGCATGTATGGCTTTAACGTCCGGGTTCTTGCCATAGAGTTTCTTGTACGACGCCTTCGCCGTCTTCAGAATATTCGAATCGAGATTCGGTTTCCAACCAGGATAACCGCTGCCCATCTCGATGTCGGCGCCACCGAGTTCGAAGATCGACGCCACGGTCTGGCAGATCTCGATAATCTCGGAGTCCACGGAGCTCCGCTGACTCGTTGCGAGCTTAATGACCTTTTTGGACGTCTTGATCACGGCCACGTTTGTCGAAGTCTCGACCAGGCCGGGAATGTCCGCGCTCATCTTTGTCACGCCGTGCGGGAGAGCGGAAATCGTCCGAATAATTTTCTTCTGGATCGATTTCTTGATGACCTTGCCCTTCTTTACCCGGGGCAGAGTCTCAAGCGTGATCGCGAGGTCCGGCTCCGCCGTAGCAAGCTCGGCCTTGATCGCTGAATTGAAATCGGCGACCGCCGCGACGGCCTCATCCAATTTCTTTTTCGGAATGAAGATTCTCGCGTCGGCTTCACGCGGAATCGCGTTGTGCTTGTCGCCCGCGTCGATCTTCGATACTTTCGCGCCGAGTTCGGTCAGGTACATGAGGACTCTGCCGATAATCTTGATGGCGTTCCCCCGGCCGGAATGGATTTCCAGACCCGAGTGTCCACCCTTGAGACCCATCACTTTGAGGTCGGCTGCAATCGCGCCGGACGGAGCGGCGTCCGTTTCGACCTTCCACGTTCCGAGCGTATCCTGCCCGCCGGCACACCCCACGTAGACTGCGCCTTCCTCTTCGGAGTCGACATTCAAAAGGGTGCGGCTCTGGAGGAAATCGCTCTCGAGGCCGCTGGCTCCATTGAGCCCTGTTTCTTCATCCATGGTGAAGAGAAATTCGAGAGGGCCGTGTTTGAGCGATTTGTCTTCCATGATGGCAAGACTCATCGCGATGGCGATCCCGTTGTCCGCGCCAAGCGTCGTTCCGTTCGCCTTGATGAAATTACCATCACGAACGAGTTCGATCGGGTCCTTGGCAAAATCATGAACCGTGTCCTTGTTCTTCTCGCAAACCATATCGAGGTGGCCCTGCAAACAGATCGATCCGACCTTTTCCTTGCCCTTCGACGCGGGTTTGCGAACAACGACGTTGCCCAGTTTGTCGGCGTCGGCCTCAAGACCAAGCTTCTTGGCGGTCATAAGAACATACTCGCCCATTTTTTCTTCATGTTTGGAGCAACGCGGGATCTTTGCGATCTCGGCGAAATACTCCCAAACGCGTTTTGGCTCGAGCCCTTTTATCGCGTTCGACATTTCGCTCTCCTTTCCAAAAAAACAAAACAACAATTTTAAAATTTCTGCCGTACGGGACAGAGTGGGGCTGCCGATTGACGGAAGCCCCACCATGCTGTCCAATGATTCACGGGGTCCCGGCACAAACGCCGGTCAGACCCTTTTGACCATTTCCTTAGTGCGCCGCACTGGGCGGTGCCGGATCATCCGGCGAACCCGCATTGGCGAGCGGGAACTTCACCAGAATCCATCCAATCAACGCGAAAACGAGCAGGCTGACAACAAACGGAAGCGGGAACGCACCCGATATATTTGGCAACCACTCGTTGTACCTGATATCGAACATCGCAAGTGCCGCGAACAAGAGGCCAATGAGCGCCTCACCCGCAATAAGCCCAGCGGCAAGAAGCACCCCGACGTTGTCGACTCGAGCATTCTGCCCCTCGTTGAATTTCCGGGATTCTTTGAATCTGTCGACGATACCCTTGATCACGCCACCGATGAAGATGGCAAATGTCGTCTCGAGCGGAAGGTACATACCAACGCTCACGATCATCGGGCTTTTTACCTGCATAAGGATGAACCCGAAGCCCATGAGCATACCGACGATAACGAGAGGCCATGCCATCTCGCCACCGACGATTCCCCTGGACAGGAGCGCCATAAGACTCGCCTGCGGCGCCGGGAATGCGGAGCCACCAAGACCCTCGCCGCCCATTTTAATATCACCCTGATGAAGAATGATAAGCGGGACGAACATGACGAGCGAGGCGACCAGGATACCGATAAGGTCACCTACCTGCATCTTCCACGGTGTACCACCGAGGATGTGCCCGACCTTGAGATCCTGTAACATCTCACCTGCAACGGCCGCCGCCACACACACCACCGCGGCAACACCGAGAACCGCGGCAACACCGGCGTCTCCCTTCATTCCCAGGGCTACCATAAGAATCGCAGCCACAAGGAGTGTTGAGAGCGTGAGACCACTGATCGGGTTGTTACTCGATCCGATAATCCCGACGAGATATCCGGAGACCGCGGCAAAGAAAAATCCGGCGATCACCATCACGATCGTCGCGACCAGAGCGGCAAAGAACGACTGGGAGAAGTAAAAATAAATCATGAAGGTCGCGATGGACGCCAAAGCGATTCCGATCATGATCCACTTGAAGTTAATATCCTGATCCGTGCGAACGGTCGTGTGTTCACTCGTCGCCGCCTTCTTGACGTCGCTGATCGAACGCTGAAGACCGGTAAAGAGACTCCCTCTCATCCGATAGAGCGTGTAAACGGCGCTGACCAGCATGCCGCCGATCGCGATCGGACGAACGATATTAGCCCACACGTTGGTCGCCATATCGATCCACTCGGGATTTGTCGCCGTTTCAGGCATAAGCGTCGGACCGATAAAATACGTAAGAATGGGCACGAACAATCCCCACGCGAGAAGCCCGCCGCTAAAAGTCAACGAACCAAGCTGGGGGCCGATGATATAGCCGACACCAATGTATGCCGGACTCACACCGGGCGAGCTCAAGAGCAAACCGCCCTTGCCCGTTGCCGCGGTCGTTGAGTTGAGCGGTATCGCCGTTTTTCCCCATGTAACAAACTTTTGCCATGAGGTGGCGAACAGACGGAGTTGCGCCAGCGACTGGATTATCGCGCCGACACTCATCGCGCTAAAGAGATACGCGGCGCCGGTTCCACCACCACGTCCCGCCTTGTGAATCTCGGAAGCGGCGACGGACTCGGGGAACGGAAGCTCGGGATCCTCGACCATTACCCGCCGCAGCAGAGCAACGAACATGATACCGAGGACACCACCCGCAATCATAATCGCGGAAGACTCGAAATAATGGCCTCTGGTTGCAAACTCAGGCCACAATCCGGCTATAAAAAAAGCAGGAAGCGTAAAGATGGCTCCTGCTGCGATTGACTCACCGATCGATCCAACCGTTCGGGCAAAGTTTTCTTCGAGAATCGTGCCCTTGAACAACCGGAGAATCGCCATACCGATGACGGCAGCCGGATATGTTGCTGCGATCGTCATACCGGCTTTTAGCCCGAGGTATGCGTTCGCCGCGCCAAGCACGACACACATGACCAGCCCGATGAGCAACGCTTTTAGCGTGAACTCTTTCATATCGGAATTCGCCGGCACGTATGGCTTGAACTTTGAATCGGCCATAGTGACTCCTTCTATTGAGGATGAAGTAGGTCGGTTGTCATCGCGGTTTGATCGGCACAATAACAATCGGCCATGTTCTCTCTGCCCGGACAACCCCGTACTCAGCCAAGGCTACGGGATCAGCACACGGGCTGGGGCAAACTTCTGCCACCAAAGCGTAACAATACAAACAGGTGACCGGTTGTTCTCGCAAAGCGCGCAACAGCGGACACCATCGGGTTCGGACAAGTGTCCAACAAAGGCAGGGGAAATCTTACAACTTGAATAATGTTATTGCGTTATATCATTGAGGCGGGACAAAGTCAAGCACAACTTCCCAAGAGAACGTCAGTGATGACTCGCGGTTACTTTGAGAGCAGATGGCTGGGCCCGTGGGTCACTTCGGCGCCGAAATACCCCGCCGCCAGGACCGTGGCGAGAAGCGACAGCCCGGCGGTGGCGATACCGAAGATCCGGTGGGCGTCGATGGAGAACTTCATTTCTGGCGTAAATGCCCTACCCGAACTCGCCATGAATCCCAAAAGCACCGAGATCACCGCAAAAACGGCCCCGGTAGTGGGCGCAAAACGCGCCGTCGCGGCAAGTCCGCGTTCCTTTTTGAGCCCGGCAGCCATTTCGGCCGCGGCCGCTATTACTATGAGTGCCACGGGAAAATGGACTGCGGCGGGATGAAGATTGCCAAGAAAATCAACCACAACGGCCGCCTCCGCTTGCCGGACAATCGTGTCGGGTTCGGTACAACGGGGAGAGTATAATTCGACCCTGGATCGAAATCGAGAAGGGAAAACGGCCAGACAGCCCACCGCTCTACTTATCGCCCACTCTGCCCATTTCGAGCGGTGAGCTGCCTGCCTTTTTATCTGGCCGGCCACCCGTGCTGCTCTCTCGAGACCGGGCCGCCGACGAATTCCGGGAGGCCAAATAATCCAACAAATCCAACGCTATTGATCTGTCGTGGATGTACGAATTTCCTTACGCTTTTTGTCAGATTTGTCCTATTTTGGAGTTGACCTTCCAAGCACAAGGATTCTGAGCGCATACGCCATATCTTATTTATTATGATTGAGTTAACAAAGAAATACACCCACTGGCTCCACACGCAATGGCCCGCTGGCCTCGTCGAAAAACTCCCACTGGCCGGGGATAATGGGGAAACCAATGTTCGTGGAGTCTATGTGGTCGGCGATCTTCGCGGCATCCCTCTCCTCAAGTTTTCGGCGGACAACGGCGCCGCCGCGGTTCGCCACATCCTGGCCGGCGGCCCAATCGATCGCTCACCCGATGACAGTGGGGTCCTGGACCTCGTGATTGTCGGTGCCGGTGTGTCGGGAATGTCCGCCGCCCTCGAGGCAAAGAAGGCGGGATTGACGTTCACGATCCTCGAGGCGGCGGAGCCGTTTGCGACGATAGTCAATTTCCCAAAAGGGAAACCAATATACACCTACCCAAAAGACATGACGCCGCGGACGCACCTGCGCGTAACAGCGACCACAAAGGAATCGCTCCTCGAAGAGCTGCGCGAGCAGACGCTCGCTCAGGGAATCGACCCGGTAATAGCGAACGCCGACCGGGTCGAACAAAAGGGACGGTTCCTCGAGGTCGTCGTTTCGGAAGGTGAAAACCTCATCGCGCGCAGAGTGATTCTCGCCCTCGGACAAAGCGGCAACTACCGCACTCTCGGAGCCCGGGGCGAAGACCTCGACAAGGTGTACAACCGTCTTCACGACCCAAAGGATTACCGTGATAAAAAAGTCATGGTTGTCGGCGGAGGGGATACGGCACTCGAAACCACCGTCGCGCTTGCCGATTGTGGAGCCGAAGTAACGCTGAGTTATCGTAAAAAAGAATTCTCGAGACCGAAGCCTGAGAATGCGGCGGCTATCGACAAACTCTCCGGCACTTCATTCTCGGGCCTCGGAGAATCGACCACGGGAGACACTCCCGCATCGAGAAAAGTGTCGCTTCTCATGGAATCCCATGTCCGCGAGATTCAAGAAGACGCCGTCGTCATTGACCTTCCGGACGGCCGCTCGGAAACCATCAAAAACGACGTCGTGTTCACAATGCTCGGCCGCGAGGCGCCTCTCAACTTCTTCAGGCGTTCACGGATCAGCATTGCGGGCGAGTGGGGTGCGAAGACATGGATTGCGTTTCTTGGATTTTTCGCGTTTTGTATCGCGCTTTACAATTGGAAATCGGGCGGAGCGCTCGGCGGTTTGTTCTATGCGAGAGGATGGTTCCCCACCTCGCTTACGACGACATTCGCCGATCTCGCCGCTAATCCGCGGACACTTCTCGGCACGTTGGTCGTATCCGCGGCGGGGCCCGCTTTCTGGTACACACTCGCCTACTGCATCATTGTCGTGGGTTTCGGTATTAAACGAATCCGGCGGCGAAAGACGCCGTACGTGACCGTGCAAACCTGGACGCTCATGGTGATCCAGGTATTCCCGCTATTTCTGCTTCCGGAAATCATTCTGCCGCTTCTGCATCACAACAGTCTCTTGTGGCAGCCGCTCGCGGACGCGCTTTTCCCCGCGGTGACTTACGGCCACGGCCGCGAATTCTGGCGCGCTTACGGCCTGATCCTCGCCTGGCCGCTGAACGTATACAACGTGTTTACCCACGCACCGATTTTCTGGTGGCTTGTTATTTCGTTCGTGCAAACGTGTGTCGTGATTCCGGGCCTCATATACTTTTACGGCAAAGGCGCGTACTGCGGTTGGATTTGCTCGTGCGGCGCTCTTGCCGAAACACTTGGCGATACTCAGCGGCACAAAATGCCACACGGTCCAAAGTGGAATCGTCTCAATATGGTTGGCCAGGGGATACTTCTTATTACGGTGCTCATCCTGCTTCTCAGAATTTACGGGTGGATCTTCCCCGTCCAGGGAGTCGAGCGTGTGTTCGAGTTCTCCAAGGACAAATACAAGTGGATCGTCGACGTGTTTCTCGCAGGCGCCGTAGGGTACGGGGTCTATTTCTGGTTCAGCGGACGGGTGTGGTGCCGGTTTATGTGCCCGCTGGCCGCTCTGATGCACATCTTCACGCGATTCAGCCGCTTCCGAATCCTCGCCGACAAGAAAAAATGCATCTCGTGCAACGTTTGCACTTCCGTTTGCCATCAGGGTATTGATATTATGAACTTTGCCAACAAGGGTCTTCCCATGGAGGATCCAGAATGCGTCCGTTGTTCGGCATGTGTCCAGAGTTGCCCAACCGGGGTATTGACATTCGGACAGGTTGACAACAACGGTCGCGTGATATCAAAAGACAGGCTCTCTGCCAGCCATGTTCAAATCAAAGAGCATTAGTCGATTTGATCATTTTACAAACCGTAGTCAACTCAAACCAAAGGAGTGCGAAATGCTTTCCAAGAAGATTGAAACAGCTCTCAACAAGCAGATGAATCTCGAGATGTACTCGTCGTATATTTATCTTTCTATGGCGGCGTATTTCGACGGATTGAACCTCGAGGGTTTTGCCCACTGGATGAAACTCCAGGCTCAGGAAGAACTCATGCATTCGATCAAAATCTTCGACCACATTCTCGAGCGTGACGGATCGGTAAAACTCGACGCGATCAAGGCCCCGATCGCCGAGTGGAAATCACCCGTGGCCGCCTGCCAGGCCGCTCTCAAGCACGAACAGCTCAACACCAAGCAGATTAATGCTCTGATGGACCTCTCCTATGTGGAGAAGGATCACGCGAGCAAGACCTTCTTGCAGTGGTTCGTCGACGAGCAGGTTGAAGAAGAAGCGAGCGCTTCAGCGCTGGTCGAAAAAGCAAAAATGGTCAAAGATTCGGGCGGCGGTCTCTTCATGCTCGACAAAGCGCTCGGCGCGCGCCAGCTTACGCCGGAGAAGTAACCGTTACGTTTGATACGGGTAATTAGCGAAGAACTCCCGCCGTTCGAAAGGACGGCGGGAGTTTTGTTTTGCTTTCAAAAAGCACGAGCCGGCGATCGGTTTACGGAAGTTCGACTTCCCTCCACTCCCTCTCCACACTGATGTGCAAGAACGAATTCTCGTCACCCATCACACCCAACTTGAAATTATGCTCTCCCACGAGATCGGTTCCCCGCTCGAGCATTACCCGGGCGGATGGCGGCGGGCACAGACTGTCGAGTGGACACGCGAATTTGAACACCAGTTCGTTGTCGATCGCCACCTCGACCCTGTCGATATAAATCGGGTACGGCCCCATCAACATCGGCGGTTCGACCCGGACAAAGTACACATAGTCAACCTCCCGAAATGTGGGAGGCGGTGGCGGAATAACGACCATCGTGTCGACACGCGCCCCGTACGGTGACGCCGGCCCAACGGGAATTGGGCCGAATACGGTCTCATACTGCGGTGGCAGAATCGGCGCGAAAGCAAAATTCGCGTCGAGGAAACTCGAAACCATGCCGTCGGGCCGATCGATCAGCGTGACGAGGTAATCGCGTGGATGGACCAGTGTCATCTCCGGGAGCGGGAGAATCGTCACTCGGTAAACCCCCGCGGGAAGACCCTCAAATCCGTATCGGCCTTCGCGGTTCGTGTCAATCACGCGCGGCCGCGATGGTTCCCCATCCGTCCTTCTGAGCTCAATGGGAACGCCGGGGACACCCGGTTCGCGTCCGGGCTGGTGCTCACCATCGCGATTGTCATCAACGAAAACCACGCCGCCGATAACTCCTTCGATCGGTTTCTGCCCGACATAGAGCCGGAAGCCGATGGCAAACGGAATCGGGTGCGGCCAACCGAAACGGACCCTGACGCGTCCGGTGGTCTCGCCCGCCCCGAGCACACCATCATCGCCTATGTCGTCGCTGAAATCAAAAAACGGCATCCTGCCATCCGTGAATCCGTCCGGGTTCAGGACGGTGATGGTATTGGGAATCAATTTCGTAATGACAAAATGAATGGGCGGATATACGTCGCGATCGGTCTTGTTTGCAATGGCGATATCAAACGACACAGAGGAATCCCCTTCGACCGTGAGGTCAAAGACCCACACTTCGAGCGCTCCCCTGAAATCGTGCCCCAGGTCCACCGTCGACAGGAGAAAGTCGGCGTCTCCCAGCGGATCAATGTCGCCGTTACTGACGAACGCACCGTCATCCCCCGCAGTGTCGGTCGGATCTTCACTGCACGAAAATAGAATTCCAATTAGAAAAATGGCGAGAATACCGGCGAGCAGATACGCCGAGCGAAAACGGGCTTTCATTGGTGGCACCCCCTGGATTGCGTTACATGTTGTGAGGTACCTATATTATACGATCTGGGCGTCCGTATGGCAAGCCGAGCGGAGCGAGGTGCGGGGTGTCATGCTCCATGATGTTTCAGTCACTTAGATAGTGAGCCGAGCGGAGCGAGGTGCGGGGTGTCATGCTCAGATGTTTCAGTCACTTAGATAGTGAGCCGAGCGGAGCGAGGTGCGGGGTGTCATGCTCAGATGTTTCAGTCACTTAGATAGTGAGCCGAGCGGAGCGAGGTGGTCGTTGGGAACCGTTGTCGCGCTCCAGATCGCCGCGAACAGAAATCGAATCGATCCAGATCTCGTGACCCGGACTATCACCATTCTGAACTGGTGCAGCTTGCCGACAATACTCGGCAACATTGAACGCGAGAATTTACGCGAGAGCCTTCGTCTCGACAAGAAAATTAAGAACAGGACAATTCACTTCGTGCTTCCAACCGGGATCGGGGAAGCCGTCGTGGTTGATGATGTATCGGAAGGACAAAACTTACGGAGCGGCGCATCCGGGGTTACTGAATCTTTCGAATGTAGTGGGTATAAAACATAATCGAATCGTTGCTGTCGACACCCTGGGCAACCAATACGATATTCTTTGCGGCCTGCGCCCACCCCTGGAAATTCTTTAGCGATCCGTGGTCCGTGGCGTAAACCTTCAGGATTTCCCCGAGGGCCATCTCGGCGATTTCCTCGCGCGCTTTGACCACAGGCATGGGACATTCCTGCCCTCGAAGGTCTTGGAATCGATCGTATTTGAGGCTGTTCAACTGCTCCACTTGATAATCCCGATTGCTGTTTACGTTCAGATGGAGGGGTGGTTCATCCGTCCCGATGAGCCGAAAATCCCATTCCGGATATCCTACCCCAAACGGCCTGGAACAACAAGACCCGTATCGCATTGTCATTCCACGGAAAGTCACTATCTGGATCGTCGAGGGTGTCAACCCCGACGATCTTCTATACCCAGCCTCCTGGATGGACTATAATCTAACGCTCGATATTAGAACGCGCAATCTGTTTAAGGAGACATTAACATGAGTGATCGCAAAATCGCCGCCAAAGTTCCCGTTGTTCTAGAGCTCGAACCCGGCACCTATTATTGGTGCCGCTGCGGACGCTCCGAAAATCAACCCTATTGTGACGGCGCTCACAAGGGCACAAACCTGACGCCTCTTGAGTTTACCATTGATGAGAAAAAGAAATACGCGATGTGTCTCTGCAAGCACACGGCGAAGGAACCATTTTGTGACGGCAAGCACAAGATGCTCGACGACGAGTAATCCCAGCCCGAAAACCGCCTGATTCCCGACCGTCAGCGGCGGAACCATGACTCCCAATGATTCATTCGTCGACACATTGACTTTTCGTGGTCACCATGCCGGCCGCCCGATCGCTCACGTAGAGAAGGGAGCCGTTCGCGGCGACCCCCGTGGCAAACTCGCCGTGCTTCAACGTCCCAACCATGCCGGGATCAAATTCATTGTGGATATCAATGACGTGCACCCCCGCATCGTCATCCGCCACGTACGCTATCGATCCAACCACAAAAACAAAATCGGCAAATCCGGGCGTTTCGATCCCGGACACACGAACAGGTGCGCCCGGTGTAGATACATCCACGAGGTGAAGACCGGCCGCCCCGGCCGCGACAAGCGCAAGATTCCCGGCGACGGCGATTCCCGCGGCAGTGCCCGAGAGCGAAAGTGTCGTCACAATTGCGGGATTATCGGGCTCGGCGAGGTCGATGACCATCAACCCGGAAAGACCGTTGGCGACCAGCGCGAACGACCCAACCAAAGCCACATCGCGCGCCAAATCTCCAGTCCCCTGGTTTATGACAAACCCCACGGCTCCGCCATCGATCACGCGATAGATGTCGACGCCCGAATAACCCTGCACAAGCACAACGAGGCTGTCATTCACGGCGAGTCTGTCCGCCCCGGCATCCAGAAAATCAATAACCTTCGGGTTAAAAGGATCACGCACATTGATTCTGCCCACGGCCTGGACCGTTCCCGAGGCCACGTACGCTACTGAGTCATGGACGGCAAGATACCGCGGACTACCGAAGGATGACAGGTTTTCGACGACCCGCGGTGTCGCCGGGTCGTCGACATTGACAACGTGGATCCCCGCCACTCCATCACACACATATACCGCGTCCCCCACAGGAAACACTCCCATGGCCTCGCCGGGCGTCGAAAGGACCGAAAGCGTCGGAACCGGATTCGGATTGTTTGCGTCAATAATCAAAAAACCGGCGAGCCCGTTGGCCGCGAAGACATAGCGACCACACACGTTGACACCGATCGATTCCCGGGGTGTTTTTACGTTCGTTACTATTTCGGGGCGCAGCGCATTCTGAATTTCAAAAACCAGAATCCCGGCGGCACGATCACCGACAAACAAACGATCACCAGACACCTCGACATCCCTCGCTCCACCGGGAGTGACGACGTTTCTCACATGCCTGGGGTCTGTTGGATTGGAAACGTCCACAATCTGGATACCCTCCGAGCCGGCGGCGACGTAAATCACCGTTCCCTTCCCCGCTATTCCCTGTGGTTGCCCCGGAATTGGAAATATGGCGACGGGATCGTAAATCGACGGAAGGGCAACGGGGATGACGCGAAGACCGAGCGTACCATCGCTGACATATGCGTGGTCGCCCAGCAGCACTACATCATTCGCCGCACCCGCCGTGTTGTCCCCACCGACAAAGAAAGGATCGCTGGGGTCACTCGTGTTGACCACGCGAAGACCGACATCATCGGTCAAATAGGCAAATGTGTCGCGGACTGCAACCGACGACGCCTCGCCGGCCGTATCCACGTACCCGACTTCCTCCGGGTGAAGCGGATCCGAAATGTCGACGACACGGAATCCCGCCTCGCCGGCGGCCACAAAAAGATGGTCGCCGTCAATAACGACATCCAATGCCGACCCGCCCGTTACCACGGTCGTGACGCTTTCGGGGGCCGACGGCTCCGTTATGTCGAAAACAAGAACACCGGCGTCGCCATCGGCGACAAAGAGATGAGATCCGGCGCAGGCGGATCGGCGGGTATAACCCGCCGTCTCCGTACCGGACACGTGATGGATGTAACCGAAGAAATCAACACACGAGGCGGGCGGTGGTTTCGGCGCCGTCGTGTCGGTTCCGCCGCAGCCATGCAAGAAAACTCCGGGAATGGAGCTCAACAAGACGAGCGAGAATATGCGGAGATTTCTGAGAATCAACAGACGCTCACTCGACAAAGGTGCAAAATCGGTTTCGTCCAGGGAATGATTCAGGCCCGACTTCGAGTTTTCCGCGATGCGATGGCCGCTACGATTTATCCGGCAAGTACGGCTTGACCTTTATGGACAACTTGTCGCCAAGCGTAGTGTATTCGCCGCCTGCCAACCGGCCGAGGGGGTTGAGTTTATCGATGTCGATCCGTCCATTGTGATAAAGCTCATCGGCGATGTGAAACAAAACGATTTCACCAATAACGAGCGCGCCGCCCCCGGCTCCCGGTTCGCCGATGTGAATGACATCATAGAGTTTGCATTCCATGCTGATGGGGGATTCCCCGACACGAGCTGGTGTCACAATATCGCTCGCCACCGGTGTCAAGCCGGCGACTTCGAATTCGTCGACCTCCGGCGGAAACTCCGTCGCCGTTTCGTTCATCTGCGAGGCGATATCGACGGTAACGATGTTCACGACAAATTCTTTTGTCTCCTCTATGTTCCCAAGCGTATCCTTGCGCTCCCCACCCGGATTCCGCCGTCCCGGGCAAAAACACAGCGTAGCCGGCTTCGAAGACACGGCGGTGAAGTAGGAAAAAGGCGCCAGGTTTCGTATGCCGGACGGAGACGTGGTGGAGACCAGCGCGATGGGGCGCGGAACAATACTTCCGACCATTAGCTTGTAGCATTCGCCCGCGGTAGCGTTCTTGGGATCAATAATCATGGCGTACTATTCCAACCAGCTGTATGGATATTCGGGGTCGTCCACGGCCAGACTCGCCGCTGCCACGTTGAGCGGGCGGAACGTATCCACCATAACTGCCAATTCATTGGTTTCGGTGGCGCCAAGTGATTTCTCCATGAGAGCCGGTTGCGGACCATGCGGCAATCCCGCCGGGTGGAACGTGACCGATCCGACCTCGATGCCGCGGCGGCTCATGAATTGACCCTCGGCATAGTAGAGGATCTCATCGCTGTCCACATTGCTGTGCGCGTACGGGATGGGAATCGCCTTCTCGTGAAAATCGAACGGCCGCGGGACGAACGAACACACGACAAAACCGGGCGCGTCGAATGTCAAGTGAACCGGCGGCGGCAGGTGAATCTTGCCGACCTTGGGCATGTAGTCGTCTATATTGAATATCCACGGATAGTAGTAGCCGTCCCATCCGACAAGGTCGAACGGATGGTGCGCCAGATCGTATAGTTGGATTCCTTCCCACAATTTGACTACGATGGGAAACGCGCCCTTTTCATCGACGGCGTCGACGAATTCCGGCACGCGAAAGTCCCGTTCGCAGTACGGGGCATCTTCGAGAATCTGACCGTGCTTGTTTTTGAATATTTTCGGGACCTGAACCGGCCCCCGCGATTCGACCACGAATAGCCGGGTCTCCCCCGCCTCGAACGCGAGCCGATAGGTTACGCCGCGCGGGATGATGATATAGTCGCCCCGGCAGAACTCGAGACGGCCGTACATGCTTTCCATCACGCCGGCGCCCACATGGACAAAGATCATCTCATCGGCATTGCCGTTCCGGTAAAAAAATTCTCCCCCATCGATTGGGCTCGCCGTGTACATCGCCACTTCGTCGTTGAAAACAACGGGTGTTCTTCCGGACACCCAGTTGCCGCGTCCCGGCATATCGAATGTCTTAAAATGGTGATGCCTGTGGGGCTTATCCCCTGCGGCTTCGATCCGAGCACGTTTGAAGCCGCCCACCTCGCGGATCGCCGTCGGCGGGTGCACATGATAGATATTCGAGTAGATATCCGAGAAGCCCTCGCGGCTCACCAGTTCTTCATAGCGTTGGTTTCCCGCCGCGTCCGGGTGCTGTATGTGCCGCTTGGATGGAATGTCTCCCCGCTGAACGTAAAAAGGCATATCACACTCCTCTAAAGATTCCCGCGACGTTCCTGCTCGCGCTCGATCGACTCGAAAAGCGCCTTGAAATTGCCCTTACCAAAACTCCTCGCGCCCTTTCTCTGTATGACCTCGTAAAACAATGTCGGGCGGTCCTGCACCGGCTTTGTGAAGATCTGGAGGAGATAACCGTCGTCATCCCTGTCGACAAGAATGCCGAGATCGGCCAGCACGTTGATGTCTTCATCGAATTTTCCAACACGGTCCTCGAGTTCTTCATAGTAGGTGCGGGGTGTCGGCAGAAATTCGACGCCGCGCTCACGGAGTTCGCTCACCGTCGCGATGATGTCGCCGGTCAGAAGCGCAACGTGCTGAACTCCGGCGCCCGAGTAATAGTCGACATACTCCTGGATCTGGGACTTTTTCTTGCCCGGAGCCGGTTCGTTGATCGGCATTTTTATGATTTCACGGTCATCCGCGACCACGATCGAGCGCAGTGAGGTGTAGTCGGTCTGGATGTCGTCGTCATCAACCGTCCACATCCTCTTGAATCCAAACACGTTCTGATACCAGGTCGCCACCTGTTCCATCTCTCCGTCCGGTTGATTCCCAACAATGTGATCGATGATTTCCAGTCCGACCGGCTCCACACGCACAAGCGATTCAGCGGGCTCGTAACCGGGAAGAAACACCCCGCTGTAATTCTTTCGTTCGACGAACGTATGAACCGTGTCGCCGTATGTCTTGATCGACGCGAGCACGACGTCTCCGTTTTCGCCGGAAACCACGTGAGGTTCGCGAACCGATATGGCGTCTTTGCCCGTTGTGTGTTCCCACGCGGCCCGGGCGTCGGCAACGGTCATCCCGATATCGATCGCTCCGTCGCCATGGAGTCGGAGCTGCTCGTGAAGCTCCGAATCGGCGACCAACGGCGACGACAACACGAAGAAGCACTTGTTTTGCTTGAGGACATAGCTGGCCATTTCCCTGTCGCCCGTTTCGAGTCCACGGTAAGCAACGAGTTCAAATCCAAATTGAGATTGGTAATAGTATGCGGCTTGTTTTGCGTTGCCGACCAGGTAGGCGACATGATCAAAGCCGAGTATCTCGAAAGGGGCGTTCATAGATACACACACTCCCTCTTATTCAAATTGCTAGAAGTTGATATCCGGCCAAACTGGCTGCGGCGCACGAGCCGGATTGCGTTGGGCGATGGGCAATGATTTCCTGATTGTACATATAAGCAAAGTGGGACAGAGCTTAGCGGATGATGATCTGGAAATCAACAGTCTTCGCTATCGAAAATCCCGCATCCTGACGGGCATGCGTTTCGCTCCCCAGTCGCCAGGGCGCTCGTCGAACACACCGGGACACCGGGCGCCGCAGTTGGCGCAAGTTCCCGCGCCGGCCATTTTCCACTCGGTCAGCACGTACCAGTCGCGGCCGATCAGCCGCTCCCCACACTCGTTGCAGTACGTGCTCGCGCCCCGCTCATCGTGCACATTCCCCGTAAACACATACCGAATCCCCTGACGAAGAGCGATTTCCCGGGCGCGCGTGAGCGTTGTCGGCTGCGTCGATTGCTTATTCCGCATTTTGTAATCGGGATGGAACGCGCTGAAGTGTAGGGGAACGTCCAGACCGAGATTATCCACGATCCATTTTGACAACGCGTTGAGTTCTTCTTCGGAGTCGTTCTCTCCGGGAATGAGCAGTGTCGTAATCTCAAACCACACGTCCGTCTCGTTCTTGAGGTAAACGAGAGTTTCAAGAACGTTATCCAGGTCGGCGGCGCAGAGTTCCTTGTAGAAGCGGTTCGTGAACGCCTTGAGATCAATGTTCGCGGCGTCCATGTGACGGAAGAATTCCCGGCGGGGCTTTTCGCATATGTAACCCGCAGTGACAGCCACCGTCTTTACGCCTGCGGCCTTGCACGCTTGCGCGACGTCGACGGCATACTCAAGAAATATCACGGGATCGTTGTAGGTGAACGCAACACTTCGGCATCCCATTGCCGCGGCTGCGCGGGCGATCTGCTCGGGCGTCGCCTGATCGGCGAGAGTGTCGACCTCGCGCGATTTGCTGATATCCCAATTCTGACAAAACTTGCACGCGAGATTGCAGCCCGCCGTCCCGAAAGACAACACCGCGGATCCGGGGTGAAAATGATGCAGGGGTTTTTTCTCGATCGGATCGACGCAAAAGCCGCTCGAGCGCCCGTAGGTTGTAAGTACGATCGAGTTCCCCTCACAGGCGCGGACAAAACACATCCCCCTCTGGCCGTCACGGAGCTTGCACTCCCGGGGGCACAGATCGCACTGAACGCGGCCATCTTCGAGATGATGCCAGTATCTGGCCTGAAATGATTGGGTTGTCTCTTTTGTCATTCAAAGCACCAGCCGGATGGGGAGTGGAACTGTCACACACATTATAGCTCCAAAATTCGTTGAATTCAATCGGCGAACTCCGTATCTTTCTCGGGACCGGGGAAGGTTAAACCATAAAGAAAATGAATCGTCCCAGGAGACCAACGTTGCAAATTCTTGACTCGCATGTTCATTTCTTCAGCCGCATTTTCTATGAGTGTCAGGCTGCCGAAACTCGTCCCGACAACGTCGAAGGATTGATCGATCGGCTGAACGTCAGCGGTGTGGATGTTCCCGAAGCCGACCACATCGCATTGCGCGATCGGTTGATCCTTGAATTCGACAACAGTGGCGTCGAACACGCGCTCATATTCGCGTCGGTTCCGGAGGAAACGGCGGTTGTCGGCGAAGCGGCGCAGACATCAGACGGACGCATGTCCGCGTTTGCGACGGTGAATCCAAAACAACCCGAAACGCTAACCAACCTCGAAGCATTGCACGCCAGGTTCGAGTTCACGGGAGTGATTCTCTTTCCCGCGATGCACGATTTTGGAATTGGTGATGACGAAGCAACGGCCGCTCTGGACCTCGCGCGAAAACTCGACTTGATCGTATTCGTCCATTGCGGATTGCTGCGGGTGCCGGTTCGGGCGGTTCTCGGACTCGAAGCCGATTATCCAATGGACCGCGCCCACCCCGAAAGTCTCATTCCGGTGGCGAAGGCGAGGCCCGACCAGACGTTTGTCGTCCCCCATTTTGGCGCCGGTTTCTTCGATGAATTCCTCAAGCTTGGGCTCACCTGTCCCAACGTCTACACCGATACCGCCGGATCGAACACGTGGGGAATGTTCCAGGCGCCGCCGCTGTACCTCGAAGACCTGTTCGCACAAACCGTCGATGTGTTTGGCGCCGAGCGCATCCTCTATGGTTCGGATACGGCCGGTTTCCCCCGAGGCTACCGGGGAGATGTTCTCACCCAACAGATCAGAGCGATGCACGACGCCGGACTTCGCCCCGAAGACCTCGAGGCGATTCTCGGCGGCAACCTTTCGCGTCTTCTCGATCTCTAAATATCAGAATTGAAATCATTGGCCGGCACGATGGCCGGCGCGGTGGCCGGCACGATGGCCGGCGCGGTGGCCGGCACGGTGGCCGGCACGGTGGCCGGCACGATGGCCGGCGCGGTGGCCGGCACGGTGGCCGCGCGAGACCATCAGGGCAGGATGAGGATAATACCCTCGTTGTTCCGTATGGAAACCTCTGTCACGGCCAGATCCCCGACCGTTCCGTCCGCATTTAAAATCCTGTACGGCTGGTCGAGTGTGTGGACGGTAATCGATTGCTGATCAACTACCGAGCCATCGGGTAGCATCTTGACAAGGACCATCCCGTTTGTGAAATTCCGCGCCAACACGTGGTATGTCAACGACGGATCGTACGGATCGGGTCCCGAAGCAAATTCGAAGTGCTCATTGCTACCGGCGACACCCTCGAAATCGACAAAACCTTCTGGGACGGGAGCCGGGACGCCGACGTCGTATTCGACGGCTGGATTCCACTGCCATTCGGAAATAGGTTGCTGAAAGTAGTGGCCGTTGAAACTTTCGTAGAGATAAAAAGTGTTCGCGTTGTGGACCAGATAGTAGAGAGACAAGGTGTATAGCCTTCCACGATCCGATCCGTTGGGAGCCATCGCCACATCCCTCGCACCCAGCACCCTGCGCCCGCCCGCGCGTGTTTGGCGGACAATACTTGCCACCGCCGTGGTGTAGTCTCTCTCGTACGTGATAACACGAAGTGATCCACTCGTCGGGTAATGGTACCCGCGGTACATCACCCAGACTTCCGCCCACGCCCAGTCGAGGATATCGAGAACACCCTGAGAAAGCGGATCGGTGCTGTCGAGAAACAAGGCGTGCCCGAAGTTGGGCATAATGTCGGCGCCCTGCGAAAACCGATCGTTCAACGCCTCGGAGAGTTCCGCATAGAATTCGAGGAAACCCTGCGCATAGGGATGCGCATAATCGAGATCAATGCCGTAGTATTCTTTTGTCTTGCCGAGCAGCCCTTCATTGAACTGCGGATAAAAGACGCCGTGGTCGACCATGATTCCATCCACCGGACCGCTGAAATTGGCCGCGCCGTACAGCGACCCATCCATCAACCGTTCCATCTCGTCGATGAGAAACCGGCGATACCCTTCGTAATTGATATTCGCGAGATTCCACGGGTTCTGGACTTTTTGCGGAACACCAAAGACACGCGATTCGTAACGCGAGACCGCCGTCGCCGGAGCCGCATCGGGTTCCGGGTTTGGATTCCATCCCGGACGAATCCGGCCGGGTACCCGGGCACCAGGACGGTCGACTCGTACCCTGGAACGTTGACATCTTCGAGGTAATGGAGAAGGAAGTCCTCGTAAGTGTAACCGTTGAGGGCAGCCCAATCCTCGGCATCATGCGCAAAAAAGTTGTACCGAAATGTCGCGTAATCGAACAGACGGACATTCGGATTCCCCGCCCGAAGCCGATCGGCGTACGTCGCGGTTCGGCCAATCAACAGATCGTAGTTCTCCGCCCGCCAATCAATCTCTGTAAAATCGGTGTATTCACGAAGAAGCGCCGACGCCAATTGGATATGCGGATATAACGCGGGGCGAACGGGGACACATCCCGCACCAATACACTCTTCTCCGGATGGACAGTCCCTGTCGCGGCAGTCTCCGGGAGGCGTATATTGCGCTGTCGGAGCCGTTTCCGTCGGCGAGGAACAAGCCGTCCCGAGAATCAGAAAGACGCTCAACACGCCCAAGACCATATATTCGAAACACGTTGACCGCAAGATCCCACCTCTTCGATTGGATTTGGATACAGAGAGCAATGACAGTATCAGCATATTTGATGCCCGGGCCTGCTCGAATATGGCGAGGCCGGGCGCTGACGTCGGTTATGATTGAAGTAGTGGAATCTAAGGCTGCACCGGCTATAATATGAGGCATCCGCCGGAACGAGGCAACAACAAGGCCGCCACGGACACGATCGGATTCAACGGGGAACGTTGCGGCGCAGTGCGGAGCCGTCACGCCCCGCCACACCGTCGATAACAAGGGTTTGCCACACACTAAAAGGGAACCCTATATTCGCATTATAAGACGTCGCCATATCCCGCCGCGAGGAGGCAATCTTGACCAAAAGAATAATCATTATCGGAATTTGTGGTTTTCTTTCTTTCTTCATTATGGCGGGCCCCGCCTTCGCGAACAAGAATTCGAACAGCAAAGACACCAAGCGATTGATCGAACTCAGCAACTCCTTCGAGTCGCTAACGCAACGAGTCGGTCCCGCCGTGGTACAAATATACTCGGCCGGTTACGGCCCACCCGCCAAACAGGGGTCGCTCGCGAGCGGGCTCATCAGCAAACGGCGGGCGGTAGGGAGCGGCGTCATACTGGATCCGGATGGATACATCGTGACCAACGCCCACGTCGTTTCGGAAGCGCGACGCGTCCAGGTGGTTTTGCAGTCACCTGCGAACGGCAAGGAATCCTCGACGTCGGTACTCAAACCGGCCGGCGAAAGGGTCGGAGCGCAAATCATCGGAATCGATCTTGAAACAGATCTCGCTGTACTGAAGATACAGAGAAAAGACCTTCCCTTCCTCGAACTCGGTGACTCCGATACCCTAAAGCCCGGTGAAATCGTTCTCGCGTTTGGCAGTCCCCTCGGGCTCCAGAACTCGGTCTCGATGGGCGTGGTCAGTTCGGTCGCGCGACAGCTGCGACCCGAGGATCCGATGATCTATATCCAAACCGACGCCTCGATAAACCCCGGCAACAGCGGCGGACCGCTTGTCGATACAGAGGGCAAAGTCATGGGCATCAACACACTTATTTTCTCGCAGTCCGGCGGAAGCGAAGGAATCGGCTTTGCCGCTCCGAGCAATATTGTCAAGAATGTATTCAACCAGCTTCGCGCCAGCGGCAGAATCCAACGTGGACACATCGGCGTGCACGCACAGACAATTACAGCGATGATGGCCGCCGGCCTCGGGATGGACACGGATTGGGGCGTCATTCTTGGCGACGTCTATCCGGGCGGCCCCGCGGAACTCGCCGGTCTTCGGATCGGAGACATCGTGATGTCGCTCGACGGAAAGATGATGGAGAACGGACGTCAATTCGATGTCAATCTCTACCAGCGGCCGATCGGCGACAGAATTACGCTAGAGATACGGCGCGGATCCGAGCTATTGACGGCGCGCGTGACCGTCATTGAGCGGGCGGACAAAGGAGCACAGTTCTCCGACCTCGTCAGTCCGGGCAAGAATCTCGTTCCCGAGCTGGGAATACTTTGTCTCGATATCGACGATAAGATCCGGGGGATGCTCCCCAACCCTCGGCGTGATTTCGGCGTCGTGGTGGCCGCACGCTCAGCGGACACTCCCTATTTCTCGGATGGTCTTCGGGCGTCCGATATCATTTATACGATGAATCGGACCCGGATCATCGATGTGAAAACACTGCGCGAGGAAGCCGCCCAACTCCAACCGGGCGATGCTGTCGTGTGCCAGGTGGAACGAAACGGGCAGTTGATGTTCGTCACGTTCGAGATCGATCTGTAGTCCGGTCTTCGAAGCATATAGTCCATCGGGGGGCGGGATAAATAGCGTCTGGACTCAACTCGTCCGCAATCGTATCCTGTCTCCAACGCTGTGTGAGTCAAACGGAACCAATCTTTGAATCTCCGTCAAAGGCCCGAGAACGACATGGGAAAAACAAGCACCGGAGCTCTCGATCAGGATGTTCGAATCACCGATCAGTTGAATCCTGATATTGATTTCACCCGTCCGCCTGGCGGCGGCAAAGAGCTTTTTGACATCGTCGGCAGCTTATCGGGCAAACGAATCCTCGACGTGGGATGCGGGCTCGGGCCGTACAGGCAAGAAATCGAAAAACGGGGCGGCAAGTGGATCGGCGTCGATTTAAAGGGACCCGGGTGCAGCGTCATCGCTGATGGCCTTCACCTTCCGTTTCCCGACGGATCATTTGACGGCGTGCTGTGCGCCGCCGTTCTTGAACATGTTCCCGATCTCGATATTTTCATGATGGAAATCAAGAGGGTCCTCGCCGCCCACGGCGTACTGTTCGGATATGCGGCGTTTCTCGAACCGTTCCACGGCATGTCCTACTACCACATGACACACCTCGGACTCGAGCACTTGCTCATAAAACATGGATTTCGTCCCAATCGTATTTTTGCCGCGCGAAACGGCACCGCGTACCAGATCGAGAGCATGTTTTTTCCACGATACATTCCCGTCGTTCAGCCGGCGTTCCGCGCCGTCGCCCAATGGTCGATGGCAATCACGATGTGGCTTAATCGAACAGTCCGCTCGATGGTCCGTGCTCTCCGCGGCGGCCAGCGCGATGACGGAACGGACGCGATTCGTTACAAACAACTACTCTCTCTCCGGTTTGCCGTCGGGTTCAATTTTGTCGCGCGGCGCTCCGATTCTCCCGGCGTCATTGCGTCCTACTCCGCTTTTTCGGACCCCAATCGTTAGATATTGCGATTTTCGCCTCGCGAATTCCTACCGCACAAAGAGGTTAGCGGCGGACGCGCAATTTGCACGATTTTTCACCTGACAAACACTTCTACATTATTATATTTGAATGAGTTGGCCGCTTCGTGCTATAATTAATCATTGCCTGTTCTCTGTCCTTGGTGGCCTATCCGACGAGCAACCCCTAACTAGACTTATGTAAACACCAGGAGCAAACATCCTATGACTACGCTTCTTCGCCTTGGGTTCGCCATTGCCATCATCGTAACCGTCCTGTCGCCGTACTCGGTGCGCGCCGTCGAACCAGGGACAAATGATCTTGGTTTTCTCGAGGGCATAAGCCTCATCGAACTCGAGACGGACGACATCGCTTCGATGCACGTCGCCCGCCGGTTGATTCAATCTTACGGCGGCACCGTCGCCATCATGTCGCCCCCTTCTCTTCTCGTCGGCGTGATACCGTATGAGATTCGCGATCAACTCATCGGAAAAACGGGAATCAAGGACATCTATCATACCGAGGTACTTCCCGGCGAAGTCCAGACGAACGATTCGAGATCGGAAGCGATGGTCGGATTCTTTAACGCCGCCGTCAGAGGCGAACTGGCCGCGGATCGGGACCGGTTTATACAGTCGGTAACGGCGGACGGCCCGCGCGAACAACGCGAGCCCGACCTTTTTTCGGCTGACGACATCGACCCCCGCGCTTACCTCGATAACCTGCTGGCCAACGGGCTGGACGCTAAAAAACTCGAAGAAGAGGGTCTTCCCCTCAACCCGACCACGATGGCCACCGCGGGCAACAGCGACTACATGACGGGCACAGTGGCGTTGACGCTTTTCTTCGTGGAAAGCGACGGCACCGGTTCCGACCCGGATCAGTACACATGGACGCCCGAACACATGCAGAATTATATAAACGGCGTGGGAACCGCGCTCTACTGGTGGTCCAGCCGCGCCGCGCAGCACGGGGACTGTTGGGTTACCTTCCTCATCAATTATTATTCGGGAGCCGACGAGAGATGTCAGCAGTGGGTCGAACCGATTCTGCATACCACTGAATACGAGGAAACGTGGATTAACGAAATCATGTCGAACTTCGGTTACACATCGGGAACTCGCTTTTCCCGTGTTAGTGCTTTCAACACCTGGCAGCGATCGTATTACAACACCGACCGCTCGTATTCGGCTTTCATCCCTTACAACCCGGCCCCCGCGGCGGCAAGCTTTCCCGGAGGCGGAACGGCATACGCATACTGGTATGGCCCGCATACGGTTTTGCTCTACCACGTTCAGGGATGGACGACCGCCGAGGTATTCGCTCACGAAACCGGCCATATCTTCGGCGCCTGCGACGAGTATGCGGGCGGGTGCTCATCGCCCACGTACGTTTGTGCCAACGGCGTAATCAACGGCAATTGCGAAGTCGGCAATCCCGACAGCCGCGACTGCATGATGAAAGAAAACTCGTTCTCAGTTTGCACGTACACAGTGAGTCATCTTGGTTGGGAGATTAACAACCCATGTGCACCGGCGGAACCGCCTCTTCTCCCCACGGTGACATTGTCGACGGTCGATCCTCCGTCCGGATTCCACGGAGTGGACACATCGATCACTCTTTTTGGATCCAATTTCTACCCCGGGATCAGACTGGAAATGGGGGACGACATCTTCGTCCACGGGATCGATATTATCAACGACCACACGCTTATCGCCCATACGACGGTTCTCGCATCCGCTCCCCCGGGACTTCGCAACGCCCGGGTCTTCAACCGTGACGGTCAGTTCGCGACACTCACGGATGTATTCGAAGTTCTCCCCACGACGCGGCACTATTATTCGCCCACGGGCGGGGACGGTCCTCCCTATCTGTCGCCGGCAAACGCGGCCACGTCGTTTGAAGACGCCATCGCAGCCACCTACGACGGCGATACGCTCTTCGTCGTGACGATGACCTTTGACGACTTTTCGCTCATCGTCAATCACGGCGTTGTTTTTCACGGCGGATGGAACAACGATTTCAGCGCCCGTGACCTTGAAACCGGCAAGACGCTTGTTAACCTGAACGCCATAAACGGCAACATCACTTTTACCGGCGCGTCGCAAAACGCGGGGTTCGATGGATTTACAATCCAGAACGGCACCGGCGTGTATGACTTTTTCCCCTTCGGCGCCTATTTTGGCGGCGCGGTCCGATTCGTCGGGGGCAGTGCGGTCATCGCCAATTGTGAAATCAGTTCCAGCGCGGCGGGTGGCCCGATGAACTACGGTCTTGGAGGAGCGGTCTTCGCCGACGGGTGCCAGGTAGACATTCGTGACAGTTATATCCACGACAACGCGGCGACCCAGGGCGGCGCCCTGTACCTCCGCGGATGCACAGGGACGGTCTCGGGCAATACAATCTCGGGCAACTCGCTATTCGCATCGCCCGAAACTCTTGTTGGCGGCGGCGTTGCCATCGTCGACTCGCCGGAAATGATTTTGACGGATAATGTCTTTTCGTCGAATACCTCCGCTGCGGAGGGCGGCGGGCTTTATGTCGAAAACTGCCCCAACCTGACAATGACCGGCGGCTCTCTATCAGCAAACGAGGCATCCTTCGCCGGCGGCGGTGTCAGGCTCAAGAAAACGACCGCCGTAATAGACGGGGTCGAGTTCAACGGCAACACCAGCGCCGGCCTCGGCGGCGGACTCGCCGCCATCGACTCGACCAACGCCACACTGTCAACGTCGACTTTTGTGTCCAACTCCGCCGCGGTCGGAGGGGGCGCTTATGCAACGGCCGGCTCTTTCTTTGTGACCCACAACCTCTTCACCGGCAATGCGTCGGCAAGCACCGGCGGCGCGCTGGTGGTGAGCGTAACAAATTCCGGAACCGTAATCGGAAACACGCTCAACGCCAACTCGGCAAGCGGTGTGGGAGGATTGCTGGTCGGCGGAGACGTTGAGATTTTCAATAATATTGTCACAAACAACACGGGGCTGGGCGTTTCGTCCACCTCGGGACAACCCCCCGTCTTGTCTCACAACCTCACGTGGAACAACTCGGGCGGGGACTATTCGAATTGCACGCCGGGCGACGGTTCGATATCCGCCGACCCGATCTTCGTCGATCCCGCGGGCGGCGATTATCACCTGGCGCTTCATTCTCCGGCGATCGACGCGGGTATTGTAAACGGTTTGTACACGGACCCAGATGGATCGCGCGGGGATCTGGGAGTCTACGGCTCGCACACATTCCAGATGGAACAGCCTGCCTTCACCAACAACCTGGCGGCTGACGTGGAGGGGGCAAACGTGGTTCTCGAATGGGACAAAAATCCCGAGAGCGACATCGCCAATTATGCCGTTTATTGCGACACCATCGGAGGCTTCACCCCTTCAGAGTTGAATTTTGTCGCGCTCGTCTCGGGATCCGACTCGACAACAACACTCGACCTTCCCGCGGATTCCTCGTACTATGTTGTCTCCGCCGTCGACACCGGCGGCTACGCGGGCGGTTACTCGGCGGCGGCATCGATTTCGCCTGCCACGGGTATCGGAGATCGTGTCACGCGCTATGAATACAAGCTGGGACAGAACGTACCCAACCCGTTCAATCCGGTGACAACCATCGCCTATCAGCTTCCCGCAAGAACCAACGTCGAGTTGAATGTTTACGATGTCAACGGCCGCCTGGTGCGGCGGTTGGTATCGCAGTCACAGGGAGCGGGATCCTACTCGATCACATGGGCGGGAAAAAACGATTACGGAGAACCCGTGGCTTCCGGTGTCTATTTTTACCGTCTCAATACGGGCAGCTTTGTCAAAACACGAAAAATGGTTCTTTTGAAATAGCCTTCGGCCTGATCGAACAAGCACGCCCCAATGGGAGCTTTCGCAATCATGTTGCTTTTGCTTCACACCGCCGCAACGTGGATGATGGTCGGCGTCATCTGGTTTGTCCAAATCATCCATTACCCTCTTTTCAACAAGATCGGCGAGGGAGCCTTTCCCGAATACCACAAGTTGCACATGAACTTGACCATGCGCGTGATTACCCTACCGTCCGTGGTCGAAGGAATCACCGGGGTACTCATTGCCCTGAACCGGCCGGAAGGCGTTACATCAGCGCAGATATGGATGGGTCTGGCGCTGCTCGCCGTCATCTGGACTGCCACTTTTCTCATGCAGGTCCCAAAACATTTTGCGCTGTCGAAAAAATACGACACGCGGCTCTACCGTTCGCTCGTCGGCTCCAACTGGATAAGAACCGTGGCGTGGAGCCTGCGCGGCGCGCTCACCTTGTGGATGATTTCGGGAACAATGAATTGATGGGAGCGGGGATCAGCCGAGCGAGGCTATGACGTCGCGGAGGTCTCCCTCCAGGGGAAGCGCCTTGTTCGTCTTCGCATCAACAACAACGAAGGTGACTTCCGCGTCCGCGACGACATCGTCGGTATCGGCAAAATGAATTTCCTGGCGGACCGTCGCGCTTTTTTCGCCCAGCCTCGACAGCGCGCATCTCACCTCGAGAAGATCACCGAGCATAGCGGCACGGCGGTAGTTGATCGTTATGTTTACGATAGTAAACGCCAGGCCGCGCTCGAGCCACGCACCGATATCGATTTTCTCTTCGATGAGTTCCCACCGCGCGTCCTCAAGAAACTCTAAATACCGCGCATTGTTGACATGGCCATATACATCGAGATGATAGCCGCGAACCTTTATGCGTGTGTTATATGTCATCGATTTTACCCGGCGCAAGAAATGATAAAAGTCTTGTTCAAATCAAAGACCCGGAAACGGGACCTCGCCGGCCCCGCCCCGGGTATTTGACTTCATCAGTCGAAGAACATCTCAATCGATTACTCTTCAACCTGCCACACGGTATCGATAACCGTTCCATCAACCCACTTAATGACGGCGATCGGCTTATCGGTTACCGGCGGTTCCTCCGGCTTGCCGCCGATGATTCCTTCGATCTCGTCTTTGAGATCACGGATACGGCGAATCGGGAGACTCGTGTTCTTAACCGCTTTGAGCAAATCCTTCCGCCGAGGATTGATGGCGATCCCGCGCTCAGTGATCACGACATCGACGAGTTCGCCGGGGCCGGTCACCGTGGTCACCTTGTCGACGATCACCGGTATCCGGTCGCGGAAAGAAGGAATGGCGAGAATCGTACATCCCGAGGCGAGACAGTTTTGCCAGCCGCCGATGCCGTGGAGCAGGTAGCCGTCCGAATGGGTCACGACATTGGCGTTGAAATTAACATCAACCTCGGTCGCCCCCAGAACCGCCGCGTCGACCAGACTGGCGAAGTTGCCCTTCCCGTGGAAGTTGTACGACGTAAACGGCGTCGTCGCTACGTGCGAAGGGTTTGAACCGATCGACTCGACGGCGGCGAGATCAAACGTCTGTCCGTCGAGGATGTAATCGGTGAGCCCCTCGTTCAACATATCGACAAGATACTGTGTCGATCCGCCGCGGACAAAACGCGCCTTGACGCCGTCTTCGCGCATCATGTTTTTGAGAATCTCGACGAAGGCCAGAGCGATGCCGCCGGCACCCGCCTGGATGGAGAACCCATCGCGCATGATCCCCGATTCCCGTATAAAACGGGCCACATATTCAGCGGTGAGAAGCCGGTCGGGACTCTTCGTGATTTGCGTCGTGCCCGATACGATCTTCGCCGGATCGCCGATCTTATCTACTTCGACAACAAAATCCACATTGTTGCCTTGCACCTGCCACGGGATGCACGGAAAGGGGACGATGTTGTCGGTGACGACAATTACACGATCCGCATGAATCGAATCGGCGAGTGCGAAACCGATCGAGCCGCAGGCCGAAGGCCCGTGCGATCCGTCCGAGTTGCCAAACGGATCCGCCGTCGGCGCCGCGATAACAGCGACATCGACGTGAACCTCGCCGTCCTGGATCGCCTGCCAACGGCCGCCGTGCGATCGCAGCACACCCAGGCCGCGCATCTTACCGTGCGACGCGTAGCGCCCGAGGGGGCCGTTCATACTTCCCTCGATATGATGGATCACACCGCGATCCATAAGATCTATCATCGGCTCATGACACGGAAACGACGCGGTCGGGAACCACATCAAGTCCTTGACCCCGAGTTCGGCTGCGGCGCCGAGCGCCATGTTCGCCACCTTGTCTCCGTTGCGGAGATGGTGGTGACTCGATATCGTCATCCCGTCCTTGAGTCCGCATTTCTTGAGAGCTGTCTTGAGATCGCGAACGCGCTTGTCCCCGTTTGCCGGATAATCCCGGCACGAACGAATCGGCGCCCCATACTTGTGACCTTTGGGTTTGTACGCGCCGACTCCCAGATAGGGAACCTGCTCGCGACCGTTAACAATCTTGGGGACTTTTCGCCCCACCTTATTCACGACAAAGTCGGATTTACCGCTCATTGTCTGCCTCCACGATCAGTCGTTTTGTTTGCGTATCTTACTTTTTTGAAATCAACCCCGCGCGTTTCGCCGTTTCCACGAGCCGTTGTGCCCGCAGCACGACCGGCGGGTCGACCATCTTCGTCCCCAGGCTGACGACGCTTAAGCCTTTCTTCTTTGCGGCATCGAAAGCGGCAACGATCTTGAGCGCCTTTTCGATTTCTTCGGGTCCGGGGGCGAACGCCTCGTGAATCACCCGGATCTGACGGGGGTGAATACACCCCATTCCTTCGAATCCAAGACCGCGGGCGCGAACACCCCACGCTTTGAGACCGTCCGAGTCGCCCACATCCCCGTAGACCGAATCGATCGCCTGCACGCCGGCGGCACGCGCCGCGTTGGCCAGGCGGACACGCGCGAACTGCGATTCGTCTCCCTCCCTGGTCTTGCGAACGCCCATGTCGGCGGTATAATCCTCGAGCCCGATGGTCAGAGCCACCACGGTATCGGCCGCGCCCGCTATCGCAAACGCGTTCTCGACACCAAGCGCTGACTCGATGATCGGCATCAACCACACCGGCGATTTGATTTTGTGCTGCCCTTGGATCTTTTTGATCCGCTTGTCGACGTCGGCCACTTGTTCGGCGGTTTCGACCTTCGGGATCAACACCAGGTCCGGCGACTCCGGAATGATTTCGTCGAGATCATCGAGTCCCATGGGAAGCTGGTTTATCCGGACCATCCGTTCGGCGCCGAGAAAATCGATGCATCGAAGTCCGTTTCTGACCAGAATCCGGGCCGAGTCTTTCTCGCCGGGATGAACCGAATCCTCGAGATCGAGAATCACGGCGTCGGGTCTATGAATTCCCGCATTTATCGCGAATTTGGGTTCGTTACCGGGAAGATAGAGCCTCGACCTGCGCAGCCGGTCGCTTGCCGTCGGTCCCGACTGCTTGATCTTCCGCCCGATCGGTGTGCGTCCCTTGCACCCGGCGCGCCTTAGCGCCGTCTCAACTCTCGCGCCAATAACGAACGGCAGCCCTCCCTTGTCTTCGACTTCAACCCTGGCGTTCTTGACACCGTAACCGGCGAGAACCTTCTTTACCGTCTCGCGGATCGACTTGCCAAAAAACGCCTCGACCTTCGAACGGAGCTTGAGTTCCACGCCTCCTTTGTCCGACAATGTCACCGATACAAAGAGATCGGACTTTACATCGTCTCCGCGGCGGCCGGCCTCGCCTTTCTTCGGCGCGGGCCGCTTCGCCCGCGCGCCCGCGCGTCCCCGTGCTTTCACGGTTTTCTTCTTTGCTTTGGGCATTTCCCTTCCTCTTTTCCGCGTAAACCTAGAGCTTCGAAATAATCGCGTCGGTCATCTGTATCGCCGTCGCCGCACCCTTAGAAATAGCGTCGGGCCCACCCGCGAGTTTCATCATATCGTACGGGCGAACCTTGCCTTCCTTGACAACCGCGGCAACCGCGTCGCGCATCCGCTTCGCCTTGTCGCCTTCGCCCACATGATCGACGAGCATCGCCGCGCTCAACACCATCGCGATCGGGTTGACGATCGGCGGATCGAGGTTTTCATATTTTGGCGCCGAGCCGTGCGTGGGCTCGAATACGGCGACTTCGTCGCCTATATTTCCCGAGCAGGCAAACCCGAGACCGCCGACAAGACCGGCGAACGCATCGGAAACGATGTCGCCAAAGAGATTGCCCGCGACGACCACGCCGTAGATTTCCGGATTCTTGGTCAGCCACATCATCTGCGCATCAATATTGGTCGACCACAGTTCGATATCAGGATACTTCTCCTTCACGCTGGCCGCCACGTCTTCGAGCATTCCCGAAGTCTCACGAAGCACGTTCGGCTTTTCGCAAACGGTGACCGATGGGTACCCGTGTTTCTTCGCGTAGGCGAAAGCGGCCTCCATGATTCGCGTGCACGCATTGCGCGTAAACATGCGGACAGACACCGCCAAATCTTCGCCTTTGACATCCGCAAACGGTTTGTATTTTGGATGGGTCCCGAAACCCTTCCGCACCTCTTCGGGCGGATTTGTCCATTCCAGGCCGCAGTAGAGCCCCTCCGTGTTCTGACGGAAGATCACCGCGTCGACTTTCGGCTCTTCGAAGCCACCGTCGGCGGTCTGGCGGATAAAGTTGAGTGGATTGCCGGGGAACGACCGGCAGGGACGGATACAAACATCGAGATTGAATTTCTGCCGCATCCCGACGATCGGGCTGAAGTAGACGTATCCCTTGTCACGAAGCTCTGGGCTGAGCTCTTCGGCGGCCTTGTTTTTCGGCTTCGAAGTGATCGCGCCGAACAACCCCAGCTTGTGTTCTTTCAAGAGCTTGAGGGTTCTGTCGGGGAGCGGATTTCCCTCTTTGATCCAGAAGTCCCAACCAATATCCGCATGAACGTAATCCGCCTCAAACCCAACCGCCTCCAACACCCGTACGGACTCCGGAAGAACCACTTTGCCGATACCGTCACCGGGCATCGTTACTACTGTACGCTTCATAATCGTTACATCCCCCTTCACAAATGTTTGTTTTTGAAATCGCTACGAGAGACCGAGTCGTTTGCGAACGAGATTCTCGATGCCTCCCGCGATCACCAGCGACTGAGGAACCGAACCCAGCGGCGGGAAACCGAACGTTTCGCCTCGGTGGGTCAATGTTCCGCGTGAAAAATCGATGACCAGCTCGTCGCCGGGAATAATCGTCGGCTTGCCCGATTCGATGTCACTCGCGAGTTCTTCGCGGAGCCGTTGGACGAGTTCCGGACATTCGATACACACAAATCCGTTGTTGTAAGCGTTTCGCAAATACGTCTGCGAAAAGCTTCCAGCTATAACAAGTGCGATGCCCTTCGCCTGAAAGGCAGTCGCCGCCTGCTCGCGACTCGATCCCGTTCCGAAATTGTTCCCTCCGACGAGCACATCGCCCTCGAATGTGTTTTTCGAAAACTCGGGATCGTAGTTCTCCATCAGGACACGCGACATTTCCTCGCGTGTCATTCCCTCTTTGTAGGTATAGTCCTTGCCGTAGATCCCATCGGTGTTGAGATTGTCCTGCGGGACAAATACGAGACGTCCCTGGATCTTCTCGGGGAACCCCGATTGAATCTCCACGCTCTCACCACCGGCGCCGGGGCCGGATTCGATTACAGAGAACTGTTTGTCGGGACTGCGCCCGTCGACGACATCGGGGCCGGTGATAAAACCGGCGATGGCCGACGCGGCAACTACTTGTGGACTCGCCAGATACGCCTGCGCGTCGCGCGACCCCATTCGACCTTTGAAGTTCCTGTTCGTCGCCGAGATCCCTACCTCTCCGGGCTCGAGAAGCCCGGTCCCAAGACCGATGCACGGTCCGCATCCGGGGGGAAGCGGACGCGCGCCCGCCTCCAGGAGCGTCCCCCATACACCGCTGGCTTCCGCGGCATCCTGGATTTCCCGGCTGGCTGCGGCAACGTAGAACTCGACACCGTCCGCGATTTTTTTGTCTTTCAACACGGCCGCGGCGACTTCAAGATCGTTGTACCGGCTGTTCACGCACGAGACAAGGTACGCTTTGCGAATCGCAATTTTCTCTTTTTCGATATCGAAAACCGATCGCATCACCTGGACCGAATCGGGCCCCGATACATGCGGACTAACATCTTCCAAGTTCACTTCAATCCGGGCCGCGTAGTTCGCGTCACCGTCCGGCGACGGCGGGCTGGTCTCCCAGTTTGCAATGTCACCTTCGGTAAACCGCTCAACACCCTGGGCGCTGAGCACGGCATGCCGTTCTTTGAGATATCGGATCGTAACGTCGTCGACCGGGAACCATCCAACAAGCGCTCCCCACTCGGTCGTCATGTTTGAAATGGCCATCCGCTCATCCATGCTCAAACCCGCGACGCCGAGCCCCGTGAACTCCACCGCGGCGTTAAGCACCTCGCCCTTGTTGTAAAGACCGCAGAGCGTGACGATGACATCCTTGCCCGTGACGCCTTCGCGAAGTTTGCCGCTGAAAACAACTTCAATCGTGCGCGGAATCTGCCACCAGAACTCGCCGGTGGCCCAAATCGCGGCCGCATCGGTCCTGACGACCGGCGTCCCAAGCGCGCCGAGCGCCCCGTACATGTTCGAATGCGAGTCCGACCCCACGACCAGCGAGCCGGGAACGACATAGCCGTTTGCGACCATGATCTGGTGCCCGATCCCCGTCCCGGCGGGATAGTGATCAACACCCTGCTCGGCGGCAAATTCGGCGATAGCCTTGTACTTCGCCAGGTTGGCCTCGGATGTATTCTGGATATCGTGATCGAGCGGAAAAACCGGCTGCCGCGGGTCGTGGATTTTCGCGGCGCCGATCGCCTTGAACTTGTTCATAACCGCCGCGGTGTTATCGTGCGTCATGACGTGCCGCGGACGCAACGACACGACGTCGCCGACACGCACCGGCCGGTCGGGCCCCTCGGTCATGTGCGCCTGGACAATTTTTTCGACAATGGTCTGCCCCATTATCATCCTCCCATGTGTACTCGTGCAGATGGCACAAAATCGTGTACGTCACGGCACCGAGTGGACAAAGGTTTTTGGTGAATCCGCAGGACGCTAATATTCAAATGCGTCCGAGGACCTGAACAAAAAAACCTTCGTCCACTCGGTGCGTATCCTTCTCCGCTAGCGAATATCCGCTTTGCAGAGATCCATCAGTTCGGTGATCGAGCCGATATTTTCGAGGCCCCACACCGCGTCCTTCAACCGTTTCCTCGCGTCGTCCGACAGGACCGGCCTGGCCAACGCGTCAAACTTGTCTTCGATTTCGGCATCGGTGAGCGGGTTGCGTGGATCGCCTTTTGGATAGTCGAGCTGTTTTTCGAATTCCTTCCCGTCCGTCGTCGTGACCTTAACCTTCACACGCTGGAGTTCGGGGAAAACAGCTTCGATCTCCGGATCGGCAACCACCACGACCTTGTTCAGCTGCTCGCGGATCTTGTCATCCATGATCCGCTCCTGCTCGAACTGCGCCGGTGTCACCTGACGGTCGACAATCGCCGCCGCAATCACGTAGGGCAAACTGTGATCCGCCGTCTCCTTCGAGCGCGGGTCGTACTTGCTTGGGTCCGCGAGAATGTCCGCCGCACGAGCGAGTGAGCGGATGTGGACCTCTTTGACCTGGTCGGGCGAAAGATCATTTTCAGTTATAATATCGAGAGTGGCCGATATAGGCGCGTGTGTCAGTGCTTCGGTCGGAAATGCTTTCATCCCGCATTTTTCAATACGCCACGAATCTCCAAGCCCATCGGTCAAAATATTCAGCTTCCATTCGGGGCCGAAACAATGGGTCAGGCCTTCCTTGCCATCGACGACATGCTCGGGTCCCGTGTAGCCTTTTTCGGCGAGCAGCGCCGCCATCACGCCACTCTGCGTCGCCATCGGATCGACGGTGTTCTTCATCATCGTAAGCTTCCCAGCCGTAACCGCACCGAGCGTTGAGTGCCGCGAGGCGGAAATACCGATGGCGTGCTGGATCTTTTCCCAGTCGAGACCCAGCATCCAGCCGGCAACGATCGGAGAAACAAAAGCGGTCAGTGTCGCGTGGTGCCAACCGCGCTCCCGGATCCCGGGGAACGCCGCTTCGCAGAACCGCATCTCAAACTCATGACCCAAAACGATACCTACGATCAAGTCTTTGCCGTTTCCGCCGGCCCTTTCACCGCAGGCGAGCGCCGCTGGAATAATATCCGATGGGTGCGACGGATCCTGCTGCCAGTAAATGTCGTTGTAATCCATGACACGAACCATCAACGCGTTGGCAAGCGACGCCGTCACCGCGTCGGTTTTCTTTCCCGTACCGAGAATAGTCGCGTTTCCCTTGCCGCCGATTTCCTCGAGGACATCGAGCGCGATCTCCGCGTCTTCCTGGCGCAGTCCGCCAAACGCACACCCCAGAGAATCAAGTAGATAACGCCGCGCTTCGTGAACGGCGTTCTCGCCGATGTGTTCGAACTTCAAATCGGCGGCCCAGCGAGCCATTTTGGCTGTAATTGTTTCCGACATCCCTAAATCGCCTCCGCTTCTTGCAACCGGTTCGTCTTGAGACCGGGCAACTACTAAAGGTTTTTGAATGGTAGGAAGCTCATAAAGTCCGCATGATGAACTATGGTCGCTTCGGTGGTTCTTTTGACGAGTTCCCCTTCACCTGCATGTGCGGCGATGATGTGACACACATCGTCGGGCACTCCGCATTCCATCGCGAGGGCCACACCGGTAAAAGGATGTCTGAGAAGTTTTCCCCGCACACTCTGCTTCGCCTCGCCGTCTATTTTCTCGTATTCGAGAAGTTTCCCGACATCGGCGAGAATGGCTCCCGCGATTACAGTATCCATGTCAATCGCGAGCGCTTTTCCCAAAAATTCCTTCATCGCTTCCGCTGATTTTCGCGCGATGTGCACAACACATCTTTTGTGTTCCATAAAAGTCGATGGGCAATTCGGAACGAGCAGCGTAAAAGGAATTCGTTCCAGATCGTCCGCGGTGAGCGGACTCAATTCCAACGCTTTCATCCACGTCTTTTCAACACTCTCACGAAGCTCGGCATTCTCAATCCATTCCAACTCCGGCCAGAGTTTCGCCACTGCCTCACGCATCGAAAATTCCTCCTGCGAAGATACCGTTGTTCCGGCCCGTTCCGGCGGGCCACAGGCCCCATATCCATTACTCAACACAACAGATTACGTGGTCTCAAAGCCAATGTCAATTTGTACCGGCGGATTCACAACGGGATTTCACTCGGGCGCCGGGGCGGGCACAATTTTACAACGATGCGAAGGAGTCCATCGCCTCAGATATAAACATCTCGACGAGCCGCCGATCCTTGCGGCCCGACTCGTCCTCGACACCCGTATGGGAATCAACCCCGGCGGGGCGAACGACACGGATAGCCTCGGAAACGTTACCGGGGGTGAGCCCCCCGGCGAGGATAACCGGAAGCGGCGAAAGCTCGACGAGCCGCCGACTGACCGACCAGTCGTGGGTCTTGCCCGTCGCCCCCGACCGGCCCGTGGCGGGATCGAAAGTATCCGTCAGGAAAGCGTCGACAAAGGGGCTCATTTTCTCGACGTCGGCGAGAAGATCGGAGAAACTCTCCCTCCGAACAATGAGCGATTTGATCACAAAGAGGTCTCCGGCGCACCTTCCCAGGGCGGCGAGTTCTTCGAGCGCCAGATCGCCTTGCAGCTGGACGGCCGGGGCGTTGACGTCCCGGCACAAAGCCTGGATCTCCTCGGCGCGGTCGAGATAAGTAATCACGATCCCGTGTAACGGCGGCCGGAGCGAATCGATTATCGCTCGCGCCGCTTTCTCAGAGAGGTCCTCCCTGCCACCGCCAAGACGAAGCGGAAATCCGAGGGACCCGGCGCCGCATTCGCTTACCATTTTCGCCTCATCGTCATCGATGATTCCGGCAATTTGAATCAGCGGCCGGCCGTCCTGGAATATTCGGGGTTTGTTCTTCATTCGGGGCACCTTGAAAGCGCGTTGAGTCGGCACGGCCCTGATCATACGGGCTTTACATGTGGCGGGCAACCCGCATATTCTTGCACGAAAGTTGCCTTCGACCGACCCTTTCAATTGGAGCGGAGACGTGCACCCGACAAAACCCGACGAGAAGCGCGCGGCGTTCATGGACATCGGCACCAACTCGGTGCGGATGCTGATCGTCGGCATCACCGGCGACACGTACACGGTGCTCAGCAAGCAAAAAGAAATGGTCCGTCTTGGAGAGGGCGAATTCGACGACGGGATGCTCAAACCCGAAGCCGTGGAACGCGCTGCGCTGGTCTGCGGCGAATTCGCGGAAATGGCCAGGGGATTCGAAGTGGACGACATCCTCGCGGTCGCCACGTCGGCGCTCCGTGAAGCCGACAACAGGGCCGAGTTCATCGAGCGCCTGCATGAGGAAGCGGCCCTCGACGTTAGAGTCATTTCAGGCCCCGAAGAGGCGCGCCTGATCTACCTGGGAGTATCGAGAAGCATCCATCTCGAAAGCACCCCGGCTCTTTTTATCGATATTGGCGGCGGGAGCACCGAGCTCATCGTCGGCGACAACGTCGACTACGAATCGCTCGACAGCGTGCAGCTCGGCGCAATCCGGCTCGCAAATCTATTTTTTCTGAAGGACGAAAATGGGCCGGTGCCACGGAGCCGATACAAATTGATCCGTCAGTATGTTTACAACAGGGCGATCCGCGTCATCCAACGGCTTGCCGGCAAAAAGTATGCGGCGGTGGTGGGCAGTTCTGGGACCATCGAGAATCTCGCCGACATTGCCGCACGGATGTTCCACGGACGTAAACGCGTTCCGGAAGATCTCTTGACCCGCGCCCAGCTCAAAACGGTTATTTCACACCTTTGTGAGCTTCCGCTCGAAAAGAGGCGGCAGGTACACGGCATAAATGCGAACAGAGCCGACATCATCATCGCGGGTGCCGCTGTTCTCGATGGTCTGATGAAAGCGCTCCATGTCGATGAACTCCGCATAAGCGGACGTGGCGTTCAACACGGCCTCCTCGTCGATTATCTCGCATCAAATCAGCACGATCTTCACGCGAAACCCTACACGGTCCGCGAGCGTAGTGTTTTAAAACTCGGAAGATCCTGCCGGTTCGACGAACAACACGCGCGGCACGTGGCGGATCTCGCCCTCGAACTTTTCGACTCGGGCAAAGAGGCGGGGCTTCACGCGCTGGGCGAATGGGAGAGGGAGCTTCTTGGCCACGCCGCTCTTCTTCACGACGTCGGGATGTTTGTCGCGTATAACAGCCACGAGGCACACACCTACTATCTCATCCGCCACGCCAACCTTCTTGGTTTCGATCAGACCGAAACCGCGATCATGGCGTCGACGGCTTTCTTTCACCGCAAACGTTTCCCGCGCAAAAAACACCCCGAGTTTGCCACGCTCGACAAACGATCCGGCCAAATCGTGAGGGTTCTCGCGACGTTTCTGCGAATGGCGGAAAGTCTCGACCGAAGTCACACTAACGCTATCGACCATGTACGGCTCCTGTCGGGAGACGAAGAGATCGTTTTGGAGACCCGATCGGAAAAGGGCACGCAGCTCGAAGAATGGAATATCCCCCAGAGGGCCGAGGAGTTCGAGAGGGTGTTCGAAAAAACGCTCGTGGTTAAGAAGTTGTAGCGGAAAGGTTTACCGGCTGCAGCGAAGAAAACATCCAACGAGACGCAAGCCGGTCATTTCAATAAAGTGGCAGGTTGCAACAACCAAACGAGCTCCCCGTGCCGGCTGTCCCGAGAGCAAAGATCCACACGCGCGACACTTCCCTTTTTGCACACCACTATGGCGCCGCCGATAAGTTCGCCGATAATCGAACTGCAACTCGGCTCGTGACCAACGAAGGCGATCCGTTCAACGGCGGGGTGCTCCTCAATCAACGATCTCACGTCTGACACATCGAACCCGAACCCGAGTCTATCATCAACCACAAGCCGATCTTTGATTTCCAGGACATCGGCGACTATTGTGGCCGTCTGAATCGCGCGGGTTAACGGGCTCGAGACAATGCGATCCACTTCGAACCCTATCTCCGAGAGCCGCCGCGCTTGTTTTTCCATTCGGTACTTTCCGTCGGATGTCAGCGGCCGTTCAAAATCTCCGCCGTCCCACGCGCTGCGGTCGGCCCTGCCGTGACGGATAAAATAGAGTTCCACTTGTCACGTCCTCCCGGTCAAAGCGGCCAGAAAACAGGGATGAGGAATGTGGCGGCGATCCACAAAATCAGATTGAGCGCCAGACCGATCCGCAGGTAGTCGCGGAAGAAATATCCGCCCGGACCCATTACAAGAAGGTTGGTTTGATACCCGATCGGCGTGGCAAAACACGCGCTGGCGCCAAACGCGACGGCGATGAGAAGCGGCTTGGGGTCGACCCCCATCTCTCGGGCAATCTCGAGAACAAGGGGCGTGAGAAGAACCGCCGTTGCGTTGTTGGTCAGGAACGCCGAAAGCAAACTCGTTATGAAGTACACAATCGCGATCAACATCGTCGGGCCAAAATTGTCCGCGATTCCAATCACTCCGCGGGCCAGGAGCTCCGCCATGCCTGTTTTTTCCATCGCGATCCCGAGCGGAAGGGTGGCGGCAATAAGGAGAAGAACCGAGCTTTCAAGCGACCGAAAGGCTTCCCGAACCCGCAAACACCTGACCAGCATCATCAACGCCGCCCCCCCGACGGCGAGAATCGACAGCGGCATCCAGCCGAACGTGGCGCCGACAATGACGAGAACCATAATCAAAAACGCGATCGGCGCGTTCTTTGGGAAGCGAAGGGTCCTTTCAACTCCCTCGACGAGAAGCACGTCGCCCGTCGCCTGGAGTTCGTAGAGCGAGCTTTCCTCGCCCTGAATCAACAACACGTCGCCCACCTGGAGTTTCATCTCGCGAAGGCGTTCATGGAGATGGCGCCCCATTCGTTGAACGGCGAGGACCTTGATCCCATAATGCCTGTTAAGACCGATTTCGCCCAACCGAAGATTGAAAAACGGCGAGTTCGGCGTGACAACAGCCTCAACCACATGGAGATCCATCCGGCTGATACGAACGCGTTGTGTGTCCGCGACTGCCGACGCCAGGTCGATGCCCTGTCTTTCGAGAAGCGTGTGGATCCCACGTGCCGTTCCCTCGACAAGAAGCGTGTCACCGGTTTCTATCTCTGTGTTGTCCGGGGGGCCCAAAAGAACATCTTCACCCCGGACGAGCTCGAGGATTTTCACGTCTTCGATGCCCGAAACCAGCCCCCCCAGGTTGTCGCCTGACAACCGGCTCTTGTCGGGGACAATTATTTCGGTCACAAACCGGCTCCTGTGCTGGCGTTCGAGAAGCTGACTCAAGACCTTTCGCTTTGGCAGCAACTTGTTTGCAAAGAGCAGGATGAACCCACCCCCCAGCACGAGGTAACACAAACCCATCGGCGTGAACTCGAACATCCCGAACCCTTCACCACCCGCCTGTTTGTAAAGACTGTGAACCAGGATATTTGTGCTGGTGCCCACAAGGGTCAACGTCCCGCCGAGAATCGCAAAGTAACTCAACGGAATCATCAGTTTTGACGGCAGAACCTGCGTTTGCTGGCAGATTCTCAGCACCACAGGAATCATCATGATCACGACGGCGGTGTTATTCAGGAACGCGCTGGGGACAGCGGCGAGTCCCGCGATAATCAGAAGGAGAACTTTCGGGTCACGAACCGGAACACTGGTAGCCAGGCGGGCGACATAGTCGACCGCGCCGGTTTTTGACAATCCCGCGCTCAAAACAAACATCGCGGCGATGGTTATCGTAGCCTCGTTCGCAAAGCCCGACATCGCTTCCGCGGGCGTCAGAATTCCCGCGGCGGGAAGCGCGAATATGATCAGCAGCGCCGTCAATTCGTACCGCAGCGCCTGGCTCACCATGAGCGCAAACGCCGCTATGAGAATCAATGTCAGCGCGATCATATCCATAAAATCTCTTCGACTCCTAAACGGTCGGCGTTATTCGATATCGGCCGCCACTTCGTTAATCAATTTCCACGCCTGTTCGACGTGCCGCGCTTCCGTCATCGCCTGACCGATACAAAACCGGAGAGTCAGGCGGTCGTCTACTCGAGTATGTGTCAAATACAGCCGTCCGCTTTTGTTCAAACGGTCCATGATGGTCTGGTTCACGTCGTCACCACCCGTGTGTCTGAAACACACAAGATTGAGAGGAGCTGGAGCGGCAAGTTCGAACCGGCCACTCTCGACGATCCATGACGCGAACTCCTGGGCAAGCTCAACGTGTCGGCGGACGTGATGCGCCAGACCTTCGACCCCGTAGTGCCGGATTACAAACCACAACTTCAGGGCACGAAACCGCCGGCCCAGCTGCACGTGCCAGTCGCGGTAATCGATAACCGCACCCGACCGCGTTGCCTCGTTTCTCAAATACTCGGGCAGTATGGTCAAGGCATCGATAAGCGCTTTGCGGTCCCTCACATAGAAACAGTCACAGTCGAAATTCGTAAACATCCACTTGTGCGGATTGAAGCAATAACTGTCCGCGAGTTCCAGCCCATCGTGAATCCATCGGAACTCCGGGCAAACCGCAGCGGTGCCAGACATGGCTGCGTCGGCATGCAGCCACAGTCCATGTTCCCGGCAGATCTTGCCGATTTCGCCGCAGAGGGTCCATCGCATTCGTCGATGTGGTTCCGACCGTGGCACTGACAAAAAATGGCTCGAGTCCATTCTGCAAATCCTCGGCGACCTTTCGCGACAGATCATCGGGCCGCATCGCCAGAGCGTCGTCGACATCGACACTGCGCAGATTTTTGCGCCCGATGCCGGCGATCCTGACTCCTTTTTCGATCGAAGAATGACCCTGGCTTGATGTGTACGCAATTAGCTTTCCATTACAGCCGGATTCGTTTGATTCCAGCCCCGTAAACCGCTCTCGCGCCGCTATCAACGCGCACAGCGAGGCGCTCGAAGCCGTATCCTGTATCACGCCCCCACCCGGGCCGGTCGAGAGAAATCCCGACGGAAGGCCGAGCATCTCGACGAGCCAGTCGAGCACCTGGGTCTCAAGTTCGGTGCAGGCCGGGCTCGTCGCCCACAGCATCCCCTGGACACCCAACCCGGAAGAAATCATGTCACCGAGAATCGACGGGCCCGATGTGTTTGACGGGAAATATGCAAAAAAATTCGGCGATTGCCAGTGGGTGACACCGGGCAGGATGATTCGACCAACGTCATCCAGGATCGAGGCGAACGCCTCGCCCTTTTGCGGCGGACGATCGGGAAGAGCATCGCGAATATCCCCGGGGGACACTTTTGAGAGAACGTCCATCTTCTCCACGTTCTCGTGGTAGTCGGCGATCCAATCGACGACCATCCTTCCGAACTCCCTGAATTCGTCCGGAGTCATGTGGTAACTCATTGTTTCACAAGGTCTTTTGGGCATGGGCTTCTCCTCAAATTCCCGCGCGGATCCTGTCGCCGATCGCCCCACTCTTCGTTTGGTCTAATTCGAGCTTACCTGTTCCAGCGCTCGCTTCGTCGCTTCGAGCATCGCTTCCGCCCCGACAGGTGATCCCGTCGCATTCTTCATCCAGATATCCGGAGCGACGTTTCCGACAACCGCCATCCGTTCGACTTCCGACCCCACCGTCCCCGCTTTTTTCATCTGCTCCTCTATCTGCAGCGCAATCAAGTGACCCAAAGGATAGTCGGGGAGATAGAGGAACGAGTGAATCATATGCGAGTAAACACCGAGCAAAACGACGTCGTTCGTTTTGAAAATCGGGGCGTAGTACTTGTTCCAGACACCCTTTGAAATCTCGATCGTGGCTTTTTTGAGTTCCGCGGGTGTGGCCTGCGGATGGTCGTACATCCAGTGCCACACGGCCATATCGACCAGCGCCACCGCCGCGATCTCGCAGGCGCCCCAATAATCGTTGAGAATTTTCATGGATTCGCTTTCGGAATCGGGCGAATCCAGACCCAGCAGCTGGAGATCGTGAGCCTGAAATACGAAGGCGAACGCTTCCGTGAACGCGGTATTGGGAACTCCCTGGAGAAGCGTGTGATCGATGTCATTCAAAGAAAGCGTCTGTTCGACGTTGTGCCCCATCTCGTGGACGGCGATATTAAACCCTTTGTAGTCCATCCCGTCGCTGCCAACTCGCGTCCGAAGCCGCGACGGAGCTTCACGCATGCCCGCACCCCAGGCGTGTCCGGACCCTCGGGCGGGTTCGACGACGATGTTCGCCGCGAGATAATCCGCACGATCCGGACTGAAGCCCAGCGTTCTCAGGAACTGGGGCATGTCCTTTTCATAGGCCGCCGCATTCGGATATCTTTCCTGTACGATCTCGTCGAGCTGGGCCTCCGTGTACGCTCCCCTGGGACGAAATCCGTTGTACCAGATATCGAACGGTTCAAGCGGACGTCCGAGACGCTGTTCGATAAGCGCGGCAACCTGCTTCAAAAGCGGCGACGTGAGGATTTGTTCGAACACCTCGCTCACGCGTTCTTCCGGAATCTCCCTGTTTTCGTCGAACCGGCGCGCAATATGGGTCGGCGCGGTAGGCGAGTACGGGTCGATCATTTTTGCCGCGAGAAATGTATCGAGCAGGATCTTGTATCGAGTATCCGGCTCAGGCGAGCTGGATATTTTCAGGTCCGCCGGCGCGGGCCTATCGGTATCGCTGGCCGCGGCCGCCGTCACTTCGTTTTTGTACGGTTTCCAGTCAACATACGGGTTGTCGATTACCGCCTCGGGGATGGTTTGATCCACTATCCGCTCCATGACCAGCTGTATCATACGCTGCCGCTCGAGACCGCCTTCGTCGTTGCTGTACTGGGCCTTGATTTCATCACGGAGATTCCAGTGTGAGAGCAGTCGCAGCCCCGGGCGGAACAAACGTTCGCCGTCATCCGTCAGGAGATGGTGCATCCAAATATTGTACTCAGCGATATATTGATCCGACGCGCCTCCCGCCACCGAGACCGCCTGGAGAACCTCCGCCGGAATCCGTTTTGAGAACCGCTGCGCCAATCTCGTCTCGGCCCACTGCCGGCGGGTCCACGCCGGTCCATCGTTTAGCCGTTCGTCAAGCGTCGTGAGCGGAAAATTGAGAAGAACGGCGAAAGCTAGTTTGTTTTCGAAGAAATCATCGGACACGTGGGACGATGGATCCCAACCGGCAAACACGCCGTCAAAAGGAAGGATGGGGCCGATGTCGAGGTCGGTTTGACGGCGGCAGATCAACATGATTTCGAGCATATGTCCGTCGATTTTTTCCAGCAGAAGCTCGTACCGCTCGAACATCTCGTCGAGCGCCGTCTCGTCGCCCGCGAAATTCGCGAGAGCGAATGCTTCGAATACTCCGGCATCGCCATCCTGCTCACGCCAAAACTGAGACACCTGGTCGAGCCCCTTCGCGACCCTTTCCCGCTGCCCTTCTCCAAACTCGGATACGAGTTGTTTTTCAAGTTTTTCGACCGAACCGTTCATCCAGTCGGGCTTGTCGATATTGGCAAATGACGGCACCATGCTCAATACCACCACGGCAACGGTGAAAATGGCGACGAATGCCAAACGGACGGTAATAGGCATTTGGAACTCCTTGGTATGGGCGCGAAACCGTTTTGAGCTTCGAGAAGACACAACAACATCCGGCTGCCCTCATCGAGTTAAGGCGGCTCTCACCAGCGGTAAATTTGATTTGGGATTATACCCTTTTTTGACAACGGTGTACACCGCCTTGACTACAGCGGTGGGCGGAGGAGGACGGCTTCAGTCATGGCGTGCCGTTCGGGGGCGGCGGCGCCGTGGCGGTGCTCGGGGCCCATGCCTTCCCAATGGTGGATCACGTCAAAATCGGGGAAAAAGTCGAGGATTTCACCGGGTTCGAGATAAGTTCTGGTTCCCCATTCGTCGTCCCGGAAAGAGTTCTTTCCGACGGGTTGCAGCGTTCTCGATATCTTGTTGAACGCCGGATCCGCTGTTGTAAACGCCGTCAAGAACACGACGCTTCCCTCTCCCGTCCAATCGAGAATCTTGGCGATGAGATCCTGGATCGACGGCGGAGACAACTGCGGGACAATCCCGTAAACAGCGATGCCCGCATACGATTCGATATCCGGAGAAAAAGTATCAAACCCACAAGCGAAGACGCGAACCGGGAGATTTTCGCGAACGGCGTGCGTTTCTATCTGGTTCACCGCCACTTTCGATGGATCGATCGCATCCACCTGAAACCCCTGCCGGGCGAGAAAAAGCGTATTGCGACCCTGGCCGGCGCCAATATCGAGAACGGGCCGCGATCGGTCGATCAACCCGCCATGGTCGATGAGCGTTTCCTCAGGTTCGGGTCCAAACACGTGTTCTATGTCACCGTATCTTTTGTCGTAATTCAAATCTGTCCGCCCGTCTCACAGAATTCCCGTGCCGAGGCCCGCAGCAATTACAAACAGCATGATGGACACGACCAACTGGACGGTTCGCATCGTAATTTTTGTCAGAAGCCGGCGACCAACAACGGCGCCAAGGAACGCGCAGACCACCGCGGCAATCAAAAGCCTGGTATCCTCGCCGCCAAGTCCGGCACCAAACCGCGAGCCGTACACGCCGAGACGTATAACATCCACAACACACGCCACAACCACGCCCGTGGCAATAAAACTTTCCTTGGTCAATCCACAGCGGAGAAGAAAAACGCTCCGTAGAGCCCCCTGGTGTCCCGACAATCCACCGAAAAAGCCGCTCAACACGCCGCCAAGCGGCAAGTACCGTCTGTCCAGGGACATGCTTTCTTTGGATCCCGAAAGTTCAACAACAGCGAAGAGGACCATCAAGAGCGAAATCACGACTTTTATCGGTGTGATCGAACAATCCCGGCCCATGCAACTGTACTCATGCAGAGGTGAGAGGCCGGATATCCACACGAGGGCGCTGGCACCGGCCCAGGCCGCTATCACGGCGGGAAGTCCGAACCTTAGGGCCACATCGCGATCGGCATGGCGGCCGACGAGAAAAAGTTTTCCAAGATTGTTGGCGAGATGAACTATCGCCGTCATCGCGACGGCAATACCCGGCGGGCTGAACAGCGCAAAAACAGGAAGCAGAATTGTGCCCAGCCCAAACCCCGAGAAGAAGGTCAGCGCCGAAGCCAAAAACGACACAATACCGATGACAAGTACCGCGACCACTTTTGTCCGATTCTGGAAATCAGTTCAATGTCCTCAACGAATTAAAAACAACGTTTGGAGGGTATCAGCGGGAGCGCGAAAAAGGGAGGAGAAAAAAGGGCAAAAAAAGGCGACGCGGCTTTTAGATGTCTCATCTTTGCAGGAGCTGTCCGAACCGCGTCGCAACGTTCTTGATCTTTGGGAGCCATGTGTAAGGAGCGGAATGCTGGTGCAGCGTTGGGGGGTTGATTTGTGTGGAATCAGAAGCCTCCCGCCCCTTATACGTGACCCCGGCGGATCAATTATTTTGTTTCTATGGGAATGATAAACGATATGGGATCTTTAATCAATCAGAGGAGAACCTGATTTTTTTGTAGGAGTATCACCCAAACCACCCGTAGGACAATTCCTACTTATTATTGCCGGGTTTTCACGTCGTTGTAAATTTCGCCATTTCAATATGTTTCATATTCGCCCATTCCCACGCCACATTAACCCCTCAGTTAACATAAATCAGAACGCCCCGCGTCAATCCACTTCGTCCTCGACAAGATCGTGCCGGAGCGCATATCGGACCAGGTCCGCATTGCTCCTGAGGTTCATCTTCTCAAGAATCCGTGCCCGGTATGTGCTAATCGTCTTCACGCTCAAACTCAGTTGGTCGGCGATCTCCGAAACCGTTTTGCCGCTTGCGAGATCGAGCAGGACTTCGTACTCGCGGTCCGAAAGTTTTTTGTGCGCGAGCACACCGGCAGCATCCCTCTCGAGATCCTCGGCAAGCTGTTCGGCCAGCGCCGCGCTTACATACTTGCCGCCGTTCAATACTTTGTTGATCGCGTTGACGAGTTCTTCGGGGGCGGACTCTTTTGTCATGTAACCCGATGCGCCCGCTTTCAACACACGCGTGGCGAACTGATCTTCCGGATGAAAGCTCAATATCAACACAGGCAGGTTCGGACGGTCCCTCTTTATCTCTTTAAGAGCGTCGAGTCCGCTTCTTCCCGGCATGGATACATCGAGAATCACGACATCCCACTCTTTAACACGCAGAAGTTCCAACGCTTCTTCAGCGCTGGTCGCCTCTTCGAAATAAAGATCGTCGAATTCATCGACAAGTATCTGCTGGAGACCACGGCGGACCACCGCGTGATCGTCCACGATCAAGACTCTCATAATCAACCGCTCCCAACTTTGTTCCACGAGCCTGGTCAAACAATAACACGGCCGCTAGTCTTCTCCCAATGGAATCAACACACGGACCCGGGTTCCTCCGCCCTCAATATTGTCGAACATCACTTTCCCCCCGAATACATGCGCCCGCTCCCTCATTCCCAGAATCCCCAACCCCTCTTTTTGCTGCAGGTTATCCTCGGGAAACCCCTTGCCGTCATCGCTCACATCGAGCAAGAACCTGTCCTCTTCGGCGTGGAGTTCGACCAGCACCCGTCGCGCGCCCGAGTGCCGTCCAACGTTGGTGAGGATCTCCTGGAAAATCCGAAATACGGCTGTCGATTGGTCGGGATCGAGGCCCAAATCGACTTCTTCGAGGTGGTGCTCCACAATCCGGCACTCCACATCGGTACGGCTCTGGAATTCCTGCGACTGCCATTCGATGGCTCCAATGAGCCCCAGATCGTCCAAAATCATCGGCCTGAGCTGGGCCGAGATCTTTCTTACCGACTTGACCGACGCGTCGATTTCGGTGTTCATCAATTTGATCTTTTTTTCTAGTTCGATTCTGTGCTCACCCTCATCACTTCGGTCCAGTCTTTTTTCGATCCACTTGAGGTCCATTTTGATTCCCGTAAGAATCTGACCCAACTCATCATGAATCTCGCGGGCGATACTGGCGCTCTCCTCCTCCCTGATCTCGTGAACCCTTAGAGCGAGCGCCCGAAGCTGTATTTGCGATTCCCTTATCTCTACTTCGGCAGTTTTGCGATCGGTCACGTTGAGGGCGATCGCAAGACAACCGATAATCTTGTCTCGGTCGTCACGCAGCGCCTCGGTGTGCACCTCCCACACGCTCTCGCCCCATTTGAATTCCCATGTCGTCGGCTCCCCATCGAGGGATTTCCTGTGCATTGCGATCGGATAAAAATCCGGATCGTCGGTGTCAAAAAACTCGTAGAGACTCATTCCAACAACTTGATCGGACTCGAGGCCGAGCGCTTCCAATCCGGCCCCCATGCTTGAGGTAAATTTGAGGGATCGGTCGGTTGTCCACAAGATCGCCGGGATCTGGCTGACAATGAGACGAAGCCGGTCGTCAGCCTCACGAATCAACCGTTCCGCCTCGAGAAGATCCGTGGTGTCGTGGGAGACGATCTGGACGCCCATGTTTTTCCCATCTGCGTCTATCACCGGTTGGACCATCGAACGGAAATGTCTTTTGCCCGACGGCACTTCGACATCGTCTTCGAATTGCGCCCCCGCGCCTGACTCCAGCACTCTTTTGTGTCTGGCCAAGAGTTCGCGTGCGAGTTCTTCCGGGAACAATTCCCGGAGATTCTTGCCCACGAGTTCTTCCGCCGTCGACCTCAGGTTCTCCGCGCCAATCTGGTTGACGAGCAGGAGGTTCCCATCCGTATCCCAGAAGGTCACCGGTGTTCCAGTGTTCTCGACCAGAAACCGGTAATTCTTTTCGCTCTCGCGGAGTGCCTTTTCGATCTCTTTGCGTCTCGATATGTCGACATCCATGCAAATAAATTCTCTCACTCCCTCGGCGAACGGGATGGAGAAAATTGTCGAGTATGCGGTTCCTTCCGAGCCGTCTTTCCTTTTGAAATTCCATTCCGCCGGGCCGGAGGGAGTATTCGTCCGACCCACCTGTTCGAGGACCGCACGGAATTCGACGGCGCCCTCTTCATCGAGAATCAAATTGTCGAGGGTTTTGCCGACCGCTTCGTTCGACGACCAGCCGTACATAACTTCAGCCGCGCGGTTCCAGAACAACACCTCGCCATTTTTGCCATATCCTTCGATCGCCACATTGGGAGTAGCGGAAATGATCGATCTCAGCCGCTCTTCACTCTGGCGGAGGGCCTCTTCTGCTTGTTTGCGCTCGGTAATGTCGATATTCACGCCGACTAATCCCTGAACCCTCTCCCCGTCGTAAACCGGCGACATGGTATGGAAGATGGAATTCTCCTTGCCATCGAGGTTGAACGATATCTCGTCCTCGACCTGCTCGCCCGCCAGCGCCTTTTCTATATTGGGCACCCAGATATCAAGGACGTCAGAGCCCAAATCCGTTTCGTGGAGGAGCTTCCCGACAATATCTCCCCACCTCTCCCTGGAGTGCGAATTCTGCATAACGCACCGGCGGTCTTCATCGAGGAGGTAGAAGTCGAAGGGGATGCTCTCAATAGCCGTTCGGAACCTGGCCTCGCTCTCCCGTAGCTTGCCCTCCGCGATGGTGCGGGCCGTCACATCCTCGGTATGAACGAGCACGATATCGGGATGGATGAAGGCGTAAGAAACATTGAGATATTTGGATGTACCGGTGGATTTGAAGTGATACAGCATACTTGTCCGCAAAGAACACTTCTCGTCGTAACATTGCTTCATCTGATCGCGGATCTCCGGTTGATCCCCAAACAACTTGGCCGCTGTAACACCGAGCTGTTTCCCGATCTGTCCTTCGGTGATCTTTTCAGCCGCCAGGTTAAAATCTGTCAGAAAGAAATCTTTTCCCCGCTTTTGCCATGTATACACGGGGATGGGAAGCTCCTTGTACTGTGCTTTAAATCTCGCTTCGCTCTCACGAAGCGCATCCTGGATCTTTTTGCGGTTCGTGATATCCCTCGCCATTCCCTGCGATCCGGTCACATCGCCGCCCTTCCACATGGGTGTCGCGTTGACCTCCAGACAGACCGGCTTTTTGTTCTTGTTGAAAATCCGGAAATCGAGACCTCTCACCTCACCACCCATCCTCGTCGACATGAATCCTTCCATGACTTTGTCAAGATCCTCCGGCACGATGTGTTCGCGGAAATCTGTGCCTATGAATTCATCCTGCAAATAACCAAGAATACGCGTGAGCGCCGGTGAGCAATACGTAATCTTGCCTTCATTATCGAGCTGATAAATAGCATCTGAACTTGTTTCGGTGATTCTCCGAAACATTTCCTCGCTTTGTTTGAGCCTGTCCTCGTTGGCCTTGCGATCGCTTATATCTTTTGAGATGCCAAAAAAGTGAGTCTTGCCGCTTCGAGTCGTTATCATCCCGGGCGTGAACAGAAGGGGGATTCGAACACCGTCTTTCCGATCGTACGCCATCTCAATCGCCACGAACTCACCGTCCATCATCTTTTGGCGGTGTTCATCGACCTTCGCGAGCTCTTCTTGCGGCCACCCCGGGAGAGGCGGCGCCGCCCCGATCCACTCGTCACGGGGGTATCCGGTAATCTCGCAGAACGCATCGTTTACCTGCAAAACCGTAAACTGATCATCGCTGACAATAAACCCATCCGGTGAATTCGCGATAAGAGCCTCGGAATACGCGCGGGCGTCATCCAGCTCCGTGACCCGCCTGGTGAGGAACTCGCGGCGAACCCGTGTCATCACAAGCCCGCCGAGCACGAAACCGAGCACGGCGACGGCAACTATCAACAAGGTGATTTCGATCGAACCCATGGTTAAAACCTTAGAAACTTCAATTCCGCCTACTGGCGCTGCATGGGACCGGAAGGCGATGTCAACGGAGGGAAGGACTGTAACTCATACACGTACTGTACAGTTACACCGCGCCCCCGTCAACCCCAGTTGTCGGCCGGCCGAGAAACCATGAACGTCCACTTGACAAAATGAAGGATTATTTATATCATGAATCATTGTTCACAACATGAATCACGACCGCGAAGACGATCGGCGGACAAAATGACCACACCAAGAAAAACGACCAGAAAAGAGAGAGAGAAACAACGGCACAAAACCGAAATTCTCCTCGCCGCCGAAAGGGTTTTTGCTGAAAAGGGCTATGAAAGAGCCCGGATGAGCGATATTGCGATCGAGGCGGAGTTCAGCGTGGGGTACCTTTACCAGACATGGGAAAGCAAAGAAGACCTCTACGCCTCTCTTTTTGAATCCAAATACAAAGAATTCAAGAAATTCGTTCAGAAAAGAATCGCCACCACAACCGATCCGCTCAAACAAGTCAATCTTCTCATCGACAGCTCAGTCGATTTTATTGACGAGAACAGACCTTTTGCCAGGCTTTACCTGGCGGAGACATCCCCGTCGGAGATTCGATTGCTCGGAACGATGGGCGCACGGATCAAAAGGCTGCATAACGCTTACCATCAATTCGTGGAAAAAATATTTGCAGGCGGCGTGGAGCGTGGCGTGTTTGTCTCGGTCTCCCCCGGGGATCTTGCTCTCGCTCTCGACGGCATAATCTTCGCTTTCGCCAAAGACCATGTCAAAAGCAACTCGAGCAGGAGTTTTACCCGCCGCGGCGATGTCATCAAACAGATCTTTTTCAACTCAATTCTGTGCAAACCGACTCGGGCGAAAAAGGAAGTGAGGAAATCATGACGAGGAGAGCCTGCATCCTTGCCGTCCTGATCATCTTTTCGTTATCCACCCCGCGGGGGGCCGCGCCGGTTCATTCGCAAACGACTCCGGACGCCCCCGTCGACACACTGCAGCTTGGACTCGACGACGCGATCCGGATTGCGCTGCAGAACAACGAGGAAATAGGGATCGCCGAGGCCGGGCTCGACCGGGCCAAAGGGACCAAGAAGCAGGCCACGGCGGCGGCACTTCCCCATCTGGGATTCAGCGCAAGATATACGAGGAACATCCAGATACCGGTGATCTTTTTCAACGATCCTGCATCCAACGAAGTCATTCCAATTGAGATCGGCCAGGCAAACGATTATCTGATGAACTTCTCGCTCGACCAGGTCGTCTACGCTTTCGGCCGGGTTGGCGGCGCGATCAAGGCGGCGGACTATTATCTCAAGAGCAATGAGGCGGCGCTTGAGTCGACGAAACAAGACGTGAGACTCCAAACAGAGGTCGCCTATTACGACGCTCTGTTTGCCGTGGAAGTCCGGCGGATCGCAATCCAGTCCCTGGACGCAGCAGAAAAACACTTCGAAGAAACAAAACGAAAACTGCGGCAAAACATGTCGTCACGATTCGACTCGGTCCGCGCGGAAGTCGAAGTCAAAAACCGTGAACCGGAGGTTCTCAACGCGGAGAACGCGATACGGATCGCTCGCCTCAATCTCAAGAGAGTTATGGGCATAGATCGGACTATTCCGATCGCGCTCACCGACACGCTGGTCTTCGAGCCCGAAGTCTATTCGCTGGATGAAGCGATCAGGGAGGCACAAATCGCGCGGCCGGACATCCAGGCGCTTCGGCTCCACGTCGCGATGACCGACAAACTTTACAGTGTTCAGAAACGCTGGAATCTCCCGTATCTTTCGCTGTTCGGAAGCTACAACTTTCAGGCCCAGACGTCGAACGATCTCATTCCGCCGAGTGACTCGTTCATCAAAAGTTTTGGCCTCGGGCTCTCACTCACTTTTCCAATCTTCGACGGGCTGGAGAACCGCGGAAAAGTCGCCCAGGCGCAGGCCGATCTCTCCGCCGCCAAGTACACTCTGAAGAGGTTGGAAAATGTCGTAGCGCTCGCCATCAATGAACTCTACGATCAGATGGGAGCCGAAGAAAAGAACCTGAGAAGCCAACAGGCCACCGTGGGGATGGCGGAAGAAGCATACCGCCTCGCGCTGGTACGGTTTACGAACGGCCTGTCTACAAACCTCGAACTCGAAGATACCGAACTCGCGCTTACCAGCTCGCGGCTGAATTATTCCGAGGCGGTTTACCGCTACATGGTCGCCAAGAAACGATTCGAATACGCAATGGGTCACTAGTCACTAGTGGTGAGGAGCCATTCAGATGAAATCCAAACGGGTTGCGATAATTGTCATTGTGGCGGTCGTGGGACTGCTTTCCGCCCTTTTTGCCTGGCGCTTCATGGGATTGAAGGACCGGACGGCGGCGAAGAGCATCGATGAAATACAGACCGAGGAAGGGATCCCTGTCGATGTTTATATCGCGGGCAAAAGCACCGTGTCGATGCATCTCGAAATCATGGGGAGTGTCCGCGGCGTCGAGCAGGTCAATATTACGAGTTCGCTCGCCATCGATATTACGGGCATCGCGAAACGCGAGGGCGATGTTGTAAAGAAAGGCGATGTCATTATCAAGCTAGCCCGAGACCGCCGCGGCAAAGCCTACCACCAGTACACGATGGCGAAACAGGCGCTCGACAATGCAAAACTCGACCTGGAGCGGATGGAGAATCTTTTTTCGGAAGGCGCCGTTTCCGGACAAGCGCTCGAACAGGCTCGTCTCGCGTACGAAAACGCCAAGGCTCAGTACGACCAGGCGGCCTCGGTCGTCGACCTGGTAAGCCCCATCGACGGCGTCGTCACAATGATAAACGCGACCGTGGGGTCGCAGGCCTCACCGGGAATCCCTCTTGCGACCGTGGCATCAATCGGCAAAATGCAGGTCCGTTGCCAGGTCGGTTACGATGAAGTTTCGCAACTCAGCGTCGGACAGACGGCGTATGTCGAGATTCCATCCAGCTCCGGTCGCTCCAGATCCACGGGCGGACAGAGCGAATCGATCGAAGGAAAAGTAACACGCGTATCTCTGTCCTCCGATCCGAACTCGAGACTCTTTCTCGTTGAAGTAACCGTCGATAACCCGGAGGGCAAACTGAGGTCCGGAGTCATCACAACGGCGTCCGTTCTCGTCGATGAAAAGGACGATGTCATCGCAATCCCAGCCGAAGCCCTGCTCGAACGCGGGGGCAAATTATTTATTTATAAAGTCGACTCGAACCGTGCGGCGCTCACGGAGGTGACTTACGGGATGGATAACGGCACTCTGCTCGAAATGCGTTCCGGGGTCGCCGAAGGAGATACCGTCGTTGTTCGGGGACAGCACCAATTGACCGACCAGGTCCGCTTGAAGCTTCACAGCGTCGAAAGGAATGACTAAGCGATGTTTCTCGCCCGCATGGCAGTTCGCAAACCCGTACTGACGACAATGATCGTTTTGTCGTTCGTGGTCCTTGGTTTCTTCTCCTGGCAGCGACTCGTTGTCGATATGCTGCCCGAAGTGGATTTCCCCTATGTGACGATTACCACGATCTATCCCGGCGCCGGTCCGTCTGAGGTCGAAACTCAGATAACCAAAAGGATCGAGGACGAGGTCAGCACGATCGCGAATCTCAAATCGCTCGATTCGATCTCGCGCGAAAATCTGTCGCTGGTCATTCTTGAATTCGAGCTCGGTGTAAACGTCGATATCGCCGCAATCGAAGTCAAGGATAAGGTAGACGCGATCTTCTCCGATTTTCCCGATGACGCCGACCCGCCTGTAATCGCCAAGTTCGACATAAACGCGACGCCGATTATATACCTCGCTATCTCGAGCACGCGGCCGCCCGAAGAGGTCTACCAGACCACCAAGAACGAGATAAAAGATTTCCTGTCACGAGTGGATGGGGTGGCATCGATCGAGATCACCGGGGGCCGCGAACGCGAAATCCAGGTCGCCGTTGACAAAAAGCTTCTCAAATCGTACGGACTGTCTCTCGTCGAGATCGTGGGCGCGATCGCTTCCGAAAATATCAATGTTCCCACCGGCAGAATCACGGAGACCCGCCAGGAGTTCACCCTGAGACTGCTCGGCGAGTTCAAAAGCCTCCGCGAAATGAGGAGAATCCGGATCCCCATCGAGAACGGTTCGATACCTCTCGAGAACGTGGCTGAAATCATTGACGGCTTCAAGGACCAGAGATCGCTGGCCCGTTTCAACCGCGAGACCACCGTCCAGGTGTCGATCCAGAAAAGGTCCGGCGCGAACACCGTCGAGGTTTCCGACGGCATCTACGCGGCGCTCGAAGAATTAAGGGAACTCGTTCCTTCGGATTACAATATTGCCGTGGCCCAGGATGAATCGAACTTTATCAAGGACGCCGTAAAAGACGTCACCCAGAATATCTTTCTCGGCATCTTACTGACCACGGTGCTCTTGTATCTCTTTCTCCACAACATCCGTGTCACCCTGGTAGCCGCGGTGGCAATGCCGACATCGGTTATCGCCACGTTTCTACTTATCGACAGCGCCGGGTTTACCCTCAATATTCTTACACTTATGGCGCTCGGTATAACCGTCGGTGTCCTCGTCACCAACGCGATTGTCGTTCTCGAGAACATAATCCGCCACCTCCAGATGGGCAAATCCCCAGACGAAGCCGCCATTGACGGCACGACCGAAATCGCCGTGGCCGTCGTCGCCAGCACGTTGACAAATATTGTTGTTTTTACCCCGATCGCATTCATGAGCGGTATAATCGGACAATTTTTCTTTCAGTTTGGTCTCACCGTCGTATTCGCGACGCTCTTTTCTCTCCTCGTGTCGTTCACGCTGACGCCGCTCCTGGCAAGCCGCTTTTTCGAAAGCTCCAAGATCGAAGTTGGTGATGAGGAGGGCTCTTCGATACATCACTCGCCAAGGAAAATCGCTCTGTTCGATAGGTTTGAAACGGCGTGGGATAGTTTTTATAACGGGCTCGAATCCCTCTACAAGGGGAGTCTCATATGGGCATTGAGACGCCGGTTCATCACGATTCTATTTGCCGTGGCGCTTCTTGCCTTTTCGTTCTTCATCTTCAATAATCTCGGCGGCGAATTCATGCCGACGCTCGACGAGGGATTCATCACCATAAAGATCGAAACACCCGCGGGGAGCAACCTCGAAGAAACCAACCGTGTGCTCCAACAGGTGGAAGAGATTCTTGAAAATGAGCCGGAAACGGTGTCGATCCTCGCATCGGTCGGCGGAGCAAACCTCGGTGTCGAGGATGGGACGATTATTCTGAAGGTAGTGGCGAAGTCCGAGCGCGAATTAGGAATCATTGACTATACGAACTCGCTCAAGCCGAAACTTGCCGGGATACCCGGCGCCAAGATCCGTCTCTCGGTAGGAGCGGGAGGCGGCGGTGGGGACGAGGGAGACATCTCTCTCGAACTTACCGGGCCGGACCTCGACGTACTGGAGACCTTCTCCAAAGAGATCCTTGATTCGGTTATGACCGTGCGCGGTCTGGCGGGAATCAAATCGAGCGTGGAGGCGGAAAAACCCGAGTTGATTTTTGTTCCCGACCGCAAGCAACTCGATCGCTTTGGTTTGAACTCCGCCATGGTAGCGATGGCGCTTCGCACCGGCTACGAAGGCGAGATCGCGTCGCTCTACCGCGAGTCCGACGAGGAATATGACATTCGAGTGAGATACAGTGAGCCGGACAGAAGAAACCGGGAATCTTTCTATTCGACCGAAATCAAGACAGACAACGGCAATGTGCCCCTCACCCAGCTCGGTGACATCGTCGTGGGCACATCTCCCGGTGAAATACTCCGTAAGGATCGGCAAAGACTCGTCAGGATCGACGCGACGGTGGCAAGCAAGACCCTGTCAGAGTTGGTCGCCGAGATCCAGGTAAAGCTCAAAGACCTCGACCTGCCCCCCGCATACCGCCTGGACTACGGCGGGATGTATGAGTTTCAGCAGGAATCGTTCGCGTCGATGTTCCAGGCCCTGTTTCTCGCCATCTTATTGACCTACATGGTGCTCGCCGCCGTTCTCGAGTCCTTCGTTCATCCCATTACCGTCATGATGACGCTGCCGCTCGGTCTCGTAGGAATGGCGTTCGGACTGTTCCTCACTGGCCAGTCGATCAATATCTTCTCCCTGATGGCGTTTATCATGCTCGTCGGCATCGTGGTCAACAACGCCATCCTGCTCCTCGACTATACGGGCGTACTCCGCAAAAAAGGAATGTCGCGACGGGAGGCGTTGATCGAGGCGTGCCCGGTGCGGCTCCGCCCGATCATTATCGCGAACATGGCGATTGCCATCGGGATGCTTCCTCAGGCGCTCGGCGGCGCGGGGAGTGAGTTCAGATCGGTGATGGCGGTGGTGACGATGGGCGGCGTTCTGGTGTCGGCGGTCTTCACCATGTACCTGATCCCGGTGATCTACGACCTCCTCGACCGCGGCAAATAGAAACCTCCAATACATTTCAGCGACAGGACCCACGCCGGGGCGCCGCCCACGATCGGGCTATTTCTCGGGCTTCCGGCGTGACCGTCAGAGTCACGCGTTCGCCGTCGCGGAGGACGACCACCGTGACCGGCTCACCGATTTTCACGCCGCCCAGCGCATACGTATAGTCATAAATATTCGTAATCGTCTGACCGGCGAATTCGACGATTACATCGCCACCCTGGAGCCCCGCCTTGTCCGCCGGTCCACCCCCGCTGACACCGGTCAGTTTCACACCCTCCATATCTTCCGCCGCGTAGTCCGGAATCGTCCCAAGATAAGCGGTGAGCGACCCCCGCGACCCCATCTGTGATTTCGACTTCTCGACTTTGACATAGTCCGGGCGGTCGGGACGGATTAACAGGTCTGCGACGACCAAACGCGCAAACCTGCCGATCCGAACCATATCGTCATACTCTAGCGTCTCCGGATCGTCGGACGGTTTGTTGTAATCACTATGAACCCCGGTAAAGAAGCTCACGATCGGTATTTCCTTTGGATAAAACGACGTCACGTCTTCCGGCAGATACGGGTCCGACTGCATCGTCAGGTTAAACCCCGCAACGACGTTTCTTTTTTCCATGATCTCGGGCCATATGTTCGAAGAGCCGACACCCTGGACAGTGAGCTTGTTTTCACGAAGCCGGCCCACCATATCAAAATTGACATAGGCGGCGATTTTCTCGAGAGGGAACGGCGGGTTTTCGACAAAAAAGGATGACCCGATAAGACCCATTTCCTCGCCCGACCAGAAACCAATCATCAATCCGCGCCTGAACGCGTCAGGATTTGTCTTCTGCTCCTCGGCAAACGCCGCGGCAAGCTCCATCACCATCGATGTCCCCGACGCATTGTCATCCGCTCCATTGTGGATCTGCCCCTGCTGGTCCTTGTCGGCAAGCGAGCCAATCTCGCCGTGCCCAATGTGATCGTAATGCGCCCCAATTATGACAAACTCGGCATCCTCCATCCCCGTCGACGGTGGAATCATGCCTATCACGTTACGGTCGCTTCTCTTCTCCCTCTCGACTCCCGTCGCCAGCTTCACGGTCACGCCGGCAAGCTCAAATGTCCCCTCGACGTGCGGGCTTTCCAGATCGAGCTGGGACTGGACGTCATCGAGTGTCTTATCCGAACCGGCAAAAAGAAGATCGGCGACACGGCCGCTGACCGACGCGATGGGAATCCCCGAGCTCGCGGAGCTCTGGTCGAACTTGAGCGGAATGAGTGTACCCGGGTCATAGGATGTCGGCCCCGTAACGACAAGAAGCGCCTTTGCTCCACGCTCACGCGCAACCATCGCCTTGTACCGGAGTCCCGCATAGTGATTGAGTTCCTGCCGTCTCTCAACATCCGCTTCTTCGGGGACATAACGGAGAACGAGGACTATTTTGTCTTTAACATCTATACCGCCGTACGAATCATAACCGTGCTCGAGATCACCGGGAACGCTCAGCCCATACCCGGCAAAAACGACGGCACCTTCGACCTCATCGCTCGCCGAGAACGCCAGGGGACGGAAAGCCTCGCCGAGAACAAACGATTCGCTCTCGCCTTCTTTGGGTGAAACGCTCAATGCGCACTCGTCCTCGATGATCTTCATCCCCGAGGTGAAGGGAAATTCCTGAAAAAACGTCCCGTCGTCGCCCAGAGGCTCTATTCCAATCTCCGCGAGATAACCGGCGAGATAGTCCGACGTGAGCTTCGTTCCCTTTGAACCCGTCAGTCGGCCTTCCATCCTGTCGGACGCAATAAACCCAACTTCCTCACGAAAATCGGCGGCCGTGATTTCCGCGGTCAGACCCTTCTCTCTCCCCTCGCGCATCGGCGCGGCCGCCAACGCGGCCAGGGCCGCGTCGTGATCCCAGTCGGCTATGAAAATCTGCGACTTCTTGTCGGCCGTCCGGTTCGATGTCCACGACAGACGCTTGCCATCAGGGGAAAACACGGGAAGACCGTCGAAGCCATCTGTATACGTGACCCGTACGGGCTCGCGGGTTCCGAGGGCGTCAACCATGTAGACTTCGAAGTTCGAGAATCCAAGTTTGTTGGATGCAAAGACCACATACTCGCCGGATGGATGGAAATACGGAGCCCATGACATCGCGTCGAACTCAGTCAAACGCCTGCGATCGGACCCATCGAGACGCATGGTATAGATGTCGGCGAGCATCCCGCTTTCGTCAAAGTGACGCCAGACGATCCGCTTGCCGTCGGGTGTAAAAAACGGTCCCCCATCGTAACCCGGCCAATCGGTCAATCGGGTCTGCCCGGAGCCGTCCGCGTTCATAATGTAGATCTCGGCAAAATAGGCCGTGTCCATTTCCAGCCGCTTCTTATCCTTGTCGGAAAGTTTGTCGGCGGGATAGCCGTCACGGATCGAGCAAAAAACGATTTTGTTTCCATCAGGCGAATATGCTCCTTCGGCATCATAACCGACAGCATCGGTCAGTCGCACGGAAGCGCTTCCATCCCGTTTCGTCGCGAAGATGTCAAAGTGTTCGTCGTAGTCCCACGAATAGCGTCGCTCCTTGCCCGATTCGCGAAATTCGATCTCGGCTTTTTGTTTGGCCTCGGCTTCGGGATCGAGATGGGTCGAGGCAAATAGAACCTCATCGGTTCCCGGCCGGAAAAACGCGCATGTGGTTTTGCCGGTTCCGGGAGACACGCGGTGGGTGTCACCCGATTCGAAATCGAGGATATAAATTTGATAAAACGGATTCGTGGACTCACGTTCACTCTGAAATATCAAATGTTTGCCGTCTTCGGAGAAATAACCCTCACCGGCGCGTTTACCCTGGTAAAGAAGCTGCCGGCCATTGGAGAGAAAACTCTGATCGCCGGAATCATCGCTTTGCGGTGTATCGGCCGCGTCTGCGTGGCCGAACGCCGCAAACCCGGAATCGATACCGGCAAACGCGCCCAGGCACAACGCCGCCACAATAAGAATGATTCCCATAAACTTGAGAGCCATGAGTCTCCTCCAATCGTTTTAGATTCTGGTCATCCGATGTCGGTTTTGAGATGTATTCGCGTGGAATCTGCTACTGGTAAGAAATACTAAAGGTCGGGGCAGAAGTCAATCGGAGCCCAAGGCCCTCTCGATCTCGACGAAAACGGCCTCAATAGTCTGGTCGCCATTGACTTCGATCAAAACGCCCTTTTTGGCATAGTATTCGACGAGAGGCGCAGTTTGCTCGTGATATACCCGGATGCGGTTTTCGATTGTTTCCCGAGTGTCATCCGCCCGACCCCGGTTGAGCAAACGGGTGAGAAGGACCTCATCGGCAACTGAGAGATTGATGGCTATCAATCCCGGGGTTCCCCTCTTCGACAGAATCTCGTCCAGCCCGCCGGACTGAGCGAGGGTTCTGGGGAACCCGTCGAGGATGAATCCCTTTTCGCAATCGGGCTCTTTCAGCCGGGTCTCGACCAGATCGAGAACGATTTCATCCGAGACGAGATCGCCTCGCTCGATGACAGCCTTGACCTTTCTGCCGAGGTCCGTGTCTTTCTCGATTTCGGAACGGAGAACCGCCCCGGTGGAAATATGGGATATTCCGAAAGATTCGGCGATTTTCTTGGCCTGGGTTCCTTTGCCGGCCCCCGGAGGCCCCATGATAACGAGTTGAAGGGGAGACGGGGTCGACGCATTGTCCAACTCGGCGGCCCCGGAAGAATCATTGCTCTGACAGGCCCCGGCAAACACCATGATCAGCGGGATCAAACCATAGAGGCAGCCTTTCACAATATTCTCTCCTCTTCTTCGCTTCCAGGCCGTTACGTTCTTGAATTTTCAAGGCAGCCACCGTACTCAACACCTGACTATACCATACGTTCGACATCCACCTGGAACGCCCGGATTGGATGGGTACAGTCGTCTTCGACTTCCTCCTTATCGGGCAGCCCGGCGATGGCATCGAGGATCTTGCTGGCTCGCTCCGTCGGAAGGATCGCAAAGTGAAGCCTCGAGTATGCAGGAATATCGCTCGACGGCCACCATCCGTGCTTTTCGAGCTCGCACAATGTGTGACCGGTAATTTCCGTCTCGCTAAATATGTGAACGCCGTGCTCTTTGAAAAGCTTTCTGATCTTTTCCGTGTCTTCGATCAAGCCCATAACACCGATGAGTTTCATCCCGGCCTCCTCAGATGAGTCATTCGACTTCGTCATTTCCGATTTCCTCCGGCGTCAAATTTCGCTTCTCGACCATGTAGTACACCAACGGAACTACACCCAGTGTCAACACCGTCGACGCAATCGCGCCGTACATGAGCGATATGGCGAGACCCTGGAAAATCGGATCGAACAAAATTACTATCGCGCCAATCACTACCGTCCCGGCGGTCAGAAGGATGGGGCGTGTCCTGACGGCGCCCGACTCGAGAACAGCCTGCTTGAGTGTTCCACCGTCCGCTCGGCGAAGTTGGATAAAGTCGATGATGAGGACGGAGTTCCGGACCATGATCCCCGCCAGGGCGATCATCCCGATCATCGACGTCGCGGTAAAGAACGCCCCGTGTATCAAGTGGCCGGGAATGATTCCCACGAGACTGAGCGGGATCGCTATCATCATGACGAGCGGGGTCTTGAACGACTGGAACCACCCGATCGTCAACAAGTAGATGATCAGGAGTACCACGGCGAAGGCTCCGCCAAGATCTCTGAACACCTCGTATGTGATCTGCCACTCGCCGTCCCACTTAAGGGCGAGTTCTTCCTCGAGAAACGGCTGGTGGGTGTAAAGCGGTTTGATCGTGTGTCCGTCCGCGAGCTGGATCGCTTCGATACGCTTGTTCATGTCGAGTATCGCGTAGATCGGACTCTCGATCGCGCCGGCAACATCGCCGGTAACATATACCACCCGCTGGAGGTTTTTCCTGTAGATCGCCTTTTCCTCGACGGATCTCGCGAACCTGAACGACGTCCGCGACCGGAATCATCTGGTTCGTGCGGGATCTCACGTAGACATTCTCGAGATCGTCCACAGACGTCCGGTTTGCCCTCGCGAGCCGAAGCTGGATCGCGACCGGTTCGATTTCATTGGGATCCCTGAGAAGCGTGACTTCGCCGCCCGCGAGCCCGATCCTTATTGTCTGCGCGAGCTGCTCCGTGTTGACCCCCCGGATGGACGCTTTTTCCTTGTCCACAACGAGGGTAAAAACCTTCTGGTCATCCTCGACATACCAGTCGACGTCGACAACTCCCTCGGTCGTTTCAAAAACTTCGCGAACCTTACGCGCCAGTTCGATCTGCTGCTCGTAATCGGGGCCGTATACTTCGGCAACCAGAGTAGACAACACCGGCGGACCGGGCGGCACTTCGGACACCTTCACACGGGCTTCGTATTTGGCGGCGATTTCCTGGATTTTCGGGCGCAGCCGTTTGGCGATCGCATGACTCTGATCGGAGCGCTCGCTCTTGTGCACGAGATTGACCTGAATATCCGCAACGGTCGGTCCAGTTCTCAGGTAATAGTGGCGGACGAGCCCATTGAAATTGATCGGGGCGCTCGTCCCAACATAATATTGATACGTTGTAACTTCAGGTACAGTCTTGAGATAGGTCGAAATCTCCTTCGCGACACGCGCCGTCTGTTCGAGCGGTGTTCCCTCGGGCATATCGATAATGACCTGCATTTCGCTCTTGTTGTCGAACGGCAGGATTTTGACTTCAACCGCGCGGAAGAAGAAAAGGCTCACCGACCCAAGAAGAAGCACCACGACGACGGCAAGCCACATCCAGATCTGTTTATTATTGTCCAGAAGCGGGCCCAGCGTTTTGTTGTAAAACCTGTAAATACGAGTTTCCTCTACCCGGTATTCTTTCTCCTCGCCGCCGTGCGCCTTGAGCAGCCGGTAAGCAAGCCACGGAGTACCCACCAACGCGACAAATAATGAGAAGAGCATCGCGAGCGCCGCGCCGATCGGCATGGGACTCATATAGGGGCCCATGAGACCCGAGACAAACGCCATCGGCAGTACCGAGGCGATCACGGTAAAGGTCGCAAGAATGGTCGGATTCCCCACCTCGCTGATCGCCGCTATCGCCGATTGGAGTTTCGGCAGCCTCCGCATGAGAAAATGCCTGTGAACGTTCTCGGCAATAATGATCGAATCATCGACAACAATACCCGTTACAAAAATCAGCGCGAACAGCGTCACGCGGTTCAATGTGTAGCCGAACAGATAATAGACAAACAGTGTCAGCGCGAAGGTAATCGGAACCGACGCGAACACTACCAGGCCTCCGCGCCAACCAAGAAAAATACCGACGACTATTGTCACCGCGATGATGGCGCCGAGAAGATGCTCGAGCAGGGTGAGAACTTTTTCCGATGCCGTCTCGCCGTAGTTACGTGTCTCAGTGATATATATGTCCTGAGGCACGAGGCTTCCTTGCAGTGCCTCGATTTTTTTCATGACCTGGCTTGCCACCTGCATCGCGTCGGAGCCCTTGCGCTTGGCGATCGCCAGAGTCACCCCGGGGTACTCTTCGCCGCGATCCGCGTGAACCTCTTCGGCAGCCGGCCCCATGCCGTGGAACACGTAGCTGCTAACTTCTTCAGGCCCATCAACGATTTCCGCGACGTCACGAAGGTAGACGGGATGGGCTCCCGAAACGCCCACGACGAGATTGGCGACGTCCTCGGCGTTCTCGAGAAAGTCCCCGGTCCGAACGATATACTCGGTGTTGAGGCGCTGAAAACTACCTGAAGTGAGCTGCTGATTCGCCGAGCGAATCTGTTGGGCGATTTGCAGAGGCGTAATCAGATGAGCCTCGAGCCTTTCTCTGTCGAGGATCACCCTGATCTGACGCTTGAGTCCGCCCTTGACTTCGACTTCGGATACATTGTTTATCTTTTTGACTTCTTCGGCGAGCTGGGTTCCCACGCGCCGCAGCTGGTACCCGTCGTACCGGTCGCTCCACATCGTCAGGGTCAGGACCGGAACATCATCGATGCTCGAGGTTTTCAACAACGGGAAGTGAACACCGTCGGGCTTTTTATCCATGTTCTTGAGAATCGTCGCCCAGAGTTTGACCAGGCTTTCCTCCATATCCTCGCCAACAAAATAGCGAACGGTGAGAACGGAGAAGTCCGGCCGCGACATCGAGTAGATATACTCGACACCGGGAATCTGACTGATAACCTTTTCGAGCGGCTTCGTAACCCGCTCTTCCATTTCCCTGGCGCTGCTTCCCGGATAAGGGATAAAGATATCGACGATCGGCACCACGATCTGAGGTTCCTCTTCCCGCGGCGTGTTTATCGTCCCGAAAAAACCGACGAGAAGCGCCGCCAGCATAAGCAGCGGTGTCAGTTTAGAATCGATAAAAGCCTGTGCCAGGCGACCTGCGATTCCCGTTTTCAATTTGTCACCTCGACTCTTTGTCCATCCATCAACTTTGAGTCACTGCCCGTCACAACCATTTCGCCGGGGTCGAGACCGGAAAGGATTTCAATTCCATCTGTGACGGAACGTCCGGTGCGGACCCAGCGGAGGTACACGCGTCCGTCTTCCCCGACAACGAACAAACCCTCGAGCTGGCCGCGATCGAATACCGCTTCCTGCGGGACGATAAGTCTTTCCTTGGGTGCGCGGCTTATCACGAGTCGCGCGAACATACCCGACTTGATCGATCCGCCTGGGTTCTGGATGAAGACCTTGATTTCGAACTGGTGGCTTCCCGGGTCGGCCGTCGGAATGATCTGATCGACACTTCCCGTAAACACCTGGTCGGACGCATCGATCGCACGGGCGGGAATGATGACCTTAACGGGCATCCCGACACTGAGATGTTTGATCTGGCTCTCGGGGACGCTTGCCACCACTTCGAGCTGGCGGACGTTTTCAAGAGTAAGTATCGGCCTGCCCGGTGTCGCGAGGTCTCCAACATCAACGAACGTCTTAGTTATCACGCCATCGAACGGTGCAACAACGTTGACGTACTGGAGCAGGTCCTCGACTTCCTTTTTCATTTCTTCGGCTCCGTTGAGTCGCGCCTGCGCGCTCTCGTAACCCATTCGAACGTCGTCGAGCTCTTTTTGTGTCGCCGCTTTCTCTTCATAAAGCGATTCGAACCGCTCAAGGTTTCTTTTCGCGTTTTCAAAATGAGATCTCGCCTCCGTAACACCCGCATCGGCCTGGGCCAGCCTGGACCGGATATCCTCCCCCTGGATCTTGACGAGCATCTGTCCCTTCTTGACCGTTTCACCCTCCGTCACGTAGATTTGCTCGACCTTACCCATGACCTTCCCCGCGATACTGGCCTCCTCGGCCGGCTCGATCGAAGCGGAGTACTGGACGGGTTCTTCCGCCGACCGCGTCATCGCCTGGGCCGCGCGTACCGCCACAGGGGGATTGTCGTTCACATCGTGTGTTTCATCCTGTCCTCCGCCGCAGCTGGAGATGATCAACAAACCGACGGCGGCAAGAATTGACATGTACCGTTTCATGAGCTCATCCACTCCTTGAAAAATTCCGAACCCGCAAATCACTGCTCGACCGTTTTTCCGGCCGTTCCCAGATAAAAATGAAGTTCGCTCCGCGCGACCTTGAAATCATACATCGCTCTTTGCAGACGAAGCTGCGCATCGGTGTACGCCGACTGTCTGGTAAGAAGATCCGAAACCCGCTCGAGGCCTTTCTGGAATCTGGCTTCAACGATCCGAAGACTCTCACCCGATTGTTCGACCGCCTGTTCCGCGACATCCATCCGCTCCCTTGCGGTTATCAATCCGCGGTAAGCCTGGCGGACCTCCATACTGCTTCGGGCCTGCGCCTCCCGGTACTGAGCCCTTGTGGCCGCGGCGAGGGCGTTCGCCTCGTTTTTTCGCCCCCACTGCCCCAGGCCGTCAAAAACACTCCACTCGAGCAATACGCCGACCGTCCAATGATTCTTGTTTGTGCCGAAAATATTTTCATCGTGCCATTCGGTTACCCCGAACGCGTTGAGCCGTGGAATCCACTCGCCACGCTGCATCCACACACCACGGCCGGCCGCCTCGTCTGCATAATAAAGCGCAAGGAGGTCCGAACGACCGGCGGGGATAGTATCGAGCGGCACTTCTTCGACTATCTTCTCCAGGTCGGATACGAAGAGACTATCCGTCGGGATGATTTCACCGACATCTTCCAAACCCAGGAGGAATTTCAGTTGATCGCTTACGTTCGCGATATTCAGTTTGGCCGTCAGACGATGTTCTTCGATTTCGGCAAGCCGGACCTGGGACGACAGGAGATCCGCCTTCGACACAATGCCTCTGTCATAGGAGGACTTCACCTCGGAGTAATGAGTCCGGGCCGTCTCTACGGCGTCATCAATCGTGGCCAGGTTGCCGTTCGATAGAATAAGGCCGTAATACGCCTTCTCGACTTCGAGCGCAATTTTTTCCTCGGTCCTGTCGAGGGCGTGTTCACTCGCCTTTTTCGCGCTACCCGCGGACGACTTACCATAGATTGCGTCCATATTGATGATCGGTTGATCGAGTCTTATCACCGTCGCAAAGTTCGTAATCGGATCGGGGTTGTTGAGCGCGTCGAGCGCGAGGTCATCTTGCGAGAAAATACCCTGCCTCAGTTTTGAACCAAAAACGGCGACGGGCTCGTCCGATCTTAAGTAGCCTTCGCTAAGAACCAGGTGTGGAAGAAAAGCCTGCCAGCCACCAAGGTCTTGACCCTTGGCTTTGTCCAACTGGCTCCTGGCTATAAGGATCTGATGGTTGTTTTCCTTCGCCAGAGAAAGCGCCTCGTCCAACGACAGCCTGCGAGCGGTCGTCCCAAAGGCTTGCGACGCCAAGACAGCGACCATAATTATTGAAAGCAGTATTCGTGATTTTGCCATTTTCATAACGAGCCTCTCCTGGGGTCTCCTCTTTTATAACAGACCGGTACAAATTACCGAGCGGGGATCGGCGTAGGGTATTCTGGCACCTGGAGTAGAAGCGGAAGGATGTCGGAATCTGCTGACAGCCATGCCCGCGCGGACCAATCCACCTGGCGGGTCATGTTGAGAATACCTACATAGCAACAGGATAGCAGAACCACGCCGTGTGGGCACGCATGAAATGCGCGTCACGTGGATCGCGCCGACCTCCAGATTCGTGCGTTTGTACCCTATGTATCTTTAGTGTCAAAACAGGGGTTGGAGGTTCCCGGATTTTGGACGGAAATCCAGTGTACGGGCATATACAATCGGCCTATACAAAACAATGCGTTCATTCTATAATCCCGAAATCATTATCTGCGGTTTATTGGTACATGAGCCATAAGTTAATGAACAGATGCGGTACCTCGTACCCATCCGTTTGATCTTTAGCACCTTAGGGAGGGGTGTGTATGTCTAACCAAAAAGTCATGAACCGGTCGCTCGTTGTTGTCGGCGCGCTGTTGATACAGTTGTCGCTCGGCGCCATTTATGCGTGGTCGGTGTTCACCAAACCGCTCGTTGCCGAGGGGTGGAGCAAGGCCCAGACGCAGGCTGTCTTTTCCGCGGGTCTCGCCCTTTTTGCCATCGTTATGGTAATTGCGGGACGGGCATTGCCCAAAGTGGGGCCGAGAAAACTCGCCATGTGGGGCGGCGTGGTTCTGGGGCTCGGTTACGTCCTCGCCGGCGTGCTGGGCGCGACCAACTTCTGGGTTCTCTTTATCTGTATCGGGATCATCGGCGGCGCCGGTATCGGTCTTGCCTACGTGGTGCCCATCGCCGTCGGAATGCGCTGGTTCCCCGACAGGAAGGGCTTTATAACGGGTCTGGCCGTTGCCGGTTTTGGTTTCGGAGCGATGCTCTGGGTCAAACTGGCCGGCTCGTGGGGGCACCTCATAGCCAAATACGGGCTTGGGAAACACGTTCATCATATACGGCATCCTGTTTTTTGCCACGGTCGTCGTCGGTGGAATCTGGATGGTCTTTCCACCCGAGGGCTACAAGCCCAAGGGCTGGGAACCCGCCCAGGCGGCAAAAGGCGCGGCACCGGCCGCCGGCTCGATCGACTTCGAGAGCGGTGCGATGCTTCGCACACCTCAGTTCTTCATGATCTTTATGACGTTCCTGTTTAGCGCCAGCGCGGGTCTGATGAGTATCGGCCTCATGAAGCTCTTCCCGTCGCAGGCGCTCGAAGCAAACGGGATGTCACCGATAGCGGCGTCGGCGACCGCCGGCACCGCGATGGCGGTGTTCTTCTCGCTGGCCAACGGCCTTGGCCGGATCGGGTGGGGAACGATTTCAGACAAGATCGGCCGTAAAATGTCGATTATCATTATGACGGCGGTCCAGGGGGTCATGATGCTGTGCTTCCCGTTTATGGCGGGCACAACGGCACTGCTCTACCTCGGGGCGACGCTGATCGGCTTCAACTTCGGCGGCAACTTCGCGTTGTTCCCGACGATCACTGCCGATACCTTTGGGAACAAATTCGTCGGACAAAACTACGGATGGGTGTTCCTCGCATATGGCGTCGGCGGGATATTCGGACCGATCCTCGGTGGCAGGCTGGGGGACATGGGCAACTTCCCGATGGCGTTCACAATCGTCGGGATTTTGTGTCTCGCAGCATCGCTGATAATCGCGACGGTCAAACCACCGTTCAAATCAAACTAGGAACGGTCTCCAGGATCCACTGGATTTGCATAAGAAAAGCGCGCTCTCGGGCGCGCTTTTTTTGTGGGTGTCGGACAGGCGTGAGATCAAATCGAGTTCGCCGCTGATCCAGTACGCGTGCTCAAGTAAAAATGCCACAACAACCGCGCCGCGACGGCCCGCCACGGCCGCCATTTCTCCCCGATTTCCTCCAGTTCGTCGCTTGTCGGCCGGACGGGAAGACTCAGAGCTTCCGCGGCGCCGACCATGAGAGCAAGATCCGAAGCCGGCCACACATCGGGCCGTTTCAGCGCCTGCAACAGGTAGATGTCCGCCGTCCAGGGGCCGATTCCTTTTTGCGCGGTGAGCATCCTTCGCGCATCCTCATCGCTCATTTTGCCGACGGCGTGAAGGTCCAAATCCCCCCCGGCAACCGCTTCGGCCAACCCTCGGCAATATCCCATCTTTTGACGGCTGAAACCAATGGCTTTGAGTGTTGGGGCGCTAAGCGACAGGAGTTTCTCGGGGGTAACGGTCTGCATTTTCTTTTCGAGCCGGCCGATGGTTGCTTTCGCCGACGCCAGTGACACTTGTTGTTCCAGAATTATATAGACGAGAGTGGAGAATCCGGGTTTGCGGGTCCACATCGGCGCGGGGCCGAAATTTTTGATGATCGAGGCGAGGCGGCGGTCGCGGCGGGCCAGTATTCTAAGACCATCCGCGTAGGATTTCTTGTCGAGCCGGGGCACCATTAATTCTCTTCCCCATCCGCCGTGTCGGCGGGCGAAGGAACCCACCCCTTCTGACGAAGCCATTCTTCGGCCTGGGCAACCCTCTCAGAGAAGATCAACCACATGAACGCGTCACCGTCACGGATCTTTACCTTGTGATCGAACAGTTCCACCGATTCGCCTCTTTTGACCGCGACCGGCAGAAGCGTGTTTTTTAGCTCTTTTGGGGTGTCCGCCGGCGTCGCGTCGGCCGCCTCGACGGATTCTTCTTTTGGCTCCTCCGGTCCTTTCCACTCCCAGCACGCTACCGCGGCAATTCCCCTCCGAAGCCGGACCGACCACAACTCGACATCCGTCTCTCCTCCAAAGAGGACACCGGCGCCGGTTTCATAAACCATGTCATCCTCGATCGATCCATGCCCGCGCTCGATCGCGACAAATGTTCTGGGCACCTTGTAGTCGTGGGCTTTCTCTATAAAAAGCAAATTCACCGCGTCGTTCCAGAGAACGCCCACAGCGACTTTGCGGGATTCGAGGTCGGCGCCGAGAAGAACACGCTCTTCGAGCGCATTTCCAAAAACGACACGAAACCCTTCCCTTTGCGCCTCTCGAGTGGCTTCAGCGCGCGCATCGATGAACACGACTTCTTCCCCTGCGTCGCGGAATATCCCACCAATGAGCCGGCCGAGATTGTGCGCGCCCAGAATCACGTAGCCAAGACCGGTCGGGCGGCGGACGCCGAGCCATTTCGCGACCCACACCCCGGTCGTCCCCTGAAAAACAACGGTAACCGCGATAACAAGAAATACCAGCGCGCGAAGCTCCGTGCCGCCGGCGATACCGGCATGCTCAAGACGGTCGTAGAAAAGAGACGCCACCGCCGCGGCAACAATCCCGCGGGGCGCCAACCACGAAAGAAATGTCTTTTCTTTGACGCTCATGCCGGATCGAAGCGTGCACGCAATCACATTGACGGGGCGAACGACAAACATCAACGCTAGCACCACCATGAGTCCGGGAACCCCAAGAGCCCGCACGTCGGCCAGTCTCACGTCGGCCGCCAGGAGGACAAACAACATTCCAATGAGAAGAACTGTCAGCTGTTCTTTGAATTCCCTCAGCTCGGGGAGCGCCGGCGTGCGGACATTTCCAACCACAAACCCCGCGACGATAACACTGACAATCCCGGTCTCCGGAAGAATGACGTTACTGGCCTGAAAGAGCGCGAGCGCGAGCGACAGCGTAAAAACGTTTTCAAAACCTTCGGGAACGATCCGCCGCGAACGGAGTGCCAGCGCGATGATGATCCCACCAATGAGTCCGATGAGGACGCCAAAAATGAGACGAGTGGGAAGACCGGCAAGACCCAGGGCCATCGCGGAACGCGTCGGACTCAAAACGATTTCGAGGACGACGATGGCGAGAATGGCGCCCACTGCATCGATGAAGACGCCTTCCGCCTCAAGAACCGTCTCGAGTTTTCGTACGATCCGTATGCGGCGAAGCAGGGGTGTAATGACGGTCGGTCCGGTTACAATGACAAGCGAGCCAAAGAGAATCGATACCGTCCAGTCCCAACCAAGTATCATGCGTGCGGCGAGCGTGCCGCCAATCGCGGTTACAACGGCGCCAAGAGATATTAGAAGCTGGATTGTCGTCGCCTCTCGGCGGAGACGCCGCCAGTTGAGATTGAGCCCACCTTCAAAAAGGACAACGGCGACGGCAAACTCGACAAGAATGGTGAGCGCCTCGCCAAGCTCATCGGGGCGAAGAATGTTAAGCAGGTCCGGCCCCAGGAGGGCGCCGGAACCGAGGAGTATTACAATTCCCGGAATTCTCAAATGGCGGGCCAGCGATTGTGCAATGATCCCAACGGCCAGCGCGAGCGCAACCGTGAGCGCCGGTGTCACGCCAATGTCGAAATGCACACGCATTCCCCCCGTTGTCGGCAAAAAGAAAGGACCGACAACCTGTCGGCCCTGGCGGGTTTACACATATTCTTCACGGACGGGCGAGAATACATCAATGACCCTGCAATCGGTCACCGCTGTGCCCGAGTGCGGAATGTCCGGGGGGATCAGAACGACGCATCCCTCGGTCATCTCGAACAGCTTGCCGTCAACGATGAGATGAAATTCGCCGTCAATGACGTTGACGGTCTGTTCGTGAGGGTGGCTGTGCTCGGGAAGCGTTGCGCCTTCCCGAATATCCCAGTATGCAAGGGTGATCCGTTCGGTGTGAACGAATCTGGCATTGAATCCGGGTACAACTTCCCGGGCCGGATACTCACCGAGCTTGACGTATTTGGTCATGATACCTGCCTCCGTTCATTCTCAGAATTTCAGCGATGGTACCACGCCGAGGGAAGATTGAGAAAGCAGTGAAGCGCGTCGAAAAGCTACTTCTTTGGCGTTTCCTTTTTTTCAACGAAATCGAGGGCCACCGAGTTGACACAATATCTCAGCCCCGTCGGTCTCGGTCCGTCCTCGAAAACATGCCCCAAATGCGCTCCGCACCGGTTGCATCTTACTTCGACACGGACCATTCCAGCGCTTCGATCAGCCTTTTCCTCGATACCTTTTTCACTGATCGGCGCCCAAAAGCTGGGCCAACCGGAACCCGAGTTGTATTTTGTCTCGGAAGTGAACAGCTCGTTACCACAGCACACACACTTGAAAACGCCCTTGCCCTTAAAATCATTGTACTTTCCCGTAAACGCCGGCTCCGTGCCCCCCTCGCGGGTAACCCGATACTGGTCAGGGGTCAGTATTTCACGCCATTCTTTGTCTGATTTTTCCACTTTCTCGGACCCCCCTTTTATTTCTTTTTTGGAATCGGCCTCCTCGACCTTCTTCGCCTTGTCTTTATCGGCCGCGGCCGCACCCGCCGACACGGCCGGCAAACTCGCAAGTACAAATAACACAATAAGTAAAGTAGTAAGTCGCAATATCATATGAGAGCCTCCTTGCCCACGGTTGTCTTTTATATTTGTCGGGGCAATTGATGGTAGCTTACACCCCGCCGTGCAGAAAAACAAAACCGCCGGGATGACATTGAGCCATCCCGGCGGTGAACCGAACTCCGCAGAAGCGGGGTGCTTTACGCTAAACCTAGGCGTATTCCGGATAGACCGGCCAGTACATCTGTTCTTTCATATACGCCAGCAAATCGTCAGGTCTTTCGACGGTCGCCAGTTCGCGCTTGTAAGCCACCTCGGCAACAGCCGCGGCAATGGCGCCCGACACCTCACGGATCTTTGTCAATGGCGGATACACACACCCGAATTCGAGTTCTGCATCCGTCACCTGCTGGGCCAACGTTTTGGCCGCTTCAAAGAACATTTCATCGGTGACGCGTGTGGCGCCGCACGACACAACACCCAGGCCGACACCCGGGAACACATAGGCGTTGTTCCCCTGGCCCGGAACGAATTTCTTGCCGCCGATTTCGAGTGGATCGAACGGGCTGCCGCTCGCATAAATCGCTCTACCGTCGGACCATGTGTATGCCTGCTCCGCCGTACACTCAGCCTTTGATGTCGGATTCGACAAGGCGAAGACCAGCGGCCGCTCGTTGAGTTCACTCATGGTTTTAACGACTTCTTCGGTAAACGTTTGGGGCTGACCCGACACACCGATGATCGCCGTGGGTTTGAGATCCTTTATGACGGACAGAAGATCGGGATGGAACTCATGCTCGTGGGCGAAGCCAAGCTTGTGCGGCTGGAGCTCTTCGAGCCGACTCTTGACCACGAGACCCTTTGAGTCAACCATCCAGCAACGTCTCTTCGCTTCTTCAGGTGAAAGCCCTTCGGCAATCATTGCCGACACGATGAGATTGCTGATTCCGACGGCTGCGGAACCGCCGCCGAGGAACACGATATTCTGATCTTTGAGGGCGCCGCCCGTGATTCTCATCGAGCCGTAGATCCCGGCAAGTGTCACGCCGGCCGTGCCCTGGATGTCGTCATTGAACGAACATACCTGTTCGCGGTACTTGTCGAGCACGCGGAATGCGTTTAGGTTCGCAAAATCTTCCCACTGGATCAGACAGTTTGGGAAGACGTCCTGCACGGCCCACACAAACTCATCAACGATTTCGTCGTATTCATCACCGCGAAGTCTCGGCTTCTTCACGCCGATATACAGCGGATCTTCGAGAAGCGCCTGGTTGTTCGTTCCGACATCGAGAGTGATGGGGAGGCACAACTGCGGGTCAACGCCGGCACACGCCGTGTAGAGACACAGCTTGCCGACCGGAATGCCCATTCCGTTGGCTCCGAGATCACCGAGACCGAGGATACGTTCGCCGTCTGTTACGACGATAACCCGCGTTTCCGTCGTTCGCCAGTTGCGGAGAATGTCTTTCATGTGACCCTTGTCATTCGCCGACAGAAAGACGCCGCGCGAGCGCCGAAGGATGTGCCCGTATTCCTGGCACGCCTTACCGACCACAGGTGTATAGATAATCGGCATCAGCTCAACGATGTTGTCGAGAATAAAACGGTAGAACAGCGTCTCGTTCCTGTCCTGGAGCGCGGCCATCTGGATAAACCTCTCGAGCTGATTCGGCTTTGTCTTGAAGTTTTCCATGATGCGCAGCAGCTGTCGTTCGATGTCCACCACAACAGGCGGAAGCAGTCCTCGCAATCCCAACGCGTCACGCTCCGCTTCCGTAAATGCGGTGCCCTTGTTCAGAGAAGGATCGTGAAGCAATTCTTCACCTGTAGGAATCCGTCGGATACAGTTTTTACTCTGTACCTTTATGTATTTGTCAGCCATCGCAAATTCTCCTTTTCGAGACTCAATCGGGCTGATTGGTTAATATGAAGGAAAAAGCAACTCGCCGGGAGCGGCAATCGCCCACACCCTGGATCCCCCGGACCCGGCAAATCAAATTTTGTATAAGCGGAAATGTGACCGCGAACACGCCCTTCCCCACCTCGTCTGCCGCGAGGGTTTTTCACAACAGAATCAAATCTTTACGATACCGGTTACCTCCATGACCACGCCGCTTCGGGGAAGCGGCAGGGGCCTTACCGTAAGATCGATTCATTTTATACCCTTGGTGTGCCGCCGTCAAGCGGCTGATCTTTCCGGCGACGCGAGGAGTGGTTTGCGGCCGAGACGACACGAAGCGGCGGCTATTTACGCCAGTACGAGGGGGAAAAAAGGATGACAACGGTAAAGATCTCCAGGCGCCCGGCGAGCATGAGAAACGCGAGAACCCACTTGCCCAGAGCCGGAATGTGGGCATAGTTGTCCATCGGCCCGACATCGCCAAGACCGGGCCCGATGTTATTCATCGTCGCCGCCACCGCGCCAAACGAGGTCGCCATATCGAGTCCAAGGGCCGACATCGCGAACACCCCGACAATAAAAATCAGAATGAAGGTTATAAAAAAGCCGACGACATTTGACACGACTTCGCGGGGAATCGCGTTTTCCCCGAGACGCACGGGGCGGACCGCGTGCGGGTGGAGCAGGTGGGTGATTTCATTGAAAACGAATTTGATGAGCAGGTGGATACGCATCACCTTCATCCCGCCGCCCGTCGATCCGGCGCACCCGCCGACAAACATGAGCACGAAAAGCACGAACTGCGATGTAAATGCCCACTTCTCGTAGTCGGCCGTACCGTAGCCCGTCGTCGTAACTATCGATACGACCTGGAATAGCGCTTTTCTGAACGCGAACGGAAAGTTCCTGTACTCAATAAAAAATGTATCGAACCCGATGAGAACCAGCGCGAAACCGATGATCGACATGAAGAACAAGAATTCCCTGTTCCGGACGTATGCCCGGATGTCTCCGCGGAGCAACCTGTAGTGGAGGGCGAAGTTTGCCCCCGCCAGGATCATAAAAACGATAACGACATAGTCGATGTAAGCGCTGTTGTATGCGCCGATGCTCGCGTTTTTTGTCGAGAAACCGCCCGTCGCCATTGTCCCGAATGTGTGACAGAGCGCGTCGAAAACCGACATCCCGCCGAGGAAGAGAAGCAGCGCCTCGATCGCGGAGATCAATACGTACACACCCCAGAGTATCTTGGCCGTTTCGGTGATTCGCGGTGTCAGCTTGTCCGCGACGGGACCGGGAACCTCCGCTTTAAAAAGCTGCATACCGCCGACACCGAGAAAAGGGAGGATCGCAAGCGAAAGCACGATGATCCCCATACCGCCAATCCAGTGTGTGAGACTGCGCCAAAAAAGCACCCCGTGCGGCAGTGTCTCGACATTGGTGAGAATCGTCGCCCCCGTGGTCGAGAAACCGGACATCGTCTCGAAATACGCGTCGGTGAATGACGGAATCGCCCCCGACAGGATAAACGGTAGACAGCCAAAGAGCGAGAAAAGGACCCAGGCAAAGGTCACGACGGCGAACCCTTCCTTGGGCCGGAGGTCTTTCTCGAAACGTGTCAGCTTGAAAAGGAGAAAACCGATGAGAAGTGTTATGCCTGCGCTGCTCAGTAGCGCGACGTAGTCGCCGTCACCATAGTAGAACGAGAACCCCGCGGGAAGCGCCATCGCGATCGCGAGAAAAATCAAAAGAAACCCGAGGATGTGTATGACACTGGAAAAATGCACCGGCGGACCCGTCCCGTTATTACTTTTCGAAGAGTTTCTCGACCTCGTCCAACGCCTGCGGTGTCGTAAAAACAACCACTTTGTCGCCGGGCTCGATCTGCGTATCTCCCTTTGGAATAATAAGTTGGCCTTCGTGCAAAACCGCCCCAACCAGCGCCCCCACCGGGAAATTGATATCGGTCAGCTGCTTCTTGGTGATCTTGTCCCCGTCCTGGGCAACAAATTCGAGGAGCTGGGCCTGGATTCCGGGAAGACTGGCGATCGACTCGACTTCCTTCTGCTGAATGTGTCTCTGAACGGCGTTTACCGTGAGCAGCTGTTTGCTCACCACCGCATCCATACCGATCTTTGTGGTGATCGGAAGATACTCGAGCTTGTTGACCAGAGCGATGGTTCGGGGAACAAGCATGTGACCCGCGACCAGGGTGGTAATAATATTGGTTTCGTCGTCGCCCGTGACGGCGATAAACGCGTCCATGTCGACAATGCCCTCGGTGGCGAGGAGATCGATATCTGTTCCGTCTCCATGGATTATCAGAGTGTGCGGTAGAATGTCCGCGATTTCTTCAGATTTGCCCTTGCTGCTTTCGACAATTTTGACACGGACGCTTTTACCGAGCATGGATGCAATGAATTGACCGATCAATCCGCCGCCAAGGATCATAATATCCTCGACACGAACGTCCGTCTTGCCCGAGATCTTTATCAGTTCGGGCACAAAACCCGGATCACACACGACGAATATCTGGTCGCCGGTGTTGAGCTTGTCGTCACCCTTGGGGATAATTGTATCCTGATTCCTTGCGATCGCCACGATCCGCATGGGCGGATTACCGTGATGTCTCGCGAGATCAACCAGCCGAATGCCGAGCATCGGAGAGTTGCCCTCGAGCCGCATTCCCACAACTTCTATTTTGCCATCGGCAAACTGAAGCACGTCGGTGGCGCTCGCCTGCCGGATCAGTCGAACGATCGCCTTCGCCGTCTCCTTCTCCGGGTGGATGATCAGGTCGGCGCCGAATTCATGCGCCTCGATGAGACATTCCGAATCGGCCAGTTCGGGATTTCGCACACGCGCGATCGTGCTCCCCGCCCCCGCTTTTTTTGCGAGCATGCACGCGAGGAGATTGACCCCATCGCTGTCGGTCATCGCCGCGACGATATCGGTATGCTCGATGTCAGCCTCTTTGAGAACCCTGACGCTCTCGCCGTGACCCTCTATTACAATCGCGTCGAGCTGTTCACGCGCGCGCCGGACCTTTTGCGGATCCAGTTCGACGATCGTGATGTCATGCTTATCGAGCGACAGTTGTTTGGCCAGCTGGAACCCAATATCACCCGCGCCAATTATAAGAACTCTCATGCCGAAATACGCTCCCTTGCGTTGGTCCCGCGATTATATACGAAATACGCTCAATATCCACTTCTGAAATGTCTTTTGGGGTAAAGACTTAGCCAAAAGCGAAGATGAGCGCGCGGAGCTCGTTCCACAGTGCACGGTACTTGAGAGACGCCGGGGACGCCGGCGACACGGCGGGAACGGGTTGACGGGAAAGCCCCATACGTTCGATATCGGACATGTACGGGATATAGTTTTTCAATATCCCGCGGTACTCGCGCGACATGCGTTCCATGGTCGATCGGTGGAGTGTTTTGCGCATCTCCACCATGGAATAAAACGCGAGCACCTTTTGGGTCCCATATTCATTCTTGGCAAGAAAGTTGAGGAGCGTTTCAAATGTCCTCGCCGACAGTGTCGTCGGAACCACGGGAACGATAATCTCATCGGCCGCGGAGAAAACATTCTCGGCAACGATATTGATATTCGGCGGGCAGTCAAGAAAGACGAGATCGTAGTCTTCCGAAAATGGTTCGAGCACCTTTCGCAATCGATCCTTTGGATTTTTTGTTCCGCTAAGACCGACGTCGAAATTTCTGTATGAAAAGTCGCCGGGAAGCAGATCGAGATTTTCGTAATCCGTCCCCTTGATGCTGCGGTCGATTCGTTTGCCGCCCCGCAGCAGACTCTTCACCCCCGCTTTGATCTTGGGTTTGACGCGAAAGTAGTAAGTCGCCGAACTCTGGGGGTCGAGATCGCAAATGAGCGTTCGGCCGTCGGAGCGCGAAGCGAGATAGGACAGGTTTACGGCGGTCGCCGTTTTCCCCACCCCGCCTTTTATGTGATATACGGCTATTACTTTCATAGTGTGTCCAAATCCTGGCACGGGTCCTTCACTCTTGAGACAGTTCGATCTTTCTCTGGCCCTCGCTCCACTTCGCTCGACTAACCGTCGGCTGCGCCGACGGTGGATCTCGCTCGCTCCCGCGAAAGGGCCTTTCGAAAGACCGCCCCGGCACTCACTCTGCCCGCGGAAAAAGCTCCTCAAATAAACGTGTATTCGCGGGGGAGGCGAACTTGCTAAAAACCTCCGCGAACGAGTTTCTCACTTCCAATTTGTCGTTCTCGAGCGAGCCGATGAGCGCGCCGACAGCCACGCCGGTCATCCGCGTCTCCTCACCCATTCCGGACATCTCTTCGGCGAAAATCCTCAAGCCCTCCTGCTGAAAACAGATGTCCTGGTGGCGGCCAAGATTGTCCTGGAGCAGTTTCAGTTGTTTGATCAGTTTTGAAATCTTGTTTTTGTCGTATAAATTCGAAAAATATTCGAGAAGGTAGCGGAGTTTCTTGCAGTCGATTCGAAGCGCGTGTAGCGCGGCGTCTTCGAGTTCGGCGGCCACTTTGGATCCCGAATCGACAACACTTCCGTGACGCGACCTTATGCTTGCGTTGGCAAGTTCGACCACGGGGGTCGACGATTTCCTGTTGGCGTCATCTTCCGAAAGGGTCGTGTCGAGGATACGCTCCCACTCATCGAGAGTACCTAGACACTCATCGGAATCCAGCCACACGGCCACTCGAACCAGCTCGGTGGCACGCTGGGCTCGGAGGTGTTCGAAGAGCGGCTCGATATGCTTGCGAACATCGGCCGGAACCAGTTCGCGGTAGCCGCCGGCGTTGAGCAGGTAAACGTCGAGGTCGCGGAGCCGATTGGTTGTGCTTCCGAATACGGCAAAGCGTTTGCGAAAGGTCCCCGCCACACCCGCAGGAAGAACCTTTTTGAGCTGTACGAGCCCCGCGCGAGTTCGCCGGCTCGCCACGCGAAAATCGTGAAGAAACTCGGTGTCGACATCCCGTTTGATGCCATCGATGTTTTTGCGCATTACGCCGGAAAGAAAACGAAATATGCGGACGAGCGCTTCGTAGCTGCTCATATCGGGATCGAGTTTGATGTTCAGTTTGGAAGAGTAGTCGCCGGGGCGCTTTCGGCCGGCTTCGAGGAGGCTCGAATATATGTCGGCTCCGGCGAAAAAAATTCAAAGAGACCGGCGCCGACATATACTCGAGCCTCCTCGAAGCCGGCCGAAAGTGCCCCGGCGACTATTCTTCAAAACTGAACATCAAACTCGATCCCGATATGAGCAGCTTCGAAGCGCTCGTCCGCATATTTCGTTTTCTTTCCGGCGTAATGCGCAAAAATATCGATGGCATCAAACGGGATGTCGATACCGAGTTTCTTCACGATTTTCGCGTGGCGAGCCGGCGAACTCGCGCGGGGCTCGTACAGCTCAAAAAGGTTCTTCCTGCGGGTGTGGCGGGGACCTTTCGCAAACGCTTTGCCGTATTCGGAAGCACAACCAATCGGCTCCGCGACCTCGACGTTTACCTGCTCAACGCCGACGGCTACCGCGAACTGGTTCCGGCCGATGTTCGCAAGCATATCGAGCCGCTCTTCGAACACCTCCGAGCCCAGCGTGCCACCGAGCTGGTTCGAGTGGCCGTGTGGCTGGATTCCGATGAGTGTCTAGGTACTCTCGATGAGTGGGAGCGTATCCTCGACACGACCCTTTCGGAAGATGATGCCAACAGGAAATCGTCGACCCCCGTGGTCGAACTTGCCAACGCGAGCATAAGGTCGCGTCACGGAAGTGTTGTCGATTCGGGATCCAAAGTGGCCGCCGAACTCGAAGACGCCGCGCTACACGCGCTTCGAATCGACTGCAAGAAACTCCGCTACCTTCTCGAGTATTTTTCGAATTTATACGACAAAAACAAGATTTCAAAACTGATCAAACAACTGAAACTGCTCCAGGACAATCTTGGCCGCCACCAGGACATCTGTTTTCAGCAGGAGGGCTTGAGGATTTTCGCCGAAGAGATGTCCGGAATGGGTGAGGAGACGCGGATGACCGGCGTGGCTGTCGGCGCGCTCATCGGCTCGCTCGAGAACGACAAATTGGAAGTGAGAAACTCGTTCGCGGAGGTTTTTAGCAAGTTCGCCTCCCCCGCGAACACACGTTTATTTGAGGAGCTTTTTCCGCGGGGTAAGTAGAGGGACGGGGCGGTCTTTCGAAAGGCCCTTTCGCGGGAGCGAGCGAGAATCCACCGTCGGCGCAGCCGACGGTTAGTCGAGCGAAGTGGAGCGAGGGCCAGAGAAAGATCGAACCGTCTCAAGAGTGAAGGACCCGCGCCAGGATTTGGACACACTATGAAAGTAATAGCCGTATATCACATAAAAGGCGGGGTGGGGAAAACGGCGACCGCCGTAAACCTGTCCTATCTCGCTTCGCGCTCCGACGGCCGAACGCTCATTTGCGATCTCGACCCCCAGAGTTCGGCGACTTACTACTTTCGCGTCAAACCCAAGATCAAAGCGGGGGTGAAGAGTCTGCTGCGGGGCGGCAAACGAATCGACCGCAGCATCAAGGGGACGGATTACGAAAATCTCGATCTGCTTCCCGGCGACTTTTCATACAGAAATTTCGACGTCGGTCTTAGCGGAACAAAAAATCCAAAGGATCGATTGCGAAAGGTGCTCGAACCATTTTCGGAAGACTACGATCTCGTCTTTCTTGACTGCCCGCCGAATATCAATATCGTTGCCGAGAATGTTTTCTCCGCGGCCGATGAGATTATCGTTCCCGTGGTTCCGACGACACTGTCGGCGAGGACATTTGAAACGCTCCTCAACTTTCTTGCCAAGAATGAATATGGAACCCAAAAGGTGCTCGCGTTTTATTCCATGGTGGAGATGCGCAAAACACTCCACCGATCGACCATGGAACGCATGTCGCGCGAGTACCGCGGGATATTGAAAAACTATATCCCGTACATGTCCGATATCGAACGTATGGGGCTTTCCCGTCAACCCGTTCCCGCCGTGTCGCCGGCGTCCCCGGCGTTTCTCAAGTACCGTGCACTGTGGAACGAGCTCCGCGCGCTCATCTTCGCTTTTGGCTAAGGCTATATCCCAAAAGACATTTCAGAAGTGGATATTGAGCGTATTTCGTATATAATCGCGGGACCAACGCAAGGGAGCGTATTTCGGCATGAGAGTCCTTATAATTGGCGCGGGTGATATTGGGTTCCAGCTGGCCAAACAACTGTCGCTCGATAAGCATGACATCACGATCGTCGAACTGGATCCGCAAAAGGTCCGGCGCGCGCGTGAACAGCTCGACGCGATTGTAATAGAGGGTCACGGCGAGAGCGTCAGGGTTCTCAAAGAGGCTGACATCGAGCATACCGATATCGTCGCGGCGATGACCGACAGCGATGGGGTCAATCTCCTCGCGTGCATGCTCGCAAAAAAAGCGGTGGCGGGGAGCACGATCGCGCGTGTGCGAAATCCCGAACTGGCCGATTCGGAATGTCTCATCGAGGCGCATGAATTCGGCGCCGACCTGATCATCCACCCGGAAAAGGAGACGGCGAAGGCGATCGTTCGACTGATCCGTCAGGCGAGTGCCACCGAAGTGCTTCAGTTTGCCGATGGCAAAATAGAAGTTGTGGGAATGCGGCTCGAGGGCAACTCTCCGATGCTCGGCATTCGGCTGGTTGATCTCGCGAGACATCACGATAATCCGCCCATGCGGATCGTGGCCATCGCAAGGAATCAGGATACAATTATCCCCAAGGGTGACGACAAACTCAACACCGGCGACCAGATATTCGTCGTGTGTGATCCGGGTTTTGTGCCCGAACTGATAAAGATCTCGGGCAAGACGGACGTCAGCGTCGAGAATATTATGATCCTTGGCGGCGGAATGATTGCCCAATTCATTGCTCCATGCTCGGTAAAACGTCCGTGTCAAAATCGTCGAAAGCAGCAAGGGCAAATCTGAAGAAATCGCGGACATTCTACCCCATACTCTGATAATCCATGGAGACGGAACAGATATCGATCTCCTCGCCACCGAGGGCATCGTCGACATGGACGCGTTTATCGCCGTCACGGGTGACGACAAAACCAATATCATTACCACCCTGGTCGCGGGTCACATGCTTGTTCCCCGAACCATCGCTCTGGTCAACAAGCTCGAGTATCTTCCGATCACCACAAAGATCGGTATGGATGCGGTGGTGAGCAAACAGCTGCTCACGGTAAACGCCGTTCAGAGACACATTCAGCAGAAGGAAGTCGAGTCGATCGCCAGTCTTCCCGGAATCCAGGCCCAGCTCCTCGAATTTGTTGCCCAGGACGGCGACAAGATCACCAAGAAGCAGCTGACCAACATCAAATTCCCGGTGGGGCGCTGGTTGGGGCGGTTTTGCACAAAGGCCAACTTATCATTCCAAAGGGAGATACGAAGATCGAGACCGGCGACAAAGTGGTTGTTTTTACGACACCGCAGGCGTTGGACGAGGTCAAGAAATTCTTCCAAAAGGAATAACGAAACCGGACTGGCCGCCTGTGCATTTCTCCAGTGTGATTCACATACTGGGTTTTCTTTTTGATGTTCCTCGCTGTTGCGATGTTGTTACCGATCAGCGTTTTCACTGTACTATGGCGACGGGGATCACTACGCACTGCTTATTAGTGCCGCTATCACGCTTATCTTTGGTTTTATTACGTACAAATCGACAAAGTTTGCCCAGATGATTTTGAGACCCAAGGAAGGCTTTGCCATCGTCACCTTTGGATGGCTGGCGTTTTCTATTTTTTGGTAGTCGTTGCCAATTATATTTCGGGGGCAATACCCTCGGTGACCGATGCGTTTTTCGAGACGATGTCCGGGTTTTCCACGACCGGGGCGACTATCTGACCGATGTGGAAGCGCTCCACACGGACTGCTCTTCTGGCGAAGTTTGACGCATTGGATCGGTGGGATGGGGATCATCGTGCTTTCGCTTGCGATCCTGCCCTTTCTCGGTATTGGTGGGATGCAGTTATTCAAAGCGGAAGTGCCTGGCCCGGTGGCCGACAAACTAACACCGCGGATCACCGAAACGGCCAAGATTCTCTGGGGTGTGTATGTGATGATCACCGCCGGGCGGAAGTCGGGCTTCTCCTGCTAGGGGGAATGGATCTTTGTTCGAGTCGCTCTGCCACGCGTTTGGCACGATGGCCACCGGCGGGTTCTCCACGCGCAATGCGAGTATTGGCGCGTATGACAGCGCCTACATTGATTATGTCATAACCTTCTTTATGCTTCTTGCCGGGACCAACTTTGCACTTCACTACCGATTCATAGGCGGAGGGATTTCCGGGCCTATATGGGAAGAGCCAGGAGTTTATGTTTTTCCTCTCGATTATCGGGGTCGCGCGGTTGCAATCATCGGACTCGATACATTTTTCATCATTATAACGACGTCGCCTTTACGATTCGAAGACGCTCTTTCAGGTCGTGGCGATTCTTACAACAACAGGGTACGGAACGGCGGATTACGAGGAGTGGTCGTTTACGTCGCAGTTTGTTTTGTTTGTGTTGATGTTTCTTGGTGGATGCGCCGGATCTACGGGTGGTGGGATGAAAATCATGCGTATCCATCTATTGGTCAAGTTTGTCTTTAACGAGATCACGCATCTGCTTCATCCCCACGCGGTGCGGCGCGTGCGAATTGGCGACAACGCGATTTCGCGCGATGTGGTTCAGAATGTAGTCGGGTTTTTTATCACATTCATACTTCTCTTTATCGCCGGTGTGCTTGTCATGTCGGCGCTTGGTTTGGATATGGCAACGTCGTTTGGGTCGGTGGCGGCGACGATGAACAACATCGGCCCCGGTCTTGGTGATGTCGGACCCACCGACAACTACGCGCATATCCCCGCGTTGGGGAAGTGGGTTCTGTCGTTTTTGATGCTTGTCGGCCGGCTGGAAGTGTTTACGGTGATCATCCTCTTTTCGCCCTCATACTGGCGAAAGTAGCCGCCGCTTCGTGTCGTCTCGGCCGCAAACCACTCCTCGCGTCGCCGGAAAGATCAGCCGCTTGACGGCGGCACACCAAGGGTATAAAATGAATCGATCTTACGGTAAGGCCCCTGCCGCTTCCCCGAAGCGGCGTGGTCATGGAGGTAACCGGTATCGTAAAGATTTGATTCTGTTGTGAAAAACCCTCGCGGCAGACGAGGTGGGGAAGGGCGTGTTCGCGGTCACATTTCCGCTTATACAAAATTTGATTTGCCGGGTCCGGGGGATCCAGGGTGTGGGCGATTGCCGCTCCCGGCGAGTTGCTTTTTCCTTCATATTAACCAATCAGCCCGATTGAGTCTCGAAAAGGAGAATTTGCGATGGCTGACAAATACATAAAGGTACAGAGTAAAAACTGTATCCGACGGATTCCTACAGGTGAAGAATTGCTTCACGATCCTTCTCTGAACAAGGGCACCGCATTTACGGAAGCGGAGCGTGACGCGTTGGGATTGCGAGGACTGCTTCCGCCTGTTGTGGTGGACATCGAACGACAGCTGCTGCGCATCATGGAAAACTTCAAGACAAAGCCGAATCAGCTCGAGAGGTTTATCCAGATGGCCGCGCTCCAGGACAGGAACGAGACGCTGTTCTACCGTTTTATTCTCGACAACATCGTTGAGCTGATGCCGATTATCTATACACCTGTGGTCGGTAAGGCGTGCCAGGAATACGGGCACATCCTTCGGCGCTCGCGCGGCGTCTTTCTGTCGGCGAATGACAAGGGTCACATGAAAGACATTCTCCGCAACTGGCGAACGACGGAAACGCGGGTTATCGTCGTAACAGACGGCGAACGTATCCTCGGTCTCGGTGATCTCGGAGCCAACGGAATGGGCATTCCGGTCGGCAAGCTGTGTCTCTACACGGCGTGTGCCGGCGTTGACCCGCAGTTGTGCCTCCCCATCACTCTCGATGTCGGAACGAACAACCAGGCGCTTCTCGAAGATCCGCTGTATATCGGCGTGAAGAAGCCGAGACTTCGCGGTGATGAATACGACGAAATCGTTGATGAGTTTGTGTGGGCCGTGCAGGACGTCTTCCCAAACTGTCTGATCCAGTGGGAAGATTTTGCGAACCTAAACGCATTCCGCGTGCTCGACAAGTACCGCGAACAGGTATGTTCGTTCAATGACGACATCCAGGGCACGGCCGGCGTGACACTTGCCGGGATCTACGGCTCGATGAGAATCACGGGCGGCGCCCTCAAAGATCAGAATATCGTGTTCCTCGGCGGCGGTTCCGCAGCCGTCGGAATCAGCAATCTCATCGTGTCGGCAATGATTGCCGAAGGGCTTTCACCTGAAGAAGCGAAGAGACGTTGCTGGATGGTTGACTCAAAGGGTCTCGTGGTCAAGAGTCGGCTCGAAGAGCTCCAGCCGCACAAGCTTGGCTTCGCCCACGAGCATGAGTTCCATCCCGATCTTCTGTCCGTCATAAAGGATCTCAAACCCACGGCGCTCATCGGTGTGTCGGGTCAGCCCCAAACGTTTACCGAAGAAGTCGTTAAAACCATGAGTGAACTCAACGAGCGGCCGCTGGTCTTCGCCTTGTCGAATCCGACATCAAAGGCTGAGTGTACGGCGGAGCAGGCATACACATGGTCCGACGGTAGAGCGATTTATGCGAGCGGCAGCCCGTTCGATCCACTCGAAATCGGCGGCAAGAAATTCGTACCGGGCCAG
>CAWBQK010000014.1:0-13549 GCA_963791045.1 Candidatus Latescibacterota bacterium
ACACTTAAGACCCCCGCAATCGTTCTCGTGGTTTCCGGCGGACACACATCGCTCTACAAAGTTGAAACGATCGGCCATTACGAGCTTCTCGGCAATACACGCGACGACGCCGCCGGTGAGGCGTTCGACAAGATCGCCAAGCTGCTCGATCTTGGTTTTCCCGGTGGACCGGTGATCGAGAAAACGGCGGAGCATGGCGACGCCGCGGCCATTGATTTCCCCCGGGCCATGATGAAGAAGGGCAATTTCGACTTCAGCTTCTCGGGCTTGAAAACGGCCGTGCGTTTGTACGTCGAATCACACAGCAAACGCGTCGAAAAGGATACGGCCGATATTGCCGCCTCCGCGCAGGAAGCGATCGTCGATGCGCTGGTTCAGAAAACAGTGGCTTGTGCCGAAGCGAACGATATCCCGCACGTCTATCTTGCCGGTGGTGTCGCGGCGAACGGGCGGCTCCGAGAACGTTTCGCGGCCGAATGCGGAGAGCGTGGGATGACGTATCACGCTCCACTCCTCAGGTATTGCACGGATAACGGGGCAATGGTCGCTTGCACGGCGGCGCGTCATCTTGCCCGCGGCAAGGACGACAAACTTGCGCTCGATGTCTTCACCCGTGGCGCAGTTTCTTCGTGGCGCTGACCTTTTCCGATTGTTCCTCGTCGCTCCTTGTTCTTCCCCGAAATTCTCTGAAGCGCCTCCAGTCTTCGTAAATTCTTCGACCAAACCGCCCCCTATTTGGACAGCAAAACAAAAATTTCACGAGATAAGCGAGATCGGCATATTGCGTGCTTGGCTGTTCTCGTCTGACTCAAGGGCTCTACACACAGAACCGACGACTTTGAACTCCGCAGCGTGATACAGCGCCTTGAGTTGCGAGATCCACGCTGTTCATGGCTTGGCATACTAATTGCCAACTCTATGAAAACAGGAAAGATCGAGAACCGGAGAGGATTCATGTTAACAGCAGACAGCTCACCATACCGGATCCTGGTCGTCGATGACGAACCTCACATCGTTCACATTCTCAAGTTCACGCTTGAGAAAGAGGGTTACCAGGTGTTCACCGCCGAGAACGGTCAGATCGCACTCGAGAAAGTCCAGGAAGTCAAGCCACACCTCGTGCTCCTGGATATCATGATGCCCGTTATGGACGGCTACGAAGTCTGTCGCAAAATGCGAGAAGACTTCAAAATGAACCAGATACCCATAATCATGCTCTCCGCCAAGGGCGATCCGCTTGCCCGTGTGGAAGGGCTCGAGGGGGGCGCGAACGATTTCCTGGTCAAGCCGTATTCGAACGACGAACTTTTGCTTCGAGTGAAAAACGTGCTCGAGTGGAACATCAAACAAAAGGAAGCCAATCCGCTGACCGGTCTTCCTGGAAACACGGCAATCGAACGCGAACTGAAAGTGAGAATCAACCGCAAAGAGCCGTACGCGTTTCTTTACATCGATATCGACAACTTTAAAGCTTTCAATGATTACTTCGGTTACCAAAAGGGCGACGAAATCATTTCGTATCTCGCGGAGATACTCACGAAATCCGTCGAAAAGCTAGGGGCCAAAGAAAACTTCGTCGGGCACATAGGCGGCGACGACTTCGTGCTTGTCACCGACCCTACCAGGGGGCAGTTCATGGCCAAGCACATCATCGACGAGTTCGACAAGGGCGCCATGTTTCTCCTCGGTGAAGAGGACGTCAAACGCGGGTATTTCGAAGTTCGTAATCGGCAGGGCGAAATCGCGCGTGTGACGTTGATGTCGATCACCATCGCGCTGGTTATCAGTACGGAAAACAAGATCGAGCACTTCGCGGAAATCAACGATATCGCCAGTGACCTCAAGAAATACGGTAAAAAGGTCAAGGGCAGCGTTGTGATCAGGGAACGGCGTAACGACGCGGTGCCGAATGCCGCGCAGTCTGAATAGAATTCAACGGCACTGCGGCGTTTCCGGAGGTCTGAAATGAAGGTTCAGACAGAATTGAGAACATCGGCAGATCTCTTGAAGATCGTCAACGAGGCGGTCACGGAGGCCGATGTCCTGCGTAAACGCCTGGGGAAATTTGAGAAAACTCTGCTCTCCACGAGGCTGATTATGGGGCACGAGCTCAAGAGGCCGGCAACGGCGATAAAAGGCTACCTTGACCTCGCTCTCGAAGATTCTCAAGAAATGAACGACGACGTAGTCGACATGATCAGAAAAGCAAAAAACGAGTGCCGACTTCTCGATGAACTCAATTCGTTTTATCTCCACCTTCTCCGTATCGACGGCAATACGAGCACAGCAGCCTTTGAAGCGGTGGACGTTGCCTCTTGCGTGGACGGAGTCCTCGATCAAATACCCGAGGGACTCGACGCACCAAACAGGGTGGCGGTGACTATGTCGACGGGCGCTTCTGTTTTCAGAACGAATCCGAGTGTCTTAAGAATCGTTGTCGCGAACCTGATCGAGAATGCTCTCATGTATTCGAAGGATGGATCACGGGTACACGTAAACATTGAAAGAGCGGAAGAGAAAAGAGGAATGGATGAAGCCGATCTTTTGAAGATCAGCATCGAGGATACGGGAAAGGGAATCCCAAACGACTTCATCCAGAAAATATTTCGTCCTTTCGTTCGGCTACAGGATGACATCACCGACGGTTCAGGACTTGGTTTGACGCTGGTCCGGAGTCTGGTCGAATTGTATGGCGGAAGCGTCTATATACGAAGTGAAGAAAACAACGGGACGGCAGTCCACGTTACCATCCCAGAAACGGCGAAAGCCGAGGAACCATCGGTGTTATCATGAGAGGGCTAATAGCAAAAAGTTGTGGCTATGACACGGGAAGCAATACAAACCCGGTAAACGCGCTTCGGCTGCGTATGATCGAGCTTCTGGCATTCTTTATCATTGTTTTTGTCGCAAAGGAAATTGCCGGTTTTGTTTACGAATCCGAGCGGATCTTATTGCTCTTTCTCGGTGCCGTCGTTCTCCAGGGCGGAGGTCAGGCGTCGTGGATGTGCGTGGCGGGCCGTTTCGACTGGTCGACGAAGAAGGTCAATGACACCTTGATGTGGTATTCGAGCGCGGTGGATCTTGCCACCGTCCTCGGTATCGTTCACTTCACCGGGGGAGTTGGAAGTCCTTTTTTGCTTCTCCTCGTCGTTCCGCTGTTCTTCGTGAGTCATATGTCGGATGGCCGTGCGACTCCGCTGGTCTATCTTGCGGTCACGGTTGTCGGCGCATCGACTCTCGGTTTTCTCGAGTTGCGGGAGATCATCCCGCACTTTAATTGTTATCCGTTCGCGAATGATGTTTATCTGAACACTCATTTCTATATCGGCTCATTGCTCGTGTTGACGGGCTTCCTCGGGTTGATCCTCTTTCTCTCGACGGCGTTCCAGTACCGATTTACCGACTCTGTGAACCTGCTCCGCGAGAAAGACAAAGAAGCCAAGCACAAAATTGAAGAGCTTTCAAAGCTCTACGACATAAGTCTCGGTATTAACGCGGTGATGACCGTCGAAACGCTTCTCAAGATGGTTGCCAAAGAAGCAACGTTGATGGTGGCGGGTCCGTGGTCGAGCATCGTGTTGTTCAATACAAAGCATGAGATCACTCACGCCGTCACCGTGGGCCTGTCGCACGATCGCGACGCGGCATTCGACGCGAACGGTAAAATCGGCGCGTTGACAAAGAAAATATCCGAACAGAAAAAGCCCGTTATAATAGATGATGTCCGATCGAACAAGATGGCGATAGAAGAAGGCGTGTTCGAGGCGGCGCAGATCAGTTCAATGATCGGTATTCCGCTCAACACGGGCCAGAAAGTCATTGGCGTCGTCTATGTGGGAGATGTCGCTGAGAGAAAATTCGAAGACGATGGGCTGAGGCTTCTCTCCATAATGTGCGATCAACTCGTGATTGCAATCGCCAAAAGCACACTCTATGAGTCGCTGCACCGCAAGATTGAACGTTACGAGACCAAAATCGACGAACTTGAAAACGTAAATCAACTCAAGCTGGAGTACGTATCCCACGTATCCCACGAGTTGCGGACGCCGTTGACATCGATCAAGGCATATGTCGAAACGCTCGAAGAGCATGCCGAAAATCCGGAGTTCAAGGAATCCAAGGTGTTCCTGGGGATCGTTCGTAAGGAAACGGAACGACTGATCCGGATCGTGAATGACATTCTCGATGTATCGAATATCGAGTTCGGAGAACGTCCGCTGAACAAAAAGACCCTTAACCTCGCCGAGATCATCGACGAGGTGTCATCGATGCTTCGTCCAAAACTCGAAAGCAAAAACATAAAACTCAGAGTGAAGCTCCCCGAAGAACTCCCGCGCGTGGACGCGGACAGGGATCTTACGTCCCAGATTTTCATCAACCTCATCAACAACGCGGTCAAGTACTCTCCGGAGGGAACGACAATCACCGTCCGCGCCAAGGAAGAGCCGGTCAATGTCGAGATCGCCATCGAGGATGAGGGCATCGGTATTCCGCGAACGTCTGTCGGCAAGATTTTCGACCGCTACTACCGGGTAAAGTCCGAGAAATCAAGAAGAGACGACGGCGTGGGCCTGGGCTTGGCTATCGTCAAGAACATCATCGACCGCCACGGCGGGACCATACACGTCGAGAGTCAGGAAGGCGTCGGTAGCCAGTTCGTATTCAGTCTTCCGAAGGAACACTGCGTGAACGATCTGCTCGGTTACCTTTCCGACGTGATCAGTTCCAAGTCAGAACTGCACGAGATGTTGAATCTCATCGTGCGTATGATCGCCGAACTGTTGTCCGCGAAGATCATTTCGCTGATGCTTCTCGATCGAACTCGTTCGGAACTCTTTATAAAGGTTTCGTACGGTCTCGATGAATGGATCGTCGAACAGGCGCGGGCGAAGGTCGGCGAGGGTATTGCGGGTAAAGTCGCCGCCACCGGCCGTCCACTGCTCATCGACAATATCGAGAACAACAAGGTTCACAGCACACCGAACAAAGTTCAGTACGAAACGCTGTCGCTGCTGAGCGCGCCACTTATCGTCAATGGGACGGTCGTTGGTGTGATAAACGTGAACAACAAGCTCTCGGGAACGCCGTTCAACCAGGATGATCTCAACTTGCTGATGTCGTTCGGCGAGAGAATCTCTAAAGCTCTTGAGCGGCTCCGCGCGAGCGCTGGGTCGGAAATGCATCTTGGTGACACCGTCAAGGCGCTGAGGAAAATGGTGGACAGGCAGGTCGAGACGAAGGCTATCGAAAAGATCGTCGATCTGGCCGTAAAAACCTCGAGAAAGCTCAAGTTGAACGAGAAGGAAGTCAAAGTCATTCAGTACGTGGCGAGTGTTCACGATATCGGAATGACAAAAGTAAGCGACGATATCCTCAACAAGACATTCAACTTGTCGTCCGAGGAAGTCAAACAGATCCAGGGACACCCGCAAAAAGGCACGGACCTGATGAGACCTCTCGAATTCGTCGAGCTCGTCAGTAACATAATTCTATATCACCACGAGAGAGTTGACGGGTTGGGTTACCCGATGGGGCTTTCGGGTGACGATATACCGTTGGGTTCGCGGATTCTCGCCGTGATCGACGCTTACCAGTCGATGACGGATTCGAAGCCATACAGGAACGCGTTGACTCCGCAAGAGGCGGTCAAGGAATTGATCGACTGCGCGGGTCGCCAGTTTGATTCGGTTGTTGTAGACAAATTCGTCGAAGTTCTGGTGGACGACAAAGAGATGTCCAAACAGCACGCGGGCGAATCCAAGAAGAAACTCAGAGAGGTCGTCAAAAGCGGTTCGTACTGATACGAATTGGATCGGGTTTAAACAATGTCCGTATTCAGCCAGGCAATACAATTTGGCGAGGCCGGGATAGCCGGGTACCTCCTTCTGATGGGAGTACTGGGGAGCCTCGCCTTCTTTTCGATATGGCGTGGGCGTAAGACCCTGTTTGGCGGCGTTCTGGTCCCGCTGTTCTATGCCCTTCTCGTCTTCGCCGCGGCGCGTGTGACGTTCCTGAACTATCGTCTGGTGTCGGTCGAAGCGAACTTTGCGCGGTTGTTGATATTCTCCGTGGTTGGGTTCGCCAGTATCTACCTCTTCGCGCTGACGCTGATCAAGCTCGCCGATCGCAAGGCCGAGACGACAGACGAGCCCGAAGAGAAATCCGACAAGCCCGCAATAAACCGAACCAAAGTGCTTTTCCGTGAGACGTTTTATCTGGGACTGGTCGGCGCTTTCTTGTTTGTCGTTCGACCGTCTTCGGAGTCGGTCGCATCATTTGCGCTTGGAGTCGCAAACTTCGTTGTAGTGGGAGCGACAATACGGTTAATCGCTTTCGCCGTCGGACAAATACCGCGATGCCCGAGGGAAATGAGAATCGGCCTATTCGCCGTCATGGGCGTCGTCACGCTTTCGTGGATACTTTATGAGATTACACCACTGGTACCGGAGGCGCCGGCGTACTGGACTCTTGTCGCCGCGCGTTGGGCGGACGTTCTCACCATGGTCCTTGTAACGGGCACGTTGTTCTCCACGTACGTCGTTTGGGCCACGCAAAGTCATGCCGCGGCCACGCAAAACCGCGACGAAATGCAAACAGCCCAGTCCGAACTGGCCAAGATCAATAAAATCGCCAAAGACATATACGAAGACAGCAACGACCTCATGGTCAAGCAGAAGGAACAGGCGCTCGCGTCGATGAAACGTGCCGACGGGTTGGAAAAGATACTCGAAATGGGGATCGCCATTCAGCTCCGGGAGAATCTCGACGACGTTCTTCAGCTTATTGTGGGACTGATCAATAAGAACGTGGGCTTCAAGACGGTGACGATAAGGTTGCTCAACGAAGAATCTCAAAGCTTTGAAACCAGGGCGCATGTCGGTTTGAGCCCGGAACAACAGGAAGAGATCGTCAGCTATCGAATTCCCATGTCGGAATTCGAGAAAATGGCGGATCCGCGGTTCCGTATCAGCCGCAGCTATTTCATAAAGGCCGAGAACCCATGGATCGGCGAGACACTTTCGGCGGAGGCGACCGTCCTCACCGAGAGTTCCTGGAACGAAATTGAAATGCTGGTTGTGCCGTTGATAAACGACGAAGAGAGCATCGCCGGGTACTTCACCGTCGAGAACATCGAAAAGCCCGACCAGTCGCTGAGCGATGTCATTGAGACACTCGAACACGTCGCCGAAATGGCTGTGGTTGGCATACGAAACGCGAAAATCTTCGAGGAACTCAAGAAGAAGGATGACCAGCTCAAGAGTTTTACCGAGAAACTGACCAGTCTTAACAAAATGAAGTCGAATTTCGTGGCGACGATATCGCACGAATTCAGGACGCCGCTGACATCGATCAAGGCGTACTGCGACACGCTCATCAAGAACGCCGACAGCGTCGACAAGGAGCTTCTCAAGGAGTTTCTCTTTGTAATCGATGAGGAGAGCGGCCGTCTGATGACTCTCGTTGAAGACATTCTGGATTTTTCCCAGATCGAGTCGGGCGCAATGAACTTCGAGCGTCGGCCATGTAATCTCAATCAAATCCTGAACGGTGCCACGACTGAGCTGGCGAAGAACTTCCAGTTGAAAGAAATTACTCTTCACCAGGAGCTTCCGCCGACGAACCTCATTATTCATGCTGAGAAGGACTTGGTAAAACAGCTCGTTGTGAATCTCCTCCACAATGCGTCCAAATTCTCGAAACCGGGCGGGAACGTGTGGGTGAGGCTGGAAGAGGAAGTCGCGGCGGCGAGGCTTATCGTCGAAGACGATGGCATCGGAATCCCGGAAGATCAGCTGGATAAAGTGTTCGAACAGTTCCACCAGGTTGACAATACGTCGACACGGGAACACGGTGGGTCCGGGTTGGGTCTCGCTCTGTGCAGAAGCATAGTGGATTGGCATGACGGCAGGATCTGGGTGCAGAACATCCAGGGCGGCGGAGCTCGTTTTGTCGCCGTGATTCCAAAGAAACACGTCGTCGTTCGGTCGCACGTAATGAATGTATCAAGCACGGTGAGACGCTTCGAGATCGAAAAATTCCTCGAACTCATCGTGGAAAACATCGCCGAGCTCATGGGTTCAGCGAAGATATCCCTTATGCTCGTTGATCGAATTACCAAAGAACTCCGTATCGAAGGCGCGATAGGTATTCAGAAGGAAGTTGTCGAACATGCCAGAGTGAAGGTGGGCGAGGGAATATCAGGCAAAGTCGTTGCCGAGGGGAAACCGATGCTCGTTGAGGATATCGAAGCCGATAAACGGGTGGCCAGGAGCAACAACGAGCCTGTTTATGGATCGAAATCCTTCCTCAGCGTGCCGATCGTGGGCGATTTCGAAGTTCTCGGTGTCGTTAATGTCTCGAGCCCCGTGGGGCGTCCGACGTACAACGAACGTGACCTCGAGCTGCTCGTTCTCTTTGCCGAACGGCTTGCTATAGCCCTCGGCAAGCTCGAGAGTTTCACCAACGCTTCAACGGTCTACGAGGAAACGCGGGAAACATTCCAGGCGATCCTCGAAGCTAAACGCTTTGTCGAAACACGCGACAACAATCTCATCGTGGAAATTGTCGCCAGGACGGCGAGGAAGCTCGGGTTGAGCGACGAAATGGTAATCGCCCTCCCATACATTCTCAATGTGTACGACCTGGGGCTCGCGTCGATTTCGAGTCATATTCTTACGAAACCAAGGGAGCTCTCCCCGCAGGACAGGGAAGAGATAGAAACCCACACGATTTTGGGCAACGAACTTCTCAAGTCGATCGAGCCCGATTCGAACGTCAGGGATATCGTTCTCTATCATCACGAAAACTTCGACGGTTCCGGTTATCCAGGACGACTTCAGGGAGATTCGATACCGATCGAGGCAAGAATTGTCCGCATTGCGGACTCGCTCAAAGCGCTTATTTCCGAGCGGCCGTATCAGCGGAAATACACTTTTGACGAAGCTATTGAAATACTCAAGCACCGTTCCGGCTCGTTTTTCGATCCGACGATAATGGCGGCGTTCATTGAAGCGATGAACGAATGCGCGCCCGGAGTCATCGTCGAGTCGAGTTCATCGTGCGAACCATCGAGCATGGTCATCGCGGAACCGGAAACAAACGAGAGCCGGACAAGCAACACGCCCGAACCCGCGTAGAACCGGGTTGCCAGGGAGGAGCAACAAATGGAAAAGGGCAAGATATTGGTCGTAGACGACGAAGTCTACATTCTTCACATCCTCGAATTCAGTCTCGGCGCCGAAGGTTTTCAGGTGATAACGGCGAACAACGGCGAGCTGGCCGTCGAGCGGGCGGTACAGGAACAGCCTGATCTCATCGTTCTCGATATCATGATGCCGGTGCTCGACGGGTACGAGACCTGCCGCCGCCTCAAACGACAGCCGGAGACAAAAGAAATCCCGGTGATTCTCCTCACGGCCAAGGGCCGAGAGGCGGACAAGCGTCTTGGTTATGAAGTTGGAGCGATCGACTACATTATCAAACCGTTCAGTCCGAGCCGTTTGATCGGACGCATCGAGGAAATAGTCGGATGCAGGAAATAAGGGGCCGTCTAATTATCATCAATATCGGCATCATCTTCTGACGAACTTGCCCCAGGGTATCCCGGCGTCTATAATGTCCGGGATGCCTGTGACAACAAAATCCACCACCCATAATCAATTGCCCTTTGCGCTCGTTGCGCTGCCGGTCCCCGTCGCGACGTGTTTCACGTATCGCATTCCCGACGAACTCATGGGGCGCGTTCACGCAGGCACACGCGTCGAGGTACCATTCGGCAGACGTATTCTTCCGGGGTTTGTCGTTGAGTTGTCCGCGTCGACCGATTTGAAAAGCGTCAAGCCGATACGCAAGATCCTCGACACATATCTCACCCCATCGCTCATTGAGCTTTCAAAGTGGATGGCATCTTATTACGGGTGCTCGCTTGGTGAGGCCGCCCAGGCCGCGCTCCCGGCGAGTCTCAAACGGCCGTCTCGAAAGGGGCGCGTGGTGGGAGGAATCGCCCTCGTCGATCCTGGCGGTTATCCAGGTGCTTATCGGGACAAGCTGCGGCGGGCGCCGCGGCAGCTTGCGCTGATCGACAAGCTCGCCGAAGCCGGTGGGAAATCGGACATCGACACCATAACGAAAGAGTGGGGATTCACCACGACTCTTGCCCGGTCGCTGGTTGAAAAGAAGATCGCGCGGTGGATCACGGAAACGGTGGTGTCGCCGTTCGAGGGGTTGGAGGCGCCGGTTGAAAACCTCACATCCGAGCAACACAGCGCCCTCGCTGCGGTCCTCGAATCGGTCGAATCAAAAACATTCTCGCCCATGCTCCTCCACGGCGTCACGGGGAGCGGCAAAACCGAGGTCTATCTCCGCGCGGCCCGGCACGTCCTTGCGCAGGGTGGTGGGTGTATAGTTCTCGTCCCTGAAATCGGGCTTCTTCCCCAGGCGATTGCACGGTATAAGCGCTTATTCGGTGGTGAGTTAGCTGTTATTCACAGCCGGCTGACCGGGGGGGAGCGTTTTGAGATATGGGACCGGGTCGAGAAGGGCGCCTGCCGTCTCGTTCTCGGGCCGCGATCGGCGATTTTCAGCCCGATGAAGAATCTCCGGCTCATCGTTGTCGATGAAGAACAGGACGACTCTTACAAACAGGATGACAAACCGCGGTATCACGCGCGAAACGTCGCGCTGATGCGCGGCAAATTTGAAAAGCTCACTTGCTTGCTCGGGTCCGCCACGCCTTCGGCGGAATCGGTCCACCACGCTCTCGACGGGCGTTACAAATATTTGACGCTTCCCACGCGCGTTGGCGGCGCGCCGCTCCCCGACGTCACGTTTGTCGACTTGAAGGAAAACCCGATCGAAGGGGCGTCTTGTTCGTCGTACCTCCTCGAACGTCTTGAGGACAACATAGACAAAGGGAATCAGAGCATTCTCTTTCTCAATAAGCGCGGGCATGCGCGGTTTATTCAATGCAATGTTTGCGGGTGGCTGGCGACTTGTAAAAACTGCGACATCACATTAATCTATCACCGCGTGTCCAACCGTTTGAGATGTCATTTCTGCGGGTTCTCGCGTCCCGCGGTCAACCGCTGTGACGAGTGCGACAGCCCAAAACTGTTCTTCGCGGGAGCCGGTACACAACGCGTCGAGCTCGACCTCGCTTCTCTCTTCCCAGGGGTCGGGATTCTCCGAATGGACGCCGATACCACGGGAGGAAAGGACGGGCACCGCCGCGTGCTCGAGCAGTTCAGCACGGGGAAGTATCCGATTCTGATCGGAACGCAAATGGTTGCCAAGGGACATCACTTCCCCGATGTCAACCTTGTCGGTGTCCTTTACGCGGAGGAGAGTCTCAACTATCCCGACTTCCGTTCGTCCGAAAGAACGTTTCAGCAGATCATCCAGGTTGCGGGACGGGCCGGCCGCGCCGGCAAGAAGGCGGAGGTCGTCGTGCAAACGTTCACACCGGAGCACTACGCGTTTTCGTTTTTGAAAGCGCACGACTACAACGGCTTCATGAACGAAGAACTTGAGATAAGAAAGCAACTCAAATACCCGCCCTTCTCGCGAATCGTTCTTGCGTCGTGCAGCGCGCCGGACAAGGGTACACTTCACCGCGTAATCGAACGTTGGACGAATGAAATGCGGCGGCGGCTTGCACGCGCACCCGTTGAAGTTCTTGGACCGGCGCCGCCGCTCGTCGAGCGAGTCAAAAACAGATATCGCGAACAAGTACTCATCAAGGGTAGTCTCAACACGCGTCTCAAAGACGAACTGCTCGCGTTGTACCGAACGATCGCGGAAAGCGAGCGCGGGGGACGCTCGGTCGAAATGCGCTGGGATGTTGATCCCGAGTCGTTTTATTGATTTTTTTCGCGCCGATTCCCTCCTTCCGACTGTACTTCACGGCTTGCCATTCCGCCGCCCTGTTTAACCTTCTGAAAAATAATAAGATAGAGGCTTATTGTCGTGTGGCCGCTGGGAATTTCCATGACCGGCGACGGTCCGCCGCCACCCCTGCGATTGACTGATTTCACGACATGCGAAATCGACAAAAACCTTTGACACATAAGGGGTAGGCTCTCTAAAATATCTTGACACTTTTGGCGGTTGTGATTATATAGAGAACAGGAACACCCCCATTTTATGGTATTTCTGTCTTTCTGCTGCGGTAAGATTACCCGTAAGAGGAACCTTCCTTAGGTCGAAAACTCAGCCTCCAGTTTATGGATCATCGAGTGCGGAATAATCTGCTGCTGAATCCAGTTTACAAGGTGACCTGTTGAATCGGGACGCGGCGTTGACGAGTGTCACCCAACGACTTTTGGTGTTTCCACGGAATCTGAAACGGGAGGGATGATCGAATGATGGTACGGATGATTGGAGCGATTCTTGTCATCGTGGCTATGGTTGGTATCGGATGTAAATCCGTCAACACCACGAGCGCGATTCTGCACAACCAGTCCGGCAGATACGACCTCGCCATTGAGACCGCCAACTCGGCGCTGGTTGAAAACCCCAACGACGCGGAAGCCGAATTTCAGCTGGGCATAGCGTACAGCTACCTCGACAGCGTCGGTGAGGCGTACGCGCATTTTTCCAGGGCGTCGGAACTCGAGCCCAAACGCGAGAAGGATGCCCGGAATAATATCCAGAGCAACTTCGCCAGGCATTATAACGTGGCGTTGAACCTTCTCCAGGATGATGATTATATCAGCGCGGCCGAAGAGTTCGAAAAGTCGACTCTGGCTGATCCGACCGAGGCAAAAGGGTTCTTCCACCTCGGAACTACTTATACCTTACTGGGCGACTCTGACGCCGACCGCGGCGATGACGCGGCTGCCATCGAGTATTATGACAGGGCTGTCGTTTGCTTCGACCGCGTGCTCGAACTGGCGAATCCGTCGGACAAGAATTATGTCGATGCGCTGAGTTATGCGGGACAGGTTCTCGCCAAATCCGGGAAGCCCGAAGAAGCCGTTTCGCGGTTCAATCGTCTGGTCGAGGAAGATCCGACGAACTATCGTGTTATTGAAAAGATCGGCTACGACCAGTTGGACGCGAAAGACTGGAACGGAGCGGCGATTTTCCTGGACCTCGCGGCGCAGGCCAGGGCCAAGATTGGCGCCGAAGACTTCAATCTCTTTTACAACATGGGCGTGGCGTACTTCCAGATGGGCAAGGGTGACGAGGCTACGGGCGTAGCGGTCAATACGGAAGCATTGACCAAATCGGTGGAATACTACGAAAAAGCTCTCAATCTCAAGCCCGATGAACCACAGACAATTCGAAATATTGTCGTGGCGTATGTCTTTATCGAAGACTGGCGGATGGCGGCTGAGTGGGGAGAGCGTTACGTAGGGGTTTCCCCGGACGAACCCGATGGGTGGCGGTTGTTGACGCGGTGTTATAACGAATTAGGTGATAAAGAAAAAGCTCGCCGGTGTGAGCTCAGGTACGATGAACTGCGGCAGCGTGGGAGCAGCACGGAATAGCGCTTTTCCCGAACTTGCGGCTTTGAAATGGATTAGGTCTACGCCCGTTCGAACATCGT
>CAWBQK010000015.1:0-293389 GCA_963791045.1 Candidatus Latescibacterota bacterium
TTTTTAATACTGTCTGGGCCCGGTATTCATATTGCGGCGGGTTCTTGTTCCAATGCCCGTAAACCTTATGCCAGTTTTTGTCATTTTACAGGCGGGTAGTATTTTATGTTAATCTTTCCCATACCACAGTTTCTTCGGGGAGCGGGGGAAGGGGCTTTTTGAGCGAGCGGTGAGAGGACCACATACAGCGTACGGCAAAGCAAGCGCGCCTCACAAGTATATTTTTAGTAGGTTAGTCAAATTGATCTCCTCCTACCTATTTCAGCAGAGATTTTTGTATCTGTCAAATGCACTTCACTCAGTATCAGCATCAGAATTCTTTTATCATAGTGGTTATGATTTACTTTTTGAAACAGGCAGGTCCTGCGAATTCCTGAGGGATGGTACAAGTTACAAACGGATTTACAGTTTGAAAATGAGATGACCCTGTCACCAGGAAAAACACTAATGGTTAATAACTTATATCGAATAAAAGGACAGATCAGGTCTGCTGTACTGCCGATTGGCTGCAGTGACAATGAATGAAGTGGTGACATCACCAAAAAAGCCGTATTTGAGAAAGCGGATTGACTATTTCTGGGGGCGCCAGGGGATTCGCTTAGGACTTAAACTGGCAAGCAGCCCTTTCACTTAGGATTAAACGCTTTCTGCAGTTGGCGGAAATTGTTATTTTCTCGGGGAAAGTATAGAAGAATAGTGGACAACAATTTGCATATGGCCTTTGTATTCAAGATACTAAAAAAACAATTTTGCACATCACCAGATAAAAAGCAATTAGATATGGGGAAAAACGTTTCCAATAAGTGGTTTGATGCAGAGCCTGATCTCGTAAATGAGCTGGTTTCCGTTAATGGTTTAGAGCATCTTGATAATGCATTGAGTAAGGGAAAGGGTGTTGTGGCGGTCAGTGCACACCTGGGGAACTTTTCTCTTATTGGTCCCCGGCTCACTAGGGAAGGATACCCGTTCTCCCTTGTACTTCGGGACGCAAAGGATGAAATGTTGGCGCAATAGATCTGAGGGATTTAGAACAAATGCCATCAATCATGAACCTTGTTATAGTGCATTGTAGTCTTCTTACACATGCTTAGGAATGAAGTTCCTTTCCTTTATACATGATATGTCTTTTAGCACTTCGTGTTGTTTCTGGCTGTAGATTCTTACTTTCAAGGGACCTGTATAATTTTAACACTGTCAGAATGTGTTGCTCCTGCCCAGGAATGTTTATAATACGGGAAAGGTCCGGTCACCATCAGCTCATTATCATGAAATCACCCTATTCATTCTGAAAAACACTTGACAATCGAGAGGATGATATTTTCTGCAATACCACCAGCCTTACTAAGCTTATTGAAGGTTACATCTGGACAGTATCCAACTGGCCCAATGGTGGTGGTTTCATCGTCGCTGGAAAAAAGCGAGAAGGGGCTAATTAACCGTTTCTTTACAAAAATGTTTTATGCTATAAGATCTTTTAATAGAGCAGTAGCCCGTCAGCGTGTAGTGATGAGAGGGGCAGGAAGTGAATAAAAAAGACATGGACAATAAATGCAAGATGGCAAAGGGTTTGTCTCCAGAAACCAGCGGCTGCGGCATCCAATCGATAGAGGGTTTAGGAGATGTTGGTTCCTTCCAGGCTCCTCATTGTAGACAATGATGATAAATTGAGGTTGTTGACTCAAGGACCTGCTGGAGGAATCAGGTACGAGGTGTAACGTAATTCCTGTGGTGAGGATGCCTGACAAATTATCAGAATGCCGACCTTTTACTTGGTAATCACCGATTTGTGATCTCACCGGGGATGGTATGGCCCGCGCAGGTTATTAAAGAGGTAAAAGCTATCGATTCAGGTATCGACGTCATTGTGATGACCGGATGACTTTTTTGTCAACTCGGCTGTGGAATCGATGAAAGCAGGTGCTGTAGATTGCATTACCAAGCTGTTCAACAGTGATCAATATAAAAATGGTTGTCTAACAAAAACATTGAACGAAAAACAATATGAGTGTTGGCACAAGGAAATAAACTGAAGAATAAAATTTTTCAATATTGATGAATCAATGAATGATATGGATTGTTATATCTTCACCAAAAACACCTGAAAAGATACAACTTAGTGAAAATAGCGGCAACTCTCTTCGTTGTTATGTTAGATATTGATGATTTCAAAAAGTATAATGATCAATACGGTCTATCTTGTTGGCTACTTGCAGATTTTTAAAGAAGGTGGCATTCAAATCTCCTTAACCAAATGCTACCAGAAGGATGTGATGCTGCGTTGTATGGTGGTAGGTTTCCAACTACTCCTCTGGAGTTATAGGAAGACAAATTGTTGTTTGTGAATATTAGGTAGTCATTGGAGAGGGTGAATAGGTTACTAAGGGGATAATATTGGTGGGTTCAGGACCAGCATGTATCCTTTGGGCTGGCATTTTTTCCCCGGGATGCTGATAATAAAGATGACCTTAGTACCATGCTTGATATGTAATTTTTGTATTAAGGGGAAGGAATTAAGGAAAAATTGTGTTTTTCTTTCTGTTTCAAAAAAAAAAATCTCATATGGACAAAGGCACACAATAATGTAATCCTTGCCGGGCTTACTGTGATGAGAGATATGCCTCAGGAATATTTGTACTACCAGGGGAAGTAGTTAGAAGGCTGTCACCCATTGTGGACCATGGCCTTTTACTCAAAACACGCAGAATGACTTTCAGACTCTATGTTATGGTTGTGAACATGTAACAGTAAAAATAACTTGTCTGATGGTTCATACATTAACAAGGAAATATGTGCCGTATTGTTGAGAATCCCGCCAAGGGAGTCCACATCGTTGCTCTGACACTGGCCCTCAAACGGTTGGAGTATCGGGGGTACGATCTGCGGGTCTGGCCGTTATAGAGAATGGCCGGGTAAAGATTAAGGTGAATTAAGGAAAAAACTGAACACTTAATCAGGAACTCTCCCGCAGGCATCCTTCAAGGAGGCAACGGTTGGGATAGGCCATACCCGGTGGGCTACCCATGGCAAACCATCTGAGACTAATGCCCATCCCCACAGGGCTGGGAGTGGTGTTGTGGTTTACAACGGCATTATTGAGAATTACCTTGACCTGAAAAGGATGCTGGAGAAAGGGGGTCATACCTTCAAATCAGAAACTGATACGGAAATTATTGCCCATCTCATACAGAGTTATCTTTTCAAGGGCAACAGCTTCGAGCAGTCAGTACGCAATGCCCTTAAGAGGATCAGGGGATTCAATATCATACAATACGGCAAGAAATTGATTAACCTCTCCCTCTATTTGCATCATGGCTTTAAACTCCTTAAAGGATGAAACTGTATTGGTTCTTGTATATACTTGGATACCCTCTTTTTCCTTGACGAGCTTCCATTGTTCCTGACCCATTAACTGAAAATGGAGCAGCAACAACAAGCATAGATGTATCATATAGCTACTTTGCTTCATTCGATTCAATTTCAATATGACTTGGAACACCATATCCCCATTCGCGCATAGCAAAGCCCCATTCATTTTGGATCCTTTTCATCAATGCTTCAGTGATGCGATGTTTATTTTTCTGATAACTCTTCATTTTGTTTAAATAAGCCTCAAAATAAGGTTGGCTCTTATCATGACCGGAAAGATCAAGGTCCTTATATATGTGTCTTATGCATGTCATGGGATCGGTCTCCAGGGTCTCAAAAGCAAGTTCTACCAAATGACCCTTGGGAATCAACTCCCTTTGCTCAAGGTAATCCTCCATCAAATTCTTATACAATTCAAAAATGTGGTCATCCAAGACTGATGCCTCGATGCTTTGAAGTTGTAAATGGGGAAGCATCTTATCAAAAAAATTATGTGTAGATAAATAGACCTCTACAGGATTTCTGTGAATATGGATAAACCGGGCATTAGGAAACATTTCCAACAACACTTTTATTCTTGCCGTATTGGGAGGGTTCTTTGACAGGAACCTGTCTCTTCCTGTATTTTTCATGGCTTTACTTATCAAGAGCTTATAATCTTTCTTCCAGGAGTCGATCACAGCTGTGTCTATATTCCTAAATCGCACGAATTGCTCATAGAATTTCTTTAAAGATCTTGGAAACATCCAGAAATAATAAAAACTAATTGGAGTTTTATCTCCTAAGGCAAATTCTTCCTCTTGAGGCAGCGTTGTGCCAAGTGTCACATTATCTCCCTTTCTGGTTCCGGGAATAAGAATTCTTGCAAATCCTTCAAAAAGGAATCTGCCGGCTTTATTAAATAAGGTGTCGGGAAATACGCTTTGAAAAGTTGTTGTATAAGCCATTTGAGGATCCTGGCAAAGAATATTATGCAAATGTGTTGTGCCGCTTCGCCAATGGCCGATAATAAAAATAGGTTCCTTTTCTATTTGAGTTCTGCTGTATTTTTCATTAATAAACAACTTCTCATAAGTCCTAAAAGGCCAATTAATTATATTGATCAATAGGGTTAATAACGTACGAATTAAAAACCTAAATGAAATAGCATGATTGCCAAATAGATAGAACAACACCCTGAATGAATATCCAACAGCCGGGGGTAAAAGAAATCCCTTTTTTTGACCCTTTCCCATGAATACTATTTCAAATTTCTTTTAAAAAATAATGTTTCGGAAAGCATACGAGTAATGATAAGGATTATTAAAATGGATATCTAAAAATAAGTATTAATCATCAATTAAGGAAACTAATGGCTATAAATTAAGGCATAATTACTTAACCTGTTCAGGAAGAAAACAGGTCATTTTTTGATCAACTTCTTGGTTACAAAAAATTGATTTGAATGTATCTTGATCATATAAATGCCTGAATTAACATCTCTGAGATCAATTCTTACAAAATTAGTATTAACATCTTTAACCAAATCTCCAAGTAAACTGTAAACCTGAACTCTGGTTATTGGCAAGTTGGAACGTATTGTTAAATAATTTTCCACAGGATTGGGATACATAATTACTGCCTTGTTTAAGGCAAAATTATTCTTAATACCCGCCCTGTCTTGATTACCAGTATCCGACTGGGCCGATAGGGTAGCAGATCCTGCTAAAATAAAAAAGAAGAAAAGTACAAAGTATTTTTTCATCATATACCTATCATTTCTGGAGTCATTTGCAAAATTACTGATATTGTAAATGCGAATCAAAATCCTACCAAGGAATTTATCAACCATTGATAAAAAAATATGCTTTTTAGATTGTTAATAAAACCCCCAATTACATTTACTTCATGAAAGTATCAAATTCTCCATGAAATTTTCTTTATTTTTTGTTAAGATATTTACTGCGTGAAGGTGACTTAGGTTGCAAAATGTCTTTTTTACAGGTTAAAAACAAAAAAAGAGCCTTACGGCTCTTTAAAATTTATTGAATACATTTCTTATTAGGATGCACAAAGTGTCAATTCATTCAGATTATCACTCGTTCGGTTTAAAACAAATTGAATTTCATCGTCTAAAACGCCATCTTCATAGTAGTCTAACTCTACTCTTAAAATATTGCCTGAAACTGTCATTGTAAGAATCACGTATTCTCCGGAATCTCCACCAATTCTAATTTCAACTTTGTTTTCTCTGTTCTCAATGACTTCCGGAGATCCGTCATCAGTTATGCTTTGATATTCATAGCAGTCTCTGGTTTCATCATATACCCAAATTTCAAATGGATTATTTTCTGTACTATTGATCTGTGCATAAACACTAAATCCATCTTCGGGTTCACCAATTTTCCAAACGGTACCCCCATGTGTTTCTAAAAATGACTTTTCATCATCATCGTCGCTATCGCTGCAACCAACAAAAGAAAAAGAGATTAACGCAATCATGGCAAAAGCTTTTAATCTTAACATATGTGCTTTCATAATTTTAAATTTGATTTATTTAGAATTCTTTCAAACGTAATATAATATTTTTGATTAATGTCAGAAATAGACATCTTTAAAATCAACATAAAAAAAGCCCTTATGGGCTTTTTTTATGTGGCATAATCTGTTTTAGTTTTTACAAACCTTTATATTATCAATTTTATCGTTACTTTTCTTAAGTGTAAAATGCTCTTCTTTTACTAGCTTTCCTTCCTTAAAAGAATCTAACTCCATGTGTAAGGCGCTTCCATTAATAGTCAAAGTAAAAATTCCATGTTCTTTAGAACTTTCCTTTATTTTAATCTGTACTTTATTTTTCTTATTCTCAAGAACCTCAGTCGCCACTGATTCGGAATATCTTTCAAAAAAATAACAATCATCTAAAACATTATACAACCATATCTCGAAAGGTTCAGATTCCGACTTGTTGATCTGAGCGTAAATGGTGAGTCCATCTTTAGGCTCTCCATATTTCCATAAGGTTCCTTTATAAGTTTCGAGAAAAGTTCTTTTCTCCTTCTCCTTTAGATTAAAAGCACTAAAAAAAACTGCGATAATTACAAGTACAGCGAATGCCTTAATTCTTAAAATATTTGATTTCATAGCTTTAATTTTAATTTAACTGCAACTCTATAAACGAAATAAATGCGCTAAAATTGTGAATCAAGGGCCATAAAATACTTAAAACTGACTTCTTGTCATATAACTATGCTTTGGCTTGATATTGGAAGCTCCTCATGCATGAGTAAAAACAAAGTTTCCTTCGCATGGGCCTTTAAAGAATTTATTTGGCCTCGTAAAAAAATCGTGTTCATAGGATTGATACTGATCATCTTGAAAAGTTTGGCCGGATTGGTATTACCTTATGCTACAAAAAATCTTATAGATGACATTATTCCTTCTCAGGATATGAAGGCATTGTGGATACTTTTGGTTGTAGTAGTCATTTCGATTATTATTCAGGCAGTGAGTTCATTTTCACTGACCAGGCTGCTAAGTGTTGAAGCTCAGCATCTTATTTCTTTATTAAGGGCCAAGGTTCAAAAGAAACTATTGACCTTACCTATCAGTTTCTTTGATAACAATAAGTCGGGAGCACTGGTGTCAAGGGTGATGACTGATGTGGAAGGGGTAAGAAACCTTGTAGGTACAGGTTTGGTTCAATTAATTGGCGGGTCCTTAACATCAATTATTTCCTTGATCATACTGATAAAGATCAACGCTACCATGACTCTTTTTGTTTTACTGCCAGTTGCTGTCTTCGCGATTATTGCTTTAAAAGCCTTCGGTTATATACGCCCCATTTTTAGGGCCAGAGGAAAAATCAATGCAGAAGTTACAGGAAGATTAACGGAGACCTTAAATGGTATTCGGGTTATCAAAGGATTTAATGCGGAGGCCCAGGAATTGAGAACTTTTGAAGATGGTGTTGAGCGCCTCTTTCTCAATGTAAAAAAGAGTCTCACGGCTACTGCCTTGATGACCAGTTCTTCGGCCCTTTTACTGGGGCTTGCATCAGCGGGGATTATGGGCATGGGAGGCTATTTTATCATGAATGGCAATATGACCTATGGTGAATTTGTTTCTTTCACCCTTTTCCTTGGATTTATGATAGCGCCTATCGTTCAAATGAGTAACATAGGAAGTCAACTCACCGAGGCCATGGCCGGTTTGGACAGAACGCAGGAATTGATGGACATGGAAGAAGAAGATGATCCAAAGAAGCGAACCCTATTAATTGAAAAAGTAAAAGGAGACATCCTTTTTGAGAACGTTTCTTTTAGTTATGAAAAAGGAAAGCAAGTTCTTCATGATGTCTCTTTTTCAGCACCGGCTGGAAGCGTCACTGCACTTGTTGGATCTTCGGGTTCCGGAAAGTCTACTATCGCTGGTCTGGCTGCTACTTTTCTAAATCCGAATAAAGGAAAGGTGACTTTAGACGGTTTAGATCTTTCACAAGTTAATCTAAACAGTTACAGGTCGCATCTTGGTGTGGTACTTCAAGACGATTTTTTATATGAGGGAACTATCAGAGAAAACATATTGTTTCCAAGGCCTGATGCCAGTGAAGAAGAATTAATGGAGGCTGTTAAAGGTGCTTATGTACATGAATTCACTGATCGTTTTGATGATGGTCTTGAAACCGTTATTGGTGAACGAGGTGTTAAACTTTCGGGAGGTCAAAGACAGCGCATCTCTATAGCAAGGGCACTCTTGGCAAATAGCAATATGATGAGCCAAGCAAAGAACAATACCTGGCTAGACCATTTGCTTAGAAGAACCGGCGATAGTTCGTATTGTGCTTCAAAAGGGCGGCTCCCGATCGAAGATGATCGAGAAGCCGGGCCGATTTCTCGACTTTGATGGCGCGCGGCTCGCCGGCAAAAAAGAACAGGATCGTCCCTACAGCCAGGCATCCGGCGCCTAAAATAAAAATAATCCCGAAATCAGAGGGAAACGGATGCCCCAGAAAACCAAGCCGGCGCACGCCACCCTCGACAAGATCAAAGACCTCCCCTCCCATCCACACCCGGTCCGAACTCTCGCCGAGTATGATTCCCACAACCATCCCGGCGACAATACCCAGAATTCCGCCAATAAACCGCCGCGTCCCAAAAAACACGCCCCTCTTCGTGGCCGGAATGGTCTTGCTGACGATTTCGAGCATCGGCACAGCGGCCAACCCGCCGGCAAGGTAGGCAAAAAAGATCGCCCCAAGAAAGATGGTCAGGAAAACAGCGGGGTTGTCTACATCCACGACGAATGCGACCGCGGCAATAGCGCCAAAACCGATAATACGGGGGATGGAGGCGAGTCTGTACAGATTCATCAGGTACCCCCTCGTTTCGGCGAGCCGCGAGGCGAACACCTGCGGGAGGAACCAGCCGACAGCATGAAGCGAGCTGACGAGCCCCACGAGCACGGCCGAACCACCGAGCTTCATTATAAAAACGGGCAGAACGGTGAACGGATCGAGGAACGCCATACCCACATTGATGAGCGTCCCGGTGACAACGCCGAGAACGAAATTGCGGCGGTAATAGGGTGGTTGCTGGTTTGCCATGGTTTCGAAAGGTACCGGCTGCGGCTGACAATTGCAAGTTCTCGCTGTATACTGGTGGTGGGCGACGAATCCCCGCCGCGAACACCACCTTAATCCTCAACGGCACGGAGACCGGCATGATCAAGGGACTTGGAGTCGACACCATCGAACTCGAACGAATCGAACGCGTGTACCGCGAGTACAACCCACGGTTCATCGACAGGGTTTATTCATCCGAAGAAAAAGCATACGCTCTTCGCTTCAAGGATCCCGTGCCACGTCTCGCCGCCCGGTTTGCCGCAAAAGAAGCATGCATGAAAGCGCTGGGAACGGGATGGAATTTTGGCGTGCGCTGGAAGGATATTTCGGTCGTGAATAACCGGATGGGAAAACCCGAACTGGTACTCACGGGAAAAGCCAAAGACTTCTTCGAGAAAATGGAAGCGGGTCACGTCCACCTCTCTATCACCCACAGCCGTAGATACGCGACGGCCGTCGTCATTTTCGAATAGTTGAACCCATCTCTGAGTACGTCTGGACAACGCCGAGCGTAATTCGGCGCGGCCGTGTCAAACCGAGTCACGTCTCGTCACCCCGAGACCGGGGCCGTCGGGAAGAACGAGTTTTCCGTTCTGTACCGTGACACCCTCGAACGGGTCGTTGGCCACGAGAAGGTTGCCGTCGAGATCGGCGTAATCGACAAGGGGACTCAGGTGGGCCGCGGCGGTTATCCCAATCGATGACTCGATCATGCATCCGAGCATCACTTTGAGTTCGCACCGCCGCGCCTCTTCGATCATCTTCAGGGCGGGCGTGATCCCGCCGCACTTCATCAGCTTGATATTGATCCCATGCCCCTCGTCTCTCTTCTCGGAAATATCCTCGACGGTACGGATACTCTCGTCGAGAATAATGGGCAGCGGACTGAGACGTTTGAGTTCACGGAGCTCCTCGTGGCAGTCATGATGGATGGGTTGTTCGACAAACTCGATACCCTTTTGTCCAAGCTCTCCGCACATCTGGATGGCCGTTTCGACATCCCATCCTTCGTTCGCGTCGACGCGGATAATTTTCCCCGATCGCGCGAGCACACGGTCGACGAGCGCCATGTCCCCGGGGAGTCCCATTTTCATCTTGAGTATTTTGTACGGCGCCGCCTCGTCAACCTTGCCGTCCACAATCTTGGGCGAATCCATCCCGATGGTGAACGAAGTGGCCGGTGTCTTTTTGGGATCGAGCCCGAGGATCTCAAAAAGTGGCTTACCCTTCTCCTTGCCGATAATATCCCAAAGGGCAATGTCCAGCGCGGCCCGGAGCGACGGATATCGATCGAGTAAAATCCGCATCTCTCCATCGGCAATGCGTTCCTTAACGTGTTCCGGCTCGCCCACGATCTTGCCTCGGATTTTTTTTGCCGCCGCTGAGATGGATTCCACATCTTCGCCGTAATAGCGGGACGGCGACGCCTCGCCATACCCCGTGTAGCCCTCCCATGTCAGTGCGGCTACAACAATCTCCCTTTCGCTCTGGACTTCGCGCGCAATTCGAAAGGGGTGGTGCGGTTTTAGTTTGTAATGTTCCAGTTCTAACTTCATAAAGTTGTCCGATTCGTACAGTCACTCACAAGCGGCCGCGTCGTCACGCGATCGCCTCCGTCACCGCATCAATGATTTCACCCGCTCCAAAACGAACGACGTCGGTTGCCGGCAAACCCGCCTCCAACCGTACCTCGTCGATAAGCGCCCGCGCCGCCGCATCGGCGGCCTCGCCGGACGTATTGAGAACAATAGACACCACGGGCGAGCGCTTGAACGGCGCCATCAACATCTCGTGGAGCCGGATATGTCCGTTGAGCGGCGGCAGTTTGAAATCATAACGCCGGATGTTCCCACGTGCGGGTTCATGGGCAAGTATCATGCAGTCGGGCATCGTGCCGAACAGGAGTCCGAGCGTCACCGCCGCGTAACCCGGGTGGACCAGTGCCCCCTGGCCCTCGACAAAAACGATGTCGTTATCGGCCCCTTCGATATTGACGAGTTCTTCGGCTGCGCCGCTGACAAAATCCGCCACAACCCGATCGACACAAACACCTCGTTCGCGGAGCATGATTCCCGTCTGTCCCGTTGCCGCCCACGCGGCCCGAAGACCGCGCCGCCGCGCCTCTTCGACGAGCTCAACCGTCGCTGTCATCTTCCCCACATTACAGTCGGTGCCTGTCACGAGAACCACGCGCGCACCCGTCCCGCACCCACGCCCCGTCCCCACCTGTTTCACATCGGCAACAAAACGGACGTCCCATATATTTGAACCCGAGACGCGGGCCGACGCGGCAATCTCTTCGTCATCTTTTAAGAACGTATGAAGCCCGCTCGCGATATCGAGACCAGCTCCTGCACAGTCGAGAACCTCACGGCGAAGGGGCTCACCGAGCTGCCCGCCTCGCGGCGCCACACCGACGACGGCCACTTCGGGGGCATACGCAAGCGCTTCGCCGACATCCGCGACAATAGGAATGTCTCCTCCGAACCCAAGGACATCGGACACGGTCACACCGGCATTCGCGCCACCGACAACGGCAACCACATCATCCGCACGATAACGGACAAAACAAACGGCGGTCTTGGATCCAAGCGCGGAGAAGTCATCACCGGCAAGGAGCAGTGTCTTCCTGCCCTTGAGTTTGAACGGAGCCCGGTTGAGAAACACTTCTTTGACCTTTCGAACTAGTGAAATTCGTCGGAAATCGCGCCGACAAGCGTCTCGAGAATATCCTCGAGCGTCGTCATCCCCACAATCGTCCCGGCCGGATCGCGCAACATGGCCATATGGCACCCCTGGTTCTTCATCCGGACGAGAATCTCGGTGATGGGTGTTTCCAACTCGACATCGTAGACCGGCTCGAGAACGGGAATATCGGTTTGTGCGCTCCGGGTTTGGAGAAGGTTCTGGATCGACAGAATTCCCACGACATTCGATCTCTCGCGTTGATACACGGGCAGACGCGTAAACCCGGTATCGGAAAAAACGGCCTGGTAGTCACTGATGTCGAGTCCTTCGCCAACCATCACCACATCGTCAATCGGCACCACAACGTCCTTCGCGGCAAGCTCGACGAGTTCGAACACGCGCGAGGCAAGCGTCAACGTGTCCTTCGAAATCAACCCCGCCTCACGGCTGTCCTTAAGATGAAAGAGAAGCTCTTCCGATGTCATCATCACGCGTCCATCGCTCTCCGAGGTACGAAATAATTTCACCAGAGCGGCAGAAATCAGCGAAAACGCTTTGACCACCGGATAGAGGACAAATCCAAAAACCTTGAGCGGATATACCGATAACAGGGCTGCGGAATCGGCATAATAGAGAAAAATCGCTTTGGGGACGATTTCCTCAAAGAGGAGGAGCGTGGGAACGAGAAAAATTGTCGCCACGGTCGCGCCGCGTCCACCAAGATAGTGAACCATGATCGCCGTGAACGCCGATGTGCATCCGATAACGCCGAGGTTTGTGCCGACGAGAACGATACTCAAAAACCGATTGGGATTGTCGAAGAATTTGATAAGTTCTCGCGCTCGCTTGTCCCCCGTGGAAGCACGGTGGTGAATACGAATCCTGTCCGCCGCGAAGATCGCCGTTTCCGCGCCGGCAAAGAACGCGGCGAACACGAATGCCGCGATCGAGATTATCGCCATCCACGTGATACTCACGACTTCTCCACCCGCATCTTTCGAATACGATTCGGTTGCGTCGATATAATGTGAAACTTCAAATCACCGAGGGTGAGCGTTTCCCCCGATTTCGGTATATCTCCAATGGCTCCTATTACATAACCGGCAATCGTTTCATGATCGTCATCGACGACATCCACGCCGAATACTTCGTTGAACTCCTCAATCTCCATCGCTCCGTTGACGACGATACGTCCATCGTCCAGAAAATTGTACAATTCGGTCCGGGGTTCTTTTTCATCCCTGATTTCTCCGACCAGCTCTTCGAGGATGTCCTCCATCGTCACGATGCCGACATAGGAGCCGTGCTCATCGATCACGACCGCCGTGTGGGCTCGACGTCGGCCGAGCTCTCCGAACAAGAACGAAATTCGCGCCAGCTCCGGGATGTAATACGGGGTCATCAAAATAGGTGTCACGTCGAAATCGGGTTCTTCGTTCGCGATCCGTGCCAGATCCTTTATATGAAGAATCCCCTTGATGTCGTCGGTCGTCTCGCCGTATATCGGCACGCGGGAGAAACCCTGCTTGAGAATGCGTTCGCGCAGATCGTCATGACTCAGATCAAAAGGAAGAGAAAAAACGTTGATGCTCGGCGTCATTATTTCTTTGACCGTTGTCTCTCTGAAATCGATGACATTGGTCAACAGTTCGTATTCGAAATCACCCAGGTGCCCGGCATCCTTTCCGACATTGAGCGCGGTCAACAATTCATCCTGTGAGAACTGCTTGTCCGCGGTGCCGAGCTGCCGTTTCAGTGAATCGATAATGAGGCCCGCGAAACGGGAAATCGGCCAGCTGACAAATTTGAACCACGCATGAAAAAACGACAGAGGATAGATGATAAACCGTGCAAACCGCACGGGCCGGGTGATGGCGACCACCTTTGGCGCGATTTCGCCAAAAATCAAAATTATCAGAGACATGAACACGAAGGCGATCCCGATACCCTTGTCTCCAAATAAATTGATCGCAATGGATGTCGCGGCGCTCGTCGAGAACACGTTGACAATGAGGTTGCCGATGAGAATCGTGATCAAGAGGCGTCGTGGGGGTACCGAGGAGTCCGGCGATGCGCTTGCCGGTGGCTGACTCCTTGCGGAGCTGTTGATATCGGAAATGGGCAGCGTAAAAAGAGCCGCTTCCGACCCGGAGAAAAAAGCGGAGACAAAGATCAGCACGGCGAGAGCTATGAGATAAACAAACGAAGTGTCCAAGGTGTAGGCGCCTGCTACTCTCCGAGTTCTTGAAGCGCGACACGCGCCTGCTCGGCCTCTTCACTCCTCGGATAGCGGGAAATTAGCTCGCGAAAAGACTTGTCGGCAAGCGGCTTTTCCTCCAGTTCGCTGTAGCAGAAGCCGGATTTCAAATAGCAAGCCGCGACAAGCCGCGAGCGGGGGTATTCCTTGATCACACTTTGGTACTCGGCCACGGCTTCGAGATGCCGGTCCATCGAGTAATACGACTCACCCAGATAATAGTGCGCATCGGGGGCATTCGGAGCATCGGGAAACCGGACGAGATAATTCTTGAATCCCTGCAACGCAAGGTCGTAGTTGCCAAGCGTCAAATCCATGTACGCCGCCTGAAAAAGCCTCCCCGCTTCGTCATTCGCGATGGTGGGAGGACCAGTGCCCGTGCTGTCCCGTTGGGCAAGCAGGAGCGAATCCGTGATTGCCGTCCCCAGCCGAGTCGGCGCCGAGCGAATCCGCGGCGGCCAATCTGTAAAAAGCCGGGCTGTTTTACGCGACATAAAGAGCTGTGCGCTGTCGTCGACCCGGTATGCCGAGCATCTCGAGGGCATCCCGGAGTTCCCGCAGCGCCAAAGCGCTTTCGGCCTGGGTCTGGACTCTTGCTTCACGTTCCTGCTGATAAAGAGCGCTAAGCTCGTCTATCCGCTCGAGGAGTTCTTGTTGCGTGGTCTTGACCGTATCGAGTTCCTGATAAGTGAACTCCATCATCTTGGTGCTGTAACACCCGGAGACCAGACCCAGGCCGATGCCAAATACAATTAGCTTTTTGAGAAGCGCTAAACTCAATTAAATTACCTGCTACTGATTAACTACAAAATGACCGCGCCGATTCTTCGCCCAGGCCGCTTCCGTGTGACCTGAATCGAACGGCTTGTCCTTGCCATAGCTGACCGTCGTGATCTGGCTCGCGGGAACGCCCAACGACACGAGAAAATCTTTGGCCGCATTGGCGCGTTTCTCGCCGAGCGCGAGGTTGTAGGATCTCGTCCCGCGTTCGTCGCAGTGACCCTCGAGCGTGATCGTCATGCCCGCGGCGTCTTTGAGCTGGGTCGCATTGCTCGACAGAATACTCTTCGCGTCCGGAGACAGGGTCGCCTTGTCGAAGTCAAAGAAAACATCATTGAGCACGGGCATCTTGACCGGCTCGACCTCTTCGACTGCGGCCTCTTCTACTTCTTCAACTTCCGGCTCGGGCGGCGGCGGAGCGGTTTCGACTTCCGTTTCCGGCGACGTCTCTACTTCGGTCGTCTGTTTTTTGGAACACGCGCCCATAGCCAAAACAAAAATCCCGATGAGCACGAATATCAACAACTGTTTACGCAACATCCGGCAAACCTCCCTTTAACATCTGCCTTACCATCAAACAAAAAAAGTTCTCAACGAATTGACCAGTCCGGAGAATCACCTTGCGACAATATTCGCTTACCCCCCGTGTAGATGTCAATAATTGATATGACATTTTCATACCCGCGTTTCTCGGTCAAAATGACGTGCCGGCCGTTGGGAGCCCATCTCGGATCTTCGTGGTCGACCGCCTCCTGGGTAATCTGGCGGTAATCCCTGCCGTCGGGCCGGATCGAACACAACTGAAAAAACCCGCCGATCCTGGAAACAAACACGATCCGGTCCCCCTTGGGAGACCACGCCGGCGATTCGTTGTACGCGCCGTGGTAGGTCAAGCGGCGTCCATTGCTCCCATCCGCCTGAATAATATAGACCTGCGGGGTTCCCGAACGATCCGACGTGAAGGCGATTTCCCGGGCGCTCGGGGACCAGCTCGGGCTGCAGTCGATCGATCGGTTGTGTGTCAGGCGTCGTTTGACCTTGCCATTCTTGTCGATGATATAGAGCTCGGCATTCCCGTCCTTGCTGAGCGTGGCGACGAAATTCCGTCGCCGCGCCGACCAGTCCACCGAGTAATTCAACCCCTTGAAGCTCAAAAGCGGCTTCGACGAGGGCTCTTTCAGATACCTTATATAAAGATCGCCCTTGTTCTTGCGGAAGCTGGTGAACACGAGGCCCTTGGACTCATCGATCCACCGCGGGTACACGACGAGAACGCTTTGCCTCAGCAAAACGCGGGGGTTGTAACCGTCGTAGTCCGACATGACGACTTCCCACATATCGCCCGCTTTACGGCGGTAGAGCACCCTCGTACTCGCGATCCCCGGTTCGCCGGTGAGCATGCGCACGATTTCATCCGCGAAATGATGTGCGATCTGGCGCATCTGGTTTGGTTTAATGACATATCTTTTGCCGCCGATGGTGAGCTTGTTTGCCGCATCGACGACAACGCCTTCGAAATGGGTTTCCCCATTCTGCAGCTTCAACACCCCCCTGACCTCGACGAGATCGGCGCCGTTTTTCGACTGGGGAACCCGGCCACGCGTGATCTTGAAGATCCCCGAGAACTCGAGATCCGCCGTGATGAGCTGTTCGAGGGTGGTCGCGTGGTCGGGACGCGCGCCGTCCACCGCCCTGAAAGGCGTCACCGAAAGGGGGATCTGTTCGGCGTGGGTCGTTTTTATGCCGAGCTCCACCTCTCGCTGCGCGGACGCGGAAAGTGGCAAGACGAGGCATAGCAGCAAGATAAAGGCAATACGCATAGTTTTACTCTTCTTCATATGCAAAGCTGAAATGAACCCCAAGAAAGTCGTCTCCGAATCCGCCGGGAAGCGGCGGGAGCGGACTCGCCTGGATGACCGCGCGCTGGGCGGCCTGGTCAAACAAAAAGTTCCCCGAAGAAGTCTCCACGGTCGGCGAGTCGATCGTGCCCGACCTGCCGATTCTGAAATAGACACGACAATGGATCGATCCGCTTGTCGTCCCCGGAACCCGCCAGTTGGCGGCGATCTTCCGTTTGACCGTCGCGAGGTAATAGGCGAACGGAAAATCCTCGACGTCGAGCGCCATATCCCCGGTCGCGACCGCCGGCGCCATCACCGTATCAACCTCGGTGGACTCCACAATCTCGGGCGGTTCGATCGGCGTCGGCTGGATTTTTTTGGGCTCTTCTTTTTTCTTTGGTTTCTTCTTTTTTACGGGTGTAACGAGTTCTTCCTCTTTGGGAGGTTCCACGACTTTGGGCGGAGGGGCCGGTGGTGTTTCCTCGGGAGGCGGAGTGACCTGCTGGACGGGCGGCTTGACGACCTGTTCCATCGACACGAGTTTTACCGCATACACATCGCGCGGAACAAAACGGACCTGACGGAAACGGATAATACGCATCGTTACCACACCGAGAACGATGTGGAGAAGCAGCGATATTACGATCGCGTTTCTCATCGTTTGAACTTTGCCCACGTTGCCAGCTGCCTCTTTATTTTTTCTTCTTCATATCTGTAATCATGCCCACCTCATCGATCCCCACTTCCTTGACGTGACCGATCACTTCCATAACCACACCATACGGCACGTTCTGGTCCGCCCGCACAAAGACCCGTTCCTCGCCGGCCACCTTGAGGTTGCGAAGCGATTCCTCGAGCTCGTCGCGTTCGATCTGGGCGTTGTTGAGATACACGTCGCCTTCTTCGGTAATCGCGAGAATGACCCCCTCGGTCTCCTTGATCACCGTCGAACTCGTTTTTGGCAACCGCACCTTTATCCCCGCCTGGATAAACGGGGCCGTCAGCATAAAGATGATCAGCAACACCATCGTCACATCGACAAGCGACGTGATGTTGATATCGGCGAGCGAGCTATAGCGACGTTTCTTCATCTGCCGACTCACTTTCGACATCGCCGCCATCGGCGAGTCTGGTTCGCGTCAACTCAAGAATTCTCGATACAAAAAGTTCGATCCGGGTTTCCTGCCGGTGGACGTGACGCAGCAGCAAGTTGTAGCCGACCACCGCCGGAATCGCTGCCCCAAGACCGGCGATTGTCGTGATCAAAGCCTCCGCGATCCCGGGGCCGACCACGTCGATACTCGCCGTTCCATGAACGCCCATGCTCAAGAAGCTGCTCGCGATACCCCACACGGTTCCGAGGAGGCCGAGAAAGGGTGCGACCGCCGCCGTCGTGGCCAGGAAAACGAGGTATTTCTCCATTTCCGAAACCTCAGTCACGGCGCGCCGATCGAGGATATCCCTGAGCTGGCCGGTGCGCCCCGACGCCTTGTTGGTTTCCATGTACCTCTTGGCTTCGAGAAGCAGGACTCCTTCGACGGACGGGAGGCAGGTTTTGAGCGTATCTGACGTAAATCCAAGGCCTTTTGACGCAAGAATCGTCTGGAGTTTCTGCCCGCCTTTCCTGAGTTTGATATACAGGCGGGACCTGTCGTAGATAATCGCCCAGGAAATCACCGAGATAACAAAGAGAATGAAGAGAATGGCCTTGGCAAAAAAACCGCTCTCAAACATAAGCGATGGTACCGATTGTCCGAGACCCGCAAACACTGCCACGCTGTGAGATTCCATTGCCAGCCCTTTCTAAGTTCTTATATATAAATCATATACCTGGTTATTGCGCCGATGCGCCAAATTTCAGGCTCAACATAGCAGGAACCCACCCTAGCGTCAAACCATAAGGGTTGTTCGTGCCCATTAAAACAGGTATAATAAGGGTGTATTATTGTGTTTCCCCCTGAGTTCCCAAGGAGGGACCTCTATGAAACGGCTGCTTACCTTGCTCCTCGTCGCGGTTCTCTTGTACCCGCTGACCGCCACTGCTGTAACCCAATACAAAACAAGCAACTACGCCAGAGAAGGCGTAAATCTCACTCTTGATGACCCGATCGGCTCGATCTACCAGGAGGGGGAAGAAGTCGGTTTTTCGGTCCGTACCGACCGCGACGCCTACGTCGTCGTTTTTAATATCGACACCGAAGGGTTTGTCCATCTGTTGTACCCCCAGGACAAAAAAAGCCTCCGAAAATTTTCGTCCAATCGCATCCACTATATTCCGGAGGACCGGGAACAGTCGCTCGTTGTCGGAGGAACCACCGGGATCGAGTTTGTTTTCGCCGTCGCGGTCGAAGACCTGGATCACATCAATGAAGATGAAATCGGTTTTCTCGCGGCCAACGACATAACACCGGATTCGAATAACTTTAAGATCGACGGCGACCCGCTCCTCGCGGCCAACCGGATCGCGAGCCAGCTCGTCCGCGGCATCTCGCACCGCCGCGGCGTGACGATGTCTTACACCTATTTCTATATAAACGAGGCCGTCGATTTTCCGAGATACCTGTGCGAGGATTGCTATAAAAGCGGTAAAGACCCATTCGGTCCGGGCATGCCCACGTACGTCGCGTACGCGGACTTTGAGGCAACCGATCGTCTGACCTATCCGCTCGAGCAAGGTTTTGTCCGCGAGGGCGACGGAAACATGGGCTTAAGTCCTCAGCTCGGCAACACCACCGTGACCACGGCATACGTGTCGTATTACCCGCGCTGGGACAACGGTTTTTACTCGACGTCGTGGTGGTATAACGATCCCTGGTATTGGGGCGCGCCGTACTATGGTTCGAGTTTCTATTTCAGTGTTGGCTGGAACTGGGGTGGTTGGGGCAGGTGTCATTACAACTACTTCCCCTACTATTACAATGGCCCGTACTATGCGTGCGGTCCATATTGGGGATACTACAACTGCTATCCGGCATCCATCAATTATCCGGCGTCTTACGGTTACGCTTACAACAAACGTTCATTCCGCCCGACGCCAAAGGGGAGCAGTTCTTCGCTCCACACGGCGATGAATCAACCAACAACGCGGGATCTTCGGGAACGGCAGCGTTCGCTCAAGTCGACCTCCGGCGCGGATGGATTGCGTCGCACGACCGGAAGCAAGTACGATCTTGCCAGGAGTTTCAAGGGTGGGCGGGACGCCCGGTCTTATACCGGCAAGGATCCGATGGTGATCCGGAGCAAACCGCTCAAGGGATATGACCGCCAAACGCGAAAAAGCCTCGCGCGCGGTTCCAAGAAAGTCTCGTACCGCGACCGCCGCGTGATCACAAGTTCGCAGACGCGTCGTTCATACACGCGCGGGGGCAAAGGGAACGTCGACACAAGCAACATCCGCCGCACAACGAGTTCGGCGACACGCAAGCTCGGCGACACCAAGACCTACAGGGGCAACGTTTCGAATTCGAGGAAGCAGAAGTCCAATTCGTCGGGCACGCGAACATACAAACCAAATACGCGAAGTAGCAGCGGGTCAAGCGTTCGATCCAAAAGCGGTTCAGGTTCGCGGTCGAGCTCAGTGAAGCCGACAACACGATCTTCTCCCCGGGGAAATCATCCGGCCGGTCTTCCGGCGGATCGTCGAAATCCGGAGGCTCGGGTTCGCGGTCGAGCGGAGGCAAAGGCCGCAAGTAATTGTGGGTGTGTGACAGACAGCCTAGGTGGCAAAAAAAAGAGACCGGAGTATCCGGTCTCTTTTTTTTTACCTTCTTCGGCGGTTCTTAGATTAGGTGATCAGGACACCGGGTTGATTGTTTCAACCTCGAGATACTTCTCACCTTCATACTTTTTGACAGTGGTGACAATCTCCACGTCTTTCTTGCGCGCTTTTTCTTTGAGGTCAACGGTCATGTTGTTTTTGACGAGAAGATAGTTCTTCCCATCCTTGGTCTGGAAAGCGGCGGCGCATTTTTCACTCACACCGAGGTCACACGAACCACAAACATAGTGACCTACGAGAACGACACGCTCACCCTCACGCTTTGAAATCGGTTCGATCGAAGCGGTCTTCGCCTGCTTGACTCCACACGAAGAAGCCGAAGGACAGGCCGTCGAACACGAGGACCCGCAACCCTTACTCTTGTCGCCATCCGCGCCCGCCAGGGCGGCCGATGACGGACACGAACCCGCCGTAGCGGTAGCCGTCTTGGAGCACGACGACGTCGCGGCGTTCTTCGAGCACGAAGACTCGCTATTGGCGTCACCCGCATCGGTCGAGGCCACGGCGACATCGGCATTGGCTGTTGCCGGCGAATTTAGCTGACCGGTACCGACAATCGCGAGCACGGCGGCCGAGATCGCGAGAAGACCGACGACGAGAAAGGACACTTTAACCTTGGACATCAAGTCCTCCTTTTCAGGATATTCGAGGGCAAATTTGGCTTACAGTAAGCCAAATATCCGTCATTTATTGACAAAAGTCAAGTTTTTGACCGGCAAATGTCGTCAAATAGCCACCGTCTCACCCGAGACGAAGCGTTTTCCGTCAAAATCGACCCGGCAGGCGGGCACATCGGGATCATGCTCGAAGAAGAGAATCCAACCCTCACGGGAGGCCCGCTCGAGGATCCGGTCTTTTTCCTCCATCGCCAGGACGGGATCTAGATCGTAGGACATTATATAGGGGGTGGGCAGATGCGCAGATGTGGGGATCAGATCGCCGCAGTAAAATATACTCTCGCCGCCACCGGACACGAGAGGAAGCTGCTGCCCGGGCGTATGCCCATGGCAGACAAGGAGTTCAAAGCCCGGAGCAAGAGACCATTCGCCATCGTGGAGCGCCAGGGCGCCGCTCGACTCCAGAATTTCGATCCGAGGCCGGAAATAACTCGCCCGGTCCCTGGGATTGGGATCCAGCGCGTGCTCCCACTGCGCACGCTGGACGTGGTGAACGGCATTCGGGAAGGCCAGGGCCCAGCCGTCCCCTGATGGCACGGCCGCACCACCGCCATGATCAAAATGGAGATGGGTGAACACAACATCGGTGACTTCTTCGGGTGTGAGGCCAAGTTTTTCCAGCCCCGCCGCGGGTGGTGATTCCGACTCAAAGGCGTAGATTTTCTCGAGCTTCTCACCGTAACCGGTTCCCGCCCCCGCATCCACGACGATTGTCTTGCCGTGCCCGCGGACGACAAGGGTCCGCATCGCCATTGAAATACGATTCGCGTCGTCGGGCGGAGCCACCCGCGACCACAGATTTCTTGGAACGACGCCAAACATCGCGCCGCCGTCGAGGCGAAACATCGCCGCCACCCATTCATTGATTTCCCAGTCACCAAACTTCATAACACTCCCCGGAACTTTTAAGGTGTTCGTATTAAGTATTGAGGTGTGGATTATAACACCGGGCGGGCACGCGCGCCAGTCGATCACTCTTCTTCGACGATGACCGCCGTTCCGTATACGAGAAGTTCGGCGGCGTTCTGCATGATCTCGCTCGTGACGAACCGGGCGCCGATGACACCGTTTGCACCGAGCTTTGCCGCTTCTTCGCGCATCCTGTCCAGGGCCTGTTCACGGGACTCGGCCATTAGTTTTGTGTATTCCCTGATCTCGCCGCCGGTGATGTTTTTCATCGCGGCGGTCAGATCGTGTCCGATGTGCCGGGCGCGAACGGTGCTTCCCTTGACAAGACCAAATACTTTGACGATTCGTTTGCCGTGGATATCGTTGGTTGTCGTCACGATCATTGCCTGACTCCCTTGTACGGGTCGTTCTTGCTTTCATAATAACGCTCGCGGATCACGGAGACGAAGATGACCACGAGTCCAAGAAGGATAACCGCAACGCTTATCCCTTTGAAAGTCAGAAAGTCGGGGGATGTCACCGCCCTGTAAACGGCATACAACAATACGACGACGATTCCGGCGACCATAAAGAAGAACCCGGTCCCACGTTCGAGCCGGTGAGAAATGTCGTCCCAGTACCGGACCCAGAATTCCTCGTCGGGGGCTTTGAGCCTGAAATCGTTTGTAAGATCGACGACTCGACCAAACTCGCGCAGCTCGTTCCTGCAATCATCGCAGCTCTCGACATGTGCCTCGAACTGAACTTTTTCCTCGGCGGTCAGTTCGTCGTCGAGGAACCGCATTCCATCGGATTGAAATCGTTCACAAACCATGGTCAAGTCACCTCCCCCTGCGCCGTACGGGCGTCGGGGATGAGTTCTGTTTCTGTTGCCAATCCATGCTGCTCCATCTCGACCAGGATATCCCTCAACATTTTCCGTGCGTAATACAACCTCGACATCACCGTCCCAATCGGAATATTCAACGCATCGGCAATCTCTTCATATGTGCACCCCTTGAAATTCTTCATCATGATTATTTCTTTGTGATCGAACGACAGACGATCGATCGCCGCGTGCAGCAACCGCGCTCGTTCATCCTTCTCGAGATGCTCGAGAGCGCTGATCCCGCCCGAGGCGAACCGTTCGCGGTCGGGGCTGTCGGCATAATAGAGCGACTCAGTCTTTTTCTTTTCGCGACTGACAAAATTAAGACATCGGTTTCTCAAAATTCGATAAAACCATGGGTAAAACGGACGGCCCTCGTCGAACTGGGCGCGCGCCTGGTATGCCCGGACGAACGCGTCCTGCGACAGGTCCCGCGCGTCATCAGAATTCCTGGCGAAACCCAGCGCGATCAGATAGGCATCCGACATATACTGTCGCACCAGTTTTCCAAATGCCTTCTTGTCCCCATTTTTCCATCGCCTTATCAGGTCTTGTTCGTTCTCGGACAATCTATCCCTCCTGGAGAACCCCCGTGGAGTCCTCGTTGTCGCCCACGGTTTCGACAACTTTTATAACCGTCCCAAAAAGAAATATTCAAACATCATTTGATTTTCTTGTATGATGCTGGTGGCCGCCCCGGGCGCGGGGCGGAAGATAAAACCTAACCCACCGGTATTTATAGAGATAGTATAAACCACGGGCCGCCGGGCGGGCCAGAAAAATGGGTCTAAAAAGCACCCTGATCATCAGTTTGTTGGCGCTTGTGCCGTTCATCCTGCTTTCCATGCCGTTTATGTCATGGATCCCGGATGACGCCTACATAAGCTTCGAATACTCCAAAAATCTCGCCGACGGAGAGGGCCTGGTGTTCAACCCCGGGGAGCGCGTCGAAGGCTTCTCAAACCTGTTGTGGACACTCCTCCTTGCAATCGCTGCCTTTCTCGGTCTTGAAATCGAAACCGCCGCGCCGGCGCTGTCCTACCTTTGCGCGTTAGCCGCGTTGGGTGTTTTTCTCGTGCTCGTACGCCAATCGCTCCAGTTTATCGGCGACGCGGGGCGTCCGAGCGTACTCATTGCTACCGGCGCCGTAATGCTCGCCGTGGGGGCGTTTTTTCCGCTGGCGTTCTATGCGTCGTCGGGGCTCGAAACCACAGCCTATCTTCTCTGTCTTCTCGTCGGCGCTTTCTTTCATCTCAAAGCCGTCCGCGAGGAAAGCCCGACCGGGCATTACTTTTCCCTTCTCGCTTTTCTTGCCGCCGCCCTCACGCGGCCCGAGGGAATCGGGTTTCTCGGGTTAAACGGCCTCTTTCTTTTGTATCACTGGCGGAAGATCCCGCGCAGGGTTCTCGTGGTTGCGTTCTTAACGCTCGCCGCCTACGCCGCCGTCGCCGCCATCAAGGCCCAGTATTTTGGCGGCGTTGTGCCCAACACATACTTCGCCAAACCGGGAACGTCGTGGCATTATCTCGCGCCGCTTTCACGCGGTATCGGTTATCTGGTTCGCTTCTTTGGTAAAAGTGGGCTCGTGTTCTTTCTCCCGTTCGCGCTCGTCGTACCCTTTGATAAACCTTCGCGGTATGCATGGCTGTATCTGTGGGTGTTCGCGTCTTTCCAACTTTTCTTCATCGTTTTTGTCGGCGCCGACATTCTCCGCTTCGACCGTTTTGCCGTACCTCTTATTCCGTGGCTGCTGGGCTTGACCGCGCTGGGCGTGATGGAAATGATCGAAGGCCCGTACCCGCATATTCGCGTGTTCGCCCGCCGCATGATCGTCGTGTGTACAATAATCGTCGTGGTCCTCAACGTCGGACAGGCCTTCAAGGCATCGAGCAAGTATTGCGTTCATGACTGGATGCACAGCCATGTCCACCGCGAGATCGGCCGGTACCTCGGCGCAGCGCTCCCCGTGGACGGCCGGATCGTGGCGAACGAGATTGGCGCGATCCGTTACCACTCGGACAGACCCGTGGTCGATATGCTCGGTCTCACTGATGACACGGTGAGCGCAATCCGGTACCGGTCGTTCCAGACTTACGGCATCGGCAGCAGCGCGTGGAGCGCAAACGCCGTCACCCGCTACCTTCTCGACGGCAACCCCGCGTGCGTGGTTCTACCCGCGCCGGAAGTACTGGCCCTCGATGACAGGACGTCGCACCAGGACTCGATGCACCCGCTTTGGTACACGATCCTGACCGACCCCGTATTCGAAGCGAAATACACACCGCGATTCTACATCGCCATACATCCTCATAAATTCGTGTATCTCTTCACGCGAAAAGATGTTGCGACACCGCAGGGCGCCGAACCCGACCACCTTCGCTGCATGGAAATTCACCCGATCGACGGATAAGCGCGGCTCCGTCAACGGTGTCGATCTTGAGGGCTGATTTTGGTTGTCAGCGTCCGTTGGCTCTATTAAAGTCTGTTCTTTGTTTCAGGCAATCTTCGAACGACACCGCGCAATCGGCATTTAAATCGACAGGGGCGGAACCATGCCAGCGAATGATCTGTCACTTTTTCTCGCGGCACACACCGAGGTGGTCGAACCGCTTTCGCGCGAGACGAACCTCGCGTACTGGGCGGCGAGCATTTCCGGCAAGCAGGAGGATTTCGACCGATTCACGATGCTTCAGCTGGAAATCCAGAAGATCTATGCCAACCCCGATGATTTCGAAAAGATCCGCAAGTGGCGGGATGATCCAAGAGTGACCAACCCGGTCGAACGTCGGCAGGTCCAAATTCTGTACGCCGATTACTTGAGCAACCAGATCGATCCCGCCCTGAATGAGGAGATCACCAGGCTCGGCTCAAAAATCGAGAACCAGTTTACGACCCACAGGGCAACCCTCGACGGCGAAACGGTCACGGCCAACCAGATTCTCGAGGTTATGCGAGAATCCAACGACCCCGACAAGAAACAAAGGGCATGGGAGGCGGGCAAGGAAGTGGGGCCCGTTGTTTGCACTGATCTGCTCCGGCTGGTTAAGCTCCGGAACGAGGCGGCCGAATCGCTTGGCTATGACACATATTATGCAATGTCGCTCGAACTGAGCGAACAGAGCGAAGACGAGATCGTCCGTTTGTTCGACGAACTCGACAATCTGACCCGCGAACCCTACCGCCGCCTTAAGGAATCTCTCGACACGAAGGTAGCCGCCCGCCACGGCATCGACACCGACTCGATCCGACCATGGCATTACGACGACCTTTTTTTCCAGGAAGTCCCGAAGGTATTTGAAATCGACATCGACCGTTTTTACCGCGGCCGGGATATCCTCGAAATCGTCGAGCGGTTCTATACGGGGCTCGACCTCGAGGTCGGCGATATCATCTCAAACAGCGATCTATACGAGAAACCGGGAAAAGATCAGCACGCGTTCTGTACCGACATCGACAGAAAAGGCGACATCCGCATTCTCGCCAACATCAAGGATGACGAGAGCTGGACGGGGACGATGCTCCACGAACTGGGGCACGCGGTATACGACAAATACATCGACCCGGGGCTGCCGTTTCTGCTACGCCACCAGGCCCACATCTTTGTGACGGAATCCATCGCGATGCTCTTCGGGCGTTTGTCCAAGGATGCAGACTGGCTTCACAAAGCGGTTGGCATCAGCAAGGAAGAATCAGTGAAAGTCGCGGGCGGGCTTTTTGAACACCTCAGGATCGCCCAGCTTATTTTTTCCCGTTGGGCGCAGGTCATGATGAACTTCGAGCGATTGCTTTACAAAGATCCCGACCAGGACTTGAACGAGTTGTGGTGGGGGCTTGTTGAAAAATATCAGATGGTAAAACGCCCGGAGGGCCGCACGTCCCCCGACTGGGCCACAAAAACACACGTGGTCTCGGTTCCCGTTTATTATCACAACTATCTTCTCGGGGAACTTCTCGCGTCTCAGTTGACGCATCACATTCGCGCTCAGATCACCGACACACGCTTCCTCGGACATCCCGAAGTGGGCGCCTATCTCAAAGAGATGGTTTTCAAACCGGGGGCTCGTTTCAGATGGGACAAACTGGTGGAGAGAGCGACGGGCGAACGGTTGACGGCCAGATACTTCGCCGAAGAGTTTGTCGACTGAAAGCAATTAAAATATAATTGCGTGGCGCTACCGGTGGCTAGTCCAAATCTGAGAGGATCGCGTCCGCCCGTCCGGCGAATGCTGTATCTTTGTGCAGATTACTGACCCTTTCGAGGAGTTCCCGGGCTTCGACCTGCTTGTCTTGTCCGTCCAAAACAACCGCGAGATCGATAAGGATGACAGGATCTTCGGGTTGAGCCTTGAGCGCGGCCCTGAGAAGATTCTCCGAACGATCAACCGCCCCATCCATGTACGCGACAATCGCATCGAGTACCATCAATCGAATGTCTTCGGAAAAGAGTTTCCGAGCGTCGGCGATATAGACTCTCGCCGATCCGATCCGATGGGTGGAAACGTAGCCGGCTACGAGCCAGTAAGCCACGTCAGGGGTTTCTCCGCCGGATTCATAACGTTCGTGGAGTGCGGCGAGCGACAGGTCAACGGATTCTGAAGCAGAACTCGACCAGGCTCCGCCGACCGAACGATATACCGGAACACTGTCCCCGACGAACAATTCCCCACCAGGGAGAACAAACACATCCGTCGAAGAGTATTCCGCAACGGCAACTTCAATCGGACCGAGGACGGATGGATCCAGACCCGAATGGGTCAACCGACCGGCCAGCCGTACCGAAAACCACGCACTAACGGTTACGACGAGACAGACAGCGGCCACGGTGACGACACGGGTTTTCCAATTCCGCCAAATGCCACCGCGCCTCAACCCCTTGGCCTCAGGGCGAGCGCGCGCCTCCCCGGCAATACGCAGCCCATCCGTGACGAGCCCGATAGGGGTATCCACCGGCCCCGCCGTTCCCGACTCATACAAACCAAGTTCAACCACGGAATCCTGATACAACTTGTTACATTGGTTGCATGTACGCACGTGCGCAAGAATCATAGCCCGGTCTATTTCGCCAAGCCGATTTTCGAGCATCCGAGCGATATCATCCACCGCCACGTGGGGTGTGTCAGGAGCTTTTCCGATAACCGACTCCTCCTCTTCACGGACTCCGACAATTCAACGTCTTTCAACTGTAAAGAAATTATTACACTCGGTGTAACGTTTTCTTTACATATACGGCCAGAGCAGAGAAATTCCCCGCCGAACAAGTGTGAGACACAACCGCGTCATGAGTTGGACGAACTTTCTTCTACAGCTGTCTCTCCGCCTCCATCGCCTGACGTAGCTTCCGAACGACCTTGTCGATCAACGTGTAGGCTCGGCGTTGCCCACTGAGCTTGAGTCTGCCCGCGATCTCCCGCGCGGAGAGACGCCGGTTAAATCGCAGGTCTATGATCTCCCGCTCGCGCGGTGTCAGCGACGCCACGAGTCCGGTCAACCGCTCGACCACGGCGCGGCTCTCTTGCTCCACCAGGTTCTCGTCCGGCCGGCCCGAATGCAGAGTCTCTTCGCATTCCAGTTTGAGCTGAACGAGGCACTTGAGCATTTGCGCCGACTCGGCCCCGCAACGCTTCGCCTGTCGCTGTCTTTCGAGCCGGCACAAATACCGCCGGTCCATTACATCTTCGATGCGTTCGATACAATCCACAATTTCATCAATCGTCAACCGTTGTCCACTCCACTCCAAGACGCCAAGCGTAATCTCTAGCGGCAACCGCTTTATAAAATGAAGCTGCAGAACTTCCTTCTCCAGATCGGATAGTCTCTCATAGCCCTCGGGCACACGATAGCGTCCGTGACGTTGTCTCAGCAAGTCGAGCGCTCGGCTTCGCGTGTAGACAATCAGCCACGTTGTAAGCCGAACATCACCGCGGAACTTCGCCAGTTCACAATGATAAAGGGAGTGAAGCACGTCCACATGCACCGCACGGATGTCGTCATCGTCTTCAGCTACGAGATGTCGTCGAACGACCCCGTAGATCAATCCCGTGTAGCTGTGCACAAATTCGTGCCACGCATCTATGCATCCCGAGGTGACAGCTCGTACGAGAGTCAGATCACGCGTTAACTGATCAGAGGTGTTCTTGGCTTCCTTGGAGTCGCTGTGGATGGACATTGTCCCTTTGTACCCCGGTTCGAGTCTTTTGACTGCGAGCGTATCTGCCGCGCGACTCACGACCGTTTTCCCCAACGCCAATGTCGCTACAAAACAAACAGTCGCTTTAAAGTATAATTGACGACGGGCCGAATAACAAGATGGAGCGTGTCGAAGCCGCAGATGTTTTCTCGATTCTCTAAGAAAGATAAACTTTACAAAAAACTTGAGCATATTCTTGGGTAATTGTATCCTAATGTCCGTACCATGCGCCGGGATCACGGTACATTGACGGCAACTTACTCACGTCAATCACGCTTGCCACTGACCCGTCAGGACATCCTCAAATGGCGAACAACACGAACGCACAACAATGTTGGCGACGCCACATTTTCCTGCTGGCCCTCTCGGTGCTTGCCACGTTGGCGCTTCTTGACTGCACCCAAAAACCCAAAAACGATCTGCTGGACGGCCTCTCGCCGGGGTTGATCCGGCACTTGGTGTCGAGTGACGACAGCACGCTCGCCCGTTACTTTCGCCACATGGGTTACGCGGATTTCCGCGAGATAATCAACACCGTGGCAAAAAATGAATTTCTGGCGTGGCAGGCCGGTCGCGAGGATGATGCGCGAAAGACCAGAGGATATCTAAAACGATTGGCGTACATATTCGCCGTGTATCGACATACACCCAAACCCCTTCGAGATGTCGAATTTCGCGAACGTTTACCCCGCGACACACACGATGAATTGATTAGGGCCAGATTCGAACTTCATCTCTTGAACAAGGACACCATTCTGTCCGCGCGGGAGCGAATGGATGCGTTCACTCTGTTGATGGGGCGACTTGCGTCTCTGAAAGATACGGTGTCGGTTGCGATGTGCCAGTGGCATATCGCCTTTGCTGCAGCGGCGCTTGGCGATCAAAAAAAACACCGGACATTTTTGCGGCAGGCTTATGAAGGCTTCGCGGCGCTTGGCCATCATTCGATGACGTGCCAGGCCCTTGGCGTCCTCGGAGTCCACCACGAACGGGCGGGTCAAATTGACTCGATGATCGTCTGTTACGAGGAAGCATGGAGAATCGCCAACCGAAGCCGTATGGGGAACCAGGCTGCCCGAATCTTGTCCTTCTACGGCGGGCACTACCGGCGCCAGGGGCGGCTCGACCTGGAGCGTCTTCTCCATCTTCGCGCCGTGGAAGTCGCGCGAGCGTACAATGCAGGCTACCGTGAGATTCGTTTTGTCTATCAGGCGATGCGGTTCCATGCAGATCTCGAGTGCTGGGATGTCGTCGAGAAACTTCTCCCACAGGCCCAGGGAATCAAGCGCCGAGGTGCGAACAGGGATTTGGGGATTTTTGAAATTAACTACCTCCGCAGCGATGCAATCGGTGCCCGGCTGAAAATGGCACGCGGGGATGTGACCGGCGCGAAAAAAATGTTTGACAGAGTCCTTCAGCGCATATCGGAACTCAACCTTCCTTACGAGTACCGGGGCGAAGATGATTCTATGTACGTTTACCGTTCGAGGGGCTTTTTGGAAAACGGCCACCCGGCAGACGCCCTCGCAGATACACGCCAGGCGCTTTCCCGCCCGCCGGATGAGACGACCCCGTTTTGGTCCGCGCATCTCGCGCTTCTCATGGCAAAAGCCGCATTCGAATTGGATGACAACTCAACCGCGGAGTCGGCGCTCGAGGACTTTGATCGATTCTCAGTCGGCGTGGAACATTCCCTTCGGAGAGAGCTGACGGAACGTGACGCGCTTTACGGGAGGATCGCGTTGTCACGCGGAAATACAACGAGCGCTGCCGCCGCACTCATGGCAGGCCTCGCCAGGCTCGAACAGATCGCGACAACGATTGATGCAAGTGTTGGAAGTTACATATGGCTGGCCGGCTGCCGAGATCTCCGAAATCTCATGCATGAACTGACGTCCGACGACCCACTTGCCGGATACGGCGCGGAGCTTTATTGGCGCGGACTCTTTGCGCAACTCGGAGCCGAGCACCGCGGTGGACGCACGTCACGCGTGTCTTCCGTATCTGTTTCCTTGACGAACTCCGCCACGGGCGGATTGAGTTCTGATTTCGAAAACTTCATACCTGTTTTACGCTCCAACGGCGAGAGAAACCGCGTGCGGACGGCGGCGCTCGACGCCGTTCATTGTGTTTACCTCGTGCGCAATGGAAATATCTGGCGATGGACAGCATCCCGTAGCGGGATTCGGCGAGAAACACTTTCGGCGGACGCGAAGATCGTGCGAGGACTGGTGACAAGAACCGTCAAGATGATGTCGAATCATCCACGTGAGAGGGATTCTGTCCCGTCGACTGAGCTGCGTAAGACATTGCAAAAACTGGCCAAAGTGCTGCTCCCAGGCGAGATGTGCCGGGTGAATGCCGCTGATACCTTTGACGTTTCAACATTCTTTGTCACGACGGACGGTTTTCTCGGACAGATTCCCTTCGAGGCTTTGGATGTTGGAAACGGTGACGCCTACAATCCGCTTCTTGCCGATCGTGACGTGGCATACATCCGAAGCCCGACCGTACGGAAGCCTCGCACCGCAACTGGGCCCGGTGTCATTCTGGTGAATGCCGGGGCGACGGGTGTCCGCGAACACTTCGTTTCCCAACCCTCGCTTCGCTATGTTGAACCCGAGGGCAAAACGGTATTTCTCATCGATTCCACAGCCAAATATCTGTCGGGAGATGCGGCCACCAAACCTCGGCTGACCTCCCTTTGGGAAGATTCTCCGTTTGTTTATATGGCGACACATACGATATACGATCCAGAGGCGCCATACCTCGTGATGATCCCTCTCGCCGCTTCACACGATAATCCCGCACCCGACGCCGCCTACCTCGATATTTCCGATATCCGGCTGGCGGATCTCGGCGGGTGTGAAATTGTGGTTCTTTCGTCATGCTCAAGCGGTACGCCATATGTTCAACACAACACTTTTGGCCCGGGTCTCGGAGACGCGTTTCTTGACGCCGGAGCGGGAGCCGTCGTTCACACGTTCTGGAATGTCAAGGACGAGGACGCGCGCCGGATCGGCACTCGTTTCGTGGGAAGCTGGAAAAGGGATGGAACACCGGCCGTCCGTGCGCTCTCCGATGTCCGCCGCGAGGAGATGCGCGGGCCGGAGGGGATCCGACATCCGTCCTACTGGGCGGCGTACGCGATCAAGCTGTCGCGGTTTTGAATGGGTTGTGGATTTGACATGAAAATAAACTGCGATTCCAAGATGTGAAACGGTGGCCGAGGCAATTTTATCCCCGGCCACCGTTTCTTCCATCTCATTGCATGTGCGACTTCGTTCTACTTGAGCAAAACGATTTTCGACGTCAGTACTTCATTGGCCATAGCGAACTTCACGAAGTACACGCCCGTCGCCACGGCGTCGCCGGCTTCACTCGTCGAATCCCACAGGACCGAGTGGGCGCCCTGGTATTTGTGACCGGACACCAACCGCTTGACAAAGCTACCATCCGCGGCATAGACGGAAATGTCAATATTGCCTGCCGCCGGAACGTTGTAGGTTATCGTCGTCGTCGGATTGAACGGGTTTGGAACCGCCCTGACAAACGGAACAACCGCATCCACTTGATCGGGTGAAAAAAGTGGGCGCGGCGGATCCTTGAGGCCACACGCTGTGCTCGATCGCGTCATCGTTATGGAATTAACGGTCGCCCCGTCTATCTTGGCGTAAACCTTGAACTGATACGTCGTGGTTTGTTCGACCGGTATTCTCGCAAAATAGTAGCGCTCGTCGTCACAGTCCTCGCCCTGAATGGGGTCTACCGACTGCCATGTGATCGCACTGAGCTTCTTGTAATACACCTTGTTATCCGTCGACGGGAATTTTGTGCTCCATTCCACACTGATCTTGCATTGACTGGAATTGAACGTGTGTGAAATATCGTAGATCGGCTGATAGCTGTTCGTCAATTCAAACGAGCCGACAACATCCGGAAATGGCGTGCTTCCATAGTCCGCGGTGATCTTGTAGCAATACTCAGTCGATGCCGGCAGGTCGTACAACGTGATCACGTGCTGCATCCCCGACTGACCCGCTATGGATTCGCTATAGTCGCACGGATAACAATCCATCATTCGATCGTATTCCACCGTAGGGATCGTGGGCGCCGTGGTTTCAAACGTGAATGTGGCATCCCATGTTTCCGTGCCCGAATCAAAGACGGTTGTGACTTCCACGTTCGCAATTGCCAGGTCCCCCGAGGAATATTTCGACAGAAATGCGTCCCAGTCACCGTTGCTGGTCAGCACGTTACCATTTCCAAAATCCACGGTGTTTTTGAAAAAACCACCCAGAAACACGAATCCATCGTCGTCAACCGAAACCGATTCCCCGCTCTCACCACCGCCACTCGCACCAATCTTGATACTCCAATCGTGATCGAGGTCCACATCGAATTTCGCAAGAAAGGCGTCGTCATCTCCATTGAATGAAGCACCGCCGAGATTTATGGAATCATGGAAATACCCCGACATGTACACGTACCCATCGTGAAAATCGACGGCCTTGCCGCTGTCGTAACCGCCCCCCCCAAATCCCTTGCTAAAACGGTGATACCTCACTCCTCCCACAGTCGATGTCAAAGACACAAGAAATGCGTCTTGCGAATTGACGGCAACAAGCGGACTCCCGGGGGAGGGGCCGGTAAAGTCCACCGTACCCCCGAACTGGCCCGCGAAGAACACTCGCCCATACTCATCCGTCGTGATGCTGTGACCCTCATCGTCGTAGAGACCGCCAAAAGACTGACTCGACAAATGATTCAGGGACGAATCAAACGTGACCACAAAAATGTCTTTACCCCCATTGTTTGTCAACGCACCACCACCAAAATCAATCGTACCCGACTCGAAATAACCCGTTACAATCAAATTGTTGTTGGCGTCGACACAGACGCCCTTGGCCGCATCATTGTATGGCTCGTGGAACCACTTTTCGGCCAACTTGTATCCGTCGCTGTTCCGAAGCTTGGCGATATAGACTTCAATATTTCCGGCACCGGCGCCCTGATCGTCTTCCCCCACGACATAGACATCACCCAAAGAGTCCGTACAGATTCCCCAACCGATATCCACACTGTAATTTCCAAAGTTTTTGCTCCAAAGACACGCCCCATCAGCTCCGGTGTATTTGGCCACAAAAATATCGGCGTATCCGATTCCATCCAGGACATTCCCATCTCCAAAATCAACACTGCCAGCAAAACGGCCGGTCACAAACACGTCACCGTTTGGATCGAAGCAGACACCATAACCCTTATCCTCAGATTCATTGTGATACCCAAAGCTCGTGCTCCACAGGTGGTTTCCCGTATTGTCAAACATTGCCACGAACGCATCGAAATTCCCAGCACTGGTGAGAACATCTCCGCCGAGATCGATGCTTCCTTCAAATCCACCCGTGACGGCCACATTTCCATCGCCATCAGTCGCAACAGACCAAATCATCTGTTGATTGGCGTCCCCAAATCCGGAACTCCAAATATTCCACTGCGCCATACAGGGAGACACGGACAAGGAGACGGTAAGCACGAGCGCGACGACCGCTCCAATCAGCCATCCAGCTTCACATTTTCCAAATGTCACGAATCTCGAATTCATGACTTCTCCTTTCAGATATTGCACTTGACTTGCTTGGTCGTCACAGCGCTACGGCCTGTTCCGACCACTCAACCCATTCGGTGGCTATCATTTTAGTGTCACAGCTTCACGATCGCTCCGCCGACATTCATTTAAAGAGGTACGGAACAGCTTCCTGTTTTACACAAAAACTCCACAACAACGTTGTTCAGACAGGGATAAAGAACGAGGGAAACAAAAAAAGCCCGGCCATCGAGTCTCCACTCGACAACCGGGCTTTTTTAACCCGTGATCTCAAAAGAGCCACGGACTATTTCAGAAACACCATCTTTTTTGACAGCGTGTGCTTGCCCGCGGTGAGACGGTAGAAGTAAACACCCGAGCTCACGGGGTTTCCCGCGCCGTCCAAACCATCCCATTCAACACTTCGCGTACCCGCGGGTTGATCTTCGTTGACAAGAGCCCGAACGAGCTTTCCGTCCGGACCGTAGATCGCCAGCGCCACACGCCCCGCTTCGGGGACGGTAAACGAAATCGCCGTCACGGGGTTGAAGGGGTTGGGGTGATTTTGCGCGAGCGACAAAGATATTTCCGCCGAACCGACAGTTACCGGTCGTGATGAGACACTCGCTGTTGTCGGCGAGAACGACACCCAATCGGTAGGTGTACCCCTCATCGCGCCGCGCCGTCTCGTCGGTGAATGATTTTTTGTCCGGCGCAATCAGCCGTCCGCCGTTCAAAAGATCGAGACGCTCGAAAGCCCCCGTCTGGCGGTACAGCCGGTAACCGGCGACCTCTTCGTCGGACAAGACATCCCACATGAGATCGACACCCACAGCTCCCCACGCGGCATCGAACCCGTTTATAAACACAGGCACCGGGTTTTCAATCGGGATGATCCAGTGGACGTTTGTTTCATTTCCCGCCAGACCTGTCATGTAGTGCATGCTGTCTTCATCCGCATACCCGCAGTATGTCCGGAAGAATTCTTCCTGTTCGCAGTCATGATTTATATAAACGACCTCGCCTGCGCCAACATCGACGGGGGTCCCGGGATTACACGGATCGACAACAACACCCGTCCGTGGTCCGTGGACGGCCGTCTCGCGGCCGGCAACACCGGTGGACGGGTCGCCGTCGAGGTTGAACCAGGCTCCGTCGAATGTGAGCTTGGCCATCGCCGCGTTTTCTTTGAGCCCCTCGAGACCGTCGCCGACGACAAGAGCGACCTGGAACTTGACAGACTCCCCGGGCGGGAGCTCGGAAAATGGCCCCACACTCAAAAGCACCCGGTGGTCACGAGGAATCAGCGTGTTCGACTCAATGGTTTCCTGGGAAAGGATTTCGTATCTCTCGAAGTCGTTGGTCGGGTCGCCGCCCTCTTCGTACGACTGGTCGCCGGAGAAGTTCGCAAATGTCGACGTGCTGACGTGTAGCGGCGCGTTAACTCCGAATGGATCCGTTGTGTGTCCGAGAAGTACGACTCCTAAATAGCTGGTCGCTTGCCCCCCGTCACCGTCGACATCATAGGCATACGCCATATCGAACTGTGTCGGTCCCAGCGGCGTACACACGGCGACGTGCGTGAAGGCGCTCGCATCATCTGCGTAGTAGTTCGGGGTATCCCTGTGACCGATGTCCGGGTCGGCAAAGAACGCAATAAACACATCATCGAGAACAACGCTTCCAATATTTGTTATCGTAAACTCGATACCGACAAAGTCATCGAACATCGGGTGAGCCCACTGATAGCTCTCCTGGCGGACCATAATATCGAGAGGGTTGTGGTCGGGGTAGATCGCAATCGCTTCGGGCGTATTGTCCGCGAACCAGCAGCTGAACATCTGGTCGGATATCGCAGCGAAGTCTTCGTCGATCATTCCGTCGAGGTCGTCGTCGTGACCGTTGAGCCAATCTTCATCGACCATTCCGTCCCCGTCGTCATCGGCGTCAACCGATGGATACCGGTTCCCGCCAAGCGCGCCTTCAGCCGATCTGTAGATGATATCCACCGGATCGGCGGTCGGTCGAAACTCCGAAGCAAATATTGAGGTGGACACACCGGGCACACCGAGCTTCAACGCACCCACCCACAGCCCACCCGCATAGAGATGTTCGATCCGGCTCCCCACCGGCCACTCCGCCGACGGCGCGTCAGCGAAAGGCATCCCCGAACCGGGCATCGATCCGAAGAGCCCCCAGTTTCCGACATGAACGCCAAGCTCACCAACGTTATGAACGTTCGACCCGTCAACGACCAGAACTCCCTCGGGTCCCGATCGGATTCCCTTACTAAAATCAATGGGGTTGGCTCCGGTCATCAGAAATGACACCAATACCAGGGCCAGAACGAAACTCAGCCTTCGGGATCCCATAGCTGGACCTCCACGGAATATAGTTGCGGTAGCCGCATGGTAAGCGAGGTGGGATGCTCTAACAATGACGCTGCAAGAGCCGTTGCTCTCACATCAATTATAACGCTCGGAATACTCGCGGTCAATACAGCCGTCGTCCTTATTCATACAGAGGCTCTTAAGTTAGTGTTTAACAGCATGTAAACGCCGCAGAAAATTAAATACGGGCAGACTTGCCTAACCCTTGATTACAGCGATCGGTTTGATTTCAGCAACTTTTGTCGTGATCTTCGCGTTGTGAAGCACATCGACAACCTCACCGACATCCTTGTAGGCCTCCGGCATTTCCTCAGCGAGCGTCCGAGAGTCCTTCGCGACGACGGTGACGCCTTCGCGTTTGAGTTCTTCCGTGAGCGACCTCCCGCGGCCTTGTTTCAGCGCCGCTTTCCGGCTCAAGACACGGCCCGCGCCGTGACAAGAACTGTAAAACGGGTGATCGTCGCCCTCCGCCGAACCGACAAGAAGATAAGAGGCGGTTCCCATGTCGCCGGGGACGAAAACCGGCTGTCCCACCCGCCTGAAGCGTGCCGGAATCCTGTCGTCACCTGGAGGGAGCGCACGGGTTGCGCCCTTGCGGTGGACACAAAGCTTTCGGTCTTTTCCATCCACACGGTGCGTTTCGATTTTTGCGATGTTGTGGCAGACATCGTAAATCAACCTGAAACCAAGTTCCTGCTCCCCAATCCCGAGCGAGCGTGCAGCGGCACGTTCGGCGATCACCATAAGCGTTTGCCGGTTGGCCCACGCAAAGTTCGCCGCGGCGGCCATCGCGGCGAGATACGACCGTCCCGTTTCGGAATCCAACGGCGCGGCGGCGAGTTGACGATCGGGGAGATCGAACCTGAACTCGTGCGCGCGCGACGACATCGTCTTCAGATAGTCGGCGCAAACCTGGTGACCGAGACCGCGCGAACCACAGTGGATCATAAACGTGACATCACCCTCGCGGAGACCAAACACATCGGCAATCTCCGGTTCAAACACATGGTTGACATAACCGATTTCCAGGAAGTGATTCCCCGAACCCAACGATCCCAACTGGTGGCGCCCCCGCTCGAGCGCGCGTTCGCTGACCGCAGCGGGGTCCGCCCCGGGCATCGCCCCGTTTTCTTCACAGAATTCGAGGTCCGTGTCCGTTCCAAATCCGTTTTTGACAACATACGAAGCGCCGTCGACAAGGACCTTTCGAAGTTCTTTTACCGAAAGCTCTCCAAAACCGGTGCCATGCGGTGATGGGCCGGTCGGGATGCTTTGAAAGAGGTGGTGGATGAGCGGGCCCACCCGGTCGCGAATGTCTTCGATACGGAGATTGCTCGCCATGAGCCGCACACCACAGTTTATGTCGTAACCAACACCGCCCGGCGAAACGACACCGTCATCGTCGAACGCCGTCGCCGCGACACCCCCGATCGGGAAACCGTAGCCGACATGGATGTCCGGCATCGCCCACGAGTAACCGACAATCCCGGGCAGGTGTGCGACGTTGACAACCTGTGTAAACGACTGTTCGCGGCGGATGACGTCCATCATACGCGCGTCGGCGTATATCCGCCCCGGGACCCGCATCCGTCCCTCGCGCCGTATCTCCCAGAGCCAATCGGATTTCTTTTCGACCTTCATGGTCTCAACGCCCTCTGTTTCAGAACAATAGATACTTCTCCCACACATATTATAACCCCCTCCAGGCCTACCCGGGACATAAATGTCTACCGCCCCCCGATGCTCGCGACCTCGAACACAAAAAAAACCGGCCCGCATTACACGGGCCGGTCCTGTCGCGATCCACACAGGCGGATCCGTCAGAAATCGAGGAGCACTCCGACTTCCATCTGGAGTGTCCGGATCCTTTGATCCGTAAAAATAACACCGTACCGCGTCTCGCCAAAAACGGCGAGCGGCATCACGGGGAAGGCAAGCTTCAACCCGACGAGTCCGTCCGCGCTCATCCGCGCGGCGTCCTGCGCGACGGCAAACGGGTCATCAACGGCGGGAGAAACAAGTCCGGAGTTAGCCATATCGAGAAACACTTCGGTGTTCATGAAGTGCCAACCCAGACCGGCGCCGACATAGAGCGATACGGGCGAGGTGGGGATCTGAATCAAATTCTTCTTCACCATCGCCAGGACGTGCAGGTCCTGGAACTCAAAATCCCCATTTATCGAATACCCCATGTATTCGTATCCATAGGCAAACGTTTTCGTAAAGTAGTTCGCGTGAAATTCGAAATCGAGAACGGGAAGAGTGGTAAGTTCGAGGACGAGACCATAATAGGTCGCCCCACCAAGATCACCGCTCGACGGCAAAACATCGCCATCGTAGTTTGCATACCCGATCTTACCGCCTATTGCAAATCCGGCAGCGCCCGCCGCGGGGGCCACGCCGGCCAGAACGAGAATCCCGATGAGTGCAATTGCTCTTTTCATTGTCGCCTCCTTGACGATGTTTCGGGAAACAAGGAGCAACAACTGCACCACGGGGGTCACGGGGTGGCCAATATTGGCCTCTGAGGATTGTGTGTGGAGACGGCGGCCTATTCAGCCGCCGAGGGTATCACGGAGAAAGGCACCATAGCCCTGGGAGAGCGCCGTCAGGTCCACGGCAATAATTTCGGGAACATCATAACTGTGAAGTTCGGTGACCACGCGCACGATCTCGTCGAAATTCTCACGGCGGGTCTTGGCAAACATCATCGCCTCGCTGTCTTTCATCGTCTCGCCTTGCCACCGGTAAATACTGCGGCATTTGTCGATGATATTCACACAGGCAACGAGTCCACCTTCCACGAGAGCAAGAGCAATGCGTTCGGCTTCATCTTCGCTCGAAGCCGTCATGAAAACGATTTGGTAGTCCGATCCGCTCATGACAACCTCCGGTGCAACTGGTCTTTGTTTAAAATAGAATAATCCGTCGAAATCCGGCGAGAATCAGACACGGAGGTCGTCAAGAAATTCGGGGGTTGCGGGCGCCGCCGAGATGACTTTGACATCGTCTCCGTTTACAAACCGGACGTCGACCGCCGGCTCATTTTTTCCGCCGCCGTACCTGGCAATGATCGACGCGATCGTCTCCCACTCTTTGTCTTCGACTTCACCGATGATCACGGCGACCGGACCGGCGAATTCGACGGCGCCGGCGGCCCAGCGGTTGTCCGTATAATAAGAGAGAAAGTTGTTTTCGATTTCATCCCGGCCAACAATCAACTTGAGCTTCGGAGACAACCTGAAATGCCGTCCGACGCCAAGTACAAACACGTCCTCGACGGACATTCCCTCCGTGCCGCCGTGCTCGATCACATCGCGGAACTTGTTCGAATACGCTTCGTCGGTGAGAAAGCAGCAACCGCCCGACGGCTGCATGAATGACTTGAGCCCAAATCTCCGCGCCAGTTCGATTTGCATCTTTCTCCCCCTCCCGAAAATCCCGTAAAGTTTTTCGCGGTCTACGAGACCCTCCTCTTCGACAATGGTGGGCGGGAGAGCCTTGGCGGAGAGCGGTCTCAACAAGCGCCCCTCGAGACCTGTGTCTTTTTCGATTGCGCGAAGCATCGTTTTTAGCTGGGATTTCGGCCGCTGCCCGATCACCTCGCCGGTAAACACGAAATCGGCGCCTGTTTCCTCCATCCGCTCTTTCGCCTTGTTTAGCATGAAAATGCGGCAGTCGACACACGGATTCATGTTTCTCCCGTAACCAAATCTGGGGTTGAGAACCATGGGAAGGTACTCTTCGGAGATATCCACCAATTCGACGGGGATTCCCATTTCCGCCGCCACCTGGAGGGCGTGGTTGGCAATGGGCCGCGTGGTTCGGCCCACTCGGCTATTGTGTCCGGTCACACAAAAACCGGTAAAGAAGTGAAGGCACTCCACCTCGACACCGGCGTCCTTCAATATTAGAGCCGCCAGCGCGGAGTCAAGCCCGCCCGATAAAAGTCCAACACCTTTGGCCTTTTTCTTGGTCATTATCCCGCCCACCGCCAAACTGTATGGGTACCCATTCTCCGACGACAATCGCCGCAGAAGCTCAAGAATCACTGAACCCATACAATATAGTCGGGAATCGTCTCGTTGACAAGCGGTCGAAAAGGGATTACCGGCGGGCTGGTTGGCGTCTTGCCGACCCTAAACCCGTGCGGCGCGGATCGAAGGCGGATCTTACGACACCGCTCAAGACGTAACAGCAAAGAACGGTCGCCAGGATCATCACCCCGGGGAAGATGGCAACCCAGGGGGCAGAGGAGAGGTATCCCTGGGCGTTTCTCAAAAGGGCGCCCCAACTCACCGCGGGCGGCTGGAGACCAAACCCGAAGAAGGACACGGTGCTCTCGATGAGTATCGCCTGGGCAAGCCCGAGAGTTGCCGCGACAAACACGGGGCCGCCCGTGTGAGGGAGTATGTGTCTGACGAGAATACGGTTATTCGATAGTCCCAGCGCCCGGGCCGCGTCCACATATTCATTCTCTCGTGTGGAAAGCACAACCGAACGGACGATACGCGCGACCTCCATCCACTGGACGGATCCGATAAGGAGGCATAGTAGTAAGAATCCGGGGGAAAACACACTCGAGAACAAGAGGAGCACAAGCAAAACGGGGATCGACAACATCAGGTCGGCCGTCCGCATGACCACCGCTCCGACCAGACCACCGTAGAAACCGGCGGCGCCTCCTCCGATCAACCCGATAAGCAGCGCAAACAGAACCGCCGAGATCGCAACGGCTATTGTGAAGCGGCCACCCACCATCACTCGCACGAAAAGATCGCGCCCCATGTCATCCGTCCCGAACGGGTGGGTCCACGTGGGCGAAAGAAGTTTGCTCCCGGGATCGATGGTATCGACCGGATACGGGCTCAAGAGCGGTCCGGCCACCGCGGCTGTGACGATGAGCCCGAAAAGCACAAGAGCGGCAAACGCCGCACCGTCCATGCGCCTTGCGGATTTTCGACCGACCGCCAATCCGGTTGACGCCACGGCGGTCCTGCGTGGCTCTCCACATGGGCTCGGTACCGGACGACGAACCGGTGCCTTTGGGAGCGCACTTCGTCTGAGAGTCCGTTTGTTTAACGAGCGTGTCTGATGCGGGGGTCGATGAACCCATATGCACAATCCGCCAAAAGGTTGACCAGCGCAACGAGAACCGAGGATACAACCACGATCCCCATCAGCCGTGTGTAGTCTTGTCTTAAAAGTCCCTCGTAAAAAAGTCGGCCCATTCCCGGCCAGGAAAAGATCGTCTCTACAATTATCGACCCGGTGAACAAGACCGGGAGGCTCGTCGCCACAACGGTCAACACCGGCGCCAGAGCATTCCTGAGACCGTGGCGGAGCACGACTGCAGTCGTGGACAGGCCCTTGGCCTTGGCCACCTTGACGTGATCTTCCTCGAGGGCGTCGGCCACCGCTTCCCGCGTGTAGCGGCTCCAACTCGCCGCGAATACGACGGCGAGTACCGCCGTGGGAAGCGCCAGGTGGCGGAGATGATCCACAATCGAGAACGGAGCGCCGGGCACTCCCATGCCCCCTGGAGGCACGATTCCAAGCTTCACGCTAAAGAGCATGATCGACATCAGCGCGAACCAGAAAACCGGTATCGATATGATAACCAGAGACGAAATCGTCAGGAACGAATCAAGCCTGGTGTGCCGTTTGACCGCGGACAGAACCCCCACGGATATCCCGGCGAGTAGCGCGAGAACGAACCCCGACAGCATCAACTCGAGAGTCGCCGGTACACGCCGCGCGATCATTTTTATTACCGGCTCGCCTGTGACGTACGAGTAACCAAAATCACCATGGAGCACGACCCGTTTGAGCCAGGATAGATACTGGATCGGTAGCGGCCGGTCGAGACCGAAGTTCGCCCTGATCCTCGCGATATCGTCGGGTTTGACCTTTGGATTCTCGGCGAGAACCGTCTCTGGGCCGCCCGGGATCGCATACATCAACCCGAAACAAACCACCGAAACGAGCAAAACGAGCGGAATTATCCCTATGAGTCTTCTCAGGACGAATCTCGACAAATGTAACCCCTTATTATCCAGCATGTTATACATACACCCATAAGGGCGCAAGAACCACCGGAGTCAATGCGAGATTCGTACCAGAAAAACCCCCGCCAGAGGCGGGGGTCAATCGGAGTCCAGGCTTTTTAAGCGATGCCGCGATCAGTCAAGAACGTACCACTGGCTGGCATTCCATGTATCGGCGGATTGGGTGGGGTTCGGTTTGTAATTTTTGAGCCGCTTAGAACTCACATCGACGGCCGTGTACCAGAAGAGCGGAATGACCGGCGCCTCGTCCACGAGGATGTCGGACACGTCGTGATAAATCTCGATTCTGCGTTCTTCATCGATTTCATTGGCCCCCGCATCGAGAAGCTCCGTCAACCGCTTGTGTTTGATCCGCGGGTTGTTCTGACCCTCGGGCGGAATGTTGTGTGCCGCGTAGAGATCGCGCTTTGTCGCCGGTTCCGGTGACGACAACCATGCGTACAAAGCGAGATCGAAGTTGCCGCGTTTCAAAATCCCGTTCTCTTCGTACGAGCCGTACATGAGCGATGAACTGTAATTCTTGATCCGCAAATCGACGCCGATTTCCTTGAACTGCTCTCTCAACACCAGCTCGGTCTTCTCGCGGTTCAAACGGCCCGCCGTCGTCGAAATGTTGAGCGTAAGTTTCTTCCCGTCCTTTTCGAGAATCCCGTCGCCGTTTTTGACGACCCAGCCCGCATCGCGGAGCAGGCGTCTTGCCTTCACCGGGTCGTAACGAACGTTCTCGGCGGCTCTTCGGTTGTAGTATTTCGATGAGGGATATTCGTCGAGCGGCGCCGGCGCGACCAGCCCCTCGTAGACAACCTCGCTGATCGCCTCGCGGTCCGTTGCGAGGCTCAGCGCCTGGCGAACACGCTTGTCGCTTAGAATTTCATTCTCCGTGTTCAGATCGATGTGCTCGTACATCATCGTCGGCGTCAGACGGACATCGACCCCGGGGAGTGCTTTCAACTGATCGAGAAAACTGATATCGGCGTTGTCGTAAATATCGATTTCCCCGGTCTTGAGCTGGACGAGCAGAGCGTTCTCGTCGGGAATGAACTTGAAGACGATGTCGTCGAGATAGGGTCCGTCACCATAAAAGCGGTCGTTTCTCTCTAGAATAAGATATGAGCCCGACTTCCATTCCTTGAATTTGAATGGACCGGAGCCAACCGGTGCGCGATGGTAGTCGGTCTGATGAAAGTACTCGCCGACTTCGTTCTCCAGCAGATGCTTGGGCAAAACCGACTCATCAAAGAAAATCTCCGATACGAAATCAGGGAACGGCCGATGCAGGAAAAATATGACCGTGTGCGGGTCGGGAGTCTCAACCGATTCGATGGTGTCCCACCCTTCCCTCGACTCGACGTTCACTCGCGGATCCATGATCACTTCGTAGGTGAATTTGACATCGGCGCTCGTCAGGGGAACGCCGTCGTGCCACGAAGCGTTCTTCCTGATCTTGTATGTGTATGACAGGTGATCCTTCGAAATCCCCCCGTTTGCCACAGTGGGAATCGTTTCGATCAAATCGGGGATCAAATGAAGCTCGTCGTCATATTTGACGAACTTGCTGAATATCAAGTTGCAGACGAGGTTGTTGACGGCGGTGGCATTGAGGATCTCGCTGAGACGTTCGGGTTCGTGCTGAACCCCGATCGTCACCCTGCCACCCATCCGAGGGCCGGTCAAAACGGCGGATTCTTTTGATGCTACCTGGTCCACTGACGATCTCCCGTTGGCCGATGTGTCCGGTTCGGGCCCGCAGCCCAATATCCAAAACACGCAAAACACAACTGCGCCATTGCGCAGCCCAAGACCATTGTTTCTCAAACGGCGTCGTAATGCTGTCATGTGGACCGATTCCTCCAAATACCATCAATGAGCAAAAAGCCGTCCAGAAAAGGGCTTTTGAGGCTGAGGAAACAAAAGAAGGCGCCCGAATACGGACGCCTCATTCGATCTGTCTTTTTTTTCGAGAACAACACAGAGTCTAAATCGCCTCCATGGCTCTCTGTAGTTTCTCGTTGACCCCGTTCGCTACTTCGGCGAGCGAGTCATTTCCGGTCGCCGTAGCCATCATCGACGCGTCAATCACGCCGATCGTGCAGCCACCGTCGTCGTTTTCGTACACGATAACATTGCACGGCATCAAAAGACCGATGTCGATTTCGGCGGATAGTGCTTTATGCGCGAATGGAGGATTGCACGCGCCAAGTATTACGTACCGTCTGAAATCCACGTCGAGTTTCGTTTTGAACGTCTGCTTGACATCGATCTCAGTCAAAACACCGAATCCTTCGGCCTGCAGCGCCTCGCGGGTCCGCTCGACAACATCGTCATATGCCGCATCGACTTTTCTTGTAAAACCGTACATTGACTCTCCGTGCATCCCGGGGCTCGTCACCAGCCCTGGATTAGAGTACCGAGTCGATCTTTTCGGTGATGGACTTTTTGGGCTGGGCGCCGACGATTCTCTCTTTAACCTCTCCACCCTTGAATACCATAATCGTTGGAATACTCATGATTCCGTATTTCGCGGCAACCTCGCGGTTGTCATCGGTGTTGAGCTTTCCGACCTTGACGCGGCCATCATACTCGCCCGCGATTTCCTCAACAACCGGATCCACGATTTTACAGGGTCCGCACCATGGCGCCCAGAAATCGACGAGAACGGGGATATCGGATTTGATGACTTCTGCGTCGAAATTAGCGTCGGTGAATTCCATTTTCTTTGACACTTTATGCCTCCTGTTACGACCTCAAACATGATATAGAGTGAAATTTCCTCTCAAAAATACCGAATTCGGGAGCTATTGCAAGCAATTTGTTGGGTTTCCAGCTGCCCCGTCATCGCCTATACTTTGTATGGGTGGTTCAGCCCCAAAGGAGGGGATCATGGTTGCTTTCAAAGAACTCGTCGTTCCCACCGATTTCTCCGAGCATTCGCTTCGAGCGGTTGACTATGGAGTCGAGATCGGCGAGCGGTTTTCGTCGCACCTCACCCTCGTATACGTTATCGAGCCGCTTCTCCAGGCGGCCGATCTGACGTGGACGACAGTTGATTTCGAGGAACTCAACAAGGCCCACAAACAAACAGCCGAAAAGCAGCTTGCCCAGATCGTCGCCGAACGGGTCCCAAAAGACCTCGTATGCGACACGGCAATACTCTACGGCAAACCGTTCGTCGAAATCCTGAAGTTTGCCAAGAACGAGAACGCCGACCTGATTGTCATGGCGACCCACGGGAGGGGCGCGATATCGCATCTTCTCATGGGAAGCACCGCCGAGAAAGTCGTCCGCAAAGCACCCTGCCCGGTGTTGACGGTCAAACATCCCAAGCATCTCTTCGCCATGCCGTAGCGTCTATACGTCGGATGTGGGAGCGACCGCGGCGCGCGGTTGTTTCGAGCGGGACCAGATCCTGCGGACCCAGGCGGCGGAACGTTCACCGATCACATAGTAGGTTGGCAGCGCGATCAGGGTGAGGAATGTTCCGACGGCGAGACCGCCGATCACCGCACGCGCCAGAGGATAGTACTGTGTGCCGGCGACATTGGTCTGACCAACGGCCATCGGCATCAACCCAAGAATCGTTGTGCACGCCGTCATCACGATCGGCCTGAACCTCTCGCGCCCCCCTTCGAATATCGCTTCGTAGATCGTCCGGCCGTCACGCCGGAAATTGTTCACGTGATCGATCAACACGATTCCATTGTTGACGACGATTCCAATTAGAATAACCCCACCGATAAACACCATCAGATTAATATCGGTGCCCGTAATGAGAAGCGCCGCGATTACTCCAATCAAAGAGAACGGCAGACAGAGCATGATGATCAGCGGATGCAGCAACGACTCGAAAAGCGCAGCCATCACGAGATAAACACACACCAGCGCGAGCAGAATATTGAGGAGCATGTCGACCTGCTGTTCCTGCTGTTCGCGGATCTCGTCGCTAAAAGACCACGAGTAGCCGAGCGGAAGCTGAATCGTACTCATGACGCTGGAGACAGTCCCGATCATATCTTTGGCTTCACCGCTCTCATAAGTACCCTCGACCGACACGGCTGCTTTCTGATGCTGACGCCGGATTGTCGTCGGCCCGCGCGTCATACTCAGATCGGCGACCGTTCCCAACGTGATTTCTTTTTCTTCGTTCATTCCGACGAGCAGGTTCTCAAGATTGTGCATTCCGACCCTGTCCTCGGGGCTCAACGAAATGCTCATCGGAACCTCGCGCTCTTCCGTTTGAAAGCGGCGAAGCGGCATGCCGCGAAACGTGAGGTTCATAATACCGCTGACCGACTGCGGCGACAGGTTGTACTGTTGCGCGAGATCCCGGTTGAGCGAAATCTTGATTTCTTCGCGACCCATCTCGATACTCGTCCGCACATCCTCGAGCTTGCCAAGCAACGTGAACCGCCGTTTGACTACCTCGGCGTACTCGCTGAGCAGGTCCATATCCTCGCCGAAAAGCGTCACTTTCACCCTCTTGACACCTCCGGCGCCGCCGCCCTGTTCGTCTCCGAAACGCAGCGTCACGCCGGCGAGTTCGGGCAACACTTCTCTCAAGTTTTTCCGGATTTCCTTGAGCCGGTTCGGGCTGAGATATTTGTCATCGAAATAGAGCGTCGTCCCCGCTTGGTTGTCCATGTAGTAACTGTAAACTTTTTCTATCCTCAGCTCTTCTTTCTTCTCAAAGAGAACCGATTCGATCTGGTCGACATACTTCTCTGTCTGGTCGTATGTAAAGTTGTCCGAGAAATCGTACGAAATGTAGAGGTTCTCAATCAGCTCCCCTTCTTCCATGCTGACCTCGAGTTTGAGCATCTTTGCCGCCATGATGCTCACAACGAGAAGAAGCGGAATGATCACGAGTCCCGTAACGAAAGGTTTCTTGACCGTGGTCCATTTGAGGATTCTCACATACCGATCCTGAACCCGGAGGAGTATCGCCGACTCCTTCATCTCCTTGGGCTTGAGAAGTCTCGATGTAAGAAACGGAATCATTGTCAGCGAGATCACCCACGAGAATATCAAAGCGACCGAGATCGTGACGCCAACGTGGGCGAGGAACATCATCAGTCCGTCAGAATCCTTTGTAAAAATCACGGGCGCAAACACGATAACCGACGTGAGGGTCGCCGCCGTAACCGCCGTGGCAACCTCTCTCGACCCTACGATCGATGCCCTGACGGGGTCCTCGCCGACGGACTGATGACGGAATATGGACTCGAGCACAACGATCGCGTTGTCCACAAGCATTCCAACCCCAAGCATCAACCCCATCATTGTCAAAATATTGAGAGAACGTCCCGTGAAATACAAGAAACCACACGTACAAAGAATCGCGAATGGAATCGATACGGCGATAATCAGGGTCGTCGATATTCTCCGCAGAAAGAAATAGAGAACAATGACGGCAAACAACGCCCCGATGATCCCGGCCATGCGGAGGCTGTTTATGCTGTTGAGGATCTGCTCGGACTGGTTCCAGAAAAGGAGGACATTGACCCCTTCAAGCCTCGGATCCTTGTTCACCTTATCGAGCTGCTTCTTGACCTTTTTGCCGAGTTCGACCGAATTCGCCCCGGACGCTTTCTGTACCCAGAATGCTATACAGGGCTCGCCATTGAGATGACGCCCATAAGTGATAAGCGGCTCGCCATAATATATAAAGGCAATGTCCTTCAGCCGCAGTCCGGTGTCATTGATGACCAGGTTTTCAACCTGCTCGAACTCGGAAAAACTGCCGACACCGCGAACGCTGTATCTCAATCCCTCGCTCGTAACCTCGCCGAGGGACGCGGTCAGATTCATCGTCTGAATCCTCCGGAACAGCGCGTCGACATCAATACGGTGAGCCTTGAGCTTGTCCATCTCGAGATAGATCATCACTTCTTCGGGCTCGATTCCATCAATCCCCACGCGCCCGACCCCGTCGATTCTCTTGAGCGGGTTGATTATCGTCTTCTCGAGAAGATCGTAACTCCCCATTAGATCCCGGCCCTTGGCCGAGATCCGCCCCACCATGATCGGCTGATCGTTCGAATTGAAGGTAAACAACTGAATGCGCTCTATATCCTCGGGCAGCTCGCTCCGAATCTGGTCTACCTTTTCTTTGACCTCCATCCGCAGTACGTTGACATCGCGGCCCCAGTCAAACACGACGCCGACAAAGGCGCCGTCGGAGGATGACTCGGAAAAGAGCTGTTTCACGTCACCCAGTGTGCTCAACACCTCCTCGAGCGGCTTGGCTATCTGCCGTTCCACCTGCGACGGCAGCGCATTGGGGTACGTGACGAAAATCCCGATAAAGGGGAAATCCATTTCGGGAAAGAATTCGACGGGGAGTTTGTACACCGAGATGGTACCGAGCAAGAGAAGCGTGACGAGCCCGATCGTCACTATCACCGGCTTGTTGACTGCCATCTCGTAAAGGTGCTTCATGATTTCCTCTTGAAAATCAGCGATTCGATTTACTCGCCCCTGTCGACAATAGAGTAAAGCGCGGGGATCACCAGGAGCGTCAGGAATGTCGCCCCGAGCAACCCGCCGATGACCGTGAGCGCCATTGGCGCGCGTATCTCCGCTCCCTCACCCAAACCCAGAGCCATCGGCAGGAGCCCGAGAACCGTCGTCAACGTCGTCATGACAATCGGTCGCAGCCTGATGTGCCCCGCCTCGCGGATCGCTTTCATTTTTTCCATTCCGCTACGGCGGAGTTGGTTGATGTAGTCGATGAGAACAATCGCGTTGTTGACAACGATGCCCGAGAGCATGATGACCCCGATAAAGACGACGACACTCACCGACTGCCCCGTCACGAGGAGCGTCCAGATCACGCCAATCGCTCCCAGGGGGACTGTGAAAAGGATAATAAACGGATGGATGAACGATTCGAATTGGGCGGCCATCACCAGATAAACAAGGAATACCGCCAACAGCAGCGCAAAGACAAGGCTGCGGTACGAGCGATTGAGCTCTTCGTTCTGGCCGCCGACCTCCACCGTAATGTCTCCCGGCAGCGCCGTTTGGGCGATGAGGTGCTCGATGTCCTTCGACACCGAGGCGAGATCGCGGCCGGAGAGGTTACCCGAAACAACCGCGGCACGTTGCTGAGAAATCCGTGTGATCTGGCTGAGCCCGCGTGCGACATCGACATCGGCGACCGTGCTGAGCGCGATGGGCGTTCCTCCGGATTCACCGACAACGAGCGAATTGAGTTCGCCAACATTTTCAGCCTGCCACGCGGAAGTCCTTACGCGGATATCCACCTGGATCTCGCGTTCTTTGAATTTGGTGGGCACTTCGCCCTGGATTTTCGTCTTGAGATTATTGGACACTTCATCGAGAGAGAGTCCGTATGCGGACAAGCGGTCCCGATCAAAAACGACGTTGATCTCGGGGTTGCCGATCTCCATCGATGACTTGACATCTTTTACGCCTGGAATCGCGGTGAGACCGGCCTCGAATTGATCGGCCATCCGCCGGAGCCTTTCGAGATTGTAGCCGTAGACTTCGACGGCCACCGGTGTCTGAAGCGTAAAGTACATCGGTCGGGCAAAATTGAACGTCATCCCTTCGATCCGCGCGAACCGATTTCGCAGCTCGGCAATGATCTCCTCTTCCCTGTGCTTGTTTCCCTTCTCTTCGAGAACAACATTTAGTTGTCCGATATTCTTGTCCTTGCTCTTGGCGTTGCTTCCCATCCGGCTCGCCTGACCCACCGTTGTAAAATACCGCTCCACACCATCGGTCTTCGCGATGATCCTCTCCATATCCTCGATACGCCGGTCGGTCGACTCAAGAGAACTTCCCTCTGGTAGCTGGATACTGAAGCTGAATTCGCCCTGAGCGAATTGTGGAATCAGTTCCGCGCCGATAAAACCCGCCGCCCAGACACTGACGCCAAAGAGAACGAGAGCGAACGCGAGAAACGCGGCGCGTTTCTTTAGAACCCAATCCAGAGCGGGAGCATAGGCACGCTCCACAGCCTCAAAGCTTTTGCTGAAACCGCCAAGGAAAGGCCTCAAGAAAAACATGAGCCCCGTGCGTATCCAGCCCGAGACCCGGCGAATCACACGGAGGAAAAATACGGGAATGGTTTCGGTCAAAACATTCCACACGGCGATCACGATTCGAATTGGTTTGCGTCTAATTTTCTGCACCGTGTCGGTCTCGCCAAATATGGCTTTGTCGTCCCGGCCGCGGCGTCCCTGGAGGGACGAGATCATCGGTATGAGCATCAACGCTACGATGAGCGATGCAAGAAGTGATATCGACACGGTAAGCGCCTGGTCGCGAAAAACCTGTCCGGCGATGCCTTCGACAAAAACGATGGGGAGAAAAACAGCAACACTGGTAAGTGTCGAAGCGATAACGGCGCGGCCGACACCGCTCGCCCCCTTGTAGGTCGCTTCTTTTCTATCCAGCCCCTTCTCCTTGTACCTCGAGATGTTCTCAAGCACAACGATAGAGTTGTCGACGAGCATCCCCACACCCAGGGCAAGACCTCCCAGAGACATCAAGTTGAGCGACACATCGAGTTGACGCATCATGACGAATGTCGCGAGGATCGATATTGGAATCGAGAGACCGATAATCATCGTGCTGCGAAGGTCCCTCAAAAAGAGATAAAGGACGATGACGGCGAGGAGGGCGCCGAGAATAGCATTCGAAAGAACCTCGTTGATCGATGTCTTGATGAACCGCGACTGATCGAAAAGCACTTCCATTTCGACATTTTCCGGGAGATGCTTTGCAAGTCCGTCTACCCGTTCGCGAATCCTCTTGGCCACTTCGACGGTATTGGCGTCGCCTTCCTTGTGAATGGCGATCTCCACGGCTTCCTTGCCGTTTATACGCGTGATCATCTCGCGCTCGCGGTAGCCTCTCCAAATATTTCCAAGATCGGAAAGCACGATATTGCGACCGTCGACCTGAGAGACGATCGTGTTGCGGATCTCGTCCATGTTCTGAAATTCGTTCTCAGTGCGGAGCAAGAACTCCGATCCGCTGTCACGAAGCCGTCCGCCGGACTGGTTTATGTTGTCCTGGAGAAGCCGGTTGCTCACAACCGATATGGGAATGCCATAAGAGGCGAGTTTGCGTTCGTCGAGCTCGATCTGGATTTCTTCTTCGAGCCCTCCGAGCACTTTTGCGCTGGCGATGCCGTCGAGCGACTCGAGCTCTTTTTTAACCGTCCGATCGGCAATATAGCGGAGTCGGACGAGATTCTCATCGCCGAATATGCCGAGGCGGATGACGGGATCGAGTGCGGGGTCGTACCTGAGAATCACCGGTTGCCGGCATTCGCGCGGCAACTCGATGAGATCTATTTTTTCACGGACGTCGAGCGCCGCATAATCCATCGCCGTATCCCACGTGAACTCGAGCGTGATCTCCGACATTCCCGGCTTGGAAACCGAGCTTATCCGTCGAAGTCCGGGAACGACGCCCACGGCTTCCTCGAGCGGCCGCGACACGAAGTTTTCCACTTCGAGCGGCGCCGCGTCGGGATACTCGGTCTGGACCGTCAACGTGGGATATGAGATTTCGGGCAGGAGCCGGACATCGAGCCGGCCCAAAGAAACAAAGCCGAACACTACCGCCGCGATAAAGATCATGGCGATGGTAACCGGCCGCGTAACAGAAAATCGAATTATATTCACTGGATGTCCCCTGCACCGTCACACCGTGCCGCGACACAAGGACGGCAGATCAATTCGAGGCTGTATCTTCCTTGTTTCCGTTCTTCTGTTTGGGCAACGCAAGCTTATCCTGCATCGTCGCCTCAAGAACCTTCACTTTTGTCCCCGTTCGCAAACCACCAACACCGACGACGACAACCGTGTCGCCAACGGTGATCCCGGTAATAATCTCGGTGTAGTCCTCGTCCTGGTATCCCGTCCGGACGGTCGCCCTTCGAACGGTGTCCGCCTCGGCGATGTACACATAGAGTTCACCCGCGTCCGAAATCAGCCCGCGCCTCGGAATGGTGAGAGAGCCCTGCCTCGTGTCGGTAACGATCTTGATACGTGCAAAACTACCCGGCATCGCGTTGCCGCGCGTTTCCGCCGTAACCTTGACCGTCCCGGACCTCTCGTCAACCTCGGGCGAGATTCTCACGACTTTACCCATAAGCCGATTCTCCGGATCGTTGTCCGGACTGATCGTTACGGCTTGCCCCACGTCGATGTCGCGGATTTCCGACTCGGGAAGATACATGCGGATGAGCAGCGGGCTGGTGTCGGCAACCTCGAATAACTCTGTGCCAACGCTTATGTTCTGCCCCAACTCGATATGACGTTTTGTGACTACACCTGCGAACGGGGCGCGCACCTTCGTGTACTCGTAGCGAAGAAGAGCGGCCTCGTAGTTGTTCTTTGCAATCTCGTACTCATATTTGGCGGTGGAGTACTCGCGATCGCTGATCAGGTTCTCCTTGAACATCGATTCGATCCGTTTGAACTCGGCATCCTGTTTATCAACATTGATCCGAGCTTCATCGAGCTCGATACGGGGGGCGTCGTCTTCGATCTGACAGAGCACCGCGCCGGCGGCGACCATCGCCCCTTCCTCCGCATGAAGCTTGACGATCTCACCGGCGGTCTTGGCAAGAACATTGACCTCGCGTTCGGGGTCGAGCGTAGCGGTCGTATAGTAATACGACGAAATCTCGCGCGGGGCCGCCGTTGCGACCTCGACGGGAACCGGATCCGGTTCCTTCTTCTCGTCCTTGCCATCCTTGTCATCCGACGACTCGTCCGTCGCCACCGCCGTTGAGTCGGCCGTCGAGTCCGCCGCGGCCAGAGTCGAATCCGCCGCGTCGCCCCCCCCACCCCTTAAGGCGGTTTGCGCGAAGTACCCACCCACGCAAACAACAATTACGACGAGAACCAGTGTAATCCAGAGCTTTCGTTTCCCGAATCGAGCCATTACATACTCCTTCACCGCTCGAGGACGATCCAGACCCTTTGAAATACGGAGTGGGTAGTAGAAAAGTTTCAATCTTGATGATGCCAACGCCACATTGTCGAATATAACTAATTTGCCCGGGTTAAAGAGGAGGATCATTGCCGGGATCGGGCGAGAATGAGCGAGGAAATCATTGCGGCCCACGTCGGTAAACGTGTATGTTTACACGAGAAAGGGAGATCATCTAACTATGAGGCAATACACAAATTATAATCGGCGGTCTTTTTTCGGGCACCATCTGTCGAACTCCGTCGCCAACAAACTCATCCTCGCCAACGTCATCGTCCACCTGCTCAAGGCGTTGTCCTCGGACCCCATGGCGATCATCCACTTCTTTGGCCTATCCCCCAAACTCGTTGTAACACAATTCTTTATATGGCAGCCGATCACATACATGTTCCTCCACGCGGATTTCATGCATCTTTTCTTCAATATGTTGATGACCTGGATGCTGGGCAACACTATCGAGTCTGTGTGGGGGTCGAGAAAGTTCCTCAAGTACTACGTCGCATGCGGTCTCGGAGGGGCGGTCTTCAGCGCGATCTTCAACTTTGCCGGCCCGCCCGTGGTCGGTAATAGCGGCGCCGTCTTCGGACTCTATCTGGCGTACGCGTTGATGTTCCCCAACAACTACGTGTATATCAACTTCCTGCTCCCGGTAAAAGCCAAGTACCTGTTGTCGTTTCTCATCGTCGCACAGCTTCTCCTTGGCATCTCCGGCGCGTCGGGAATCGCCTATTTTGCCCACATCGGTGGGATGGCGGCCGGACTCTTGTTCTTCAAGGATAAAATCAATGCGTCCCGTGTGGGGGCAACCTTAAGACGGTTTAAATCGCCGGGCTCTCAGAATCCGAAGAAACGAAAATGGGAGTCTCAGGAAGGCGCAAAAATCGACTCGATTCTCGACAAGATAGCGGCAAAAGGGTTCGATAACCTCAGCGCGACCGAAAAGCGTATCCTGGAAAACTACAGCCGAAAGCAAAAGGAAGACTCCGAATAGACATCCCCAACATCACACCGTCAAAAAACGCGGGATCCTATCGGGAGGTATGGGAACTCGCCTACCCCGCCATTATCACAATGATCTCCCAGACCGTCATGTGGACGGTCGATTCCGCCATGGTTGGCCATGTGGGCAAGACCGAGCTCGCCGCAGTCGGCCTTGGGGGCCTTCTCATCTGGACGATCTACTCGTTCTTCATCGGATTGAGTTACAGCGTCAGCACGTTTGTCGCGCAGAACTTCGGCGCGAACAAACGTTCGATGTGCGCCGTGTATCTGTGGAACGGTCTCTACATCGCGCTTATTTCGGGTGCAATCATCCTCGTGATCCGGCATTTCAACCCGCTGACGGTCGACCTTCTGGGGCCGGCCGAGAATGTGAGAACGCTGTGCGTGGTTTACGCGGGCATCCGTATGCTGAGCGCACCGTTTTTTATCGTCCAATACACGTTTTCGAATTTCTTCCGCGGGCTTGGAAATACAGTATCGCCCATGAAGGTGATGATCTTCGCGAATGTCGTCAACATCGTACTCGATTACTTCCTCATATTCGGTCACGGCCCGTTCCCGCAAATGGGCGTCGCGGGGGCCGCGTGGGCGACAGCCGTGGCCAACGTTCTCTCCGCCGTTGTTTTTATAATAATTGCGTTTTCCGCCAAATACCGGCGTGAATACGAGATCCTCCGCCACTGGCGATTCAACCGGGGGGCGTTCACCCGCTTGATCCGTATCGGTCTTCCGATTGGAATTCACTACGTTCTCGACATGGGGAGCTTTCTTGTTTTTTCGGCGTATATCGGCCGGATGGGAACCGAACAACTCGCCGCCAATCATATCGTGATCCAGGTTCTCGCGCTCTCGTTTATGCCGTGCCACGGGTTCTCGGTCTCGGCGACAACCCTTATGGGCCAATACATAGGGGCGGGATTCCCGGACCTGGCTAAAAAAAGCGCGTATACGGCGATCAAGCTCGGACTGACCTACGCCTTGCTCATCGGTGTCGTTTACGTCCTCTTCCCCGAACAGCTCGTGAGGATCTTCAACAACGACCCCGCGGTCGTCTCGTTTGGCAAAAAGATTGTGTATTTTGCCGCTTTGTTCCAGATCTTCGATGCGCTCCAGATGGTCTCGGCGGGCGGGCTCCGCGGAGCGGGCGACACCAAGACGCCAATGATTCTCGCCATCGGAGGGGGGTGGCTGGTTTTTCTTCCCTTTGGATTCTTGTTTGGAACGGTGATGAAAGGCGGGGTTGTCGGAGCGTGGTTGGGAGCGACGCTCTACATTGTGTGCCTCGGGATCGCCATGTTCCTGTGGCTCAAAACGGACAGGTGGAAACGGATCCGGCTCGAACAGCCGGATTCGGAAGCGTAATTCAAACGGCGCTTCAACACGGCCTTTGATCCGCGCCGCAGGGAGTTCAAGCGCCGGTTACAGCCTCATCCATTGCGCGCACTTCTTCATCCCCGAGCTTGCGCGAGGGGACACCACCCTTGACACTTACGGCATAACTCCGTGTCGAATTTCTTCCCGTAAGATATGTGAGAAGAACGCCGTTCTTCTCTCCATCGAGCAGACACAAAGAGTAACTCTGCTGTCCACCAATGTCGTCAAAGGCGTCGTAGCGAACAAGCCCCACCCGGTTGAAGTAACCGGTGCTGAGCCCATTGAGTTCCTCGACACTTCGCACCAGGCCGTCGATCCGCACATTGTTTCTCTCGACCGCTTTTGAAATCGTCGGGATGGCCGTGCTCAGATCATCCGAACCGTGGCCGATCGCTTTGAGAGGACTTATCAGCGCCCGTATTTTCGACCGGGTTCCTAGCACCATGACAAAAGCAACGAGGCCGAGGAGCAGACCGCCGAGCGCGATGAGACCCGCAAACTCCTCAGTGTAACCGGACAGTTGGTTTAGATATTCCATGGCGTTCCGGGGTTAAATGGTCGGATATTGCTTCAAACGATAAAAATCGTATACGCGCAGTAAATTCTTGTAAACAAGAATTTACACTTGCCGCCCCCCTTTTTCCAGCAGTCTGAGGCGGCCTGAATCCCGTCTTGCATGGTGATTCCGACCAAACCTAGTACTTGACCTGAACCGTGTAGGTCAATTCTGCCGATCCCTTTTTATCAACGGGAATATCAAAACGAATACGGTTCGACGACTCTTTCGTATAATCGTGGCTACTCTCTGTAATCGTCCAGTCACTCGGTATCGTTTCGATGACCTGGATAACCACGGATTCGTCCTTGTGATTTCTCAATGTCACCTTGTATGCCGACTCGTACAGATGTCCGCTGGCGAGAACTTTGTACTGGGTCTGCACCCGCTCGCCCACGATATCGAACGCTTCACCCATCTTGACACGGATCTTTTCGTCACGCGGAGTGTGGTCGATCGAATCTTCCCCGATGAACTGGAGCGCGCCGTCATCATCTTCTTTGTACACACGCACGACTCCCTTTGGGAGCGGCATCCCCATATGGTTTTTTTCTGAATTATCCAGAGTGAAATACACGCCGATTTTTGTCGACTTGTCCGGGCCGGACATCGCCGAGAACCAGTAATTCATCTGAGGTTGGTAAACGTAGATCTTCTCTACGCCGACTTTCTCAGCGTCGAGCAGACTGATCTGCTTGGTCTGGTTGTTTTTTATCGTGCTCTTACGCTGCAGGCTGTAGAGATGATACTCAAAGAAGGCCTTTTCTTCGAACTGTGGGGCCGACGCGCGCCCGCCCCTGGCGTACATGTCCTCGGCAAGCCGCATCTTCTTGTATTCCTGTGGAGCCCGGTGGACATCGCCCGCAACAAGCTTCACAGAGGCGTCCTCATAGGTGGCGCCACTCCTGTTATCGATGGTTACCCAGCCGGACACATCGACTTCATCGTCGCCCGGCGACAGTACGAGCACATAATTTGACTTCCAGCTGATGCCGCCGGTGAGGTAACTCGCCTCGACCGTGTGGTTCTTGCGGTCGTTGTCGAGCATCCACATTAGCGTCGGGCGCGATATCAACCCCTCGGGGAGCTCCGGAAGCACCACACGCCCGGGCGGGTTGACGGCGATCTTGCCGTCGATCTCGTAGACATACCCGCCTTCGATTCCCACAAGTTTTCCGCTTTTAACGACCTCTTTGTCATCGACGATCGTGATGAGCTCCACGGTCCGCCCCAGGTATTTCTCCATGAGCTTCGCGGGGCTTATCAAATCGTACTCGAAGTTCTGTTCGAGCACGGCGAGTCCACCGGGATTCGTCAGCGACACGATATGGACGCTCGTTGGATCGATGCGCGCCGCCACACCCTCGAACCTCAGGTCAAACACGCCGGTTGGAAGCGCCACCTTGCGCACATCTTTGACGAGTCCGAGATCGGTGTTGTAAATCGTGATGCTCACCGACTCCTGATCATCCGGCGTGCTTTTTTCCGCCGAATTTCCCGCGGCAAATACCGAGCCGGCCATGGATACACATGCGACAACAAGGAACACAAAAAACGGCAACACGGCAATCCCGTGGATACGGATTGTGGTATTTTTGTAAAACATGACGATTAGACCTCCTGAGGTGGATGGCTATCCGATCTCAACGCGCCCGAACGACGCCACTTCTTATATTTTTGTACAAAATCGCTGCTTGATAATTCCCCAGGGGCATCCCAGGAATAAACGCCTATGCCGAATCAAATCATACGGACAAACGCAAGACCCTGTCAGCAAATAAAAAAAGACCCGGGTATAAACCCGGGTCGACATTTCAAAAAATGGTGCCGAGGGCGGGACTCGAACCCGCACAGACACGAGGTCTACTGCCCCCTCAAGACAGCGTGTCTACCAGTTTCACCACCTCGGCACTATCGAATTATTTGTATTATTGTGCCTGCGTCGTATCGGCCTCCGCGGCGGCCGAGTCGAGAACGGCGGCTCCAAGGAACTCGTCTATACTCTCGCCCTGAGGAATCACATTGTTATTCTGAATCGACTGCCGGATAGCACTCTCGGGCCGCGCGACACTTCGTTTAGACGCGAGAAGCGCAAGCGCGAGGGAGAGCAACATAAACCCAACGGCCAAATAAGTCGTCGCCTTGCTCAAAAATGTGGCTGTTTCGTGCCCGCCAAAAACGGTTTGATCGCCGCCGCCTCCAAAAGCGCCGGCAAGACCGCCGCCCTTGCTCGACTGCATCAATACCACGACGATAAGCACGAAGCAGACGATAATATGCAGTGCCTGTATGATGTTGTAAAGCATTCTGTTTCCTGGATCCTTTCGATTTCACTCGCCGGTCTTGTCTTTATGGTAATCCGGCGATTTATCAATACGGGAGCGCAGCGGGAAGTCCACTCGGACAACCTGCAGCCGCATCCGCGCTATAGTATACTACGGAATGGCGTCGGCAATCTGCAAAAAAGATTCTATTTCGAGGCTGGCCCCGCCAACCAGAGCTCCGTCTATTTCCTCTTCGCCGAGCAGGCGCCCCGCGTTATCCGGCTTGACGCTGCCTCCGTAGAGAATCCGGACCGCGGCAGCCACATCGGCCCCGAAACGGGCCTTGACGATTCCGCGTATGAACTCATGCATCGAGACCGCGTCCTCCGGAGTAGCGGTCTTGCCCGTCCCAATGGCCCATACTGGCTCGTACGCAATTACGATCCGCTCCATATCGGACGCGCTCAAGCCAGAGAGGGCGGTTTCAAGCTGCTCCCGGACAAAAGGCCCGGCTTCTCCACACTCACGCTGTTCGAGCTTTTCACCCACACAGAGAACGGCGACGAGCCCCGCCTCGAGGGCCGCAACCAGCTTCCTGCGGATTACGTCGTTCCCCTCGCCTATGACATGACGGCGCTCGGAGTGACCGACCAGCGCATGCGTTCCACCCACTTCAACGATCATCCCGCCCGAAATCTCTCCCGTGAACGCCCCTTCCTTTTCCCAGAAGATATCCTGCGCCCCAACACCCACCGGGCCCCCATCGAGTGCCGCGGCGACATCCGAAACGGCAAAGAAGGGGGGAAACAACACCATGTCAAACGCGGGGTCCGTCGGGATTTCTCCCGCGAGACGGGCCGCGTACGCGCGCGCGTCAACGAGCCCTTTTTGCATTTTCCAGTTGGCCGATATGAGTTTTTTTCTAGCCACTTAAATTCTCCGATGTCCGGCCGCCACACGGCCGCCGCGACGTCATAACAATGTCCGGACCGCCAACCCTCACACGGTGCTTCCGCTTGGGTCGCAAAGCGCGGCGACGCCCGGAAGCTCCTTGCCCTCCATAAACTCGAGCGACGCTCCGCCACCGGTCGATATATGCGTATACTTGTCGGCGATCCCCATCAAGTTGATCGCGGCGACACTGTCCCCGCCCCCCACGATCGATACGGCGCCCTTCGATGTCGCGTCCGCCACGGCTCTTGCGATCTCCTTGGTCCCTTCGGCAAACCGCGGTTTTTCGAAGATACCCATCGGACCATTCCAGAAAATGGTCCCGGCCCCAGCGAGCGACTGTTTGAAGAGCTCGATCGACTTGGGACCTATATCGACGCCAAGCCAGTCCTCGGGGATATCGGCACTGGACACCTCGCGGGTTGGTGAGGCCTCGTCTATTTCGGTCGCCACGATGCAGTCGACGGGCAGAAGGAGTTTCGACGGCCCTGACCTCGAACTCTCGAGCAGTTCCTTGCACATCGACAAATAACTATCGTCGACAATACTCTTCCCGATCTCAAGCCCCGTCGCTTTGAAAAAGGTAAACATCATACCGCCGCCGACTAGAAGCACGTCGACCCTGGACATCAACGACTGGATAAGATTGATCTTCCCTTTTATCTTCGCTCCTCCGAGCACGGCGACGAACGGCCGCACCGGGTTCTCGAGCGCGTTTCCCAGCGCCTCAAGCTCATTCTCCATGAGACAGCCGGCAGCGCGGACGTCAAAAAATTCTCCGACACCAACCGTGGAAGCGTGGGCCCTGTGGGCGGCCCCGAACGCGTCGTTCACATAAACATCACCCAGCGACGCGAGCTCCCGGGAAAACTCGGGATCGTTGGCCTCTTCCCCGGGGTAGAAACGGAGATTCTCCAGCAAGAGAATTTCTCCGTCGTTCAATTGATCGACTTTGTGCCGCACCTCTTCGCCGATGCAGTCCTTCACGAATTTGACCGGGCTGTCGATCAGCTTTCCGAGGTGAAACGCGACGGGCGCCAGGCTAAGCTGATCATCCCGCTTGCCCCTGGGCCGTCCCAGATGGCTTGCCAGAATCAGACGGCCTCCCCGTTCGACGATATTTTTGATTGTCGGCAGCGCCGCCACGATCCTCGTATCATCCGTGATGTTCCGGTCCCGGTCAAAAGGGACATTGAAATCAACACGCATAAATACGCGTTTACCCGTGACGTCGCAGTCACGAACGCTGAGTTTTTTCATTTCCTCTCACACTCACTTAACGAGAAGTCTGAGCATGTCGACCATCCGGGCCGAGTAACCAAACTCGTTGTCGTACCACGACAACACCTTGAACATATTCCTGCCGACGCTCATTGTCGCTTTGGCGTCGAATATCGACGAGTGATTGTTGCCGATGATATCCACCGATACGATTTCGTCTTCGGTGTACTCGAGAATGCCTTTGAGGGGCCCATTCGCCGCTTTCTTCATCATCTTGTTGATCTCTTCAACGGTCGTCTTTTTCTTCAACGTCACCGTCAAATCGACGACCGAACCGTTCGAAACGGGAACTCTGACGGCCATTCCATCGAGCTTGCCGGCCACTTCGGGCATTACCTTGCTGACGGCGCGCGCCGCCCCCGTCGTCGTCGGAATCATCGATACCGCGGCCGCACGGGCACGCCGGAGATCCTTGTGCGGACTATCCAGGATCACCTGATCGTTTGTATAAGCATGGATCGTCGTCATCAACCCTTGGGTGATTTCAAAATTGTCGTTCAAGACTTTTGCTACGGGTGCAAGACAGTTTGTCGTACATGACGCGGTCGAGATGATGTGGTGTTTGCGTTTGTTGTATTTCTTGTGATTGACACCAACGACAATCATCATGTCGGCGTCCCCCGACGGAGCGGAAATCATAACTTTTTTCGCGCCGGCATCGATGTGCTTGCTCGCGAGTTCGTGGCTCTTGAAATAACCCGTGGACTCGATAACGACATCCACTCCCAACTTCCCCCACGGAAGATTCGCCGGATCTTTTTCCTTCAATACTTTCAATGTACGGTTACCGACCTTAATGCCGCCTTTGACCGCTTTGACTTCGGCCGGGAAACGCCCGTGCACCGAATCGTACTTGAGCAGATGCGCGAGCACGTCAGGACTTGTGAGATCGTTTACCGCTACAAATTCGATCGATCTGTCTTTGAAGCCGTGACGAAACACCAATCGTCCGATACGACCAAAACCGTTGATAGCTACCTTGATCGCCATCGAAACCTCCCTGCTTAACGTTCATCCGTTTATTCGGCAAGAAAGAAGGGTTCCTGTGGATCGACCACTAAGAACCTCCACAACATAACAAAACTTTTTTCAAATCGAATCCTTGAAAAACCCCCCGGCCGACTGGTTCATACCCAGCCCGCGCGGGGGCGTTAGCGCCGCTTGAGATTGAGATGATAACCAGCGCGGAGGGCCGTGTCAAGTCCAAGGGCTACAAAGCTCTACCGAAACAAACCACCGTGACCGCACCGGCCCCGGCGGCGAGCAGCGTCGCCGCGCAGGCCGCGGCCGTCGCCCCGGTGGTCACCAGGTCGTCGACGAGGAGCACACTCGTGCCGGAGATATTCGCCCCGCACGAGAACACGCCGCGGACGTTGTCCGCGCGCTTACCCGTCTTCGTTCTCGACTGAGGCCGCGTGGGGGCGGTTTTTCGAAGACTCACCGTGTCGAGCGGCAAGTCGATCACCTCCGCGATCCGGTGCGCAAACCGCTCTGACTGGTTGAAACCACGCCGTTTCAGTCCCCGCGCGTCCATCGGCACGGGGACGATAACGGCCCCGTCACCGGGAGCCGGTCCAAATTGGCCGATCGCCCAAAGGATTGCCTCCGCCACGGGCCGCGCGAGGGCCTCGTACCGGCCAAACTTCACTAAGTGTATTATTTGCAACACATTATCATCTACCATATATGGAGAAATCACCCTGATTGGCGGTCCGGACGGCGCCACCCGTCCCCGTACCACTGCTGAGCCGTCCCCGGCAAAAACCTCGCCCCGCTGAGTCACAACAGTATGGGGCCCCGCTTGATAGCCCAGCTCGCCCGCCATCAGCGCCACCGGGAGCCGCCCGGCACACGCCGCGCACACAGGATGATTCGTAATTTCCAGGAGACCGCGGAGGACCCGGTGGCGAACCGCTCCCGCAAGGAATTTTCCCGGTCCCGCCGTGCTACAAAGAAACCCCGGTTTGTGGCACAGGACACAAACATCATCGATGGCGAAATCGAGGACCGAACTCGCCAGAGAACCGGCGATCCTTGCCGCTTTCCGCGGAAACCCGCTGATGTCTCTTGTGAAAAACCGGCGGAAGCGCCGGCCTGAATTCCGGAGTGGCCCGACCCGGCCCGGCGTATCATCCACACCCATCACCTCCCACCAAATCACCGCGCGGGAAATCAATCAGACCATGACAGATTTGTCGGAGGTCTTCCGCACGAGAAGATACAAACCGACCGCGAACATCCCGACGCTTAGCAACTGATTGAGCGTCAAGCCAAACGCGACTCTCATGCTCTCTTCATAGACACGCGTAAAATCGAGACCAAAACGGGCGATGCCGTAACTTAAACACAGCAGCCCAAACGTAGCCCCACGCTTCGTCAATCGCTTCTGAAGAACGAGAATGATGACAAGCGTGATCAACCCGCAAAAGGACGAGTACAGTTGGGAGGGATGGAGTCCGATGCGGTCGAGCCCGAGGGCGAGAGCCGCGTCGTGCGCGTAGCTCCCCGCCGGCGAATCCAGCGGAAAATAAACGCCCCACGAATGCGTTGTCTCTTTGCCAAAACAGCACCCGCTCAAGAAACAGCCAATACGCGTCGTCATGATACCGAGCGCGAGAGCCGGGGCAAAGATATCGCCGAGAAGAAGGAAACTGATATTTTTTTTCTGTGAAAAAACGAATCCGCAAAAGAACGCCAGCAGAAATCCTCCGTAAAGAGTCGCCCCTCCCTGCCACAGGGCAAAGACATCGATAAAGCTCTGGTACTCGGTTATGTGGAACGCCACGTACAAAAGGCGCGAGCCAATGACGCCTGCCAGAATCAGATAGACGCTCAAGTCGAGAATATTTTGTGGATCGATTCCGAACCGCTTCGCGCGATAACTCGACAAATAGATTCCGGCGAGAAAGCTAATGGCAAGCATGAATCCAAACGAGTAAACGCTGAACCTTCCAATTTCAATCAGTACCGGATGCATATCGGCCTTTCATCGCGGATCGTTCCCGCCGCGTTGCCGGGACGGACGCATGCCGCCCGGCAGCTAGTACTCATACCACCGCACGCTACAGTTTAGTAGAAACCCGACAAAGAAGCAACTCACCACAAGCGAGCTACCCCCGTAACTAAGGAATGGAAGTGGGATACCTGTAACGGGCGCCATCCCGGTCGTCATCGCCACGTTAATAAACACCTGAAAAAAGAAGTATGCGGCGATCGCGATGCACATCGTGCTCGCAAACTCACTCTTGGCCTTGTCGGCAAGGAACAGCGCGCGAACAATAAGAACGGTAAAGAGAATCAGCACCAGGAGCGCGCCGATAAAACCGACCTCCTCTCCGAGCACCGAAAATACGAAGTCGGTATGCTTGGCAGGCAAGAACTCGAGCGCCTTCTGCGTTCCAAGCAGAAAACCCTTCCCGGACAAGCCGCCCGATCCAATCGCGATCTTGGATTGAAAAACCTGCCAGCCTTCGTCCAGCCGGTTCGAACCAGGATCGAGAAAACTGATGATCCTGTCCTGCTGGTACAACTTGAGGCGCTGCCAGGCAAACGGAAGCAAAAGGCCGAACCCGAGGTTGGCCCCAATCAGGGCCATGCTCGCCTTCGTATCCGCCCGCTTTAAATACGCCACAATAAATATAAACACGATATAGATCCCGAACGGCCACGGGTTACCCGTGATCTTTTCGCCATAAATAATCAGAAGGATCGCGACGATCGGGGAGAGGAAGAAAAAAATCTGATACCCCTTGACACCCCGCCAATAAAGAACGGGCAGGAGAATCACGAACAAAACGATCGCCGTTCCAAGATCAGGCTGCCTCAAAACGAGAAGAAAAGGAAGCAGTGAAATGCCCAGGGCAAAGAGCACTTTTCGCATCCTGTCGGAACCACCGCGCTGACCGGCGAGAACACGCGCCCACACAAACATGAGCGCTATTTTCATTAGCTCGGAGGGCTGGAGTTTCATCGGGCCGAGCGAAATCCACCGCTGAGTGTGCGACCCACCTCCGATAAAAAGAACCAGAATGAGAAGAAAAACGCCCAGCGCATAGAAAACATAGGCAAGCGCCTCGAAGAATCGGAAGGGCACGGCAAAACCAATCACCGCGGCGATAAAACCGAGGCACACCCATATGAGCTGACGGGTGAAATACGTGTTGTCAATTTCTTCCGCAAACCCGGCCTGGTGCGGATGAAAGATCGAGTAGATCAATCCCAGCCCGACGACTATGAGCGTCACTGTGGTTATCACCACCAGCCAGTCAAAATCACCGCGGGTTCTCATTCTTGTTCGCTTTCCGTCTGCGTTTCCGCCGCCGTCGATCGGGTTACCACCGTGTCGGGCGGATCGAGATTGAAGTAGGCCTTGTAAAATTCACGCGACATCGGAGCCGCCACTGCGCCTCCGTGCCCCGCGTTTTCAACAACGATCGCGATGCTAATTTCCGGATTTTCCGCGGGCGCATAGCCGATGAACAACGCGTGGTCTTCACCGTGAGGGTTCTGGGAAGTTCCGGTCTTGCCCGCCGCTTTGAAACCCCGAATCCGGCTGCCTTTCGCGGTTCCATGCTCGTCCCACACGACGCCGGTCATCGCATTGCCGATAAAGTCGATCATCCTGTCGGACAAATGCCTTATCTTCTTTTTTACGAACACTTCCCGCATGGGCTCGCCTTCGATTTCGCCGATCACGTGGGGCTGCACGAGGTAGCCGCCGTTCGCGAAGGCCGCGGACACCCGGCACATCTGGAGCACGGTGGCAAGAAACTCACCCTGCCCGATAATATTGTTCAGGACGAGGCCTTGTGTCCATTTCCCTTTTCCAAAACGCCGGTTGTAGTATTCGCGGTCGGGCACAAGCCCTCTCGCCTCGTTGGGAAGGTCGATCCCCGTATCGGCGCCGATTCCAAACTCCTGGGCCGCCTGCGCGAGTTCATCCACGTTTAGTACTTCCGCGACCTTGTAAGAAATAAGAATCGCATGATTGGACGATGCCGCCGTACAAATCCATATAACCGTGCCCGCCGGATTTCCAACACTTGAACACACGGTTGCCAAACCTGTACGCGCCGGTACAATAAACAATCGACTCGCCCGGATCCACGACACGGTTGAGAAGTATCGAATACGCGCTAACCACCTTGAAGGTCGACCCGGGCGGGTATGTCGCGCGGAGAAACCTGTTGAACATCGGTTTGTCCGGCGCGTTGTTGAGCCGGTTCCATTGTTCCGAGTCGATTCCGTGGGCAAAGCTGTTCGGGTCGAACTGCGGAAGACTGACCGCCGCTATTATCGAACCGTCCTCGACGTTCATCACGACGGCCGCACCCTTCCCCCACGGGGCGATTAGATCCTCGAGCGTTTGTTGAGCCCGCGCATCGATGGTGAGAGTCACGTTCATTCCGGGATGGGGCGGACGCGAGAGATGGGGCAATTCGCCGAGAACCGTGCCCGACGCGTTGACTGCAACGACGCGTTGGCCGTCTTCTCCCTTGAGATATTCTTCGCACACGCTCTCGATACCGGTTCTCCCAACCAAATCTCCCGCGAAATACCCCCCGGACTTGTTGTCGGCGAGAAACTGATCGTTCGCCTCTCCGACATACCCGAGGAGGTGGGCGGCAAACATCCCTTCGCGATACCGGCGTGTGGCCCTGGTACTCACACGAAGTTGAGGGAACAAATCGAAGTTTTCTCTCACGAACGAAATGACTACCTTGTTCGCGTCTTTTATCAACGGGAATGCCGCTCCCGCATTCCTCCTCTGCCACGCATCGAAGCGTGTGAACACCCTCGTCGAGTCCACGGGAAAATAATCAGAAAGATCCGCCACGATGTCGCGAATCATGCCTCTGTGCCGCCACGGCAGCATGATGTCAAAACTCGGAACGTTGTCGACGAGATCGATTCCATTCCGGTCCTTTATCAAGCCGCGAGGGGAAACGATTCTTTCGCGTTGAAGTTGATTCTCCTGAGCGTACTGAGAGTAGTAATCATGCTTGACATGCTGAAGAAAGAAAAGCCGACCGACGAGGACTGCAAACAACACGATCACAAACGCGACGAGCCACTGCACCCTGCCTTTTCCACGGTGTTCGTCCCTAGGATCGCGTTTTGCCAAGGTACCTCACCACCTCGCGCAGCGCGTAGGTAACGATCTGGTGAACCAACACGCCTACAATCGCCGTATACAATGCGGAAGGAATCGATACCGTCACCCACATGAGGAAAAACTTGCCGAGGCTAAGCCCGGTGAAGAAAAGCAGATAAATAAAATCATGAAAGAGCGCCGCACCGCCGAGGAGCGCGAAAAGAAAAACGGAGCTTTCCGGCTCGGTTTTGGCACCGGCCGTTCCAAGCACGTATCCAACGATGGTTTTGGTCAGGGCATTCAAGCCAAGAAACCCCGGATTGAAAAGATCCTGGATAACACCGACCAGGAAACCGACGACGGAACCGCGAATCGATCCCTTGAACACGGCGAGATAAGCTACGATGAGCAGCGGAAAATCCGGCTGCACGCGCCCGATCGAGATCTTGTCGGCCAGGAGAACCTGGAGCAGGAAAAATACGGCAAGAACGGTTCCCAGTGGAGTACCTCTCATCGCTCTTCTCCGAATATCTCTTTGACCAGCGTCGAGTCATGCACGTCGTAAAAGATCCCATGTTCCCACGGGATCTCATCCGTCACGACGAATACCTCTTCGAGCGACCTGAAATTTATGTCACTGATCGCCTCAACCTTGAGGCTCACGCCGTCCATCTGCTTGTTAACCTTGCTCACCAGCGCGACGGAGAACCCTTTCGGAACAACTCCACCGAAACCGCTGGTAATGAGCGTGTCGCCAACCTGAACATCATCCACAACACTCACGTTCTTCATCTCGAAATAAGAGAAGTGACTCCACTCAAGAATCCCGACGACGCGGCTTCTCCTGTCGAGACAGCTGACCGGATTGTTTCGACTGCAAATCAGCTGAACCCAGGATGAATTCTCGAACACATGGGACACACGCCCCACATAGCCGCCGTAGGACAAGACCGGCATCCTCACGCTAATCGAATCCGCCGCCCCCTTATCGATCACCAGCGTCGTCTGAAACCGGTCGAGGTTGCGTCCGATGACTTCACACGGCACAAGTTTGAGAAATTGATCCTCTTTGAAGTCGGCAAGCCGGCGCAAGCGTTCGCGCTCGTCCCTGAACTGGAGAAGTCGTTCGCGTTCGTGCATCAGACTCGCGACCATCCGCCTGAGCTCGCGGTTTTCTCCGCGAATCGTCATCAGGCCCTCGACATAATCGGTTGAGCTGTATATCGGGTACAAAATCGCGTTGAGCGTGACCTGGGCCATCGACATTTTCGACGGCTGCGGGATCAGCATCAGCGACACGGACAGGATAACGAGAATGGCAAGAACTGTCTTCTCGCGGTGTCGGCGAAAGAGTAGATCGAAGATCGGCATGCTAGTCGTGGATGCTCTGCATCAAGATCCGTTCGTACAAATGAACATTATCGAGTACTTTTCCCGCCCCGAGAACGACGCAAAGGAGCGGATCGTCAACCACGTTTATAGGCAGGTTCGTCTGTTCCTTGAACAGAGTATCGAGCCCTCTCAACAACGAGCCACCCCCCGTCATAACAATCCCGCGGTCGACGATATCGGCGGCGAGTTCGGGCGGTGTCTCTTCGAGAGCTTGTTTGAGCGCTTCAACGATCTGTGATATCGGTTCGCTGAGCGCCTCGCGGATTTCTGCGCTGTTGAGCTTGAGAGTTTTCGGAATACCGGCGACAAGATCCCGCCCCTTGACTTCCATTTCCAGTTCCGTCTCCATCTGCCACGCCGTACCGATTCTCATCTTGATCATCTCGGCGGTTTGTTCACCGATGAGCATGTTGTACGTTTTTTTCACATGCTGGACAATAGCCTCGTCCATCTCATCGCCCGCAACTCGAATCGAGCTGTTCGCCACGATGCCGTCGAGCGCAATAACCGCGATCTCGGTCGTCCCGCCTCCGATATCGATAACCATGTTTCCCGCCGGCTTGTCGACTGGAAGCCCGACACCGATCGCCGCGGCTATCGGTTCGGAGATAAGAAACACTTCGCGCGCACCCGCATGTTCGGCACTGTCTCGCACGGCACGGCGTTCAACCTCTGTGATTCCCGAGGGAACGGCCACGACGATTCTGGGCCTTATGAAAAGCTTTTTCTGCTGCGACTTGCGGATAAAAACCCTCAACATCTTTTCGGTGATCTCGAAATCAGCGATTACGCCGTCCTTCATCGGACGAATCGCCGCGATGTGATCGGGCGTCTTGCCAAGCATCGCTTTCGCTTCAGCCCCGACGGCATAGACCTTCCCAGTCGACTGGTCCACGGCTACAACCGATGGCTCGTTGAGAACGATTCCCTCTCCCTTTACGAAGACGAGTGTGTTCGCCGTACCCAGATCGATGGCAACGTCATTTGAAAGAAAATTTGAAAACCAGGAAATCACCGACAATCACTGTCCTTTCCTGCGCGCTCTCGGGCGTGCGAATCAAAACACTCCGGATTCCTTGAGACTCTGATACCGGCCGGACCCTATAATCACGTGGTCGAGAAGTTGAATGCCTATTAGCTCGCCACATTTTGCAAACCGTTTTGTAAACTCGACGTCCTCTTTGCTCGGGGCGGGATCGCCGGTTGGATGATTGTGAACGAGTATGATCGATGCGGCGCTCGCCGATATCGCCGGTTTCAAGATCTCCCGCGGATGGACTATCGACGCGTTGAGAGATCCGATGGAGACGGTGACTATCTTAAGAATCTGGTTCTTAGTATTTAACAGCGCCGCCTTAAAATGTTCCCTGTCGTAATGTTTCATCTCGTCCATGAACAAGCCCGCTATCTCCCCCGGCCCCTTGATCGACGTGCCCCGCGTCGTCGACATTCGCGTAAATCTTTTTCCGAGTTCAACGGCCGCCATGATCTGGCACGCGCGCGCGAATCCAATTCCCGACACCTTGACCAGATCATCGAGACCCGCGCGCCCCAGCGAAACGATATCTCCGAAACTCTCGAGAAGCCGATACGAGAGAAAAAGCGCGCTCCCCTCTTTGGAGCCACGACCAAGTACGATCGCCAACAACTCCTGGAGCGAGAGGTCGGCCGCTCCTATGTGGTAGAGCCTCTCCCGTGGTCTGTCTTCCGGGGGCAGTCCCTTTACCGAAATACGGTCAGTCATCATCATCCTCCCACACACAACCCACAACCAGAACCGCCACCAAACTCACCCGGAGCCCGGTACTCGTACGACAGAATTGTCCACTTCGTTGAGAGCGTTAGACAACCCGGTCGACAACCAAACAGGTTCCGGCGCATGCCCGGGGCATGCCGTCGGTACGGAGGCTAGCACCCGAGGCGATTTTACGGCAAGAATTTTATTGGCACGGCGAGTTTGACGGCAAGGATTCTTTGCAGCAATCCTCGTGCCGATGCTATATTGAGTCTCAGATATGACGAACGGACTCATTGTGCAGAAGTACGGAGGGAGCTCGCTCTCCACTCCGGACCGGATTCGGAAGGTCGCCGAACGGATTGCCTCGCGCTCACGCGAGGGGCACCGGGTCGTGGTCGCCGTGTCGGCAATGGGGTCGTCAACCGACGAGCTCCTCAAGCTCGCATACGAGATCACTCCTTCCCCTCCCCAGCGCGAACTCGACATGCTTCTCACCGTCGGGGAGAGAATATCGATGGCGCTGCTCTCGATGGCCCTCAATTCGATGGGCTGCCGGGCGATTTCATTCACCGGCTCACAATGCGGGATCGTCACAAACGTCAGTCACACCAGGGCTTTGATCGAAGAAATCAAGGGACACCGGATAGAGGAGGCCCTGGGACAAGGTCATGTGGTCATTTTCGCCGGTTTCCAGGGTGTCAGCAGGGCAAGGGAAATTACGACTTTGGGACGGGGCGGGTCGGACACCTCCGCGGTGGCCATCGCCGCCAGCCTGGGAGCGAGCCGGTGTGAGATCTGTTCCGATGTAGCGGGAGTGTTTACCGCCGACCCGCGGATCGTCAAGAACGCCAAGCGGTTGCCACGAATCAGCTATGATGAGATGCTCGAACTCGCCGTCCTGGGAGCCAGGGTGCTCCACTACCGGGCGGCTGAACTTGCGCGCCGTTACCGCGTCCCCGTCGATCTGCTATCGAGTTTTGACGACTCGGAGGGGACAACCGTGCGCGATGGGAGAGATATGGAACGAGAATGTATTACGGGAGTCACTTCAAACAAGCACGTCGCCTTGATCCGCCTGTCCGCCGCCGGTGACATCGCCAGCCTCGCCGACCTCCTCAGGCGGTTCGTGGAGGAGGATCTCCGCATTATCAGCTACCAGAGAACCTCACGGGAGTCGGAAAACACACTCACGCTCGTCGTCGAACCGGAAGCCGTGGCACGCATGAAAGAGATTCTGAGCGCGAGCGCGCAAGGTGCTGGAGGAATCGAGATCGAATCCGAAGAAGGCCTATCCTCGGTCTCTGTTGTTGGAAGCGGACTCAGCTGCAGCGCCCGAACCATTGCACGGATCGAAGGAGTGCTGGCGAATACCGGGATCCCGGTGTCGTATGTCGGAACATCCACACTGGCGGTCACATGCCTGGTCCCCGAATCGTCACGTGAGAATGCCGTCGGCATACTCCACAGCGCCCTCGTCGAGACCGACAAATCAAGGTAGCACGCCGGGTCCTGTCGTTCCCCTGTCCCAATGGAGACAGTGCGGTCTCAAGAATGAACGTAATCGATGCCACACGTGCCTGCGTCACGCCTTGGCCAGGAGATTCTGCCTCTGTTCCCTCGCGAATTCCACCCAAGTATCATTCGGGTAGTTCCGGATTACACGCTCGTAAAAATCATCCGCCTTTTCCACATCCTCGAACGTATTGGAGCAGATTCCGGCCGCGCGGAGAAGCGCGAGGGGCGAATCCGCATTTTCAGGGTACTTCCCCACAAATACCTCATAGGCGCGGAGGGCGAGCTTCGGTTTGAGATTTCTTTCCAACCCGAACGCGAGTGTCAGGTGGCACTTTTCGCTGAGCGCAAAGTCCTTGAATCCCCTCGAGGCCTCCTGATACAACGCCTCGCAGTCCCCCCTCCGGCCCATTCGAAGCAGGAGTTCGCACGCCTTCCGGTAGTTTCGCCGTGCCCCGTCACCGTCTCGGGACATCGACATGGCGCGGGCGAGTCCGGCATAGCCGGCTGGATCATTGGGCCTGTCTTCGATATAGTGTATGAAATCACCCTGAGCGGCATAAGACTCGCCCTTCCTGAGATACCGAATGGCGCGCTGGAGGAGACCATCGGTGCGGCCTTCCGCGTAGTGGCCCGCCGCGATGGCCGAAACGGCCCCCAACGCGAATCCCGACAGGTGGGCCACATAGGCGACCTGGCCTCCAAAACCACCAAACTGTATCAGCCCGCGGGCCATTTGCATCACGAACCACAAGGCTACGGCGAAAATCACCGGCATCTGCGCTTTCCCCGCACGCGTAAACGCCTGAAGCGGCATAAATATCCAATACGCGATCTCCATGCGCGAAGAGAGGAAACGGATGGTGAACGCTCCAAGAAGCCCGGAAACAGCCCCGGAGGCGCCGACAACGCCCATATACGGGTCATGGAGGACGTAAGTATTGAAGATTCCCTGGAGGAGGTTACCGATTCCCGCGCATCCGATAAAAATCGATGTAAAGAAAACGGCCCCCATCCTGTCTTCGACGTATCTCCCGAACAAGAACAGGTAGATGAGATTGCCGAGCAGATGAAGGAACCCGAAGTGGAGAAACGCCGCCGTCACCGCCGTGATGACGTTGGGTTCGTCGGGAAAATAGACCAGCCGGAAGAAATCGAACGGCACCGAATCGGCAAAGAACTTATTTGCGGCAAAGAGGAGAATGCAAAGCGCCGTATACGCATAGGTCATCACCGGGACCTTGCGGAGCTTTTGATCGATACCAACCGGCACGTAATAAAAGAAGTAGACCATTCAGGACAATCCGGCTGAAGTGCAAAAATCGGTCGAAATCGTTTGATACGTGCAATTTTCGGGCCTCATCGGGGCGTCGCGGGCGCCACTCGGGCCCAGAACCACTCCCCAGGGCGCCGAGTGTTGGTGCGGTAAGGGATGCCTTCAGGGCAAAAAATAAGAGGGCCCCCGCAAATGGGAGCCCTCTCTTTCGGAATCAACCGCTCAAGCAGTTGTAGAGCCGTTTCTAGTAACGATAGGTGGCACTGATACGTCCGATGACGGGATCAGCGTCGCCTGTGCCGTAACCGGTCATCCAGTAACCCATACGGAACGGAAGGTCGGGCGAGAACATCGCGTCGATGTCCCACTCGCCAACATGGAATCCGCCACCGATGTTCCACTGGAAATCATTGACGACATCGAGGTTGACCTCTTCCGGATCGATTCCGACAACATCGGCAACCCATTCGAGATCGGTGATCGTGACTTCGGTTCCATCCTGGAACGTGACCTTGTACTTCGTCATTTCCTTGGTCGCGCCAACACGGAAGGTGAACCACGACGTGATGTCTGACTCGAGACCAATGTAGAACTTGGGAAGCACGGTGCCGTTAATCTTTGTGATTTCGTCGGGATCGACGGTGTCGTCGACCTTCGAGAGCTCCCAGCTCATCTGATCGAATTCGGCGGCGAAGATCAGCATGTTGTTGGTGTTGACGTCCCAGTTGAAGGCGGCGCCGATACCAAAGTCGCTCAACTTCTGTCCGCTCGGGGCCTCAAATGCCTCAACGGCGTATTCGCCGGCATTGTAGCCAATCCACGGCACGACCGTGCAATCATCCAAGAGTTCGTAAAACAAGCGTGCTTCGAGGTTGTACGCATTGCTCTTGTCCCAGCCACCATTGAGGTCGCCACCGGCGAAACCGAACGTAACCGCCGCATCGCCGTACATGTTTTCACCCATGTCGAAACGGAGACCACCACCGATGGTGGTGAAATTCATGTCCAGCTTGTCCGGGTCGTTGCCCGGAATCTCGATGCTGCCATCGGACCGCGTAAAGGAGAGACCAAGCGCCACTGAGCCGAGTTCCTTGCCCCAGGAGAGGACGAACTTCGTCGACGGCATCGGCACTTCGACTCCCGGCGTAACGAGCGGGTTGAAAGCAAAGAAGCTGTTATCGTCGAGGTTGTCATGGAGAAGGAAAATTCCCCATGTACCGAGCCAGTGGTCCTCGCCCCAGTTGTGGGTGAATCCGAGGGCCTGGTAATCAGCGCTAACGCCGGCGCCGTCTAACGTTCCACCGGTCACGGACGCCTGGCCGACCTCGGCCATTACCATCTTGGTGTAGGACGGAAGGGTCCCATACCAACGGAAAATGTCGGAATCATCGTTGATGTACCGCGCGGGGCCACCAAGCGATGCAACACGGCTTGTGGTCGCGAGTGCCGGAAGGGCGATAGCGACGACGAGCAGTGAGAAAACAAAAATCTTCGTAACTCTAAACATCTGAAACCTCCTAGTGCTGGTCGGGAGACACGCCGTTTAACTTCTATCGGCGGCCTCCATTCCACCAGAGTTTTCTTTCCAAAGAACCTGTGCGAAACAACTGTTGTCGGGGCAAAACCTTCGTTGTGCCGATCCGCTGCCAGATCGACCACAGTCGCTTTGCATCACCTCCTTCGGACAAGTCCTATCCTAACGACAAATTACTGCCATGAATTATTAAGTTCGGGTCCTCTGAGACGGCTCTCAGTGGCGGACTACCTCCTTTTTTTCTTAATCTCACATCACAAACGGCGAATTTATGGACGTCTAAAAGACTTGTCAATTCTTTTTTTAAAAATTCGCGAATACTTTCACAAAGGAGGGGGGCCTGGAGGTGATTTGGCAGGTTTTATGCTACAACAAGTATCTTATCTAATAACAGCGCCTTATAAGGACAGGGGGTCGTTGAACAGCCGCCACTCCGCAGCCAATTTTTCGTCAAATTTTGAGGAGGTAGATTTCAAAGAATTTACCCTTACGTGGCCATGAGCGTGCAAAAAATTTCCGTCGGACAAGACCATGGCCACGTGCGTAATTTGGGACGAGTCCGCGCCAAAGAAAAGCAAATTCCCGGGTTCGAGTTCGTCGATGTCGCCGGAATTTTTGGCGGGGGCGCAACGCGCCTGGAGGTCGGAGTCCCTCGGAAGTTCAACGCCGCAGAGCTTGAAAACCGTCTGAATCAGCCCCGAACAGTCGAATCCCTTCGGAGTGGTTCCTCCCCACACGTACGGTATCCCCAGGAAACCGAGCCCCGTCGCCACCAACCGCTCACGCGAAGCCCGCCGGCGTGGGGGCTTTCCCACCACACCTCCCCTGAGATAGCCCGCCCTGCCATCCGGCATTGTTACGTGACACCACCCACGCCGCCCTGCGGCGCCCTTCACGACCGGCGTCCCAACTACGGCGTCACAGATCGGGAGGGCCTTGATATCGGGTGTTTCGAGAATCTGAACAATATTCTCCTCGATCCTCCACTGCGACGCAGCCGTCACCTGGCCGTGTGCCTGACGTGTCATCGACCGCAGATGCCAATCCCTGATCCAACCGATATAACCATCCGAGAGCCGCGCGAGCGTCCATTCGCCGCTCTTCTTAAGCGGGGTCGCGGGATCGCCGCAGATGGCCTGCGTGACGAGCTCGGACTGGTGAGCGGGTTCCTTTCGAACGTCGGCCACACTGTTAACCACCATATAGACATCCGGGAGTCCGGCCGCCGCGTCGGGGAGCCCGACAAACCGCGGGACCACACCCGCGGGGAGCGCGTCAGGAGGCAGCCGGCGGCGGATCGCCTCGAGCGCGGCGGCATCGCTGCATTCGAGAATCAACTCGCGGCCGTCAGGCGGGTTCAATCGGACATCGGTATAACACGTTCGCGAATCAAGCGACAGGTCATCGAGGGCATCTTTAATGGTATCCTGGACGCGCGAAAGCATCTTATTCCCGCCTCCCCATATCTTTGAGTTTCGGATCCAGCACGTCCCTGCACGTGTCTCCGAGCAGGTTGAAACCGAGGACGGCAATTGTGATTCCCACCCCCGGGGCAAGACTGAGCCACGGAGCCACCCTGAGATAGTCAAGCCCGGCGCTGATCATCGATCCCCAACTCGGCAGCGGCGGCTGGGCGCCGAGCCCGAGGAAGCTCATCGACGACTCCGCCATGATCCCCATCCCCAACCCCATCGAAAAAATGATTATAAGCTGCGAGACACAATTCGGGAGCAGGTGTTTGAATATGATCCGTCCCGGGTTACCGCCGAGGGATCGAACGGCGAGGACAAACTCCCTCTCCTTTATAGAGAGAACCTGGGCGCGGACAATCCTCGCGACGGCCGCCCAACCGACGATTCCCAACGCCAGAATGAGCGAGGTCAGGCTGGGGCCGACCGCCGCCATCACCGCTATGAGCAGAAGGAGGCCCGGGTACGCGAGCGTTACATCGGCCAGGCGCATGACGGCGCTATCGTAGCGCCCGCCGAAATAGCCGGCGGTAAGACCAAGCAGGGTCCCGATGACGAGCGAAATGACCCGGGACAGCACGCTGACCTCCATCGAGACCCGCGCACCGTAAACCAGCCGACTCATGATATCCCGGCCAAAAACGTCGGTTCCGAACGGGTGGGCGAGGGACGGCGGGCTTAAGCTTTCGGCCATATTGATCTGATAGGGGTCATAGGGGCTCACGAGCGGAGCGAACACCGCGGCAAGCAGCACGACGGCGACGATTATGAGCCCCAGGAGCCCGTTCTTTTGTTTGATCACTTGTTTGAGCATGATGTCACGTATCCGATTCCGACCCCTTATTCTCGAGCGTTATGCGTGGGTCGATCCACGCATACAAAAGATCGACGATAAGATTTATCGTCATAAAAACGAGCGCCATAAAAAACACGGCGCCCTGGATCGTTGGAATATCCCGTTTGAGAATCGCGTCGAGCGTGAACCGCCCCAACCCCGGCCACGCGAAGATGGACTCGGTCAAAACGGCCCCGCTCAAAAAACTCCCAAAATCGGCGCCTACCACCGTTATCACCGGGAGCAGCGCGTTTCTGAGGGCGTGCTTAAAAAGCAACCGCGGCTCCGAGACCCCTTTGGCGCGGGCCGTCTGGACGTACTGCTCGCGGACAACATCGAGCATGCTCGATCGCGTTATCCTGGCAACGTAGGCTGTTGAGGCCTGCGCGAGGGTCACCGCCGGGAGAATCATATACGCGATATTGCCCCCACCGTACCCGGACGGCGGGAGGAGCCGCAGCTTCATCGCGAACACATAAATAAGAAGCACGCCCAGCCAGAAAACGGGCATCGAAATTCCCACGATCGTCCCACCCATCGTCAGATAGTCGACGGGCGTCCTCCATTTCCACGCGGCGACCACGCCAGTGCCCACTCCAATTACTATTGAAATCAGCATCGCGAAAAGCGCCAGGCGAAACGTGTGCGGGAATCGTTCCAGGACCGAGCTGGCGACGGGCTCACCCGTCACATAAGAATGGCCGAAGTCAAAACGGGCCAGATCGCCGATAAAATGGGCGTATTGGATCACAAGCGGTCTATCGAGATGCATCTCTTTTCTGAGCGCGTCGATCGTCGCATCGTCGTAACGCTCGCCGACCATGCTTAAGACGGGGTCTCCGGGCAGAACGTACACAAGGAGAAACGTCACCGTCGCCACGCCGAGGAGGATTGGAACAAAGAGCAGAAGTCGTCTGATCGTGTACGCCAGCACCGGTGTCAGCGGGCCCCTTCCAGGGATAGGGAGACGGTCGACAGATCTTCGCCAAGATAAACGACCGGGAAAGTATACCCCTGGACACGAGGAGAGACGATAACAAATGACGTGGGAAAATAGAGGTAGAGCCAGGGCGTGTCTTCATAGATCATGCCGTCGATTTGCGCGTACACCCCACCATCAGAGGCGTCCGCGGGCAATCTCTGCGAAAGTTCGATAAGACTGTCGACCGTTGAGTTGGCATAAAAAGATCTGTTGCCGCCACCCCCGGCGTTCTCCGAGTGAAACAGAGGATAGAGGAAATTTTCGGCGTCGGGATAATCCGCGTACCAGTCGAGAAAGAAAGCATCGACACGGCCCCGGCTAACCGCCTCCTTGAAAGCGCTCCACTCTCGTTTTACGACGCGGACGCGGATACCCAATTCGAGGAGGTACCCCTGGATCGCCTCGACCACGCGGTTGCCCTCCGGACTGTCGCGCTGCCAGATCTCGAGCTCGAACCCGTCCGCATAACCCGCATCGGCGAGAAGCGCCCTGGCCCGTGCGGGATCGTATTTGTAAGAAGCTCTCTCTTTATAACCGGGAAGCGCAGGAGGAATCGAACCGGCGGCGCGTACGGCGTGACCGCCCGTCAACACCTCCACGATCCGGTCGATATCGACTCCCATGTTGAGCGCACGCCTGACGCGAATATCGCGAAGCGGCCCTTTCTGATTGTTGAGTCCGATGTACACGACACGAAGCTCCGACTGTGACTGGATCAGGTGTCGGCGGGAATCGTCTTCGAGAAACCTGTCAAGCTCGGCGTGGGGAATGCGAAGCACGTCGAGCGAACCGGATTCGAACTCGGCAATCCGCGTAAACGCTTCCGGGATGATTCGGAAACGAACCTTGCTGATGCGGAGCCGCCGACCGGCGTAAAACGGGTTGGGTTCGAGCTCGAGGACATCCCCTCGTTTCCACGAGGTAAGTATCCAACGCCCCGACCCCAACGGCCAACCGTTCGATGGAGAGGAACCGCCTGGAGAATCATCGCCCGCCCCGAGCTGAGCGCCCGAATCGTTTACGGAAACGATATACGCCGCCGGCATCGCGAGAAGCTGGAGAAACGGCCGGAACGGCTCCTCGAGTTCCACGATAACGGTGGAGTCGCTGGGAGCCGAAAGCCCCTCGACCGACGAGGCCGAACCTTCCATGAAAGCCCGCGCCCCGCGGATGCGGTCGAGCACCCACGATCGCGGCGAACGTTCGTCCGGGGAGAGCGTGCGTTCGAAGCTTTCAATAACGTCGCCGGCGACAACCTCGCGGCCGTCCGAGAACCGGGCACGCCGGTCCAGCGAAAAAACGTAGCGTGTGCCGCCTGGATCTATCTCCCACTCGAGGGCCGCATCCGGCACGATCTCACCCGTCGGCGCGAAGCGGACGAGCCCCTGGTAAATGAGCGAGCAGATCTGACCTTCGGCCACATCGACGACAAACGCAGGATCAAGTTTGTTGGGGGAGGTCTCGAGCGCTAAACGAAGAACATCGCCTTCCTGGGGACTACCCGCGCATCCCACCGCGAAGACGATGCAGATCAAAACTATAGACGCCGCGTGTTTCAATACCCACTCGAATTCGTGAGATGATACTCTCCCAGACCAAAGCGGTCGTAGAATACAAAGGTGAGGTTTTCCTTGTAGTAGTACCAGACGAGATACTCTCCCTGGTTTTGCGAGTCGACCTTTATCTCGGTGTGATCGGGTTCGCCGAACCTGATGTAGGTCTTTCCCCTGTCCGTCCGCCAACCTTCCCGGGATTCGGAAAAGTTTTCCGTGACATAACGCAGCCGCTTGAGATGCTCGGTCAGCGCCTCGTTTTCTTCGGTACCCGGTGACGGATCGCGACGAATCCAGAACTTCGCCCATGCGAGCGGCCGTTCCTCCATCGGCGCTTCCTTGAGTTCCTTCAACTCATCATCGCTCGCGATCAGCTTAAGAATCTCAATCGTGTCGTCGACGTGCCGTGTGAGCATCGACCTTGAATACCCAAGTGTGAAATCAAACACCGACGTTGTTTCTCGTTCCGGTTTTTTCTGGACCGCTTTTATGGCGAACTTGTAGGCACCCGGATCCCAATCGTCGGTGTTGAGGTACACGACGAATTGATTTCTCAACCCAGCGATCTTCACCTTTCTTCTGCCGTAAGCAACCATCCTGTTATCCTCATTCGCAACCACGAAGGAAAGCGTGCAGTCCACCGAGTCCGCCGTTTCTTCCTCCATGTACACATCGAATTTTATTATGGGATGTTTATCCAACTCGGCAAATAATGTCGTCTCTTTTTCCAACTGATCGAGCGATTCGTACGAACTGGCCGGAGCGAGAACCGGAACATACCGGCCCGTCTCAATGTCCGCGGCAAAAAGCCGGGGCGTGCCAACACCAATACCGGCCTCGAGGAACTTCGGCACCTGTATTTGAGTCTCTCGCTCAAAAAAGCGGCGCGTGTTCTTAACCTGAACCGCGCACTGCACGATGTAATCCCCCGGCGGGAGATGGAACCGTTTCGACGACCTGGTGCTCATCTTCGCCGAACGCGTCGACTTGTAGTCTTCAACTACGATGCTTTCATTGATAACAGCGGTCTCTACCAGTTTTTTCTTTTTGTCGAGAATTTTGACATATACCGCATACTCACTCCGAAATGTGGCGGTGTCTCTTAAAAATATGAGACTCGTATAAGGAACGTTGACACTGACGAGGATTGAAGGCCGGTGATCGGGGTCGAGAAAAGCGTGCGTATAAAGCGAGAATCCAGCCATACGAGGCGTTTGCGCGGACGATGCGGGGTCGGCCCACAGAATGGCCGTAAGAACACACATAAAGAGCGAGTATTTTCGTACACGCGTCACAATACCATCTCCTAATTTATTAATTTATTATATGGTTGTAGCGTCGGGCAAGGGAAATCAAGGGGGAACGGGCCGCAACGGCCGCAGCTCCGCTGCGGAAAAACTCAACCGGAGAGAAAAAAGGATCGAACCTGTGGGAGTGACCGGTTAGTCGACCTTGACGGGACGTCCCGTGGCTCTCAGAAGATCGGCCTTCGCGATCAGGTAATCACATTTGGCGTCCACGAGGTTGCCCTGTGCTTCCTGGAGTTGGGCGGCGGACTCGATCGTCTCGAGCATCGTCCCCGCACCGACCCTGTATCGCTCGTTCGCCAATCTGACATTCTCGGACGCCTGGGAGACTGTCTCGTCCGACACCCTCATCCGTTCTTCAGCTTCCGTAAGGATCAGGTAGAGTTGTTTGACCTCGAGTTCGGCATCGAGCTTGGCCTGCCTGAGTTGTTCTTCGGCGATCCGGCGGTCGGCCTTCGCCTGCTGGATATCGGATTTCGTAGCAAAACGGTCGAAGATATTCCACGTAAGCTGAACGCCGAGCCCCCATGAATAGTCACTCTTGAAGAAATTCGCTCTGTCCGGAAAATGGCGGTCACTCCACGAGTACTGCATCCCGCCACCCACCGTCGGCCAACGGGTATTTTTGGTCGCCGTCAATCCATGGTCAGCCGCACGGACACGTTTCTCGCTGGCGCGAAGGTCCGACCGGTGAACGAGCATATAATCAACTTCCTGCTGGAGGTCGGGTTCGACCATGGCGATTTCGATCAAGGACTGGACATCGAAATCCTCGTCCCACGAGAAGTTAAGGAGTGAGGCAAGCGTGGCGCGCGCGAGATCTTCGTTGTTCCGTGCGGTAATGAGCTGAAGTTGCGTGTTTCCCAAACGAACCTTTGCCTGCAGCACATCGGCGCGCGTATTCGATCCGATCCGGAAGAACGCTTCTACTTGTTCGAGATTTCTTTGCGCCGCCTGGGCGGCGTCTTCCTGAACCGATTTCAAATTCTTTTTGCGGACGAGATCATAATACGCGCGGATAACCTGCGCGGTGACGATGTCTTTCTGGTATTGGAGATCGAATCCCGCCGCCTCCGAGTTTCGCTTGGCGCTCTTGAGATACTTGACGTTGGCTCCCCAGTCGAAAAGCATTATGTCCGATCCGATCGAGAACCGGTAATTCTCATAATCCTGGCCGTCTTGCTGTACCGGCCGTCCCTGGGGATCGATAAAGATCGATTGTGAGGGGCCGAGAAATGTGTGGCCCGCGTAAAACGTCGTATACAGGTTTGGCAAAAACCGGCCATGATTCCTCAAGACATTCTGCCTGGAGGACAGAACCCTCTCCTCATAAATACCAACCGTCGTCGACGCATCGATGGCAATCTCGAGCGCCTCTTCGAGCGACAGAACCCGAGTCTGCCCAAAAACATTGGCGGCGAAAACCATGCCGCAGCAGAGTATCAACAAGATAACAACGCTTTTCCTCATTCTTCACCTTCCAGGAAACAACACAAGTATCGCACAACACCGCGTGTAGTAATTTTACGAAAACACGTCGAATTTGTTGCAATTATAGGAGCTTGGAGGAGCGGTTTAAAGCGAAAAGCCTCCCCCGCCATCGGCAACTGATTGATCCGGGCCAAAATCGCCCGAATACGCCGCTTATCTCCACAGAGAGGCTGCCCCTCCGGCGACGGCGCCTGGCTCCCCAGGAAAGAGGCTCCCGGCGACTCCGCGAACAAAAAAAGACGGCGCAAGCGCCGTCTTTTTCCATAAATCTCAGATAAATATCAATTCAGCCGGAAGTTGAAGGGAATCATCACGTGCGCCTTCACCGGTGTCGTCCTCTGCTTGGCCGGCTTGAAGCGGCACTTCATCGCCGCCTCGACCGCCGCCTGTTCCATCGCAGGCGACACGTCTGACGACAGAACATCCGCGGCAAGCACTTTGCCGTCCTCCGCAACCAGAACCCGAACCCGGACCGTACCCTCAAACCCCGCCTCGCGAGCCAGCGACGGATATTTCGGAGACACGAAGTCGACCATTACGGGCGGTTCATCGAATGCGAGGAAGACGCCTGAGTCGCCGCCACCGGGCGGCGGGGGCGGCGGCATGTCAGAGAAATCCTCAAACGTTGTTTCGGGCATATCCTCGAGATCGTCCGCGTCATCGTCCGTGGCAGCCTCGACAGGAACCTGAGGCATGGCGACTTCTTTGGGCGGAGGTGGGATCTCAATTTGTTCGGCCATCTCGACCACTTCAAATTTTTCTTCTTTGAGCTGGTATGGCTTGAATGTAAACGGCGGAGAGAGAATGAATGTCAGGCCATGGATCACCACAGCCCCCAAGATGGCATACCGGAGGTATTTGCTGTATTGGGCTTTAAACTCAACATTTGCTGTGGCTGTCAACTGGGCCATTCGTATCCTATCTCCCTTTTGTTTCCTGGATCACTCGTAAAGGACACCCTGACCGCATTGGCTTCTTTGAGTTGCTCCATTACATCGGAAACAACTCCGTTTGGCGTCCTGTGATCGGCGTTGAAGGCAACGATCAAGAGTGGGATTCTCAGCCATGGAGTTCAACATGAGATCCTTGATTTGCTTCAGTTGAACCAGCTTGTCCTGGATCGAAATATGCCCAACGGGATCGATCCAAACCCTGAGGATCTGTTCGCGTTTCTGCTTCGCGGCCGTTTCGGCGCGCGGAAGCGTGATCGGCAGACCCGTCCTCCATCTTAAAGATGGTGGTTGTCATGAAGAAGATCAACAAGAGGAACGCGATATCCGCCATCGAGGATGTCGGCACCTTGTTCTCGATTTTCGAATCGCGGTTAAAATTCATCCCTTATCCCCCACCGTACGGATTCATCGTCTTCAGAGATATCCTCCGCGCATCGGCGAGACGAAGTTCATCCAGAATATCGATCATCAAACCATAATCGCTGTCCGGATGGGTTTCGATGACGATAACAAGCTTTTCATTTTCCGCGAGCTTTCTCTCGATGAGCGGTCCTCAGCCGCGGGAAGCGGTACGACTTCCTTGTCGATTGCGATCGAACCGTTGGCATTAGCCTGGACGATCAGAAGATTATTCCGCTTCATCTTGACCGATCGTTGATTTCTGACCGGGAAGAACAGAGGAATACCCTGCTCAAGCGCAAATATCGTCGTCACAAGAAAGAAGATCAGGAGAAGGAATGCGATATCGGACATCGCGCCCGCATGAATCTCCCGCCGGTCTCTTTTTCGCTCTTTTTCATGCCCACGATACGCTCAATTGGAGCGTCGTCGCCAGTGCGATTACTGCGCCTTGTTCCAGCTCGATAAGCTCGTTAATAAGTTCAGCGCTGGCCTCTTCCATCTCGGTGATAAAACGGTCGATCTGCGCGACAAAGAAGTTGTGCATGATATTCTGCCGGAATAGCGATAATAAGACCTGTCGCCGTTGTGATAAGCGCTTCCTGGATACCCGACGCCACGAGCTTTGCGCTGACCTGCTCGGCTGCCGCGATCGCGGCAAACGCGCTGATCATACCGGACACCGTTCCAAGGAACCCAAGCAGCGGCCAACGTTACCAACCGTAGAGATCGCGACGAGACCTCTCTCGAGAAATGACATCTCGATCGTTCCAGATGTCTCGATGGCTTTCTGCCACCGCCTCCGGACCATGATTGGCTCTCATCAAACCCGAATGAAGAATGGCCGCAATCGGGCCGCGAGTGCTTTCACATTCTTCAAGTGCACCTTGAACTCCGTATTCGCGGAGGGCATTTATCACTCGTCCCATCAGACGCTCTAACATTCGTGCGTGCGCGGGACAACGTCCAAAGCCGTTCAATGATAAACACCAGGCCGATGACAGATGCGAGCAACAGGAGATGCATGAACAACCCGCCCTCATATAGTTCGTGCCGATACCGCTGTTCTTCACACGATAGGAAAAAGTGCTTTGTTCCTTCTTTGATCATCGCCTGGATTTCCTGGCGAGCACAGTCGAGTCGTTGGGTGCCATTGCGAGCGAGTCGGTAGCAGGTGCGACGTATACGTTGGAGCCGCAGTCGCCGGCGCCTCCTCCTCTTGTGCCCCCAGCAAATATCCCATGGCGAGCAACACCAGCAGAGCATTGAGAACAATAGCGCTCGATTAACAGAACGGTTCACACGCATCGCAACGAACTCCTTTACGACAAGTTAATGTTGTGGGAAGATTGTAATACGAATAGCTTCCTATAGAAAGAATTAGCATTTTGCCGCGTAACAAAAAGAGTTCTAATCCACCAACATGGATGGTGTCAATACAAAACTGAAGACCTATGGGGAGTCGAAGCCAGGTGGGGTGGGCAACCTAACTCAAGGTCGGTCCGCTTCACTTAGTTAGCATAATCGAACTACTCTCCAACTTATACCTGCCATAACCTTCTGTGTCAATGAAAATAAACCTCATACCGATATCTTGCTCCATCGCCTTGTCCCGCTCGCGAATCGGGTTTCCGCCTTCGGTTCGTAGATCCAGAGCTCGTAAGGGAACCCAACGTTGCCCTGCTCCCCAACCACGCTGATCCGGCGGGCATCGACGACAATATTCTCGCCGGGCCGCGAATACCGCAGCCGCGTCCCGTTGGTGCTGTAATCGACCGGGTGGTATTTGTCGTCGACTTTCTGCATGGCGTCGGAGATCGATTCCCTGTTTTCCGGCACCACGTCAACCTCCATATCGTCTGGGGGGCCATATCGCATATAAATCAGCCGCGCTCTCTGAAAATAATCCCGACTGGTAATCGGTAAACTTGCTGTTTGCACGTATGTCCAGCCGGGCCAGGAACTCCTGATAGGCCTCGTTGTACCCCGTATATGGTGTCGGGATCAAGTTCTTTCCACATGGTCATCGAGATTTTTTCCTGTTCGCCAAGACTCTATGTTCTCAAAATCCTTAGAAATTCTCTGGTCGCTCAGGAGAAATCGGGCCTCCGTCAGGTAGTCCGCCGGGATAACCTCCCAGGTTCGATGTCCCACGCCATGCTAAATCCCCGACCGCATCCGCACCAGGAGCTGATCGGATATTCCGGCATTCACATAAAGCGTGTACCAGCCGGCATCAACGTCATTGATATCTTCCTTTATCACAATAGGATAAATAACGAGGTGGATCTCCCGGCAGCGACTTGAGCTTTGGCAGCGGAAGCGCCGATTCTCTGATCAGATCTCGCCTTCGGAATCGAGCATCTGCATCGCAAAATCGATGATCCTGGTGTCGACCAACGATCGGCGGCACATAGGACTTCAATATAGACACACAACGAGTCCCGATGGAGACCGTAAAGCGGGTCGGGTTTGGGTGAAACGAATCCGTTCTGGGCCCTTGTTTTCGACTATTCCACAGAAATTTCGCCCCGCTGACCGACATCGCGCATCCGGGTTGAAACTCGGGGACGGTCAGAACGGTAGTATTCCACGCTCCTGAGTCGTTGTTTGCCACCCACCATTCCCACAATGAGACTTTGGGCGAATTATATCGTCCAGACCTCGCAGGCGAGGATGTAGTCCCCGTTTTGCGAGATTGAACCTCTTGATAACGGTGTGGAACTGGAGACGGGCATCTCTGCTGCATCTTTATTGGTCTCTCGTGAATTTCAGATCCTCGTTTATCGTTTCAATGACCTTCCCCCGCGGGTTCATTATCTCGATCCGCAGGCGGACCTGGCCTTCGTATTTCCCCTCCACCTCTTTGAACCTAAGCTCCGAATTGCGGACCCTCAAATACACTTCGGTGACCGATTGTCCGTCGTCCCCCAAAAAAGTCGCCGAATCAAAAAAAAGTTCGAAATTGCCGCGGCCGACAGTGGGCGCGGCGGTGGAGATTCCCGCAGTCATCAGAAAGTGATGATGAGCAAACCGAAGATATGATTACGGGAAACTCTCATGGGCGCCTCCATGCGGGGTCGAAGTGTCTTATCTACAATCAAGTTAACCAGTGAACGTCCAATTCTCAACAGAAATGGGCACCCAAGGGTGGGGTGCCCATTTTAAAGATCGCTTTCCGGCCTCCGATGAGCCAGTAACTAGTAGCTGAATCCCAGCGAAACGCGATGGACATCGCCAAGGAATCCCAGAGCTTCCCAGGAATAACCGAAATTCAGATCCGACGTCTGTGTCGTATCGATCTGAAGACCGAATCCAGCCGCGGCTCCCTGCTGTCATAACCAAAGTTGTATCCTCCCCGAGGATAGAAAAACTGGTTGAACGAATACTCGCCGCCAAGATTCACCGTTTCGGTATTGTCCGAGGGATGACCGAAAACTCGCCGAGCGCCAAGAGACTATGCGCCCCGCGCTGGTACGCGGCCATGGACAAACCAATCTTGAATGTCGTTGGGATTTTCGAGTCCCGGCTATCGTAATCGACTTTACCGCCGAGACTTTGAATCATCATACCGAGCCGCATACCCCTGAAACCGATCCTGTAGATAAGACCGAAATCAATCGCATACGTGTTCACGCTTTTTTCCGCAAGTCCGGAGTGAATGAAATGAACCGTTCCACCGGCGGAGAACTTGTCGGTGAAGAACTGCGCATAGGATAGAGCCAAAGACATATCACCGGCATCGAATTCGCGTCCCGTTCCACCGGGCAAAAAAATCGTCCGCTCTTTTTGCGGATCGAGAGACAGCGCTCTGCCGAGGCACCCCACGTACCGGGCAAAAACGGCATGGTAAACACAGCCGACGCATAGTCCAGCGCCATATCAGCCGGCCAAAACGTATGCTCCAGGACAATTGCCGTATTGGTGATATCAACCATACCTGCAGGATTCCAATAAGTTGCCGAAGCATCATCTGCCAACGCCGTAAACGCGCCGCCCATACCCGTCGCCCGCGAGGATGGGCCGATCTTAAGAAATTGGAGAGAATACGTACCAACTTTGGCGAACGGTTCTGTCGCCAAACGTGGATGGGCATAAGGAGGACCAGACAATCACGAGATCATAGTCAACAAAACACTTTCGATCGCACAGTCCAAACCTCCTCGGACTCTATTTGGACCCTGTGGGGGCAACATCATACAATGCGTAAAAATCTACGATTCAACAGTTTAATCTAAAACTCAAATCCAAACCCGATCCGCCAGATTCTGTGTTGTTCCAAAACGTCGGATCGTTGACCGGGAATAAAATCATCTACGCCCGTCATCGTCGATATCCTGAAGATACGCGCCGCCGTAACGCCCGGTCTCGGTCAGATAGGATCCGTTATCCATTCCGCGCAACAACCATGCCGGGGAACACAGCCGGAGCATCTCCGTTGGGTAAGAGGATATCTTCGTCGAGAAGATTCCGGCCCTCGAAGAACAGCGTCAATTCGCGTCCGTAAATACTAAATCTCTTACGACCCTGCACACTCAACCGGTGCTGCGGTCGGCAGACGCCGCGAGTTTTCCCAGGAGGGATCCTGCAGACGGGCGAACCGGTCGATCGGTGTCCACGGCAAACCGCTGCCATACGAGTAGATCGCCGTCGCACCCCAGTTGTTTCGATCCTGGAGACGCAAGGTCAGGTTGAACGTATGCCGCTGGTCCCAATTGAGCGGAAGCTCATCGGTCGGAAGGTGAGTAAGTCCCTCCGCCGAACGGCCAAAGTCAGCGTCGCTGGCCACGCCATCGGCAAACGAGTACGTGTAGTAGGCCTCGAACCCAAAGTTCCTCGTCAGACGTTTCTCGAGCGAAATCTCCAGACCGCGCGAACTCGCGTAGGTTTTATTGATATAGCGGATGCTCTGAATGTTGGTCGAGTCATCGGTCACACGTGTTGATGAAACCAGTCCGTAAATGTCTTTGCTAAACACGACGAAGTTGCCCGCCAGGCTTTCGGTGAACTGATGGGAGATCCCGGCCTGATAAGAGACGGTCAGCTCCTCACCAAGGTTCGGGTTCCCAAGCGTTCCGAACGTGCCGATAGCATCCTGCGTGGCAGAAAAGGTACTCATGGCTCGGCCACTGCGTAAATCGGCCATAATGGAAAAAGAACTTGTCCCGATCGGTGATCGGGAAACGCAAACCCAAGCCGCGGCGACCAGTTAAACTTATGTTTCTCGACTTGCGGATCAACTTCCGCGCTGTTGATCAGAATTTCCTTGTTGTTTCCCGTGGAGAAGTACTCGAAACGAACCCCGCCGTTGACGACCATACCCTCGTATTCCCACTTATCCTGGATGTAGAGGGCTGCCTCAGGGTTGAAGTTCCGGAATTGGTTAACATTTAGACCCTGCTGAACGGATCCATCGGCGTTGAGACGCTGGAGTCCCGGTTGGGTTCGGTCGTCTTGATGGAGATCGTTGTAGAGCACCATGAAGCCGCCCTTCAATCGATGCCCTCTGACACGTTCCGATGTCAAGTCGCTCTTGATCAGCCATGTCACCGATTGCCTGTCACGATAGAACGGATAATCATAGGCTGTGACAAAATAGGGATTGTCGCTGTCGGTGTACCATACCGACTGGCTCACACCACTTCGAATCTGGGATCCATCCGGCATATCGGTAGGGAGACCGGCCGTCGAGTATTCCGCCGGTTCTTTGCCGTTGACCGTGCGTTTCTGGTTAAACGCGATACGACTAAGATTGACCGTGTATAGGAGATCGTCAGAGATGTTGTGATTGAACCCAAGCTTGAGCTGAAGGTTCGTGTTTTCGGTTTCCGGCGTCCGGCTCGCAGAGTTGAACCATACGTATGAAGAATCTTCTGCGAAGTTGCTGAATCCACTGCCCGGGAACTGGAATCCTTCAAAGAGAACCCAAGGCCTGTATTGGCCCAAGAACTCGCCGTTTTCGTTGACTATCGCCTCATCCCAGAGAATCGTAATCGGGTCGGCGCTGCCCTGACGGGGAATATCAACCGCTCGGAAATTATAGTAAGTAATGAGCTGTTGCTCGTTTGTTTCCGGGTCGCGGATCAGCTGTTCGACAACGACAAACCGCGGATTCGGCTGTTTGGTTTGATCATTCACGTCATTGAGCCACTCGCCTTCGTATTCGGACCAGATGCCGCCGAACTCGAAGACATCAACACCCGACTGCGTCGCTCGCAGACTTTGGAACAAATACTGTTTCTGAGTGTATCCCTGAATGTTCCAGTTGTGATAGTAGGTATCAAACGTCGACTTCTGGATAATCGCCTCACCGGTTACTTTGAACGGCGCATTGTTCCATGTCACTTTTGATTGAAGGTTGTAGCTGTGGTTCATCCGTTCGCGCCACTTGAGCCAATCGGTCACCTTGGTCTCTTCGCGCGGTTCAACCGTATTATTCTCTCCGTCCGAGAAGGCAGCCTCGCCGGAGATATAGTACCTGACGCTCCGCCACGGAGTGGGACCACCAAGGCCGAGGCTGACACGGTCAAAGTTCGTGTAGGTTTTGTCCTGCCGGCCAAAGTCATCGGTAAAATACCTGAATTCGCCACCGAAAACCGGCCCGCCTTCTTTGGTCTGAACATTGATAACACCGGACTGGGCGTTACCGTATTCGGCGTCCATCCCACCGGCGATGAACTCCGAACCCGACGTCCCCAACATCCCCACACCCATCGCTCCCCCGCCAAGAGGGTCATCGACAGGAACACCGTCGATCTGCATCTGAATCTCACCGGTTCGACCGCCACGCGCGTGGAGATCGTCTCCCGTTTTGACGATACCTGTCTTGAGCGCGATCGCGTCGATCGCGTTATCAACGGGCATTTCCTTGACCTGCTCCTCAGAAACAGTCTGGCGAATATCCGAAGATGTCACGTCAACCATTTCGCGTTCACCGACCACGTTAATAACCTGCGTCGTCGCAACGATCGTCTGTTCGAGTGGAAAATCAAGTTCAACGAGCTCTCCGGCATTGATAATGACACCCGGACGCTCGATCGTCTTGTAACCCATCATCATCACTTTGACGGTATACGTTCCCGCAGGGACACCGGTAACGTTGTAGCTACCGTTGTCCAAACTCATCGCTCCCTTGGTCGTCCCCGCCAACACGATGTTTGCGAAACCAAGAGGCGCCTTTGTTTTCGAGTCTGTGATCTTGCCGGTGATCTGCGCTGTCCCCTGAGCGAAAACGGCAACATTAGAAACGCAGAGAAGAGCAAAAAGGAGACACGCGCCGGCGAGCAGCCTCACCTTAGCATCTCCAAACATGGCGTACCCCTTTCGATATTCCCGAGTTAGCGGTTGTTCTGGGTGGGGACCGAACAACAGATCAGAGCTTAAGAAAAAGTCCCTAAGATCGAGGGTGGGGCCACTATAGCATAGTCGCGGAATCGATTCTAGCGAATAAACTGACTTCCAAACAAAATATATTTTACGCCGAGCGCTGTGTCAACCATTTTGCCGCGCCTAACTTACGTTCTCTTCTTTGGCGACCCAACAGCTCACCAGATGCCCCCCAATGGACTCGAGCCCGGGAACGTCCGTCCGGCACCTTGGCTGCGCCTTCGGACACCGCGGATGGAACGGGCACCCCGGGGGTACGTCGGCCGGGCTGGGAACATCCCCCGCGAGGACAATCCGGCTACTGCGCCGTTGCGGATCGAGACTGGGAATCGCACTCATAAGCGCCTGAGTATAAGGATGTTTTGCATTTCGATAAAGAGACGTGCTATTGGCAAGCTCAACAATTTTCCCAAGATACATCACGGCGACTCGATCGCTGATGTACTCGACAACACTCAAGTCGTGCGCAATAAATAGAAATGTCAGACCGAACTCCTGTTGGAGGTCCTTGAGGAGATTGAGAATCTGAGCCTGAATCGACACGTCGAGCGCACTGACGGGTTCGTCGGCAATTATAAGATCGGGTCCGACGGCGAGGCTTCGCGCGATACCGATCCTCTGCCTCTGACCTCCCGAAAACTCGTGCGGGTAGCGATTCATATGATCCGCGGGGATCCCCACTCGGTCGAGCAGATCCGCGACCCGGCGTTTGACCGCGGGACCTTTTGCAAGCTTATGAATTTTAATAGCTTCGGAAATCATACTCCCCACCGTTAGCCTGGGATTCAGAGAGCCGTACGGATCCTGGAAAATGATCTGCATCCGCTTTCTGAGGCGGCGAAGCGGCTTTCCCTTTAATGAGAGGACGGGAATCCCGTCAAACAGGACATCCCCCGACGTGGGTTCGATCAGTCGAAGGATCGCGCGCGCCATAGTCGTCTTACCGCACCCCGATTCGCCCACCAGGCCGAGGACCTCCCCACGGCGAACTTCAAAACTCACACCGTCGACGGCCTTCACATGCCCGGCGACGCGCGAAAAAAACCCCTTCCTCACGGGAAAGTACTTTTTGAGATCGCGAACCTCGAGAAGCGACCCGTTCTTATGTTCTGATTGATTCATTCGCAGAGACCTTCATGTCAGTTCGTTTCGTCCGCCGCGACATCTTTCCAGCACCGCGTCATATGGCCGGGTGCAACTTCGCGCAGCTCGATCTCACCACGTGAACATCGTCCCTCGGCAAACGGGCACCGCTCGCGAAACCGGCACCCGGACGGGTACGCAAATGGATCGGGGACACGCCCCGCAATCACCTTGAGTTTCCCGCCCTTTTGCGTGGGCCTCGGGATAGATTCCTGGAGTCCGATAGTATAGGGATGGCGCGGCCGATAGAACAAATCGACGACCGATGCCGTCTCAACCACCTGCCCGGCGTACATTACAACCACCCGCCTTGCCGTTTCGGCGATGACCCCCAGATCGTGTGTAATCATTAATACGGCCATCCCCAGCCTCTCTTGCAGGGACTGGAGAAGTTCGAGTATCTGTGCCTGGATGGTAACGTCGAGCGCCGTCGTCGGCTCATCGGCTATGAGGAGGCTCGGGTTGCACGACAACGCCATCGCGATCATGACCCGCTGGCGCATCCCCCCGCTCAACTGGTGAGGGTAGGACTTCGCACATCCGCGCGGATCGGGAATCCCGACGAGCTGAAGCATGTCGCGCGTTCGTTCGGACGCCTCTTTTTTACCAACGTTCTGGTGGAGCAACACGGCTTCGTCGACCTGGTACCCGCAGGTAAAAACGGGATTGAGACTCGTCATCGGCTCCTGGAAAATCATGGAAATTTCGTTTCCGCGGACCCTACGCATCTCGCGTTCGGAGAGAGCCAACAGGTTGTTGTCTTTAAAAATAATTTCTCCGGAGTCGATTCGACCGGGGGGGCTCGATATTAAACGGAGAATGGCAAGCGCGGTAACGGTTTTGCCGCAACCGCTTTCGCCGACAACGCCAAGCGTTTCGCCGGGAAGCACGTTAAAACTCACATCGTCGACAGCCGTCGCCGTTCCCTGCTCGGTGCGAAAGCTGCACGTGAGATTTTTGATTTCCATGAGGCTTTGCATTGAACACCCGATGTTGAAGTCCGCTTCAGCCGTCTATAGGGCACTCTAGATTCTCCCGCCCCAACGTATCAAGCGAAATCACCCACGCATGTTGGCGACGGCGCGGCTGTGTCCGAGGCAACACGTGCGATCTGCCTTGCGCTCGCACTACGCTGCGCAGGCGCGGGTCCTGTCATCGATCACCCCACGCTTGCTCGCTTAAGCTTCGTGCGGCTTACTGCCTGGGTTGTTGGAGCCATTGGTCACGATACCCGCACTTCGCTCACGCTGTTCGCCCGGATCGCTGATTCGCAGATAGCAGCGATTTGCACTCGGTTTACTCATGCGCCGGCAACAATGCCGTGCGTGCCACCCGCACTCCGCTACGCTCGACGTGCGCGGGGGCCCCATCGATGCCACCCGCGCCTGCGAGTCTAACCCATTTTGACGTCCATGGCGTCGCGCAGGCCGTCCCCGAAGAGGTTGCACGCCATCACGGCGAGAACGATCGCGAGGCCCGGGAAAAACGACACCCACCACGCCGACAGAAGAACGTCGCGGCCTTCGAAAACCATAATACCCCAGCTCGGCGTCGGCGGCTGGACGCCCAGGCCGAGAAACGACAAGTATGATTCCAACAATATAATAAGAGCGATTCTCAAAGTTGCCGATACGATCACCGGCCCGAGCGTATTCGGAATGATATGGCGCCACACAATCGGGAGACGTCCGACCCCGGTGGCGACGGCCGCCTGGACGAATTCCCGTTCCTTTAGCGACAGCACCTCTGCGCGGACCAGCCTGGCCACACCCATCCAACCGGTGGCGGCCAGCACCACCACCACGATCCAGAACGAGTTCGCGAAGAAAGCCACAAGTGTCAGCAATAGCAGCAGCCTCGGAAACGAAAGCAACCCATCCACCACGCGCATCAAAAGGTCGTCGAGCCAGCCTCCCGCGTAACCGGCGAACGCGCCGACGAGCATTCCGAAGCACGAGGCAAGGAGAACGGAAAGAACGCCGACGGCAAGCGAGACCCGCGCGCCAAAAACGACACGGCTGAAAACATCCCTCCCGAACTTGTCCGTCCCGAAGAGGTGCGATGACGATGGCGATTTGTACTGCTCGATGGCCGGCTGGTTTTGAGCGGCGGGATCAAATGGAGCAACGAGCGGCGCAAGCAGGGACACCAGCACGAAGGACAAGAAAACGACGAACCCAACCACAGCCGTTTTGTTTGCCCGAAACCGCCGAGTTCTGTCCGCAAAAATTTTGCCCGACGACCTCCCCCCAAGATAACCCGGCATCACGGCCCCCGCATAAACGGCGAGCAGGCCCGCCGCGACTCCGGCGCCGCCGAGAAAGTCAACGGTTACCGGCGAAGTAAAGAGTCGCGCGAGCGTCCCCGCCCGCGCGATCACCACGGCAAGATATGCGTAAAAGAACACCGAAAACAACACGGCGACAAAACGATTCCCGCCGGTCGCGGCGCCTGGAACAAATTTTGGGCGCGAACTTGATTTCATACCTTTATCCAGACATTTGTCCGCTTCATGCGGTGTCACCTTTCGGATCGAGTTTGACCCGCGGGTCCGCCCAGGCATAAGAGAGATCGGCAAACAGATTTCCCAGAATCACCATGAACGCCGCAACAAAATTCACGGCGAGTACCACCGGGTAATCACGGGCATAGATCGAATCGACAATCAACGCACCCATCCCCGGCCACGCGAAAATTTTTTCAATGACGACGGCGCCGCCAAGCAAAAAAGGAATACTCAAGCCCACCACGGTGAGGATCTGGGGCAGCGCGTTCTTGAATGCGTGTCGCCACACGATCCGGCCGTCGGAAAGCCCCTTCGCCCTCGCCGTCCGGATATACTCCTGGTTTATCACATCGAGGAGACTCCCCCGCGTGTACCGGGCGAGTGCGGCGGCGCTCCCGAGCGCGAGCACGGTTACCGGCAAAACCAAGTGCGCGATCCTGTCTGCGGCGGCATCCATAAACCCGCCGTCGATCGGGGGAATCGAGAACATATTGGCGGTTGGAAGCCACTCGAGTTTCAACGAGAAAATCGCGATAAGAACGAACGCGAAGTAGAACGATGGGATCGAATAAAAGAGCAGGAATATCAGCGATAATGTCCGGTCGAGCGACGTGTAGCGTTTGACGACCGAGATCATCCCGAGGATCAACCCCAGCGTGATTTGCAGCAAGAGCGCGGCGACGGTAAGCAGCAGCGTCCTTGGGATCGCTTCCGACAGCACTTCCGCCACGGGGCGGTTCGACGCGATGCTCACTCCGAAATCACCACGCAGATAACTCACGATCGTTTTCGCGTACTGAACATGGACGGGCTGCTCGAGGCCGAGGTTCTCTCGCACGGCGTCCATCATCCGCGGATCTATGTCGGGACTGTAATAACGGGAGAGCGGATCACCCGGAGCGAGGCGAATGACAAAAAACGTCACGGTAAGCGTGATAAAAAAGAAGAATTCCAGCGTGGATCAATCGGCGAGAGAAAAACCGGATCATTCGAGCCCCACGTCTTTTTGGCGCCCCCGTGCTGCCGCGGCGGGTGTCGTTCTTCTTCTATAGAGGGGCGGAGAAGAGCCCGGCGTTCAGCCCGGCCTCATCCCTGTGGTTCCTCCATCGGTGCAGCAAGCACCGGATTTCGATTAGCCGTCGTTTCATCCAGACGCCGCACGGGTGTGGAGTGAGGCGCCGTCTTGAGCAACTCGGGATTCTCTTCGGCCTCGCGCGCAATGGTTTTCATAACCTCGATGAAGCGGTCCAGCGTTTCTTTGCTTTCCGTTTCCGTCGGCTCGATCATGAGAGCCTCAGGAACGATCAACGGGAAGTATACGGTCGGCGCATGGAATCCGAAATCAAGCAGCCGCTTCGCAATGTCGAGAGTTCTGACGCCGTACTTCTTGAAACGCTCCCCCGAGGCGACGAATTCGTGCATACATCGCTTGCCGTGAGGAATCGGGTATACGTCACCCAGTTCGTGCGCCAGATAGTTCGCATTGAGATTCGCCGCCCCGCTGACGCGCTTCAGACCCTCCGCTCCATGTCGGGCTATATAAGTAAGAGCCCTCAGGTATATTCCAAAATTGCCGTAGAAAGAATGGATCGCGCCGACACTGGACGGGTTGTCGTAGTCGAACACCAGGCGGCCGTCTTTTTCCGCCACCCGGGGGCCTGGAAGATACGGCGCGAGTGTTTTCGACACACCGACGGGACCGGAGCCGGGGCCGCCGCCACCGTGGGGCGTCGAAAACGTTTTGTGCAGATTCATGTGCATGATGTCGAAACCCATATCTCCCGGCCGCGCGCGTCCGAGCAGCGCGTTGAGATTCGCACCGTCGAGATAACACAACGCCCCCTTTGCGTGGGCGCGTTCGATGATCTCGCCGATTTTGCTCTCAAAAATTCCGAGCGTGTTGGGAACGGTCAACATCAGCACCGCGGTTTCTTCATCGAGCGCGGCGTCGAGCACATCCATGTCGACTTCGCCGTTCTCGCCGGATGGGATCGGATGATTTTCAAAACCGACCAGATGAGCGCTCGCGGGGTTTGTCCCATGAGCCGAATCGGGCACGAGGACCTTGTGTCGTTTTTCGTTTTTGTCTTCGAAATATTTCTTGGCAACGAGCATTCCCAGGAGTTCGCCATGGGCGCCTGCGGCCGAGCCCAGCGAAAACGCGTCCATGCCGCTGATGCCGCAAAGTTTTTTCTCGAGTGTATAAATCACTTCCAGAGCGCCCTGGGTGTCCGAACCCGACTGCTCCGGATGCAAGCCGGCAAACCCGGGCATCGCCGCAACGTCTTCGTTTACTTTGGGGTTGTACTTCATCGTACAGCTACCCAGTGGATATAAATCCTTATCGACATGGTGATTGAGCGTGGAAAGCGCGACGAAGTGTCTTACCACCTCGGGCTCGCTGACTTCGGGCAGCCCGGGCCGGTTTTCCCTCAGGTACTGCTGGGGGATGTCGGTCGGTAACGGCGCGGGTTTCCCCGAACCGAACGCGTACCCACATCTACCCTCGCGGCTTTTCTCAAAAATCGTTTTTTGCATCCTCGATCCTTTCAAACCCCTTTGAGAATATCACGGAACAGCCCAAGATCGTCGTCGGTCCTTTTTTCAGTGACCGCGACGAGAAGATCGTTCCGATATTCGTCTCCAAAATATTTTCCGAGCGGAATCCCCGCGAGGACACCCTTTTCCCCAGCCTTACTCACAATCTCTTCCGCGGGAACGGGACAGCGCACGACGAACTCCCTGAAGAACGGGCCATCGTATTTGAGTCCGAACCCGTCGATTTCCGAAATCATCCGGGCCAGGGCGGCCGCTTTGTCGTGGCAAATTTTACCGAGTTCGTAGAAACCGCATTCACCAAGAAGCGACAGATAAACGGTCGCGCGCAACGCCACGAGTCCCTGGTTGGTACAGATGTTGGACGTCGCTTTCTCCCTGCGAATATGTTGTTCCCGTGTCTGCAGGGTGAGGACGAACGCGCGTTTGCCGTCGACATCTTTTGTTTCGCTGACGAGTCTTCCCGGCAGGCTTCTCACATATTCTTTTTTGCACGCCATAAAACCGAGGAGGGGTCCGCCAAAATTCATATTGTTTCCGAGGCTCTGGCCCTCACCCACCGCGATATCGGCGTCGTACGCCCCCGGAGGCTGAACAAGAGACAGAGAAATCGGATCGATCGCCGCGACGAGGAGCGCGCCGGCGGCCGCAATGGCCTCCCTGTATTCCCAGGGACACTCGAGAACGCCGAAATAGTTGGGCGTTTGCAGGAGAACGGCGGCGATCTCATCGTTCAAAGCCGAAACCAGCGCGGCCTGGTCCACCGCCCCACTCGCCGTGACGGCAACGGGTTCGAGAACAAAGTCGCGCCCGTTCGTATAAGTCCGTAGAACTTCCAGGTAACGTGGATGAACGCTCTCGGCGTACAAAAGCTTCCGGCGACGCTTGATCTTCGTCGCCATAAGCGCCGCTTCCGTGAAAGCCGTCGCACCGTCGTACATCGACGCGTTCGCTACGGGCAGGCCGGTAATCCGGGATATCGATGTCTGATATTCAAAGATCGCCTGCAACGTGCCCTGGCTGACCTCCGGCTGATACGGCGTATAGGCGGTATAGAATTCCGAGCGGCCCGTCACATGCCCGATCACGGAGGGCACTATATGATCGTAAATTCCACCGCCGAGAAAACTCACCATATCGCCGGCCGGGTTGTTCTTCTTCGCGATACCCGAGAATTCGCGAATAGTATCGTACTCCGTTTTTCCAGCGCCAATCGGGAGATCGCCCGCGACCCGGAATTTCTCGGGGATGGCTTCGAAGAGGGCGTCCTCAGATGCTATACCGAGGGCCTCGAGCATTTGCCTGCGGTCGTCGCGGGTGTGATACAGGTAAGGCATCCTATTCCTTTCCAACCATCTTGTCGTATTCGCTCTTTTCCATCAGACCATCGAGTTCGGCACGGTCGACCAGCTCGATCTTTACGAACCAGCCCTCGCCGTACGGGCTGTGATTGACGAGACCGGGGTCATCATTGAGAGCGGCGTTGACTTCTTTGATCAGGCCCGTCACGGGCGAGAACAAGTCGGCCACGGTCTTCACCGCTTCGATCGTGCCCATCGGTTCCATCTTCTTGACCTCTTGCCCCTCTTCTGGGAATTCGATAAAGACGATATCGCCCAGTTCACCCGACGCGAAGTCGGTAATACCTATGGTCACGACATTCGAATCCGCTTCGAACTGAACCCACTCGTGTTCTTTGCTAAAACGCACATTCTCGAAACTCATGCTGTGCTCCTTTCCATTACTTTGCGCGACTTTTATAAAACGGAAGCGATATCAGTTCCGCGCGGGCTTCCCTGCCCCGGATTACAACCTTGTATTCCGCCCCCTCGGTTTTTGCTTTCCTGTCGATCGAAGCCATACAGAGACTCTTTTTCAACGTCGGTGAAAAACCACCGCTCGTGACCTTACCGATTTCAACACCGTCCTTCACGACGACGTAACCCTGACGGGCGATGTTTCGCCCTTCGATATCGAAACCGACCAGGGTTCGCGGCGGACCGTCCTTCTTCTGCCGCCGTAGCGTGTCGGCGCCGCGAAACGACTCTTTCTTGAGCTTCACGACCCACCCCAAACCCGCCTCGAGTGGCGAGGTTTCGTCATCGAGTTCGTGACCGTACAAACAATAGGCGGCCTCGAACCGAAGCGTGTCACGAGCTCCGAGTCCAATCGGCAGAATGCCGTGCTCCGCCCCCACATCAGATAGCTGCCGCCAAACCAGCGGCGCTAGCTCGGGGGAAACAAAAACCTCGAAGCCAATCTCACCGGTATACCCGGTCCTGGAAACAAGAACTTCGGAGCCCTCGAAGTCGAAACGAAATCCCTTGTAGTAAGACACCTCGTCGATTTCGCGTCCCACGTCTTTGAAAATTGGCGCCGCCTTCATAATGTCTCTCGCCAGGGGACCCTGAATGGCGATCAGCGCATACGAGTCACTGACGTTCTCCACCTTGACGTCCTTTTGCTCGAACGAGAGAACGTGTTTGAAATCCTTGTCGATGTTGGCCGCATTGACCACCAGAATGATCCGATCCTCTTCGAGAACAAAGACGAGAAGATCGTCCACCGTTGATCCGTCTTCGCGGCACATCACACTGTACTGCAGCGCTCCGGCGGCGAGCTTTGTACAATCGTTGGTAATGATTTCATTGACAAAATTCTTGGCCCCCGGCCCCGTAACCAGGAACTCACCCATGTGACTGACGTCGAATAACCCGGCGCGTTCCCTGACGGCACGGTGTTCTTCAATAATGCTTCCGTAACTCACCGGCATGAAGAAACCGGCGAACTCCACCATTTTGGCGCCCAGTGTTTCGTGGATTTCCGCCAACGGCGTTTTTTTTGTTTCGATCATCCCATCTCCTTGTTCCGCAATCGCAAACCCTTCGACCTGTCACCCCAGACGGAAACCACCGCCCCACAGGTCTCTTGTGGTCGTCCCGGCGGCCGGATCGTCCGCGTCCCCAAATAATATACGGCGACCTTCAACCACTCCGATCCCCCGCCGAAGGATCATTGACATCCCTCAACATGGAACCGGTGTAAGAGGTCTCGCACTTCATTACTTCTGAAGGAGTGCCCGTCGTCACCACCCGGCCACCGTCGTCGCCGCCTTCGGGGCCGAGATCGATGATATAATCAGACGCCAATATTACATCGGGGTTGTGCTCTATAACAACCACCGTATTTCCCTTATCCACAATTTTGTTCAAACACATCCAGAAGCATTTGCACGTCGTCGTGATGAAGCCCCGTCGTGGGCTCATCCAGAAGAAAAAGCGTTTTGCCCGTGCCACGCTTCGAAAGTTCTGCCGAGAGCTTCACCCTCTGGGCTTCGCCGCCGGACAGCGTCGTCGCCGATTGGCCGAGATGGATATAACCAAGCCCCACCGATTCGAGGGTCTCGCACTTACGTTTGACCGAAGGAATGTTCTCAAATAGCTCGTGGGCCTGGTTTACCGTCAAATTCAGCACATCGGAAATATTGTGTCCTTTGAACGTCAACTTCGAGCGTTTCCTGGTTATACCTTTCCTTTGCACGCCTCGCATTTCACATAAACATCCGGGAGAAAGTGCATTTCGACTTTGATAAGCCCGTCCCCCTGGCACTTCTCGCACCTTCCGCCCGCGACATTGAAACTGAACCGCCCCGGCTTTGTACCCGCGAATTCGGCTCTCGGGCAAGTTGGGCAAAAAGGTCCCGGATCGGGGTGAAGAGCCCAGTGTAGGTCGCCGGGTTCGACCGCGGCGTTCTGCCGATCGGCGACTGATCGATATCGATAACTTTGTCGATGTGCTCGACCCCATCGATGCGCATCGTGCCTACCCGGAAAAACGTTCCCCTGGTGGAAGTGACGTTTGAGACCGAGAAACAAGATGTCGTTCACAAGCGTGCTCTTCCCGGAACCGCTGACGCCGGTCACACAGGTGAACACACCGAGCGGAAATCGACACATCTATCTGTCTTGAGATTGTTCTCGCGCGCGCCACGAACCACGAGATGGGTCCCATTCCCCTCTTTCGGGTCGCGTTTCTTAAGATCGGTCCCCGTGGTATTCAGGTAGTGCCCCGTCCGGCTCTCCGGCGTGTTTCTGATATCATCGACCGTGCCTTCGGCGACAATGTAGCCGCCACCAAGACCGGCGCCCGGACCGAGGTCGACGACGTAATCGGCGGCCAGAGGATCGTGTCCCGGTCATGTTCGATAACGATGACCGTATTCCCAGATCACGAAGTTCTTTGAGGGTACGAATGAGGCGTTCGTTGTCACGGTGGTGAAGACCAATGCTCGGCTCGTCGAGAATGTAGAGAACCCCCATGAGCCGTCGAGCCGATTTGCGTCGCCAGGCGCAGCCGTTGGGCCTCACCGCCGGCAAGCGTCGCGGCGCTTCTGTCGAGGGTCAGATAGTCCAGACCCACATCCTGGAGAAACTGAAGGCGATGCGTGATTTCTTTGAGAATCGGCTCTCCGATCGTTAAGCGCGTTTCCCTCGAGCTCGAGCCTAGAAAAAAACTGAAGAGGAATCCTTGACGCATGAGCGCGCAAATATCGGCGATACTGCGTCTCCCCGACCGTAACGGCAAGCGCCTCTTTTTATCCGTGCCCCACCACATGCCGGAGCACGCATCGTTACTCATGTACGATTCGATCCATTTCCGAACGCCTCGGAACTCGTCTGCCGATAACGCCGTCGGAGCCAGGGGACGAGCCCTTCATACGAAGAACGGTACTCGCCCTTCATTCGCTCGAGATCGACGTTGATGGTGATCTCCTCATCGGTGCCGTGCATGATCGCGTGGGTCGACCTTTCGTCGAGATCCTCGAAAGCGGTGTCGAGGTCGAATCCGTACATCTCGCCCAACGCCATGAGCTGCGACTTGCCCCATTCACCTTTTAGCTTTCCGAGCGGAGCAAGCGCCCCATCGGCAAGAGCTAGCGACGCGTCGGGAACGAGAAGCTCGAGATTGAAATCCAGCTTTGCCCCCAGTCCGTTGCACTCGGGGCACGCGCCGTAAGGAGAATTGAACGAAAACATCCTGGGAGAGAGTTCTCCAAAACTTACCTCGCAGTAGGGACAGGCGAAGTACTGGCTGAACAGCGCGTCTTCCTTACCGGGCACCGACACGAGAACAAGCCCATCCGAAAACCGGCTCGCCGTTTCGATCGAGTCGGAGATTCTTTTGTGGTTCTTCGCCGTCACCGTCAACCTGTCGACGACGATTTCGATATCGTGTTTTTTCTGTCTGGCGAGAGTGGGGATCGAATCGATGTCACAAACGTCTCCATTCACACGCACTCGGACGAACCCCTCCTTCTGGATACGTTCGAAGACCCTCCTGTGCTCGCCCTTCCTCCCCCTCACCACCGGGGACAGGATCATGATCCGGTTCGACCCCGCCATCGACATTATGCTGTCGCGAATCTGGCCCACCGACCGCTGCGAGATGCGGCGGCCGCACTGGTAACAATGCGGCTCGCCCGCACGCGCGAACAACAGCCGGAGATAATCGTATATCTCGGTCATCGTCCCGACGGTGGAACGCGGGTTGCGCGAACTCGTTTTTTGTTCGATTGAAATCGCGGGGGAGAGGCCCTCTATGCGATCGACATCCGGCTTCTCCATCTGACCGAGAAACTGGCGTGCGTAGGCGCTGAGGCTTTCGACGTACCGCCGCTGCCCTTCGGCATAAATGGTGTCGAAGGCGAGCGACGACTTGCCCGATCCGCTAAGACCGGTGATAACGATCAGTTTGTTCCGCGGCAGCGTGAGACTGATGTTTTTGAGATTGTGTTCCCTCGCCCCCCGAACGACGAGGTCCCTATCCTTGCGCATGTGATGCCGTTCCTCCAGCGATCGATAAAATTATCGAGGGGCGGACTGCCGATGTTATGGATTGAGTCTGTTCAAAAGTCTTGGAAACGGGATCGCCTCTCTGAGGTGTTTCACACCGCAAACGTACGCGACCATCCGCTCCACTCCGAGACCGAACCCCGAGTGAGGAACCGATCCGAACCGCCGGATGTCGAGATACCACTTGAATGCATCCATGGGAAGTTCGTGCTCCTTGATCCTCTGCTTGAGCAATTCGAGATCGTGTATACGCTCGCCGCCGCCAATGATTTCACCGTAACCCTCCGGCGCCAGGAGATCGACGGAGAGCGAGTAACGGTCATCATCTTTGTCGGGCTGCATGTAAAACGCCTTGATGGCCGTCGGATAATGATGGACGAAAACGGGCTTCCCGAACTCGTTACTGATCACCGTTTCATCGTCCCCGCCAAAGTCTCCGCCCTTTTTGAACTCGATTCCCTTTTTGTGAAGAATCTCGACGGCGTCGTCATAGTGAAGTCTTTCGAACGGGCGCTTGACGACTTCGAGCCTGGAGAGATCGCGTTCGAGATCATTGGCAAGCTCCGTCCCGCATGTTTCGAGACAGCGCGCCACGATGTATTCGACAAATTCTTCTTCGAGATCCATGATGTCGTCGAGCGTGGCAAACGCAACCTCGGGCTCGACCATCCAGAACTCCATCAGGTGCCGCCGCGTCTTGTGTTTTTCCGCGCGGAACGTCGGACCAAAACAATAGACGCGTCCAAACGCGGCCGCCGTCGCCTCGTTGTACAGCTGTCCGCTCTGCGACAAGTAGGCCTTGTCGCCAAAGTAATCCGTCTCGAACAATGTGCTCGTTCCCTCGCACGCGTTGGGCGTGAGGATCGGCGCGTCGATGTTGTAAAAACCCCGATCGTCCAGAAAATCACGGATCGCCTTTATGAGATGATGCCGGACTTTCATCACGACGTGCTGCTTGCGGCTCCTCAGCCACAAGTGCCGGTGATCGAGAAGAAACGCGGGGCCGTGATCTTTTGGCGTGATCGGATATTCTTCAGCGGCGGAAAGAAGCGTCACTCCCTTGATCATGATTTCGAATCCGCCGGGGGCGCGTTTGTCCTCTCGCGCCTCGCCGACAATCTCGACACTCGACTCCTGCGTCAGCTCACCGAGTAAATCGAACTCCGCTTCGGTCACGTCGTTCTTGCCCGCCACCGCCTGCACGTACCCGGTCCCGTCCCTGAAGATGACAAAACGTATTTTCCCGCTCGATCGGGTGTTGTGAACCCATCCGCGGAGCGTCACGGTTTCTCCGACGTGTGATGAGAGGTTTTCAATGTATGTGTATGTCATGTCGGACACACCTGTCCTTTCAATCGTGAGCCATGTTCCGGTTCGGATAACAGATACGGGGCCCGTGGACCGGGGTGGCCGTCCGGTAGAAAAGAGGCCGCCGCCACGGTTCCGCGGTGATCAATTGTCTATAAGATAAACCGATTACGGAATGAGGCAAGCGCCCGAACCGCATCAAGCCACCGATAATAACACAAAAATCACCAAATCGCCAAAAACGGAAATTGCAGTGACCCGTTCAAGCGGGAGCATCGACGGACCCGGCGGAGCCGCCACCATAACTTGTTGTTGAATTTGGCTTTATGTGATGCGACAAAGTTCGGTCTCAAAACTCCCCCGGAACATTCGGACGGCAACTCCGACAGGCATGATTTTTGCCAAGCCCTTAACATCAAAAGAGTTAAACACCGTAAACACAATAATATCGACTCAAACGACCAATTTCGTGACGAAAAGGAGAGCATTCTTGGTCCGATTGCCGCGGCCACCGGTCGCAATCTGCATGATTCTGGCTTTGATTGTTCTCGCCGTCCCCGTGAAGGACGCCGGTGCCGGCGTGTCCCTGTACCGGTCGGAGCAGGTGGAGAACGGAGCCCGCAAGATCCCGATCCTCGCCCAAATGTCATATCGGAATGCCCTCGCCGCGCTCGACGATGGAGACAAAGTCCAGGCGGAGAAACAACTGCTTCTGGCGATCAGGTATGATCCCGACTACTCGGACGCGTATTTCACTCTGGCTCGAATAAAGGCCCTGAGTCTTCAGCCCGACGCGCCCGTTTATTTGTTCCAGGCCGTCGAATCTTTGTGGCGAACATTCCGGACACAAAAACTGCTCGCCGTAAACGGCGCCGCCGCCGTGTCGTTCGTGTTGATCGCCCTGAACCTTTTGGCGTGTTTGGCGTTTGCAATAAAGTACCTCCCGTTCGTCGCGCACAAGCTTTCCGAAACTCTCGAGAAACGTTTTAACACGGCGTTCCCCGGCTTCGTCAGCTACCTGATTCTTCTTTCGCCCGTGGTCGCGTTCGTCGGGACGGTAATCCCGCTCGCGTACCTTACCGTGCTTTGCTGGTTGTTCATGTTCCGCAGGGAGAGAGTGTTGATCTTCGCCTTGATGGCGCCACTCATTGTGGCGGGAATCGTCGATCGGCATGTGCAGCTCGCCGAGATTTTGACCAACCCAAAATCATTGACATCGCTCGTTGATCGAGCGAACGAAAGCGCCGGCGATGACTATTTGATCACCGAGATTGGGCGGACACAAAGAACGGGACTTGAGGCCGAAAAGAATCTTGCCCTCGGCCTTCTTCATTACAAAAAGGGCTCGTACTACGACGCATCGGAAAATCTTTTTAAGTCTACATCTCTCCAACCGGAGAATACGGCCAACTATATCAACCTGGGAAATGTCCACTTCATGCAGGGCGAGTACGAGAAAGCTCTGCAGGGTTACCGCAAGGCCGAAGTTATCGACCCCGTGGATCCGGTCTGTCAGTATAACCTTGCTCAGGCGTACATCAAGACGCTGATGATGAAGAAGGCGTCGCAGTCGCTTCACACGGCGTCCGAAGGCGGTATCGAGCACGAGAAAAGCCGGTATGCCCCGGACGCGCTCGATGCCCAGCTTGTATTTCCAAAACTTTTTTCGAGACAAGAGCTGTGGGCGTTGGCACTGAAGGAATCAAAGCTCCAGGTCGATTCCGCATCAATCGGGGCACTATCCGGTTTTGCCGGGATACCGCGCCGGGCCGGAGCAATACTGCTTCTTCTGACGCTTGCCGCCGCTGTAATCCTTTCGCGTCTCGTCAAGCCGGAGAAGCTGACATTTCAGTGTTCCAACTGCGGCAATCTTACGTGCAACACTTGCTGCAGCAATGACCGGGACATGAGCCTTTGCGCGGACTGCGCCGAGACCATCAAAACCGTTTCATCCGAGAAAGTCGTTGACGCGCTTCTTCGTCAGAAACGCCAGAGCGTGCTCGTGCGCCGCAAAAAATCGACACGAGTCGTCTCCATGCTTCTCCCCGGCATTCGGGATATTTTCTACGGCCGCGTCGGACGCGCCGTCTTTGTCGCCGGTTTGTTTTCGATATCACTCACGTTTTTGATTTTCCGCGGCGCAATCGTAAAAGACCCATTCGCCGTAGTTGTACAAACGCCTCTTTGGAAGTTGATTCTTCCCGTTATCGGAATCGTGTTTTCGTATGTATTGGCAGGCGCATCCAAACCAAATTTCAAGTTCAGGACTCAGCGATACGGTGGCCAATCGTCACGCCCCGTTGATACGGGCAAGTCGGCCAACGCCGCATAACCTGAACCGGAGCAAACAACATGTCGCTCGAAGGAAATCTGACAACTTTTGGACTATCCGAAATTCTCCAATTGATTGCCGTCCAGCAGAAAACGGGGATGCTCGCGATTACCCGGCAGAGCAGCTCGATGAAGTTGTTCTTCCGAGAGGGCAAAATCGTCTCGACGAGAGACAGACGCCGGAGCGCACGGGATCCATTCGCCGATTATCTCGCCCGATACGGCATTACCTCGCGCGACGAACTGGTGCGGCTTAATGAAATCAGCACACAGTCCAAGCTCGACGTGACGGACGTCATGATTTCCGAGGGTCTTTTCGACGATGAATCGCTTCTGCGGCATTACCACCACCACGTCCAGGAAACCGTGCACGACATTCTCACATGGGAACAGTGCAGCTATCGGTTTATCGCCGGGCAAGAGATCGTAAACGGGGCCAAAATCCATTGTGAAATCAATGTCGAGGGCCTGCTCATGGAAAGCATGCGGCGAATCGACGAATTCCCACAAATGCTCACCGAATTTCCGGACGGAGAGATAACCATCCGCCGGAAATCGCAGCCCGGGGGCGATAGCGAACTCACGCGAGTTGAGACAAACATATTAGAAATGCTTTCCGAAGACAGGACGATTAACGACATCGCCGCACACGCGCAAGTCCCGCGATTCGATACATATGAGGCTCTGAGACATCTCAGTGAAAAGGACCTCATCGAGGCGGAGATCAGCAAGGCCAACGAACCCGAATTGGACATCGAGAAAAAAATCGCCGCCAAGCGCAAAAGGCGCCCGAGACGGAACCCTCTGCCCCTGCTGGCAGCATTTTCCGTTTTTGCCGTCTGCAGTTTGTGGGGCGCGAAGCAGATGACGCCCGTCGTGACAAAGGTTCTTTCGCTCGACCCCGGCAAGACGGTCACCGCGGAGAAAACCCAACACGAGCGGGACACGGTGGAAATGGAACTCCGTTGGTCGCTTGAAAGTTACCGGGCCAGCTTCGGCACATACCCGGCACAGCTTTCAAGACTCGAAGATCGCGGGCTCGCATCGACGTCGCTCCTCGAAAGGGCCGGCCGCTACTCTTTCAGATACTATTTGACTCCAGAAACGGGCAGATATACCCTCTTGTAACTTTTCCGCGTTGGCTCATAACCCTCCCCCTCGTTGTCAATTGTGCGTATTGTTATCCGCATATGTGATTTCTTGTTCGTCTGCCGCCCGGTCATTCTGATCCCGGCGTGGAGCTTCTATTTGATAGGCGCCGCGGCCGGCCTCGACTCGCATACCCACCCACGCGCTTTCTTCCCTTCACCGCTGACTGCGGCGTGTTTGACGGCGATTCTGGTGACGGCGTATCTCCTCAACCAGGTTTTTGATACCGAATCCGACACGCGCAACAACAAGTGCCTTTTCATCGCGCGGGGCGTGTTGGGGACCCGCACGGTCGTTTTTATGGCCGTGGGTTTCTTCCTCGCCGCATCCATCGCGTACCGGAGGGTCGACGCCATCCACCGCATCCCGCTCTTCGTCGCGCTCTTGCTTGCCCTATTGTATTCGCTTCCGCCGGTTCGGCTTTGCGCAAGACCCTTTTTCGATATGTTCGCCAACGCCATCGGCTACGGGGGCGTCGCCTTTGTACTCGGCTTCAACGCGTACGACCCGTCGATAACCGGCGCCGCATGGATTGCGGCCCCGTATATCCTCCTGGTCGCGGCGACGTTTGTTCACACGACGATTCTCGATTACGATGGGGACCGCGAAGCGGGGAAGATTAGCACCAGCGTCTTGATCGGGCTTGGGGCTTCGACGTACCTGGCGGGCGCGCTCCACGCGGCGGCGTTCATCATCGCGCTCCTGGCGGGAAAACCGGCGGCGATAATCGTCACGGGAGCAACGCTCCCGGTTTTGTTCTACACGTTCGTCAAACGAACACAGCGGGCCAGCTCGTTTCTCATCCAGGCAAATACGCTCGTTGTCACCATCGCCGCGGCGGTAGCATGGCCGCTGTATCTCGCCATCGTGGTACCGCTCATTTTACTTTCGCGTTTTTACCATGCGCGGCGATTCGGGATCATCTATCCCGGCCCCGGAACGAGAGATTCTTCGCGAGCGGAGTGAGGACGGAAAGCCCGTTTATCACCCGGCACTTCATCTCCTCGAACCAGAAGAAACCGGAACGCTCGAGCTTCCAGCCCAAAGAAACAGTCGTATCAATGATGTACACGCCGTTTCGACGCAGGCAGAACCAGTCCACGTATTCGTTGGTGTGACGCGGATACAACGAGAAGGCGCCCGTGTACCCGGCCGCTTCGACCGCGGCCCGGCTCGGCCCGTCGTACCGGCCGAACGGGTACGAGAAACTCAAAACCTCAACGTCAGTGCGATCGCTTATCATCTTGCGGGAGTCGACGATTTCCGCCTCAAGCTCTCCACCAGACAAACGGGTCACGTCCGCGTGCGACATGCCGTGCGATCCGAACCTGGCCCCACGCCGGGCCATTTCCTCCACCTGGTCCCAGGACAGATGAGCGAACGGCGGACGTCCGAGGGAGAGATCCCAGGTGTTCTCCTTCCCCGCAAAATCCGCAACGAGAAAAACGAGCGCCGGAATCCCGCGGGGGACAAGATCCTCGACGAACACGTCGAAGAGTTCCTGATAGCCGTCGTCGAATGTCAGCAGGATTTTTTTGGCATTTGCGGGTATACGGCGCAGGAGTGAGTCGTAGTATTCCTCTTCGCCGATGAACGTGTACCCGCGGTCGATGAGAAAGTCGAGCTGTTCGACGAACCTGCGGCGGGGCATCCACGTACCTTCAAAACAGAAACTGTCGCTGAATTTGTGATAGCACAGAACACGCGGGACGTCTTCCGGGGGAAAGCGATACCGGGACCTCCACCTCATATAGAGGAGCGCCAGAATAGCGACGACTATAACGGCAAAGGCGATCATGAATTCCTGGTTCCGGAGCCGGCTCGTGCTCCCCCGGCGGGGCGGGTCTTACGGTTCAACTTGAACGACACCCCACAATGTGTTAGCGTTGCCTCTCGCTTTATCGTGGCGACAAGAAAAAACGATACTCAAATTCGATCCTGCATTGGAGGCATAAATGATAATCGGTATCCCACGTGAGATCAAATCAAACGAGGCACGTGTTGCAATGACTCCGGAAGGAGTTAAGGCGGCAAGCATTCATGGGCACGATGTTTTTGTCGAAACATCGGCGGGCACGGGGAGTGGGTTTCCCGACAGCGATTACGAACAAGCTGGGGCCACAATCCTGGGCACGGCGGAGGAAGTCTGGGCAAAAGCGGAGATGGTGGTCAAAGTAAAAGAGCCTCTCCCAAGCGAATACGGATACCTGCGGGAAGATCTGATTCTCTTTACCTATCTTCATCTCGCCGCCGACCGCAAACAAACCGACGCCCTGCTCGAGAGCAAGACGACGGGCATCAGCTACGAAACCATCGAGCTACCCAATGGGGCGCTCCCCCTCCTCATGCCGATGAGCGAAGTCGCGGGCAGGCTTTCCGTCCAGGTCGGCACCTGGGCCCTCGAAGCCCCCAACGGTGGACGCGGCATCCTTCTTTCGGGTGTCAGCGGCGTGGCACCGGGCCGAGTGCTCGTGCTTGGAGCCGGCACTGCGGGTAAGAACGCGATCCGCATCGCGATGGGAATGGGAGCACGGGTCGTTGTGATCGATATCGATCCGTTCAAACTCCGGTATCTCGACGACATCTACCACGGGCGCCTGACGACGCTCGTCGGCAATGCGGCGAATATCGAACAGGAACTGGCGCGCGCGGACATGGTAATCGGCGCCGTTCTTCTCGCCGGAGCGAAGGCCCCGAAACTGATAAAGCGGGACCACCTCAAGAATATGAAGAAAGGATCCGTCATCGTCGATGTTTCGATCGACCAGGGCGGAATCGCGGAAACGAGCAAGCCGACGACCCACGCGGACCCCGTTTATAACGTCGACGGCGTGGTCCACTACTGCGTGGCCAACATGCCCGGCGCCGTCCCGGTTACCAGCACGGCGGCACTGACCAACGCGACGCTCCCGTACATCCTTGAGGTCGCTGACCTGACACCCCTTGAAGCGGCAAAGAAGAGTCTCCCGCTGGCGATGGGTTTCAACACCTACGCGGGCAAAATCACATGCCCCGGTGTTGCCGAGGCGTTCGAATTGCCGTTGGGTAAACTGCCGCTGGAGTAGCGGCGGGATTAGTGAAGATCGTCAGGAGCGGGTGAGCCCGAGACCGGCCGATGAGGGCCCGAGGCTTACGATCGTGTTTTTGTCACTGTCGAGGAGATCCGACGCCGATTCAAGGACGTCGTCGAGGGTGACCCGATCGATTCTGTCGATGATTTCTTTCTCGCTTGTTTGTCGCCCGTAATAGATCTCGTTACGGGCGATTCTCATCATCTTTGCCGCCGATGTTTCCAGACCGAGGAGTATTTTGCCCTTGAGATGTTCCTTCGTGTCGCTCAACTCTTCTTCTCCGACATCGCCGTTTTTCAACTTTTCCAGTTCACGAAATACCTCGGCTATTGCGGCGCCCGCGTTGGCGGGCTTGACGGCGAGATACGTTCCCACCATACCGGCGTCCCTGGCCGTTTCGGAATAGGTAAAAACGGAGTATGCGTAACCGAGTTCTTCGCGGATACGCTGGAACAAGCGCGAACTCATCCCGCCGCCGAAAAGCGTGGTCAACACGGTTAGCGCGAAGCGGCGTTCGTCAAGATACGAACACGCCCTGCCGCCGATACAGATATGCTGATGATGAAGTTTTCGCCGGTGATACCGGCGCGCTGGTTGGTGGCGGCCCAACTTCCTGGTGGTGTGGCTCACGCCACCGTCCCGGAACCGGAACGCCAGGTCACAGATTTGTCGGCGCAGCGCCTTGTCGAACTTTCCGAATACTGAAATCACGATGTTGCTCTGGCGAAAGTGCCGTCGCGAGAATCTGAGCAACGCTTTTCTGTCGAAAGCGGCAACCGTCTCGGGCGAACCCAGGATCGGCTTGCCCATCGGGTGATCGGGGAACACTTCAGACGCGAAGAGGTCGTGGATGACGTCGTCCGGCGCATCGAGCACGTCGCTGATCTCCTCCAAAACAACCTGTTTCTCGAGTTCGATCTGATCGGGCGGAAATGTCGAACGCATGAACATGTCATCAAGCACATCGACAGCCAGGCCCGCGTGACTCTGGAGAACCTGTGCGAAGAGACAAATCTGTTCCTTGGTTGTAAACGCGTCCAGGGATCCGCCGATTTTCTCGAGCGCCTGGGAGATTTCGAAGGGGGTGCGCGTCGTCGTGCCTTTGAAGAGCATGTGCTCGAGGAAATGGCTCAACCCTTCCTCGCCGGCCCGTTCGTCCCGCGAACCGGTTTTTATCCACACGCCAATACAGAACGCGCGCGAAAACGGGTTGTCCTGGTGCAATACCGTGACCCCGTTTTCGCCCACGTATCTTTTTACGCGTGGTGTTCGGAAAGGTGTGGAAACCATCTGAGAAAGATCAACGCCTACGCGATCGGTCTCGGCCTCGATCTCTGTCGTCGGATGAGCCTTCCGGCGCCTCTTCGAGCGCCTTCTTGCTCAGACGAACCTTGCCGTCCGAGTTGACCTCGATAACCTTGACCTTGAGAATGTCGCCGACTTTCAACACATCCTCGACCTTGTCGATCCGATGATGCGCGATTTCCGAAATGTGGAGCAAGCCGTCCTTGCCGGGAAGAATTTCTACGAAAGCTCCAAAATTCACGACGCTCTTGACGGTGCCCTCGTAAATCTGGCCGACCTCGGCTTCGGCGGTGATCTCTTCGATCCGCTTGAGAGCGATATCGGAGGATTCCTTGCCGACAGCGGCGATTTTTACGGTTCCGTCGTCATCGATTTCGATGGTTGCTCCGGATTCTTCCTGGATTCCGCGGATGATCTTGCCGCCCGGGCCGATGATTTCACGGATCTTGTCGACGGGGATCTTGATCATTGTGATCTTGGGCGCGAACACCGAGATTTCTTCGCGGGCGGTATCGATGGTGCCGTTCATGACTCCAAGAATATGTACGCGCCCGTCACGAGCCTGGTTGAGGGCTTTCGTGAGAACCTCTTCGGTGACGCCGGCAACCTTGCAGTCCATCTGGAAAGCGGTAACACCGTTCTCGGTTCCCGTCACCTTGAAATCCATGTCGCCGAGATGGTCTTCGGCGCCCAGGATATCGCTCAAAACGGCGACCTTGCCGTCCTCGATCACGAGCCCCATCGCGATCCCCGCGACGGGCTTTTTAATCGGAACGCCGCCGTCCATGAGCGCGAGGCTCCCGCCGCATACGGTGGCCATTGAACTCGAACCGTTCGACTCGAGAACATCGGAGACGAGACGGACAGTGTACGGGAAGTCATCCTCGACGGGGATCAACGGTTTCAGCGCGCGTTCGGCCAGCGCGCCGTGTCCGATTTCACGCCGTCCCGGGCCGCGGATCGGGCCGACTTCACCGACGCTGAACGACGGGAAGTTGTAATGAAGCATGTAACGCTTCCAGTTCTCACCCTCGATCGTATCGAGCATCTGCTCGTCCCGCGCGGTCCCGAGGGTCAAAGCGACGAGGCTTTGTGTTTCCCCACGGGTAAACAACGCGGACCCGTGCGTACGGGGCAGCACGCCGACTTCGCAGGAGATGTCGCGGATATCCGTCCACTTCCTGCCATCGATACGAACGGCATCATCGAGAACCATCCGGCGCATTTCCTTTTTCTCGATTCCTTCGAGTTGCTTGCCGATGTACTCTTCGTGGTCGGGATACTGTTCGACAAAGGCTTCGAGCGCTTCGGTGTGAACGGCCTGCATCGCATTCTGGCGATCCATTTTGCCTTTTATGCGGAGGTTCTGTTTGATCGAATCGAGATATTTTTCTTCGACAGCCTGGTCGATTTCCTCAACAACGACGGCCTCAGGGATCGCGCGTTTCTCCTGCGCTCCCGTCTTCTCGACGAGCTCACGCTGGAGTGCGTTGAGTTTCTTGATCTCTTCGTGCCCGAAAGAAATCGCTCGGAGAATTTCTTCTTCGGATACTTCGTCGGCGCCACCTTCCACCATGATCACCGCATCGTCGGACCCGGCAACAATGATGTCGATCGTGCTTTCCTCAATCTGGTCCGTAGTAGGATTGACGACAAAGTCTTCGCCCACCTTGCCCACGCGCACGCCGGAGATCTCCGCGCCAATTGGAATATTTGAAAGAGCGAAAGCGGCCGAGGCACCGGTGATTCCGAGTACATCGGGTTGGTTCTGGCCGTCATAGCTCAATACCTGCGCGAAAATCTGGGTTTCGAACATAAAGTTCTTGTCGAACAGGGGGCGGATCGGTCGGTCGATCAAACGAGCGGTAAGAGTTTCCTTCTCGCCGGGACGGCCTTCCCTTTTGAAGAACCCACCTGGGATTCTCCCCGCGGCGTACGCCTTTTCCCTGTACTCCACAAATAGAGGAAGATAGTCCCGATCGGTCGGCCTTTGGCTCGACACCACGGTAACCAGCACGATGGTGTCACCGTGTTGCATCAACACGGAACCGTCGGCCTGCTTGGCCATGCGACCGGTCTCGATCGAGAGACTGGATCCATTAATCACAGAAGTGACGTTAGTCATACAAACCTACCAGTATTCAAAATGAATTGGAGATAAATGCGAAAAAGACAGTGACTACTTCCGCAAATTCAGTTGTTTTAGCATTGCCCTGTAGTTCTCGACCTTCTTGTTCTTAAGATAGTCAAGAAGCTTGCGCCGTCTTCCGACGAGCTTGAGGAGACCGCGCCGCGAGGCGTGATCTTTCTTATGAACCTGAAAATGGTCGGTCAGCTGGCGGATACGCTCGGTAAGCAAAGCAATCTGAACTTCGGCGGAGCCAGAATCATGTTCATGCAGCTTGTACTTTTCGATGATCTCCTGTTTCTGCTCTGCATTAAGCGCCATCGTCAATGCACCTCCTTAAGATTGCGACACGATGGCCGCAGCCCGAGCGAATCGTGGGGAACAGCTCGAGCCGCTATGATTCAAGTCGCTGAAAACTAACATACGACTATTTGATTGTAAAGCAATATCTGTGCACAATACCGCAAGCCACGGACACAAAATCGGCCCAAACACCGGATACCGGATGTAAACCGGGTCATTACCGGCCGCCTCCGGCGCCCTGGGCATCCTGATTTCCCGCCTGCAGCCGTCTCAAAGCTTCCTTTTGGTCGATTTCAAGCTGTTCGGCCAGGTCGGACGGGGTGTCGAACGCCTGTTCCTTCCTCAGAAAGCTGTGGCAATAGACCAGCAGGTGCTGGTCATAGAGATCGCCCTCGAAATTGAAAAGGTGGACCTCGGCTTCCCTCGTCTCCTCGGGCAGTGATTTCATCGTCGGGGCCCTGCCCACATTCATCATTCCATCGAACGTGTGCTCCCGGAACACCACCCGCACCGCATAGACACCCCGCGGCGGCCACAGTTTGTAAGGGTCGGTTATCGACAGGTTCGCGGTCGGAAAACCGAGCCCACGTCCCTTGCCGTGTCCCCTGACCACCCTTCCGGAAATCAGGTACGGATGGCCGAGATACGAATTCGCTTTTTCGAAATTTCCCTCGATCAACGTGTTTCTGATCCGCGTGCTCGACACAATTTCGTCGCCTTGTTCGACCGCTTCGACAACTTCAACCGTAAAGCCGAGTTTCGACGCGTCCTTCTTTACACGCTCCGGACTCCCCTCGCGGTCCTTGCCGAAATGGCAGTCATAACCAAGAACGATGTGTTTCATGTCGAACGGTTTGAGGAGATACCTGTCTAGAAACGCCCGGTATTCAACCTCGGCAAGATGAGAGTCGAAATTCAGAACGAGGATTCCATCGAGCGCATACCGCGACAGGATGGAAACCCTCTCCTCCATCGTAGTCAGCAACGGCGGCATCATCTTGGAATGCGTAACGACCAGCGGGTGCGGATCGAAAGTGACGAGGTAACATTGATCGATTCCCTCGCGCCGCTTGGAGCGGATAAGCTCGCGCACGATCCGCTTGTGCCCAAGATGTACGCCGTCGAACACGCCCAGCGTTACCGCGCTGTTTTTGGGAGCGATCGCCCTCAGTTCTTCAACCGAACGCGCGACAACGGGTGCTGCCATCAGGTCCGCGACCCCCGGTTGTTCACGAGCAGCCGGTACGAATCCACCCACGCAAGTCGATTTCTCCCCGGCCCCTCGGACCTGGATCCAATGGCGAGGAGATTGTCGTTTTCGTCGAGAATCCGAATCGCCGGAGCCGATTCTTTCAACCCCATCGACCTCACAACGTCCGTCTGCCCCGGCAGGGCGCCATTCATAAGTGCTTTGACCGCCCGGTCGTTGATGACGATTCCGGGCAGAAAATCAAGGGCATCCGCCAGTTCCATTCCGGCAAGTCCTTCGGCGTCTCCATCGAAGAGCCGGCCGCTCGGGAACGCATCGCCGACGTTGAAGGGTCCGACCGCCGTCCGCACGAGCTTTCTGATATGCGCGGGGACGTCCAGCCGCGCGCCGAAGTCCCTCGCCAGCGCCCTGATATAAGTCCCACGCGAGCAGTTGACCCGGCACCCGACATACGGCAAATCGACCGAGGTAATTTCAAATCCGTAGATGTTGACCTTTTTGCCCTCAACCCGCGGCGTCTCCCCCGCACGAGCGAGTTCGTAGAGCCGTTTTCCATTTTTCTTGAGGGCCGAGTACGCGGGAGGTTCGAGTATACATTCTCCCAAAAAAGTCTCCGCCGTCTTCTCAAGATCCTCTGTTGAAAGCTCGGGGCACGGCGCCTCCGCATCAACCTCGCCTTCGGCATCGAGAGTCGTCGTTCCGACGCCAAGAACGATCTCAAACTCGTACCACTTCCCGAGATCCATAAACTGCTCGACGGTTCGGGTCGCCACTCCCGTGCACAGCACAAGCACGCCTTCGGCAAGCGGGTCGAGCGTCCCGGTGTGCCCCACCCGGCGAAGCCCGGATACTTTTCTCAACGCCTCAACGACGTCAAACGAGGTCGGGCCGCTTTGTTTGTTGATCACGAATATTTTGTTGTCAAATTCATTCATGTTTTTTGTCGCGATCACTCGCCATCCTGCGTGGTTTCGAGATCTCCATCGTCCTCAGTCGGCCCGGCTTCATCGACATCGTCTTCGGCGATTTCGCCGTCCGAGAGTCTCTCGTTTCTAATCTGTCCGATGGCATCTTCGATCCGCATCGCCTTGTCGAGTGTATCGTCATAGACGAAACGCAGGTCGGGCGCCTGGCGAAGTTTCAGTTCGCGCCCGATCGCCGTTCGAAGAAAATTCTTGGCGCTGATGAGTCCCTTTCGCGTCTCGGTGCGCGTGCTTTCGTCACCCATCACGGTAAAATACACCTTGGCCGTGGCGAGGTCGGGAGCGACCTTGACGGACGTGATCGAGACCAGCCCGATCCTGGGATCCTTGATCTGACTGAGAATCAAGTCTCCGAGGAGCTCTTTGATCCGTCCATTGATCCGCTCTTTTCTATATGACTTTGCCATTTTTTCTCCGGTACCTTCAGCGAATCTCCCGAGTACAGTCGAGAATCGTTATCCGATGGTCCCTCTCCAGGAACTTGAGCACTTTGTCGCAGGTTGATTCGGCAGTTCGCCCATCCACACCAACGGTAACAATGGCCAGGGCGGCGCGTTGCCACTTGTCGTGATGATCCACTTCTGAAACGGAAACGTTGAACCGCTGGCGCAGTTTCGTTTTCACGCTGTTCAGCACGAATCGTTTTTCTTTTAAAGAAGAACGGCCGGGCAGGTGAAGATCTATTGCAAGAAGTTTGACTATCATGATTTGATTCGGCGAATCAAATCAGCTCGCGGAGGATCACACAACCTTTGCTTTTTCTTCGATCACATAGGCCTCGACAATGTCGCCTTCGCGCAAGTCGCTGATGCCCGCAACACCGATCCCGCATTCGAAGTCCTTTTGAACGTCCCTGACGTCATCCTGAAAACGTTTGAGGGAGGATAGCTTTCCGTCAAAAATCTCTTCCTCGTCGCGGAGAACCCTGACCTGGGCATTTCGGTTTATGGTCCCTTCGATGACAAACGAGCCTGCGATGAGTCCCAAACGGGAAATCCTGAAAATCTGACGAACTTCGGCGCGTCCAAGAACACGTTCGACCATTACCGGCTCGAGCATTCCGTGAAGCGCCTCGTCAACTTCAGAAATACACTCGTAAATCACGTCGTACGCGCGAATCTCAATGCTTTCCTTCGAGGCGGCGTTAAGAGCCTCGGGAGAAACCTTCACGCCAAAGGCGATGATAATCGCGTCCGAGCTGTCCGCCAACAACACATCTGACTCGTTGACGACTCCGACACCCGAGTGAATTACCTTCACCCCGATATCCTCAACGGTGAGTAACGACAGGTTGTCGCTCAACGCTTCTATCGATCCGTTCGTGTCGCCCTTTATGATCAACCTGAGTTCTTTTACCGCGCCTTCCTCGAACTGTGTGTACAACTCTTCGAGGGTCAGCTTCTTTGTCATTCTTCTGTCCCGGTCTTTCGCGGCTTGCTGCCTGAGAAGACTGAGATCTCGAGCTTCGCGCTCGCTCGCCACAACGGTCATCTTGTCCCCCGCTTCGGGGAGTCCGTTGCTACCGAGAACCAGAACGGGCATCGCCGGCAGCGCTTCCTTTATCGGCTTGCCGCGGTGATCGAACAAAGCGCGGACCTTGCCGTAATGGTGTCCAATAACGAAAATATTTCCAATGCGGAGAGTTCCCTGAGTAACGAGGACCGTGCAGAGATTCCCGCGGCCCTCCTCCTTTTTTACTTCAACGACCACGCCAAATGCGGACGCATCGGCGTCGGCCTTGAGTTCGAGGAGATCCGCCTGCAGAAGAATCATTTCGAGGAGCTTATCGATCCCGTCACCCGTCTTCGCCGACACCTCGACAAAAATAACATCTCCGCCGAATTCCTCCGCGACCACTTCGTGTTCCATCAGCTGCGTCTTAACATTCGCAGGATTCGCTCCGGGCAAATCCATTTTGTTGACGGCAACGACCAACGGCACCTCGGCGTCCCTCGCATGGTTGACCGCTTCGCGGGTCTGCGGCATCACACCGTCGTCCGCTGCAACAACCAGAACTACGATGTCGGTGATCTGCGCGCCGCGTGCGCGCATCGCCGTGAACGCTTCGTGACCCGGCGTATCGACAAAGGTGATCTTCCCCTTGGGCAGATCAACTTCGTACGCGCCGATGTGCTGTGTAATACCGCCCGCTTCACCCGCGGCGACTCTAGTCTTCCGGATAAAGTCGAGGATCGACGTTTTGCCGTGGTCGACATGGCCCATCACGGTTACGATCGGTGATCTTGGCGTAAATCGGCTCTCGTCGATGTCCTTTTCGGGCTTGAGCAGACTTTCGATTTCGTCGGCGACGAATTCCACGTTCATTTCGAGATCATCCGCGATGATCTCGATCGTTTCCCTGTCGAGCCCCTGGTTGATCGTCGCTGTGATCCCCAGGTCGAGGCATCTCATTATAATATCGTTCGCGTCCGCCTTAAAAAGATCCGCAAGTTCGCGGACGGTCTGTCCTTCGACGACCTGAACGGCCTTCTCGGCGACTTCGCCGTCTTCAAGCGGCTTGCTCTTGCGTCGTTTGGTCTTGCGGGTGGTGTCTATCTTCGCCAGGGTCCGGCGAACACTCTCCCTCACCGCGCGTTCCTGAGCTTCAACATCGACGGGATCTTTTTTCTTTCCACCCCTGCCCTTGCGGGGCGGCAACTGCTGTTCCGGTCGGCGTTTCTTCTCTGCTACCGGCCGCCGCGGATGTTCCGCCTTCTTTTCTTTGTCGGGCGCCTTGGCCGGCTTTGATACTTTGGTGTGTTCTTTTACTTCGGATCCCCGAGTCTTTTCCTTTGGTTTTGCGTCCGCCCGATGCGCCTCTTTTGGTTTTGGTTTTGGTTCGGGCTTTGGCTCGGGCTTTGGGGGCTCCGCCTGGACAATTACTCTCCCAGGAGCCTTTGGGCGTCCTTTCAAAACGGGATCGGACGTAATGATATCGAGGGTCGCCGACTTTTTGGATTTTTCAGCCGCTTTGTCTTCCGGTTTCTCCGCCGCGGATTTTTCTTCCTTTTTCGCTTCTACTTTGGCCTTATCGGCTTCCTCTGGTTTCTCCGGCTCCACCTTAGGCTTCGAATGCACCTTCTTTTCAACAACGGCCTTTTTTCCCGACTTGGTCTTGACCGTCACCGTACGGGTGGTCTGATCACCATCGGTTCTAATCTCTTCGGTCTTCACCGTGGTCACATCGGCCTTGCGAACAATCTTCACTTTTTTTGACGATGCCTTCTTCGCCGCGGTAGCTTCCTTATTGGCCAGCGACACTTTGGCTTCTTTGGCCTTAGCGGCGATCTTTGGCGGAAGTTTGAAGTGCTCGCTGATTTCCACGAGCATCCCGTCGTCGAGACGGCTCATGTGGCTCTTGACCTCGAAACCGGCAATAAGCAGCAGATCGACGAGGACCTCGCTCTTGGCGTTGAGTTGTTTTGCTAGCTCATATATTCGCATCTAAGAAAGCTCCAATAAGGGCGGAACCCGTGCCCTAAGTTGCGTCTCCCTGCCGGGGAGGCTCGTCCGACTCTTCCTCGCTTGCCGGCGACAGAGTCTCTTCCTCGGTAACATCGGTTTCTTCGGTTTCTTCGGTGGCTTCTGTTTCTTCGGCGGTCTCCACCTGATCCGCATCGGCATCAGCGGCCTTTTCCTCGGGCTCGTCGCCATCGGAATCATCGGCCGGCTCATCATCATCTATCGTGTCTGCAAACAGGGTTTCCTCCGTGAGTTTCGCCGGGGGAGCCTTTTTTACACCATCTTCGTCCGTGGGCGTGTCATCGTCGAAGAGCGGTTTCTCATCAATCTTGGCGCGCTCGCGTTCCTCGTTTTCTTTATCCATCAACTCTACGAGAGCCTTCTCCAGCTCCTCGATCGTGCCGGTAGCCGTCTCCATGAGCTTCGCCACCGTTTTGGGACCCATGCCGGGGATTTCGAGAATATCTTCTTCGGACGTTTTGGCGAACTTCTGAACGGTGCTGATACCTGCCGCCTTGAGTTTCTCGGCAATCCTGTCTGTGACGCCAACCATTTCCTCGATCGACATCGTGAGGTGCTCCTGCAGCCGTTCGCGTTGTTCGAGATCGCGGGTCGTCGTAAGATCGATCTGCCACCCGGAAAGCTTTGATGCCAAGCGAACGTTCTGACCGTCTTTGCCGATGGCGAGCGAAAGCTGATCTTCCTCGACAACAACCAGGACGTTCCTGTCATCGGAGTAGACGCGCACCGAAGAAATCTTCGCAGGGGAAAGCGCGCGGCTCACAAACGCCGGCACGTCCTCGCTCCAGGGCACGATATCAATCCGCTCACCGCTGAGTTCGTTGACAACCGCCTGGACGCGGGATCCTTTCATTCCGACGCACGCACCCACCGCGTCAACGCGTTCGTCACGCGAATAAACGGCGATCTTCGAACGTCCGCCGGCTTCACGGGCGACGCTCTTGATATCGATTATTCCCTCGTATATCTCCGGGACTTCCTGAGCAAAGAGCTTCTTGAGGAACTCGGGGCTCGTACGCGACAGGGTAATCATCGGCCCCTTGGCCTCTTTGTCCACCCTGACGATGCACGCGCGAATCGAGGACCCCTGGTTGTATCTTTCGCGTCGTATCTGTTCCTTCTTCGGCATCGTCGCCTCGGCGTTGCCAAGGTTGACGAGGATACCGTTTCTGTCGATTTGCTGGACGGACCCCGAAACGATCTCACCGACCCGGTTTTCGTATTCCTCGAACGTTCTGTCACGCTCGAACTCCCGGATCTTCTGCGTGAGAATCTGCTTGGCGATCTGAATCGCGTTGCGGCCGAATTCGGCGAAGGGCATGTAAATCTTAATTATGTCGCCGGGCCTGGCCTCTTCATCGTATTCCTGCGCCTCTTCGAGCGAAATTTCCAACGGCGGACTCTCTACCTCTTCGACAACTGTCTTCAACAGGTAAAGCTCAATATTTCCCTTTGCCGTCCTCCATTACCTCAACCTCGGCGGCGCTCCCCATTTTCTTCTTCACCGCGGAAGAGAAACCGGCCGAGAGGGTTTCCATCAAGACGTCTTTGTCTATACGTTTTTCGACGGATGAGATCGTTAAATGCTTCGGAAAACTGCGGGTTCATTTTCGGCCGTCCTTCACCTTTCTGGACCGTTTCTGTTTCTTATCGATCTTGTATTCCTGAGCGAAAAGGTTGGCTTTTATGATGTCCGCCAGCCGGATTTTCTTTTCGCCATCATCGGTGTCCATCACGAGGACGCCATCCACACACGAGAGAATAGGCCCCGTGTATGTCTTTTTTCCTTCCGCTGGATCCACAAACTGGACCCGGGCTTCGCTCCCGGTAAAGCGGACAAAGTGCTCTTCTTTGGCAAGCGGCCTGTTGCTTCCCGGCGACGAGACCTCGAGAAGATATCGGCCCGGAAAAGGGTCGAGATTGTCGAGAACAAGTCCGAGCGCACGGCTCACCATCATGCAGTGTTTGACACTCACACCCTCGTCGCGATCGATGTAAAGCCGAACGATTGGGCTCCGGGGACTACCCACGATTTCGAGCTTCACACATTCAAACCCCAGGATCTCCAACTCTGGTGCTATGACCTTCTCTAACTCACTGTTGTTCATAGAAGTACACCTGATGGAGAGAAAAATCGGGGCTCTGCGTCCGGTAGCGAACAGGATATGAAAAAAGTGGGCCCCCGCGCCCACTCATACATCCAACAATGTAATACCAGAAACGGCTGATGTTGCAAGCAAAACTTAAAAAGAAAAGTTATATAGAAAGTCCACCATGAGGGTCCCAACCTGCCGCAGAGTCTCGACCGAACATTTGTCCGGGGTGTCTTCGAGCGTGTGCCAATACTCGTACGGAAAATGGATGAGGTCCACCGTCGGGATTCCCGCCAGCAGGAGTGGTATGTGGTCGTCATACATCGGCTGAGTTCGTTGACTTACGAATATGTCCAATCCCAGCGTTTCGGCCCTCGCGAACAGGTCTTTGGTCAGCGTCCGGTTCGCTGCCGAGCGAATTGCCCTCCTGGAGAATCCGCGCATCCGCGGCACCGACCATGTCGAGAAGCATGCCGCACACGGGGTGATATCCCTCAAGATTGGCCGCAAAGTGTTTAGAACCAAGAAGATAGTATTCGAGGTCGCCCTCTTTCCCATAGTCCTCGCCATCAAAGAACACCAGATCGACGCCAATTCCCTTTGGAAGCCTGACGGACATGATGTCGGCGAGCTCCAGCAGCACCGCGACCCCGCTGGCCCCATCGTTGGCGCCCAAAATGGGCATGTTGCGGAGACTGTCCGCCTCCTCCTGGTCGGCCCGCGGCCGCGTGTCGAAATGAGCGGCGAGAAGCACGCGTTTTGTTTGATCGGGGGCGAAACTGCCAATAACATTGACGAGATTGAGTGTGCGATCACCGTAAGGATCGCTTCGCTTGAACCGCTGGAGAGACACATCCGCTCCCCGGCTCTTCAGATGATTTGCGATATACAGTACCGTGCTGTCGTGCGCGGCCGTATTGGGCGGCCGTGGTCCGAATTCGCACTGGTCAACGAGATACCGCCACGACGGCTCGCCCGTAAACTCGATTTGCTCGTCGGCCGAGCAGCCAACGACGGAGAGAATGGCGAGGAGCAGGCATGCGAAGGGAACGGCGAAAGCACTAAAACGTAAACGTCGCGGTGATCCCGATACGAACGATGGTAGTTGTCTGATCCGATGCTTCATTGTGGGTCCTTGTAAAATCCGTAAACAGCGAACCGTTGAGCGCCCGCGAGAAGTTGTAGGTAAGCCGCGGGGAAATTCCGAACGATGTCGTTCCGGGTATCGAGATAAAACGGCCCGGTCCCCCCGAAGAACGACGTCCGCCGGTTTTGGAGAAATTACCATTAACGCTCGTGTCCAGTCTACTCTTGAGCGTCTTGTTTCGCAAGAACGGCAGGGGTATCTTTACCGCATTTCCGGGTGTGAAAGAATATTTCATATCCGCGGACACACGAAGATTCGTGTTCTCCGTTACGGACCCGCGGGTATCATTCATGTCTTTTCCGTACTGGACACCAATCGTGCTCCGGATGCCGTTTTTCCACTGGAAGATGATCGACGGCGTCAAACTCTGGTTTTCACTCGTGTTCTCGAGAACACTATTCCTCTCGGATTCACGGGTCGTTTTGTTGTATGTCAGAGTGGCGCTCGTCGCCGTAAACAACCCTCGGAACGGGCCAAACTTTTCCAGCCCCTTCCAGCTCACGCTGATATCCGGCCATGTCATGTTTCTCGACTCAGTATTGGCCTCACGAAACGTCGTCGAGGTCGCCGAGCGGTTGAACCGCGCCGCGACATCAATGTTGCTGGTCAGCTGGACGCCTGAATCAAGCGTCAACCCCACAGTTTCTGAGTCGCGTTCGGGCGTATCGAGTTCTTCTCCCCTGTACATGACTCCGCTATTCGTGGTCAGGCCAAACTGGTAGGCCAGCGACGGCCGCCCTGGAATTCGCGAATAGGAGTTCGCCGTCCGTTGCGACACGGACGCGTTTATCTTTCGGATGCTGGCAAATATTCCCGTCACTTTCTTCACGGCGAAAAGCGGGCTTATCTTGCGTTTGCTTTTTGTGGAATCGCTTTCCGCGACCGCGCCGCCGCTGGTCCCAGTTGTATCGATTGGAGCGGCCCCCAACCCCCTTGGCTGGGGGTTGGCATTCGGATCTTCTTTCTCCATCAAACCCACGGCGCCAAAAATATTGCCCAGGTATCGTCCGATGTCGAACCTGAGCTTTAGGCTGAATATCACGGTTCGCCGACACGTTACGCACGCCGTTCGGGTCGCCGGGTTTCTGAATGTTGGGACTGGCATCTTCGCGATAGCCCGCGCTGTAGTTGATGTCCGGGCTGAACGCCTTTATGAGAAACATCGGCGGTGGCTTGTAGTTCGCCTGGAACGAGTGGTTCCGGTTCGTCTCGGTGCCGATATCGATCCCCATCCATTCGTGGGGAAGCTTGAGATCGCGTTGGGTCTGCATCCTGAACGAGGATGTCAGCGAAGTAATCGGCACGTAAGTAATGGAGCCCGATTCGCCTATTCCCGCGTTCCACACGAGCGGATCGGGGGACAGGCGTCCACCGACCGTTCGATATCGCTGTCCTTTCGTCCGGGATGCATTGACGCGGTAATTGAAAGAATTCGGCCAGTAGCGAATTCCAAAATTCTTGAACAACCGCAGCCTGTGCTTACCGCTGAACGTGATCGAGTAGTCGAGTGTCCCGCTCATGGTCAGTGTCGTGTCCGCGCTCGACGGTGTTTTCTGACGCGACTGACTCATCGAGTAGTTCGCCTTGAGTTTGTCGAATGAATATTTGAGGAGCGGGTTTTTTGAACCGCTCCTGGTGAGCGTGGTGCTGAATCCACGGAGGGTGGTTTGGCTCTTCATGCTGTCCTGAACGGCAGAGTCCGAAATCTCGGTATCGCTGTTCGGCATAAATTTGGGCAGATTCGTGTTCTGGCTGAAACTCCCCGTCACGGGCACTTTGAAACCGAACAACGGGAAAAAATGTTCGATGCTCGTTTTGGCGCTGAGCGACACGGAGTTCGTGTTGGTGCCGCTTCCCCTTTTTTGACCGAACGGAGTATAATCCGCGCCCGTTTGCTGCCAGCTTCCACTAAGGGAAATCACATTCCCCATGTTCAGCGAACCTGTCACACGCTGGGCCGTATCGATATCCCGTCTTCGATTTCCGAGGTAAATATCGTTGATCCACACTTCGCCCGTCACCGACCGGTCACTCTTGTTCCGGAGCCCGGCGTAGAGGAAGCGGACGTTAAACATACTCGGTTTGTTCGGCCGCCCGACCATGCGAACGGTATACGTTCTGCTCGGATCGGCCATGTCCTGCGCCGTTCCGACAACAACCGAGTCATCCGGCTCGAACTTGAGATCGGAGAAATCGGCAAGATCCACGAGAACTCGAGACCAGTTGCCATCGCTGAAAAACTGGGATGTCAGGGGGATCTGTATTTCGTAGAACGTGAGGCTGTCGAACGCCATCCGGAAAAAATACTCCAGGTCAGGATCTATCTTGTCCGTATGAACGAACATGTTGAGATCCTGGTATGTCGAAAAGTCCAACCCCGCCCCGGTGAACCGTTTTCGAATTCGCCACGAGTGGCCCGGAGCGATGTTTTCATAGTCTACGAGAAGCGACTGTTCTTTTTCCGCGATGTCGTTCTGAATGTTCGGCTGGACCGGCGGGTTGTATTTCGTCGGGTCCGTTTTGGTGCTTATGACACCGAGCGCGAATCTCTCGATAAGCGTGTCGGGCATTACGACAAGGCTATCGGCGAGCGTTCTGAGACCGTCCTCATCCCACCGGTTGCCGACGAACTTGAAGCCGCATATCTGGATCCTGCTCCGGCGCGGGCTCACGGTGTCGCTTATGTGATCGAACCAGATTCTCATGTGTTTGATCTGTTCGATCGCCGGCTTCCCGTCTTTCTTGATTTCGGCGTAATCTCCGAGATTAATACGGTACTGCCGCCAGGAATCCAGACTGTCGGTGTAGAAGTCATTCGGCGGGTTGAAATCCCTGCGAACATCGACCACCGCGCTGTCGGACAAATCGATGATATAGGTAAAGTATGCGTTCGCCGTTTCAAGCTGCCCCGATCCGTCGAGATCCTCACTATCGAGAAGACCGTTTCCCTCCGTCCCGTTGATCCGTGTGAACCGATTGCCGTCTTCCTCGATCCTCTGGCTGATGTAGTCATCGTCGGGATCGTCCCCCGCTTCGCCGGTTGAAATACCATCAAGACCGGTGTCTTCGTTGAGCTCACCGCCGATCGTAAAACCGTCGCGGTTGGAGTCTTCATTGTTGAATTCGTTGTCGTCCGGGTCGTAGAAATCCTCATCAATAAAACCGAGATCGAGGTGGAGGACACCCTTCCGGTCGGCTGATTTGGTCTGGAAATCGTTGACCCAAATTTCTATGAACTGCCCCTGCGACAAATCGAGACCGCCGCGAAAACCCGCCATGACGCCAGCCCACTCGGTCGAGTCGGTCGACGGTTCGAAGAATTCCACTTCGAGGGATGGAACGAGGGTGCTCTCCCGTTCATCGAGTTCCGGGTTGAGGTCGCGGCGGTGGACGCCACGGTCGGGCTCGATGTTGTACCAGAACAAGCCGGCGTTTTTTTCCGAAGACAGCGTCTGCGTAAACGTAGGATCTTCGGGATCGACGGGCGGACTCGCCCATGACCAGCTTCGCCGCGAAAGCGAAAGGATGTCCGAGTCTTCGACGCCTTCCATGTCGTCGATGTAGGCTTCGCCATTTGTGTTTGGATCGGGCATGCTGATGGCGATACCGCCGTTGACGCTCAGCGAACTCCTGGCGTCGGTATCGACGAGCGGCAGCATATTGACGATCGACGTAAATATCTTGGGCTCATACTGGAGATTGGCGTCGAGTCCACCGACGACGGAGCGCGTCGGCTCCTCTCCCAATCGGGGGTGCGTGGTCGAACTCGCCTTTGACTCGTAAAGCCACGTGGTGCCGATCCGCGAACTCTTCGAGAGGTTGAGGATCGAGTTGAACCCCAATAACGTGCTGGATGCCCCACCGGCAAATGGTTTGTACTCGTAGTCAATGGTTATGTTTGAACTTGGTGTGAGCTGATCGAGAACCTCGCCGGTGAGCTCGACCTCTCCCGTTTCGTAATCAATGTTGTAATCCCGGTTTCTCGCAAGCGTCCTGCCGTCGAGCTTGATAACCTCGCTGCCTTCGGTGATGTTGAACGCGTCGATCCGGAACGTTCGGGAAGTGCTCGAACCACGCACAATGATATTGAACCGAGAACTCGACAGGAAATCCTGATTCGTCTGCGCAGTCGTGTACATGATTGTGTTCGGGAGCGTTGCGTAGGGACCGGTAAACGCGAACCCATCGGGAAGAGTGTCGTTTATCGTCCACGCGGCGACCTGGGCCGGGTCCGGGTCGAACGGCCACAGCCCGGGAAAAGTGAGCAGCCCGCGGGAAACGTCCACCACGCCCGAGGTGAGGTCGATGCGGCTGTCCGGCGGCCCCGTGCCCGTCTGGTCGGTCTGGTCGAGACCGAATATACGGATAAAGGGAACATCGAGAGAATCGGGTGTCGTCGGGTTCTGACGGATCGAAATCTCAGCGATTTCGAGTTCGAGCGAGCTCGCATCGATGTTCGAGAGACCGAGGTTGTAAATGTTCCGCATCATGTACTGCCATGTGTACCCGAAACGCCCCGTCGGCAACGGATCGGCCGGCCAGATGAGTTCAAATTCGAGCGGCGCATCCTCGAGATCCGACGCGGGTTGTGCGTAGTCACCGATCGTATCGCCGGCAACGTTTACATAGGCGACGGCGAGCACCTCGCCCTTCGAGACCGGCCGGACGAGTTCGATCCCGTTGACATCCTCGGTCACCGCGTCGAGGACAAAGAGGTAGTCATCGCCCGGGATGAGGATTTCGAACTGTCTCTTTTCGAAATCATCCCCGCGTCCGATGTCAGTTCCGGTTCCAAACGTATCAACGTATGCGATTCCCCATGTTTTCGGCCTCGAGGACGCCTCGAAGTCCTGGATCGACCGGTACACATCGATCAGACCCACTCTTGGCCGGACAAAGCGGCCGCCCATTCCAGGAGTGGGCGGATGGTCGAGATAGAAATATTTATTCGCGACGAAGTTGAGACTCGAAATGGTTCGCTCTTCGGTCTGACCGAGAGATCCGCCGGACGGGGTGAACGACGCACGCGATGCCTCGCCCTCCTCCTTGCTCGCGATCACCGTCATGTCCATCGGGCCGACCTGGGCCAGCGTTTTGATCCCGAAAAGCCCCTTCGATGATGTCGAAAAACTCACGAGCGGCGACCCGGGGAGCGACAAACTTGTGTTTCCGAGTTCGATCAGCTTAATGATGTCATCGTCGAAACCCACATAGTTCAACCGGATCCGGTTCTGCCCCTCGAGTGTGCTGCTGCTCGTATGATCGACCTGTATATTGATTTTCTCACCGATCTGCCCCTGGAGACGCACATCGAGTTCCTGCTTCATATCGAGCGACGGGAAGAGCGGTTGCTTTTGCTGTCCCTCTACGCCATAGAACGGGCTCACGCGGCGGGTTTCCCCGGCAAACGTAATCTGCTCGCGGCCGGAGATATCGATGTTGGTCTTGTCCCCCTCGCCGATAAGCTTTTCGACGGCGCCGGGAAGGGGAACGGGTATATTTATGTTAAGAAGCCCCTTCTGTTCCTCCTGATCCTGGTCCAGCGCGGTTACCGAATGGACAACCGACTCGCGCCACACCTCGTTGCGCGTGGAATGGAAGCGAGCCGCGGCGATTTCATCCACGGTTTCCAACGTCACTTCGACGCCGGGCGCGTCGATCGGCCGTAGTGAGAAAGCGATGAATTCCCCATCCCGGACTTCGTCGCTCTGGAACCGCTGTGTGAGGGGCACACGAAAGGTGATTTTAAGGTTGGCGTTCGGAGCGTACTCCTCGATTACACGCTGGCGCGAGAAATCGCTCGAGAGGAAGTTCGGAACGGTGTGGTGTTCACCAAGATAGACGACGTTGAGGGGAGTGCGCAGTGTATCCCACGGATTTTCTACATAGAGATCGCGAAAATCATTGAGGTCGAGGGTAAAACTTTGGGCGTGGATCGTTGTATAAGTTGTAAGTGAGATGACCGCTGCCGTCAAAAGCAGCAATAGCCGCCTTGCAGATGTTCTACTCGTCAAATGCAATGGGTATCTCTTGGCCACGTTTTGTCCAACAACGGGGAAGTCATGGGTTCACAAACCACTTTGGGGAAGACTTCGAGTTCGATCACCATCTCAAAATATGTCAGAGCACCCCGGGTGGGCATACGTCGGGCTGTCCCTGTTTCGATACAGAATCCTGCTGAATTGTCACCTTTTGGCGACAGTTTCCCATCGACACCTAGACCCCGACCGGTCAATCCCGCCACCGGCAAACCTTTTCGGTTTTGTCGCGGGACCGGTCAGGTGTCACATGTACAAAGTGCTTGAAAACAAAACAATTATTTGTGTATATAAATACGAAGTTTCGAATTTCTTAACGCTGAAGGATCGACATCAATGATTCTCGAACGTTACATAGTCCGCAACTACATCGGACCGTTCATATTCTCGCTGTCGATCTTAACTTTCATTTTTATAATGGATTTCATCCTTCGCTACATCGATTTGTTTCTCGACAAAGGCGTCGCCTTTCACATCGTCCTTCAGACATTTGTTCTGAGTCTTGGTCACATGTTTGCATTAATCATACCAATGGCCGTGCTGCCCGCAACGCTGATGGCGTTTGGTAACCTCGCATCTGAAAACGAGATAACGGCCATGAAGGCGAGTGGGATCAGCCTTTACCGAATGGTGCTCCCGGGGTTCGTCCTCGCGTCCCTGCTCACGTACGGAATGATTCTCTACAACAATCACGTTCTGCCGGAGAGCAACCACAAGCTGCTCAACCTCCTCATCGACATCAACAAGAAGAAGCCGACGATAGAGATAAAGGAGAATGTTTTTATCGATGCCTTCGAGGGATACAAGATCTACGTCAGACACAAAGATGACAAGACGGGCAGAATCCGAAACGTCCAGATTTTCGAAAGCGACAAGAAGGGCACGCTCATAAAGACAATCACCGCGGAACAAGGAAAGCTCGAATTCATCGAGGCGAGCCAGATTCTTCGTTTCGAGCTGGAGAACGCGGAAATTCACGAGATACCCCAGGGGAACGACCCCTCGACCTACCGCCGGACGGTTCTGAAGAACTACATAATGAATATCAAGGACATCGACCGGTCGCTCAAAAGAAGCGAAAGAAACTACCGCGGCGACCGTGAAATGAGCGCCCAGATGATGCGCGACAAAATCGGAGACATACGGAACGACATCGTCGAAACCCGGGCGAAAATGACGAGAATGGCGGGGCTCCAGGTTAACAACATGCTCGCCCTTCTCGAGCCCGCCGTCCGCGACAGTGTGTTCGGCGAGGGCAAGAGCCCGGAAACACACTCGCCCGACGGAAGGCCGAGACCCAGAATCCAGGCCCACGATGCCCAACCGAAACGGGAGACGGGCGAGAGACAATCCAAGGAGCTGCTGACGCGAAAGGCGCTTGAGAGCCAGTCCGAAATAAAGAAATCGTACTTCAGACAGATCGACCGGTATCGCGTGGAGATTCACAAGAAGTATTCGATACCCTTCGCATGTGTTATCTTTGTCCTCATCGGCTCCCCCATCGCAGTACGTTTGGGACGATCGGGGATGAATACGGCGATCGGTCTTAGCATTCTCGTTTTTCTCGTTTACTATATCTGCTTGATTGGTGGCGAAAAACTCGCCGACCGGCGTATACTCAGTCCGGTGATCGCGATGTGGGTCCCGAATTTTCTGTTTGGAGTCGCCGCATTGATTCTTATTCGGAGAACCACACTCGAACAGGGCGCAATCCGCTTTCGCTTTCTTAGCCGTTTCAAGGTATTTCGAAAAAACCCATGAATTTCCGCATACACGACAGATACCTGCTCAAACAGTTCATTCGGATTTTCTTTATCGCCATCCTGGCGTTCACGGTCATCTATATCACGATCGATGTCTTCGAGGAGATTGACAACTTTATCGATCACGAGGCGAGCCTGCCGACGATCGGTCTCTACTACCTTTTTTCGATCCCGTTTATTCTCACATACATCATTCCCGTCTCGCTTCTCCTCGGGGCAATATTCGCGCTTGGCATCATGTCCCGCCGAAACGAAATCACCGCGTTTATCGCTTCGGGGCTGAGCCTTGTCCGGATTGCGACGCCTATTCTGGTCACAGCCGTCGCCGTGAGCATCTTTTCAACCTGGTTCAATGACGAAGTGGTTTCCAAAGCCAACCGCCGCAGCGAGGACATAAAACATCACGAAATCGAAGGCCGTACCAGGTCGAACCCAACGATCAAGGAAAACTTCCACTACCTGGGGGAAGATGGCTATGTGTATCTCGCCCGCCGCTACAGCATCGCGACAAAGACACTGCACGACGTCGTCGTACAAAAGTTCGATGAGACAACCCTGATTCGGCGTGTTGACGCGAAGAAGGCAAAGTGGAACGACGGCCAATGGACATTCACAAATGGCTTTGACAGGCTTTTTGATTCCGACGCCGAGCATGTCCAGGCTTTCGATGAACTCCTGATCCCCGAGATTCACGAGCTGCCGAATGATTTCGCCAAAGACCAGGTCGACGTGGAGCACATGAATTTCAAAGAGCTGGCCACGCACGTTGAGAAAGTCCAACGAAGCGGGGGCGATGTCGAACGCTACCTCACCGATCTTTATTTCAAATTCAGCTATCCCCTCGCCGGTTCGATATTCGTCCTGCTTGGCGTCGCGTTGTCCTCGGGCAAAAGAAAGCAATCCATCGCCACCGGCTTCGGTCTCACCCTGGCGATCAGCTTTATCTACTACGGCGTATTGAGGGTCGGTCAAACCCTCGGGTACAACGGTGTGCTGCCGCCTTTGCTTGCGGCGGAGCTGGGAAACATTATATTCCTGGTAATAGGAATCGCACTCGTCGCCAGGGCAAACAAATGATCATCGTTTTATTCATAAGCATTTTTCTCGCGTTGGCAGGAGCCGCAGCACCGATTGCCGCCGGCAATCCGACCTACAAGATCAAGAAATCGGACGTCGAGCTTCTCTCCTCCGATATGCAGGAGATCTTCGCCGGAACCCAATACCTCATGAATCCCTTCCAGATCCGGCACTTTTTGTCGCTTGCGACCGAGGAAGATCACATCGAGTGGATCAACCGTTTCTGGCAGCTCAACGACCCCACACCCACGACACCGGAGAATGAGAGGCGCGAGGAGCACCTCGTACGCGTCAAGCTCGCCAAAAAGTTCTTCCCGAGCAGAAAATGGCCGGGGTGGGACAAACGTGGCGAAGTTCTCATCCGGTACGGTCCTCCCGATTACCGGGGCAAGATATGGGGAGAAGTCACCATCAAGAAAATGCGACCGCCGGGAGAGCTGTGGTACTTCCAGCGCCACGACATGCTCATCGCGTTCCAGCAGTTCGGCCTCAACGACGAATACATTTATGCGATAAACGGCACGGGGATCTGGAACGATCTCTCCCCCGACCTCATCGAGTTTCTGCTTTATGACACGTCGGAAGGACTTGCCCAGAAATTTCCCCTCGACATGATGGAATCATATGAACCCGTCGCCTTCGACGAGGGCTATCAGAAACTCGGAGACCCGATCGCTGAAGCCAATTATCTCCAGGCGCAGGCGCCTAACCTACCGGAAAATATCGACGCGATAATGGACCCCAATGTCCAGCGCAGCATGCCAAAGGACATATCCGATGTGTTCCAAAGGGACAAGATCATGGAGGTCGCCAACAATTTTGAGATCGTGCTCGAAGACATACCGGCAAGCTACCCGTTCAACTTCAACCGCAAAGAGCTTCCATTCTATTTCGGCGTCGACCAGTTTCGAAGTGGCGACGATCACAACAGAGTCGACATCAATCTCGAACTCCCCGTGGTATTCGAGGGCGGCTCATCGTTCGAGGAGACGTACCATGCGGAGGTTGTGATCTGGAACTCAGAATTCGAGGAGGTGGCGCGAAAACAACGAGACATAGTGCTCAAAACCGCGCCGGACGTGGACGATTTCGCCAATCTAGTCCCCACGCAATTGGTGCTTTCGCTCGAAAAAGGTTATTACAGGATGGCGGTTTCGGTTAGAGGCGAGAATTCAGGATCCGAATCGTCTTACAAGACATCGTTCACCTGCCGCACTTTTGGGCCCGAGCTCGAACTCAGCGATATCCTTTTTGCCCGGCGGATCGCGCAGAGCGAAAGATCGTCTATTTTCTCGCGCGGAGCGCTCGAAGTCATACCACATCCCGTCCGGGCCTACGGCCGTTCAATCGCGATACCGCTCTACTTCGAAATCTACAATCTCACATTGGATGAACGCGGCGTATCGTCGTACACGATTGGTTACCAGGTCATTCCACATTCTAAAAAGAAAAAACACATATGGGACCGGTTCGATGACGCCCTGCCCATCGTGTCGTCGCGTTTCGAATCGTCGGGGTACAGCGAGAACGAAACACGCTATATCAACGTCGGAACCCACAATCTCTCCCAGGGTTCTTTCGATATCCTCGTAACCATCACGGACAACCTTTCCGGCGACGTCACCTTCCGCAAAGGCACTTTCTCAATAGTCGAATAACCAAAAAAAGAGCACGCCGTATTGTCATTCCAAATAAGGAACAAACAAGCCGGCGTGCCCGTCTGCAATTCTCGCCCGGCGCCTTCGAAATCAGACACGGCGCCGAAATCCCGGACTAGCCAAGGGCTCCCTTGAGCTTGTCGGCGAAATCCGTCTTCTCCCAGGTGAAATCCTGCTCTTCCCTGCCGAAATGACCGTAAGCGGCCGTTTGGCGGTAAATGGGACGCCTGAGATGGAGCCTCTCGATGATTCCATCGGGAGTGAGATCAAAAGTCTTGCGGACGATCTCGGTAAGCTTGATGTCTTCGACCTTACCCGTACCGAAGGTATCAACCATGATCGACACGGGCTCGGGCTCGCCAATCGCATAGGCGACCTGGATCTCGCAGTTATCCGCCAGGTCCGCGGCAACAATGTTCTTGGCGATGTGCCGTGCCGCGTAAGACGCGCTGCGGTCGACCTTCGACGGGTCCTTACCCGAGAACGCGCCACCGCCGTGGCTACCGACGCCGCCGTAGGTATCGACGATAATTTTGCGTCCGGTGAGGCCGCAGTCCGCCTTTGGACCACCCTCCACAAACCGGCCGGTCGGATTGACGAACAGAATGTAGTCGTCGTCCGTCTTCATCTCGTATTTTTCGAGGACGTATTCGACGACGTGTTTCTTGAGGTCTTCGCGAATCTGATCGATGGAGACATCGTCGTCGTGCTGCGTCGAAACAACGACGGTGTGAACGCGTTTCACCGCGCCGTTCTCATACTCCACCGTGACTTGTGACTTGCCGTCGGGACGAAGATAGGACAGGTCTTTGATTTCCCTGCGGACTTCGGCCAGTCTGCGTGTGAGCTGGTGCGCCAGAAAGATCGATACGGGCATCAGGACTTTTGTCTCTCGGCACGCATAACCGAACATCATGCCCTGGTCTCCGGCCCCGCGCTTGTCGACGACGCCGAGGCGAATGTCGGGCGACTGCTCGTCGATCGACGTGATAACCGCACAGGTGTGGTAATCAAACCCGAATGACGCATCGGTGTAACCGACGTCCTTAATTACCTGTCGCGCGATACTGGGGATGTCAACATATGCGTCCGTGGTGATTTCGCCGGTGATGAAGGCCATCCCGGTCGTGACGAGCGATTCGCACGCCACCTTGCCGTGCGGATCTTTCGCGAGCACCGCATCGAGAACGCTGTCAGATATCTGATCGGCGACCTTGTCTGGGTGTCCTTCCGTTACCGATTCCGATGTAAAAAGCCGATTCACAGCCATTCTGTCCTCCTTCACAAGAACGGTAATTAACCAAGCACCGTCTATTTAATTATGACTTCGCTCGAGTCTCCAATGTTGAGATTCTGAAAGCCCCCTCTTACCACGGCGTTTGAACCAATGATGCTTCCATCGAGAAGACAATTGTTCACGTTGGCGCCCCGGTCGAGCACAGAATCCTTTATGATTGAATTTTCGACAACCGAATCGGCCGCTATCGATACGTACGGCCCGACTATCGAGTTTACAATCTTAACCGACGGCGCGATGAAAACGGGCGGTATTACTATCGAACCATCCGCCGCCGGCGCCTCATGCACTCCTTCGAGAAGCCGCCTGTTCGTCTCGAGCAGCGCCTCGGGTTTTCCGCAATCAAACCATTCATCAATTCCGAACGTTTCGAATTCCGCCCCCCGGTCAATCATCATTTGCAGGGCGGTCGTTATTTGATACTCACCGTGTTCCCTGATGTCCTTATCGATCTGCTCCTGAAGTACTTCAAAAAGAAGCGATGAGTCTTGAATATAGTAAAGTCCCACCAGAGCCAGGTTACTCGGGGGTTTTTTGGGTTTCTCCACCAGACGGGTGACCCTACGACCATCAAGTTCGCAAACACCGAACCGTCTTGGATCCTCGACTTCCTTGACGCCGAGGACGTTTGTCGTCGCCCCCGTGATGCTTCTGAGGTCAGAACGAACGACGGTATCACCGAGTATCGTGAGAAGCGGCTCTCCCGTGTTCGCCGTGTCCCTCGTCATGTTCATCGCGTGGCCGATCCCGAGCCGTTCCGCCTGGTAGACAAAAGTCGCGTCGAGATCCTTGTACTCGGCCTTCACGTATTCTTCTATGAGCTCACCCTTGTATCCGACGATGAGCACAACCGACGAAACACCGAGTTCAATGACATCGTCGAGAATATGCGATATGATCGGCCGTCCGGCAACATAAAGTAGCGCCTTCGGCAACGTATAAGTATGGGGTCTGAGACGTGTTCCGATCCCAGCTGCGGGGATAATAGCTTTCACCTCATCACAGCCTTTCCAAGCAAATTTTGTCTCGTGATTGACGCCAGACTACGCCTCAGTCGGGGTTTCTCTTGAGGCGGTCTTTCAGAAAATCGATGTTTGTCACGGGCGTTGGATCAACGCCGTTCAAATATGCCAAATACACGCTTGCGAAGTCACCAAGAATCATCGCAGCCAGGATTCTCGTCATTCGGCCCCCAACCACGTTCGGGATCCGGATGATGCCGCCGGAAAGCGGGCCGATGATTTCGAGGGCAATATCGGCCTGTCTGAGAGCCATCGGATCATCTTCCTCGTCTTCGAGAGAGATAACCACGATCTGATCACGGATGGAATCGAGCGCTTTCCAGCCGACGATCTCGTTGTGATTGAGCTCGGAAAAGGTCGCGAAATGGGCGAGCGACTTCCCGTTTTCGTTTATCTGACAGCTCCATCTTCGAGCGACGGCGTCGAAAAGCCCTCCGCAGGAATACACGAACGGAAGCTTTCCCTCAAACCGGCGGGCGAGATCCGCCGCTTCGTTTTCGGGCGAATCCGGAGCGTATTCGCGACAAAGTATGCTGAGTTTCTCCCTGGCCTCTTCGAATTCCGCATCTTCGACCCTGGCAATCCCCATGGCGCTGAGCGTACAGATCAGCGGAAAAAACGAATAGGCAATCGCCGACCGCGGCGGCATTCCCCCGGGGATCTTGCACACCGGAATGGAATCGCGCTGGCAGCGTTTTTCGAGTTCTCCGCCACTCGTTATCGCGACCGCCGGCATCCCCGCGTCGCGAACCGCATCGTAGGCGGAGAGCGTCTCACCGGTATTGCCCGAGTAACTCGAGAAAACAAAAAGCGCGTCTTCGTGCAGTGAAGACGGCACGTCATAGGCACGGTTGACGTGGAGCGGAATATTCAAGCGGTTGCCAAAAAACGAGCGCACCATGTCACCGCCGATTGCGGACCCACCCATCCCGAACACCACTATTTTTTTTGGTGATTGCGGAGAGAGAGTTTCGGCAAATTTCTTTCCGCGCTCCCACGCGTCGGACATATGCGATGGGAAGGCCAGAACGAGGTCCAGCATTCCTTTCTTGTCAAATTCGCCGCGGAGTTTTTCAAAACTTACAGATTTATAGGCCATGTTGTGTTCCCTCGACAAACAATGAAAGCTCGGGAATCCGATCCATCAAGAACGCTCTGACATGCGATTCGATTTTCTCGGTCGTGGAGTACTTCTGGATACGTTTCACGAGCAGTTTACATTCGTCATATGTGACCGACCGGACGATTTTCTTGACTTCAGGCATCGCGTTCGGACTGCAGCTGAATTCATCAACGCCGAGCCCGAGAAGAATAACTGTTGCGAGCGGGTCCGCGCACATTTCGCCGCAGACCGCCGTCGGAATGTTGTTCTTCTTTGCGGCATCCACCGTCATTTTCAAAAACCGTATAATGCTTGGGTGTAGATGCTGATACAAATGCGAAATCTTCGTATTGCCTCTGTCAACCGCCATCGTGTACTGGACCAAATCGTTGGTTCCAACAGAGAAGAAATCAACTTCCTTCGCGAGCGCTCCCGCCATGGCGACCGCCGCCGGAGTCTCGACCATGATGCCGATTTTTACATCGGGATCGATGCGGTAACGGCTCTTCGTCAAGTCAGCCTTAACCTCTTCGCAAATTTCCTTGGCCAGGATGACTTCCTCGATCCCGACGATGAGAGGAAACATGAGCCGGACTTCTCCGTAAGCGCTTGCGCGGTAAATGGCTCGAAGTTGTGTTTTGAAAATATCTTTTCTTGTCAGAAGAAAGCGAATACCGCGCCACCCCATAAACGGGTTCAGTTCCGCCGAACTGTGCAGATATCCCGCGATCTTGTCGCCGCCGATATCGAGCGCACGTATCGTTACAGGCTTGCCCTTGATATTGTCAACGACCTCGCGATAAACCTTGTATTGCTCCTCCTCGGTGGGAAGCTGGTCCTTCGCGATGAAGAAGTACTCGGTCCTGAAGAGCCCGATGCCCTCCGCACCGAAGTTGAGCGCGGACTCGATCTCTTCCGGCAGATCGATGTTCGCCTCGAGAAGAATCTTCCTGTGGTCGAGCGTTTCGGCGGGGTATCCGGTCAGAGTGAGAAGCTGTTTCTCGAACTCTTTCCAGCGATCGATCTCGACCTGGTATTTCTCTACGGTGCTATCAAGCGGATTGATGATCACGGTGCCGCAGTTACCATCGAGGATCACCATATCCCCGGTCTCGATCAGCGGACTGGTGTCTTCGAGACCAACGACCGCGGCGACGCCCTGAGATCGAGCGATGATCGCCGTGTGCGACGTCCGACCGCCAAGGTCGGTGGCATATCCGAGCACGAGACGGCGGTCAAGCTGCGCGGTATCGCTGGGAGAGAGTTCGTGAGCGACTACGATAGAGGGTTCGGCCGGATTGAGAATCATCTCCCGTTCCATCCCGAGAAGCTTTCGCAGCACGCGTCGTTTGACATCAAGAATGTCAGCGGCGCGGTCTTTGAGATATTCGTCGCCGATATTGCCGAAGCTCGAAACAACCTTTGATATGACGACCTTCAGGGCCCACGCGGCATTGAATCCCTCGGTGCGAATCAGGGCTTCGGTGTCGTCGACCACCATCACGTCATCGAGGATGAGAAGATGGGCATCGAAGATTCGAGCATGGTCCTCGCCCATTTGATTGGCGAGGTCGGTCTTGATTTCAAGGAGTTCTTCACGGGTAACCGCGAGCGCCGAGTTGAAATTATCAACCTCGGACTCAACCATGTCGTGCGGAATCCGCGTGTGCGGAACGCTGAGGTCCTCCGAGTCCACGACGTGTGCTTTGCCAATGACGATCCCCGGCGCGGCGGAAATGCCGTACCGGATTACTTCGTCTTTGGATGAACGCGCGGAATCATCCTTTGACTCGCTTCGGGAGCCCACAGTGTCCTCCGAAGATTTAAGCCGTTTGGTGTCCATATTTCCGGATTTTATTCTTCGTAAAACTTATTGTTGATGAGTTCTTCGATGGCATCACGGGCTTCCGATTCGTCGCCCCCATCGATCTCAATGGTTATCATCGCGCCGGGTTCAATCGCCAGGCTGGCCAGCCCAAGGATGCTCTTGCCGTTCGCCTTTTTGCCATCCTTGATGACAAAAACTTCGCTGTCGAACTTCGTAGCTGTTTTGACGAATTCACCCGCTGCTCGCAGATGCATCCCGATCTTGTTGGTCACTTCGGCCTCAAACTGTATCATAACTATACTCTGTTCTGTAACCGGCCGTTCGATATCTCTCGCCGGTTTGCACGGGCGACCCGCATGACAACCCTAGCCAATTAGAAGAGCTATAAACGCAGAGGTTGGGAAAAGGATTATTGCAACCCAGGAAGCTGGAACATCTCTTCTCAAAAGATAAAGGGTAACCGCCGCCAGGATAACGGCCAGCAACAACGTGATATGGCCGTGTTCGGGGAACCGGTGAAAAAGAACCCCAAGAAGCACCCCCGCCACACCCGCACTCATCCCTTCGACGATGCTCAATACCTTTTGGAACTCGGGACCCGAGAAGACGTCCACGAGCTCCCAGCCTTTGGCGTAGCCAAAGAAAACTCCCCACAGGCGGCACGCGACTATCATCACGTTATATAGCAAAAAAACTGCCAATAACCCCAAGGGGAGCTTATATATAGCAAAGATACATGCGAAAGTCAATGCCAAGGGTTTTAGATTTCCGATAAACAGCATGTCCCCCATGGCGGCAAGAGGCCCGGTCAACGCGCGTTTAAAATATTCGATATCATCGTCGGTTACCGGCTTCCCGTCCCTCTTATCCTGCTCGAGCCTGAGCACTCCTCCAACAACGAGAGGTGTAAAATTCGGGTTGCAGTTAAAGAACGATAAGTGCTTGAGGAGTAAGGCGGTTCCACCCGTCGAGTCCAACTTTCCGCTGGCCGGCCCGAGGGCACTCACCAACCCCAGGTTCTGCATCCCACGCCGGTTGAGAAGCCCCTGGAGAAAGAGGAGCCGGAGGAATACGCGAAACAGCGTAAAACGGCCGATCTTGGTTTTTACCTCAGCCACAGGAATATCACCACCACCACGGCACAGACCAACAACGCGCGTCGGAGATGGTGCTGCCAGAACAGGTGGACGAGCGATGCGGCGCCTATCGCGGGAACGAGTAGACTCCACTTTGTAGCGCCTTCGACGAGCAAGCCGCCGGTAAACCGGGTCAGTCTGTCACCCGCGTAGTAACCTCCCGCCCCGAGAGCCAGGATGAGAAGCGCCTCAACAAGAAATATAAATCCGACGGCCCCCGCGTGGACCCAAAAGATCCGGCGCACCGTGGTCTTCCCGGTGGCGTCCGCGGCAAACTCGATTCCGCTCAGCATCCGATTTTGCAGCCCAAAAAGCGGTGCAGTTATCCGCGCCCCCACCTCGCCCGCAAGGAGTCCTATAAACACACCTATGGCGCCAACGAAGACAAACCTCGGATCGCTGGTATTCTGAATGAGGAGGGCGGCGGTGCCAGCGCCAACAACCCCGGCGGCAATCTGATCCGGAATCCTTGCCCCGCGCATGGGAACGATCGAGAGGTAAACGAGCTCGAGAATCACCCCGACGGCGAGCGCGATTTCGATCTCACCGATGGCGAACCCGACGGCGGCGGCGGAAAACACGGGCTGGGCGAGCAGACTCTGCCACCCCGCCCTGTAATCGACGGCGAGAATCCCGCCCATTATTCCCAGTATGACAAACGAACTCATTTATCGAGCCTGGTTGGTGTGCCGTTCGAAATTGTAAACGAATGTCATTTTATAAGAGAAATCGCTGAGAATCCATGCAAATCCCCAGCATTCGATTGAACGTTGCTTGGCGCGGGGCGGGACATGCCGTTTGCTTCGCGCTCTCCGCTGGCGGTCGGCTAACCGTCGGCTGCGCCGCCGGTGGATCCTCCCTGGCTCCGAGCAATGCTACGCAAACGGCATGTCCCGCCCCGCATAGGAGGCAACGAAGCAAGAGGGAGGGTCAGACTACGATAGAGTTTATGATCGTGGGGGTGTTGCCGGGGATGTCCTGGGCCGTCAACGTCACGCCCTGCTTGACCAGCTCGCGCAGCAGGCGCTTGTCTTCTTCTGAGAGGAATACGAACGGAAGGATCTCGTCGGTCTGGGGGCGGTAGTGCAGCCCGCCGACATTTATTTCCTCGAACCGTGCCCCGGATTTGATCACTTCGTAGACGTCGGGAACGGACTCAAAAAGCATCAATACCGATTCCGATTTGAAGATGTCGTCATGAAGACCCGCGGCGGTTTCGGCGAGCGTATGAAACGAGACCTTCATCTGCGGGGGTACGCTCGCCGTGTAGAACTTGCGTTCCCACGTGTTCCCCGCGATACGGTCGTTGGACACAACTATCCGATCGGGCTTCAACACCCTCGCCCACCCAAGGACCACCTGTCCATGGATAAGCCGGTCGTCTATGCGGACAAGACTTAGCGGCATTACATTTGGTTGGGATCCACCGACTGGATACTGCTGTGTCCGCGGCCAAGGATTTCCGCGGGAAGTTGCTCGAACGACACACTCTCTCGCTTGTTAAGAAAAGCGAGCAACATAGGCAGGTTGACCCCCGTTATTATCGGGACGTCATCACGCTCGACTTTCAGTTGCATACACGCGTGACAACAACTCCCCCCAAAAAAATCGACAAAGACAACACATCGCTCGCCCGCCGCTGCCGCAACCAGCGAGTCGATCTCTTGTTTGAGCGCCTGAGGTGATTTCCCCTCATTGGTGACGCCGTGACAGTGCGAGAATTCGCCAAAAATGACTTTGGCGGTTTCGATCAACGCCGTCGCGAGCCTGCCGTGCGTGACAAGAATACCTGTGACCATGTTCGACCTGATTGATGAATTCGGTGCTACTCCGTATCGTACCTGAGATAATGGCGGGTCCGCCGGTCGCTTTCCATCTTGTCGATGAGGAGCTGGTTGAACCGGTCGGCCGCCTTGTACCCGTAAACCTTGAACATATGATTCATCGCGATGACCTCGGAAATTACCGTGATGTTCTTTCCGGGAAAGAGCGGGACGTCGACCCTCGGTATTTTGACTCCGAGTATTTCTGTGTAAACCTCGTCGAGGCCCTGGCGCTCCCAGTCTTTCTTCCTGTCCCATTCCATCAGGTTCACCACTACCTCGAGGCGTTTCTGGACGCGGATCGACCGGATACCGAACTTGGCCTGTATGTCGATGACGCCGATCCCGCGGATTTCCATGAAGTGCTGGAGGTGTTCATGCCCGCGGCCCAGGATGATGTCTTCGGCCTTCTTCATCATAAACACGCTATCATCCGCCACAAGCCTGTGGCCGCGTTCGACGAGATCGAGCGCGATCTCGCTCTTGCCGATTCCACTCTGGCCGGTGAAGAGCAGGCCGACGCCGTAAACATCGACCATCGTGCCATGAACGAGTTCCGTCGGAGCAAAATAGTCATCCAGAAATCGGGTGAGTTCGTGGATAAACGGCGTCGTCGACATGCTCGTTCTGAGCAGCGGAACACCGTGCTCGTTGCACGAATCGACAAGCTCGATTGGAACATCGAGATGGTGTGTGATGATGAAACAAACGAGCGGGACGGAGAAAAGGTTTTCCACGACCCGCTTGCGTTCTGATTCTTTTCTTGTATTCAGATAGAGAATTTCGGTCTCGCCAAGAATCTGAATACGCTCGTTCAGGAATGTCTGCATAAAACCGGTTAGAGCGATTCCCGGCCTGTGAACGTCCGTAACCGTAATCGGCAGAGCTCCTTCGATGTGATCGTTGAGGTGTTCGAGCGCCAATGCTTCGGTGGTCGTCTCGAAGAACTCATTTACGGAGAGCATCTCTTTCTTCATGTACTACGCCTCGATAAGCCCCAGTGATCCGTCCTCTCGCTTGAAGAGAACCGACAAACGCTTAGTGTTTTTGTTCGAAAAGATACTGAATCCCTTGCCATCCGAATTCATCTTCTTGACCGCCTCGCTCAAGGTCAAAAACGGAAATTCGATCGGATCAACGGCGACAATCCCCTCGCCGCCTTCAGCACCCTGCAGAGGCTCCTCGGGCGGGAGATCGACTTCGATCTCCCCGAGCTTGGGAGATTTCTTACTGAACCGCTTCCCCTTGTATTTGCTGATTTGCCTTTCGAGTTTTTCGACAACCCTGTCGACGGAGACGTACATGTCTTCGGATTCCTCGCGGCTGTTGAAATCCTTCCCGTTTACATGGACTGTAACCTCCACGGAATGCCTGTATTTCTCGAGTTCGAAGATGATATGGGCGTTCACTATGTTGTCAAAATGCTTTGTCAGCTGCTCCACCTTGGTCTCTGCGTATTCCTTGAGTGCTGGGGTCAGTTCGTAGTGTCTGGAAGTCGTTTCAATGTTCATGTCTCACCTCTCTATAGCAATAAAGGTCAACTCACATGCCGCCTGCGGACACATCAAGATTCCGAACCGGGAGACAGGAGCTTGAGGTAAAGTTTCGCGTCTGTAAGACTTTTCTGGAGAGTGATGGAAATGCTGTTAAGTATCTAAATATCAACTCTTTCGCCTGTTTGATAGGTATTAATTAACGAGTTAACAAAGAGAGTTTTTCACTCTTCAATTACAGTATACATGGATGGGCGTAAACCCGCCAAGACTTTTAGCCGGCCGTTAATACTGCTTTCTCATCCTCGCCGGCAGTATGTTGAGCTGCTCCCTGTACTTCGCCACCGTACGCCGAGCGATATTGAGACCATCGGCCATTAGAATGTCGGCTATCTTCTGATCACTCAGTGGGTTATGGTCATTTTCCTGCTCGATAATCCGGCGTATTTTGTCCTTGGCGCTTTTGGCCGAAATCTCGTTGCCGTCCTGAGTCCCAAGACTGCTCGAGAAGAAGAACTTGAGTTCGAAGACGCCCCTTGGGGTCTGAACGTACTTATTTGTCGTCACGCGGCTGACCGTCGATTCGTGCATGTTGATCTCGCTCGCCACCTGCTGGAGGGTGAGCGGTCTCAAGGCTGCCGTCCCTTTTTCAAAAAACTCGCGTTGTTTCCGGACGATGCACTCCATCACCTTTACCATCGTGCGGCGGCGCTGCTCAATCGTTTGAATCAGCCAGCGCGCCGACTTGAGCCGCGACTGGATAAACTCCTTCGTTTCACGATTACCTTCGTGGTTTTCCTTGAGAAGCTCTTCCTGGTACACCGAGTTGATCCGGAGCCTGGGGATATTCTTGTCGTTGAGATAAATTACGTATTTTTCGTCGACCTTCTCCACAACGAGATCCGGAATCACGTAGTGCGGGTCTCCCGCCATGATCTCCAACCCCGGTTTGGGATCGAGCGTGCTGATTACTTTGCACTGGTTCTGAATATCGGGAATCGAAACTTTGAGCTTTTTGCTCAGCTCGGGGTATTTCTTCTGTTTGAATTCATCAAAGTGGTCGCGGATGATTCGTGCGGCCAGAGAGTCTTCCAGCCCGCGAACGGCGAGCTGAATGAGCAGGCTTTCCTTAAGATTGCGAGCCCCGACGCCGGGCGGGTCGAACGTCTGGATGATGCTGAGGACCTTCTGAACTTCCTCGGTCGATGTCTCGAAGGTGTTTGCAACTTCTTCGAGTTCACAGGTGAGATAGCCGCTATCGTCCAGGCTGCCGATGATATAGTCGCCAATCTCGATAGTGCGCTCGTCGTCGGTCACTATCCGCAGCTGGCTGATCAGCTGCTCGGTAAAAGAACGTTTTGCGACGGGAACTCTTTCGACAAAATCCTCCGGGGCCTCCTCGCCCAGACCGGCGGCAACTTCCCAACCGGACTGCAAGTATTCTTCCCAGTCCACTTCTTCGTCTTTTTCTTCCGAGTCATTCTCGTCGGCCTTCTCTTCGTTCTTGTCGGTCTCCGCTTCCTGGCGCTCTTCCTCCTGTTGGGTCTCGAGGAAATCCTCTTCTTCATCGAGGAGAGGGTTCTCCATGATTTCCTGCTTGAGCATCTGCTGAAGCTCGATCGCGGGCATCTGGAGAAGCTTGAGCGCCTGCTGGAGCTTGGGCGTCATCACCAGCTGTTGTCTCTGCCTTAAGTGCAGGCCAATTTTCATTTCCATCGCAATCACCTGGTCCAGTCGTTATTGCCTAGAGCCGGAAAGACTCGCCGAGATAGATTTCTCTGACTTCGGCGTCTTCCGCAAGTTCATCGGGCGCACCGGATCTTTTGATGCTTCCCTCATACATGACGTAGGATCTGTCGGTTATGCTCAGGGTATCCCTCACGTTGTGATCCGTAATCAGGATCCCGAGCCCGCGCTGCTTGAGCTTTTTGACGATTTTCTGCAAATCCGCCACGGCAATGGGGTCGATTCCGGCAAACGGCTCGTCGAGAAGCATGAATTTGGGCTCAATAACCAACGCCCGTGTGATCTCGACCCGTCTTCTTTCCCCCCCGAAAGCTGGTATCCCATACTCTTACGAATGTGCGAGATATCGAGCTCATCGAGGAGCAAATCGAGCTTTTCCTTACGCTCAGATTTGGTCATTTTCATCGTCTCAAGGATAGAAAGCAGGTTTTGTTCCACAGTCAGCCCTCTAAATATTGAAGGGTCCTGAGCGAGGTAACCTATTCCCATTCTTGCACGTTTGTACATCGGCGTCTTTGTGACGTTTTTATCCCCGAGAAATATCTGGCCACCACTGGGCCGAATCATTCCAACTACCATGTAGAACGTCGTGGTCTTACCAGCGCCATTTGGCCCAAGAAGTCCAACCACTTCCCCGGCATCAACCCGGATACTGACGTCGCTCACGACACGGCGTTTGCTGTACACCTTGACCAGGTTCTCGGTCTGGATATAAACCTCGTTCGAAGATGGGGATTTCGCGTCTTCCGTCATCCGTCGAATTCACCTTCCTCGTCGATGATCGTCGCCTTAACGTCGCGTTTTATATCTACTTTTCCAAGATCGTCCCGGCACTCGAGACCGTACCCCGTCATCACGTCACGACCGCGCGTGAGCTTGACGAATGAATCGCTCAAAATCTTGTTTTTCTGATTGTCCCACAGCAGGCTGTCCGTCTCGAGAATATCCCCGTCAACCGACGTCACAACCACATTTCCCCAGGCGAGCATATTCCTGGTGTCCTCGTAGTATTCCCCAGAGTCCGAGACGAGTGTCGTCCTGATATCACCCAGCTCGTCGAAGAATTGAAAGGTTGGGTTGTCGAGAATCACAAGCTTCTTTTCCTTGTACCGGCTCGCCATCGGTGCGGTGAGCCTCCAGGTGGCAAGCCCACTGTCGGTCTCTTCGGTCACAAAATCTACAAAGACGTCGTCGGGTGTGTCGCCGACTTCGTACGCGATTTCATCGGATGGCTCGCTCGAACACGCGGCGAGGAAAAGCCCGGCGATTATCCCGAAATACAACAGCCTATTGAACCGTATCATTTTCACCCTCCACCCTCTCCTGTTCACGCCACCTGTCATGGAACCACACCCACTGCTTTGGATCGTACCGGATAAGCTGCTCGATGGCCAACGAGCATCGTCGAGTAAGCTCCTCAATTTTCTGATTCTTGTCCAATGTTTTTTCCGGCGGTTCGACCCGTGGAAGAATCCGGATCTCGTGCCGCCCGTTGTGCCTCATGTAGATCGCCATCGGCACCACCGGCGCATCCGTCTGCACGGCAAGTCTCGCCACACCAGTCGGGGTATGCGCCGGTCGATCGAAAAACGGGACATAGATTCCGCTCACCCGGGTGTGCTGATCGATAAGCACGGCCAGCGCTTCGCCGTCTCTCAGTACCCTGAGCACTTCTTTGCCGCCTGTATCTCGATCGATCGTTGTGTACCCCATCGATGCCCGGATCTTCACCAGCCGCTCATTCAGGCGCCTTTCCCAAATCTCGCGACCTACCACGTTCAGCGGGTACCCGTGATGGGCAAAATAGCCGGCAAGAAGCTCGAAACAGCCGATATGGCCCGTAATTACTATAATTCCCTTTCCAACCTCCAACGCCTCGTCGAGGTATTCCCGGCCTTCGACCTTCTCGACGAGCCCGGCCAGCCGTTCTTGCGAACTTCCCTCGAGATTGAGAAATTCGTAGAAATTCTTACCCAGCGTCTTGAAAGTCGCGCCGGCGAGCGCAGCGCGGACCGAGGCCGGCGACTCGGGAAACGCAAGGGCCAGATTCGACAGGGCGCGGTCGCGGTCCTTTTTGAAGATCCGGCTTGCCGTCATCCCAACCGCCGAAAAGAATTTCAACCCCACACCGCGGGGAATGGTCCGAGCGAAGTGCATCAACCCGTTAAATGCGAGGACTTCGAGATTTCTTTTTATTTTTTTTGATCTTCTCACCCTTGTACCCTAAAACACCCTCTAAAAAGAAAGCATCAACTACTCCGCAAAATCTCTAAAAACCTTACACTTATATAGTTAGCACACAGGCAGGCGCTCGTCAAGCAAAATGTATGCCACAAGAAACGACTAGAAGGTCAAGGGCGGGAGGGGATCGTATTGGGAACAGGGTTGGCGGGTGGGGAGCGGTGAATATTTCGCACCTGGAGATTCGCGCGCCGGGGCGAGGAATCCTATTCGACGCTCAGCCCCGCCTGGAGGATATCATGGATGTGCAGGAGACCGGTTGGACGCCCGGAGTCATTGGTAATAAAGAACATAGTAAGCGGCCCACTCGCGTTCATCTCCATTCGGTTCAACGCGACCGACGCAAGCACATGGGGTCCGATCGTCTTGGGATTTCTTGTCATCAGGGTGTGTACCGGCGCTTCGAGCGAGTTGTCCTTCCGGACCAGAATCCGCTTGAGATCACCGTCGGTGATGATCCCGCACAATACACCGTCGCCGTCGACAACACCGACACACCCGACGGCTTTGTCCATCATTTCGAGAAGCGCCTCCTGGAAGGGCGTTTCATGGGTCACGAGCGGAACGGCATCCCCCGTACGCATCAGTTCTTTTACCCGCAGCGTGAGCCGCTTGCCCAGAATTCCGCTCGGATGGAACCGCGCAAAATCTTCCGGCTTGAAACTCCGCCGTTTCATGAGCGCCGCGGCCAGCGCGTCACCCATGACCAACGCGACGGTTGTACTCGTTGTCGGGGCGAGATCGAGCGCGCACGCTTCATGGTCGACCTGTGTGTCGAGAACGATGTCGCTGTGCTCGGCAAGAAACGATTTGGTGTTGCCCGTCATCGCGATGATGGTGACTCCGAGACGCCTGAGAGTCGGGAGCAGCGGCCGAAGCTCGTCGCTCATTCCACTCTTCGAAAGAAAAACGACAACGTCGTCGCTGGTTACGAGACCCAGGTCTCCATGGGCGGCTTCGACCGGGTGAAGATAAAAACTCGGAGTTCCCGTGCTCGTGAGCGTCGCCGCGATCTTCTTCGCGATAAGACCGGACTTACCGACGCCAAAAATAATCAGACGCCCGCGGCATCTGAAAATCGTGTCAACGGCATCGTGAAAATAGTCGTTGACCCTCCCACCGACCTGCTTGAGGCCTTCGATTTCATCGCGGAACACCGCTTTGGCGATATCGATGTCCTGCTTGGACGCCTTCTCGTCGACCGGCCGCAATCTCGCCGTTGGCGACTCCGCGATCAATTTTTCTTTTTTTTCTGTTACTTTCTTCATTCTGTTTCCGCCTCTGGATCTCCAGGGGAACTTAGTTTTCGTTTTTTAAGCGTCGTGAAATTTCAAATATACGCCGTGCGTTCTCGAGCAAACTCTCCAGGTCGGAAAATGGGAGCATCGACGCGCTGTCGCTCTTCGCACGCGCCGGATCCACGTGCGTTTCGATAAACAATCCGTCACACGGCATAGCCGCCGCCGCGCGCGACATGGCCGCGGCAAGAGCAGGTTCGCCACCGGATTTGTCCCCGAGACCACCCGGGCGCTGCAGGCTGTGCGTCGCGTCAAAAATCACCGGGCATCCAAATGATTTCATCCTTGGTATCCCGCGGAAATCAACCACGAGATCGTTGTATCCAAAAGTGGTTCCACGTTCGGTAACAAGTATGTTCTTTGCGCCGACGTTCTGCACCTTCTGGATCGCCAACCCGATCGCATCGGGGGAGAGGAACTGGCCCTTTTTTATGTTCACCGCGCGCGCGTGCCGGCCGGCGGCCTCGAGCAAGCTCGTCTGCCTGGAAAGAAAGGCTGGAATCTGAACAATGTCAAGCACCTCGGCCGCCGCCACCGTTTCCTCGACGGTGTGGACATCCGACAAAACCGGGCAACCGACGCTTTCCCTTACCTTTTCGAGGATTCTCAAACCCTCTTCGACGCCGGGCCCCCTGTAACTTCTGCCGGAACTCCGGTTGTCTTTGAGGTAACTGGCCTTGAATACGAACGCGTACTCTTTTGTCACCGGCAGCCCGGCGATCTGTTCGGCGAGACGAATCGTCTCGGTTTCGTCCTCGATTACGCAAGGACCCGCGATCAACACCGGGGGGGAGTTTTCATCAATGGTTATCTGGCCAATTCGAGTCGGCTGCATTTTGTCAGTTCTCGTTTGTCTGGGAATTAGGTGTTGATGGCCCGTCGAACTTCGATTGTCGATTCTTTGGATACCTGCTTCGCCGCCCTTACGAGTTCTTTAAACAGTGGGTGGGGTCGGTTGGGCCTGCTCTTCAGTTCCGGATGAAATTGAACGGCGATAAAATAGGGGTGGTCTTTGATCTCTATGATTTCAACCAGACGGTCGTCGGGTGATGTACCCGAGATGACGAGGCCTTTTTCCTCGAACAACTCGCGATACTTGTTGTTGACTTCCCAACGATGCCGGTGTCTCTCCGCGACCTCCGCGGTTCCATAGCACCTACTGGCAAGCGTGTCGGGTTTGATCCGGCATGGATAAGCACCCAACCTCATCGTCCCGCCCTTGTCTCCGTCGTGCGTCTGGTCTTTCATCAAATCGATAACAGGGTTCTGACAGTTGGCGCTGAATTCGGAACTTGCCGCATCGGGTATTTCGCAAACATTGATAGCAAATTCAATAACGGCGCTCTGAAGACCAAGGCAGATTCCAAGAAACGGAATTTTGTTTTCGCGCGCGAAACGCACGGCATCGAGTTTACCCTGGATACCGCGCTCTCCAAATCCGCCGGGAACGAGAACGCCCGACACATCCTTCAAGTAACGTTCGGCGCCATGACTCTCAATGTCTTCCGCGTCGACCCACACGATGTTGACTTTCACATCGTTGTGGATTCCCGCGTGGGTGAACGCTTCGATGATCGATTTGTACGCGTCCCGCAGGTGGACATATTTGCCGCAAACGGCGATCGACACTTCGTCTTCAGCATCCGCCATCCGCTTGAGCAGACGCTGCCATTCGTCGAGATCCGGCTCGGGCACGTCCAGATCGAGCGCCTTTATGACAATGCTATCCAGCCGTTCTTTGTGAAACTGGATCGGCACCTGGTAGATCGAAGCCACGTCTTTTGCCTCTATAACGGCCTCTTCGCGGACGTTACAGAACAACGCGAGTTTCTGGCGGATGTCCCGGTTGAGTGGAACTTCCGTCCGGCACAGAAGAATATCAGGCTGGATGCCGATTTCCCTGAGCTGGCGGACGCTGTTTTGCGTCGGTTTTGTTTTCAGTTCCTTGGCCGCCCTTATATAGGGCACAAGTGTGAGATGAATAAACAGGCAATTTTCCGCGCCAATTTCAAGACGAAGCTGGCGCACCGCTTCCAGGAATGGCTGGCTCTCGATGTCACCCGTCGTCCCGCCGATCTCGGTGATGACGATGTCGGGCGAAGCGTCGGACTCGCCGACTCCGCGTATCCGGCTGATGATCTCATCGGTGATATGCGGAATCACCTGGACGGTCTTGCCGAGATAACCGCCCCGGCGTTCGCGGTCAATGACCGCCTGATAAATTTGGCCGGTGGACACGCTGTGGTCACGCGTGACATCGGAATCGATAAACCGTTCGTAATGCCCGAGGTCCAAATCGGTCTCCGCCCCGTCGTCCGTGACAAAAACTTCGCCGTGTTGAAAGGGACTCATCGTTCCGGGATCGACATTGATATAGGGGTCCATTTTCTGGATCGTCACCTTGAGCCCGCGCTGCTTCAACAGAAGCCCGAGCGACGTCGCCGCGATTCCCTTTCCCAGAGACGAAATGACTCCACCGGTGACAATTATGTGTTTCACGGTCCGCTCCCCGTCTGGCTTGTTCGTTGTCGCTCTGTGACCCACCGTTTATCTCCTGGACCCGTTGAATTGTGGAAAAACCCAGTCTATGCCTAGCCCAATGCTTTTTCAACGTTTTTTACATCACCTGGAACATCAACACCCACGGTCGCTTCAGCGGTTTCCACCACATGGATCACCATATTGTTTTCCAGCGCGCGCAGCTGTTCGAGGCTTTCGGACTTCTCAAGCGGCGCCTGCGGCAGCTCCGCGAAACGAATAAGCGAATCGCGCCTGAAGACATATATGCCCACATGACGGTATCCGAGCGTCCCTTCATCGTCGGGTCGCGTATTCGTCGCCGCCGGATTGAAACGGTGCGGGACAGGAGAACGCGAAAAATAAAGCGCACGCCCCCCCCCGCCAACGACCACCTTGACAATATTTGGATTGTTGAATTCGGCTTCTTCGTATATCGCGTGACAAGCCGTCACGATGTCGATCGCCGGATCTTTTTCCATCGCCGCGACCATTTCTTCGACGAGCCCGATAGGAAAAACCGGTTCGTCGCCCTGGAGATTTACCACAATCCCGGCATCGAGCGTCGCGGCGACCTCGGCAACGCGGTCGGTGCCGGTGCGATGATCGCCGGTCGTGATGACAACTTCGCCGCCAAATTCCCTTACGGCGGCGGCGATGCCTTCGTGGTCGGTCGCGACAACGACACGCGCTGCTCCACGTATCCTCCGCGCCCGTTCGTAGACCCATTGGATAAGTGGTTTACCGGCGATTAACGCGAGTGGTTTGCCGGGAAAACGCGACGACTGGTGACGTGCGGGCAGAATAATAGCAAAGCCCGAGGGCATTACAGGCACCTCGTTCTAAAAAAGGGGTCCATGCAGTAAGGGGCGTTAGAAGGGGGAAGAGGGACTGGTACCAGGCGGGGCTGCGCAGGACAAGGCCGTCCAGGGATCACCCTAGGCGGCCTGATGTACGCTGACCCGTTTCTTGTTCTTGCCAAATGACTCGAACCGGACCACTCCATCTATCTTTGCAAAGAGCGTATCGTCTTTGCCCTTTCCTACGTTCTCACCGGGATGAATCTTGGTTCCGCGCTGACGGATGATAATACTGCCGGCGCTAACTCGTTCACCCGCATAATGCTTGACACCCAGCCGCTTTGCCTGGCTGTCTCGCCCGTTCTTTGTGCTTCCAAGACCTTTTTTGTGAGCCATCTAGTTACACCTCGTTCAAAACCTGGAACAAACCGCCTCAACCGGCAAATGTCTTTATCCGGACTTCGGTAAAACCCTGGCGGTGTCCGTTGGTTCTGCGATAATCTTTTCTTCTCTTTTTCTTGAAAACTATGACTTTTTTGTCTTTACCGTGACGAACGACTTCGGCTTTGACACTTTTGCCCTCGACGTACGGAGTGCCCACCTGGATCTTTTGTCCGTCCGAGAGGAGCATCACCTTGTCAAAAGACACCTCGGCACCAACCTCGTCTTCCGTTAGCGGAATCCGAACCAGCTCTTCGGCAGCGACTTTGCACTGGCATCCGTCGACATCAACAATCGCGTAGGTATCCATCATGCCTTCCTGAATCCGTTGAAAAATCGTCAAATAACCTTTCTTTAATACCGAAAATCACCCCGATTGTCAAGACAGTTCTTGCACCAGATCGCGGAAGCTTCTCATGGAAACGACTTTGAAGTCCTCGCGATGGAGCCGGGGATCGTCCTGAATCTCGATCTTGAAACGGTACTGCCGTTCGATCGAGTCGAAAGACGCCCGCCGCTCCTCTTCCAAGAAGAGTGCAAGTGATGAATTGACACGAAGTTGGATCCGCTTCTCGTTGGTGCGGGAGCCGATCCGCCGAATCCACTGTTCGATTTTGTTGGCCAGCGAGTCGAAGGACAACACCTTGCCCGTCCCTTTGCAGTACGGGCATTCGTCGCTAAAAAAATGAAGCAGGCTTGGTCGGACTCGCTTACGGCTGACCTCGACAAGCCCCAGATCGCTCACGGCAAACGCCTTGGCCCGCGACTTGTCTTTGCGGAGATAGTGACGGAGTTCGGAGAGGACCTTGCGCCGGTTGGCCTCCCTCTCCATGTCGATAAAATCGATGACGATGATCCCGCCGATGTCCCGAACCCGCAGCTGCCTTGGAATTTCCTTCGCCGCCAGCATGTTGGTTTCGAAGATGGTCTCCTCCTGATCTTTCTTCCCCACATACCGCCCCGTGTTGACGTCGACCGCCACGAGCGCTTCGGTCGGATCGATGGTTATGTAACCGCCCTTTTTGAGCCAGATCTTCCGGTCGAGGGTTTTTTCGATTTCGCGTTCGATATTGAATTTGTCGAAAATCGGCGTCTTGTCGCGGTACAGTTTGACTCGCGAACAGAGATTGGGGCTGAACGTCTTGAGATACTGCTGCAGTATCTTGAATTCGCGTTCGTTGTCGATGAGTATCCTGTCGACGTCATCGGTCATGACATCCCGGACCATCCCGATCAGAAGACCGACTTCCTCGTGGATTCGCAAGGGGGCCGCCGCCTTTTCCGACCGCGTCTTAATCTCCTGCCAGAGTTTGTGGAGATAGTTGATGTCTCCGACAATCTTCTTGGAATCAACACCGGTGCACGCCGTTCGCGCGATGATCGCCGTGTTGGCCGGCTTGCGGCGCGCGATAAGATTCTTGAGTCGTGCGCGTTCCTGCCTCGACTCAATCTTTCTCGAAACACCGAGATAGCTCAGGCTCGGCAGGTAGACGACAAACCGTCCGGGGAGCGATATCTGGGTCGTCAACCGCGGCCCCTTGGTACCTATCGCCTCTTTGGTCACCTGGACGAGGACTTCCTGCCCCTTTTTGAGAACCTTTTCTATGGGTGTCGGAGGGGGGGCATTCTTGTCGCGGGGATCCCTGCGCCCACCCCTGCGCCGGGGTGTTTCGACGATATCGAATTCTTTGAGCTTTTCGGGCGAACCCGAAAGATCGTTGGCGTGGAGAAATCCCGCCTTTTCATATCCGATATCCACAAACGCCGCCTGGATTCCCGGGAGAATCGCGTTGACCCGTCCGAGGTAGAGATCGCCGACGAGTCGTTTCGACTCCTCGCGTTCGACGAGAAACTCGACGAGATCGCCGTCCTCCAATGTCGCCACCCGGATTTCGAGCGACGTCATGTTGATTATGATTTCTTTCATGTTCTTGACTCCAATGCCGCACGGCTTATCGGGGAAACCAACGCGTTCGCTCTCTTGACGTAGAGTGAACTTCTCACCACGTGTACCGGTGTCTCGAAAGAACCGGGATCCCCGGCGAAAGGCGCGAGAATATTTTCGGGAAAGAGACTCTTCCCGCCGTGCATTGTGCTGACGTATTCGATTCTGATTACGGCATCCGACTCTGGCCCGCTTGGTTTGTCGATAGATGATTCCAACATTGTTGGAGTATCGGGCGCCGCGTCCGGCTGAGCATCGTGCTTTCCGCCCGCGGCAGGAAACCGCTCGCCGAAGGCCCTGGCAAAGTCGTCGAACGACCGCACCACGATCCTCGCGTGGGGTTCCCCCGATCCATCGGATACCTCGAAATTTGGTACACCGGCTCCGCCGGAAGACGAGCCAAAAAGGTCCGCCGCGTCGACCCGGACTTCGTACCGGGCCGCTTCGACATCGGCGGCGAGTTTTCGAACCGACTCCTCGACACGCCCCGTATCCAGAACCCGAATTCCTTCGGGGAGAACGGCATTGCACCGGTCCGGCACGTCTTCGGCCGGTGTGTCAAGAATCACGTCCACGAACTCGTCGAGACCTTCCCAGCCGGTACGAAGCGACGGCCCGAAGGACATCTTCGGGTGGGGGTTGAACCCCTGCGAGAAACTGACGGGTAACCCGGCGGTGGCAAAGCAGCGCCGGAAGATCCGCAAGAGATCCCGATGCGATGTAAACCGGATCGGGCCCCGTTTCTCATACCTGATTCGCAGACGCACCATGGCTAGTTCCGACGGACGCACCTCCAGGGCCGGCATATCGCCGCACGCGTGCTGACAGAGAAAGTTTCTCGCACGACATAAGCTGCCCCGGGCTTGAGTCCGGTGGTTTTAGTTTTGCGCTGAGCCTTTTTCCAGGATGGACCTTTGCGGCGTTGTCGAGTGTGGCACTTTGAAGTCCCCGTTCGAACATCGATATCAAACGGGTGGCGAGCAGATCCGCGGGTGCGCTTCTTTGGCACCGGCGTGCTTGGGCATATGAACGAGTTTTTTCATCGTCGATTCTCGAACTACTGAATCATCCACTACCGCGACCCGCTTGCCCCTTAGAACTCCCTTTACCGGACTGAACTTGATGCCGACGTTCGTGTCGTGCATCGACTGTTCCGGTTGGTTAAAAGTTCCACCCACATAAAGATTTCGGATGAATCCAAGTTCGAATGAGATGCCGTGATCCTGGGAAAATCCAAGTGTGGATAAGTTGCTCGAGTCCGTAATGGCAATCACCATTTCCGCTTCCACGGGGTGATTCTTCGCGAGCGCTACTCCCAGCTGCCGGCTCATTTTATCCACGTTTTCTTCAATTACTCTTCGGTCTGGACGTGAAAAATAAATAAACTCGAAAATGCGTTTGGCCTGCTCCGTCGATTCGGCAACGGCCGTCGACGTTATGCCTTTCTTGTCGACAACGACAAGTTTTCCTGGCCGTACATCCCTGATGTACTCGGCTCCAATCATGACCTCCAGCCGCTTTTTCTGGCTTCTTGCTCAAAGAAGAACAACCTCGGCATCCATGGTCGCGGTGATAATCGAGCCGTTTCTTTTCATTTCCGAACGGCATTCGAACGCGTCGACGTGGATTTAGTTTTTCGCCAACGCAAACTCACCGACCCTTCGGTCTACGACCGGCGGCTGGATATTTGTGAAACGAGGTTGCCCGGTGGTGAAGGACACAGACTCGGAAACGCGTGGAAGGCGGCGACGGAACAATTCCAAATTCCGAATACGCCGCAACATTCGCCAGTGGGCTCAACCATTACTCGGTCAATTCGATTTTCTCAACGCCAAGAAAACGGAACCCCTGGTAGTTGGGGTTGAGAAGAAGTCCTCTGTCGCGCCTTTCGGTCACGACAATTTCCCTGGCGATCGCCCTGGCGTCCTCATCCGAATCGGCAGCGACTGCCAATTGCCACCACGTTCCCAGTATGTGTACCACCACTGGAGCCGCAGAAAGCTCGTCCTCGAGCTTTCTCGAAATCTTCTCTTTCGCGGAGGTATCTATATCCTCCACGAGGATATCGGTCTTAAAGACCGACGTATCTTTAAGGATAACCTGAATCTTTTCTTCATTGCCAATGAAATCTGGTCCGGAGCCCGCTGTAATTGACGATCTGACCTGCGCGGCAAGCTGGTGATTCTGTTCCAGCGGCGAGATTCCGTCCACGAACTCCTCTCCATCCCATGCACACCTCAGCAAATAGTTGTGTTTATTTCGATTATAGAATGTAGCCTGTGTGTTGAGCACACGCCGCAGCGTCGCAAGAGTCTTCTGGGGGTCATCGGTCTCGATAGAGAACGCGAATGAGTCCATCCGCCTCAGGCCTAGAAGCTTACGCTCATAACCCATTTTACTGCAAAGGGTTATCATCGCCGTGTTCGCGACGAGATCGGCGCCCTTGAGCATTACATCCAGTGTCACATCGATCGTCACTGCGCAAGCCCCTTTCGGAGTGACTCAAAAAATCCTCGACCGGGACCCGGGAGATACATGGAATCTCCGCCGGCCGTCTCACGTGTCCGCCCCCACACACCACCCATGCGTCTCGGCACCTGGTGAAGCCATGTGGCGCGCTCGGGGTGCGGCATAAGAGCCAAAACATTGCCACCGGGGTTTGTCACACCGGCAATAGCAAGGAACGAACCGTTTGGATTGTCGGGGAATGTCTCCGCCGTGCGGCCGTCGGCCGACGCGTAGAGCACCGCTATGCCCTTTTGTGATTCGAGGCTGCCCGCAACACCCTTCGAGGCGGTTACAAATCGTCCCTCGGCGTGGGCGAGCGGCACCGGAACCGTCCCCGCGTCGTCGTCGAGGCCGTCGAAAAAATCGGTGAATATGCTCGGCGCGGGCCCCTTCTTCAAACGGACCCAGTTGCAATAGTATCCGCTCCGGTCCGGCATCCGGTTCGGCGCAAGCGCCAGGTCGATCGCCCCGGATTCGAAACCAGGAACTGCGCCCGCTTCGACCAATATCTGCGCGCCGTTGCAGATTCCCATCACGGGAATGCCACGCTCGGCCGCTTCGAATACCGCGTCCATGATCTGGTCCTTGGCGGCGACCACACCGGCGCGAATCCGGTCCTGATAGGAAAACCCGCCGGGGAGCACGATTGCCGCGGCGTCCCGGAGAGATTCGGCCGGAGCGTTCCAGCGGAGAATCCCCGCTTCGAGCCCAACCGCCTCGAGTGCAAGAACGGTTTCATACTCGCAGTTGACACCGGGAAACTGAATGACGACGACTTTACCCTTCATCATTATCCTCTATGCGAAAAGCGGGTTGCACTTGCCGTTGACACGGTGCGCCGAATCGATTTCGGCGACGGTCACGTTGACTTCTTCTCCGCCCCACTTTATGACGAGCGAGGCATCTTCGGTTGTTTCGCCGAGCGGCTGCCACGTTGTTCCATCCGCGGCGAGGTCCTTTGCGAAATCGTCCCAGCGGTCGGGAGCGATTTCAACGACGATGCCGCCAAACTCGCCAAAGAGATATGGCGCGGCGGCATCTCCATCGGGCACGACTCCAGTGAGATCAATCAGACACCCGCGCGGAGACGGCTCGCCGGCGATCATCATTTCTCCGAGTGTGACGGTAAGTCCGCCGTGGCTGATGTCGTGCGCGGCAAGGACGGCGCCGTTCGCGACCCCGTCGATGAGCGATCGGATCATCGACGCTTCGCGGTCGAGATCGGGGGCGGGCGCATCGTACACGGCGTCCGGCATGAACCGGCGCGCGTATTTGCTTCCACCCAGACGGTCGTGGAGTTCACCGAGCAAGACCAGTTTTGATCCGGCGCGTTTGAACCCCATGTTCTTGCTCACACTGACGTCGTCAATTCGTCCCGCCGCGGCCACAATCGGCGTGGGAGCGATTGGTTGTCCGTTTTCGCTCTGGTTGTAGAACGAGACATTGCCCGACACAACGGGGATACCGTGATCGCCGTCGCGCGAAAGTTTAAGTCCTCTGCACGCGTCGCCGATTCCGCGCACGCCTTCGGAGAATTCCCAGAACACCTCTGGCTGTTCGGGATCTCCGTAGTTCAAACAATCCGTGATCGCGAGAGTGCGACCGCCCACGCAGGCGACGTTTCTCACCGCTTCACACACCGACCACACACCACCGAGATACGGATCGACCGCCCCGATTGCCGAGTCGCCACCAATACCCGCGGCGACACCAAAATTCTCGCCCCTCATAAAAACAGCGACGGCGGCGTCGGCTTCACCCGGCCGGAGGACGGCCCGCCCCTGGACTTCACAATCGTAGTGCCGGAAGAGTATCGACTTGTCCGACACGTTGTACGACGAGAGAAGCTCGAGTAACGCGTCTCGCACCGGCGGCGCAACGCTAGTGTCCGGTTTGTCCGCGGGCTTTTTCGCCCTGGGCGCGGACTCGCGGTCGTACTCGATTCCCGTGGTGATAACGTCGACATGCGCGTCACATACGACTTCCGACCCGCGGGTCAGCTTGAATCTCAGGTCGTCGGTGACGCGACCGATCACGAAGGCGCCCGCGCCCGCATAAATGTGCGGCAAGTCAAAATCTTCGTTGTAAATCTTTAAGACGGCAGGTGTGAAATCAGTGGGCACAAACAGCGCGTACCGTTCCTGGGTTTCCGAACAGGCGATAACCTCGGACAGGAGAGAATCCGACGACTTGTGTACATCATCGAGGTTGAGTGTCGCGCCCACACCGCCGGCCTGAGCCATTTCCGACACCGCGCAGGCGATCCCGCCGGCGCCGAGATCCTTGAAACCGATCGGAATACCGAGCCTCTTTGTCTCGGCAAGAACCACCTTGGTCGCTTCGGCAAGCACCCGTTTGAGGAACGGGTCGGGCACCTGGACGGCTTCCTGGCGCTCCTTCTCCTCGTCGCCGCTTAGTCTTTCCGACGCGAATGCGGCGCCGCCAAAACCCGATGCGTCGGTGGGCTTGCCGATCAAAATAATATCGAAGGGCTGTGTCTTCGCCGCGTCGGGCGCCCGGCTCCTGATCATGTCTTCCTCCGCCACGATGCCGAGCGCCACCACATTGACGAGACAGTTATCGTCGTAAGTCGCATCGAAGTAGGTGTCGCCGCCCCAGTTAGGGACGCCGAGGGCGTTCCCGTATTGCGCAATTCCATCAACCACGCCGCGAACGATATCGCGGACGCGTTTGGCGTTGGGCCCGTCGGGATCGCCAAACCGGAGGGGGTCCATCACGCCGATCACGTCGGCTCCCATACAATAAACATCGCGGACGATTCCACCGATCCCCGTAGCGGCGCCCTCGACGGGGAGCACTTGCGACGGGTGGTTGTGGCTTTCGTGCGCGAGCACGAGACAGTAATCTTTGCCGTCTTTTTTGCAGAACCGGACGACACCGGCATCTTCACCGGGTCCGAGAACCACGTCGGGGCTTTTTGTCGGGAGGAATTTCTTGAGCGCAGGGCGTGAGCTCTTGTACGAGCAGTGCTCGCTCCACATGATATTAAAAATATGGAGTTCGACACGCGATGGATTGCGCTCGAAAAGTTCGCGGATACGGACGAGTTCGTTGGGTTTCAAGCTGATGTTCTGCTCGACGAGAAACGTCTTGAGTTCCGGCGCTTCGGGGTTTTCGAGATTGACGGTATTTTCGAGTTGATCGTTTTTCATATTGTATCTCGGGCTGGCTGAGCGGTTTTAAAGGGCCGTGACCGGGGAGAAAAGACAGACGCCGCGGCGGGAGATCGTCGCGACGTTTGAATTTTTACCGGGAAAGCGGAAGCTTACAACACACGGTCGAAAATTGCATCCACTTCTTTAATAAAATTATCCAGCGTAAAGATTTCGGCGATCTTGTCTTCGGGGAGCCGGGATGTGATCTCGGTTTCGGCCCGCACGGACTCCTCGAACGGAGCCCCCGTCTCCCATGTTTTCATCGCCGCCGTCTGGACCCATTTGTAGGCTTCCTCGCGTGAAATCTCGGCACGCGTCAACTCGAGCATGAGCTTCTGCGAAAAGACCAGGCCGTTTGTCTTTTCCAGGTTCGTCATCATGTTCTCGGGATAAACGAGCAGGTTCTTGACGACCCAGGTGAATTTCTCGAGCATGTAATCCATCCCGATCGTCACATCGGGGAGGATGACGCGTTCGACGGACGAGTGGCTGATATCGCGTTCGTGCCAAAGGACCACATTCTCCATCGCGGCCAGCGAATGTCCGCGGACGAGACGCGCGAGACCCGACACGCGCTCCGAGATGATCGGGTTACGTTTGTGGGGCATCGCCGAGCTGCCCTTCTGCCCTTTCTGGAAAAATTCCTCGACCTCGAGAACATCCGTCCGCTGGAGATTTCTGATCTCGGTGGCCATCTTATCGAGCGAGGAAGCCAGAACGGCGAGCGTGGTCACGTATTCGGCGTGTCGGTCGCGCTGAACGATCTGGGTCGACACCGGGGCAACGCCCAGCCCGAGTTTGCCCAGGACATACTCTTCGACACGCCGGTCCAGGTGGGCATAAGTGCCTACGGCGCCTGAAATCTTGCCGAACGAAATCGTCTCCATCGCGTTCGCGAACGCTTTTTCCCGCCGCTGAATCTCGTCGTACCACAGGAGCATCTTGAGACCAAAGGTAATCGGTTCCGCGTGAATCCCGTGGGTGCGGCCGATCATCACTGTTTTCTTGTGTTCGAGCGCCCGGTCCTTGAGGGCTGCTTTCAACCGCCCGAGCTGCTGGAGGATGATTTCACCCGCCTGCTTGAGCTGGCAGGAGAGGGTGGTGTCGAGGAGGTCGGAGCTCGTCATCCCCACGTGGATGAATCGCGATTCGGGGCCGACGTGTTCCGCCACGCTGGTCAGGAACGCGATCACGTCGTGGTGCGTAACTGCCTCGATCTCGAGGATGCGCTTTATGTCGAAATCCCCTTTGGACTTGATCACTTCGACGGCGTCCCTCGGGATTTCACCCAGGTCGGCCAACGCTTCGCACGCGAGAATCTCGATCTTGAGCCATGTCCTGAATTTGTTTTCTTCCGACCAGACGGCCCCCATTTCGGGCCGTGTGTACCGTTCAATCATCTGTCCTCCAAATCGCGGGCTGGTTCGCCCGATCGCTCAGATTTCGTTTTGACGCTCCTCGAGTACGAGGGTGACCTGCTTGATGTCTCCCTCGCGCATGATATCAAATGTGAGCCGGTCCCCCACCTTCAAACCAAAAATCGTCCGGTTGGCGTCGCGTGTGGTGCTGACGCCGACTCCGTTCACCGAGGTAATGAGATCGCCCGGTTTGAGTCCCGCTTTGTCCGCCGGGCTTTCGAGTTGGATTTCCCTTATAAGAAGGCCTTCCTTCGCTTCCAGGTCGAGAGCGGTGGCGAATTCCGGTGTGACTTCCCTGACGGTGATACCCACCCAGACCTTGCGCACCCGGCCGTACTTCTGGATTTCTTCGAGGACCCACTTGCCGCGGTTGATCGGAATGGCAAAGCCCATCCCCAGGCTTCCGCCGCCGCCGGCGGAAAAAATAAATGTGTTTATCCCGATGAGATCGCCCCTCGAATCGAGTAGCGGCCCGCCGGAGTTGCCGGGATTGATCGCCGCGTCTGTCTGGATCATGTCCTTGAATACACGCTGGTCGTTGCCCCCGCCTTTGACATCGCGGTGGAGCGCGCTGATCACGCCGACGGTGACGGTTGGCTGCGTATCGCGGAGCAGCTGTCCGAATGGGCTTCCGATAGCGATGGCCCACTCGCCGACCATCAGCGAGTCCGAGTCGCCAAGGCCGACCTTCGAGTAACCGGCGCCGTCGATCTTGACGAGCGCGATGTCGTAGTCGGGCGCGCTCCCCACGATATGACCTTCACGGGTCTCGCCGTTTTGAAGAGTGACCTCGATGACATCTGCGTTGTGGACGACGTGTTCGTTCGTGAGGACGTAGCCGTCTTCGTGGATGATCACTCCGGACCCGAGCGATGAATACTGTTTCTGATAGGTTTCGGGCATTCCAAAAAACTGCTCGAGCCATTCGCGGGCCACCGACGACCGGAACGGGTGCCTCTGGACGACTCTTGTGTAACGCGAAGCGATGCTGACGACGGCGGGCGCCGCTTTTTCCGTCGCCGTAACAATCGCGTTTCGCCGCCCGCTGGATATCGAGGGTGTCGTTGTGGGCGGGTTCGACGCATGGACGTACGCCGGGGTCGTCGATGCGCCGCTATTCGCTTCATCGCCGCGGGAGGCTTTAAAAAAGAACACGCCCGAGACGATTATGAGCCCCAGCGAGACGCCGAGCAGCGCCCCGAACACATAAGGTAGAAATTTGAATCGTTTGGGCTGGTCGATGAAATCCATTATTGATCACGTCCTTCGCGGTCTCCACGGTTTCTAATATCCCGGAATTCTTATGATAAGAAATGCGAGGCTCCAAGTCCAAAGCCAATTCTATGGATGGTCCCCGGTTCTTCGCGGGAGCATCGGCGCGTATCAGCCGTCGTACTCGACCTCCGCCAGAAATAGCCCATTCGGCGGAACTGTCCGCCCGGCGGCCCCACGATCCTTTTTACACAGAATCGCCTCCATATGTTCCGGTTGCCATTTTCCCCGGCCCACTTCAATCAGTGTTCCGACGATCACACGAACCATATTGTGGAGAAAGTGATCGGCGCGGACGGTGATCGCGATGACCCCGTCTTCTTCATCGACGGAGAGCTCGCGCAGATCGCACGTCGGCGGGACGCCCGTCCAGCGGGTCGGCGTGAAACTCGTGAAATCTCTTTGGCCGACGAGATGGGCCGCTGCCCGCCTCATCGCTTCAATATCGAGAGAAAAAGTGACGACATGGGCGTACCGCCTCCATATCGCCGATGGTTCGGTCCTCAGATAGTAAACATAACGCCTGCCGGTCGCGCTGAACCGCGCGTGAAAATCGTCGCCGACCTCCTCGACTTCGCGGATCCGGATATCTTCCGGGAGACGCGAGGAGAGCGCTCCGCCGATCTGCCTGGGAGCCCTGGCTGTATCGACGGCAAAGTGGAACACCTGCCCCAAGGCGTGAACACCCGCGTCGGTCCGTCCCGCGCCATAAATTGTAATTCGTTTTTGCAAAATCGATTCGATGGCATCTTCGATGACGCCCTGGACCGTTCTTAATCCCGGCTGTATTTGCCAACCGTGGAAATCGGTGCCGTCGTATTCAACTTTGAGTTTGAAGTGTCGCATGATTTCTTTGCCTAAACGGGTCAGACGATTTTTGCCGCGGCAATTATTATAATCAACGTCGCCGTGACAAACAAATAGTCGCGCTGAGTCGGCCGATCCAGTATCAGTATGTTTCCAATCGTTGTCTTGACGTCGCGGAGTTCGACGGCCATCGCCAAATGCTCCGAGCGATGGATCGCCGACACAAACATGGGCACGAGAAGGAGCCTGGCGCCTCTGAGCTTGCTCCCCAGTCCGCCCTCGAGCCCTCCCCCACGGAATTTCTGCGCTGTACGGACACGTTCGAGTTCATCCGCAAAGAGCGGCAGGAATCCGAACGACAAAAACACGTAAAGCGCAACGCGTCTCGCGAAATCCGGCGAAAACGGGCGGAGAAACCCGGACAGACCTCGCGCCATTTCTTCCGGCGACACAACGGCAAGAAATACCACGGCGCCAAAATAGAGTATCAACACACGGACCGCGCTGTGGATCCCGCTTGTGATTCCCTCACGAGTAGGAATCGAAAAACCCGACACCAGAGACTCACCGCTCACCATCACCGCATTGATCGCGATTATGAGGAGAACAAAAGCGCCAATACTCTTTCCATTTTTAATCAGTGTTCTTATTGGAATTCCCGCCAGATGGGCGAGCATCAAAACGTATGCGAAGACGAATACCAGTCCGGGCGTCTGCGGGATGACAAATGCGGACACCGTTATCAAAAGAAAACCGGCGATGAGAAACCTCGGGTCGCCGGCAATAAACCTGGCGGGCCCCGTGCGGTTCGCCGGGTTGTATAGATGATGCTTCATCATCCGATCATCAGCTCGCCGATCTGGACGGAATTCGTGGCCGCGCCTTTACGGAGGTTGTCTCCCACGGCCCAGAACGACAGCGCGTGTGGGCGGGTCGTGTCACGGCGAAGCCGACCGACGAGGATGTCATCCCTGCCCTCGACATCGAGGGGCGTTGGTATTTCTCCCGTGTATTCGACACCCGGCGCGTCTTGCCACAGCTTGACCGCTTCGTCCACCGACAGCGCCGCCGTCAGCTCAATGTTAATCGACAGCGCGTGACCGACACGCGTCGGCACCCTCACGGCGGTCGGGACCACACACATCGCCACGCTGCCGAGAATCTTTTGGGTCTCTTCTACTATTTTCTCTTCTTCTTTTGTGTATCCGGATTCCCTGACGTCTCCGATCACAGGAAAGCAGTTGAACGCGATCTGCTTGGGAAGAACTTTCGCTTCAATTGGTTTTTTCGCCGCGTCCGCCTCGACTTGTGTTTCCAGTTCGTCCAGCAGATCTTTGCCCGCGCCGGAGACCGACTGGAACGACGTCACCACCACTCGCTCTATCGCGACGGCCCGGTGGATCGGCGCGAGCGCCATCACCAGCGCGACCGCCGCACAATTCGGACACGCGACAAGAGTTGATTCGGGGGTTACCAGCGAGCCGTTTATTTCGGGGACCACCAGTGGAACGTATTCGTCCATTCGATACGCCGTGGTGTTGTCAACGACGCGACACCCTGCCTCCACCGCTTTTGGCACGAGCGTCTCACTCACCCCTGCGCCCGCCGTAAAAAACCCGATGTCTATTCCTTTGAAATCAATTTCGTCCACGGTTCGAACCGGCCAGGTGTTTCCGAATGCCTCGACGGTTTGACCCTTCGACGCCTGCGTCGCTATGGGCAAGAAATCCCCAACCGGGAAACTCGCGTTCTTCAAGTATCCGGGCTATCGTCAGGCCCACGACGCCCGTGCCGCCAACGACGGCAACTGTTTTGCTTGAATTCTTTTTGTTGTCGTTCGTCATGTCTTTGTGTGGGTGGGGGGCTTTCTTTTTTCCCGATTTGGACGGCCGGCGTGTGGCCCTGTTGTTTTTTGCTTGTTTTTGTCCGGCGAGAACACGCCTTTGTTGTCATGCACCGTATCACAGAATTTTTGTGTGTGTCAATCATGGGCCAGACGGCCGGTTTCCGGGGTCTGCTTTGGCTCCATATCGCTCATCGCACGCGCGCTGGCGTGGATGCTGCGGCGGCCGCCCTCTTCCGCCGGATCGGCACTGTCTTTTTGTCGGTCATCTTCCGGCGAGCTTATGCCGCGCGTATGCCGCTTATGCCGTCGTAACTTTTTTTGTTCTCGGTTGATTTTCCAGAAGTTTTTTCTTGACGGTTTTTTGAACGCAACTTTTTGCGGGCTGTGATCGTGTCGTGTTTTTGTGTTGTACGCCTGTCTATGCGTGATGTCGGCGTCTTGATTTTATCGAGACGTTTTTGTTTTGTTGGGTCGTGTTATGCTTTGTCGCGCGTCGTGCGAACGCCAAAAACCCTCGTGTTATAATGCTAGTGTAACCATGGGAGGTTGATGATGATCGCACGTGAACAACTTCGTCTCAAGAAGCTCTCCGACAAGACACTCCTCCAGTCGCTCGACTCCCTCGTCGGAAAAGAAAAGAACTCGACCCTCGCCGTTCTTCTTCATTTGATCGAACTCGATCGCCGGCGAACGTATCTCAGTCTTGGATTCCGTTCGCTCTTCGAGTACTGCACCCAGCATCTCAAGTACTCATCCTCTTCCGCGGGACGCCGTATCCATACGGCACGGTGCGTCGCTCGTTTCCCTGAGATCTACGAACTTCTCGTCAAAGGATCGGTAAACCTGAGCACCGTCTCGCAGGTCTCGGCGATTTTGAACGAGAGAAACAAGGATGAACTTCTCAGGGGGATCCAGGGCAAGTCCCAGCGTCAGGTCGAGCGTTTAATCTCGGTGTTTCAGCCGCCGTCGGCGTATCGCGATACGGTGAAGCCCGTTCGCGTGGCCGTCGCGGCGAAACCACCGGAATCCGGAACGCCCACGGCTGCCATGGCAACTCGCTCGGTCTTTGCCGTGACCTCGGTGACCCATAAAACCACGACAGAGCCTGGATTGGCGACCGACCCGGCCGGCGGTCAAAACTGGACCTCTTTGTCCAATTCCTCCCGCAGCGGGAGTAAACCGACTAATGGGTATATGGTGCAATCGAAAGCACACACACAAGATACGCCATCCGCCGGTGATTCTGCCGCCAATGAAGCCGCGGATTGCGGGGCAAAAAGCTGTTACGAGCAAAAGCTTCTGATCCGGTTTTTGGCGAGTTGTGGCTTCAAGAAGAAGTACGACGAGGCCTGTTCACTCCTGTCGAACCGATTGCCCAATCAAACCTTTGAGGCGGTCTTCGAAGTCGTACTAGATGAGTTCATCGATCGGCACAGCCCGGAGGCGCGCCACAAACGACGGGAGAAACGCCGGACCAAGAAGCTCGAGGAACAAAACGAGAAACAAGATCGGGAACCCAAGCGCAAAGAAAAGACTGACGCGGACAAACGACGAAACGATAAGCAGAAACCCACGGGAAAAGGAGGGGCTGTCGGGAACGAACGACGAACAGAGAAGCGGCAGCCCGCTATTGCTCGTATGGGCGCCGAAAACAAACGCGCGCGACACATCCCTGCGGCCGTACGAGACAACGTGTTCAAGCGCGACGGTGGGAAGTGCACGTTCATCGGCAAAGATAACAAACGCTGCAACTCGACTTGGGGGCTCGAGATCGACCACATCAAACCATTCGCGCGGGGCGGCGGGAACACTAGAGAAAACCTGAGGCTTCTTTGCGGGAGACATAATCGTCTGGCCGCCGAGAAGGTTTACGGCAAAGGGTTCATGAAAGGGCACTACAAGAGAGAATAGATGTGGCTCGATTTGGAGACCGGCGCCGGGCATGCAAGCGCACAGCAGACCGCAATACCACCCCAACGGCAAAAAGAACAACTGCTTGACACTTTTCGAGTTGGCATGAAATAGTCAGGCAGCCGAAACACGCCAGACCAGGATTCCGAACCGCGTCAAAAACCGCCCGGTTAACAAGAGGATACGAGGCCAAAAATGAAAAAATATATTTTGGGTGTCTGTGTGGTTGCCGTACTGATTACCCAAACCGTCCTGTCGTCCGCACAGGATCCGAGCCGGTATCAGTCACTCCTCGCGACGTCGGCCGGTCGGGACAGCCTGCTGAACCTTGCGATGTGGGAAGACGGCCGTGTCACGGGGAACGGCAGACTCTTCAGATACCTGCAATCGGCGAATCCGCTGATTCGATTCCGTACGGTCGAAGTCATCGGGCGAATTCAGGATCCCCAGGACGTTCCAAAACTCCTGCCGATGCTCAAAGACAATAATGAAAGCGTCGTGCTCGCAACGGTGTTCGCACTCGGGCAAATCGGGTCCGAAGAAGCGACGCCCGGTCTGATCGAGTTGAACAAGAAAGCAACTCCGGCGAAGCAGATAATCATCGCGGACGCCCTTGGTAAGATCGGCGGAGAGGAAGCCTTGAAAACCCTGGATCTGATGCGGGGCGCGTTCAAATCGAATGTGCGGGCGGCAGCCATGGAGGCGTTCGCGCGTGCCGCCGACCCTCAAACGGTCCAGATGGTCCTGGCTGCGGTACACGACGGTGACCCGGAGGTAATCTGGCGGGCGGTTTATGCACTCGAAAAGTTTGAGACCGACCGGACCGCGTCTGCGGTCATCCCCTTGCTGGAACACAAAGACGCAACGGTACGGGCCTTCGCGGCACGCACACTCGGCAAGCAAAAGATCGATCCGGCCGTGGGCTCGCTTGTGGCCACACTCGACGACGATGACATCCGGGTGGTAATAAACTCCATCAACGCGTTGGGACAGATCCTTGAAAACTCGAACAACGAAGACGTGATGTCGACACTGGGCCAAATTCTCGCGAAGCACCCGAACCATCATGCGCGAAAAGCGGCGGCCACCGCCCTGGGCAGTATGGGCAACAAAAACGCCCAGGACTACCTGGTTCAATCGGTGCTCGACAAGAGCCCGGGCGTTCGTATCGAATCATACAAAGCGCTCGCCATGGTTCTCGACGAGCATGCCACACCGTTCATCGCGGGCGGCCTCAACGACGGCCAAAAACTCGTGCGGGCGGCAGCCATCGAAAGCTATGGAATCGCCGAAGACAAGAACAGGATCAACTATCTGATCGACATCACCCGAAAAAACAAGGACCCGATCCTGCGGGCGGCCGCTGTAAGGAGTCTATCGCATTTTGACGAGGACGAGGTTGAGGCATGCCTCGTCGAGAAGCTCTCCGACGAGGACTGGGTCGTCGCGACCGAAGCGGTAACGGGACTCGGGGCAATTGACGAAAAAAGGACCATCCCAGCGCTGATCGACACGTACGGAAAGAGAACAGACCGCCTCGATGTCGATGTGCGCCTGGAAATTCTCCGCGTCCTGAAGGATTTCGAAGCGGAGGAAGCCCAGCAGCTCGCCGTCGAAGCTTTGGATGACGCCGACCCCCGGATCCGCGCCGCCGCGAAAGAGCTTCTTGAAGGGATCGGGGCGCCGGTGCCGGAAATCATGAGCGACCGCGATTTCTATGAAGAAGATTTTAACCCGCGCCGCAGGAGTGAGCTTTCACTCCCCTTTGGAATACGGCGGGCCATCATCGAGTGCAAGCACGGGGAGTTCGAGATTGAACTGTTCGGAGACGACGCAACGCAGACGGCGACGAATTTTATCAAACTCGCGGAATCCGGCTTTTACGACAACCTCACGTTTCATCGGGTCGTTCCGAATTTCGTCGCCCAGGGTGGATGTCCCCGCGGCGATGGCTGGGGAGATCCCGGTTACACGATCCGCTCCGAATTCAACGCCTATCGGTATGAGCGCGGGTTTGTCGGCATCGCGCACTCAGGCAAGGACACCGGCGGCTGCCAGTTTTTTGTGACGCATTCGTATCAACCGCGTCTCAACGGCCGCTACACAATATTTGCAAGGGTGACAAAGGGGATGGATGTGGTCGACAAGATCGATCAGGGAGATACTTTCAAGGTTCGTATCCTCGAATAAACAACCCGCGAAACGCAAACCAATATGCGGCCGACGCTACAACAGCCCGGCCGCATATTCTTTTGTGATATCCGCCAGCGCGTAGCGATGGGCCCGAAACGCGATGCCTTCGGGCAAATCGTCGAGGAGAAAAAACCGGGCGTCGCTCGCGTCATCTCCACACTGGAGATCCCCGCCGGTTTTCTTGCCGTGGTATAATAGAAGTACAACCGAAGTTCTTGGATCATCGAAAGCCGAGTACACATTGAACAGCCGGACCAACTCGACATCGATATTGGTTTCTTCTTTCATTTCCCTGACGGCGCAGCCAGCGGCATCTTCATCCGCCTCGACAAATCCGGCGGGGAGTGTCCACATACCCACCCGAGGTTCGAATTTTCGTTCGACCAGCAGCACCCTGCCGTCTTCGATGAGGATGACACCTGCCGCCGGCACCGGGTTCTGATAATGGACAAACTCACACGATCCGCAGACGAGCCGCGTCCTCCCGTCCGTAAGTTTCTCCGTCAGACCGCTCCCGCAAAGCGGGCAGAACTTGTAGACCTTGCCGATCATTGACCCGGCCCGGTTGAAGTCGAATCGGCGGCGGCCGAGAAATCGAGCTTCTCGAGAAGCTTCTGCCATTCGGCCTCGGCATCCACAACGGATATTCCGTACACCTTTTCAAATGCCGTCGCAAACTCTTGCGGACTGTTCGCCGCGTTGCCCTCACGGTGAAGGTCGAGAAACTTGCCCGGCCCTCCAATCTCGAGTAAATACCCAACAAATGACGCCGCGGACGGCGCCACTATATCAGGATTGATCCGCCTCATGATCCCAGGTGAAAGCATCGACTGAAGACTCGGCAGATTTCCATCCTTAAGAATGTTCTGAGCCACCTGGAGCACGGGGGCGCCATTGTAATTTCCAATAAGGTAGAACGCCGTTCCCTCGGTCAAGGGAAGCGGGAGTATTCCGTAAGGCTTGGTAACAATATGGATAATTTCATGATCGTCGACGGGATATATCGAGTGAACCTCGCGTTCATCCCAGTATGATTTCTTGGGCGACCGGGATCCAATCGTCTGGAAAAGAGTCACGCTGTCAGGATAGAAAAATGTCGAAATGTGCGGCCTGTCCACTTCGGCAATATTGAGCCGCTGACAATAATAATCAAAGAGTTCCTGCTGAAATTCCTTGGAACCCTCCGGATAGTCCGAACCGGAGAACCAATGAAAGGTGAAGTTCTTTGACTCGCTTGTATTCCAAGCAATGCCCGTCGGAATTTCGACTGAAATATTGTCGAACCAGACCTTACCCTCCATACCCAGCGCACAATGGAATTCCACATAAGCGGTGTTGTCGGGAAGACGGTATATACGATCTTCGGAAATCCAACCATCCGACGTATCCATCCGAGGCTCCGTCCTCAGATCATAGAACCGTCCCGACTGGAACCGGTTCCCCTCTGCGTCGTAAAACGTGAGGGCGTAGTTCGACTGTTGAAACTGCCCGTAGTTTCGTTTGACTTCGAGCGTTTTGATGTCGCCGCGTACGCGAATCCGCTGGACATCTTTGACCTCAATCCCCTGCGTGAGAACAAAAAACCGGCGAGTTTCCTGATCGGCCATAAAGAAGAATGAATTCTTGCCGTCGGTCGCGCGCTCTCCATCGATCCCCCACTCCGCCGGGATTTCCGTATCGAGCCCTTTGAACGATTTCACTTCCCAACCCACCGGCAAACCATCGACGACCTCTTCGAACGACGAATTCTTCAACAGGTTGGTGTCGAGCGGTGTGGTCTTTTCGCCACAACCAACGGTCCCGAGGGCGGCGGCAAAAAGGCCGACGAGAATAAGTCCGATAAACAAACCAGATTGCTTTTTATACATCTCCGTCACTCTCCCAGTAACCAACTTAAAATAAATGAGTTCGAATCCACCACTATACCACTGCGGGGCCGTTCAGGCAATCGCAAACCCTCCCACTCCGCCACGCACGTGGTGTCGTGCGGCGCATGGCTTGGATCAACTGATCTCGGAAGGCGTATCTTCTCCCTGGAGTTTTGAAATCACCGCGCACCCCACAGTGTCTCCCCAAACATTGACCGTCGTCCGGCACATATCGAGTATCCGGTCGACGGCAAGAATCATCCCGATCCCTTCGAGCGGGAGTCCCACCGCTTTCAATACAATCGCCATCGTAACGAGTCCCGCGCTCGGTATCCCCGCCGCGCCGATCGCGGCAAGCGTGGCGGTAAAAAAGACCATCATTTGTTGGGGAAACGAAAGATCGATCCCGTAAACCTGGGCGATAAACACAGCGGCTACCGATTCGTACAGCGCGGTGCCGTCCATGTTTATTGTTGCTCCAAGGGGCAAGACAAAACTCGCGACGCGCGGTTGAACCCCGGCACGCTGTTCGACACAGTCGATGGTAATGGGGAGCGTCGCCGAACTGCTAGACGTGGAGAAAGCAGTGGTCAGCGCCGGAGATACCTTTGCAAAGTATTTCTTGGGATTTACGCGCCCGATCATCTTGAGAATAACGGGGAGCGTAATAAACGCGTGGATCGCCAGGCCGAGAAGCACCGTCACCATGTACTTCCCGAGATTCGCGAAGATCGAAAAACCCGTATCGGCCACGACTTTCGCTATGAGCGCAAACACGCCTATCGGCGTGAGAAGGATGACAACGTCCGCCATTTTCATCATCGCCTCGTTGAGGCTGTCAAAGAAATCAACGAGGGGCTTCCCCCTGGTCCCCATCGTCGTCAAAATCGCTCCGAGGAACAACGCGAAAACGATGATGGGGAGAATGTTCATATTGGCCATCGCCTCGAACGGGTTCGCGGGGACCATATTGATGATTACGTCCCACACGCCGATATTCGCGCGCGCCGCCTCTGGAACTTCGCCCATAAGCATCGGCGACCCGGCGCCCGGCTTGATCATGTTCACGGCGAAAAGCCCCACCGCGACCGATGCGAACGTCGTCAGCAGGTAAAAAACGAAGGTGCGTCCACCCAACCCGCCCAGTTTGCGTATATCGCCGACCTTGGCAACACCAACAATCATCGACGCGAGAATAAGCGGAACGATGAGCATCTTGAGGAGCTTGATGAAAAGCGTCCCCGTGGGACCGATCAGCGGGCTGAACACAAATACGACCGCGGTGCGAACAAAAGAGAATTTGCCAATAAACGCGCCAAAGGAGCCGCCGATGACAAACGTATCGTTAATCAAAAGACCGACAAGGATGCCGGCTACCATTCCAATAAGAATTTTCCAGTGGAGTTTCAAGTTGCCGCTTTCGGTACGGAAAGGTCAACAGCGCGCCCACGCGCAGCGCCCACAACACGCAAACACACTACTTCGTTGAACCGTCGTCGCCGTCCTGTTCGTCCAGGCGGACAAGGAGGTATTCCAGGTCATGATGATTGGAATTGATCCTGGTGATGATACCGTTCGAGTCGACAAAGAGATCAACCCCGGGGTACCGCCCCGTGTGATAGCGATACCACGACACCTTCTCTTCCTTTTGTTTCTCCGCTCCGGCCCAGTCCGGGGAAACAAACGTGGAGTCGCCCGCGGTTTCCAACGAGACCTCGGTCGTCGCGCCTCCAAGAGGGTCGAAAGCGCGAAAAGCCTGCTTGCCCCCGCCGTTAGGATTGAATCGCGCGAGAACGCCGGAGAGCTGATTGGCGATATTGCCCTCAACAAAGAGACACCCCGTCGGAAGCGCAACCACCGTTCTTTTCCCGCGCTCATCCTGGCTCTCGTCAATGACCGCCACATTGGCGAACAAATCAATTGTAACTTCGATAGTATGTTCTTCGCCTGGGAATGCGCTTCGCCGGTAGCTGTAATATTTCCGCGGGAAACCCGAATCCTCTTCGTACTCAAGCCGGTTGTTTCCCGAGATCATCACGCTGTCCCTTTCGAGCACTTCGTAAACCGTCTCGACGACGACAACGTTGTTGGTATATGTGGTGCGGATAAAATCTTCAACCCCGGCGATTTCGCCCCCGCGCCTCACCTCGTATTGGCCCTTTACCAGGCTTTTTACGGTTGGCTCCGGAAGTTCAATTTTGCCGGCCACCGCGTGTCCCGCGCGTCCCGCGACAAGACCCAGGGCCAGACCCGCGATAAGAATCGGCAATACCAACCCGGCAGTTCTACGCATTCCTTATATCCTCTGAAATCTGCTCGAGAAATTCAGCCGCCGAAACGCCCGCCGGCAACCGCACCGTCGCAAAACCACCCTTGCCGCCTCCACTCCCACCAAGCCCCTTGGCCTTCTCGACGACGGCGGACGCGAGATCGATGTCGATATCTTTCGATGCATTGCAGATGACAAGCCCCTCTTTGGTGCCGAGGAGACTTATTGTATTTTTGTACGATTTAAGATTCGATGAAAGTAGCCGCAGGTACTCTTCGCCGGCGTCGGACAAGAGTTCAACGACATAGACACGATCCTCCGCAGGGTCTGCCGCCGCGTGGAACCGCGCCGCCTCCAGTTCGGCGAGTTTTTTTGCCGTTCTTTGCGAGTCCTTCCGCAACCGTTGGTGCTCGGCGTTAAGTTTTTCGATCTTGTCTTCCACGCTGTCAACCGAAGTAGTAAACCGGTTAGCGATTTGCTTTATAATTTCATGCTTCTTTATGAAATCAGCCAACGCGCGTTTGCCCACCACAAAGGACACGCGGTTCGCGCCCTTTGCTTTCTCCAATTTGAGTATCTTGATAAGACCCAGTTCGCCTGTGCGCTTCACGTGCGTGCCGCAGCACCCACACGTGTCGAAATCGGCCACTTCCACAAGCCGGACCTCGTCCACGCCGTCGGGGAGCGCCTTGCGCAGCGACCCGTCCGCCATATCATCGGGCGAGCACAGAATGACGCGGACGTCACGGTTTTCCAACACGATGTCGTTCGACAGCGCTTCCGCCTTCGCAGCGATCTTGTCGCTGACGCCGCCGCCTTCAAGATCGATCGTGCAGCCATCCTCGCCCAGGTGAAAAGACACCGTGTCGAGTCCGGCAACTTCGATAAACGCACGGGAAAGAATGTGTTGTCCGGTGTGTTGCTGCATGTGGTCGAAGCGTCTGTCCCAATCCACTCGACACTCCACGGGCCCCGGTGTGACCTGGCCTTCGACCTGGTGATAAACGTTGCCCGCATCGTCTTCCCACACGTCGACCACGCGAACGTCACCGATAGTCCCCCGATCGGAGGGCTGCCCTCCGGAATCCGGATAGAAATGGGTCTTGTCGAGCACGGCGATCCGCCGGCCCGTATCGTCGGTTTCGCAGGACAAAAGAGAAGCCTGGAAGGATGCGGTGTACGGGTTGGTGAGGTAGAGTTTTTCGGTCGGAGTGTTCTTGTCCATTATGTTGCGAACGATCTTCGGACAACCTGGTTGTTCTCGTCCAGCAGAACGATTTTCGGAGAGAAAGTGTTGACCTCGGCCTCGGGAATCGACGCAAACGCGAAAATGATAATCCGGTCGCCGACCTGGCCGAGCCGTGCCGTGGCGCCGTTGAGCTGGATGTCGCCCGAGCCGCGAATACCTTTGATTACATAGGTTTCAAACCGGTTACCATTGTTTCCGTTGGCGACAAGCACCTTTTCGAACTCGTGGAGCCCGACCTCTTCCATCAGCTCCTCGTCCACAACGATGCTGCCCTCATAACGGGTGTCCGTACCGGTCACCGCGGCGTTATGTAGCTTTGATTTGAGCATTGTGACGTACATAATTTTGATACCCCGTTTCTGGCATCATAATATAACCGTTCCGTCCGAAACACAAGTGGAACTTGAGGTTGACCGTCAAACCCGCCCCCCCCGGCTCCGAAGCCCCCAGAGGATCCAGCCAAAAACCATCAGAATCGAGGCGAGCAGAAGAGGCACGTCGCCATATCGAGTGTAAAGTGTTGTCTCGTCGAGGGTGTAGATTTCATCAATGAGGATTCCCTCCCGGTTCATCCCGAAGTCGGCGACGACGTGTCCGGTGGGGCCGACAATCATCGTCACCCCGGTGTTTGCGGACCGGACGAGGAACCGGCGATTCTCGATCGATCGAAGGATCGCCATGTCGTTGTGCTGGTGCGGTCCCGGTGTACCGCCGAACCAACCGTCATTCGTTATGTTGATAAAAACTTCGGCGCCTCTCCGCGCCGCCTTTCGCGCAGGCCCGGGAAAGATCGATTCAAAACAAATCAGCGGCGCCAGATTTCCGATCTTTGACGGGATCGGTTTGCGTTCCGGCCCCGGCTGAAAATTGGCCTGGCCAAAATCGATTTTCTTGAGCCACCTGAATTTCCACGAAAAAGGGAATGTCTCCCCGACCGGAAGCAGGTGCTGCTTGTCGTACAGGGCGAGCGTCCCTCCCGGATACAAAAGCCCCGACGAGTTGTAAACGTTGAGATCCCCTTCGGGCCCGTCGTAGCGGCCGTCAAGAAAACCGATATACAACTCGACCCCCAGTTCCGCGACAAGATTCTGAAGCATGGGGCGATAGGTACGGTTGTGGCGAAGATATACCGGGGCGCACGTCTCGGGGAAAATTATCAAATCCGGGTCGAAACCCGCCGCACTGCGGCTCAGCCTGTCAATAAGTCTGAACGTGGAATCGGTGAACTCAGGCTTCCATTTCAATGCAAGATCCACGTTGGGTTGAACTATCGCGATTCTGCTTTTAGTATCGGGAACGCTCGAATCCAAACGGGCGATCGTTCGCCGGCCGAGCGACACGTTGATCGCCACAAGGATAAGACCTGCGGCGACAAACGCCGTCTTGCGGTTAACACTTTTCGTGAGGAATGCTCTGCCCCACAGCATGTTGACGAAGACAATCCACGCGCCGACACCGAGAACACCGTAGATCGCCGCGCCCTGCGCCATCGAGGGAAACCTCGCGAATGCATGTCCGATACCCGCCCACGGAAAACCGAGCTCTCCGTTCGAACGAAACCACTCGATAAGCACCCAAAGGGCCGGCGCCAAAAGCGGAATCGAAAGCTTGTGCCCCCTGCCTATCAAGCGCAGCAGCCAGAAAAACAGCCCCGGGTAGACGGCAAGATACAACACGATCCCCGCGACGGCGGGCCCCATCAGCCACGGAATCCTGATACTCGACGCATCGGATAACTCGACGATCCACCAGAGATGTGCGAGGAAAAACGAACACCCGAATATATAACCCGTCTTAAAAAAAAGACGCGGACCGCGGGGAACGCGATACAAAGCAAAGATCATTGGCGAGAGGGCAACGAGGGCGATGGGACCGTATGAAAATGGCGGAAACGCCAGGGCGAGCAACGCGCCCGAGCCCACGGCGGGGAGCAGGAGTGAAAGCGGAGGGAACCATTTCAAGGGCGAGCGTCTCATTTATTAAACGTTACCTCTTTGCCCGCCGCGGCTGAATCGTACATAGCGTCGAGAATGCGAAGAACGGACAGCGCTTCCTCTCCCGTCGCCAGCGGTTTCTTTTTGCGCTGGATGCACTCGACAAAATGATTGATTTCGGCTTCGTAGCTTTGCTTGTAATAGTTGCTCTGGTCGTCGAGCGTCGGCGTCACGTTAACGAGATGACCGTGCATCGCCTTGTGAATCTTGAGTGGGTGGAGATTCGCCCCGCCGCGGCTTCCATAAAGTTCGAGGTATGATTGATCCTTGGGCTCGAGAAGATTCCACATCACTTCGAGAGTCAGGCAGCTTCCACCGGCAAAATTAACCAGCGCGCAGGCCGAATCCTCGACTCCGGCTTTGCCTTTCTTGCCAAACACATTGCAGGTCACCCGCATCGGTTTCTTGAGACCCGCAATCCAGATTGCGAGATCCATAATCGGCACCCCGAGGTCGAGGAGGGCGCCGCCACCCGATTTCTTCGGATCGGTAACCCAGTCGCGATCGTGCCAGTCTCGTGCGATCCGCTGCCAGCCGATCCTTACCATCTGGATATCGCCGAGTTCGCCCCTTTTTACAAACGTCTTGAGGATCTCGACATCCTTGCGAAACCGGTTGTTCATCGCCACCATGAGCGTGCGACCCGACTTCTTCGCCATCTCCACCATCTTGGCGGCTTCGGTCGCGTTGCGGGCGAGCGGTTTTTCGCAAAGTACGTGGTGACCCGATCTCAACGCGGCAATCGCCATCGGCGCATGAAGATAGTTCGGTGTGCAAATATCCACTCCATCCACATCTTCCTTCGCAAGCATCTTCGTAAAATCTTCGTACGTCCGAGCGATGCCATAGTGCTCCTGGAGAGAGGCGCACTTGACGGGGTCCTCGTCCACCAGCGCCACGATCTCGACGTCCGGGTGTTTGTGGTAGGCGGGAAGATGCGCGATCTGCGCAACATTGCCGGCGCCGACCAGGGCGATTTTTACTTTTTTGTCGGGCATGATATTTCACCACTCCTTGCAAAGATTCCCGAGAGATTCTATGCGAATCTCCCCGGGTTGTAAACGACCTCCTTTCTATCCGTCCGTTCGCTCAGGGCGCACGTCAGGGGAGGTTCGCCCGCCCCCGGGACACCACCGCCCCCCCGCCCCCCGGCGCCTGTCTCTCAACCGCCATCATCCGCGTCATCGAAATTGGACGATTCGGGCTCGATCCCGTAACGCTTGATCTTTTTCAACAGCCCCTGTCTCGAGAGTCCCAATTCTCTCGCCGATTTCGATTTATTCCAGTTGTTCTTCGCCAGCATCTTTCTGACGAGGTTTTCTTCGAGATACCCGACCGCCCGTGGGAGCGGCGACTCGCAGAGAAGACCGACATCGAACGTTCCGGCGGCACACTTGCGGGCAACCCGGTCGGAAAGCATTTCGGCCATCACCACTGCGGAGCGCGGATACAGGACGGATATCCGTTCGATTTCATTATCGAGTTCCCGAATGTTGCCCGGCCACCGGTAACGCGACAAACACTCCACCGCGTCGGGGTCAAGGCGACGCGCGGGAATTCCGCGCAGCGCAAAGAAATGATCGATGAGCTCGGGGATGTCCGCCATCCGTTCGCGGAGCGACGGCACTCGGATCGAAAGAACGTTGAGGCGATAGAAGAGGTCGAGGCGGAAAGTCCCGTCGTCGATTCTTTTTTCGATGTCGGCATTTGTCGCCGATACAACACGGACATCGACGTACCGGGTCGTCGCGGTGCCCATTCGCCGCACTTCCCTGTCCTGGAGAACTCGCAGAAGTTTCGCCTGGATCGATCCAGGAACTTCACCGATCTCGTCGAGAAAGAGCGTTCCGCCATTCGCCTGTTCGAACAAACCGGCATGCGCGGCGATCGCGCCGGTGAACGCGCCCTTGCCATGGCCGAACAACTCGCTCTCGAGAATACCCGTCGCCAACGCGGCGCAGTTTACGGCGACAAACGGGCGGTCGAACCGTTCACTCAAGCCGTGAAGGTTGCGCGCGATAAGTTCTTTGCCCGTGCCGCTCTCGCCCGTTATCAAAATGTTCGACCTGGCGTCGGCGAATCTCAAAACGGATCCACGAAGACGCGCCGCGGCGTCGGACGAGCCGATAATAGGTGGATCGAATCTTGTGCGTTGGTTTCGCAATGTTGGCAGGTTCACCGCAAGTTCGATGCCACCAGGCTGGGACGGAACCCTCCTCGCACTTCGTGTAATGACAACAAGTTACACAACACACTTCAACCGGAGACAACGGGCCCAATCGGCGTATCGGAGAGGATGCCGCCGCGCCGATGGTGTGACGGCGCGCGTCGGAACACGATAGGAATGTCGGGTTGGAGATGGCGCGTTGTCGAGATTTCGACAACGCCTATTTGATTTCGAGTGCGCCGCCCGGCGCGACGATGATTCCATATTGTGAAATCATCACGGTGGGTTTTCCGTCATTTTGTTGGTTTCCGTGATGGGACTCGCCGACCACCCAGACCTTCGCGCCCGAGTAGCTCGAAAAGAGATCTTTGAAATCTCCCTCTATAACGTAGACCTTGCCGTCTTCGCCGCGGATGACCACCACATCGTTGCCAGAGAGCTCGACGATCCCGATGATCGGGCGTTCCCCCGTCGGGAGACGAAGAAGCTGGTACGATTGGACCGACAAGGCGGGAGCGTCACCTTTGACCTGAGGGAGAACGGTCGCGTTGACACCGACATTCATGTCTTCCAGCCGTTTGAGTTCCTGGGAGAGCGGAGACGAATCGATCATGTAAAACGTGTCGTCTTCGGATTCGAGCAAAAGAAGTTCAAACGGGGTGCTTCCACGGAGCGAGATCTTGCCTTCGACATACACGGACTCCCCCGGCGTAGATCCGTCACCATTGCGGCTCTTCGCGCCGCCACACCCGCATATGCCGAGCACGGCGAGAGAACACAAGACACATCCGGCAAAAGCCAGCCAGCTCCGCAGTTGTTTTTGATTCCAAAGGACAGACACGCGCGTACCCCTATTCGGTTCTTACCACGACACAACGTACCACGGCGCTCGATGAACTCGACACACCGAATTTGAGCGACGCGGATTGGGTTCCGGATACCAGGTAGAATTTTCCGGTCGCACTCCTGACGGCGCCCGAAAATCCACCCGCGGAGGCGGACCGGTTGTCCAGATCGAGGGCGCCAAAGGTATCCTGAAAATCGAACGATGTAAAATTGTACCTCGGATTCGACGTGATTCCGCGATTACTCAGATACAGTGTGGCCAGATAGTCCGCCATCGATGCGTGGAATTCCATATCGGTCACGTCGGCGATCGACGCCTCGCCGAGCAATGGGCTCTGGACGATTGTCTTGTAAATGTCTTCCCCAAATTGATCGCCGAGATAACGAAGATAGAGAAAAATCCCGCCGCGCTGCTCGAGCGTATCGTGCGCATACGGCCGCAGCTCGGCGTTTCCGAGAAGAGAGGTCGCGTACGGCGTCTTAAGATACAAATTAGCGCGGAGGATGTTCTGCGCGTCCATTTCGTTCAAGTCCTCCGCCATGTGGGCCATACCCTCTTCGAGCCATGTTTGCTGGAGGAAACGCCAATCGGTTCCCCCTCCCAGAACGACAAAGCGGTACCCATTGCTTATCATGTGCTCGAATTCGTGGGCCAACGTGCCGGGAACAACACTCTCGACCACCGTCTTAGGAAAAGTATTCCCCGTCTCGCCATTCGGATCGGGGACCATTGAATAAAATACTTCTCCGCCATTTGTCGTTCCCGCTGGGAACACGTTGGGCGCGATGTCGTTAAAAAGGACGAATCCCGAGATAAACCCGCCCGTCTGGGCGGTTCCATCGGGCGTCAACTCATTGACACGCGGTGTGAAGAGAATAACGATCTTGCCATTGTTGTCGATATCCGTCGGCGAACCGAAGAACTCCGTGTTGGTCGCATAGATCGAATTGTCAAAATTGGCGCCGAAGGCATCGTAATCCGCCTGCGTAAAACCGCCCGTGGGCTGATTGACATCGCTGTAAATCAGCGCATGAGCCCCGTCGTAGCGAAGATCGGCTGTAACGGTCGCAAAGCTGCTGGGGGATTGTATGCTGCACCCCGTGCAGCTCAGCACCCAAAAATTCCGCGACGCCGGTGCGGCGGTATCGGCTGAAGAGGGCGCCTCGCGGGCGGGCTCACGCTCACGCGGCTCATGAGTCTTGAGATACTCAATCGCCTCTTCGCGCGCAGCCGTCGTGAAATCAAAGGCGAAGTCCCGCGTCCCGGCCATGCCCGCCATGACGGCCTCGTCCTGCGCGGCAGCGGGCGGGAGATTGTTGGGTGTCACTTCGTAACCATAAGACACACCGGTCGACGTCGCAGAATGAGGGATGATGAGATACCTTTCGGAACCGGTCTCGACCGGAACGGTGAAATCATAACCGCTGCCTCCCCCAACGACCCACACGTCGCCCACACCACGCCCTTCAACAAGCACATTGATCTTGTTGCTCGCCACACCCTTCGACGTGACATACAAACCGCCGGTGTTGGCGTTCGCCGACACAATAACGGCAAGCGAATCCGGCGCCGCAAAGAACGGAACCGAAGCCGCCTCAGAATTGTTGAACACCACCCGGTTGCTCGACGCCGGCGAAGCGAATTTGGCTCCTGTGAGGGTGAGCGTATCACCCGGCGAAATTGTCGAGTCGCTCAAAGCGGTCAGAACGGGAATGACCACCGGCACATCGGCCGGGGTGTCATCATCCGAGCTGCACGAGGACAAAAGAACCGCTCCAATAAGTAACAGTATCCAGAACTTGCTTGTGATGTGGTTCATGATTCTCTCAAAGGTAGAGTTGTGTCTTGTTATGACCAGTTCGTGCTTGCACCCCTAATCCTACAGAATCTAACGAATACCCGAAACGCGTGCAAGAAGTATCCCCCGACCCACCGCTTGTGTAACCCGGAGTTTACAGTCGGCACACCTTCCACAACCGCCTTGATTTACGCATACGGACGCGATCAAACCGCCGCCGCATGGGGCACGGGACTTGCACGATGGGAACAGCCTGTCCAGCCGCGTGCGCGCATGCGGAATGATAAGGAAAAATAAGGTCACAGTGGTTTCTTTCAACCCCAGAAGGTTTCGAGGGCATAATGGAATTTGCAATCCACATCATTGAGCAAAGCAACTACGACGCCCAGAATGTCATCGACCTGACAAAAAAACTCGCCTTTCCCACGCGGATTGTCGAACCGGCCGATATCGACAAGGGACGGACGGCCATAGATGTCGTCATTCTCGGCTTGTCGTCCGAGCTCGACGTGTCGGACGCGCGCGTGCGCCTGTCGCGGATCAAATCGATCTGCCCGAGCGCCCAGGTGGTTCTGTGCACGCCGGCGGAAACCGAGTCCCTCGATTCGACGATTATGAGCCTCGGCGCGCGGGCGTTTCTTCTGAAGCCGCTCGAGGAGGACACGTTCGTCTCGCTGATCAATAAGATGCTCTCCCAAATACAAAAGAGGAGACAGCGCGAGAAATACCTCAAGGACTCAAAGAAGACATCGCACGTCCGCGACGTCATCGGCAAGAGCCAGGCGATGAAGGAAGTCCTCGCCCTCGTCGAACGCGTGGCCCAGAGTCCGTCGACATCGGTGCTCCTACTTGGGGAATCGGGAACGGGCAAAAGCTTCTTCTCGCAGACTATCCATGAGATGAGCGATCGGGCGAGCGGACCTTTTATCGAAATCAACTGTGCGGCGATGCCGCAGAATCTTATTGAAAGCGAGCTATTCGGTTATGAACCCGGCGCGTTTACCGACGCGAAGACACAGAAGGTTGGTCTTATCGAGCTCGCCGACAACGGAACGCTTCTTCTCGACGAGATCACGGAAACCGACACACAGACCCAGGCCAAACTTTTGAAGTTTCTCGACTCCAAGAAGCTGAGGCGGCTAGGCGGCGACGAGGAAATCGCGGTCGATGTCCGGATCGTCGCGGCGACCAACCGGAACCTGCGCGAAGAGGTTAAAGAGAAGCGTTTCCGCGAGGATCTCTTCTACCGTTTGAATGTTATTGAAATCAATATCCCGCCCTTGAGAGAGCGGGCGCAGGATATCGACAAAATCGCGACGTACTATCTCGGTTATTATAAGAAGAAGTTCAAGAAACCGTACCTGCAGATGGCGCCTGACGTGCAGGCGATGCTACGCGAGTATCCGTGGCCGGGGAACGTCCGCGAGCTTATTAATGTGATCGAACGCGCGGTGCTTCTTTGTAAGGACGCGAAGATTCGCAAGGTCGATCTGCCGATCGAGAAGAAACCGGACCCGCACGTGATCTCGTTCTCACAGGAATACGACGATCTGGTGGTAACGATACCACCGGGCGGCGTGAATCTGGATGTGATCGAGAGAAAGGTTATCGAGGCGACGCTGGTCCAGACGAAGGGGAATGTGTTGAAAGCGTCAAAGCTCCTCGGGATGAGCCGCGGCGCGCTTCGTTATAAGCTGGCGAAACACAAGATCGACCCGCAGAACCTGGTACGGAAGCAGTTGGTCAAGACGACTTAATCGCACCAGCCTCCTCACTTGACGACCCGCCGCGGCTGCATCCGGAGTAATACACGCGATCTATCTGGGGCCCGCACTTCGCTTCGCTCGGGTCCTGTCGCCGAATGCCGGCACGGCTGTGTCCGAGGCAACACCTGCGATCTGCCTTGGGCTCGCACTTCGCTTCGCTCGGGTCCTGTCATCAATACTCAATAATCCGGAGATCAGTCGGAATAGAGAGCCTTCATTTTGCCCCACGTCGTGTCCTGAGTAAGCGTTGTGGCGGCGCTCAGTCCATACAGCAGATTTCCCATATCATCGTTCCAGGAGACGATCCGCCACGAACCACCCTCCCCATCCGGCCGGCGAACGGTCACCAACGCCTGGAGATTGTCTCCGACGTACGTAAAATAGCCGGCTTCGAGCGTCAACCTGTATCGGAAGACTTTCGAGTACCAGGTCTCACCGGGGTACTCTTGAGGATCGGGGTCAAGTTCCTGCCATGAGTCTTCGCCCTCGGTGTAAGTGAGAGTCAAATTGATCGAACTCACCGCAGATTGTCCCGGCTTGACAAATTCCGGGTCGAACATGTTCCCGACCGCGGCCATCTCGGCCGGGCGGTCCCACTCCGATATCATCACGTCACCATTCTTGACATCCGCGTTGGAAAAATGAAATACGAACACGTCATCAAGAAGTTCGTCGTAGCGGACAAGATTCCGTTCATTCCATGCTTTCGACAAGTTAAAGAGAACATTGTCACGCACGGTGAGCGCCCGGTAGGCATCAGGGTCGGGTATTACAATGTTGTCGTCCGAATCGTCACTGCACGAAAAGATGAACGGGAGGACGAAGAGCAACACCATCGGGATAAGCAAACGTTTCGACATGACGGGACTCCTCGGTAAGGGGCGGAGTGGGATTCGGGATATAATTATATCATACTCGGCATCGCTCGACACGACGCGGCACGGTGCGCCCGCACAACCCGGACCGGAAGCCCAAATCCACAAGGTGGCCGGTGTCGGCCACAAGGGCGATAACTAATTTCATTATAGAAAATTACGCGCGCGGCGACGGATCGGCCCCGTGTTTATGTCAACGATTCACACCCAATTTCGAGGCGCGATGAAGATCCACAGCTCAACCCAACGCCCGAACAATGCCCACATAACTGATTACAAAAATGCATGTTACGCAATTGGCCTGACGTGCCGATCGCGCAAAAACGGTCACCCAGAACGCGTGGCACTTCGCTTGCCTTAGCATAGGGTGAGAGCGTTGGATTTCGTACAGTGATCGAAAGGATCGGCAAATAAGATGTCCCGACCAAACTCAATAAAACTCCTCGCCCTGCCGGCCATCGTGGTTGTCGGCCTCATGGCAGGCTGTACGTTCTCCGATACTGTTACCGGTCCCGATTTCACCGATCAGACATTGGCCGAGAATCTCGTCGCCGGAGGTTGCCCCGATTGGGGTGAAGTGTGCGACACGGTCGGGTGGGCCGTCTGGTCCGAGTGTCCCTTAGATGGGGACTGGAAAAACAAGGGACAGCTTGTGTCCTGCAAGAAAAAAGCTATGAAGCAGTACCTCAAGGAATACAAGGACTGCTTTACGGAAGATGAATTGGAAGCACTGAAAGAGTGCATCTTGTGGTGGGCTCCCACGGAGTCGCCGGAGCCTGGAGGTGATACCAAGACCAAGATAACGTCGGAATAGCTGTATATGGACCACCAATTGAAAGGCCGTCAGGATTGGAATCAAAACCAGCCCCGACGGCCTTTTCAAATTATGTGCGCCGCGTCAACGCATCCGTTCCTCGATGAGCGCCGCCATCGCTTCGCCTTCGATCGTACCCTGTTCGAGTAACTCCTTTGCCACACCACCGACCGTCTCCCTCACGTCACCGCGCGTCAGAAATCGCCCGACATCCCCCCGCACACTTTCGTAATACGCACGCTTCCCGTTTTTCGGAGCGGGGATCGCGTTCAAGAGCATCTTCGCCTGCCGGAGCCTTTCCATGTGCAGCGGTCCCCTCGGACCGTTCGGCATAAACATTCTTTGAGCGAGCGGACCGGAGAGAAGAATCGCGGCCAGGCGTTCGGCAAGAGCGGACGACTCCGCCGATCGAACCCATTCGAAATCCACATTACGGATGGCATCGTTCCACACATTGTTCCCCGCATCCACTCCCCTGGTGAAAATCGAAACCGGCATCAACATCACGCCACGGTCCCACGCGCAGACTGCATGGCCGGCTTCGCGGAACGCCGCGGAAAAATGAAAGTCCAATCGTTTCGGTTTTCTTGGCGTCAACCCGACTCTCCCAACAAGCTCCGAATCCCCAGGATCAAAGATCGAACGCAAAAGCCATTGTAAAGTAGTGACTCCAACCCCGCTCCTGTTTGATCACAACAGGAATAGTGCCAAAGCCGGTAAGGACGATTTCCACGGGGTCCAGGGCGTACGCGGACGTCCACGTCACCGCCGTCGGGAACATGTAGAACGATCCAAGACTCAAACGAAATTCCCCGCCGACCGAGTTCTTGTAGCCCTCGGTCGCAAACCCGGCATCGCTCCACGCATTCCCCGTTTCGAAGAAAACATTGCCGTACAAGTCCCTGAAGTAGAAATTGAAAAACTGCTTATCCATGTTTCGCCAGATTGGGAAACGGTATGACAGACTCCCGATAACCGCCTTTTTGCCACCGATACTGTAATACGTATAACCGCGAATACCGTCACGGCCCCCGGCGTAGGTCCAGAAGAAGTCATCGACGGTCCGGTCAATGATGCTCATATAAAGCCGCACACGGAGGGAGTTCCGAAGATACGGCAGCCCGATATATTCGCGCCAGTCGAGCGTATAGCGGTTGAAGTTGTTATCCGTGTACACCGGCTTGAACCCGTACTCGAACTCACCGCTGGAAAAGAGCTTGTCGTACGCGCGCATGTACTCGAATGAAATCTGCCTACCGCCTCGGGGGTTGATGTCCGAATCGACAGCGGCGGCCAGTTGCCGATACTTCCAGGTGAAATACCACTCGTTTCCGATAAAGTACTTCCAACCGCCTTTGAACGATGTGTAATACTCCTCGTCCCTGTACTCATCCCCTTCGAGATGAACGTTGTATTCTCCGTGCGCCCAGTACAGGGAAGCTTCATGGTAATAAAGAAGCGAGTAAAGTTCGGAGAGTTCCAACTTGAGACCAATATCAGCCTGCCAAAGACTATATTGGGTCTCGTACTCATAATAAGTCGGGGTGATGCTTTCCTCATCGATAATCGTCTGATCGTGGAGCTGACGGAGCACAATGAAGTCGGCGAACAGGGTCGGATAAAAGTTCCGTATCTCATACATGATGTAACCATCGTATTCGCCATTGGTCCCCAGCGACCCGCCGGCGAAGAGCGACTGCTTGTCGAGAATCTCGTTGCTCGTCAGGTTGAGGCCGAATCTGACGTTCCCATCCCACACAACCACCCTTGGATAGAACTGAAACGAACTGTATGTCGACTTGTACGCCGAGCTCTCCAGCGGGCCGTATTTCGAGCCCGTGGAACTCAAGTGAGAGATCCCGGTCGTGTCCGCCACATCTCCAACCTGTCCCGGCGCGGCGTAGGAGCCAAAGCCCTCGAACCGCGGCCCACCGGTCCCGCCAACCGTCGCATCGGCAATAAGCGCCTGATCCGTCATCGGCGCATCGGCCACCGCAACACCGGCGCCGCCGGGGACATCCAATGAGGCGCTCTTCAAGAAAGCGCACTCATCGTAGGGTTTGACCACACGTGTCTCGAACCCCGAGAGGTCGAGTGTTTCGACGGGCTCGGCATCGGAACGAATGAGACCAATACCATAGCCGTCCCCGCTGTAATGACTGTAGGCGACCGCGCCGTCCTCGGACTCATCGGGCGTGAACGCGCCGCCGAGAACATTCGTCCTCTGTTCGAAGACGCCTGTCTCGAGATCGAGTTCGTATATATTGAAAATCCCCGTCCGGTCGCAGCTGAAGAGAATCCTCTTCCCGTCCCGCGACCAGCGCGCGTCCCGCTCATCGTTGGGCGTATCGACCAGATAGTGAAACCCCGAACCGTCGGACGAAATGGCCGCGATGTCGCGTGTGCCTTCTTTGAATATTCCGAAAAGAATCTGTGTGCCGTCGGGGGAAAACTGCGGGTTGTAAAACTGGGTGCCCATCCCGGCGGTATAAATCTGCTGTTCGTTTTCTCCGTCGGCGTCGAGGACAACCAGCCGGTGGGTCCCGTCACCGTTCTTGACACCAACGAGTTTGGAGCCGTCAGGAGACAGGTCGGGGTCCCCGATTCGCGATCCCTTGAGCAGTTCCTTTTCTTTTTTTGTTTCGAAATCGTAAACAAAAATATCGTTGACCACCGAAGCATACTTGTCGACGTCATGTTTCTTCGAGTAATAGACCTTCGTGCCGTCGCTGGTGAAGGCCGCGCGCGAACTGACCGCGCCTTTTATCGATTTTCCATTTTTTCCGTCGCGATCCATCAGGAAGAGACCCGTCACCGCGTAGTCGTTCCCCTTGTTCGACTGGTAGGCGATCTTTTTCCCGTCGGGGCTGAACACCGGCGAGAAATTCATGTACCCCTTCTTCTCACCCGCATCGACGATTATCCGTCCCTCGGTGATGTTGTCGCGTATATCCTCCGTCTGGATTTCATAACGGTCCTGGAGATACGCCTTCCAATCTTTATAAAGGTCTTTGCCCTTCTTCCCGATAACATCCTCGAGCGCGCCGTCCATATTGAGACGAAGCGGTTTTTTGAGGGCCTTGGTGATATCGCGAATGGCTTCTGGGCCGTACTCCCTCGCAATGTAGTTTACGAGCCCAAAACCATGGTCGTACACCTGTTCGCCCTTCATCGACGACTTGCCGAAGAAACCCATTTCGTTGTACGTGAGCATTTTGTCTTCGAGGACGGCGGAGCGAAGAATCATGTCGCGGTGCGTATCCCAACAATCGTACCTGGTCCCTGGTGTTTGAAACTGCGCCACGCCTTCGGCGAACCACGGCGGATAGAGAACGGTCAAAAGCGGATACGAGATGATATCCTTGGGGTAACCTTGGAGAACATCCGGCCGCCTCTCCTCTTCGAATGTAATCATCTGAAAGTATATGGCGGGCAGTCGGCGCGACGTTTTCATCGCCGCCTGGATCGAAACGATGTGTCCGTATTCATGCGTAACAACATTTCGGAGCCAGTTCGTCGTACCGCGGTATCCGAAGGCGAGATTCGTCGCCCACAGTTCGACCTTGTTGTCGAAGAAGAACGCGGCACCGTTGGCGTAGTCGTCGGTGTCCTTTATAATAAAATGAACGGGGAGATCGGGTTCGTAATCGTAGAGTTCGATGAGCGGACCGTGGACTTCTTCGGCAATCATGGCGACTTGCTGCGCGGTCCACTCGGCGCCCTGGTGGTAATGAACCTCGAAGTGCTCGGTCTTGAGCGTTCTCCATTCGAGGGATGTATTGTTGTAAGCGTGTGCCGGCGACAGCGACCACACACAGAGAACCACCAACGCGATAAAGAGAGCGTAAGAGATGTTAGTTCGCATCGAGTCCCTCAGGCAAACCAGGGGATACCAGGAGTATCACAATTAAGGTCATTCAAATCCAGGGGGTTGGGCGAATCAGGCTGGTGGATCTCTCTCCAGGTCACCACTTCTTTAATAATGATACGCCGCAACTGACTAAATGTCAATAAGTACAGTCTTTCAAATACCCAGCGTACCGGCGGGTTTAGGGTGTTCAAACGGCGTTTGAGCAACCTCGAACATACCGACGGCTCCCGCCGCGATATCCGGCGTCAAAATCGATTTGATCTCTTCTTTTGCCGAGACATAAATTACCTGCCACCCATCCGCGACGATACCCCTGAGAACGTTAATCTGTGTCTCGAGGCGGCTCTGGTCCGATTTGATAAACGGATCATCGAGGATCAAAAGACCCGCGCCATCGGGAAACAACCGCTCGCCGATCGACAAGCGGATGGCGAAACGGAGTTGATCGAGCGCGCCCCCGGAGAGATTCTCCGCCTCGATCGTCTTGCCGTCTCTTTGAATCGCGGTTATCCGTGTCGTTTCGAGATCGAACGTCACTTCGGTGTAGCGACCCTCCGTGATCCGGCTGAAATACGATGACACATTGGCATCGGCGCCAAACAGTTCGAGGACTCTCGATTTCTCTTCCGCCTCGATCTCCTCAAACACTTTGAGCGCGGCGAGAGCGTCCTGCTTGTCGCCCTCGACCATGGAAACAAATGTTTTTAGTTTTTTACGAACACGGACGAGATCTTCCGCCGTTCGAAGCACTACGTCACCACCGTCCGCAGGCGTCGCGGCGCGAATCCGACCCTCCAGGTCGCGGAGCAGATCCCGCCCCGCATTCAGATTATCCCGTAGTGTCGCGGCCGCTTCCTTCAACTCGGCGACTTCACATTCGAGTGTCCGTTCCCGCGCCTCGTCGTACGCGAGCGTATCGGCCCCTTCGGGAATTCTGTTGAAATAGTCCGCGATGATACGGCGCCACTCGCTGGTGTCGGACGCGCCGTCTTCACCTTTGCTTCGGTTGTCACGCGCGCCCGTCAACTCCGACAGCAGCGCAACTTTAGATTTTCTATCGCCAATAATCCCGGTTCTTTTCTTGATCGCGCCGGCCATCTCATCCACCGTGCCCATGCCCGACCTCCGCCGAACCTCTTCGACGATCCCCTCTTGCCTCCGGATTTCCCCGCGGATCTTTTCGGCGCGCGACGCGCACGACTCCATTTCTTTTTCCCCGGCGATGCACGATCCCGATGTCTGTTCGAGCTCCTTCTGCGCTCCCTGAAGATCTTCGTCGAGCACGTGTCTGTGTTGGCCGACCGAGGTCACCGCGGCGGCCTCGACCCCAAGCTTCGAAGCGGTGAGCCGGATACTCTCCTCGAGTTCGGCCAATTTTGAAACCGTCTGTCTCCCCGCGATCAATCGCCACCCAAAAAAGATCATTGAGAGGAACAATACGAGCGCCATCGGACCGTAATAAACAGTCGAGTCAACAATGGCGGCAACGAGGGAAAATGCGAGCAGCACAGAGGAGATCACCAGGCCCGACAACCAAACCTTCCGACGCGGCTTCATTTCCGCGGACTGCAGAGCAAGCTTCTCGTGTTCGTCAAGAATCGGCGCGAGCCGTTCATCGAAAGCGGTCACACGATTTTTGAGTTGGTCAACCCGGCGCCGCATTTCCGATTGCCTATCGTCGAGAACCGACGATTGTTCCCTGAGTCTCGCTGCATCCTGCTTTTGCTCTTCGCTATCCGCGAGGAGCCTCTTGAGATCATGCTCGGCTCGCTTCCAGTTATCGAGATCCTCCACGCGCAGATGCCGGCATGCCTCGATCTCGCGCTCGATGGCCTCCAGGGCCTCGAGGTGCCCCCGCGCCACCTCGAACCGTTTGTGTGTTTTCGCCTTCCCGAGAAGCGCAAGCTCTTCCGACGAGGCACCGAGTTTCGTTTCGCGGTCGAACAAGGCGCGCTCGAGGGTGTCGAAATCCTGCCGTCTGAGCGTATCATGAGCGGCGTCGATGTCATGAAGGCACTGGACCGCCAACTTGACTCTTTGTCCGATGTGGTCGGTATCCGCGCTGCTGGCAAGTCCCGCGCTTGAACTCGAGTTCGTCAGCTTCCCCTTTTTTTGGAGCGCTTTCTTTATATTGAGAATTCTTGACGATTGAAGACCGGCAAGCTTTTCGGAAATCCTCGTAAAATGATCACCGGGCGCATCGATACTCAGATCGCTGTCCCTCACGACAAATATGTTCCGGAATTCGGATGGTCCAATATCAACCAGCCCCGAAAGAGTCGCATCGCGGTCGAGTTTGATTTCATCCCCGGCGATATCGAGAACGATGTAACCCTCGGGTTTTTCTTCGACGCGGTGAATGTTTCCAAAGAATTTGACGCGGCGGCCGAGCTCGTTTTTGAAGAGCATCCTCAAGACGGCATCGATCAGAAGCGTCTTGCCCCGTTCGTTGGGACCGTAGATGAGCGAGAACGGCGGAAGATCGTGGGGGCCAAACCCGGAGAGCGGACCGTACCTCTGGATGTGGAGTGTCTTAATCCGCACGGCTTGCCTCCATCATCGCTTCGATGATCAGCCGGCGGACACGGGGTTTTTGATCTTCGTCCATATCCGCGGCGACAACCTTTGCAATCGAACGTTCGAAAAGTTCGTTTTCGAACACACGGCTCACATCGCTCCAGCGGTTCGAGATCGGTTCCGTTTGTGGGGTGGCGAGGGATTTGACTGCGGTCGCGAAATCGGTTTCGCTCATCCCCATCGCACCAAGATCGACAAACCCGCCGACGGAGACAAGAAGCCGAGCGCCGGAATCCGCCGCCGCAATCTCGCGACGGATGACATCGAGCGGTTCGTCGCCCGAAAAGGGATCGAGGACGACATCCACCGACTCGTAGTACGGAGTATCGAGAAGAACCTCCTCCGGAGGCGAGCCCGTCTCGAACACATTGACTTTCCTCACTCCGGTTTCTTTTCGCGAAAGCGACACCGGCGACCCAGGGTAAACAAAATACCCGCCGTCATACTTGCTCGTCGTGAAATTCGAATGAAAGTGCCCGGCGAGCACGTAGTCGATTCCCATCCCGGCGAAATACGAGAGTTTTACCGGCATGTAACCGGCGTCCTCCTCCTCTCCGTAGTCGTCGCGTGCAAACATCATGTCGACGAGTTCGCCGTGGAAGAGAAGAACGTTCGAGCCGTCTTCGCGGATCGATTTCTTCAGAGTGAAAATACTGTTGAGCGTTTTCTCGCCGCCGCGGCTATCGAACGGAAGACCAAAAACACGCGCGTCGTCGATATCAACGTACCGCCCCGGCTCGGTTAAAAGCGTCACGTTGTCGCCATAGAAATCACCCGGAGCGATCGCGTCTCCATCGTGATTCCCGGGGATAATCGCGACATTTAAGTTAGATTTTTGGAAGAGTTCGCGAAGGGGGATCTTGAGGCTATCGACGTCATCCACGCGGTCAAAAAGATCGCCGCTTATTGCGACGAGCGCCACACGATGTTCGGCCGCGACGGCGAGCACACGCTCGAGTGCATTCCACCTCGCATCACCCACATCCCTCAAATGTATGTCTGCCGTGTGGAGAATTTTCATGCGGAGTATTATAGACGATCCACCCCGACACCGCCATACGGAACGCGACGTTGCAGTCTTTCTCTGGCCCTCGCTCCGCTTCGCTCGACTAACTGTCGGCTGTGCCGACAGTGGATTCTCGCTCACTCCCGCGAAAGGGCCTTTCGAAAGACCGCACCGTCTTCTTCGAGAAAAGGCGCAGAGAAAGACCACATCGTCAGCTATTCGCGCGGGTCCTGTCGCCGATTACCCCACACGCGCTCGCTAACGCTTCGCGCGCTTTGGGGGCCCCATCGGCGAGCGAAGCGAAGTGCGGGTTGTCATGCTCAGAGGCTTCAACAACCCAGAACTCGAGCCGCCACCCGCGCGCCTTCATCAGCGGGGCTTGGCTCTGACAGTGGGGTGTTCGCGCTCGGGGCCGTACTCGGCCTGCAGAAACTCGAGAAACTCGCGACGTGTCGGCGTCAGCGTCCGGTTGGTCTTATGGTAAAGCGTGACCTTCTGTACGAGATACAGACCCGGCACATCGACACGCGCCAGGAGCCCCTGGCGGATTTCATTACCGACGGCATCCTCGGGCAGAACCGACAGCCCCAACCCCGCCATCACCATGTGTTTGATCGTCGCGACGTTGGACGATTCGAGCGAGTACTCGATTGAGAGCGACAGCCGGCGGAAAAACGCGTCCATCATCATCCGGGCTTCGTTCCCCTCTTCGTACCCAATAAACGGGTGCTTTTCGAGTTCGTGGGGATTCGACCCCGGCGCCGTTACGAGGTCGTGGTCGGGCGGCGCCACCAAGAACATCTTTGATTCCCTCAAGCTCGCGCTCGTCAAGCCCGTGTACTTCCGGCCCGAGGTGAGAATGGCGATATCGAGCTTGCCGGCCTGGACCAGGTCGATGATTTTGCGCGCGGAACCGATTTCGATCGATACCTTTACGTCGGGAAAGCGGTCGGTAAAACTCTTGAGCAGGATGGGGAGCGTGTACACGCCAAAGCTGTTTATCGTCCCGATCGCAAGAGTGCCCTTTACCTGCCGCTCCATGGCCTCGAGGTCGTTCCAGATCCGGTCGACGTCATGAAACGTCTCTTCCGCATACTGGAAAACAACTTCCCCGCTTTCGGTCAGCTCGACCCCTGTTTTGAGACGGTTGAAGACCGTGTGCCCCAAATGCGCCTCGAACTGGCGGATCTGGACGCTTATAGAGGATTGTGATACACGCAGTTCCCTGGCCGCATCGGAGAAACTCCCCGCCTTGGCCACTATATAGAAGTAGTACAAGTGGTTGAAATTGAGAGGAAGCACGCCTCCTTCTCCTTTTTTTGGGTGAAACTTCGTGTGGGGTTCGGACGTATAACTCAATAACCGCAGGCAATTATAAATATACTATACGCATTATGAATATTTCAAGTTTATTTTTTATATTTTACATATGATAGAAATTGAGCTACTTTATATGTGAGGCCGGTGCTGTATTGAGCACATGCGGCAGCCGCTTCAGGTATCTCAGGCATCACCCAAATATGGACTGAGAGCAGACGGCACCGGTTTCTTTTTAAGAATTTATCGGACATTCGAGAGCACAGGATTGGGGAAACGCGAAAACCACTCAGCCAAAGTATCGGAGTCCCCACCGGACAAAGGCGACATGTCTCGGCCCCCGAGGATATGTTGCCTTTTGTCTTTTCAGGACGAAAGCGCCTCGACTCATCCACCATCAACACCACCCATCAGCCCTGACCCGGACCGCGCAAATCCCTTCTCCCCGGATCGCCGTCGCAAATATCTCTTATGACACGAAGCGCATTTGCTCCAAGAATCTTTCTTATCGATGACACCGGAATTCCCTCGCGTAGCAGCCGGTCGGTAAGACGCGGCATGTGACTGACGTCCCGCAGGTCGCTCGGCATGCTCGCCACCCACCCATCGAAATCCGACCCCAACGAGATGTGGTCATCCCCGACGACGCGCAGCAGATGCTTGATGTTCCGGACCACGCAGTCCAACGTTTCGCGCCGCGACCCGGTCAGGTACCCCGGGTAAAATATGACACCGAGAACACCGCCCTTTTCCGCGACACGCTTCGCCTCATAATCAGAAATATTCCTCCACATCGGATGGACGCTTCGAAAACCCGTGTGGGATACGATTGGCGGGCGTTTGCAAAACTCCACCGCATCGAGGAAGCTCCGGCTGGCGACGTGCGCAAGATCGACTATCAGTCCCACGGCTTCCATTTCTTCAATGAGCTGATATCCGAGTTCGGGCAGCCGGCGATCGGCCCACCGTTTCCGGCGGTTGGGATACGCCGCGTCCGAACGCGTGAGGTGCGCCAATCCTATCGAGACCAGGCCGTTTCTTTTGTACCGCTCGATCTCACCGGGACGGCAGCGTACGCCGTGCGCACCCTCGAGGGTGAGGAAAAACGACGGAATCCCTTCCTCCCTCGCGCGAAGAATATCGGCCGCCGTGCGCACCATCGTGAACCGTGTACCCACCGTCTGCGACCACTGGTTCACACGCTCGATCGATTTCTGGATGCGACCGCGGCGGCGGAGAATATTGAATGGCGGAGTCGGCACCGTCAGGCCGATCGACGTGACTCCACCTTCGACAAGACGCGGGATATCAACGTGACCAACAAGCGGGCTCAATGGAAACGGGTTCCGGTGGCGTTTCTCCATTCGGTACCGAAAAAGAAAAACGAGGAACAACGTGTCGGCATGGAGGTCGATCACGACAGACCGCTCGTGTATCTGCCATGCCTCGTGCGAGATTTCGGGGAGCTCTTTCATGTTCGCCGTCCGCGGTTACCAACCAACTATCACTTAATAAATTACACTATTTGTGTTATAATAGAAAGACAAAGGCTATCTCGTTGCACCCCCTGACCAGCTGCTAAATACGCACCAGCGCTTCTGGACCCGACCATGAGAACCGGAGGAGTCGCGATGAACAGGGCATCAATCTTTTTTCTCACCATATTTATACTCGCAGGAATGATCTGGGCCACCGGCTGCAGCGAATCCGACAATCCCGCCGCGGTCGACGATGGACTCTACACGCGAGAGCAAGTACCCGATCTCAACGACGAATTTGGCGGATACAATCTCGCCGATGAGTCCCCCGGGTTTGGCGATCCCATGCTCCTCGACGAGTTTGGCGACGACGAGGAATTCAGTGACCCGATGGTCAGCGATCCGCTGGTCATCGAACGAGACCGCGACCACGAGGGGCAAGAGAGAGGCCGAATCTATCTGATGATCACCTGGGGGAACCTCCACAGGGATTCGACGATCACACACAAGACCGACTGGACGGGCGGGCTCGCCGTTGACCCGGGCGCCTTGATCCTCAAAAAAACCATCCGCTTCGAGGACCACGATCAAATTCTTCCGAGAAAAGATCCGGGAGTCCTCCGTTGGGAATCATTTACAAAACCGGGCATCGACGGAGTCGTTGTGCGTATCGTGCCGGGCGCGAGTCCCGATGCGACCCTTGCCAACGCCGAAGCCGATTCGGCAAACACGATCGTACGTTTCAGAACCGCGCCCTTTAGTGTGTCGTTCTCGCTTCGCGAACTCATCGGGCTTCACAGGGTCGTAACGCTCGACGACGGTAACGCCGTCGCTTTCGAAGCCGTGTATGTTCCGCCCTTCGCATGCCCAAAGGGCTTTTTGCGCGGAGTATGGCGACAAACGCCGGAGCGGGAGGGTGGCGTGTTTTTTGGAAAGTACGTGGATCAGGTCGGATTTCACAGAGGGTTCGTCAAAGGCCATTACGGCGCCAACAAAGACGGCGAGAAAGTCTTCTTCGGAAAATGGATAAGCCGGTCGGGGAGGTTCGAGGGAATCCTCCGCGGTGAATACGGCACCTATGAAGAAAACTCGGCCGGGTGGTTTGCCGGTGGATGGATGGGCCCGGACCGCCGCATAAAGGGCGGCCTCAAAGGTGAATGGCGGCGAAAAGACGAATGCCGCGGCGGCTTCTTCCGAGGCCGCTGGAGACAGGAGTGCGCCCTGGATACCGCGAGACTCTGACATGCCGGGCGGCTACCGCACCGAGTAGTCCTTGCCCTTTGGAAAGACTTTCTGGATCTCTTCGCACATCCAATCGTGGAACGTGCCGTTGCTCGCAACGACGTGCCCGGTTGAGAGCGCATTCTTCTCTCCAAAGAAATCAGTGAATTTGCCTCCGGCTTCTTCGATGAGGATGATACCCGACGCTATATCCCACGGGCTAAGCGTCAGCTCCCAAAACGCTTCCGCGCGACCCGCGGCGACATAAGCGAGATCGAGCGCCGCCGACCCGGCGCGCCGGATCCCTCGCGAATTTGTGAAGAAGAATTTAAACGTTTTCAGATAGTCATCCAGATACTCTACCGACCGGAATGGAAATCCAGTCAAGAAAAGCGTCTTCGACTTGTCCGAAACCCCGCTGACGTGGATCGGTTTACCGTTGAGGTACGCCCCCTGCCCACTCACCGCGTGGAACATCTCGTCCCGCATCGGATCGAACGTGACACCGAGAACCATCCTATTGCCCTCGGGTTCCTCGAGGGCGATGTTGACGGCAAAGATCGGGAACGAGTGGATATAATTCGTCGTCCCGTCGAGCGGATCAATATACCAACGTCTCGACGTGTCCCGGTCGATCCCGTCGTTGACCGATTCGTCGAGATTCTCCTCGGCAATAATGAAATCACGAGGAAAGCTCTCGCGAATTATCGAGACGATCTCGTTCTGGGAATTGATATCGACTACCGTGACGAGATCGTTGAGCCGCTTTTCGGCGACGTCGCTCGGAACGAGCGCCGCGTATGATTTCGTTATGATTTTCGCCGCGGCGCGTGCCGCTTCTTTCGCTTTTTCCAGTTCGAGTTCGTACGGCATGTTTTCCGCCTTTTTATAATTTCACAGGTATTTCTTCAACAGCATGTCCATGAAAGCCCTCACCGGTGGGGAGAGCGACCCGGGCTTCTTGTAGACTACGCCCAGGGTACGGGAGAATCGAATCTTCCCAGTGGGAATCAACGTGAGCTTGCCCGACCGGATCTCGCTCGAAACAAGTTCGGCGGGGAGAATACTCGCACCCAACTCCGCTTCGGTGAGTTTCTTTATCGCCTCGGGACTCGACATCTCCATCGCGACCCTCAAACTCACGCCGTTGTCCATAAACACTTTCTCGATCAATCGGCGGGTCGTGGACCTGGCAGGATAGGTGATAAGGCTCGTTTCCGCAACCCTCTCGAGAATGTTCTTCCTGCGCCGCGTCTGGGCGAGCTCGTGACGCGGGCTCGCGACGAGAACCATTTCGTCCTCGTAGAACGGCACCACCTCGTGCGCGTGCCCGGCGAGCGGGAGCGTGACGATTGCGAACTCGATCGATCCGGCGTCGAGCGCGCCGAGAAGGCTCAGCGTGTCGGCCACCGTGACCTGCATATCGATCCCCGGATGCTTTCGCCGGAACGCACTGAACACCCGCGGTAGCACATAAGTGCTCGCCGCGTCAATAGTACCCATCTTGAGAACGCCGCTTTCGAGCCCCTTTATACCGTGAATTCTGTGCGCCAGCGCGTCGACACGGCGGATAATCTCTTCGGCCTCCGCGGCGAGCAAACTCCCCGCCTGTGTCGCCTCCAGACGCCGGCCACGACGGGCGTAGAGCTTCTCGCCAAACTCCTCCTCGAGCTTTTTAAGCTGTATGCTCACCGCCGGCTGTGTCACAAAATGCTCCGTCGCCGCCGCGCGGACGCTCCCATGCCTCATCGCCGACAAAAAGTATCTCAGTTGCCGGATTTCCATATCAGAACCCCTTGCCGTGGGGGCCGTTCCCGCCCCGCATGACATAACTATTACTTATTCTACTCATAAGTTTATTAAATTATGCTTATCCTATCCCGTAGGGTAGATTCTGTCAAGATGGAAGCAGGAGCCGCGGGCGCACAGGCCCCGCACACTATTAATTTCATTACATAGACAGGAGAAATTAGATGGTTGATCCGATCACAAAAATTAAGGAACCCAAAGGCAAGCTCGGCATCCTCCTCCCGGGAATGGGCGCCGTAGCGACGACATTCATCGCCGGTGTCGAATCCTTGAGGCGCGGCATCCAGGAGCCGGTCGGCACGCTCACCCAGATGGGAACGATCCGGCTCGGGAAGCGAACCGAGAACCGCTCGCCCACTGATCAAGGATTTCGTTCCGCTGGCCGATCTCGACGACATCGTGTTCGGCGGTTGGGACATCTTCGAGGACAACTGCTACCAGGCCGCGATCAAGGCCGGTGTGCTCCGCAGGGAACTCCTCGACCCGATCAAGGATTTCCTCGAGACGATCAAGCCGATGCCCGCCGTCTTCGACAGACGCTACGTCAAGAAGCTCGACGGCCCCAACAAGAAAAGGGCGCGAACTGGTTGGATCTCGCCGAGCAGCTCAAGGAGGACATCGAGCGATTCAAGAAAGAGAACGGTGTCGACCGCTGGTCATGGTCTGGTGCGGCAGCACCGAGATCTTCACTGAAGCGGGTCCGGCTCATCAGACCGTCGAGGCATTCGAAGCGGCCATGAGGGAGAACGATCCGACGATCGCGCCGAGTATGGTCTACGCCTACGCTGCGATCTCAATGGGCATCCCCTACGCCAACGGCGCCCCCAACCTGTCGGCGGATATCCCGGCGCTTGTCGAGCTGGCCAAGGAAAACGGCGTGCCGCATCTGCGGCAAGGACTTCAAGACCGGCCAGACCCTGATGAAGACGATCCTCGCGCCCGGCTTCAAGGCGCGGCTGCTCGGCGTGAACGGCTGGTTCTCGACCAACATCCTCGGCAACCGCGACGGCGAAGTTCTCGACGATCCCGAATCGTTCAAGACCAAGGAGGAGAGCAAGCTCTCCGTCCTCGACTCGATCCTCCAGCCGCAGCTCTACCCCGAGCTCTACGGGGACCTCTATCACAAGGTGCGGATCAACTACTATCCGCCGCGCGGGGACAACAAGGAAGGCTGGGACAACATCGACATCTTCGGATGGCTGGGCTACCCGATGCAGATCAAGATCGACTTCCTCTGCCGCGACTGCATCCTGGCCGCCCCGATCGTCCTCGATCTCGCGCTCTTCCTCGACCTGGCGAAGCGGTCGAAGCATGTCGGGCATCCAGGAGTGGCTGTCGTTCTACTTCAAGAGCCCACAGTGCGCGCCGGAACTCTACTCCGGAGCACGATCTGTTCATCCAGCTGATGAAGCTGAAGAACCACCTTCGGCATATAATGGGTGAGGAGCTTATAACCCATGTGGGTTTCGAGTACTACGAATAGACTCGAGCTGCTGGCACAAGGCAAAACGGCGGGACCTCTGTGGTCCCGCCGTTTTTGCGTTTATATTCGTTTTTGTAGGTGCGGAGGTCAGATCTCGATTACGCCGACGGCTTGTTTGACCTTGAGATCAATATCGTCGTCCGATTCAATCCGCCCGAGAACCCGCCGGTGAATGTTGATTTTGCCGGCCGTCCAGTCGCCGCCCAGGTGTTTGTGGCCGCCGATGCAGTGTGTCACCTTGGGGTGGGCTTCGAGGATCTGGCCCAGCCGCTCACTCCCCGTGTAGGCGTCAAGATAGTACGGGGGGTTCGAACGCGGCAGGCCGGCGACAAACGGGAGCGTGTGAATCACGGCAATGATTCTCTCGACCTCGCCTTCTATCTCGCGAATGTGGGTGTCGAGCAGTTCGGCCATCTCACCGCAAACCGCGGGATCCCACATCCGGTTGAGCGGCGCGTCGGGGAACTCGGCCTTCGACGGCGACCAGAAAGTCATTTTCTGATCCCACCAAATTTCGTCGCCGTATCTTCCCTTCCAATAATCCTCCTCGGACAGGCCGAGTCTCGAATCGGCGAATGTGTAGTCGTACCACCCCATCGAGCCCACGAAACCGATCCCGTCGATCACGACGGGACCGTGCCCGAGGTCATCAAAGCCGAGGCGTTGGCAGGCTTCGGGGATAAAGAGTTCGTACTTGGCACGGCTGTCGAGCATCTTGCCGGCGTAGGTTTCCGTCCACACATCGTGATTGCCGGGAACGAACATCCGCCGGGCATCGATGCCGTCGAAGAGCGTCAGTGTTTTCTCGAGAGCACGGAGCGTGTTGCCCGCGTCGCCCCCGATCACAACAACGTCCGGGGAGAACTGCGCCATGCGTTCGGCGACACGCTTCGTCGCGTCGGGGTTCCACTTCGAGCTGTCGATGTGGAGATCTGATGTAAAAGCAATTTTCATTAGAATTAAGCTATAGCCCCTATCTTGCCATCGAATCAACACCAATTTTTGTGCCTCGGCGGCCGCAACTCGATTCCGCTTGCCCCCCGCGGGCAGCGTTATTACCATTCTACTGCTTATAATTATGTGAAATCACCCCCGCATCCGGAGGCTCTTTTGAAATGAACGCGATAAAAACAACCGCCCTTATGGCTCTCATGACCGTACTCCTCGTATTTATCGGCTCGCTCATCGGCGGGCGCAACGGCGCGATCCTGGCATTTGTCGTCGCCGCGGTTATGAATTTCATCGCCTACTGGTCGAGCGACAAGATCGCCCTCGCCCGTTACAAGGCCCAGGAGGTCACCCGCGAACAGGCGCCGAAGCTCTATGGCATAGTCGAAACGCTCGTCGCGCGCGCCGGGCTCCCCATGCCCAGGGTTTATGTTATCCCATCGCAAACACCAAACGCATTCGCCACGGGCCGCGACCCAAATCACGCCGCCGTCGCGATCACCGAGGGCGCGCTCGGTCTCTTGAACGAACGTGAGATAGCCGGTGTGATCGCACACGAACTCGCTCACGTCAAAAACCGTGACATCCTGATATCCTCGATCGCCGCGACGCTGGGTGGCGCGATTACGATGCTCGCCATGTGGGCCCGTTTTGCGGCGATATTCGGCGGCGGCCAGGGTGGAGATGGGAGGCGGGGCGGCGGACTCGAACTGCTCGTGATGGCTATCGTCGCACCCGTCGCGGCAATGTTGATCCAGATGGGAATCTCGCGTTCGCGCGAGTACATGGCCGACGCATCCGGCGCACGATTCGCCGGCAACTCGGACGGGCTGGCCAGCGCACTCCTAAAACTCGACGACTGGGCCACGCGCCGGCCGATGAACGCGTCGCCTACGACGGCTCACATGTTTATCATCAACCCGCTCAGCGGCGGCGGAATGGCCAAGCTCTTCAGCACGCATCCCCCGACAGAGGAACGCGTCCGCAAACTCCGCGAGCTTCGAGTAGGTTAGGCTCGACATATCTTGAGTCGCGGCGGCGACAAACACTGTGTTGGCTCCGCGCTCTCCGCTGGCGGTCGGCTAACCGTCGGCCAAGCCGACGGTGGATCCTCCCTGGCTCCGAGCAATGCTACGCCAACACAGTGTTTGTCGCCGCCACCCACGCGAATCGGCGAATAAGCAGGGAACTTCTGGGACAGGACAAAAGAAAACGCCCCCCGGTGTCCGCTATGGGGGGCGCTTGTCTATGCGCGGATGCGCATGGGCCAAACCACTGATCTGTGAGTGAAAACCTATTCCGACATCTGGCTTGCCATTATCTTCTCACGCTTAATATGCTCCGACTGACGCGCAATCTGTTTCCTGGCGTAATCACTCCACGGCTCTTCCTGGAGTTGAACGGCTTTCGAAAACTTCTCTATCGCACCGTCATAATTCTTTGATTTCTCCAGAATCTTGCCCCAGAGAGAATACAGCCATGCTTCCTGGCTTCCCCGGCCGATGCCCTCTTTTATCGTCTCGACCGCACTGGCCGTTTGGCCGGTCGACATGTAGCAATCGACGAGCGGCCCGTAGAGATCGTCCATCTCGCCGCCGAGCGATGCATACTTCTCGAACGCGTCGCGCGCTTTCTTCTTCTGGTTCAGCTTATAATGGGCGACACCGAGATTGCGGTACGCGTTTACGTTTTCCGGTTCGAGCGCTACAAGTTTGTTGAGCGGATCGATCGCTTTCTCGAATTTCTTTTCCTTTATATAAACCACACCGAGCTTGCCGAGAAACTCCGTGTTCTCCGGGTCGAGTTCGATAGCTTTTTCAAGCAGATCGGCAACGGTGCCGTTGCCGCCGCGTTTTGCCTCGACCTTTGCGAGCGCCACGATTACATCGGCGTTTTCCGGATCGGCGTCCAGCACGCGTTTGTAATAATGAGATGCCGCGTCGAAGTTGCCAAGCTTGCTTTCCAGATAACCGAGCTGTTTGAGCGCGTCGATATCTTCACGGTTGGACTCTAGAATCGTCCGGTAACAATCCTTGGCGTCGTCGTACTCGCCGAGACGAATGTGGTTGTACGCCATTCTCGAAAGCACGTTGTGTTTGTCCGCGCCGAGTTCAATCGCCTTGCCGTAGGCTACGTTCGAACCGGCAAAGTCCGATGTCGCCGTACAGCAATATCCAAGAAGCATCCATCCCTTCAAGAACTCGGGATACATTTCGGTCAGTTCGGCCGACGCTTGTTTGGCCGCTGTGTAGTTTTCCGATTGGAGATGGCTCTCAACCGTTGAAACCATTCCGTCCGCTTTTGTCGCGAACGCAGGTTCCCCACCAATCGTCGGCAAACTACTGTAGGAATCTGCTGACGCAAAAACCGGACTGATTTCAAATATTGAAGTTGGAATAACACCAGCGACGATAAAAATCGCCCCGGTCAGGAGAGCACAAACGAATGTCTTGTACACGGTAGATGTCATACTTAAACCCTTTGATACGTTGTCTAAACAAGTCCCGTGCCAAAAAGTCCTTATGTTTCAATAGCCTCAGGGATAATCCTACGAAGGCTTGTGGGGTTGGTGGTGGAGCCATTAATAATTAGTTGTATTTACTGGTGTTTGTCAAGGATTTCCACGCTAAAAAAATCGATAAATATTTGCAATAATTTGGCTTGACGAACTCGCGCTCTCGCATTATAAGCGCGGGTTCGCCCTCAAACAGGTGCGCAATATTGGGCAAACTGCCCATGATGTTTACACCGCAAGTGATCAAAAAAAGCACGGTGCACGGGTGTGATTTCAAAAATGCGCGGCAAACCGGGGAGGGGCGCTTGACTTCGCGGCGGTTCATCCTATTATTGACGTTCGCACAAACACCCGGAGAAACCCGTCGATAGACCAAACGTTTTCAGTCGATTGTTCCGCCGTTTCCGAATCGGAGGACCCACGATGCGCGGCTCAATTTCTTTTGTGAAGGTTCGACGGTGTGTCTTGTCCTGCCTCATTATAGTAGTGACTATCGCGGCCGGCTGCGGACCAAAGCAGCCGAGCTGGTATAAACCATCCTACCCCGGCGCCACATTCGTCGCGCTCTCCGACATCGAGTTCGATGACGGCGACACGTTCAAAATAAAAGGAGAGTCGATCCGCGTCCTCGGAATCGACACACCCGAGATCGCTCACCCGGAAATGGGGAGACATGAGGATCAGCCATTCGGAGTCGCCGCGTCCGATTCGACCAAAGCGTGGATGACCCGGGCGCGTGTTCTCGAGGTCGTCATTGCGGGGCGCGACCGTTACAAACGACAGCTTGCCCATGTTTTTATTGACGGTGAACTTCTCGCATGCGAGTTGATCCGCCACGCGCTTGCGTACGAGACGGTGAGTCACTACGGCGACAATGGATTTCCCGATCTCGCGCAGGAGATTCTCGACACAGCGCGCACGTCGCCCAAACCCCAATTCCAACAACCGTACAAATGGAAAGCGAAATACAAGAAGAAGAGCACGCACTGACGACGCCGGCGCCGCACGGCAGCCGTCTCGAGGGGTTATTCGAGTGATTTGATAAACGCGCCGAGACCGTCTGTGTAGAGAGCGCCTGACTCGATGAACCCGCCGTTGTGATCACCGCGGATTTCGAGAAGTCGTTTGGGTTCGAGGGCGAGGTCGAAGACACGTTGCCCCAACTCGAACGCGACGATTTCATCCTGGCGGCTGTGGATGAAGAGCTTCTTGCACTCAACCCGGGTGATACTATCGGTCGAGTCGAAACGAACCCTCAGGAGCCGGCGCACGGGGAGCAGCGGATAAGCGCGGGCGCCGACATCGGCCAGGGACGGGAAGCACGACTCCAGGATGAGTCCCCTCGGAGGAAACTCCGCCGCAAGGTCGACCGCCACCGCGGCGCCGAGCGAGCGGCCAAAAAACAAGATGTTCCGGGGCGCGATGTTTTGTTTCTCCACGAGAAATTGGTACGCCGCGCGCGCGTCCGCATACACCCCCTTCTCCCCCACCGATCCATCGCTTCGTCCGTATCCCCTGTAATCGACAATAAAAACCGACAGACCCAGGTCGTGAAATATCCGAATCGACTCGAGTCGGTGCGATATATTGCCCGCATTGCCGTGAAAAAACAGAACGACGAGTTCGGATTCTGCGGATGGGACGAACCAGCCGTGGAGACGAATCCCGTCGGACGTGTCAACGAACACGTCGTCGTAGGGCATCCCCGCGTGCGTGGGGTCCGCGACCATCGCTCGGTCCGGGAAAAACACCATTTTCTTCTGGAATACAAAGGCGAGCAGGCAGACAAGGACATAAATCCCGGCCAGAATGGCGAGTATCATCATCGGATGGCGCATCGTCCCCCTAATGTGGTATTATGTGCCGTCAGTGGTTTTGACCGACAGCCCGTTGTCCGATCTTCTTCGGACCCGCCGACCTCAAGAGACAAACAACCGCTTACCGCGAAGGATCCAAAAAGGAGAGGCCCATGGCCGACACGTACAAAGATATCGAGACAAAACTCATCCACTCCGGCGAATCGCCTCGCTTTGAAGGCGCCGTCACCACGCCGGTGTTTCAATCCGCCATGTTCGAGACTTACGGCGGCGAAGGCTATCACGACGTCAAATACATTCGTCTTAACAATACCCCAAATCACGAGGTTCTCCACAAAAAACTCGCGGCGATAGAAAACGCAGAAGCCGCGCTGGTTACATCGAGCGGGATGGCGGCGATCACAACGGCGCTCCTCTCCACCTTGAGTTCCGGAGATCATTTTCTTATTCAGAACACACTCTACGGCGGCACCGACACATTCGTCACAAACGACATCCCGCGCTTCGGGATTGAATTTGACTTCATCGATCCGCTCGACCCCGGTTCGTGGGAGTCAAAGCTCAAGCCGAACACGAAAGTGATCTACGTCGAGACGATTTCCAACCCGTTGGTCAGCGTCGGCGATCTCAAGGCGATCAGCGCGTTTGCAAAGGCTCACAAACTCATATCGATGATCGACAACACTTTCGCCAGCGCCGTCAACTTCAGACCGATGGAGCACGGCTTTGACATGTCGCTTCACAGCTGCACAAAGTATCTCAACGGTCATTCGGACATCGTCGCCGGCGCGATTATTGGCAAGTCTGATCACATCGCCAGGGCCAAGCTCATGCTCGATCATCTTGGTGCGACGCTCGACCCGCATGCGTGCTTTCTTTTGCAGAGGGGGATGAAGACGCTCGCCCTCCGCGTGGGCCGGCAGAATGAAAGCGCGATGAAGATCGCGACATTTCTCGAAAACCACGAAGCCGTGGCGAAGGTGAACTACCCGGGGCTCGAATCGAGTCCATATCACGCACTTGCAAAAGATCTCTTCGACGGTTTTGGCGGGATGCTGAGCTACGAAGTGGCCGGCGATGTTGACAAGGCCGATCGTTTTCTGAAGAAAACTACGATTCCACTCGTGGCGCCGAGCCTCGGCGGCACCGAGTCTCTTCTCACCCGTCCGGCCGTCACGTCGCACGCGGGAATGGATCCGGCGGCGCGAAGGAAAAAAGGAATCGTCGACACATTGATCCGTATGTCCGTCGGAATCGAGTCGGTCGACGAGTTGATCGCCGATCTCGACCAGGCGCTCGCCGGATAGCGGATAATTCGAGGTTGGACGCGAATGGAAATCTTACTGATTGAACCCTTTTTCACGGGTTCTCACGCCCAATGGGCGAACGGGTACGCCCGCCACAGCGAACACAATGTGCGGACGCTCAGTCTGAGCGGCGCGCATTGGAAGTGGAGAATGCACGGCGGGGCGGTGACGCTCGCGCGCAAGTTTCTCGAAGTCCACCATCGCCCGGATCTTCTGCTTGCCACCGACATGCTCGACATGACGACGTTCCTCGCGCTCACGCGGGCGCGAACGGCGGAGATCCCGACGGCGATCTACTTCCACGAGAATCAGATCAACTACCCTTGGTCACCCAAGGACCGCGATCTCCACCGCGAGAGGGACAAACACTACGGATTCATAAATTTCGCGTCGGCCCTCGCGTGCGACCGTGTGTTTTTTAATTCGCAGTACCATATGGAATCGTTTCTCTCGGAGCTCCCCGAGTTTTTGCATCAATTCCCCGATCACCAGGAAATGGGACAGATCGATCAGTTGCGCGAAAAGTGCTCCGTTCTGCCACTCGGTTTCGAATTTTCAAAACTCGACCTGCCGGGGGGCCGGCCGGGATCAACACCAGCGCCGTCGGCCGCAACGACGGCCTCTCGCGTCACGGCGCCGCCACGCCCGACGGCCGTGCAGGGTCAAACGCCCGGCGCGGGGGCGCATCCGGCGCGGCGGAATCGAGCAAAGAGGTCGACAACCGGCCGCCTCTTATCCTGTGGAACCACCGTTGGGAATACGACAAGAATCCTGAAGAGTTTTTTGAAGCGTTGAAGATCGTAAAGGCGGCGGGAATGGAATTCGAGGTCGCGCTTCTCGGCGAGAGTTTCGACGTGATTCCCGATTGCTTTGCCCATGCCGAGGTCCAACTCGGCGATCGCATCGTGCAGTTCGGGTACGCGGAGACCCACGAGGAGTACACGCATTGGCTCCATCGCGCCGACATCCTCCCCGTCACCTCCAACCAGGATTTCTTTGGCGCGGCGGTGATCGAGGCAGTGTACTGCAACTGCTTCCCGCTTCTTCCCAACCGGCTCGCATTCCCCGAGTTGTTCCCCCCGAACTCAGGCCCTCCTGCTTCTACAAGGATTCCGGAGATCTCATTCGCCGTCTCGGAACGGCCATCCAGCAGATCGACCGGCTCCGGAAAATCAGCTTTAAGCCCATCGCCGAGAAATATGACTGGCGCCACATGGCACCGATATACGACGCCACCTTCCAGGACCTCGCGGCCCCGAAGTGACGATTGACACGGGGAACCAAATCGAGCAAGATATGTGTTCCCTCAAAAATGAAACGGAAGCCGATGACAAACGAGACAGAAATTATGGTACGCCCGAACGTGGCGGCCATCGACGCGATTCTTGGCAAAACATTCAAGGTCCTCGATGACGGTTTTGTGCGTGTCGTGGATTACATGGGCTCGGACGGCGCCATCGTTCAGGCGGCCCGGGTCTCGTACGGCGCGGGCACAAAACGCGTGACCGAAGACCGCGGACTGATCCGCTACCTGCTCCGCAACCGTCACACAACTCCGTTCGAGATGTGTGAAATCAAACTCCATGTCCGCGTGCCCATGGATTGCTGGCGGCAGTGGATCCGGCACAGGACGGCAAACGTCAACGAGTACTCGACACGGTATTCGATCGCAATCGACGCGTCACAACGCACACCGGCGGCCGACTGGCGCAAACAAGCACTCGGCAACAAACAGGGCAGCGAAGGATTTCTTGAAGAGGATGCGGGCGCCGCGCTTTCGCAACAAGAGCTCGAAATCCAGAACACGAGCCGCGCGGTATACCAGGGACGGCTCGACGCCGGCGTCTCGCGCGAGCAGGCGCGCAAGGATCTGCCGCTCTCGACGTACACCGAAGCATACTGGAAGATCGATCTTCACAACCTGCTTCGGTTTTTGTCGCTGCGAATGGACGAACACGCCCAGATAGAAATCCGCGAGTACGCAAATATGATCGGCGAACAAATCGTCGCCGCCTGGTGTCCGATCGTTTGGGAAGCGTTCCTCGACTACCAGATGAACCACCTGAGCTTCTCGCGTCTCGAGATAGCGATCGTAGACGCGCTCGGCCACGGCGACGCCGAAGCGGCCGTCGAACTCGCGAAGGGTTACGGCTGGCTCGAGATGGGCAAAAAGGGACTCAAGCGCAACCGCGAACGCAGCGAATTCGAAACCAAGCTCGCTCGCCTCAATCTTTCGATTCCGTGGAAGTAGGGTCGTGATGTTCGGAAAACGCTTCGACCTTTTTACCTTGTTCGGCTTCCGGGTTGGCATCGACACCAGCTGGTTTTTTCTCGCCGTCCTCGTCACGTGGTCGCTCGCCACGGGCATCTTCCCCTCATGGCACCCGCATCTCGCATCGGTGACCTACTGGGTTATGGGCGCCCTCGGGGCGGTCGGGCTTTTCTTCTCGATCGTTTTTCACGAACTCGCCCACTCCCTCGTCGCCCGTCAACACGGTGTCATGATGCGTGGGATCACGCTCTTTATTTTCGGCGGCGTCGCGGAGATGACCGACGAACCGCCCAGCGCGCGCGCCGAGTTTCAGGTAGCCGTCGCGGGGCCGTTGGCGAGCCTCCTCATCGCACTCGTCTGTTTTACATTCACGTTCTTCGGCAACATGCTCGGTTTTCCGGAGCCATTGATCGGCGTTATCAATTATCTCGGTCTGATTAACGGCGTGCTCGTGCTCTTCAACCTGATTCCCGCGTTTCCGCTCGACGGCGGCCGCGTCCTGCGTTCGTTTCTGTGGCACTGGAAGAAAGACCTCTACTGGGCGACCTACATCACGTCGAGAATTGGCGTGGGGTTTGCGTTTGTGTTGATCGCGGGCGGCGTGCTGCGCGCGATCATGGGCGATATAGTCGGCGGGATTTGGAGTTTTCTGATCGGGATGTTCCTTCGCGGCGCGGCGAACATGTCATACAAACAATTGATGATGCGGCGTTCGCTCGAGGGCGAGACCGTCCGCCGCTTTATGCGATCCGACCCGGTCACGGTACCCGCGGAAATACAAGTTCAGGATCTCGTCGCGGATTATGTTTACAAATACCACTACAAGATGTTTCCCGTAATGGATGGGGGGAAGCTTTTTGGATGTGTGCGCACAAGAGAAATCAGGGCGCTCCCGCGGGAGACATGGGCGCGGTACACGGTGCGTGAAATCGCCATCGCGACCTGCGATCAGAACAGTATCGGCCCCGACGTCCACGCGATCCACGCGCTGGCAAAAATGAACCAGACCGGGGCGACGCGGCTCCTCGTCATCGAACACGGCGAACTTGTCGGTGTGATTACGTTGAAGGATCTTCTGCAGTTTCTCTCGCTAAAAGTCGATCTCGGCGATTCCTGACGCGGTCCCGTCACGACCAGCCATTTTTTAACCGCGATTTCAGCCAGCGCGTCGCGAGAGTTCCCATCCCGGCAGCCCACGGCATCGGGTCGTCCCACGACCAAATCGGTTGCTTCGATCTCGACACCAGGCTCAACCATTCGAACATCCCCGGCGTCGTCTCCTTGGGCTGGTTCTTGATAGCTTGATAATCGTAGTAGGGGTAGACGAGCGATACTCCGACTTCGTAATCGACGGGCGGCGTTACGGCGAGCCCCAGCGCATCGCGATAGGCCATCTCTACGACATCGACTCCGCACAGCGCCGCGAATTCGACATACCACCACGGCCGGCAGTTTACTTCGATAATCTTGAACGCGCCGTCGCGCTCGTCCTGCTTGAACTCGGCCGAGAATATGCCGCGGTACCGTGCGGTTTTGAAAAGATTTTTGAGCGCTTCGGTGGCCGGCTCAACCTTGTCGAGTTCTTCGGACACCACGTAGCTGCTGTTCCCAAAATCCGACGGGTGCATCCGTATTCTTTGCCGCGCAAAGAACGTCACGACATCGTGGTCGCGATTCACAAATCCGTCGACAAAATGATGGTTCGCCGATGTTCCCGGGATGTATTCCTGAAGGATGAAATCAAACCCCTGCGCGTGCGCGTCGGTAAAACGCGACACGGCTTCGTCAACCGAGTTTACCCGGATCGCTTTCTCGCCAAACCGCCGGTGAAAAAGCTGTGAGTTCGAGGGTTTTAGAAAAACACTCCCACCCCATTCGCCCACCAGTCTCGACACATCGTCGGCGGAATTCACCGGCGCGGATCTCGGGTGCGGCACGCCCGCCTCGCGAAGAAGCTCCTCAAAACCGCGTTTCTCGACAAAACGCTTGTTCACATCGAAAGACGAGACACACGCGGGAAAACGAGCCCGGAGATCGTCCGGCAAACGCGTTATTTCAAGGGTCCAATGATCCGAACATGACATCAACACCGCGCGTTCGAACGGGAGCGATTTCAAACAGGCGGAGAGACTGGCCGCATCGTCAACCGCCCCAACTCTTGGGGACGCCTTCCGGCACCAGCGCGAATGCGCTTCGTTGTCGAGGTTCTCGGAAATGCACCAGGAGGGGATTCCCCTCCTACCCAGACAGCGAATCACACCCAGTGCCGTCAAGCCGGTGCCGAGCACGATTACCGGCACAATATCTCTGGATGAATTCTTTGTCTTTTCCGTGTTGTCCTGCATCCGTTCAACGCTCCGATGCTTCAATGTGCCTACTTGTTCTCGATCATCCGCAATTGTTTCAACACACTTGAGTTGTCCGGCTGGCTCTCGAGACACTTCCGCCAGTGCTTGCGTGCCCTGCCGTAGTCTCCGGTCTGATAATACGCCCCCGCGATGTTGTTGTTGAGAACAAAGTGCCCGGGGCTATATTTGAGGCCCTTCTTGAAGTAACCGATCGCCGTCTTGAAATCCCGCTTCTCGTAGTGGACCGCGCCGAGCTGGCTGTAAGCCCCGGGATGGTGCGGGTCCTGCTCGAGCACTTTGTTGTACTGCGCCTCGGCTGCGGCGCTCATTCGTCTCGTTGTGAGTTCGAGGGCCGTCTCGAATGGTGTTTTTGGAATCGCCTTCGCGGTGACTCTGTCCCCGCCATCGGCAAGGACCACGCGTGATTCTGAGAGCGCCTTCGCCGCGTACGCGTGCCCCGGCTTGAGCGCGACGGCCGCCTCGAGTTCTGTGACCGCCCCCGAGAAATATCCGATGCGTTGGTACGCCACTCCGAGATTGTAATGGGCGTCGACCGAGAGCGGGCGGATCTCGAGCGCCTTCTTGTATTCGATGATCGCCTTTGTAATGTGATCGGCGGCATGTTCGGGTTCGCGTGTAGCAAGTTCGGAATACGCCGTCCCCATAACCGTGTGGCTGAATCCAAAATCATAGTCGACAATAAACCAGCCAACGACTATCGCCGCCGCCGCCGCCGTTCCCAGTGCCGCTGCCAGCCAGCGGTATGACCGTCTTCTTATTAGGTCGTAAAGATAGAACACGCCGAGGGCGGCGAAAACGATCAAGAACGGAACGACGGGCAGACGGTAACGCGCCGTGACAAAAAACGGCATGAGCGAGGCCATGTACACCAGGACAAACGTGATGTAGAGCCGTCTCGCGCGTGATGGACCGCCAAATGTCAACAACAGCAAGAAGCCGGCGATTGCGAGCGGCGTCACCAACCAGAACCCGACGCCGAGATACGCGAGAAAAGGCGTGTAGTTGATTTCAACGAAGTACTTGTTGTGATGGTTGGGGATTTCATAGTGATTCCAGAAGAGGAGGAATTTGCGACCAACAAGTGCGAGGGCTTTCACAGGTTCGCTCTTTACGAAATCAACTCCCCGCCCCATCCAGTAACGCGACACGCGAGACGGTTTGATGTCCTCCCGGCCGGTCGCCGCCCTGGCCGTTTCGCGCGAGCTGACGTAGAGGCGCGCGTTGTCGAGGCCCGACGAGGGCGGCAGCAAAAATATCCCGGTGGCATCGGGGTTATTCCCGATATAAAAGTTCACCCCGGCATTGCTCGAAACGAGGACAAGGTCTTTTGAGACGATGTAGTTTCTTATCGTTATCGGCGCCACGGCGATCATGGCCCCAACGGCGAACAGCAGACCCGCGCGCCACCGCGCCGCGTCGAATCGCTTGTGGAGACCTGTAAATATCCAGAGGAGGCCGAACGGCGCGAACATGAGCACATTGGGTTTTCCCAGCCCGGCAAGGCCGAGGCTCACACCGGCGACAAAAAAGAGTCCCAGGGCGGTCGTGCCGCCGCCGGGCTGGCCGTCGGCCGATTTGCCGCCCACCGAGGCGGTTTTTGATTTCAAACGGTCGTCCGCCGAAACGAGCATGAGGAGCGACAAGTTTGTGAAGAAGAGAACAAGCGGGATCATTAAGAGATCGGCGTCGAAGAAAACAAATGTCCCGTATAAAGCGGCGAAGAGTCCGGCGAGAACCGGCGGCCCACGGCGCTTGCCGGCGAGTTTTCGTGTGAGTTGAAAAATAAGGACGCAGTTCAGGCTTCCGATAAGAATCTGGATAAGACGGACGACGAAAAGGTTAAAACCGAAAATCTTGAAGATTCCCGCAAGAAAATACGGATAAAATGGACTGCTGTGGAAATAGGCGTCGCGCCCGACGATGTCACCGGCGGCAATTTCCATCGCCCGCTCGCAGTAGATCTTTGAATCGCCGATGGGGTGGTTGAAAAACGGTGCCGTTCGGAGCTCCGACACGTAGATGAGCCGCACAACAAACGCGAGGGCGAACAGGCACACCAGCAGGTGCCAATCCCGGACAAGGGTGGGTTTTGAAGACCGTTTTGCCGCGCTCATGACGTCGATCATAACGCACCTGATCACGAACGCTGAGCAATTCTTGCGCGCTCGATGGTTCGTTGTCACGACCAACCACTATTTATTGACTTTTGTCATGTTTTGCGTTGACAAATATCAGGGTTTATCCTACAATTCCTATGTAGCAAATCCCCTCCTGTGCAAGCGACCGCAGCATAGCCTGAGGATTCGACCTCCAATCCGACTCAGGCGACCTGCAGGGTGAGGGGCTTCTGACCAACCCTTGTCAGCCGCGAGACACGGTCATTAGTCCCTCCCCTGCGCCTCCCTTCTCCCGCAATAATTTCCGTTCACTTCCGTAACGTCGCGATCAATGGTACCCATTGATAAAACTCGACTTGGCCGCATTTCTGCGATATCCTTCACTATTCACTTACTCAAAACAGGATCGATCGCTCGCACGGGTACCCGATCTGGAGCGAACAATCCTTACGGCAATCGAGGAGGCAACATCTAATGGCGAAGCGGAAAGCGAAAGCAAAACCAGTCGATACATCCATCCAGTACTCGGTTTCCCCTTCAGGGGAAGAATTCCCGATCCCAAAATCCGATGACTATGCCGCTGAATTCCGGCGCGTCAAACGGCTCTCGGACAAGGCCAAAAAAGACGGCAAGGAAGTCGTTGTGGTCATGGGCGTCGGATTCGTCGGGGCCGTCATGGCGGCGATCGTCGCCGACACGGTCGACGGCAAGGGAAACCCCAGCAAATATGTCATCGGTTGCCAGCGGCCCAGCACACGGAGCTATTGGAAAATCCCGATGCTCAACCGCGGCGAGTCTCCCGTCAAAGCCGAAGACCCCGAAGTCGATCTCATGATCGACCGCTGTGTGGTCCAGAAAAAATCCCTTATCGCCACCTACAACAGCGATGTGTTGAAGCTCGCCGATTGTGTGGTGGTCGACGTTCAGTGCGACTACACAAAACACGATGTCGGCGACATGCGCACCGGTGAAGCGGACATGGTGGCGCTCGAGGCGACCATGCGCACCATAGGCGAAAAGATTCCACCGAAGTGTCTCGTTCTTATCGAAACCACCGTCGCGCCGGGCACGACCGAGTTTGTCGCCTGGCCGATCTTGAAGAAAGCATTCGCCGAACGTGGAATCAAATCGACGCCCCTGCTCGCACATTCGTTCGAACGCGTCATGCCCGGCCGTGAGTACGTGTCGAGCATCCGCGACTTCTGGCGTGTCTGCGCGGGGTGTACGCCCGAGGCACGGCGCCGTGTGGAGAAATTCCTCCACCAGGTGCTCAACACCAAGGACTTCCCTCTCACCGTTATGGATCGTCCGATCGAGTCGGAGACGACAAAGATTGTAGAGAACTCGTACCGTGCGACAACGCTGGCGTTCTTGAACGAGTGGAGTCTCTTCTCCGAGCGCAACGGCGTCGACCTCATCAAAGTGATCAACGCAATCAAGATGCGTCCCACGCACAGCAATATGATTTTCCCCGGCCCCGGAATCGGCGGGTACTGCCTGCCCAAGGACGGCGGCCTCGGGTACTGGGCGTACAGGCACATCCTCGGATTCGAAGACGGCGACGATATTTTCCGCATCACACCGACGGCGATCGATATCAACGATACACGCGGCCTTCATGTTGCGGAACTCGCACGCGACGCGCTCCGCAATATGGGCCGTTATATCGCCGGCGCCGATGTCGTCATTTGCGGCGCGAGTTATCGCCAGGATGTCGGCGACACGCGTTACAGCGGAAGCGAAATGGTCGTCCGCAAGCTCACCGAGATGGGAGCCGAGATGCGGATCCACGATCCATATGTCGAACACTGGTACGAGCTCGAATCACAGGACACCTATCCGGCGCCGGGGCTTTCGTGGGCGCGTTTCTTCCGCAACCAGGACGGCCTTGTCGGCGCGCGGGTCGAGAGCGATCTCAAAAAGACGCTCAAGGGCGCCGAGTGTGTTATCTTTGCCGTCCCGCACGAGCCGTACATGAACATGAACCCCAAGGACATCGTCAAGTGGGCGGGGAAACCGCTCGCCGTGATCGATTGCTTTGGAATTCTTACCGACGAAGAGATCCAGCACTACTTCGAACTCGGGTGTGAGGTCAAGGCGCTCGGCCGCGGCCACATCCAGCGGATCAAGGAATCGGTGAGGAAAAAGAAAAACAAGTAGGTCGCACGCTCAACAAATGAGCTCGACCGCCGGCACGCTGCGTTGAGTTCGGCCGCCAGCACCGACTCGCACGTCGGCAGCCACTGTGGATATAGAACGGGCCGGAGTTAACATCTCCGGCCCGTTTTTTTTAGATCTACAATTCAAGGTGTTGGCCGATGCGGGGACGGGTCAAGTCAGGAACACCTTGTCACAAACAACAAAACACCAGGCATCGTTGCGACAAGCAAAACACGAGGCCCCGGCACGACAACCACAACACACGGTCTCGCTTCGAACTCCAAAAACACAACTGGCCCCGCAATGTTTAAACACTTCACGACCCCGGTGTTTTTTTGTTTTTTTCGCCTCGACGGGTTTTTGAACGCGTCGTTTCTGATTTCGCGAATGCAATGCGTTTCTGGACTTTACACGCGATTGGGTGGCAGCCCTCAATCACTTTACGATGGTGTTTGAGGGAAGGATCCCGGAGTAGGAAATGAGTCGTTTACACAAAAAACTGGACAGTCTTTCTCATTGTGCTTGACGACACACATTGAATACTGCCAATTGGCCTGCGTGACCAGTTTCACTTCAAAAGCACCATCTTCTTCTTGAGCGTTTGCTTACCCGCGGTCAGCCGGTAGAAGTAGATGCCAGTGCCTACTTGATTGCCACGGGCGTCCTTCCCATCCCACGTGACTTCCCTGGTGCCAGCGTCGAGCGGCTCGTCTATCAGCGTTGTCACCAACTTGCCTTCGATGTTGTACACGGACAGATTCGCTTTCTCCCGCTTCGGCAGCACAAACGATATCGTGGTCGAAGGGTTGAACGGATTTGGATGGTTCTGGTACAAACTCAACACATTGAGTTTGGTGTGAACCGTCACTTGCTGGGATATAATTTCAGAACCGTCTTCGAGGCTAACGCTCAGGCGATAGTAATAGTTCGTGCCACCGATTACGTCGTTGTGGACGTATGTATTGACGTGCGCAGGAATCAGTCCTTCCATATTGACCAGTTCACCGTACGATTCTTTATCGGCACTGGCGTAGACATTGAATCCCTTGACCGCTTCATCCGATAACACCTCCCACGACAGCCCCACTCCCCCATCAAGAGTTTGTGCCACGAAATCGTGTATGAATACCGGCACCGGCGGCTCAAACGTGCACACGGTCGTGCAAGAATCCAGCCAGGCAGAATCGGGTCCGCTACTCTCATATTCAATAACAGCCTGAAAATTGTCGACCCACACACCATTGCCGAATTCCTGCAACCTGAAAAAAGCCTCGGGCTCATCCGTCGGCAAATCAAAGGTATAGGTCCCGCCGGCATCGGAGTTGTCGCCAACCTGTGTAAAGTTGACCCCATCAGAAGAGACAAATTTGCGCAGGTTATTGGAATCACCCGCAAATCCGACGACGTCAAAGGAAAGGACCCCAGAAGCAATTACGCCCCCGGGAAAGAAACGAAATGAGACGAACGTTCCACCTCCGCAGGCGAAATCCAGGATCGCCCAGTCATTGTTGGGCGGAAACCCGCCTCCGATGCCTCCATGGCCAACCTCTCGATCTCTTATCGTGAGTCGCCTTGGCGATACACAATAATCGTTGATCAGTGAGAAAGGCGAACTCAAGCTTGCGTCGACCATATCGGGAACACTTCGACCCGCGACGAAGTCATCCTCGAAGCCTTCGAAATAGGTGACCGTGTCGAACGACATCTGCTCTCCAACTTCGAAGACATGGTACGTTATCCTCTGCTGCGCGAATTCCCTCAGTTTTGGAATAACTAAACCTGCTTCGGGCGGGTAATACGTGTGGCCGGGATCCAACAGCGGGGTCCTACCCGAAAGTGCGGCGGAATCGCCTTTGTCCACCAGCGTGGCCGGACCCTCCGCTGTCACGTAATAGTCGAATGCCGTCGGATGTTCGGCCTGGTTAGTGATACGAAATCCTACCAGGGATAGAGACGGGATGGTTGAATAGCCGGAAATAGACATGTCATCCGGACACGTCATCGAGAACGGGGGACCCACCACCGTCAATGTTTGCGCACATCCCGATATCCCCGTTTCCCATACTGGCGCATCGCATGTGATGTGCCAGTCGTCGCCGACATCCAGCCAGATCGGATAGGACCCCGGCGCTTCGAATGTCCGATCCTCGATTGGGTCCGAACCCCAGGGACCGGGATCAAAGCTGTAGTGGTAGTAATGGATGCTCCCGTCCAGGTCGTACGATGCCGAGGCGTCAAAACGGACCGACTCGCCCACGACAACCGGATTCGGAGTGATGGTGAAAGAACAAACGGGCGGCTCGTTGCCCACGACGTAGACGGTGAATTCCCCGGTGCACTGGCCATAACATACGACCGAAGGACCGGGAGCGAAATACGCCTCATATCTTATCTCATATGAGCCCGTGTACAAACCCGGTTCGTTATAGTAGTGATAAAAACTGCCGTAGCAGTCCCCGTTCGAGGAGCTGTTGCCATCACCAAAACTGACCATAACGTAATGACAATACCAGTCTGCCCAATCACTGCCGGGTGAAAAGCGGACATCAAACCGGAAATTGTCGCATGTGTAGTTGCCCTCCACCGGATCGACACTGGCTGATGGGTGATCGAGGGGATTTTGATCGCAATTGCCTGGAGAAAACCACTCGCAATTTTGCGCCCCCGCGCCGGACGCGACACAAATGATCGCGGTCACCAACAATGCCGTTCGCGTGAGATTTAACACAAGATTCATTTTGAATACCCCCTCAAGAACGGGAAATCAACAGGCTACGTTTGCCCTACCCTTCAACCAGCCATGTCCGCATTTGCAGCATGGAATTTGTCTCAATGTGTGGTTTTCATGGTAGCCCAAACCCATGCCGTAACGTGAGGGAGCAAAGGAGGACAGGGGGGGTGTGTTGTCTCAAGGGCGATGTCGTCAGCGTTTGCGTCAGTGACTCTTTGGCCCCTCATTAGCGTCTCCGCTGGATCCATCCATAGGCGCGCCTAACTTTAGCACGAGCTTGTGAGAGGGACAACGGTAAAATCACCGTTCACTGAATAACAAATGACATGGAACGCCTGACTACCTATAACCTGCCCCACAGCCAAATCCAAAAGGGGGATGATCGCCGAAGAAACACCCATGCCTGCGCACCACCCCATTGCGACATACTGGCGATCTTTAAGTGTAAGATAACTGTAAGATGGGGGTTTTGAGGGGATGATGCGAATGCCGTAAGTCGTTGTAGAATTTGGAGCTGGTGAGCGGAATCAAACCGCGCCCGCAAAATTTGAGACTGCTTGCTCTGCGATGGGTTGGTGGTATATGCTTTCTTTGTTGGGGGGTCCGTTAACCGACGCCATGGTTTCTGAAGGGGGGCTTCTTATGAAATTCATGACGATAACGGTTCTTTTGCTGCCACTCTTGTACTCTCAGTCTTTTTCTCAGGCCTGCACCAACTCTCTGACGCTGGAATGCCCGCCGGCAAACAACGGTGAAGGCGTGTGGGTTCCTGTTCGAGTGACAAACTGCAGCTCAACGATCGATTCGCTGGAGTTCGATGTCTACTTCTTCGATCTGGATGTGCAGTTCTATACTGTCGATAAAGCGGGTACGTTACTGGAGGATTGGACCTCGGTCGTGGGAAGCGTTATCTGGCCGGGCGGCGCCAGAATAACGGCCTTCGATGCGGGGGGTGGATTCGGGCCGGTTGAGGATGAGCTGCTCATCACGCTCTATTTTGAAGTCGTTACGACATCGACCAAGCACTCTTCAATTAGATTGACCAGTCTGCGCGGCGACATCATAGGGTTTGAGATTCAGGATTGTATGATGTCTGTGCCGAACAAACAGAGTACCTGGGGCCACGTCAAGTCGTTCTATGAGTGATTGCATCATCATCCAGGCCTCGTCAATTGTTACAATGCGTTACAATCCTACCGAGTCGAACCGCTGCCCTGCCGATTACTATTTGACTTGATGCCGAGTTCCTAGACCATATGGAACCGGCTGGACTCCGGAATTCGTCGTGGATTAGTTTAGGAATGTAAAACGTTCCAACTAGAGCCACATGAGTGTTCGCAGCACTCAAAGCAAAAGGAGCCCAGCCATGAGTGAGTATATCTGGATTGGTCTAGACGTGCACGTCGAATCTATCACAGCTGCTATCCTCGAAGGTGACCAGGAGAAGCCTGACGTAGTTAAGATGTCAGGCGACCTCATGAAGGTCCGGCGTCTTTTTCGGCGGATGGCCAAGAGGGGGCCCATCCGGGCGTGTTACGAGGCATCGGGAGCCGGGTTTGTTCTGCATCGAGTTCTCAAGCGCGATGGCTTCCACTGCGAGGTTATCGCGCCGTCACTGATCCCCAGAAAACCCGGGGACAAGAGGAAGACCGATCGGATCGATGCGATGATGCTTGCGAAACTGTATCGGAGTGGCCACTTGACGCCTGTCCACGTTCCCACCGAAGACCAGGAAGCGATTCGCCGACTCATCCGTCTCCGGTATGCCTATCAAGAACAATGCAAGTCAACCAAACGTCGGATCTCCGGGACCTTGCTCTCACACGGCCTGGTCTTTCGGGGAACCAAATCGAAGTGGACGAAGAAACACGTCGCGTGGCTTGAGAAACAGCGGCGAGAACTTACAGGGCCTGTGCACACGGCGTTAGTCACCGAGCTCGAGCATCTAGAGTATATGCAAACTCAACGTAATGCGCTCGACGGTGATATCGAACGGTATGCCCAAAGTCCACCTTATCGAGGGGGCGTTGAGGCTCTTTGTTGTCTGCGGGGAGTTAAGACACTCACTGCCATGACACTCCTTTCAGAAATCGACGATATCCGCCGGTTCCGTTCACCAAGGGCACTTATGGCGTACCTCGGTCTCGTACCAAAAGAGAAATCCTCCGGGGAGAGAGAGCGAAGGGGATCGATTACAAAAGCTGGAAATAGTCACGCCAGAAGGGTACTTGTCGAAGCGGCTTGGAACAATCGCCATAGCGCCAGCGCTGATCTCGTCCTGCGCAGGCGACGTCAGGGGCAGCCCCCCGAAGTGGTTGCTATTGCGATGAAAGCGCAGCACAGGTTGTCACGTAAGTTCTATAGACTCCAGCAAAAGAAACACCCCAACGTCGCCGTGGTCGCCGTCGCCAGAGAACTATGCGGCTTCGTGTGGGCCATTATGAAAGCAGCGCCTCAGTACTGAACTGAGACGCTGCTTTGAGGAAACCTCGAGAGGAGAGCTGCGGTAGGAGAATCCTCGTTTCAAGTATGTGGTACGGGTCGTAGACCCTAACCCGCGTTCTCTAGACAGAGGCGGCTCCGGACGAACCACTGGGAATGCGGCACGCTGTTCACAGCCAACCCGCGGATATCAGTCTGATGATCGTCGGTAATCGCTCTCCTCTCGAACAAAACATACTTGACGCCAGCCGGTTCCATATCATTTGAGAAGCACCATCTTCTTCGTGAGCGTTTGCTTCCCCGCGGTCAGGCGGTAGAAGTAGACGCCCGAACTCACGCGGTTTCCTGCGTTGTCCGTTCCATTCCACGCGACATCGTTTGATCCCGTGGGCATCTCTTCGTTCACAAGTGTTCGAATCAATTTGCCGCTGGCGTCGTAGACGTTGAGTGTCACCCAACCCGCTTTCGGCGACGTGAACGTGATCGTCGTCGATGGATTGAACGGATTCGGGTGGTTCTGGTTTAGAACAAGCTCAGAAGCGTCTATTGTGACTGAAATCGTTTGAGAGCTGATTTCCCCGCCATCGGCCAGAACCACTCCAAGGGTATACTCGTAGGAGCGTCCCGCACCCGTGCTTGTATCTCTGTACTCCCTAACGTCGGTTGGAATTACACTATCCGCGTTAATGAGCTCTCTCACACCGTCTTCTCCAGCGCTTCGATAAATCTTGAATCCGATCACTTCTTCATCCGCCTGAATATCCCACGTGAGTTCAACGACGGATCCCGCGTTGTGGACCGAAAAACTACTGATAAAAACCGGCACTGGAGCCATGAATACAATGTTCGTCGTACCCGTATACACCACTCCCGATATTCCCTGCGGAGTCACACGGTACGTTACCGCCTGCGCCGTGGTCTCACTTATAGCGGGCACAGCAAGCGCAGCTGCCGGAGGGGAAAACGATTCGCCCGGTGCCAGCACAGGAGTCGTTCCCGCTAGTGATACAGGATCGCCGTTGTCATCAAGGATTGCTGGACCTGTTGTGAGAACTTCATAACGGAATGAGAAACTTTCCCCCCACGACTTGTTCTCGATACTGAAACCCGAGAGCGGGAGAACTGGAATCGCCGTATAAGGCGCGATAACCTGATCAGCCGGGTATGTTGCATCCAAAACAACAGGGCGGTTGTAGAACACACAGACCACCCCTTCGTCATCTCCGCTTCCTATATCCTCGTTTGAAGCACCGACAGCCAGATCGTTTTTGCCATCACCATTAAAATCACCAACGGCGACCGAGAAGCCGAAATAGTCTTGGGGTTCCGGAGTTGCATAACCGGTGTCCCACTGGTCGAGGTCAAGCATCGCCCAGTTTTCAAAATAATGGTAAGGAGGATCCCACTCATCCGCAAAAATCAATGTAACTTCGCCAGCGTCGGTATTTCCGGCAGGGTCGGCAAGGTTACGTCCGGCGACAATGTCATCATACCCGTCACCGTTTAGATCCCCGGCAGCCAGGCCGTACTGGCCATTGCCTTCACGTGTTTCATCGAATTTATAGCGGCGAAGAGAATATCCCGTGACGGGGTCCGTGTCCCTGAAAAACCACTCGCCCCAATTAAGGAGAACATCCGCCGTACCAGAACTACCTCTAATGACGAGATCTTCATACCCATCTCCGTCAAAGTCACCAGCCGCGAGAGAACAACCGAAACGATCTCCCTCGTATAGATACTTTCTGTGAATATGTTCATAATAGCCGGTATTAGATAAATCCTCTATGGCAACAACGATTCCACAATTCTCTATTTCATCAGAGGAATCAAAATCTTTGTCCCACCCTGGAACTCCTATTGCAAGTCCGTTGTTACCGACGCTGGCTAAGGAAGACCCAAAAAGAAATTCCGGACTAGGGCCAAGACACTCCCAATCTAATAAGAAATCAAGCGGATCCAATACTTCATTGGCAAACAATCCGTGTGCCCAGTTACTGTAGGAACTTCCCTCGACAATGGCAACAGTCCCGAGATCATCGTCCTCCCACAAACAGCCGTTTCCAAGATCTTCGCCCGGCGATCCTATGGCAAGATCATCATATTGGTCGTCGTTTAATTGAACGACTGCCAGGGCGTAACCGAAACGGTCATCTGCCTCGAGGGACATATCGCTCATGTCATCTTGGGAAAACCAGACCGCTGATGCGGGTCCTTCGTTCAGGCCCGCAGCACTGCCAAAGATGATGGTGACACATCCCGCATTGGTCTCCCCAGCAATGTCGTCGTACGGAGCCCCAGCGGCCAGATCGTCGTAGCCATCTCCGTTAAAGTCACCGCAAGCAAGGGCAAAACCAAACTGATCCCCGGCTTCAATGTTGCCGCCGGCAACCGTTTGAAAAAAATAGACTCCTGGCCAGTCGGGATCGCCGCACAATCCATTCGCACTCCCGTAAGCTATCAAGACAACGCCAGCGTTCGACTGACCTGATTGGTCCTCAAGCGGGCATCCATTGGCGAGATCCTCGTAGCCGTCCCCGTTGAAGTCACCGACCGCAGTAACCATCCCAAAATGGTCGTTGACTTCTGGGAGTCCGCCAAAATCAGCCTGAGTGAGCATTGCAGGCGGGAGGCCACTGGTTGAACTGGTCTTAATCTGTCGCTCGTCTCCAATTCCATTCGCGGCGGTTGCGGGCGGCACAATCACAACGAAAATCAAGAGAATTAGCGCGGGAAGCATGAATCGATTCATCGAAATTTCCTCCATGAAGAAGACACATCGTCTACGTCGAGTCGACACGGCAGGTTCTTACGGAATTGTTTATGGATCGTGCGGGAACGGAAGAATTTGAGGCTGTTCAATCTCATCGGTGTAAGCGCGATTCCGTTTTAAAATCTATACGAGCGGACTTTAGGGTCGGATAAACAAGCTGAACAACTGCGCGTTTGGTATCCGGCAGTTGTCGCATGTGCTCGTCAGAACGCCAGAGTTGTTACCAATTGTATCACAATCTCTTTAAAATTACCACCCCTGTAAAACCTAACGTTGTGAAACACACAATAAAAGCAAGTTTAGGGACGTGGTGATTCGTGATGTATCGTCGCAAATGCGTTTTCGAACGACTGCGAACAAGCGCGATCGATTTGTTTGTAAGTATAATCCTAAAAATTTTGCGACGTTATCGCCCGATACAGTCTTTTTGAAGATTCTCGCGCTTACGGAAAACTGATACGTGAGATAAAGTCCTGCTCTTGGCGCGACGCGATCGTCAACTTCGGTCTGATCTAGAACGTTGAAGGCAGACGAACACATACATAAACAAACGCCTAGACGATGAACGCCAGGTTTGAATCAGAGAAGACCGTCCCGTGCCAAATCCAAACTGGTAGAGTAGCCTCGCCCGGGTACTCAGACGAGGCCCTCGCCAGAACCGTACATGGAGATTGCGACCACTCACCCCGTTTGAGATATACTGGCGATTTTTTAGTGTAAGATAACTGTAAGATGGGGGTTTTCGGGGGAATCAGCGAGCGCCGTAAGTCGTTGTAGAATATGGAGCTGGGGAACGGAATCGAACCGCTGACCTACGCATTACGAGTGCGTTGCTTGGGCAGAGGTCAATCTGTTGATAATGCTGCAATTATAAAATGAACCAGATTGTTATGGGGATTTCATATTTGGTCATTGGCACGACCGTGGTAATAGTGGACCATGCCGGATTCGATCGGCCAATGCTTCTTAACGCCCGTCAGTTTTTGCACTATACTATGATCGACCGCCGATTATCGTCCGGCGAAGTTCCGGGGATACACGGCGCCAGAAAGGCTGAAGGGCAACCGCGCCGCGGGACGACATACCACTGCAACCTGGCGTTCACTCCGATTGTTTTTGATTACTCATCCTGTGTAACAGTTTCTTCCGCTTGTTGTCCTCTCACCACTCATACACGAACAAACCACCCAGGATGGTTTCGATGAAATTACTAGCAGCGATCGTGATCGCGGTACTCATCTTCGCTCCGCCGGTCTTCGGACAGGCGGGCGCTCTCCTTCTTGCCGATGACGACCAGGGAAATGATTGCGACCTCGAGGATAAGACCGCGGGAATCCGTTCGTTCAAGGTGATACACGTGTCGGCCTCGGGCGTGACGGCAAGTATGTTTTCGGCCCCGATACCGGCGTGTTTTACAGGCACGTGGCTCTCCGACACGGCCCCTTTCCCCGTCACGGTCGGCGATTCGCAATTCGGCGTCGCGATCGGTTACGGGTCGTGCCTCTCGAGCCCGATCCATGTCTTGACGATTAATTATTTTTGCCAGGGCACGTCAGAGAACTGCTGCTACTACCGGATTCAACCCCACCCGGATGTTGAATCAGGCGAAGTCGAAGTGGTCGACTGTTACGAATCGCTTCAACCCGGTTTTGGCGGCCGTGCCGTCGTCAACCCGACGTCGAGCTGCCCGTGCGGGCCACCAACACAGGACTCGACCTGGGGCAGAGTCAAGTCGCTGTACGATCAGCCATAGAAATCAAAAGGACGCCGCAACGCGTGAGGCAACATTTCCTGCTCGGATTCGTATAGATAAACAGGTGACAAGCTTATGGGTGAGCTGGGCGACCATCCGTCGCTCTGGATGGAGTTTGAGTGTCTTTTTTCATCCTGTTGCCTGGGATACCTGCTCGAGACAACACATCGCGATCGTGGGATGCCCGACACCGCAAACCGGATGATGGGCATCCCCGCGACCGTGATTTTTTTTGATTGCCCGGCCGCTGATAAACTGGTCACAGACCACCGCAAACCAACGCCACCAATAACCCATTACCAATAAAACAATTAAAAAACACCTGCAATAAATCTTAGTGTATTACTTGACATATACACTAATGCAGTCTATACTGCTTTCAGAAGCAAATGATAAACGCCACACGCCTGCGGGGTCGCGCGAAAGAGGCGGCCGGACCGGTTGGAGGAGGTTGAGAATGAAACGGATACTCCCACTAATGATGCTCGCGGCTCTTATCGCCATCACGACCCACGCGGGCCCTCTGGAGATAGACGGCAGCCGGATTTCCCCGCTTTCCAGCATAGAAAGTATCGGGTCGCTTGAAATCCACCTCAAGATCCGAATCATACCCGATTCCACACAAGGTACACGGGTTGTGATTATCGATGAGGATGGCACAAACGAGACCGCATATGTTCCGGCCTCGGCCGGGCGAAGAATCACGACATCGCGCGGAGACAAGAACCACTCCCCAATCGGCGGAGTGCGGGATGGTTTCGCTATCGCGCGGGCATTGCGGTGCGCGGCAAGAGCGCTCTTCGATTTTCTCATTTCACATACCACGGGCAGTTGAGAGGACGCACAGTGCTGATCGTTGTAGACCCACATAGCGGCGTTCCCGTTTACCGGCAGATCATCGACCAGGTGAAGTTCCACGTGGCGAGCGGCCTTCTGAAACCAGGCGACGAACTGCCATCGACACGCGCGCTCTCCTCCGAGCTCGGCATCAACCCGATGACAATTAGCAAGGCGTACAGCTTCCTCGAACGTGACGGCGTGGTCGGGAGACGTCCCGGTCGCCAGCTCGTCGTCAACGAATTCAAGAACGGCGAAATCGGTGACAAAAAAGAGATTCAACTTCGCGATAGCCTGTCTCAGACCATGACCATCATCAGACAGCTCGGAATCGAAAGACAAAAAGCGCTCGATATTTTCACGGAAATACTCGACCAAAGCGGAACCCGCACCCGAGACGCGGAACCGCGCACACATATACCAGAGGACGAGGAATGAACCCGATAATCGAATTCAACGATATCCACAGGGCGTACACACGAGGCGTCGATGTCCTCCACGGCGTCACATTCTCCATCGAGCCCGGGGAAGTCGTCGGGCTCCTCGGAAAGAACGGTGCGGGAAAGACAACGCTTGTCCGCATTGCCATGGGGATGATCGAAGCTCAAAAAGGCCGCGTGAGCCTCTTCGGGATGGACCCCAGGACGCGCGCCGTCGAGGTCAAGAAGCGCGTCGGCTACGTGTCCGAGGACCAGATCCTCCCCGAGTTCATGAGGGTCGGGGACATCATCCGCCTTCACAAGGGGCTCTTCCCCGGCTGGGACGAGGCGCTCGAACGCGAGCTCACCCGGAAATTCAACATCCCGCTGGGGGCGAAGATCAAGTCGCTCAGCAAGGGACAGGCCCGCCAGGTGGCGCTTCTCTGCGCGGTGGCCCACAAACCCGAGCTTCTGATTCTCGACGAGCCCGCCGGAGGGCTCGACCCGGCCGCGCGGCGCGAGTTCCTCGAGACGTCGATCCAGCTCCTGAACGAAGCGGGGACGACGATCCTCTTCTCGTCGCACTATATGTCGGACGTTGAGCGTCTCGCCGGACGAATCGTCATGATCCACGAGGGAGAGGTCTTGATCGACACGGATATGGACGCCCTCCGCGAAGGACATTCGCTCGGTTCTCGTCCCCCACGGTCCCAGCGTGACCCTCGAGGCGCTCGCCGCAGTCGACGGGTGCATCGGGGTGAGAGAGCGCGCCGATTCCCTTCACGGCGTTTTCCGCTTCGATCCCGCCATGTCGCGGCGCTTGATCGAGGACGGGCTCAAGGTGTCCGGAGTGGTTTGCCGTGACGTTTCCCTCGAGGAGATGTTCATCGAGCTTGCTGGGGGTCAATAATGGACTGGGCGCTTCTCAGAAGAAATCCGGCGATCCGGACGCTTCCCCGCACCGGACTCATTGTGCTCGGGCTCGCCGGCCTCTTGACTATGATCCGGCTTGCGCTGATCGGAGCGGGAAAACTCGCCGCATCGAATGGCGGCATCGTCGAGGCCGCGGTCGTACTCGCCATCATTTGGTTCCCCGTTGCCTCGTTCCTGCTCTACGCCGGCGCGTTAAAACGGTGTGCTCGTCTCGACCTCGCGCTTCCCTATCCCGCCCGGACGCTCTGGTCGCACAACCTTGCCGGGATGATCGTCACGGCCTCCGTGATGGTTGCGATAACTGCCGGCATGATGGGCGTCCAGGAAGTGGGCATCCGCAATTGGTTCCTGGGCCGCTGGGACACACCCGGTCTGAATGTGTTCGAACTGCTCCCTCATGTGTTCGGGATCCTCACTCTCTCCGCCGTACTGCTTCAGACCTTCAGACCGGCGCGTTTCAAGATCGGCTTCGACCGCCGCTTCGCCGCCGCGGCGACCGGCGTCATCACCGGCGGATTCGCAGCGAGTCTCGCGATGTGCCATCTCCCAGCCGCGGTATCGCTCGTCCCCGTCGCGGCCGGAATTATGATCGCCGTCCGGGCGCACCGGCGGCTGCCGGAGGCGCTCGATTTCGCCCCGGTCCCGCCGGAAGGCGAGGCGGCGCCCGTGGCCGTGACAACGGCGACGTACAACGGCAATCCGGCGACCGGCGCGCTTCGTCAGGCGATCGTTTTTCAGACAGTGTGGGGCTGGTGGTCTCTCGTCTATTTCCCGTTCATCGTTATCATGGGACTTCTACTCGCCGGGCTGCCGAACGCGCTTGTTGACGAAGTCGACACCCGTTTCGCCAATATTGCAATCATCTGGTACATGCTCCTTGCCCTCTTCCCCAACGTGATGAAGAAGCTACACCCTCTCGACGCGCTCCCAATCGCGAGAAAACAACTGTTCGCCCACCTGATGCTCCCGGGGATGGTCTTTCTCGCGCTCGGATACGGAGCGAGCGAGATCGTGGTCGCCCTCAAGAACGTCGAGGGAGAAAGCATCCGTTTCTGGGAAAAAGACGCACATTACTACCTGTCGATACCCATGGAAAAATGCGAGATATCGTGGGACGGGTCGCCGCGCGTTAACATTTCGCCCGCGGGGGAAACGCACGATGCGTGGAGCACATCGGTGACGGAAGCCGCGCCGATCACGATTTACTCGCCGTTCAGCACCCCGCCGGGAAGCTCGATCGATTTCGTAGCGTGGCAGCTGTCGAGGGCCGTCGAGGCCGTGTACGGAGAGATCATCCATCCGGAAGAGCTCGCGGCTGCGTATCTGGAAATCGACGAAACGGGCGGCGTGGCGCCGCGCGGCGGGATGCTTACGATCCACGCCGATCATCCGGAGTTTCGGAGGATAGGCGTGCGCGGCATGTTTCCGTTTGCGTTTGTCCTGGCGATCGTGCCCTATCTGCTGCTCGCGCTGGTCTATTTCCGGGCGTTCCGTCCCGGCGCCGGGAGCGCGCGCCCGAAATGGACGATGGTTGCAATCCTCGCGGCGACGTTTGGCCTCCACATGCTGGTCAATCTCGGCGGCGTCGCGAAATGGTTCAACATCTGGTCGGCCACCGCGTTCGTCGAGATACTGATGCGACACGCGACGAATGCCATCCTCGGCGGAGCCCCGACGGTGTGGTTTCTGTGCGGCATCGCCATCGTGGTGGTATACAAGCTGGTCGAGAGAGGTTTCGAGCGGATGGAGTTCCCGCTTCCCGCCCGCAAGCCGGTTGACTGACCGGTCCGCGCGAGGACATGCTCCAGACGTCCCCGCTTTCACTTCCCCTCGCCCGGTTCCGTTGCTATATTTACCGGTATGAACGATGGCCCGGACATAAACGAACGCTACGGCGGCACTATTATCACCCATGTCAAGATGCACCGGCAGTCGCTGGATCCGCGCAAGCGCGACTTGTCACCGACGGTACTCGATTTTGGCCCGGTTCGTTTTGCCCTCGCCCGGCACTTCGGCTTTTGTTTCGGAGTGGAAAACGCCGTCAAGATCGCCTACGAAACACTAACCACGCACCCCGACCGGCGAATATTCTTCTTGAGCGAGATGATCCACAACCCGAAGGTCAATGGCGACCTTCACGACCAGGGGGTTCGATTCATATTTTCGCCGCACGGCAAACAGCTTATTCCCTGGAAGGAGCTCGGGGCCGACGACATCGTAGTCGTCCCCGCATTCGGCACCACGTTGGAGATGGAACAAGAGCTTTCCAAACGCGGCATCGACCCATACAGCTATAACACCACGTGTCCCTTTGTCGAGAAGGTCTGGAAAAGAAGCGGAACACTCGGCGAGCAGGACTACACGGTGATCGTTCACGGCAAAGCGGCACACGAGGAAACCCGCGCGACGTTCTCACATAGTGTCCAGAGCGCCCCGACCGTGATTATTTTAAACCTGGAAGAGGCGAACGTTCTCGCCGACGTGATAAAAGGCGACAAAACAACGGAGGATTTCTTCACACACTTCGGCCATAAGTGCTCCATAGATTTTGATCCGGCAATCGACCTGGCAAGAATCGGCATCGTCAACCAGACGACAATGCTCGCCGCGGAAACACGTGAGATCGCGGGTGTGCTTCGCGAAGCGATGATCGAACGGTACGGGGAGGATGATATCGAAGATCACTTTGCCGACACGTCGGACACACTCTGTTACGCGACCAACGAAAACCAGAACGCGACCTACGCTCTTATCGAGCACGGTGCGGATATCGCCCTGGTTGTCGGTGGATACAATTCATCGAACACCTCGCACATAGCCGAGTTGTGCGAAGAAGCCCTTCCGACTTTCTTTATTCAAAACTCAGATGAAATCATCTCCGCCGACCGGATCCGTCACTATTCGCTCGGCAAGCGCTCAGCGATCACCACAGATAACTGGTTGCCATCGAAACGGCCCCTCGACATTATCCTCACCTGCGGCGCATCGTGCCCCGATGCAACACTCGACGACGTCCTGCAAAAGGTCCTGTCTTTCTTTGAAAACTCAGTCGCCATCGAGGACATCCTGCGGAATTTTGAGTGATCGAAAAAAATTCGTGAAATGGCAAAATGGGATGATTCGCCGGAGAGATACCTCCACCTAACCCTATGAATTTTCTGTCGTAGTCCGTCTCATAGCCGATTCTCACAAAAAAAGACACGTTTTCCCGGGCCGAACGACATTGACGTAACCCTTTGATATGATGCAATTTAAATTAACGCATCGCTTGAAGTGTAAAATCCTGTTGTCAGTTTTTTGTAAGGACATTCTTACAACTTAACTTCTGACAAGCACTTGCCTTTCTACCACCCTCCCCCTCTGGCACGCGGCTTGCGATAAGCCACATCACCGAACGTTAAATGTCGTGGTATATCTGCCACACGGCGGATTGCCCGGGTTCCGGTGTTCCGGAACGGTTCTTTTTTAACAAAGGTTTATACGTGAAACTCACATTGGGTGACAACAACCCAAAAGTTGATAGCTCAGAGCTGAGCGCGACGTCGCGTTCCGTCAGGACCGGTCTCAATAGACAGTCGTATCTGAACTGGTCGCTGCTGGTCATCGCCTTCCTGATCATCGCGCTCGGCGTTCTTACTGTTGTTCCTCCTTTGCTGAGCGAACAGCTTGCCGCGATCTGGCCGATGCCAAAACCACAGATGGTCCTCATCGTCGTGCTTTCGCTCGCGTTGTTGACACTCACCGGTTTGGCCCACCAGCAGCGGTACATAGCGATGCTTCGACGTGAATTTGAAAAATCGCAAGCGGACGAGATCGCACAGGCGAAGAAACACACAAATCGTATGTTCGCCTTGTTGAATATGAGCCGGGTGTTGGGGTCGTGGTCCGATCTCGAAAAGGTATTCGATTCGATAACCAATATGTGCGTCGAGGCGTTCAACTGCCACACCTCATCGCTCATGTTGTTTGATAACGAAACGCAAGAACTCGTCGTAAAATCGATCGCCGGCCCGTCGGTTCCGGCGACCATGCTGGGCGCACGCTTGAAACTCGGCGAAGGAATCGCCGGTTGGGCGGCGAAAAAAGGCGAGGCGCTTCTTATGGGACGTGGCTTTGACGCCGCCGACTATCCGGGGCTCAAGTTAAAAAACGCGTCGCTCACCTCCGCGATGGTTGTCCCAATTATGCTCAGGGATGAATTGGTCGGCGTGTTGAATGTAAGTACCAAGTCGCGGAAGATCGAATACGAGAAGGACGACATTCGGGCTCTCCGCGTCTTCGCGGAAAATGTCGGGTCGTGTATTCGTCATACCGAGCAGGCCTCATGGATGCGGCAGACGATTCGCAATCTGCAGGAAGCCGTGAAATCGAATAAAAGCAACGGACACCAGCGTGCTCCGGTTGCGTCATCGCAATCGAGCGAGATTTAGAACGTCTGATTCCGCCTGCCCACCACAAACTGACCTTCGTTCGCGGCGGCCATAACGGACGCAACCCGCTGTTATTACTCCACTAAAGGCCTATTTGCAAACGCTAATATTCGTCGAATAATGCGCGGTTATAAACCGGCGTTCGCGATGCTTGTGAGGGATATCTTCGCCCATTCGAGCACACTCTCGATACCGGGAACGACACCGGTGGGCCCGATGCCCAACCAGATAACGGCAAGAAGCGCGAACAAGAGCACGATTCGAACACCCAGATCGGCATGAACGGGAACGCGCTCTTCCTGCTTCTGCATATACATCGCGACGATGACACGAAGATAGTAGTAGAGGGACAGTGCGCTGTTGAGGACGGCGATGATGGCGAGCCCCACCATTCCCTGATCAACCGCAGCGCTGAAGAGATAGTACTTTGCGAAGAACCCGGCGGTGGGCGGAATTCCCGCGAGCGAGAACATAAAAACAGCCATACAGAAACCGAGGAACGGGTACTGGATCCCCAGGCCCGCGTAGTCATGTTCCTCGAGGCCGCGCGTAATACCCTTCTTCTCGATGGCGCTTATCAACGCGAAGGCGCCAAGGGTCATGAAAGCATATACGAGCGAGTAGTACATCACACTCGAAGCGGCCCGTGAACTGTCCGAGCTGAGCGCCGCGATACCGATCAAGATGTAACCCGCGTGCGCGATGCTCGAGTATGCGAGCATCCGTTTGATATTCTTCTGAACGAGCGCGACGATATTTCCGACCGTCATGGTGATTACGGCGAGAATGACAATGAGCCCGGTCCATTCCGTCTGACTCGACATGAAGCACATATAGAACAGTCTCAAGAATGCGCCGAAGGACGCCGCTTTGACCGCCGTGGCCATGAAGGATGTGATCGGTGTCGGAGCGCCCTGGTAAACGTCAGGCGTCCACATATGGAACGGAACCGCCGATACCTTGAAACCAAAGCCGGCAAGAATCAGCGCAACGGCGAGAAGGAACAACGGATTACTCGCGAGACCCCGCTCTGACACCGCCGTCGCGATTTCCGCGAAGTTCGTGCTCCCGGTGAGCCCGTAAATGAGCGACACGCCATAGAGGAAGAAACCGATGGCAAACGCGCCGATAAGAAAATATTTGAGCGCCGCTTCGTTCGAGAGAAGATCGCGGCGACGGAACGCGACGAGAACATATATCGCGATACTCATGAGCTCGATGCCCAGAAACACCGAAATCAAATCGTGGGACGACACGAGCACAATCATGCCCATCGTCGAGAAAAACACCATCGACAAGAACTCGCCTCGGTCCATCCCGAATCTCGACAGATAATTACCCGAAGTAAGAACGGTTGCTATCGCGCATATGGTTACGATCACGGTAAAGAAGAGCGCAAACTGATCGACGATCACCATCCCGGCAAACATCGGCTCACCGCCACTGCCCCAGAGCCGGACAACGTACAAGAGCGACACCACCAGGAGCGCCACGGCGAACATGCGCTGCGCGACCCCCACTGTTTTCGAGACAGCGCCTGAGACCATAAAGACGACCCCGCCGAGAAACATAACGAGCATCGGCCCGAGCTGGTAAATAACGCTGGCATCTACTGTCGGAAACGTCATCGTACCACCTCCCAGTCGTCCACTTCATCTTCGTCATCCACGTCGTCGGCCTCGACCACAACGAGCTCTTCGAGCGCACGTTTCGATTCCATCGCCACGCGCTTCTCGGTCACATCGGAGATAAATTTGTTAACCGCCGGTTCCATCCGGGAGAGGAACGGTTTGGGATATACTCCCATGAAGAAAATCATAACGAGAAGGGGCACGAATACGACAATTTCCCTCAGATTAAGATCTTTGAGCGTTTCGTTCGCCGCATGTTTGATCGGGCCGAAAAACACGCGCTGGTACATCCACAGCATATAGATTGCGCCGAGCACCACACCCGTAGCCGCCAGGACCGCCCACCACGGATTGGCCTTGAAGGCGCCCAGAAGTATCAGGAACTCGCCGACAAACCCGTTCAGCATCGGAAGACCGATCGACGACAATGTCACAATCATAAAGACGACAGCGTATACGGGCATCACTTTCGCGATACCGCCAAACTCCTCGATCATCCTCGTGTGCCGCCGTTCGTAAATCACGCCGACGAGAAGGAAGAGCGCCCCCGTGGAGAGCCCGTGGTTGAGCATCTGGTAGACGGCGCCTTCGACTGCCTGCGTGTTGAGCGCAAACAGCCCCAGCATCACAAACCCAAGATGGGATACGGACGAGTACGCCACGAGCTTCTTGACGTCCTTCTGCACCATCGCCACCAGGGCCCCGTAAATAATCCCAATGATCGCCAGCGTTATAATAAGAGGAATCGCCTTTATCGCCGCGTCGGGGAAAATCGGCATGGCAAATCGGATGAATCCGTATCCACCCATTTTGAGGAGAACGCCGGCAAGGATCACGCTACCCGCCGTGGGCGCTTCGACATGCGCATCCGGAAGCCATGTATGGAACGGGAACATCGGCACCTTAATCGCGAACGACAGCGCAAATGCGAGGAAGAGAAACCACTGCGTCCCGGGATCCAGCTGAACGCTGTAGAGTTTCGCCAGCTCAAAGGTGAGTACACCACTTTGCCCTTTGAACGTGAAGACGAGGACAAGGATCGCGACGAGCATGAGCAGCGATCCAACCATCGTAAAGATAAAGAACTTGACCGTCGCGTAGATCCGGCGCTCGCCGCCCCACATACCGATGAGGAAATACATGGGGATGAGCATCAATTCCCAGAAGATATAAAAGAGGAAAAGATCGAGCGACACGAAAGCGCCGATCATCGCCGTCTCGAGCAGCAGCATGCAGAAGTAGAATTCTTTGACTCGCTCCGTGATCGCCGAGAACGTACTCAGCACCGAAATCGGCATGATAAAGGTGACGAGCAGCACCAGGAAAAGGCTGATCCCGTCGATCCCGACTTTGTAGGAGATCCCGAATGACGGGAGCCACGGAACGTGTTTCACGAACTGCATTTCGGCGTTGGTCTCGAAACCCCATGAGCAGTTTGAGCGAGAGGAAAAACACGACGGTCGTGAGCATCAGCGAGAACGTACGGATCGCCCCGTGCGCCGAACGCGGAAACGCGAGCAAAGCAAATGCCCCAACAATCGGAAGAAATGTCACCAGACTAATGAGATCCAAGGTTCGATCCTTTTTTTCGCTACGATAACCAAATCATCGATCAATCAATGAGCTTGTAGATCAGCAACAACACACCGAGCAGGAAGAACAACGCATAGGTCCGGACAACGCCCGGTCTGGAAGAGCCGGATGGCCGAACCGAACAACCGGGCAAACATCCCCACACCATTGACGATTCCGTCGATGATCCAAACATCAACGACACGTGAAGAGAAACTTATCCGACACTTCGAACCCGGGTCGAACTATTGTTTTCTCGTAAGCTTCGTCGACAAAATATTTGTTATATACGAGGTTGTAGAGGCCTCCGGCTTTTTCGGTGAGCCGGCCGGGGATCCCGGATTCTTGAGATAGAGATGGCGCGCGAGCAATATTCCGACAACGCCGACGAGAACCGACATCACCATGAGAATGAATCTCGAGTTGATGCGATCCGTGCGCCGCCGGCCATCGCCATCGTCGGCGCCCGCGCCGCTTCCGCGGCGTGCCACCAGCCGCTTCCCCATGTCCGCAATGGCATCCACGTGCCCGCATGACCATGCTGATGGCGATAGGCCCAAGCGCCGGCGCCAGATAATGGTGGAACCAATTTGCAGCCGCCAAGAATCGACGGGACACCGACAAATCCAATAAGGACCGATCCCGCGGCAAGAATTATCAGCGGCTATTGTCATTACCGAAGGCGACTCGTGCAGATGGTGCGCCGCCTCATCCGAATACCGGCGCTTGCCGAAGAACGTCAGAAACACGGCACGGAAAATATAGAACGCCGTCACGCCGGCGCCCACGAACAACATCGCCCACAACAAACCGGCGAGCCATGCCGGTCCCACATGGGCATTGAATACGTTCCAGAGAATTTCGTCTTTTGAGAAAAATGCGGCCAGGGGTGGTATCCCTGCGATGGTAATACTCGCAACCACAAATGTTGCCATCGTCGTCTTCATGGTCTTGCCCAGCGCCCCCATCTTGAACATGTCCTGTTCGCCGCTCATCGCATGGATGACCGATCCGGCGCCGAGAAAGAGGCAGGCCTTGAAGAACGCATGTGTCATCAGATGGAAGACACCCGCCGCATAGGCGCCCACACCCACCGCGGCAAACATGTAGCCGAGCTGGCTCACCGTCGAATACGCGAGCACTTTCTTGATGTCTTTCTGACAGATGCCCGATGGTCGCGGCAAAGATCGCCGTAACCGCTCCGACCGTGGCAACAACCATCATGGCGACGGGGCTCTCCATATATATGTATGAAAGCCGGGCCACCATATACACACCGGCGGTGACCATGGTCGCGGCATGGATCAGGGCGCTGACCGGTGTCGGGCCCGCCATCGCGTCCGGCAGCCACACATACAACGGGATCTGAGCGGATTTGCCGGTGGCGCCGATAAAGAACAGGACGCCGATAACCGTGACCGACGCGATGCGAAAGCCTCCGGGTGCGCGCTGACGAGTTCACGCAGTACGAGAAAATCGAGTGTCGGATGCCCGATCTTCACTGTTGCGAAAAACAGGACGAAGATGCCGATCAGAAACGCGAAATCGCCCATGCGGTTTACGATAAACGCCTTTTTCCCGGCGGCCGCGTTGGCGATATCCTTGTACCAGAATCCGATCAAGAGATACGAACAGAGCCCCACACCCTCCCAACCGACAAACATAACCGGGAGGCTCTTCGCCATCACCAGCGTGAGCATCGCAAACATGAAGAGGTTCAGGATACGCGAAATACCGCGCAAACCCGTCGTCCTTCGTGCATGTAACCGATCGAATAAAAATGAATGACCGTTCCGACAAAAGTACACGACAAGCACCATGACCATCGACAGCGCGTCGACCATGAACCCGAAATCGACATGGAGATCGCCCGAGATGATCCACGGGAAGAGCGTCTGCGACACGATCCGCTCTTCGGCGGGAAGCCCGCGGAAATGGAGGAAGATTCCAGCTGCAACGGCGAACGAAACGAGCGGCGCGAGACAGCCGATAAACGACACCAGACGTTCGTTGACCGTACGCTCGCTATTTGCGTTCGAAATCGCCAGCAAGCCATTTATTATGGCCCCGCAAAGCGGTGCGAAAGGTATGAGCCACAAATAGTTTTCCATGCCTCTTCCTAATCCCGCATAAGCCGCAGGTCATCCGCCTGGACCGTTGCCCGATTCCTGAAAACCATCACAAGTATCGCCAGCCCGATCGCGGCTTCCGCCGCCGCCAGCGCCATAATAAAAAATGCGATCACGTGGCCGTCCATGCTCTGCGTGTACCGCGCAAAAGTGACAAACGAGAGGTTCACGGCGTTTAGCATCAATTCGACGGACATAAAAATAACGATGAGGTTCCGCCGGAACAACACGCCAAACACGCCGATAAAGAAGAGCAGCGCGCTCAGAATCATATAATGATGAACAGTGACCATCGAATTGTCTTTCTAGATAACCTTTTTCGCGAGCAACACGACGCCAACGATCGCAACGAGGAGCAGCACCGATATAATCTCGAATGGGAACAGATACTTGCTCAGCATCAACATCCCCACCTGCTCGATATCACCAAATGTCGGCGCCACGTAGGGAACACCCTCGGGAAACAACCTCAAAACCCGCACGAACCCGAAAAACCCGATCGCCGCGGCCGCCAAAATAAAGATCGTCTTGGCCCTCCCCACGGGCGCCTCTTTGAGCTCTTTCGGAGAGAGGTTGAGGAGCATGATGGTGAAAATAATCAACACCATGATCGCACCGCCGTAGAGAAGAATCTGCAGAATAAACACGAACTCTGCGTGGAGCATCGCGAACAAACCGGCGAGCGCCACAAAAGAGAGCACGAGACCCAACGCTCCACCCAACGGGTTCTTGAGCGCGACCATTACGAGCGCCCCGAAAACGGCGATTGCGGCCAGTATGTAAAAAACAACAAGTTCCATTATTCAAATCCGGTGTCTAGGACCCCGATCGATCGATTAAAAGAAGGATTAATCCCGTAACAAAAATATTCGCAAACGCCAATGGAATCAGATTTTTCCACCCCAGCCGCATCAACTGGTCGTAGCGGAATCGCGGCAGCGTCCAGCGAACCCAGATAAATACCCAACAGAAGAAGAGCAGCTTGATAAGGAATGTCGCTATCTGGGCAACGAGCGCCACCGTCGCACTTGCCCACTCGGGCAGGTTGATCGACCACAAGAAGAAGATCGCAACGGCGTGCGCGACGATCGCAAAAAACGACACAGCAGCCAGCAGTCGGCCTTCGTTGTTTCGTTTGTCGCCCTCGGGCCAAACGCCTCTCATTTTTTTGTCGAAAAAGAGCATGAGGAAAAGTCCGACGACCGACATTACCGTCCCCATAACCAGCATCGCCCTGAGAACCGTCTGCGCGTTCGCCACGAGCGAAGCGGTGGGAACATAGGGCACCTGCCACCCACCGAAGAACAATGTGGCTATCATCGCCGAAGAGAGCGCGATGGCCACGTACTCGCCCATATAAAAGAGCGCGAAGCGAATTCCGGCGTACTCGGTATGATAACCGGCGACGAGTTCTGATTCCCCCTCGGGAAGGTCAAACGGGTTTCGATTGGACTCGGCAAACACCGACGTAATAAAAATTATGAAAGCGAGCGGTTGGACAAAGACACCCCACTTGGGGAGGAATCCGAACAGCAATTCGCCCTGCCCCTGCACAATCTGGTTGAGCTGGACGGTTCCGAAAACCATGAAGACCCCGATGAGGCTCAAACCCAGCGGGATCTCGTAACTGATCATCTGTGCGGATGACCGCAAGGCGCCGAGGAGCGAGAACTTGTTGTTCGACGACCAACCGGCGAGAATCAAACCGTAGACTTCGAGAGACGTTATCGCGAGGATGTAGAGCATTCCGCCGTTCAAGTTGCTAACCTGCATCGGGATATCCCAACTGCCGAAGCGGAAGTTGTCCGCCCAGGGAATAACGGCGAAGGCGAATATAAGGACCGAGAACCCGACAAACGGCGCCGCGGCGAAATACCACCGGTTGGCGTGCGCTGGGATCATAATCTCTTTTACGAGCAACTTGACCACGTCCGCAATGAGCTGGATCATCCCGGCGAGGCGCACCCCACCGATCGCCGTCCGGTTGGGCCCCACACGGTCCTGCATAAACGCCGCACCCTTACGTTCAAACCAAATCAGGATTGGTATGCACATAAGCGCGACGGCCCAGATAAATATGGCCTTACCCAAAGTTATAAGATAAAAAGCCATCGTACCGTTGATTCTCCCAGAACAACCGCGCTACGGGTTACACCGCATGTGTTGTCGATTTCGCCCCGGTGGGCCCGAGGTTATCGAGATCGACACCCGCGAACGCCGGTTCGTCCTTCCCAAGTTGCGACCTTAAGCCCGACAGCGTGTCGAGCCCGCTCTCCCCTTCAATTTTCTTTATCAGTCCGGCAATAATCTGCCAGGGGGACGTCTTGTCCCACAATCCGTCGAGCGCGGGCCCAAGGCCCTGGATGTGGCCATCAAAGTTGACGACGAGGCCGTCTTTTTCGGCAAACGTCAAACCCGGCACAAGAACATGCGCCATTCTCGTGAGATTGCTCTCGCGAGCGGCAACCATAACGATCCGCGAAAACTTTTCAAAAACCTTTTCCAGCGATTCCGGAATATCGTAATCAAACCCGACGCCGATCACCACCGCGTCATTCGGGATGTCGGTGTCGATACCGGGACCGTCGCCCGTCACAAAATCCAGTACTTTTAGCCCAAGCATCTCGGCGCCGCGAACGTTCGGATGCCTGTCCGCTTTCCGAAGCAGCGCATCTTCGACGCCGTCGGGAACGTGACGAACTGCGTACACGAGCGCGCCCTGATAAGCGGCCGCGAGCTTTTTGCACGCGTACATTTCTTCGAGCGTGGCGGTCGCGGAGACAAAGATCGCCAGATTCTTGCCGCCGCTCCCGGCGCCGCCAATGTTCAACGTGGCTTCGAGTTCGCTCATCGCGTTTTCCATCGACGCTTCGTACTTTTTGCCTTTTTTGTCGACACTGCACGCCGTAACGCGGTCCGTGTTGACAAAACCGTAGTTCAACCGCCCCTCGTCACACATCCAGTAACCATTGACATCGGCGTTATGCCGAGGACGAAGTCGTTTGACCTTGTTGTCACGGGAATCGACATCGACTTCGATCGAGCAGCCACGCGAACAAGTCGTGCAAACCGAGGGAGTCCGCTTGAGGAACCACGTCGGTGTCGAGAAGCGGAAGTCCTTGCTGGTAAGCGCGCCAACCGGGCAAAGATCGACCGTATTCAGCGAATACGGACTGGTAACAGGGCGCCCAGGAAATATCGTCAGATACGCTCTGTGACCGCGGCCCGCGATATAGAGCTGTTCCTCTCCCGCGTAGTCACGGAGGAATCGGACACAGCGGTTGCAAAGCACGCAGCGTTCCTTGTCCAGGATCAGCGTCGGGCCGATATCCTCGGCCTTGCCCTTCTTGAACCGCTGGAATTCCTGCCGCCCGTCCTTCTGATCGTGATCCATGTAATAGTTTTGCAGCGTGCACTCGCCGGCTTTGTCGCAAATAGGGCAGTCCAGCGGATGATTGAGGAGCAAAAACTCCTCGACGGCGGCGCGGACCCTCAAGACCTTCTCGGTCTTCGTCTGGACCTCCATGCCGTCATTCACTTTTGTATTGCACGAAATGGTGAGAAGCGGACCGCGGGGAGTAATGATCTCCACCTGGCACATCCTGCAGTTACCGTCCGGACCGAGACCCGGGTGATAACAGAAATGCGGGATATCGAAACCGTTCTCGTTGAGGACATCAATGAGCTGACGCCCCTCTTCGGTCTCGATGGTCTTGCCGTCTACTGTAATCTTGATACTCATTATAAAACTGGGTTCCTCGTCCGCTATCCGGCGGTCGTTTTCGAGGCGCCGGCCAGGGGGCACCTTTTCTCTTTAATATGCTGTTCGAATTCGTGTCTGAATTTCTCGAGATAACTTTTCGTTGGCATCGACATGGCGTCGGCAAGCACGCACACCGTGGTTCCCATCATGTTGGGACACATCTCGAGCATCATGTCGAGATCTTCCATTTTGCCTTCACCGCGTTCGAGACGGTCCGCCATCCTCGCCATGTGATAGGTGCCTTCGCGGCACGGCGGGCACTGACCGCACGATTCGTGCGCGTAGAACCGGGTGATCACCTGGAGCGCTTTGACGATACAGTTGTCCTCGCTCAATACCATGATCGCGCCCGAACCCACCATCGATCCCGCCGCGGCGATCGATTCGTAGTCGAGGTTCACGTTTCGTGCCTCCTCGGCGGTGAGAATCGGTGACGACGACCCTCCGGGGATGACTCCCTTGAGCTTACGGCCACCCTTGACCCCACCCGACACACGTTCGATGAATTCCCACAGGTTGACGCCAAATTCTTCTTCGTAAACACCGGGGCGTTCGACCATCCCGCTGATCGAAAAGAGCATCGTTCCCGTGCTTTTTTCGGTCCCGAATGCCGCGTAGGCAGCAGGCCCTTCATTCATAATAAACGGCAGGGCGGAAAGCGTTTCGACATTGTTAACCACCGTCGGGCAGTTGAAGGCCCCAATCAATGCTGGGAACGGCGGCTTTGTTCTCGGCTGGCCCTTCTTGCCTTCGAGCGATTCGATCAGCCCTGTTTCCTCACCGCAGATATAAGCGCCCGCGCCCTGGTGGACGTAGACATCGAGATCGAATCCCGATCCCTGAATATTCTTTCCAAGGTAGCCTTTTTCGTAAGCCTCATCGATCGCGCCCTGGACACGGGAGATCGGGAACACATATTCGCCGCGGACGTAGATATACGCCGTCTTGATCCCCACAGCCCAGCAGCAGATAATGATTCCTTCGATGAGCCGGTGCGGGTCGAGAACAAGAATCTTGCGGTCCTTGAACGTCCCGGGCTCTCCCTCATCGGCGTTGACGCAAAGATACTTTGGCTTGTCCGTATCCTTGGGCACGAAGCTCCACTTCATGCCGGCGGGAAAACCGGCGCCGCCGCGGCCTCGAAGGCCGGACTGCTTGACGGTTTCAATAACATCGGCGGGATCCGTCTTGAAGAGCTTCTCGAGCGATCCGTAACCACCGAGATCCTCATAGACCGGGAGCTTGTACGCGTCGGGCTTGTCGAAATTTATGCTTATGATCTTTTTTGACATTCTATATTCGCCGGGTTGTTCGCCGGTCTAGTGAATCCCCATGGGTTCTTCTTCTGGATCCACTCCCGCTTTACAACCTTCGATAATTTTCTCGACCTTTTTGATCGTCAAGTTTTCACAGTAGACATCGTTGACGCGCATCACAGGCGCCGTCCCGCACGACCCGAGACACTCGACCAGCTCGAGGCTGAACAATCCGTCTTCGGTTACTTCGCCAGGGAAAATTTCGTATTCGTCGGCGAGGTGCGCGAGAATGTCTTCCGACCCGCAGAGCGTGCAGCTCAGATTGCGGCAGAGCTGGAGATGATACTTGCCCGGCGGTGTCGTCATGTACATCGTGTAGAATTCCGCAACCGAGAGAACGTGAACCGGGGATAACTCCAGTCTCCCGGCGATGTACTCCATAATCTCATCGGTGAGATACCCGTTCTGCGCCATCGCGATCCACAACGTCGGGAGAAGCGCCGCCATCTTCGTCGGGTACTTCTTTACCGTGTCCTGGAACTTTTTCTCGTTCTCGGTAGAGAATTCAAATGCTTTGATGTCTTCCATAATCAGCTGCTCTTAGAGTTATACCGTTTTTTGAGAACCTGTTTTGACTGTCCTATTTACGTACAGAGTCGTCTCTCCGGCTAACGGTCGAGTTCACCGGCGATGATATTCAACCCCGCAAGGATTGCCACGATATCCGCAACCATGTGCCCTTCGATGAGGCGTTTGAGGCCATTCATCAGATAAAAACACGGCGGACGAAGCTTGATCCTATACGGGTTGCCGCTGCCGTCACTTATGATATAAAAACCCAGCTCGCCGTTTGGCGATTCGATCGCGTCATAGATCTCACCGGCCGGCGGCTGTATACCCTCAATGACCAATTTGAAATGATTGATTAAAGATTCCATTTTATTGTGAACATCGGCCTTCGGCGGAAGCATTATGTTCTTGTCTTCAATATTAATAGGGCCGTCGGGAAGTATTTTGAGAGCCTGTTCGATGATTCTCAGACTCTGCTTCATCTCTTCGATACGCACAAAAATCCTGTCGTGCACATCGCCACGCTCACCCAGCGGTACTTCGAAATCCAAATTGTCGTATTGATAGTAAGGAGTCTTTTTGCGGAGATCGTGGTTTACACCGCTCGCGCGGAGACACGGCCCGGTGAAGCCGTAGCTGATCGCTTCTTCGGGAGGCATCACACCGACGTCTCTCGCCCTGTCGATAAAAATCCGATTCTTCTTGATGAGCCCCTCGACGTCGGCAATCGCTTTTGGCACCTCTTTGAGAGTCGCTTTGACTTTGTCCATGAATCCGGCGGGAAGATCCCACGCGAGGCCGCCGATGCGAATATACGAGTAGGTAAGGCGAGCGCCGGTAAGTGCCTCGAGAATGTCGTTGAGTCTCTCTCGGCAGTTGAAGAAGTACCAGAAGTTCGTGAGCGCGCCGAGGTCGACGAGGTTTGCGCCGACGCAGATCATGTGGTCCATGATCCGCTGGATTTCCATGATGATCACGCGAATGATCTCGGTACGAGGCGTAATCGTCACGCCGAGCATCCGTTCCATCGCTTTGCAGTAACCGACGTTGTTCACCAACCCACTGCAATAATTAAGACGGTCGGTGTACGGGATCACTTGCGAGTAATTCTTAATTTCTACGATTTTCTCGAAACCGCGATGGAGATAACCGACCTCGACCGCCGCACGGCCGACCTTTTCCCCGTCGAGCTTGCAGAACACCCTGAAGGTGCCGTGCGTAGCCGGGTGCGTCGGACCGATGTTTATGAGCATCGGCTCCGTATCGAGATCGTCGAGCGTCAACTCGTCCGGGATATCCATCCCGGTCGTAAGCGAAGGCTCGTCGGCCGAAGGCGTGGTTTTGTCGAGTTCTTTCGGATCCATTTTTCTTTTGTGTTCTCTTATGCTCAAAAACCGTTCAATTATCTTCTATCTGACTAATCTAACATCGTGATCTCGCTGGCTATTCCCTCTCGAGATCGGGAGTGAGATCACTGAAACCAGTCGCCCACTGGCCTTTCATAACCGGATAGTCCTTGCGAAGCGCATGACCGACAAACTCGCGGTGGCAAAGAATCCTCGCGAGGTTCGGGTGACCCTCGAAATTGAATCCAAACATGTCGAATGCCTCACGCTCGCCCCAGTTCGCCGACTGCCAGAGATCCGTTACCGTCTGAATATTCATATCGTCCTCGGGGACAAATACCCGGACACGGATACGGATGTCGTCGCTTATCGCGTACAAGATATACACAACTTCAAATCGTTCTTTGCGGTCGAGGTGCAAACCATCCACGCCGGCGATATCGAGGAGCATATCGAACCCCTCCTGCCGGAGAAATGACAACACATCGTGCGTCCGTTCACGCGCCACAGTCAATACAACGTCGTCGTATGGACGTTCGATCTCTTCGACGGCGTCCGTGAAGTTCTGTTTGACTGCTTCTACTATGTTATTCAGTTTTTCCATGTTCTCTTCTAATCCAACGCGCACCCATCTGCGGTTCTGTATCGATCTTTTCCTGGAGCTTGATCAGCGCATCTATAACGGCGTCGGGACGCGGCGGACAACCAGGGATAAATACATCCACCGGGATGATCTGATCGATTCCCTGGATCGTCGCGTAGTTGTCGTAGAAACCACCCGAACACGCACAGGCACCCATCGATATGACGTACTTCGGCTCACACAGCTGATCGTAAATTCGCTTCAGAACGGGGCCAATTTTGTAGTTGATCGTGCCGGCGACGAGAACCAGGTCGGATTGGCGCGGTGAAAACCGCACAATCTCGGCGCCAAAACGCGAGAGGTCGAAGGGGCTCGATACGGAACCCATAAATTCGATTCCGCAGCACGCAGTAGCAAACGGCAGCGGCCAGAGCGAACTTCTTCTCCCCCAGCGGAGAAGTTCATCGATACGTGTCGTGATAATTCCGGTTTCGTGCTTTGTAAGAGGAGTTCCTTTTTCGTCTATTCCCATTCCAGAGCTCCTTTCTTCCATACGTAGAAAAGACCGAGCAGCAGGATAATGAGAAATACAGCCATTTCGATAAAACCGAACAATCCCAACCGGCGGGACAAAACCGCCCACGGGAAAACAAACACGGTTTCAACATCGAACATGAGAAAAAGGAGGGCGACGAGAAAGAACTTCACTGAAAAACGGCTGCGCGCGTCACCGACCGGGTCGACGCCACTTTCAACCACGGTGTGCTTTTGCGGAGCCGGTCGTTTCGGACCGGCCTTGGAAGCAATTGCCACCAGGGCCGCCGGTATCGCAACGGCAAGCACGAGCAGAATGACCAGAGATGAGTACTTCAGACCGAGTGGCATTTATCTGTAGCTTTTTTTGTTTAAAGGGTTTTTGAATTACTTGATTGAGAGAACGCGGGATGCGATCGCGTTCGGGTACACTTGTCGAGGCAGGATTTGTGTATCCTTTCACAATAAGTTTATTCAAGGTAGGTGCAAACTTGATTATTGTCAAGGTTTTTTGAAATCCGCCTCCCGGCCGAAATCTGCATCCTGAAGCGAGTTAGGCCGCCTTACTCCTGAAATTGACCGGGCGGCGCCTTCCGTGTCTTTTCGACACTTTTGGCGGTTCGATTACTCGTGATTCGTGACCATCGGCCAACCACCACGCTCAACCCCGCGTGCGGGGATGAGTGATCTTTCGGCGTGTCGCGGGGGGCGGACCCGTGGTAGAATTCTCTTCGGCCGCAACGAGCGCCCTCGACCCCGGCCGTCGATTTTGCCAGTCGCGCGCACGTGCCCGCAACCACACGAACGGAATCTTATGGCGTATCCAAAAAAGCTTGGCGTGTTCGTCAAGGTGCCCGTGCCCGGCGAGGTCAAAACGCGTCTCGTCCCACCCCTGACACCCGAAGGGGCGTGCGAGCTCTACCGGGCTTTCATAATGGATCTCTTCGTGAGGCTTGCGAAAACAAAAAAGGTCTCAGGAACGGTATTCTATGCCGGATCCGGGCCCGAAATTCTCAAGAGAATCATCCCCAGCCGCTTTGAACTTGCTCCACAACAAGGAGATACTCTCGGTGAGCGGATGGAAAACGCCTTTCGCGTGCTTCTCGCGGATGGAGCCAGCCAGGCCTGCATCATCGGCTCAGACAGCCCCGACATCCCCCTCAACTACATCAAACGCGCGTATCTTAAACTAAAACATAAGGATGTAGTATTTGGGCCGGCGTGCGACGGCGGTTACTATCTCATCGCCCTCAATCGAGTTATACCGCAACTATTTCATAATATCGAATGGAGTAGCGGCAACGTGCTTGCCTCATCCCTACAACGCGTTGACACACAAGCACTTACTTGCTCGATGCTTCCGGTCTGGTATGACGTCGATGATGCTCACACACTCGCTCTGTTCCGAACCGCTCTTCTGGCCAAAAGGATTGAGCGGAGCGATCGGCTCCTCAATTGCGAACGCGTCATCAAAAAAATCGATGGCGGACTCCTTTAGCGCGCAAAATGAACTACCCCGTACGAACTCTTATAATAGAAGACGGGCGCGGAGGCGCGGGCGGCGACGATCGCCACGACCTGGATACAATGGTACGCCGCTTTAAGGAGCATTTCCCCAGCCTCAACATCATCGGCGACACGGACGACGCCGGCAGTGGGGATGAAAACCACGGCGACAGTCGACCGGAGACCAGGACTGGTGTGAGACTCCTGCGCCACCCCGGCTCATTCATAAAAGAATTTCCCAACCACTCCTGGTATGGAAATAGGGGTTGCGACTACAGTCTCATCCTCGGTTACAACTGTTTTTGCTCGTGCACCTATTGTTTTATCCAGACGATTTTTGACGATCGTACGCCGACGCTTTATGTCAACACGCCCTCCCTCGTCTCCGAACTGAGCGCGTTTCTCGAGGATAATCCCGAGGCATGGGTTTCCACAGGAGAGTATCTCGACAGTTTTCAACTCGATGATATAACCCGAACCAATGAACTTCTCATTGATGTTTTTCGGCACCATCCCAAAAGCACACTCGAACTCAGAACAAAAATCGATAATGTCGCGCATCTCCCCGACGATCCACCCGGAAACATTCTTGTGACTTATTCGATAAATCCTCCTGAGGTTATCAAGCGCGTGGAGCCCGGAACGGCATCCTTCGAGAGACGGCTCGAAATGGCCGGCGTTCTTTTCTCAAAAGGGTATCGGGTGGCGTTGAGGATCGACCCCATCATACCCACGAAATCATTCGCGTCTTCGTACAAGGAGTTGCCCGTCCTCATTCAAAATCAATTGGGTTGGGAAAAGGTCGATACGGTTTTTGTTGGCGTGTTGCGATTCGACGAGGCGCTTCTCACACGCATGTCGACAATGCCGCACGCACCGCTCTTGCTGGATGCGGAGTATGTTCGCTGCCCCGACGGCAACTTCCGGCCGCCCAAACATGAACGGATCGCCCTTTACCGTTCTCTTTCCAAAGCGATTCGCACACACGCTCCGCAGTTACCAATCTCGATCACAATGGAACCCGTCTACGTCCGCCGAACCGTCCTTGGCGATCTTTAAAAATCACCGAACCACGCGCCCCCCGTCTACTGCCTTCTCACCACGCCGCGCCGTCAAGATGACTGATGTCATTCAGCACATCTATGCGTGGCTCGTTCAAAGGAAAGATCAATCTTGTAATAGAAGCATTTCGGATTTTAAAACGCCACAAGTCGTCGAGTTTCAAACCAAGAAGGGCGGTCAGATAACTGCATATCACTCCGCCGTGCGCGAACACAACGATAGAAGAATCTTCGCCGTTCGTGTCGAGAATTTGTGTAATCTCTCTCGTCACACGCCGCCTAAACGACCGCAGTGATTCCGCTCCCTTGATTGTGACCTGCGAGGGTTTGCGAAACCAAAGTTCCGTGTCCCGCGGAAATTGCTTTTTCAAATCGGAAACAAGAACACCCTCCCACACACCAAGGTTTATTTCCCGCAGCGCCCCGCGCGGCTCCACCTCAATACGGTGTCCAACTGCGATTCGGCCGGTTTCCACGGCGCGGGTCGCGGTACTCGTGTACACGGCGTCAAATTTCTCCCCCGCCAGCCGATCCCGGAGATGCCCCGCCTGCAGGCGGCCGAGATCACTGAGATCACAGTCCATATCCCCCTGGATCCGCCCTTCCCTGTTCCAATCGGTCTCGCCGTGGCGTATCAAAGTCAACGTTCGCATTACCCGACCCCTCGCATAGCGGCCACGACGATCCCGCCGCAGCGCGTCAAAATCAACTTCCGTATAATCGGCCGTTCGCGAAATCACAACGCCTCAACGATCACCTCGCCGGTCGTACAAACTGGCCCTTCTGCGCCCGGCCATGGTTCGGCGCGATACGAAACGATAATACGAAGTCGCCCAAAAACCAAGCCCGACGGCACTCCCGCGCCGCGGCGGAGTTCGGCAACCCAAAGTAACATAAGCGATTCCACCGGCATGCCCCTTGACAACCGCCCCCTATTCGTGGCAAGGTTAGCAAAGAACCGATAATCCAACGAATCCACACAGCCACGCAGATCGGCACACTGTCCAGCCGTTACATAACTCAGACCGGAGATGTTGATCGATGAGTCGACTTAGATTGCCGAGACTCGCTTATAACAAATTGAGTTTCGCCGGCGCCATTATCGCCGTTATCACGGCCATTCTCATTATACTATTGCTGGCCCTCGAATCCGTCGAAGGTGGCTCGAATCCTTACGTCGGCATTTTCGTGTTCATGGTTCTCCCGCCGGTCCTCGTCTTCGGCCTGGTGTTGATACCGTTCGGGATGTGGCGTCAGAAAAAGCGAATTCAAAAATACGGCAATGACATCGTCCCGCAATGGCCCCGCATCGATCTCAACCTGCGTCCCCACCGAAATGCTTTCTTTGTTTTCCTTTTTGGGACGCTCTTTTTTGCCTTGATAAGCATCGTTGGAGGATATCACGCGTTCCATTTCACGGAATCGGTCACGTTCTGCGGTACAACCTGCCACGTAGTCATGAAGCCGGAACACACCGCTTACCAGAACTCTCCGCACGCCCGCGTGCTCTGCACGGAGTGCCACGTGGGATCCGGCGCGAACTGGTACGTCAAATCGAAAATGTCGGGACTCTACCAGGTTTACGCGACTCTCAGGAATATTTATCCGACACCGATTCCAACACCGATCGAAAGTCTACGCCCCGCCGCACAAACATGCGAGCAGTGCCATTGGCCCGAAAAATTCTTCGGCACGCAGCAGCGCCGCTTCGATCACTTTATGTACGACGAAGGAAACACGCACTGGCCGATCAGTATGCTGGTGAAGACAGGCGGCGGTGATCCGAGAATCACACAGACCGCGGGAATTCACTGGCACATGAACATTTCGGTGAAAATGGAATACATCGCGCGCGATGAACGGCGGAACGATATCCCCTGGATTCGTGTCACGGACAGGGACGGGCGTGAAACGATCTATCAGGACGAGGGCTCGCCGCTTACCGAAGAGGAGATCCGATCCGCTTCAGTCCGCAGGATGGATTGCATCGACTGCCACAATCGCCCCAGCCACAAATATAACTCTCCCGACCACCTGGTCGACCTGGCGCTGCTTACCCGGCAGATTGAACCCGAGATTCCGGGAATCAAAGCGGTCGCCGTCGACGCGATGAACACCGAATATGAAACCGAACCCGAGGCCCTCGACGGTATTGCCGCGCAGATGCTCAACCACTACGCCGAGAATGAACCTGAGTATCTCGAAGCAAACGGTCCCGCGATCGAACGGGCGATTGCGGCAACTCAACGCGCGTTCTCACAAAACATGTTTCCCGAGATGAAGGTACGATGGGACCGCTATCCGGATAACCTCGGTCATTTTATATACCCCGGCTGTATGCGCTGCCACGACGGCGAGCACGTGAATGATTCCGGAGACATGATTTCCCGCGATTGCAGGAGCTGCCATAACATCATTCTCCAGGGCACAGGCGACCGGGCGGAAATGGCGACGACTGCTGATGGACTTGATTTCGTCCACCCCGAAGATATCGGGGAGGCGTGGATGGAAATGGAATGTTTCGAGTGCCACTCTGGCACGCAACCATAGGGTGATAGTCGTGAAACGTGGATTCTTTCTGGGTATCTTTGTGATTTTTCTCACGTGTGCGGCGACCGGGTTCGCGGTCGACAACGACACGTGTTTCGACTGCCACTCGGACGAGGACCTCACCAAGGAAATCAAGGGCAAGTCGATTTCCTTGTTTGTCGACAACAATGTATTCAAGCTGTCCGTGCATAAGGACCTCGATTGCACCGACTGCCATATGGACGCCGATGTTGAAGATTTCCCTCACGAGGAAAACCTTGAAAAGGTCTACTGCGGCAACTGTCACGACGATCAACAACTCGATTTTGACGCGAGCAGCCATGGCCAGGCGCTCAATCGCAAAGCGCCCTATGCGCCCACATGCAAAGAATGCCACGGGGTGCACGACATTTTTTCGCCGAGCGATCTCAGGTCGATAGCGTACAAAATGAATATCCCTTTCCTCTGCGGCGGTTGTCACCGCGAGGGAGCGCCCGTATCGCGGGTCTACGATATCGGCGAACACAACATCGTCGAAAACTACAGCCAGAGTATCCACGGCGAGGGACTTTTCAAAAAAGGCCTGACCGTTACGGCAACATGCTCGGACTGCCACGGCGCGCATTTGATTCTTCCGCACACGGAACCAAAAGCGACGATTTCACCAAGGAACATCGCGGGGATGTGCATGAAATGCCATTCCAGAATCGAGGACGTTCACGAGAAAGTGATCCGCGGAGAGCTATGGGAGAAAGAGCCAGGCGCAATTCCGGCGTGCACCGACTGTCATCTTCCACACAAGGTGCGCAAAGAAACAGTCGCTCTGACTATTTCCGACAGGGACTGTCTGAAATGCCACGAAAAGCCCGACCAGTTCATGATCTCACACGGCGACACGATTTCATTGACCGTCCTCAAGTCTGACATAGACGATTCTGCGCATGAGAATATTCCATGCGTCAAATGCCACACCGATATAGACCCCCGGCTCAAACGCCCGTGCGAACCCTCGGGCAGAGTCGACTGTTCGAACTGTCACGCCAAAATATCGGAAGAGTACTTCGAAAGCGGGCACGGGAAGGCCTACGCCGAAAAATCCCCCGATGCGCCGTACTGCACGACATGTCACAGCGACCACAAGGTGAAGAGCCACAGCGATGAAAGCGCGCCGACATACCGCGCGTCGATCCCCGAGCTGTGCGGGCGCTGCCACCGCGAAAACGGCCAGGCGACACTCAACGCCGAGCTGTCGGAAACAAACGCCTTCACCGACTACTCGACGAGCGTCCACGGCAAAGGGCTCGTGGAAAAGGGACTGCTCCCGAGTGCGGTGTGCATCGACTGTCACAGTTCACACATGGTGTTGAAGCACACCGACAAACGTTCAACCGTCCACGAGAACAACATACCGGCAACCTGCGCCTCTTGTCACAGGGGAATATACAAGCAGTTCATAAAGAGCATCCACTACTCAACCGACGACGAAAAAGAAGAGAAACTCCCGAACTGCAGCGATTGCCATTCGCCGCACACGATCACGGAGACCAAGCAAGACCAGTTCATGACCGAGGTAACCCATCAGTGCGGCTCGTGTCATGGCCATCTCTCGGAAACGTATTTCGATACAATGCACGGCAAGGCGTACCGGCTCGGTTACGCGGAGGCCGCCAAGTGTTCGGATTGCCACGGCGCGCACGAAATCCTTTCGGGCAACGACCCTAACTCGTCGGTGGGATTCCGGAATATCGTGACCACATGCCAGAAGTGCCACGAAGACGCCAACATACGCTTCACTGGGTATCTCACCCACGCCACTCATCACGATCCGGTCAAATACCCGATTCTCTACTATACCTATTGGGCCATGACGCTGCTTCTCGTCGGCGTGTTTTCATTCTTTGGCATCCATACGCTTCTGTGGCTTCCAAGGTCGTTCAGACAGTTGAGGAAACGAAGACAGCACGCAAAAGAAGAGAAGGAATCCCGCTACTATATTCAGAGGTTTACGCTGCCTCAGCGGCTGACCCATCTCTTTGTCATCATCAGCTTCATGTCGCTCGCGCTTACGGGGATGATGCTCAAATTCTCTTCGATGCCCTGGGCTTTTGCTCTGGCGAACTTCCTCGGCGGCGTCAAGGTCGCCGGAGTCATCCACAGGACCGCGGCGGTGATCACGTTCGGTTATTTTGTTTTCCACATTGCATCGCTTGTCAGGTTCAAACGGCAGCGCAGGATTAGCTGGATGCAACTCGCGTTCGGGCCGAATTCCTTGATGTTCAACAAAAAGGATATAGCCGACTTCTGGGGAACTATTAAGTGGTTCTTCGGCGCCGGGCCGCGTCCCGAGTACGGACGTTGGACGTACTGGGAAAAATTCGATTATCTCGCCGTGTTCTGGGGAGTGGCTGTCATCGGGCTTTCAGGGCTCATGCTGTGGTTCCCCGAACTGTTTACAAAGATCGTTCCCGGCTGGTTCATAAACGTGGCCACTATTATTCACAGCGATGAGGCCCTTCTCGCCGTTGGATTTATTTTCACGGTGCACTTCTTCAACACGCACTTGCGGCCCGAAGCGTTCCCGATGGACACGGTTGTCTTCACGGGAGTCGTGGGCCTCGAAGAATACAAAAAAGACCGCCCGCATGAATACGAGCGGCTGATCAAGACGAACGAATTGAGAAAGCGCGTCGTCAAAAAGGACATCTCGAAGAACTGGGATCTCGCGATCCGGATATTTGGTTACACGTTCCTCACGATCGGAATTGTTTTGATTGGCCTGATTATTTACTCGGTTCTGTTCGGCTACAAGTAACATCCGGGCGAATGAGCCGTCCGACCACTTAGACACGCCGGGCGGTCGCTGTCACCAACGACAACCCCGCCCCTTCAATCACGCGCAAAACAAAGAGGGTGCCCTGGAAAGGGCACCCTCGATCGAAGAACCAATTTCCAAAAAGATCACTGTGGGAACTGGAGCGGGAAATCCTCTTCCGCGATCGGCTCGCCGTAGAGCATGTCCTGCTGAAGATCCGGTTCGTCCTTGAGATACGTCCACGTCTGCCCACCGTCACTCGTAGTCACGAACGCCCACTTCATCGCGGTCTTCCAATCGGCGGGAATGAACACGAAGCCCTTGAAATAGTCCAGGGCCTGTGCGTTGTCATCCCACCACGCGACGGTCATCGATCCCGTATCTTGGTATTCCTGGATGAGCTCGTTGTAGTGACACTTGTCGCAAAAGTCGTCGGTGTCTTCCGGTGTGTACACCGAGTGACCGGCGTACGGCGCCCACACCATGAACGTTTGTCCCTGGTATGTCGCGGTCATGCTGTTCGCCTGGTGGAGTTTGCCCTTCCATTTCACGAGCGGCATCCACTGGTGGAACATCGCACCAAAAATCTTCGTGTCGTCGCTGATCTCGGTGTCGAAGTGACAACTCTGACACGACGTGGTTGCCTGCATATGGCACGCCGTACAGTGGACTTTCTCCATATGCTTTTCGTTATGTGCGCGGTTTTCCGACGGGCTGGGATGACAACTCTCACACTCAATCTTTATCGCTCCGTCGAGAAGCGAATTGTACTTGTTACCGTCGCCGTGAACCTCGTCCATTGTGTGGCAGTTCACGCATTGAAAACCCGCGTCGCGGTGAACGTCACTGTACCCGAGTTTGAACGCCTCGGCCGCCTGCCTCCCATGGCACACATAGCACATCTCGTCTGTCGGCGCCGTGCTGGAGGTCATGTGGCATGTTTCACACTTGCTCGCCTCGACATGACACCCGATGCAGGCCAGTTCCTCGTACGGTATGTTCGTCATCAGTTCCATACCGCCGTTCGCCGCGCTGTAAAAGTACGCCTGCCCGTCCGTCGTGCCGTGCAAAGACGAAGCGATCGTCGAAGAAATCGACTCATTCTTCGGGCACGTGGGACAATCATCGTCACTGCAACCTATAAACAGCAGTGAGACGACAAGGATCAGAGCCAAGGTTCTTCCCATAACATTCCTCCTGAGTGTGGCTCAAAAATCTGTCAACGGCAGGCCAGAATAATCTCAGAGCACATCTTCGTCCCCCGACTGCTTCCATCGCTCTGTCGCCGCCGACGCTGCTCTGCGATCCACCGACCTCAAACTCCATGGACCGCCCGCGGAAAGGTGAAACCGTTCACAAACTACACCGCGCAAATTCAAACGTTGCCATTTCAGGAATTCTAGTTAGAGCCGGTTTTGTTGTCAACGTTGATAATCAACACGGATAATAAAAAGGCAGCCTTCAAACGGAGGCCTAACACCACCAAGAAAAACGGGGCCCGTTTTCACGCGGACCCCGTCGAATCGTTTTCACAAAGCAGGAAACCTACTTCGCGTATTTCGCCTTCCGCTCCGCGGGAAGGTTGTGAGCTATAGCCGCCATGGCTTTTTCGTAATCGAAACCCTTGAATGTCGGGCTCTTCTCGTTATGGCATCCTTTGCAGGCGTCTGCCGTCGGACGCACATAACCCATAGCCGCGCCATCGTCATCGCCGGAGGTGATCGCCTTCATTGCGGCCGACTTGTAATAGTCGCCACCGGCCCCGTGGCAGGCCTCACACTGGACACCCTGGGTCGCATCAAACTTCTCGCCGTAGAATTTCGCGTCGAGGCCATGACCCGTCGCGTGACAGGCGAGGCACTCCGCGGCTTTCTGCGGATCCTCGATGCCTTTCTCGGTCGCGATCTTCTTCGCTGCTTCCCCTGCGAGGGTCGCGAAGGCGCCCGCGTGCTTGCTCTTTTCCCAGATCGGGAACTGCTCGCCCTGCGCGGCGGACTTGTGACACATCGTACACTTTGCCACACCCAAGTACACGTGCTGGACTTCTTCCGAAGCCGCCGGGGTTGTGAGCGTATAAAGCGCCGCCACGACAACAAAAGTCGTGATCAGCGTACCAATAACCAACTTACGCATAACGGTTTCCCTCCCTATGATTGTTACCGCTACAAATGACCCCGGCATTATACCAGAGGTCATCGTCGTTTGCCACACTTTCTCGCCGGAACATCTCCCGGGCCAAATCAACTACCTTCCATCTGACGAATCTTGAAATACAGCGCCACCACCAGGAGCGTGATAAAAATCGTTGCCAGGCCGAGACCACGCCGCCTGTGATGATGCTCCTTAATCTGCTCGATCCCCAAAGATAACGCATCTAACGCCTTTTCAACACCTTGTGTGGTCTTTTCGGCGACACGGTCGGGGTCGAAAGTATGAACCAGAGTCCGGGCCTGTATCAAGTCCTGGTGAGCTTCCTGGAGCAAGAACCCGATCTCCTCGTCCTCCATCCCTCGGCGCGCCACCTCGACGCGTTGAGCTTCCGCCTTGTCATACGAGCCGACGAGCTCCACAAGCAGCCCGTTGATCCGTCCCGCGGCGGCAAATCCCTTCTCCCCTTCCCCATGACAATTTATACAAACCGCCTGCTCCCCCGTTCCCACCATATCGTCGAAGGTTCGCCTAACTTCATGATTCCCATGGCATTCCTGGCATGAGTGATACCCCTCAGCCTCCCAAGCCTGGCCCATTTTTGACTCGGCAAAGTACTGCATATTGTTGACATGGCACTGTCCGCAGATCTGGGCGACGGACGACACTTCCGGCGGCGTGGCCCCGTGATTGCCATGACAATCGTTGCAGGCTGGCGCCCCAGTGTCCTGGTTTTCGAGCAGAGCCACCCCGTGGACACTCATCTTGAACTGGTCGAACTGATCGGTGGGGAGCCCGGACGCCTTCATCCGATCCGCATCGCCATGACAGCCGGCGCACGTGGCGGGGACGTTCAACGCGTGAACGCTCGAGCGCGCGTCACTCGCCGGCAGGATGCCGTGAGAACGATGGCAGCTGGTACAAACGGCGACGCTTTCTTTGCCGGCGGCAAGTCCGAGTCCATGCTTGCTCGTTCGGTACTGCTGAACCTGGTCCGTCTGAATTCGCGGCTGGTAGGCACGCATGATTTCAATATTGGAATGGCACTTCCCACAAAACAGCGGAACATCTTTTGGAGACGGCGCTCCAACGAAACCGGCCGCAACCGACATTGCCGCATCCTGGTCATCCTGCGTGGGATCCCCTCCGTGACACCCCGCGCACGACAATCCCGACTGGAAATGAACGTCATCCTTAAGCAAATCCTCGGGCAGATAGTCGGCTTCCGTATGACACGTCACACAGCTGTCTCCTGTGAGCGAATCAAGTCCGCCTTCGGCCAGACACACCGCCGCTATCATCATCGACAGAACGAGGAGCGCCGCAAAGCTGACAGAGATCGTTATGTTTTTTGAAGACGACACTCTTTGGTTCCTCACATCAAATAGCCCATCACGGTCATTATCGCCATGAAGAGAATCACCAGAACACCAACGACCTTCATAAAACCCGGTTTGCTCCCCGGGCCACCCTTGATTCCCCAGAACGGAACAAGCAGCCATGCAAGACCGGCAAGACCGAAGAGTCCGATCCCGAGAAGCTCGCCCTCGATGAACAACACGTGGGCTGGAATCATCTTGAGCGACTGGAACATAAACATAAAATACCATTCGGGGCGAATCCCCGCCGGCGCCGACGCGAACGGGTCTGCTTTCTCACCGAGTTCCCATGGGAAAAACACGGCAAGGAACAACAAAACGTTCAAGACCACCAGCCACAACAGCGTGTCACGCAACAAGAAGTTGGGAAAGAACGGGATCATTTTCCGTTTTTCCTCCGGGAGCTTCTCGACGTACTCGGGGGCGTGCATACCCTGACGCTGGATAAACAACAAATGGACGGCGAGAAAGATCCCAAAAATCGCGGGAAGAATCGCGATGTGGATCGCATAAAATCTCGACAGCGTCGCACCCGTCACATCCTCTCCACCCCTCAGCACGACTTTCATCATGTGACCGACAACGGGAACGGCCCCCATAATGTCCGTTCCAACTTTCGTGGCAAAGAACGCCAACTCGTTCCACGGGAGAAGATACCCCGTAAAACCGAACCCCATCGCGAGCATCAGAAGCACGAATCCGGTCAACCACGAGAGTTCGCGGGGTCTCTGGTACGCCCGGGTAAAAAACGTGCTGAACATGTGGAGAAAAATAAAGAGCACCATCAAGTTGGCCGACCAGCTGTGAACCGAGCGCATCAGCCAGCCGAATTCAACCTTGGTCATCAGAAACCGAACACTCTCGAACGCGGAGTTTTCGTCGGCCTGGTAATAGAGGACGAGGAGGATACCGGACACGACCTGGACGAGAAAAAGAAACAGCGCCACCCCACCCATGTAATACCAGACGGTATGACGGTGAACGGGCACCTGTTTGTGCCGCATAAAATCGATGAGCGGTGAGATATTGAACCGATCATCGACCCACGAGTAGAGTTTTTGCGGTAGCTCTTTCATTACCCCGTTACGCTGCGGTCGGCGGCTTGGTTATGTGAATCTCATCCGCGACGACATTCACAACGAATTCGTCGAGCGGCCGTGGCGGCGGACCCGAAACGTTCCGCCCGCGAAGATCGTAAAGCCCGTTGTGGCAGGCGCACCAGATCTGTTTGTGGTCTGATCGATACTGGACAATGCACTCGAGATGGGTGCAGGTCGCCGAAAACGCGCGGAATTCTCCGCTCTCGGTGCGGATCAAAATCACGGGCTTCCGGCCGAACTTGATTATTTCACTCGAATTATTGGGGAACGTCGAAGCGATACCCGCCTTGACCGACTGGACGTTGGCCTCGGGTACCTTGGGCGGTTTGAGGTAGGAAATGACCGGATACAACACGCTTCCGAGCCATCCCAGAAGCCCGCCTCCAAGCAGAACATTGACGAATTGCCGTCTGTTGAGTCCCATAATTATAGTGGTTCGATGTGGTTCGGGTATTGTGGACATTTGCGCCCGCGTATCTTAGCAAAGCGCAGGCGGCAAGATCAACACCCTTTTGTGCATGAAATCACAAGGCCGCCGGAGATCTCTTCAACGGCGGCCCCGTGAACGGCCTGTTACGGTTTCTTTGAATCGCCGGGTGGCGATTTTGAGCCCGGCTTATCGGTCACCCCGGGGATGCTCGCGTCCGTCTCGACATAGTCGTCGGGGGTCCTCTTGGGATCGATGATGGCTGAATCACCAACCTTGAGATAATCGCCCCGGTGGTTTTTCTTCCACTCTTCCGCCGGCATCCTGCCATTTACCCAGATGGTGCTCATCGGGAATTCATGGGGCATGAACAAAACAAAGAACCAGTGCCAGATTATGATCGCGGAAACGGCAAGAATCGCTTCGTAGAAATGAACCACTTCGGCGACACGCACCACCCACGCGGGCATGTAATTCGTCGCGATCGTCGGGAACCAGAGGATGAAGCCGGTGGCCACCATCACCCACGTTCCCCACACCAGCGCCCAGTACTCAGCCTTTTGCGTGTAGTCATAAGCATTGAATTGGGGCCGTTCTTTCTTGATCTTCAAGTAGAACATTACGTTCTGGATCGCCTGAACCATATCCGATCCGCGGGGAACCATCTCTTTGATGGCGATACGACCGCGTCGCGCGACAATCACCCAGACCATGTGGTAAATCGAAACGACGATCATAATGATGGCGAGCGCCCTGTGAATATTCATCCGGACGAATTCTTTACCACCGAGACCGACCAGCGGAACCCACCAACTGTCCGAGAACCTCAACGCAAAACCGGTTATAGCGAGACCAAAAAAGCTGACGATCAACACGATGTGCTGAATCCGTTCCGCCGAACCCCATCTGACGATGAATGGCTCCGCGTTACGCTTCTTGAAATGTTTCCTCAACTCGTAGCGGGCGATCAGAAGGTTGTGCAACCCCATCCCACCCAGGACGAAGGCGATGAGAAATATATAAATGAGTTTTGCCCACTCATGATACCCGCGGGCGGCAAGCGCGCCGGCATGCGAGTAGCTCCGCGCGAATGTTGGATTCGACCCTTTGTGACACTGCCCGCACGTTTCGGTCACATTGTCGTGATGGATCGACGACATGGGATCCTGATGTGCCCGGATATCGTGTGTGGTGTGACAGTCGGTACAACTCGCCACCAGTCCGTTGCCCTGATCAATCGCCCACCCGTGATAGGTATCGAGATAACTCTCGACAACCCCGCCGGGTAGTCCGTACTTGGCGATGAGCTCCGGCCTCGAGTGACAGTCACCGCAGAGCTGACGAGCGCGGTGATCGGCACTTATGCGCGCGTCGGGATCGTCATGCGCCCGGATGAGGTGCTCTGCGTGACACGATGTGCATGTGGGTGAATCGAGAATACCCATGGCAAGCGCTTTGCCGTGGACCGACCCCTGATACTCCCCGGCGATCTCGTCGTGGCACTGCCCGCATGTCTTCGATATGTTGAACATGTTGATCATCGACTCGGGATCGTGCGCCGTCGTCAGGTCATGCGTTCCGTGACAGTCGGTGCAAACGGCAGTTTTCTTTCCCGCCTTCCACCCAACACCGTGGACCGATTTCAGATAATTCGGAAGACTTATCGGCAGTCGAACGTACTCGCTCGTCACCACCGCATCCGCCCCGTGACACGAACCGCACATATAGGGGATGTTTTTGTGGTTAATCACAGATAGCGTGTCCGAAGCGGCGAGGACCTGGTGTCCCTTGTGGCAGTCCGCGCAGGTCGCCGCTGCGTTGTCCCCGCGCAGCCTCCCCATCCGGTGAACGCTGCTCCGGTAAATCGCCTCCACATCTTCGTGACACGCGCCGCATCCCGCATCGAACCGTCCTATTTCTTCCTCGTCCTTGTGCGTGCTGTGACACGACAGGCAATTCATTACATCGACCTCGAAGAGATCTTCGTGCACCGAGCCGACGAAGGCGGACATTTGATCCTCGTGACATGTCACGCAGGCGTCGCTCACCCTGGCCGACATATGCGGTTTGTGTGTTCCGTGAACGTCGTGACACGACGCACAGTTCATCACGTCGGCGATTTCTTCGCCGATCGTCGAGTGTCCACCTCTCCTCACATCCTCCATCGATCCTTCGTGGCAGGACGTGCACATCGCGTTGACGGCGCCCGAAGAGGGCGGCAGACCCAGACCGTGCGGAAGGTGGCATGACACACATCCGGGGCTGTTCTTACCCTCGGCGGCGGCCAAGGCGTGAACTCCAGTGTCGTACGAGGCTGTCTCCTCCGCATGGCAGCGCCGGCACGCGTTTTCGGCGGTCCGGATCGCCAATCCCTTTATTACGTGTGGATTTCCGTCATCGCCGTGACAGTCGGTGCATGCGGGAGCGCGAAGGTTCCCCCGCGCTCGAGCCTTGCCGTGGAATCCTTCGCCGAAACTCTTGACGGCATCCTCGTGACAGTCCGCGCATTCGACCCGCCTGTACTTGTCCCAATGCGGCACGTCTTCGAAATCGCCCGGCGCGGAGTGGCAACCGGTACAGCCGTGATCCGCGTGGACGCTCGTCTTGAACAGCTCGAACGGCACCATCATCCGTCGGCCGTCCTCTGCCTCCAAATCGGAATCCTCATGACAGGCCATGCACGATTCGTCGTCTGTTTGAGCGACCGACATACCAATGGTCGCCAGGAGAAGAATCGCGGCAAGCAACCAAACAATATGTGAATATCTTCTCAAGACCGGAGAAAATTTAACCCCGGCCCACGGGGGATTCATGTTCATTTTGCACACCGTAAGTATGGGATTAACAACAGGCGACCGCGTCTTTGCTACTGCATCTTAATCAATACCTGCCTCCCGTGTCAACTTCACACGATACGACAAAAGACGGGGGACACCGCGCGATTCGCCGCGGCGTTGGTTCTTTTTGTTTTGAATCGTTTGCAACTCGTGCATTGAAAATCGATTTAGGTGTCCCTAAACTCGCGCGCACTTACAACAAAGCGCTGTGTCGGCACCTTCCTATTTTTTTGTCGGACAAGACAACAGGTATATAGCTGACAAGAGTTTGTCTCGCCTAATCGTTTTGTTCACACTCATCGTCGCAAGTTACACGCCATTCATCTCCGAATAAAAAGAAGACCGGGATCCCTACAACGGTCCCGGTCTTCTTTTTTGGTTCGCACTGGTTTTCTTGGATGCGTCAAACGTTCATATCAGAATCTTCGAAAGTGGGGTCTCTTGGCCATTAGTCCTGGTAAAGCGCCTTGACGGCACCCCACGTCGTCTCCTGAGTGGGGACGGTGCAGTTGCCGAGGACTCGCAGGGCGATCTCGGTCACGCTTCCCCATCCACCGCGGGTCCTTGTTCCGGTGCCGCAGGCATCATCCATGAAGATTGGAAATTCGCCGGGCAACGGACCGACCAGGTCGGTGTCGCCGAAGAACGCTGTGTTGTTGATGGTGTATTCAAAACAGTCACCGAAATTGTCGAACTGACCTGTGGTGGTCACGTTCGACCGGATCCCAAGTACGTCGCCGTTTACATATAGATAAGTAGTGGTAACCGTGAAGATGTCGATAACACCTGTATAGTCTTCGCTGCCGTCGCCCCAGGGGCCGTCCTTCGACATCCAGAAGAGACCGCCGGTGTATTCGGTGCGGTAGGTGACCTCTCCGGTATTGTTCGAATCACGCGTGTCGGAAACGAGCGAAGGCGAAAAAGCGATCGATGCGCAGTAGAGTTTCCATTCGGTCCCGAGTCCGAAGGCGGGATCATAGGACAGCGCGTTAATCGTGTTGCCGACCTGGCCGTGGCTTCCGGGATCGACCCAGGATTCGCTGAACCGGCCGGTGAGCATCTGGCCGCCCATATCGTCGGACAGATAGACGCCATTCTGCGGGGGGCCCGCCAGTGCGGGGACTGCGACCGCCATTATCGCAATAATCATTAAAAAAGCTTTCATTTGCAGATCTCCTCTTCCGTTTTGATGCTTGCCCTAAGGATGTTTTTTCTGAGTGTACGTGCTCGTTCTTGTCTTTTCGTGTGTGGAAATCTCATGCGATCTCCCTGATGTCATATGTTTAGAGACATGAAAACGGCGGGTGGTTCCCGGAAAACTCTGAAAAAACCAGGCACAGCCAGCGATTTTCCAGGGAAAAAGGAAACGGTCTTCGCACAAGAACGCAACTCATTCCATATCAATTTGTTATGGATATTCGAAACAAGAGCCGGGGGATCAAGAAGTCTTGAATTCGCTGAGGATCAGCTCGCGAGCCTTTTCCGGGAGGGATCCATCGGTCATTTCGCGGCATATGTTCAGACTAATATCGAGGCTGTCAAACATCGACCTGCACCGGTGGCAATCATGGTCTTCGGGGAGCTTGAACGGCCGGCCCTGGTCCAGCGCGTCCATTTTGGCTTTGAACATGACCATACAGACATGGACGGTAAAATCGGGTGGTCCAATCTTCTTCTTTGGGAGACTCTTTTTGAGCTGTTTGGCGAGATGAAGTCTGCCGCGGTACACACGGGTTTTGACCGTTGCTTCCTTGATCCCAAGCATACCGGCGACCTCGGCCATAGAAAAGTCGCCCAAATCTTTTAACACCAACGCCATACGAAATGGGAGCGGCATCGTCGCCAGCGCCTCTTCGACGGCGCTCCCCGCCTCCTGGCGTAAAATGTTTTCGAGCGGGCAATCGTTCGGTGATGGCACATCGATGAATCCCTCTTCGTCCGAGGGCAGCAAGTCGTGAAAGGACTCGATATGAGACGGCGCGCCGGCACGCCTATGTTTGAGGCGCTTGCACGTCCTCGCGGCGATCGTAAAAAGCCAGGTCGACGGCGCGGAGAGCCCTTTGAATTGCCCCCAATTCTTGAAAGCGCGAAGAAAGGTCTCCTGGACGAGGTCTTCCGCATCCTCTCGGGTGCCGCATATACGAAGACCCAGACCATAGATACGGTCTCCGTAACTATCGAAGAGTTGAGGAATCGCCGTCTGGGCGGGTTCTTTTGCTGCGTCTGCAAAGCTGTCCATTGTTCGTATATTCTAATGAGAAAATGAAACGAGATCAAGAGGCGAGTCGGATCGAGTCACGATAATGCTTTCACCGCACATCGATGAAACATCAACCGATAACTTTTTTGATCACCGATTTGACACGGCCTTCGTAACGCCGGACGATCATCACCGGCGTCCGCGAATACCTGGCCACTTTTTCCGGGATTTCGCCAAAGAGCACACTCGAAAAAACACCTTCTTTCGACGCGCCCAGAACGATCATATCGAACTCGGACGCCGCTTTGACCAGGGCCGAGGCAATTTTCTTTCCTTCGACAAGGCGGCGTTCGACTCTACCTTCCAACCCGGTGAGATGGATCGTCTTGTCGATCCATTCGAGAGCCATTTCCTTTTCCGCGGCAGTCGTGTCTTCGCCGATCACGTAACAGCACGACACGGTGGTCCCGTATTCTTTCTGGAGTGCCGACACATACTCGGCGGCAAGCGACGCGTGCGGGCCGCCCGCCGTCGGGATAAGCACCTGGTCCAACGATACCTCGCCCTGAAGCTTCACCGTAATGAGATCACACGGCGCGAGCCGGACGACTTTGTCGGTCACCTCACCCATAATCCGGTCGCGTGTCGTTGTATACCCCTTCCAGCCCATGAGAATGAGCGACACCCGCTCCTCTTCCGCCGCCCTCAAGATGCCATCGTAAATCCTGTGTGCGATTCGAATCGCAGGCCGCGCGTGGACACCCTGTTCCTGCGCGTACTGGATGGCGTTTTTGAGAAGAGGCGTCTTGTGATGGACGAACCGCATCCCCTCGTGGATCGGAAGGTTCTGCGGCACATCGATCACCCCAAGAACAATGATCTCTCCCCCATTGGCTTTTGCAACTGGAATGGCAAGCTTCATCAAGGGAATCACATGATCGGGATTGTGAAGGGGTATGAGCACCTTGAAACCCGTGCTCGTTTCGCTTTTTGTTTGCTGGACATCGATGACCTGGGGCATCTCCGCCGCGGTCGCTTTTTCAAAATATATAAAATAAATAAAGAGGCCCACGATCACCCAGCCGAGCGCGATGTACCATGCCCGCGCATCGAAGTTGAACTGATACACGGCGAGAAACAAGTTGAGAACGATTGCGACGATCGGCGTGATCGGGTAAAGCGGAACGCGAAAGCCCCCCTTCAACTCGGGAAACTTTCGCCTCAACGCGATGAGTGAAAAGTTGACCAGCGCAAACGTCAAAAGAAACATCACGCTGGCCGCAGAACCGATCACATGGATCGGGAAGAAGGCGGCGGCTAGCAGCATGATCACTCCGGTAACACCAACGGCGATATGAGGGGTCCGCCTCAAGGGATGGATTGTCGAGAGCGATGTGGGTAGCATCTTGTCGCGGCTCATCGAGAACGCCACGCGCGACGATGCGAGTATTGTCGCGTTTAGCGCCGAGAGAGTCGACAGCAGTCCGCCAAAAACGATTAGCGCGACACCATAAACCGGCATGAATGATCGGGCGGCTTTCACAATCGCCGTTTCTTGATACCGTCCAAGAAACTCCCAGGATGTACCCGACTCGGGGCGGATCGCTCCGAGACAAACAAAAATAATGAGCAGGTAGATTGTTACCGTCACGGCGAGCGAGAGCATCGTTGCCCTGGGGATAGTCTTTTCGGGCTGCTTGATCTCTTCGGCGACGGTCGCAATGAGATCGTACCCCTCGAAGGCGATAAACGTGAGGCCCATCGCCAGTAACACCCCGGAAAACCCCATCGGCATAAAAGGTTTGAACCCGCTCAAAGACTCCGCCGGAGCTCCAAAGATAACCCTGAGCCCAAAGAGAATGAACACGGCGAGAATCACGATCTTGGCGACGGTGATCACGTTTTCAACTTTGCCGGTGAGCGCCGTCCCCCGCATGTTTATCACGATGAACGTCACGCCCACGAGAAACGTCATTAATATGATGGGGACGTGCTCGCCGAGCGCGTCAAACGCGAGGTTCGATAGTGTCGGGAAATAGCTCCCGATGAACTCCCAGAAATAGCTGCCGAAACCGAGCGCGTACAGGCTGCACGCCACGATGTACGAAAACCAGAGCATCCAGCCCGACGCGAAACCAACGGGGCCGGGGAATGCTTTCTTTATAAATGAATAACCGCCGCCGGACCGGGGGTAAGCCGACGCCAATTCAGCATAACTCATTGCGGTGAGAAGTGTTACGACACCGTTCAACGCAAAAGCCAGGATCGACGCCGGACCCGCCACACCCGCGGCAATCCCGGTCAGGACAAATATTCCGGCGCCAATCATCGCTCCGATCCCGATCATGCTCGCGTCGAAAAACCCCAAATCGCGCGCAAATGTGACCTCTGGGCCACCGTTCGAGTTTTTTGAATTCGTTGCCATAACGAGGTATTTTAGACCCCGACCCCGCTAGACGCAATCAAATTGCCACACCCTCCGACGCACCTATTTTTGGGTCTGGGGCTTTTTTATCGTTTTTGTTACCAACCAATTGTATAATTGAGAGTAATTATAGGGTGAGGGTACAATTGACCTTTGATTAGAGGAGTACGCATGAAAACGAGAAACACGTTGTGGTTATTTGCGTTAGCTTGCCTTTTGGCCTCGGGAGCCTTCGCCGCAACCGCTCCGCCGGCGGCCATTCTGTTGGGCTGCCAGGGAGATGTCACTATCGTCAAAAGCGGCGGGGAGCAGGTAAAGGCCTCATTCGGGATGGCGCTCGATCCGGGCGACGAGGTTCGAACGGGCAAGGACGCGACGGCGGAGATACACTTCGACAACGGCCAATGGGTGCAGATCGGACCCAACAGCAGCACCCAGGTGCATGGATCGAAAGCCCAGGCGGCATCAAATGGCGTGTCGATGGGAGAGAAGAGCTTCGAGGTCGTTCAGAATTTCCTCAAGCTCAAGGACTCGGAAGGGACGAGTTCGCTGGCGAGACTCCGCTCGGGCGACAAGCACTCCGAACTTCGAGCCGAGTCACCCATGCAAACCAAGGTTATGGAGTCAGTGCCGACCTTCAAATGGACCGCGTCGGATCCATCCCAGGAACTCCTTCTCACGCTGTACAATGACGAGGGCGTGTTGTGGAAGCACGAGGTCGAAACGGGCACATCGAGTGTGACCTATCCTGGTGACGCCCCGGAGCTTTCTCCCGATGTCACTTATTCGTGGGTCCTCGAGACGACCGACCCGCTGGTCTTCCCCCCTCTTCGCAGCGAGGCCGCCTTCTTCGAGGTGCTTTCCGTAGAGGAGAAGAAGACCGTCGAATCATCGCTCGGTGAGATTGTTGCGGACGACAAGCCGAGTAAAATAACTTATCATCTGGTTCGAGCCAGTCTATTCTATGGCAATAATCTTATGGAGGATGCGATCGCCGAGATGAAAATGGCGATTGAACTCGAACCGGACAACTCGGACCTTCACGCGATCCTCGCCCGCCTCTACGCCGAGACCGGGCGGACGCAGGACGCCGTCAAGGAGTACGACCGGGTTCTTGAGGGGCGCTAGTCTCGGATCTCGCGCCCTCGTCCTGAAGTTCCTGATCTATGGAAAGAAAAACCATCGCGGGGTACACGATCGACTCAACCCTTGGTGAAGGGGGGATGGGGGTCGTGTACCGCGCGGTGGACCCCACGCTCGACCGGCCCCTGGCGATCAAAGTCATCAAACGCAAGAATTTAAGCGCGACGGCGAAGGAGAGATTTCTCCGAGAAGCCCGCGCGAGTTCCGCCTCAACCATCCAAATATTGTCACCGTCTACGCCGCCGGCGAAGAAGACGGCCATCCCTATCTCGCGATGGAATATGTCGAGGGGCGGACGCTCCGCGACGTCATAGACGAGGGTCCGATCGCGTGGGACCAGGCGACGCTTTGGATCGCCAACATTCTCGACGCGCTCGCAAGGCTCCACGAGAACGGGATCATCCACCGCGATCTCAAACCCGAAAACATAATGGTGACGGGCGACGGCGTGGTGAAATTGATGGACTTCGGTATCGCGCACATGGCGGCGGGCGACACGTTGACCCAGGAAGGCACGACCCTCGGAACGGTTTACTATATGTCGCCCGAACAGGCGGCGGGCAAAAAGGCCGACGCGCGCAGCGACATCTTTTCGATCGCCGCGGTTCTCTACCAGATGCTCACCGCCGAGTTTCCCTTCGAGGGTGAACACCCCATGTCGGTGATGTATTCGATCTCAAACGGATCGCCAAAACCGCTTTCCGAATATGAAATCGAATTCCCCGAAGGTCTGCAGGGTGTACTCGACACAGCGCTCGAGAAAAAGAAGGAAGACAGGTACGAGGATTCAGCGGGGTTCCGCGATGCCTTGATCTCGCTTCGCGAGATCGAACTCGGCACCGCCGCATATCCGGTCGTTCCCGTAAGCCGAAAAGCTCGGATCGCCCAGATCGGGATACCGGTGGCGGTCGTTGCCATCGCCGCGGTTCTGGTGGTGCTCTTCGGCCTTCGCGGGCGGGGCCCCAAGGTCAACCGGGATCTTGCCGTCCAGCACAACGAGCTCGGCCAAAGCGCTCAGGAAAAGGGCAACATCGACGGCGCCAAGGATCACTATCGCCAATCAACTCTCGCCGACCCCACCTATAAGATACCGTGGAACAATCTTGGAATCATCGAGATGAGCGAAGGAAACCTCACCGAAGCCGACTCGCTTTTCCGCAGGGCCGTCGCAATCGACACGGCGTATTCGGCCGCGCTCTACAACCTGGCCACCGTTCGCTGGGACCTCCAGGACCTCGACGGAGCGGAGAATTATTACGGACTCTCCCTCGCCGCGGACTCATCGCTTCTCGGCGGTTACAACAACCTCGGCGCGCTCCTCCTCGAACTGGACCGTCCGGATGACGCGCGCGACGTACTGGACCGCGGGTTGTCTCGGTATCCGGATCAACCATACCTCATGAAAAACCGAGGCGTAGCCGCATTCGATCTCGGAGAGGATGAAAGCGCAATCGATTTCTGGACACGCGCCATCGAAAAAGACCCAGCCCTCATCGATGCCCACAAGCTTTCAGCCCAATGGTACGAACGCCATGGTGACACCGCGAAAGCAATCGATCACTGGAAGACGGTCGCCGAATCAACTTCCGGCGAAGAACGGCAGACCGCGGAAACGGCGTTGGAACGACTCGGGGCAAAATAATCCTGTAATTTCGCAACCAAAGGATCAGAGATTGGACATTTTGGCGAGGACTGAGTCCGCGCGCGCAGCGAACGGCGTACCCACGTGTTGTTCTCTAACGTGAACGAGAATCTCACGGGCTTCTGCGGCATCGCCGCGATTTCCCAGAACGATAGCGAGGTTGATGCCGACGATGGGATCGTCGGGATTTTTTTCAAGCGCGACGCGGAGGAGCGACTCGGAACGATCGGAGTCACGGTCGAGATAGGCGATGATTCCGTCTATCAGCATCAGGCGCAGGTCATCCGGGTGAGTTTGCCGAGCGCCGGCGCACACATCGCGCGCAGCATCAATCTGGCCGGTAGAAAGATAGCCGGCGGATAGCCAGTACGCCACGTCCGGGGAACTGGCGCCATCCCTGTATTCATCATAAAGATATTTGAGAGAGGTCTCCAGTTCGGCGTCGACGGGAACGAACCCCGACCGGTACACAGAACCTTTTCCATCGATTAGCCGTTCGCCTCCCGGCAGAACGATCGGCCCCCACATGGTCGCCGTTTCAACGGCTCCGCGGACGGGCGCAAGCATCGCCGCATCGAGTTGCCCCGCGGTAAAACGGTCAGAACTTCCGAACAAGTATCCGACGACGAGAAGAACGATGGCCACGGCTGAAACGGCGAAGAGCCTGTTGGTCTTGCCACCCCACCGTCCAAAGAGGGAGGTGGAAACAGGCGGTGTCGTAATCGGCCGTGATTGATGAGGAATTGGGAGCGGTTTTTTCTCCGCGGGTGCGGACCCAAAAAGCGCTCGGGAGTTCACCGTTTCGTAGTACATATCGAGGCAACGATCACACACACGGAGATGCGCGAGGACACGCGCTCGATCGATTTCACCAAAACGGCCTTCGATCAGTCCGCCGATATCGCCCGCGGAAATGTGTGGATTATCAGATCCGGAAATGATGACTCACCCCCTAGACTTCGGATTGGGCCCGACTCGCCAGCGTCACGTACGATCGTCACCACCAGTTGTCAGGGTCAGCGAAGGCCCAAAAATCCTGTGTTCCAGCTGCACTCTAAGTATACCCCAAATGAAAATAGATTGGAATACCTAACTTTATCAACCGAAATTCGCCTCAGGGTCCGGTGGGGCTCGCCGTCATCGCGGGCGACTCGGAATTGACCGACCACCGCCCCCAAGAAAAAACACCCCGGCGGCGAGTGACACGGTGGGCCATTCAACCGCCGGGGAATCTATTCAACTGACGTCCCTGCAAAGGCTCCTCCCGATCGGACCCACAGCAGGCTACTTTAGCATCAGCATTTTCTTCGTGCCGGTAAACTTCCCGGCCCTGATCTTGTAGAAGTACACGCCGCTCGAAACCGTCCGGCCGTTGGCGTCCCGGCCGTCCCATTCGACCTCGTAGTGATTCGCCTGTTTTTCCTCGTTTACAAGCGTGCGCACCTTGCGGCCCGTCACATCATAGATCGCAAGCAGAACGTGATCCGACTGCGGTAGCGTAAACCGTATCCGCGTGGTCGGGTTGAACGGGTTCGGAGAGTTCTGGTTGAGCGCGAAGCTAGCCGTGTAGGTTACCCTGAACGGCCCGAAGACCTGCTCGGTTCCGCGTTCGGACACTTCTTCGAGCTTGTAGAAGTACGTCTGATTCGGGCGAACGGTATCGTCCTTGAAATCGTACGACGAACCGCCCAAGCGACCCGCGGAACGAACAAGTTCGCTAGTGATTCGTTCGTACCCAACATACTCTTCTGTAGATCGGAGAAGATGGAACCCTTCGACTCCCTGCTCGAATATCGTGTGCCACTGGAGCATGACGCCCTTCGCTTCGACGACACCATCGAATCCGCCGAGCGTGACCGCGACGGGCCCGACAACGGTGAACACGTTTTGACTCATGCCCGAGCCAATGTCTTCGCCGTCGCGGAAGAGTGTCACCATGACCCGGCAGGACGCCGAAACATCACTCGGCGCCGTCCAATCGACTGCGCCGGTATTCGGGACCTGTTCCGCGATCGGGTACCACTCTTCCCCATCGTTCGGCGACCAGTACACGTCGACGACATCCACCGACACGTTCTCAGGAGACGACCACGTCACGTTGACGAGCTGTTCGAGAACAACCGTTTCTCCGCCGGCCGGGAACATCATTGTCGGGCGCAGTGTCCGAATCGTATCCTGCCCCGCGAAGGGTCGGCCGTTCACTTCGCCATCGATATGGACGGGAACAAACTCACCCTGCGGTATGACCGCCTGGAATTCCGCACGGTCGAACTTTACAACAAGTTCTTCCAGGCCATTTGTGTCGGCATCCTCGATTGTCCAGTTGTCGGGGTCGGCGGCGACCGCGCTCTGAAGCATCACGGTGGTGGGATCGATGTCACGGGGATCGAATCCGGCGGGGAGTTCTATCCGGCCGGTAACATACCGTCCCTTCGACTTGTGGTTGAGGGTTCTCGGTGTCACCTCGATGGTCGCGGCGACCGGCGTGTCGCTCCTCAATGGATCGATGATACTCACGGTGTTGTCCCCGGCATTCGAAATGGCAACCACACCGCTGCCGCGCGGATCGATCGCCACATGTGACGGATCTTCACCGGCGGCAATCGTACCGACGACGGTGAGCTGAATCCCGGTGGGCGGCAGCTCGACGCCGCTTTCACGCACACCGACAGAATTCAACACTTCGAGCGACAGAACCAGAATGGCATCGTTCTCTTCCTGTACGAGATAGAGAAGCGCGCCGTCCGGCGAGATCGCTATGCTCTTTGTTGTCGTTCCGTTTCGCACCGATGAGACAACCTGATTCTCGGACGGGCTCCCCGGGACGATATCAAAGATTTCAAGATCGCCTTCGGTCGTGAGCACGACGAGAAACGCCCCGTCGGGTGTGATCGATACACTCTTTGACGACGATCCGTTCTTGGCGCTTGCCACGACGCCGAAGCTGATCGCGTCGAGCGCTTCCCAACCATCGTCCGTTCCAACATAGATAAGCGCGCCGTCCGGAGCGATTGACACGGTGCGCTTGCTCGTGCCACCCCTCACCGTCGACAGCACCTGGTCGTATGTCTCGCTCAAACCGTCCGTATCTATAATACTCAGGCTGTTCGACCCGCCGTTGACAACGACAAGACGATCACCGTCCGGGTTAATTGCGAGATCGATCGGTGTCGTGCCAACGGCAATCGTTTCGACGACCTGGTGGTACGTCGGCGACAACGGGTCAATATCGATGACCGACACCGTCCCGCCACCGGAGTTGGCCACGTACGCACGCGTTCCCTCCGGGTTGACGACCACGGCGAGCGGTGTGTCGCCAACGGGAATGCTCGGCTGCGAGGACAAATCATTTATGTCTATAGGAATCACGACACCCGCCTCCGGGCTCACCGCGTAGGCGATGGCACCGTCGGGCGCGATGGTTATACTCCGCGTCGCCGAGCCCGTGCCCACGCGTGCGATAACCTCGTCATCAACCGTCGATTCTGTGGTGTTCAAAACTATGAAGCCGACGGCATTCGACGTATCTGCCCCGACAACAACACGGACGTCACCCGTCGAAGCTCCGACCGGAACCGTCACGCTGAGAAAATCCTCGCCGGCGGCCGTGACGAACGCGGGCGTGCCGTTGAAGAGTACAGTGTTGAGCGATGGCAATGGATCGAACCCAATCCCCGAAAGCACGGCGGGAACCCCGGCAGTGCCGCTCGGCGGGCTTATCGAGTTGACCGACACACCAGCCGGCGCGGATGTCGAAAACACCGACGACACGGCGGTAAGAAGCGGGGCGGCCATCTCGTCGAGAATCCCGGTTGTCATTTCAATTGTGTACGAAGTGCTCGCATCGAGCACCGAAATCGGAGTCAGTGACACCTTTGTGTTGCCTTCCGCAAAACCGATAACGGCAGGAACCGGCACAAAGTCACCCTTGTGCAGGAAAAGCGTCGTCGAACTCACCGACAAGGGGTCGACCGCCTTCGAGAATGTCGTCTGCGTCGCCGTGGTTATGCTGATATCGGTCATCACATCCGCCGGTGTAACATCGGCGACACTGAGCGGCAATAGCGCCGGATCGTCAACGCCGTCAGCGCTAAATTGAATCGGTGCGCCGCTGAGTCCATTCGCATTGACGACAACATTGTGGCTTCCCGGGCCGACGATCGACCCCAGCATCCACTGTGCTTCCGCGATGCCATCCGGACCCGTAACGACAGTCTGGGTTGGCGTTCCGGTTCCTGCAAAAACACCGCCGCCCGTCGTGACGCTGAAGTTCACGGGGACACCCTCCAGCGGGGCGCTGGCAGACGATGTAACCAGGACACGGAGCGGCGATGACAACGGCTGGTTAATGATTCCAGCTTGCCCGTCACCCGACACGGAAGCGATCGACTGCGCCGACGTGAAATCGTAGATATAGACGGTGTCACGAAACGCCGACACGCTGTAGAAACGACTCGCGTCCGGCGAAAAATCGCTGTCCACCGTCGTCAGGTGGTGAAAGATATCTCCGGCCTGCTCGATAAGGACAAGTGAATCCGGACTCGTCTGCAACTCGTAGTTGAAAAACGCCGCCTCACGGATATTGAGAATCGCCCGGTCTCCGCGGGGAGACACGTCGACATGTTCGTCGACCGGACCGGCCGTCGTTGCGTATGGTACAGCGTAACTCGCCGTCGGCGAGTCGGGCGTCGTGGTGTCGAGAATCACTGCCGTCCTGTTCGACGGCCCCGCCGTTTGTGTCGTCAGAAGCAGACATCGCGACCCGTCCGGCGTGAACGAGATCGAGATCGGGATTTCGTCGGCGGGTCCGGTGTCGAGCAGAACCGATCCGACGACGGCCCCATAGTTGACGCTTTCGGGTCGAACGTCGACGACGAGCACCGCTGCGGGATTGGCGTCCCGAACAGGAAGATACAGGTACTCGCCACCAGGGTGATACGCCATCTCGCTGACACTGCCGTCGGTCCCTGCTTCCCCGTAGAGCCCAACCGTGCTGAGGATCTGATACTCATCGGGAGATCCGTCTTCGATATCGAAGAAATAGATCACTCCGGCCCCATCGTCGGCAACCACACAGCGCGTGCCGTCAGGGCTGACCTGCACACCGCTGACATTCCCCTCGTAGTTTGAAATGTCGAGCGTGCCGAGAACGGCTCCAAAGTCGGGACTGTCCGGGTTGACATCGAGAACCTGGACGGCGCTCGAACCGAAATCGGCGACAACCGCGCGACGTCCGCCCGGGGTGACGACGATGTCGTCTACCGATACAACAACGTCAACCGAGTCGATGAACTGATTGAATGTGGGGCTTCCCGGATCGCTGTCGAGGGCATACACGTTACCGTTGTCGCCACCGACGAGGACGAGTCTACCGTCGGGCGAAGCGGTCAACGTCGACGTGAGTTCGGGCGCGCCCAACGGGCGTGCCGAGAGGGCAAGCCTGAGATTGTCGGAAACGGTCGGACTCAACACTTCAAAGAAAATCGCATTGGAAACCAATGACGGGCCCACCGGATTTGTTCCGATAACCGAAAGCGGACCGCTCATCGCGCCGAACGGTACCGACACGGTCACGGAATTTGCCGTCCGGCGTTCGGGCACGGCCATTATGCCGTCGAACGACACCGCAAGAAGAGAATCGGCGTCAAGACCCGTTCCCGCGATTACCACCCTGGCTCCGACGGGTCCGGCGATTCTCGAAAGCGTTTTCACAGTCGGACCCAGACCGATCGCCGTCACGGCAATATTCTGCTCGGCCTCGGAAATTGTATAAGCATAAAAACCGTCGGAGGAAATCGCGACATCGACGGGATTAATCCGCTGCGGTATTGTCGCGGCGACATTTCTGAACGTCGGGCTTCCCTCTCTGAGATCGATGACATCAAGCAAATTGAGCTCGCGATTGACCGTGTGGACGAATGATCCGGCTGGTGTGATCGCGGCGCCGCGGAGTGTCCCGCCCGTTGGAATCGACTGGACAAAAAACAGTCCGGAGAGCGAGACGATTGAAACTTCACCAGCTTCATCTGTCACGTAGGCACGCTCGCCCATCGGGTCTACAACGACATCCCGCGGATCCGGCCCCACCGGAATTTCCGCGAGGAGTGAATCCGGACCGAGGTCAAATACAAGGAGGTTCCCGGTGCCGGCGAGAACGAGAAGATACTCGCCCGCCGGATCGGTCGCCATCTTGCCGCGCAGATTGAGATCGGGAGACACAATGACGCCGACCTGGTTGTCAAATGTCGGGCTCGCCGGGTTGACATCCCATATCTGGATGTCCCCGTCACCGGTCGGAACAAACGCACGCTGTCCCGTCGGGTCGACAAGAATTCCTTTTGGCTCGGCGCCCACATCAACTTCGCTCAACACCACGGCCGAGGCGCCGGACGTATCGATCCTGTATAACTTCTGATTGATTCGACTCACGCCATAGACGCGCCCACCGTCCGGCGTCGCCGCCATCTCGTTCAGCCCGCCCGGGATTGAAATCGTCGTGACGTCGAGAAAACCAGGAGATCCAGGATCGACATCAACCTCGGCAACACCGGCATCCGTGGATACGAACGCGTGACTTCCATCGGGGAGAACTGACACGGCGCGAGGCACGGCGAAGAGATCAGCCACACCCACTTCGACGCCGCGAGGCACTTCTTCAGCAGACAAAACCGTAAATCCGGGATATGTCGCCATACCCGACGGCGTTTGCACGACGACGGGGCCTGTGGCGGCGCCGGCTGGAATGGTCACAACGATGCGCGATGGATCGGCGTCATCAACCGTCGCCGGCACACCGTCGAAGGTGACCTCGTTATCCGCGATGTCCGCGTCAAAACCAAAACCATTTATGACAACCGTCGCTCCCTCGACACCTTTGCCGGGAACCATGGTCGAAACACCGACAGGGGGCTGCGCTTCGGTCTTGAAGAACATCTCGAAGGGAACGGCAAGGCCATTCCCCGCTTTGTCGGAAACCCCGGTTTCGAGCCTGAGTTTATAGGTTGTCGTAAACTCGAGACCACCCGTCGGTATAAATGCGAGAAGCGAATCATCGTTGAGGATCGCTGCGTTGCCGCTTACAAAAGCACCGGTCGCCGAATCGGTAAGAGCAAAGTTGCCCGAGAGCGAATCCGATTCGATCGCCTCCGAAAAAGAAATCAGGATCGAACCGTTGTAGGGAACGTTTGTCGCGTTCGACGCGGGGAGTGTGGTCACCACCGTCGGAGGCGTGTTGTCGATATTGGTCGTAATATCCGCCGTGGTGGTCCCGCCCGACGCCACGCTCACCGCGTCCATTGCAGTGGGATCATCGGTGTTCGATTCTTCGAGATCCCAATATTCGGGACCAAAGTTGGTCTGGGCCGTCTCGTAGATCAGTGAGTTGATATTTGCCGGTTGAATATATCCGATCGGCGATGTCCCGTTGAGCGGATGAACGGCCACATAATAGTCGCCGTCGGGCAGACCGAGAAAAACATATCCCCCATCGGCCGGAGAGGTGTAATCACAACCGAGCGTATCGCCCGATGCCGAGTCGATAACAAACACGATGGCTCCGGCAACGGGTCCGCCGCCAAGACCATCCGTGACGGTACCGGCGAGCCGGCTTGCCGTCGCGAGAGTAGCCGCATCGGGGTACGACTTCAGCATCATCAGCTCGTCTTCAGTCTCGAGTGTTGAGGCTTCGGTCCCCTGCGCAAGCACGTAGAACATCGTCGATGATAAAACGCTCGAATGCGAGATACCGATGAGGTGGCCCGCTTCGTGTGTCGCTACGCTCCGAAGATCGGTTCCCGAACCGTCGGTCGGAGTGGAAAACGACTTCGTCGGGTTGAATATCATGTCGGCATCGACAATCTGTCCCGGTCGAACCAGCTCACCGTTGAAAAACGCCGCTTTGGTGAACGACGTACTGATTCCAACGGCAATCACGCCGGCGGGAAATACAAAATCCGGATCGGTAAACGTTACCAGATTGATTCCGTCCAGGGCCTGGGCATCCTGCTGTGGCGTCGTACCCCCGAAGGCGAGCGACACTGCCGCACCGCTCACGGAGCCCCACGCATCCATTCCGGATTGGATCGCGCTGAAATCACTGCCATCAGAGATCCCCGGCGCGCCGTTTTCGTTGATCGTGTACGCGAGCGGAAAATCGAAGTCGTCCCAGTACTCTATGTGGCGGGCACTGGTGACAACGTCGATACAACCGTCGCCATCGGCATCGCGGTTGGACGCATCCTCTTCGGGACAAAGATCGTCGGCGTCGGGAACTCCGTCACCGTCGGTATCCGTAACAACGTTCATCGGGGACGACTGGATATTGTCGAACTCGTTCGTCTCCGCAACATGCGCGTACACATCCGTGATCACGCCGAGATAGACGCTTCCCGTCGGGCCGGTCTCCGGTACGACGAGATCCGCCGGCAGAGTTATCGTAATTTCTTCGCCGGCTCCGAGGCTGTCCACCGGCGTCCCGATCAGTGATGTTATGCCGTCAGGATCTCCCGCCAGCGGCTCGTCTGCAGTCGTAATAATCGAGTCCGCGGAAATATAGAAACCGATGTAGAAGGGCGCCGTGATGGGCTCGCTCCCCGTGTTCCTTACCGTCGCTGACAGAACGGCGCCGATCGGCTGTCCGGTCAGGACATTTACCGGACCCTCTATCGATACGAGCTGCAGGTTTACATCGGCGCCGTGGGCTCCGGCAAACGAGAGCGTCATGATCGACGTCACCACAAAAAGAAGAATCAGGTGGCGCGACGAATTGTTTTCAGAAAAAATGCGCTTCATAATAATCCTCCTTTTCTATCGGCGGCCCAGGGCCTGGTTGATGAATAGATCGAGCGGCATATCATCGACGCGCGATGAAGCGGCGGTGGGCTCGAGAGACATGGCTTCAACAAGTTCGGTCCCCACGAGTTCCGGCCGGTTAATGAAACGCTTCTCCCGTCCGCGTGTTTCTTTTTATATTGAATTTCCCCTGGGAAAATCCCGAGACCTGGAACGACCGGCCGTCCGGGGATTCGAGAAAAAGGAGAACCTCTTCGCCGGTTCGCCACTCGAGAGCTCCGTGGACGGTGACTTTGACGTCGTCGACAACACCACCCATTTGCAGGAGGTCAACCATCCCTGACCCGGAACCTTTGTAGGATTCGTCGACGGCAATTCGTGTCGTCGTATAAATCTTCGTGCGTTTGTCGTTCCAAAACGAACGAACATCGACGACCTTACCGCGAACGACGAGCTCGGATTGTTCGCCCAGCTGCCGGGGGGTGAGCGACACAACCTGTGTCGCATCAACAATAGAAATCGAGCCCGCCACAACGGAAAGGGCGACGGCTATTCCTGTCAAAATCAGCCTCATTTGAGTTCTCCTTTGAACCAATTGGATCACTGTCCGGTCAATCAATTGAAAGCGGACTCGATTCCCGTCGCGGCGTTTCACCACGGAGAGCGGTCCGACCCGATAACAACAAAAGGGGACCAATAAAATGGGTGTGAAAATTCTTCGGTTTTCATCAGTGCGAGCCGCGCCTCGTTCAGCGCAACACCTGCGGGCATTTTCTCGCCGAGCATTTTCGAGTAGAAATCCTTCATAAGAATCGCCGTCGATTCGTCGGATACAGCCCACAGACTTGCGACCGTGCCGCCGGCGCCCGAAGCTATAAACGCGCGGCTTAAGCCCACGACGCCCTCGCCGCGGCTCACGCGCCCTTTGGCTGACTCGCAAGCGGACAGGACAACCAGACCGGCGTCGACTCGCAATGAAAGAATCTCGAGCGTGTGGAGCAACCCATCCTCTCCCGCCGCCTCGTTTGCGGTGAGCGCCACACAGGACGCTGTGGGATCCAACGGGTCGATCAAACCGTGGGTGGCAAGATGGACAATCCTCGGGGACGACCTTCGAAGCTCCGTCTTGAACAAATGCTCGTCCGCGTCCGCGCCAAGCGCGACGATCTTTTTGTCGTCACGAAGCATCCCGCTAATCTCCAAGACCTCGGTTCTCGTTGCCGGGAGCGGGGCGAGTGTGACCACCGACGATCCGCCTCCCGTTCCAAGCGACGAAAAGTCCGGGTCGCCGAGCGCAAAGAGATCCAGGTCGTACTGCGAGCCTTCTTCCGTGTTTCTCAATTTGAGGTATACCGTAGCCGACGGCGCGTAGACCGGCGAAAACGATCGCGCGAGAAACGGCAGATCTGCCCACGCATCGCGTTCGTCGAAATCACTTGTGAGCAGTATCTCGAACGGCATTTCGAAGAGAAAACCGTCCGGAACAATAATAAGATTCTTGTTCTTGGAAATTCGCCCGGCCGCCGGCTCCACGACGGCCTTGTAAAGTCCGCGCGCGGCGCCGCGGAGCGCCGCATCCGCCGCGCCGGGTCTGGATATCGCGTCCCGCAACCGTTCAACCTCGGGACGCAGCGTTTCACGGTCCGGTAGTTCGTGAAACTCATGGCCTTTGCGATCCACGACCCAAAGGAGAGACGCGGAATCGCCAAGCGCGTAAACGAGCATTGTCGTATTTTTTGGAAGCCCCTGTTGAATCTCTTCGAGCGTGGGTATCCGTGAACCGGAGCGGAGCCCGCCCACCGATGCCGTGACACGCGCGTCTCTCAGTTCAAGGTATCGATCCGTAAGATTTTGTTTTTTCGTGCCGTATTCCGGCGCCGCGGGATCGAGTCGATAGAGCGAGTCGAGCACGGCGGATTCCATGGGAGATTCGTCGCCGGCAACCGACACCTCGATCATCTCGAGCAACCCCCTCGCCTTTGCGCGTTCAATCGTGCGGAACGCGAGGGCCGACCAGTCATCGTTGCGTCCGTCGCCGGACTGCGACGCGTAATACCGGGCAACTTCTTCGTAATAATGACGCCGGATACCACCCAGATAGCCTGTCCTGACTTCGGAACCACCGATTTCGGAACGGGTGTCGTCGAGAACCGACAGGGCGCGCTCGTAGTAGTACTTCGAGCTGTCCGGTCGATCCGACTCAAAGACGTGGCCCAACCCAAAATAGAGCCCGAGTTCAAGGTCGCCCTGACCGGATCGCTTGATATCCCCGCGAAGCGCGGCAAACCGGTCGTGGGCTTCGCCCGAACGCCCCGCAAGGGCAAGGGCGTTTGCATAGCCGAGACGATCGATAAGTATGTTGAGTTCGATTCCGGTCTGGTCGTCATACGCCAACGCGGATTCCCAGTCCGCAAGCGCCGCATCGTGTCTACCCAGAAGCCGGTTGAGCTGGGCGGAAAGCACCGTCGACTCGCGGATCATCAGGGACTGATCGGTCTCCGCCGCCAGGGCGTGGGCCTTCTTCGCATATGACAACGCGCGTTCATAATCGCCGAGCTCCTGGAGCAGATAACCCAGGTTGATCAACGCTTCGACCTGATAATGCGGAGTCTCGTGCTCCTGGCTCACCCTGAGAAAAAGGAGAAAGTGATCGCGAGCGAGATCGAGCTCACCGACACTGAGATAGACGACACCGCTGTTACGGTGAAAAACGATTGTCTGTTCGGGATCGGGGCTTTCCGCCAGCAGTCCCTGGACAATCCTCAGCTCGTGCAGCGCCTCTGTGAATTTGTATTCGGACGCGAGATTGAGCGCGAGATTGTTGCGGGTGACCATTTGACCGACAACATCGCCGTCGGTCTCGGCAAGCCGGGTAGCGCGTCTGTAGGCTTCGTTGGCCGAACGAAGACGACCCATCTCTGAATTGAGATTGGCGATACTGTTGAGAAGCTGGAACTGTTGTGTGGCGTTACCCGCCGACTCCACGATGGGCAAAGCTTTTTCAAATGACTCACGCGCGTCGACCGGCCGACCCAATTGGGTATAGGCGTTGCCGAGATAAGTGAGCGACGTCCCCAACCCGCCCCTGTCGCCCGTCTCTTCACGGACATTTACGGCTTCGAGATAAAACGACACCGCTTGCTCGAGGTTGCCGGTTTGAAGATTTGCGCTTCCGAGACCGTTGAGGGTTTTGCCTTCGAGAATCCGGTCTTCGATTTCCCGCCTCGCGGCGAGGGCATTGTTGTAGTTTTCAAACACCCCGTCGAAATCGCCGGCGTACCACGAAACCACACCCAACGATCCCCACGTAACGGCGACGGACCGGTCGTCACCGATCGATTCGTAAATGACTCTCGCCTCTTCGAAGAGTCCTGCGGCTTTTTCGAGATCCCCCGAATTGCGGCTCTCAAGAGCTTGCGCTTCCAGTTCGACGGCACGCTTGCGTTCCGCCCGGTCGGCGGCCGACCAGTTCGAGTAGGTTTCGGTCAGCTCAAACGGCGCCCCGGACCCCGTCCTCTCGAGGTATACCCGGCTGACGCGCCCGGCAAACTCGATGTTTTCCTTTTCCGCGAGGAGATCTCCGGAATCTCCAACCTCAATCGCGATATCGAGAACCTGCCCCACCGCCGCGCCGACGATGATGGCATTTTCAGCGACAAAGGCCGAGAAGGCGCCCTCGTCGCCGGCCTGGGCGATCGAATCGGCCCGAACTATGAAGTCCATCACTGGGTCGGCCGTTGCCGCCGCCAGACAAGGCCAGGTAAGACACCCCATGACAAAGAGATACACGATACCGCCTGCGGGCAACGCGATATTGACCGGTCGTCTGACGTTCTGACGGCGCATTCGATCTATTCCTCCCACGGCCAAAGGCGCCGCGGCGAAGGGTTAATATCTATAATTGATAATGAGTTACCCACCTTGCACCTTGCGGGCACTCGGTCTAACAGAAGTGGGGGCTGGTTCCCCATTAATTTGGTATCCCCCAACACCAGTAAGTTATTGACTAATTACTACTATAAAAGTTGACGAATGTCAATTAGTTATACCTAACTTCGGCGTTTTTTGGCGGCTCGTTTCGGACGATAGAACTGTACGTCGAGGGCAGGCGTGGCGGTCGGACGACGGAGTTCGTGCCGGTTGCGGGCGCCCGGTCGATTGTCTTATTATCCCGGTGTCATATTTTACGAAAAAATGGGCCGCCTACGGCGCGCCCCCACACGATCCAACCGGGAGATTTTATTGATGGGAGAGCTGATTTCACCTGAGATTCTTCGCTACTGTGAAGCGCACACATCCCCCGAATCGGACACCGGCGAGACAATCGCGGCGGAAACTCACAACGAAACATCCAACCCGGGAATGCTCGTCGGCCATTCGGAAGGCACTTTCCTGTCGCTGGTCGCGCGTTCGACGGGCGCCCTGAAGGTTCTTGAGATCGGAACGTTTACAGGTTACAGCGCGCTAAAGTTCGCCGAGGGGATTCCCGAAGATGGCGAGGTCATCACCTGCGATATCGATACCGAAACGACCGCAATCGCACTGCGGAACTGGGAGAAAAGCCCTCACGGGAAGAAGATTCGCTTGATACTCGGCCCGGCCCTGCAAACCATCGATGATCTTTCGGGCCCCTTCGATCTGGTGTTCATCGATGCAGACAAGGGCAACTACATCAATTATTGGGAGGCCTGCGTACCCAAAGTGCGAACCGGCGGACTGATCCTCGCCGATAACGTATTGTGGAGCGGGCGTGTACTCGACCCCCAGAAACCCGACGACCACGCGTTGGCCGCTTTCAACGCGCACGTGCGCGCGGACAAACGTGTCCGCGTCGCAATGCTCCCGATCCAGGGACGGCGTCACCATGGCTTGCAGGTTGTAGATCCGCTTCCGTCTCTGTCTTCCGTCTCTGTAATGAGAAGGAGCCCCCTGCAGGGCGCTTGACACGATTCGCGGGGACTCGTACCTTGTTTGAACGTATAATCATACACAAACCCAACGACGAAGGAAAAGCATGACCACGGCTAAGTTCTTGATTTCACGTTATCTGGTGTTCTTAATGGTGTTGGCGGGGACGGCGGTTGCCGGAATCGCCGGTGATGCGGCGGCTTCGCCCTTCGATCCCTTCGGCGATCCCGTATCGGTCGCCACATACAAATCGCTCAGCAGCGTCCCGCAGGGCGGCACCATCGATATTGCGGTCTCACTCAAGTTGAAAACGCACTGGCACGTCAATGCCAACAAGGTGAACGACGAGTACCTCATCCCAACCATGGTTGCGATCGAGCCGGTCGAGGGAGTGATAATCCGGCAGATCGTCTACCCTGAAGCGATGGAAAAGGTGCTTTCATTCTCGGATCAACCCCTGCGGCTCTACGAGGGCTCGGTGGTTATCGGCGCCCGCCTGGACATATCAAAAGACATCGCGCCGGGCGAAATTGTTATCAAGGCCACGCTCACCTATCAGCCGTGCGACAATGAAAAGTGTCTGGCGCCGGTCAACAAGACACTTGAGATCCCGGTTCGGATCTCAGGGGCGACCGAAGCGATCGACGCCACTGATTCAGATGTTTTCAGCTCAATCAACTTCGCCGCCCCGGCGCAGGCGGAAACGCAGACTGAAAGCGGCAGGCTCGGACAGATCATCGCCAAACGCGGAATGATTTTCGCGTTCCTCATTGTCTTTATCTGGGGACTTGCGCTGAATTTGACACCGTGCGTATACCCGCTCATCCCCATCACGGTCGGCTATTTCGGTGGACAGGCGGAGGGCAAGTCTTCGCGCACACTCACACTGGCGATTGTTTACGTTCTCGGAATGGCGGCGATGTATTCGACCCTCGGACTCATCGCGGCATTGACGGGCAGCATTCTCGGCACCGCTCTGCAAAATCCATTTGTCGTAGGAGCCGTCGCCGCGGTGCTGGTGATTCTCGCGCTCTCCATGTTCGGATTGTACGAATTCAGGATCCCGGCAGCCCTCAGCGGGTTCGCGGGAACGGGCAAACAGGGTTATGTCGGCGCGTTTGTCATGGGCCTCACCGTCGGAATCGTTGCCGCACCCTGCATCGGACCGTTCGTCCTCGCGCTTCTCACATTTGTCGGCGCCAGCGGGAACCCGGCGCTTGGCTTTTCACTTTTCTTCACTCTCGCCATCGGACTGGGTCTTCCATTTATATTTCTCGCCGTTCTATCGGGAAGCATCTCGAAGCTCCCCAGATCTGGCGAGTGGATGGACTGGGTCAAGAAACTCTTTGGCGTGATACTCGTGGGAATGGCGGTCTTCTTTCTCGAACCTCACATCGGCGACATCGCGTTCTATGCCTTGATGGGAGTTCTCCTCGTCGTCAGTGGAATCTATCTCGGCTTCGTGCGAAAGACACAGACGCCCGGTTTGTTCTTCAACGTGTTCAAACGTTTTATTGGAATCGCTCTGCCGCTGCTCGGCCTGTATTTTGTGCTCGCCCCCGGACACATTATCGCCCGCAACGCGCCGGAAGGCGGGATCGTGTGGCAGGATTTCGATAGCGCCGCGCTCGGCCAGGCGCGGGAGGGCGGCCGGTTCGTTCTCATCGATTTCTCGGCCGAATGGTGCCTGCCTTGCAAGGAACTGGATCACAAAACATTCGTCAAACCCGAGGTAGTGGCCGCGACGGCGGACATCGTCACGCTCCGGGCCGATCTCACCGAATCCGCGTCACCCGAGGTGGCGGCGATCCGGAAACAATTTGCGATCAAGGGGGTTCCGACTGTCGTATTCATCGACAAAAACGGGGCCGAACGCAAGGACCTGCGGGTATTCGGGTATGTCGACGGAGATGAATTTCTCGAGCGTGTGAAGCGCCTCAAGAACGAAGGGTAGCCACTCACACGCATATACTCACAACCGGGGAAAGCCTTGAAAATTGTCAGCTTCGGCGATAAGGGAAATGAGAAACCAGGTGTTGTTCACGAAGAACACGTGATCGATCTTGGAATCGCCGACCCTACGTTGCCGTCCACGGTCAGGGGAATTCTGGAATCGGGCGCGCTCGAGAATGTCCGCGCGATAATCGACCGGGCCGGTTCGCTTCCTTCTCATTGCTTCAGTCCCGTCTCGAGCGTCAGGCTCGGACCGCCGGTGACCAACCCGTCAAAAATTATCTGCGTGGGCCTCAATTACACCGATCACGCCGCCGAACAGAACCGCGAAGTACCTGACTCGCCGTTGACATTCGCGAAAGGTCCCAATGCCCTCAGTGGCGATGGCGACCCGATACCAATTCCGGCTGAGGTCGCGCAGATGGACCACGAAGTTGAACTTGCCGTTATCATCGGCCGCCGCGCGCAGGCGGTACCCCTGGAGCGGGCATCCAATTATATTGCGGGGTTTGGCGTATTCATGGATATCTCCGCGAGAGACGTTCAGTACCGTGAAAAGCAGTGGTTCAGGGCGAAGAGTTTCGACGGGTTCGCCCCGTTCGGACCCTGCCTCACAACGAGCGACGAGGTTTTCGACCCACACAATCTTGAAATCTCACTCGAGGTCAACGGCCATCAATACCAGTCGAGCAATACGGGCTTGATGACATTCAAAGTGGATTATCTCGTCCACTACCTTTCGCAAGGCATGACTCTCGAGCCAGGTGATATAATCGCGACGGGGACCCCTGCGGGTGTGGGTGTCTTCGCGTCGCCCCAGAGATTTCTAAAAAAAGGCGATCAGATAACAGCAACGATCGACACTCTAGGCACCCTGACAAATCCGGTCGACTAGCCGGTCGTCAGAGAATCACGTGGGCACAAGCGAACAACAAAAACCGGCAAGCATGGGCATCGTGACGGCCCTCAAACCGCCGATGGCTCGCAGGAGGAGGCTCCTTATCGTCTCACCCTGGGCGAGCCGCTGGTCACTCGGCGGCAAGGCCGGTGTTTCCGACGATCATTATTTCATCAAACAGTTCACATCCAACGGGTACGATCTTCACTTTCTGACCCCTGACCCGGGGAAAGCGGCCGACCCCAAGGACAAACCCTACGACCATACATTCGTTCATACTTACCCGAACTTTTTCAAAGCGACCCACAATTGGCCGACGCCATTGAAACGCCTCCTATGGCCGGCAATGTTCAACACAATCGTAACAACCCGGGCGTCGTTTCTCGCGGGAAGACTCGAGCCGGATTTTATCCTGGGTCATTCGCATTACAGCTCGTTCCCGGCGTTTGTCGCGCGCGAACTCCACCGGATTCCATCGGGCGTAAAACTATTCGGCGTGATGGACCTCGTCCACACCGAGTGGTCGGGAACGAAATATTTCCTGAAAAACCTCGAACAGATCGCCGCGTTGAAAATCCCGCAGGACGTGTGGATCATCCTCGATGACGGCACGCAAGGTCGTGATGCAGCGCTGAGACACGGCGTCCCCGAAGACAAGATCGAATTCTTGCCCAATGGCATAAATACCGAGTGGGGCGATCGAAGGCCGGACCGCGAACAAATCCGCAGAGAGTTTGACATCCCCGACGATCATGTTGTTGTTCTTTTTCTGGCGCGCCTGGTTCCTTCAAAACGACCCGAGATGCTCCTCAACGCCGTCCCAGCGGTTCGGGACAAGTCGCGTCGGCCGGTTTCGTTTATCTTTGTGGGTGACGGGTTGTCGCGGCTGCCGTGTGAAAATCTCGTCCGAAATCTTGGTCTGGAGAACGAGGTTCGGTTTCTCGGTGCGCTCGAACACGATCATGTTCCCGACATTATGTCCGCGTCGGATGTATTCGTGTCGACGAGCGAACTTACGAATGTTGCGATTCCCACGTGCGAAGCGATGGTTTGCGGCCTCCCCGTCATCGGGTTTGACGTCGGCGACACCAGAGAGATCGTCCGGCACGGCCAAACCGGAATCGTTGTAGCCGATGGCGATATCAATGGTCTGGGCGAAGCCATCATCGATTTGGCGGAAGATGACCCGATGCGGCAGCGGATGGGCAAGGCGTCGAAAGAACTCGCGGGGAAATTGTTCACCGGCTGGGATGAACGAACTCGCCTGGAACTGGACATAATCAACAAGCTGATCGACCAAAACAACGCGCTGAGTGCACGTTAAACAAAAAAACCGGGGACGCCATCACGGCATCCCCGGCTCTTGCGATCCACCCTCAAGGTAAACCTCAGTAATCTCTAAGTCTCATTGAGTAGTTTTTCAACGGCGGCCTCGAGTTCTTTGCCTCGAAGCGACCGGTAACGGATCTTTCCGTTCTTGTCGATCAAGTACGTCGCCGGAATGGAACGGACACGATACTGCTGGGCCACCGTGTTCTGCCAACCCTTTCCGTCGAAAAACTGCGGCCAGACCATTTCGTTGTCTTTGATAAAACTCTCGACCGCGGTCTTGTTGTTGTCCAGCGAGATCCCGATGATTTCAAAACCCTTCTCGTTGAACTTCTTATGGATACGGATGACGTTCGGCATCTCGACCTTGCACGGCATGCACCATGTCGCCCAGAAATCGAGAAGAACCACCTTGCCTTTGAAATCGGCCAGCGAGAGTTTCTTCCCATCGAGCCCTTCAACCGAGAACGGTATCGGCTCGTTTCCAACGGCGAGTGTTTTCAGGACGTCGAGATCCTCGAGACTGCCCTGGGCAGCAGTGAGGAACTGGGGATTGACGTGCGCGTATTCCTCGATAAAAATCTTGTACTGTTCCTTGGCCTTTTCAAACTTGTCGAGGCTCTTGTAGGACTCCGCCAGGTAGAAATGCGCGTAACCAACACGTTCATCTGCCTTGTCGCCGACCTTGACATAGTCGCCGAGAAACGGCACGGCTTTGTCGAACTGGCCGACCGAGGCGAACATCATACCCAGCTGAAGCTTGGCGTCTTTTGCCTCTTCTGTCCCCGGATACGCCGCGATGAATCCTTCGAGCTTGCTCGCCGCGAGAGCGACCGCCTCTATCATCTTGGGCTGGGTTGTCGCGGTTTTTTGAATCTCGAGTAGCTCCGTCTGAAGTTGGGCGTAGGCTTCCGCCGATGCTGTGTCCGTCGCAACCGCCGCTGATTCGGCGGCGTCACCAGCATTCGATTCATCGTTGGTGCACGCCGTCAACGCCACCGTCAGCATAAGACAGCACACCAACGCCATTACAAGGGCCTTGTTCATATATACTTCCTTCTTAAAAAAACAATCAAAAAACCCCGATCGCCGTCAGATGCCGCGGGCGATCAAGCGAATCCTCACCGAGGGCTCCTGTGGATCGTTTGTGTTGATGATCATCTCGTCGTAATAGTTCTTCTTCTTGGATTCCGGCGCAAAATTGACGATCACCTTGTATCGCCTTCCATCCTCCAGGGCCTCGACTTCGGCGTTGTAGTCCGGACTTGAGAATTCGACGTTTTTGATTTCAAAATCGCCTTTGACTTTGAAAACCGTCAAGGTCTTCTCCGTGGGCTCCATCGCCGACGAGGATAGTTCCGGAATCTTGACCGCACCAAAATTGAGTGTCGACGGCTGGCAAACAATCGCGCCACGGGTGGCGACGTTTACCTGAACGACCTTTTTCGGTGTGTGCTCACTGTTGGTATCAATGTACAGGCTCCCCCAGGTGTGCAGTGTCGGAAGCTTAGGATTCTTCCATACCTGGACCTTGTAACGCCCCGGCTCGCTGTCGGGAACGAGTTTGTAAGTGATCTTGTCGTCAATATTCGAAGAGAGACCTGTGACGACGAAATCCTTCTTCTTTTCGTTCGAGGAGATTGTCATTTCTTTTGAAATCTGCTCGCCGTACATCCCGCTGAGATACACGCGATCGGACGGAAGAATCTCCACGTAGGTGATAATTTTCGCCGCGAGCGCGATCGTCATCTGGGGATGCTTGGGATCATTGGTCTGAACCGTCGCACGCTTGTTGAAAGAGCCGTGAACTTTTTTGCCGTTGATCTCGAGAGTGATTGTGCCCTCCTGACCAGGAGGAATGACCTTGTCGTACTGGGCCACTGCGCAGCCTCAACCAGGCTTCACACTTTTGATGTGAAGCTCACCCCCTCCGACATTCTTGATCGTGAACGCGTATTTATAAAAGTCCTGCTCGAACACTTCGCCCATGTCATGGCGCATTTCCTCAATCAGGATGCTCGGTTGAGCTTCTTCCTGGGCCGACGTTAAAGCTGCCGGCAGAAGAACCGCCAATACACAGATGAGCGTCAAGCCCGTCAACAATCTGCGCATTTGGTTTCACCTTCCCGTGGATGACCGGTCGTTGGAAAAATCCATTTCGCGGTAAAAAAATTATCGGACCCAGCAAACGCGGAACCGGGCCCGCTTCAGCTCAATCCAAAAAAGAATCGGAATACAGGGGCAACCCCCTATGAACCTTACTCTTAAATATACCCCAGGAACTCAATTAGTTCCAGGGTTTTTGGCTCTTCTCGCACAAAGATAAGCGCATGGTCCGCCCTACGCAACTGCTCTATACACCCTTCTCGGGCTTCCGGGGGAAATAGGGTAGGCTGTTGCCAAGAAAACCGTGATCCCGCTATAATGCCCATAATAATTTTTTTGGGATAAGTGCAACGACGGCAAAGACAAAAGCCCCCGGCAGCGCCGGATTTGGGGAGTGGACGATGGATTTGACACGTGATGAAATGCGCCGCTACAGCCGGCATCTGGCAATGTCCGAGATCTCGATCGAGGGTCAGTCGAAACTGAAAGGCTCGGGTGTCCTTCTTATCGGCGTCGGCGGACTGGGGTCGCCGGCAGGGCTTTACCTGGCCGCCGCGGGGGTCGGAAGGCTCGGACTCGTTGATTTTGATGCCGTTTCGGAGTCCAACCTCCAACGGCAAATCCTCTATTCAACGGATGACGTCGGCCGGCCAAAGCTCGAAGCGGCGCGAGACCGCCTGGCCGCGCTCAACCCGGGGATCACCATCGAAACCCACGCCACGAGGCTTTCGAGCAAGAACGCACTCGCCCTTTTCGCGGACTATGACGTCATCGTGGACGGAACGGACAATTTTGCCACGCGGTACCTTGTTAATGATGCATGCGTGTTGACGGGAAAGCCCGATGTATACGGCAGCGTGCTCCGCTTTTCGGGGCAGGCCAGTGTTTTCGGTCTGAACGACGGACCGTGCTACCGATGTCTCTATCCCGAACCACCTCCGCCGGGACTCGTTCCAAACTGTGACGAAGCGGGCGTGCTCGGTGTTCTTCCGGGAATCATCGGCTCGATACAAGCGGCCGAAGCGATCAAGTTGATCACTGGGGCCGGAGTTCCGCTCGGGGGCAGGCTCCTGCTTTTCGACGGTCTCAAAATGACCACCCGCGAGATCGAGATCCCCAAAGATCCGGATTGTCCCGTTTGCGGTCCTGATCGAACCATCGACCGCCTCATCGATTACGACGCTTTTTGCGGCATGCAAGATAACGACGCCCGCGCATCGGCCATCGCGATCCCCGAAATCACTCCCACTGAACTAAAAACCCGCCTCGATAACGACAATGATGTCTTCTTACTCGACGTTCGCGAGCGCTTTGAGTATCAGATCTGCAATATCGCCGGCCACCTGATCCCGCTCGCCGAAATAGCCGCGCGAATGAACGAGCTCGACCCGGGAAAGGACACGATCGTCTACTGCCGGTCCGGGGTGCGGTCGGCGATGGTTGTTGGAATACTGCGGCGACTGGGGTTCGAAAGGGTTTGGAACCTGCGGGGCGGAATACTCGCATGGGCCGACGACGTCGACCCGTCTATCCAAAAGTATTGAGCGGGGAGTTCGATTATTCCGAAGCAAACAAGTTGATCTTTTCGCGCTCGATTTCTTCGTCGTACAACGCGCGGACGATCGAACGACGGTACCCGTTGGGGCCGTTGCCCGTTTCCGAGATATCGACCGGGTCGGACTCGGCATCGAACGTTCCGTCGGCACCCCGAAGAATAGCCAGTGGCCGGTGGATGAACCGCGCCGTGCCGTTTTGCTTGACCACAATGCCGCGTTCGCCGGTGTCGAACTCGACGACGGAACCAATCGGGTACATCCCCATGGCCTGAATAAACACCTTTGCGATGAACGGATCGAATATCGTCCCGCTCTTCTGGAGAATAAAACGAAGCGCCCTGTCCGGGGTCAAAGGGTTCTTCTTGTAAACCCGCGGAGTCGTCATCGCGTCAAAGTAGTCCGCAACGGACACAATGCGGGTAAAGAGGCGGACGTTCCACCCACCGGGTTTTTGCGGGTACCCGTTACCATCGAAATGAATGTGGTGCTGAAGACTTGCGAACAAGCCATCGGCGACTTCACGAAGCGACTTCACACGCGAGAGTTCTTTGACGCCAAAGAACGTGTGATATTTCATCAACTCCCATTCTTTGTCATCCAGCTTGCCGGGTTTGTTGAGAATGGTCTGCGGAACGTAGGTCTTGCCAATATCGTGCATCAGGGCGGCGACGCCGAGCCGGGCGATGTCGCTCTTGAACAATTTGAGACGATCGCCAATCAGCATCGACAACACACAGACGTTCACGGAGTGCGCGAATGTATAGGCGTCGAAGTTCTTGATGCTCGTTAACCCAAGAAGAATAGACTCGTCGGCCTGCACGATATCGACCATCTGCTGTGTGAGTCGTTCGGCTTTTCGGACTTTGAGAACGCGTTTTTGTTCGATTCCGCGAAGTACCTCTCCCATGAGAAGCACTGTGCGAAAAAACACCTGAGTGCTCTCCTGCCGGACGTTCTTGTCTTTGTTGGAATGGTCTGTCAATTGCCGTTCGCGTTCCACCCACTGGGTCATGCGAATTCCGGTTATACCTCTGGATGAAAGAACGGATTCGAGCTGATTGAAGACATCCTCATCCGGAACGTCCCCGAAAAATACCTTGAGAAACTGCCCGACCTCGACAGGCGTCACGTCGGGGTTGAAATCGATCGCCTCCACTTCGCGGTCTCTCAACGCCTCGAGCATGTACATCATCGGCCCGAAATTCTGGGAATCCATATTGAGCCGCGTATCATTGATAAAAAGATAGTCGGCGGTGGCGCCGAGGGTGACCTCTCCCTCCGAGGCGAACAACCGAGCCAGCGGCTCCATCAGGTCGGACAGAACCCTCTGCGTGGCGCGATTCTGGAGATCATGAACCTGAACCGTCTTGCTCGCGCTGAATAGATAGTGAACGAATAATGGACCGGCCTCGTTGATCACGTTGTCCGCAAGGTTCTGTCCCACCCCCGTCCCATCGAGCTTTTCCCCACCCTGTGGTCCATCGAAATCCTCCCCGTCCGCCGTCAACCATTCGGGCGATCGGGTCCTGGTGCCAAAGGGTTGTCTTTCGTCGGTCATTTCGTCTCACTCTTTCTATTCTTGCGGAAGTTCCGACGCGGCCTGGGCGGGTTTAAGTTTGTCCAGAACCGCGGCCGCCCTCGTGCGGACGGACTCATCGGAATCCCGTGTCAATTCCTCGAGAAAATCTTTTGATTCAGGCTCATGTATAAACTCAAGGGCGCCGATCGCCAGCAACCTGTTCTCGGTCGCCTGACGTTTCCCGAAACCGAACATGTTTCGCTTTCCTGTTGTCTGCCTGAGTCTTGATATGGCGTCGACGCCGGCCGCGCGGCCGTATGCCCTGAAAATTTCGAGCTGCTCGTCGTCGTCCCGCTGACCCAGATCCTTGTTGAATGCTTTTTCTTCGATTGTTTCTCTGACCAGTGGCGCGCTCACGCCGGAAATCGCGGCGAGTGTCTTGAGTCTGACGTTCTTGTCCGGGTCGTCGAGCAAAGTCATAAGGAGAGTCAGCGCTTCAGCGTTGGCGAATCCCGCGAGAAATTGAATCGCCTCGTGACGCACGAGGTCGTCGGGATAGTAGATCATCTCTTTAACAACGTTCGGGATTTCCCTCGGCTTGACCGTCTTGACCATCGCAATAACATCGCGTGCGATCTGGGGTTTATCGATGTTGAGTTTGTTTATTACGTCGGGAAGATCCTCGCCGGCAATTCTGATCATCGTGTCACGCCCGACCTTGTGGATTCTCTGGTCCGCCTGTTCTTCAACCAGCTTGCATATCGTCGGTATCGATTTCTTTCCCACCAGCTCGAAATAGGCAAACGCGGCAACTGCCTCTTCAGGGGAACTCCCCGCGGCTTCGCCCAGTGACAGCATAATTGACGGTTCGGTCAGTTTTCTTTCGATAACCCTGAAGGTTTTGGCCACATTGTCGGGCAGGCGGTTCTTCGCAACAAAGCTTTTGACACCGTCAAGCAATTCAGCCAGAGCGACACCGTTGAGCTCCATAATGAGAAAATCGACGAGGCACTCGATGATATTGAGTACGTCCCTGACCGCCGAAGGATTGTCCTTCATCAAGGTGAAGTCCATATACTCAGTCACGAATTCGACGACGTTATCTTTGTTTTTCGATTCGTAAACATCTTCCTGGAACAATCGAAGTTCATCGCTGCTGACGGTAAAGAGGGACGACATCATGTCCTGGAAGTGCTTTTCTTTTTCGATCGCATTCATCGCGCCCATACCGCGCCCGACGAGTGTATTGAGATAATTGTCGAG
>CAWBQK010000016.1:0-20834 GCA_963791045.1 Candidatus Latescibacterota bacterium
TTCAACGGCGCCTGATTGGGCGTTGTGGATGATGTTGGCCGGGTCGGGCGAGATCGTTGCTCAGGACAGGGACCGTGATGGCGTGCCCGACAAACGCGACGGTTGCCCCGATCAGCCGGAAGACATTGACGGCTTCCAGGATGACGACGGGTGTCCCGATCTCGACAACGATGGCGACGGGCTGTCCGATCGTGAAGACAAGTGTCCCGATCTGGCCGAGGATGTCGACGGATTCGAGGATCAGGATGGGTGTCCCGATCTCGACAACGACCAGGATGGCATCCCGGACACGGATGACCGTTGCCCGAACGAACCCGAGGATTTCGACGGTGACGAAGATCAGGATGGTTGCCCCGACCTCGTAAAAGACAGCGACAATGACGGTATTCCGGACGATGTCGACAGGTGTCCGCTGCAGGCGGAAGACGTCGATGGTTTCCAGGATGACGATGGCTGTCCCGATCTCGACAACGATCTCGATGGTATACCCGACACCAATGACCAGTGTCCGAACGCCCCCGAATCCTTCAATGGATTCATGGATGAAGACGGGTGTCCCGACGAGAAACCGATCGCGCAGCAGTTTGTTCTCAAAGGCGTCAACTTCGAGAGCGGTAGCGCCGCACTCACACCGGATTCGTATCGTGTGCTGGACGATGTGATTCGTTCTCTGATGGCCTATCCCGAGGTGAGGATCGAGGCCCAGGGGTATACGGATAACGTCGGCAAGGCGAGCTACAATCTGGGGTTGTCGGAGAGACGCGCCGAGGCGGTCAAACAGTACATCGTCAATGCGGGAATCGATCCGTCCAGGCTGTCCACGCGCGGTTATGGCGAAGAAAACCCGATTGCGAGCAACGCCACACCCGAGGGACGCGCAAAGAACCGGCGTATTGAATTCAAGAGATTGAATTAGCCTGTTTGATGGGCGCAAGAGGTGCCCGGCGAGAGGTGGAATCGAGAAAGGGAAGCCGTCGAGGTTTCCCTTTCTCTTTGAATGCCGTGTTGTCGAGATGGACTAAAAAACTCATTTACGTTTTTTTTATTCGCTCCCAGTAAACGTCCATTTCTTCAAGGGTCATATCTGCGAGCGAGCGTCCGTCACTTCGTATCAGTTCCTCCATCGCCGAGTAACGATCGACAAACTTGGCGTTGGCGCGTGTGAGAGCGGCCTCACCGTCAATATTCATAAAACGACTCAGGTTTATCACCGAAAAGAAAAGATCGCCGATTTCTTCTTCGATACCGGTCTCGTCGTCATCGTTCTTGGCGTCGTTTCCGATGAGCTCCTCGACCTCAATCAGCTCCTCCCGGATCTTATCAAAAATCCCGGTTGTATCGTCCCAGTCAAAACCAGTCCGGGCGGCTCGTTTCTGGATCTTCTCGGCGCGCCGAATGGGTGGAAGGTTGCCGGGGACGTCGTCAAAAAGAGTTTGGCCGGCTGGTTTGTTTTTCTTCTCCGCGGCTTTGATCCTGTCCCAATGGGCGAGACTCTCGGTGGTATTGTTTGCGACGGCGTCGTCGAATACATGGGGATGACGGCGTTTGATTTTTTCGTGTGCCTGCCCCGCGATCCTCTCGATAGTGAATGACGGGTCCTTCTCTTGGATGAGCGCAATCGCAAAAGTGAGGACGAAGAGGACGTCGCCGGTTTCCTCGAATACTTCCTCGGAGTCACCACGGGCCCGGGCCCACTGGAGTTCGTACGCCTCGTCGATTAGATCCGAGAGGATGTTCTCGACGGTCTGCGCCTGGTCCCACGGGCAGCCATCGTCGCTTCTTAGTATGCGTATGAGCTCGAACAGGCGTTGAATCGGTGTGTCTTCCATCCGTCGAGGATACGTCCGGCCGATACACGTGACAAGCCCCGATTTGGAACTTGATGGAAGTGGGTCAAACCCGATACACTTATCGGATACCTTTTTGAGAGGGACAGTACTGATTTCATGCTTGATAAAATTCTGATAAGAGGTGCCCGCGAGCACAATCTCCGCGATGTGAACGTCGATATACCGCACGGCGAGCTCAGTGTGATAAGTGGGGTGTCGGGTTCGGGGAAATCGAGTCTCGCCTTTGACACGCTCTACGCCGAAGGTCAGCGTCGGTATATAGAGTCGCTGTCGACCTACGCCAAGCAGTTTCTCGAGCGGATCGCGAGGCCCGATGTCGACGAGGTGTCGGGGATCAGCCCGTCGATAGCCATTCAGCAAAAAAACACCACACGAAGCTCGAGGTCGACCGTGGGGACCACCACGGAGATATACGATTACCTGCGCCTGCTTTTTGCTCGCGTGGGCAGGACGTTCTGTCCTGATTGTGGCCGGGAGGTCGTCCAGTTCGAGCCCGATGAAGTAGTTTCGGAGTTGATCGATGATTTCAACGGAAAGCAACTCCTTGTCCTCGCTCGAATCCAGGTCGAGAACAAGGTCCAGGTCGACGCGCTCATTGAGCGGCTCATGGGGACGGGGTACGGGCGTGTCCTGGTTCGCGGCGAAATACTCAAACTCGATTCGGCGCCAAAGAGAAAGTTTTCAAGAATCAAACACCTCGACGTTGTCCTCGACCGTGTTGGGGCGGACCCTGCGAACCGCACACGCATCTTCGAAGCCGTCGAGGCGGCCTACGCCATGGCGGATGGATTTGTTTGGGTGCGCGAACAGACATCGGGGAATGAGGCGAGATATACCAAGAACCGGGTGTGCGCCGGGTGCGAACGCACATTCGAGCTTCCACGGCCGATACTGTTTTCATTCAACACTCCCTACGGTGCCTGTCCGCACTGCAAAGGATTCGGAAACCGGATGGAGTTTGACGATCGTTTGATCGTCCCCGATCCATCGCTGTCCCTGCGCGATCGTGTGATAGAACCGTGGGCTTCCGAGAAGTTTGAGTATTTCTACGATCAACTGATCCGATACTGCCGGCGCAAAAAGATATCAATAGTCAAGCCCTTCAAGAGTCTCAGTGCCGCGGTGAGACGCACGCTGATCGAGGGCGGCGACGGATTTACGGGAGTCATTCCGTTTCTCGAGGACGTTCGCGAGAAGACGTACAAGAAGTACGCGAGATTCTATACGCGGCGTTATCTCACGTTCAGGGAGTGCCGACGGTGCCGTGGGGGGCGTCTTCGCGAAGAGGCGTTTTTTGTCCGTATCGGCGGACAGACGATCCGCGATGTGAGCCGGATGATCCCATCCGACGCATTGGCCTTTGTCGAATCCTTGGATTTTGACGATCGTGAAAAAGAAATTGCGAAAGACATTTTGCTCGAGCTCCGATCGAGACTGAGATTTCTTCTCGACGTGGGACTTTATTACCTGACGCTGGACAGGTTGACGCGGACTCTCTCGGGTGGTGAGGCGCAGCGGATCAACCTGGCCAATTCTCTTGGCGCGAATCTGATCGGAGTGCTGTACGTCCTCGACGAACCCAGTGTTGGTTTGCATCCCCGGGATACCAGGAATCTCATAGATGTGCTGAAGACGCTGAGAGACCGTGGGAACACCGTGGTCATTGTCGAACACGACCTCGATATCATCAGGGAAGCGGATTATCTTATCGATCTGGGGCCCGGTGCGGGTCGGTATGGTGGGGAGGTTCTTTATCAGGGACCTCTCGACGGAGCGGCACACCCGAACTCGAAAACGATCAAATACCTCAACGCCGGACTCCCGATACGCAGTTCGAACGGCGTAGTCGAGGAACGGCAATGTCTTCGTCTTGAAGGTGTTTCGGAACACAATCTGAAAAATATCGATGTATCCTTTCCGCTCGGCGCGTTTACCGTCGTGACTGGAGTTTCGGGTTCGGGGAAGAGCACGCTGGTTTGCGAGGTTCTCTACAATGCCCTGACGATGCCTGACGCAAGCCGCTCCTATGAATACACGCGAATCGAGGGTAAGGATCAGGTGCAAAAGGCGATGCTCGTCGACCAATCTCCGATCGGCAAGACACCGCGTTCAAATCCTCTCACGTATATCAAAGGGTTTTCGTTTGTACGGGATATTTTTGCCGCTCAAAAACTCGCAAAGAAACGCGGGTACGCATCGGGGCGATTCAGTTTTAATGTCCCCGGCGGGCGCTGTGCGAGGTGTGACGGGATGGGGTACGAAAAGATCGAGATGCATTTTATGGCGGATATGTTTGTTTTGTGCGCCGAGTGTGACGGGAAACGTTTTAATAAGGAGACCCTCGAGGTAAGATACAAAGGCAAAAACCTTTCCGATATTCTTGATTTGACCGTTGATGACGCGCTGACATTTTTTGGCGATTACAAGGCGCTTGTCGACAGGCTGATGATTCTGAAAAAGGTTGGGCTGGGGTATCTTCAACTCGGGCAACCATCGACCACACTGTCCGGCGGAGAATCCCAGCGTATTAAGATCGCGCGTGAGCTCTCAGACAACGTCCAGGGCGGTGGCGTATATCTTCTCGATGAGCCCACAACAGGGCTTCATGTCGATGACGTTGATGTTCTCGTCGGTGTCCTCAGGGACCTGGTGGCGAAGGGTAACACCGTTATTGTCGTCGAACACAACCCGCAGGTGATTCTTCAGGCCGACACGGTTATCGACCTGGGACCGGGTGGGGGAGAGGATGGCGGTACCATTGTGAGTATGGGCCGCCCCGTGGACATTATGCGCGCAAAAGCGTCACATACGGGGAAATATCTCAAAAAGCTGACCAGAGAAACAAAGAAAGGAACCGCATGAAAATCTGTGTAACCGGCGGGGCAGGCTATATAGGATCCGTGGTCGCCCAGGCGCTCATCGATGAAGGACAGGACGTCACGATCATCGACAATCTGTCTTCCGGACACAGATCCGCGATTCCCAAGGGAAGCAGGTTTGTTGAAGGCGATATCCGCGATCACGAAATCCTCGACCGCGCACTTGGAGACGGAGTTCGCGCGGTGCTTCATTTTGCCGCGCTCAGTATCGTTCCGGAGTCGGTCAAGGAACCGCTTCGGTATTTCAACAATAACATCGGCGGTACGGTTCATCTTCTCGAGGGCATGCAGAAACATGGTGTGAAACAAATCGTGTTTTCCTCGAGTGCGGCGGTCTATGGCGATCCTGATTCGCTCCCGATCGAGGAAACGGCGCCATGCAAACCGCTCAATCCATACGGTTTTTCGAAACTTGCCGTGGAAAACATCCTCGATGCGTGCAATATCGCGTGGGGGCTGAAATACTCGTCGTTGAGATACTTCAACGCCGGAGGTAGCACGGAGCTTCACGGCGAACATCACAACCCCGAGACACATTTGATCCCGGTCGTGCTCGATCTGGTGTCGGGGAAGCGGAAGGATTTCACCATCTTCGGCGATGATTACGATACGCCCGACGGCACATGTATCCGCGATTATATCCACGTCCACGATCTTGCCGCCGCGCACATTCTGGCGCTCGACGCGATGGACAAAGGTTTCTCGGGTATCCTCAACCTCGGAAGCGAAGATCCGTTCACTGTCCTCGATGTTGTAAAAACCGCGGAACGCGTGACGGGCAAATCGATCGAGTACGGAATCGGGCCGCGCCGCCCCGGAGATCCCCCCGGACTTCTGGCTTCCTCCAAAAAGGCCGAGGCCGTCCTTGGCTGGAAGAAATCAAGGAGTTCTCTGGAGGATATTATCCGCTCCGCGTACGAGTGGCGGTTGGCAAACCCGGATGGATATCCTTCCTGATTACCCCCGGCCGCCGACAGTGGCATGGGCAACTCATTTGCCTGAAATCCCGAGCCGAATAACCGCTGTGGTGGCACGGAGATTGCCCCTATCCCCATATTCGGAACCTGTTGACATCTAAACCTTTAGAGGTATAGGGATATAGCGTATGAGGACCACTGGGGCCACCGTCTCGGAGCTTGCATTTATATTCAAACTTCTTCCGCTTTTGCAAGAAGTCGATACCATCGACAGACTTTACAGGCTCTTGCTGGCCATCGTGACTTCGGGTCGGCAGTTCGGCTACGAACGAGCGATGTTGCTTGTTCCCGATGAGGGCTCCGGTGTGTTGAGGGGACGGTACGGGGTCGAGCGAACCGTGGAATTTTCCGGCAGGCCCGGTTTTGACGACATGGCCCGGTCGGTGTTCAAGAATTTCGAACAGGTGGATGCCACCGACCTCACGGTAAAAGTGCGTTCGTATTCGGTTCCGCTGAACTGGCACCGGAGCGCGCTGGTCAAAGCGGCGAGAACAACCTATCCGGTACTCGCGGAACGCGGAGCGAGTGAGTTCGCGACCGATACCTTTTTTGGTTTCTTCGGTGTTAAGAGTTACCTGGCCGTCCCCGTAGAGGTGGACCACAAGGTCGCGGCCATCCTTGCCGTGGATCGATCGTCGTTCAAGAAACGAGACTCGGTCGATGAGATATCGGTTCTCTACAGCCTTGTCCAACAGACCGCAATGGCGGCGGAACGCCTCCTTGATTCATCGGCAAACAAACGAAAAACTCGGGTGTTGACCAAACTTCACGAATCGCTGAACCGCGCATCGACCGACTCCGAATTTGAGGAGGGACTCAAGGCGATACTTGCGATGGTATGCAACACGGTGAATACCAGCGTCTGTCTTCTCAAGGATTACACGTCACAAAAAACCTACAAGGCCGTGACAACACGGCCGCTTTTTGAAAACTCCGATGACGACGGATCGGTCGTCGCGGAGGGCTTCGAGGAAATTCTGGCGTTATCGGCCGGAACCAGAGAGGTGATAAGCGGGGACGGGGTGTGCGGCCACTTGAAGGGGCGTGCGGCCGACGAGATCGCGTTCTTCCACGCGACCCCGTTGGGTGTCGGCAAAGACGTTCTTGGCGCCCTTGGTGTATATACTGTGACCGCGGACAACCCGGGCAAGCACGATGACCTGCGGCCGGGAGACAAGAGTTTTCTCGATCTCTGCGCCAGGGTCCTGGCCTCGACCATCGAGAAACGGCAGAAACATGACCGCGTTCACCGTGTCGAGGAATTCCTTCAGGAAATGAGTTCTAATCTTGTTCGTGAACGCGAACGGTCGCGTATCGGCGATCAAAGCGTCGAGTATCTCGCCAAAGTCCGGGAAGACTTAAAACATCTCCACGAGATAGTCACCAGCGAGAAAGCGGTAGCCGCGCGGCTTCTCGAAATTACCGGACAGGTGAAGAAAATGCGGCGTTACAACAGCGATTTTGAAGACTCGGTGTTGAACGACAAGACCGCTTATGTAATGACCGACCTTTACAAACTGACAAAAAGGGTTGTAAAGAAATGGCAGACGGCTGCGGCACAAAAGGGTATCGACATTACCGTGCGTATCCCCGACAGCGGCCCGTCGCTACTGCTCGACAAGAAAAACGTTACCACGGCGCTGTCCAATATTCTTCGCGCGACGTCTTCGTTTCTTAAAGAAGGGGACAAGATGTTAGTGGAGTGTTCGGAAACGGAAGACCGTGTCCTCGTGTGCGTGGCCGACAACGGGGCCGGTTTGCCCGGTGATACGATCTCGAGGTTGTTTATGCCGTTTGGTGACACGGATCCTGAAAGCGATGACAAACGCGCGTTGTCGCTGGCTGGGGACGTTCTCCAAAAACATGCCGCCGAGATCATGATCAAGTCGTCCTACAGTTGGAAGACCATTCTCGTCCTCAGTTTTCCCGTGGCGGCAAGCCGAGATCGACGGGCGACAAAAAAGGACCGGCGCCGTCGCACCGACCGGAGAGAGAAAACGCCTGAAGAGTAATTTCCGCTGTGTGACCCCTGGCGGTTCCCGGCGGAGCCACTGGGCCGCCCAGGTGCCCCTGGTTGGAATCTGACCACCCTGCCCTTGGAATCCCGCCGTCTCCTCGATAGCCTGTTGTTGAGAAGAACCTCTTAATGAATTGTAATCATGTCGGTTAGGCGATTGTTTATCTGCTCTGACTCTGGCACGCCGTTTGCCCGTAATGGGTGAATTCACAAACATTTCTCCCCCGGCACCGGCGGGGACGGGCGTCTTGCCGCGACCCGACGGTGGGGGAACCGCAACATGAACAGATTCAGCAAACATTTCCAGACGACGTTCGAACAGATCAGGGATCCGCTCCTAATCGTGGACCTCACGGGGAACATACGTGGAGCGAACCCCTCGGCGCAGGCGGTCCTGGATCTTGGCCAGAACGATCATCTACGCGATGTGGTGTCACTCGAGCGTAGTTTTGTCTTCGACGTAGAACTTCTGCTGTCATTGATCTCCCAGGACACGCCGGTGGTCGGGCACCGCTTGAAGGATTCCGAGGGTAACGAGGCGGATGTCGTGGTCGATGTGCTGGACATGCCCGGCAAAAAAGGCCGCTCTCAAACCAAACTCATTCACATCAAAGATTTCTCGCCATTTCAGAATTACGAGCGTTGGAAGGACGAATTGATCTCGATGGTTGCTCACGAGATCAAGAACCCTCTTTCCGCCATGAAAAATTCGATGGGTATTCTTATTTCCCAAGCGAATGATGGGATGTCGGACGGACAGATAAACCTGCTCAAAGTGTCGACGAGAAGTATCGATCGCTTGACACGGCTTCTGGACAACTTTCTCGATGTGTCCCGGTTGAGCTCCGGTCAGTATGTCCCGGATCCTGATTGGGAGGATGCGAGGGGGTTTACATCGGAAGTCATAAGCACTTTCAAAACTCTCTTCAATGTTCGCCGGCAGCGGCTGAACTTCAGTGTGTCCGGGGCCCTTGGGAAAATATATGTCGACGGACCAAAGCTCGAACAAATACTCATAAACCTTCTGAATAACGCGATCAAATTTACACAGGATGACGGCGAGATCTCGGTATCGCTCGAGCCGGCAAGTCTTGAGGCGCTAAGCGATGACCTGAGGATCCTCCCGTGGAGCGAACTTGCGGATCTCAAATTCGTTCGCGTAACCGTGAAAGACACGGGCATTGGGATGACCGAGAAAACGATCGCCCACCTGTTTACCCGTCACTACGGGCAAGACGAGCGAACCGTTTCGAAGGGATCTCATCTCGGGCTTAGCATATCGAAAGCCCTTGTAGAGGTTCAAAACGGCAGTCTTGAGTTCGAAAGCCAACTGGGTGTCGGAACCGAAGTCTCCGTCACGCTGCCCGCGGATGAGATCACGTTCACGATACTCAACAGGGTCAAGTCGATCGATCGAGTATTGAGCCGTATGACGAGTCTTCGCAGGGAGCCGACATTCCTCGCCGTCCGCAAGGATACGCCGCGGGAATGGGAAAACTTGCTCGTCGGAAAGACGTCTGCCCCCGTCGTCAATCCGACATTCCAACAGGAACAGAACGGTGATGTTTTCATGTGGACGCTTGGCGAAAGGCTAGCCGTGTCGCTGATCGCAGAAAGCGCCGATCAGACGGCAAATGACGGTGATTCGCGCCGGGTGGAAAACAAAACGGTTCCTCATGATGGATACGCCGTCGTGGGCCAGCGGTTGTCGTCGGGGGACAGCCGCGTGAACAGAATCATGGGAATTGCATTGACGCACTTGAAACAAGACAAAGAGTTGACACGGGCGATCTGAAAAAGAAACAAGCCCGTTGTTTTGGCAGACAGGCAGATAAACCCCAGACTGATCCAGGAGAGTGATAATGGAACGCTTAAGAGTCCTTCTGGTGGACGATGAACAAGACATCGTGGATACGGTGAAATACAGCCTCGAACTTCGGGGTTACGATGTCGATGTCGCCTTCGATGGTCCCAGCGCCTTGACCCGGGCGCGCCAGGGCTCATACGATGCGATGATTCTCGATGTGATGCTGCCGGGGAAGAACGGTTACGAGGTCTCGCGGCTTCTCAAAGAAGATATGGAGAACAAGACACTCGACCCGTTCGGTATCATCCTTTTTACAGCCAGAAAACTCGATAGCGAGTTCAGGGAGGAATTCGTGTCGACGTGGTCAAAAGCCGATGGTTGTATTTACAAGCCATTCGACATGGAAGTGTTGCTCGAAAAGATTGCGGAGATCGTCGATTCGGAGAAATCCGAACTCGTCGAATCTTGATAACTCCCGCCTGGTTTGAAAAGTGTGTGACGGGTGTTCCTGCAAAGAGGCGAAAGGCCCTTCCTTAGTTTCGGAAGGGCCTTTCGCACACGCGCAGTGTGGTTCAAAAGGGGGGTATGGTGGAAACACTATCCGCGAGCGGCAGCGCGGAAGGTGCTACGTATATGCGATATCAACGTACGATCACCATCTTTTTTGTCACTGCGGCATTCTTTGCTCTGATCTGATAGAAATAAACTCCGCTCGGCAAGACCTGGCCGTTCAGATCTCTTCCTGCGAAGGGGAATCGATTCCATCCCGGGGTCGCGCCGGACACCCTCTCGGTGTAGACACGCCGTCCCGCAACATCATAGATATTTATTTCGACATCGGACGCCGATGGGAGACCCACATCGAGATAGGTATTGTGCTTGAACGGGTTGGGTGAATTCTGCCGGACGGTGAGGGCCCGGATGCTCGGTGTTGTTTCAATCCCCACAATAGTGGCGAAGAACGTCCCGAGGATATTCATGTCGCCCGTCACAATAACCGTATCGGGAGTGGCGTCGCTTTCGAAATCATCCGACCATCCATAGAAGTAGTAACCCGAGTCGGGTTCCGCGGAGATCACGATCGTGTCGCCGTATAGATAGCTCGTTTCAATTGGCGTCATCTCAACCGTTCCGTTTCCGACTGCCAGCAGGGTCACCGTGAAAGCATCCTGTGTGAAGGTTGCCGTGACGGTCGTGTCGCTTTGGATTACGATCTTCGCCGGGTTGGTCTTTCCGGTCAGGCCGTCAGACCATTCGCCGAACTTCCACCCAGGATCAGGAATCGCTTCAAACGAAATGGTGTCACCGTCGGCGTAGAATTCCATGTCGGGATCGACCGTAATGGATCCGTTTCCGTTGACGGTTGTCGTGATCTGATAGAGTGCCTGCGCGAAATTAGCCGTTATCGTGATGTCACTAATCATGATCAACGTGTCGGGGTTTTGCGTCCCGCTTAGCCCTTCCGACCACGCCATAAATACATAACCCGAGTCTGGAACCGCCGTGACCACGACGGTGTCCCCGAGTCCGTAGGTGAACTGATCGGGCGAGAGTTCGATCGAACCGCTGCCGAGTACATTCCGTGTGATTGAGTACTCGGGAATAATGAAGTTGGCGGTAATCGTCGAGTCGCTTTGCATCGCGATCGTGACCGGGTTCGTCGTCGAGGTGATTCCGCCGGTCCAGCCGGTGAAGGCCCAGCCCGGATCTGGTTCAGCGGTCAGTTCGACCAGCGCGCTGTCGGAGTACGCCGCATAATCCGGGATACGGGTCACGGCGCCGTTGCCCGTCACGTTCGTCGTCAAAACGTGGAGCGGGAACGATGCCAGCGGCGCGATGTCCACGTTTCCGAATGTCACGTCGGACATGTGACCGATGAGCACAACGGAACCGTCGTACGGTGCGAAATCATCCGCGAGCAGCCATTCGGTGGGTTCTGTCGTGCCCTCTTGCCAGAATTTGACTCCTACGCGGCTCAAGCCCTCTCCAATCGTCTCGGAGCGCATCTTGAGGATATATTTCACGTCGGCCGACACGCTGAGGAATACTTCGCCGCGGCTGACCTCGTCGTCCTTGAGCTCAAAAACCGGGTCATCGGGGAAGTTCCGCAGCCACCCGATCGCCTGGTAACGGTTTTCCAGCCTGGGTTGGACGAGGACCGGACCGTCGATACCGCCTCCGACGTGTCCGCGCCATCCAATAGCGATGCCGAAACCGGTATTGCCACCCAGATTGCCCGCGTGAATCGTCATAGGTACCGTGACCTCATAGTCGGTCATCCACGTGCGGTCACCCATAACAACGAAGCGGTCGTACCCGGTCCCGGCGGGATCGGTTCGAAGGCCGTCGGGAGTGAGGATCCAGCGGCCGTCACCCACATTTGCCACATCGGCGATCTCTGTGGCCGCCGACCAATCCGCAACGTACGGCATTTCCCAAGTGATTCCCGCCGTATAGTTGATCGTCACCATTTTCTCGGTTTGTTCTCCGAGTGTGTCGATTGCCGTAATCACGAGAGCGTTGGCGCCCACGATAAGTTCTTCGTAATCGATTTCTACATTGTAGTCGCCGTAACTAACGAGTCGCTGACCGTCCGGACCCATATTCAGAGCGTAGCTTGGGCCGCCGTTCAGCGTGTAAGACAATGAGGCGATCGCGTCGGTGTCCCACACGTGACCGAGAATGTTCGCCCAACGCTGAGGCACGCCAAGTTGCCCGAAATTCTGTGTGTCCCCGTACCAGACTTCGACAACGGGTGGCGTCTCGGCGGACGGATTTCCGCCGTCCTCGGGAACGATGGGTTCAAGGGCGTTGAAGAAGTAGTCCACGTTACCCGTGAACATTGGTGTCTCCCAATAATTCGCGCCGCCACCGGTGTTGCTGAAAAACACACCGATCTTGGTCACGACCATTAATTGGTCGAAATCGGTAAATCGGGTCCAAACTTCGTCATCAAACGAGGAGCGGAGTTCGAAATTGTCACCGGTTCGGACAACACGCAAGAATCCGGGTGCGTCCGCGACACTGATGAGCCTTATTGTCGTCAGGACGCCCGCGTCAAAGTATCCGGCGAAAATTTGGGGGCCGGTGGAGGTATAGATGATTTCGAAACGGATGTACGTGTCCAGGTCTTCCTCTACAATGATCCCCTGTCCCTGGTAGGTCGCGATTCCGCGTGAATCAAATTTTACCTCGACCTCGAAGTCGGTATCCGGCGCAACCTGCATCAAACGCGGCGCGAGATTGCCCGCCGCGGAGAGATTGTGTTTGATTCCACCGGGGATGTTCACCGTGGCGTTGGTCCCGGACATTGTGAGCGTCGCATCGCCGAGTGGATCGACAAACTCCCATATGCTCGTGTCCAGCGTCGGTCCGTAGAAATCATCCGACGCGATGCCGGGGACGAATGTGGCCGTCACGCTGGTGTCGGCCAACATCATGATTGTGTCGGGGTTCATCCTGCCCGTGAGCCCATCGGACCATCCAAGGAACGCGTGGCCGGGGTCCGGGTCAGCCGTCAATACTACGTACGTGCTGTCGGCATGGAGCGTAAAGTCTGGATCCAGAGTGATCGAGCCGTTTCCGACGACGCTCGTTGATATTTCGTGAACGACGGTTGGGACTTGTACGACCGACACGTCGCCAAAGGTCACATTGGCGTAGTCGGCGACGAGCACTATCGAGCCATCATGTCTGTCGAAATCATAGGTCAGATCCCACGTGCCTGGTTCGAGTGTTCCGTCTTCCCAGAATTTCACGTCGACTTTGGCGAGACCGCCTCCGATCGATTGTGATCGAACTTTGAGGTTATAGGGCACGTTTGGAAGGACGGTGACGGGCATCTGCGCGCGGGTATCGTCATTGTCCTTCATTATAAGAGTGGGGCTCGTGGGGAAATTCTCGATTCGTGCAAGCATCTGATACGGTTTCTGCAGGGCGGGACTGGTTGGGCCCTCGTGGCCCTGCCAACCAACAATAACTCCGACACCGAGTACGCCGCCGAGATCGCCCTCGTGGATGGTCATCGGCACGGTGACCTCGTAGTCCGGTGTCCAGGTCATGTCTCCGAGAACGAGGTAGCGGTCATACCCGGTCGCGCTCGAATCGGTGGTCACACCCTGGCCGCTGAGATTCCAGCGTCCGTCTATCACCTGGGCGACATCGGGGATGGCGGTGGCCGTCGTGAAGGTCGCGTCGTAGGGAAGCGCCCACGTTACTCCGTCGGTATAATTAATCGTGACGGGATGGTCGGTTTGCTCGCCGAGCGTATCGATGGCTGTGATGACAACACTATTCGCGCCGGAGGTCAGGTCCGCGTGATCGATTTCAATGTTGTAGTCACCGGTCTGGATAAGCCGGAAGCCGTCGGGCCCCTGGGGGAGAGCCGTGCTCGCGCCGCCGTTCAGCGTGTACGAGAGTGTGGCGATGTCATCGGTGTCCCAGACGGTCCCGAGAACGTTTATCGACCGTTGCGGGTTGCCGAGCTGGCCGAAGTTCTGGGTATCGCCGTACCAGACATCGACGACGGGGTACGTCGGAGCCGAAGGGTCTCCGTTGTCTTCCGGAACGATCGGACTTGCTGTATTAAAGAAGTAATCGAGATCTGCGACGAATGGTGGTGTATTGTACTCGTCGGAAAGGGTGTTGCCGACGAATGGTCCGACTTCAGTGACGACCATCCCTCGCGTGAACGTGCCGGCGGAGGTCCATGCCGATCCGTCGTACGAGTACAAGAACTCCCATAATGTCCCGCTCCGGTTGACCTTGAGATACGCCGGGATTCCGCCGGGGAGCGCCGCATTGATTTTGATCGAAGCCGGGTTGATCCCGTTTATGAAGCCGGCGAAAATCCTTGCGTTCGTCCCGTCGTGGCTGACGTCAAACCGAAGATATGTGTCCGCGTCTTCGTGTACGACAATGCCCTGGAACTGGTAGCGTGCCGATGGTCTCGAATCGTATTTTGCCTCGACCTCGAAATTGGCGTCCGCAATTGTTTGCAGCAGCCGGGGCGCGCAGTTGCACGATTCCCAAAGGTTGTGTGAGACCCCGCCTGGAACGCGGATCAACAGGTTGGTGCCGCTCATTAGAAGCGTGGCGTCACCGACCGGATCCGAAAATGTCCACACCGGATCGAGTGATGTCGAGTAGAAATCGTCGGACTGGACGGCCTGTGCGTGGGCGTCCGACGGTGTGACGGATTTAGAGATAAACAGAAAAGCAGCGAGACTCGAGATCGCGAGCCAACGGTGCCATTGATTACCCCTGGACATTATGTGTGACCTCCGAAGTGTTAGTATTCGAGCCCGGGTGCAAACAGAATGCACCCTGCCGTTAGCTGACAATTGCAGGATCGAGACCGTTCGGGGGGGTATTTTATCTTTGGCCGTATTTTAACTTATGTTGTCACAGTCGTTTACAGGCGCGCCTAATTCAACTCTACCAGAGAACGTGCGCTTTGTCGGACGCGTGGGCACATCACCCAAAGGTGCGGTTTGAGGGCGGAATTAGTGCGCGAACACACCCGTGAGGGGGGGCTTTGCGGTCTGTGGCGGAGAAATCGAACTCGCTGTTCCCGGTCGCGTATCGTTGCGCCTTTTGGCGGTCAATTCGTAACGCCGCCGTCGCGCAGAGGGAATCGCGCCTGATATCGCGGGGAATATATCCAACCCGCCGGCCTGGAGGGAGGGTCCCCCGCACAAAAGTCGGGCGTTGACAAATGGGGGATCGAATGGCAATATATTCGGGCCTGGCGGAAAAGAATTCACACTGGTCGCGGTCAGGGGCTTTGGGTGCGGGATGATGGGGCAGGACCGCGTGGCCATTGGTGCGAAGGTAGCTCAGTCGGTAGAGCAACGGATTGAAAATCCAATAAGTCCGTTTTTTTTGCCCACGTCCCAACCTCAAGTAACACACCTAATTCGTTGATCCCAAATTGATTATCTGCTCTGGAGTCGTTTGTTCGGCTTTGTGTCTTCATGCGTGGTTTTGCGGAAGTTTAGGGTCACCTATATGGACACAACCGATTCTGGTGACGAGTGGGCACATCACGGAATCGTGAAGCGACGAGAAATTTCCTCTTGACAAAACCAAGTCTCAAGCTAGACTAGCGACTATGAGTAGTACCACTGAATGGAATGAAGTCCTTCGCAGGTTTGATGACTTGTTGGAACGAGTTCGGTTGATGGCGACTAGAACTGTGTTCCGAGATTTCGAGAGTCAAAGATGAAGACTAATCGTGAACCTGGCTAGAACGTGGGATTCTCCGACCAGATATGATTCGGAACCCGCCGGTCCATGGTACGCGTCGGTTGTATTCATAGGCGAAATTGCATTCAGATCGGTGTCGTCATCGCCTTCAGTCAACACGGTATGCCGATGGCGACGGGAAGAGGCATTGGATCATTGGACCGGGCGGCTTTTACGATTGTTACACGAAAAAGGGTTTCGTTTTGGCATTAACTGCAGATCCGATCCTTGACTGGTTTTTGATGAAGAACACCCGGTAACCTGAGCTCGAGATGGGGGCTTACGGGACATACAGCTTTTGGTGTATGACAAAACGAAAAACATGGGCGAGCAACTTGAAAAGGTGTGGGGGATCGACGGGAAAAAAAGTGCGATTGAGAAGCGACCAGAAAAAGCAATGAAGGGCTGGAGCGTTAAAGTATGGGCTCCCGAACGATATGGCGTGACCACCGGTCATCACGCTGATCAGATGTGAACAAGTTTACGATAAGGTTCGGATTCGGCGTCTTTTCAGGGATGGTCAACGGAGGCTTTCGACCCGAAATTGTCGCGGTGAGCGCATTTTTTTGGGATAGATAAGATCTATAAAGATAGACATGAGGTCTTATGAATAGGCGATATTTGAACATCAAAGAGGCGTCAACCTATACGGGATATACGGCAGGGCACAATATACCAATTCGTATCGAACGCTTGATCCCCGTCATAAAGAAACGGGGGAGACTTCGATTCGACATCCGAGAGCTCGACGAGTGGATGGCAACGAGACCGACAAGATGTTGTTGATGACACCCACATCTGGCCCTAACTCTGGGGAGCTTATGGATCACGAATCAGATCAATCGATCAAGCGAGACCCGATCAAAGAACTCCAAGAGGAGGCTATTTGTTGGGCCCCACTGCGGAGCGCCGGAAAACTCGAAGTGTTGAACGACGCCATAGCTCAGTCCGCATGTGAGGCGCTCGTGGAACTCTCCGACGGGGGAAGGGAAGACAATTCTCAAGTTTGAAGTGGTATCCGGTCTGTCTAGGCCCGGAAAGAGTATCGCAAGCGAGTGAGAGACCTGGAAACGAAAGCGCCGAGACTCAGAGTCCGCTGACCTTTCCCTGCATATTGCCGACTACCATGCCGAACTCACGCGGCTGTGCGAAGCGGGAGACACCGATGGCTATCTCGAAACCCTCCGTTCGTTTAAACCAACATCGAAATCATCTCGCCATTCAGCCGTACACACGCGCCAATTACGAAGTAGATACCCGGTCTCGTTGGAGAGGGTCTTTGCACTGGGTTTGCCGAGCTAGACATCGTACGTATCAATCCACCCCGAGTCGCTAACGATAATCGGCGCTCGCACGTCACACGGGAAAACGGCTCTCCTCGTCAACATCATGTGCCAACATGATCGACCCAGTACACGGAGAAGTCGTTTGCGTTTGTCTCGTATGAGCACAGCCAAGACTACAAGCGTGTACGTCCGAATGTTACAACGTGAGAGCGGGGGTGACCTCGAACGCTTTTCAAAACGCGAGAGAGATACATCGGTACATCCGTGAAGGCATGAGAGCGACAACAGCGACCTGGAACGCGCCCGGGCCAAACTCGAGGAGCTTGGGAAAGACCGAACGCCTCTACATAATAGACAAACCACACGCGGTCGAGGAGCTTGTCGGATGTCATCCGCGACTTGAAAACACAAGGCGTGGCTGCGGTCTTTGTGGACTACATCCAGCCAGATTCCCAGCGACCAAGTCTCTCCCCACGCGCCAGGCGACCATTCAATTCATCAGCGACCAACTCAAGAACGCCGCGAAGAGGTACCACGTCCCGATCATCGCCGCGTCGCAACTAAACCGGGAAGGCGGGAGACGATCCGCGTCTTGAGAATTTCAGGGAGAGCGATGACCAAACATCCGACGCGCACACGGTCTTGTCGTTGGTCAATACCTCGATGACCGGTGATGAGGACGGAGACACCGCAACGCTCAAGATCAAGATTCTCAAAAACAGAGACGGCCAGGTGGGACGGACGATCTTGCTTGGACTTCGAGCAACCGACACAACGCATTGTCACTGGGAGCGCAACAGTGGGTGCGTGGTGATAACAAAAACAAACGTAAGGACGGCACATCGTCATTGAGTGGAATCCACACACCGATCCCGCGCCGGACATTGGTGGGCTTCTCAATGATCCGAGCATAGACAGGGAGAACATCGTCGTGGAGTTTAGCGGAAACAGGCGGGCGTATCACTTGCCAGCGGTCATTGACACGCGGCACAGGGCACCGATTCATCTTGAGGAGCAGAAGTTTCCCAAAGACCCATCGCGGTCGTTCTTCGGTGACCTGTCGCCCGGGGAACATAGTGGTGTTCGAGTCGTGGGGATCGATTACACGCCAGGACTTTGTCGAACGGTGAACGCGTTACAGCTTCTGTTGGCCTCTCCCGATTGCCGAGCCAACATCCTCGACGAATGTTATCTCACGACGGACAACGTCTATCGGTATACAGGTGTCGTGCCGGGTTTGTCTTTTACGCCGTCCGCGTGGTTTAGGGCGTGGGGTGTTCGGGAGCATGTCGGGCCCGACGGCAAGAGGCGGTTTCAGGGATGGGAACGCGGCAAGGCGCTCGAGGCGTTACACGATTGGCCAACATGCCCTTTTATCTTTTGTACCGAAAGACGGCCACGGTTGACGGCAGGCGGAAGACGTTCACGGTCAAAACACTCGAGCACATCATAAAGCTCTCCGAAGTGTTCGACGGGGAACTCACGGACCGCGACATCGTTTCCCTCAGTGGTTCCACTCACGACACTGTGTCGCCCGTCCTCATTGGCGTGCAGCTCAAACCGATTTGGGTGGACGGCATCGATAACTACTTCGTCTTAAAACCCCCGAGATACTTGAGCGAGATCCGCGAACACGCGAAGGGCTCCAAATTTCCGTATGGATTCATCGAACGACTTCTCATCGAGACAGCCAAGCGCCACCGAAAAGACAAGGGGCTCGTGATGGTTTCTAAGCCACTCACGTTGGCGTCAGAGCTACGCATGGACGGGTGGATTCGGAAACGCCAGTGGAAGCGGATTCAGGACACGCTTGACTGGTGTGGAGAGATCGCCCAGGAGCTTGGTTACGTCGAACGGATTTCCACGCGCACCCGAGGTGGGGAACTGCGGTACGAGATCATCTTGAACCCGAGGAAGGTGACGGGTGACTAAGGGGACGCCACTGTTGGTAGCAAAGTACGCCACTATTGGTAGCAAGCGGTGCCAGAACTCGCAACACCGCAAAGAGTTACAAGGCCAAATTTCGCTTAGGTATTCTTTAGGAATACAGAAAGAGACGACGGCTCTCGCTATGCGTCGCCGTCTATTTGAGGCGGTAAACGCACCAAACCACGCCATATGTCAACATCTCGACACCCGCCTGGCAGCGACAAAGCTGTCTAACCCGTTACCACGCACAATAATGGCCCGCCGTTGCCGCCCTAAGCCCTTGTCAATTCGTACCTTAGAAAACCAAAAGAGCCTGTTTTTGATTGTGGATTGTATGCGGAATAGCGGAAGGAATTACGGCGCTTGCAGTTATACGATCAGCGGACTAATTGCGAGAAAGTTGAACGGACTTAACCTATTGTCACATAAAGAAATAACCCCCCTAGTTAACATAATGGGGATTAGACGCCACGCCAACGAGAGAGGGGATTATCCGGTATACCGCACGGGGAAGGGCTCCTACCAACGATTTACCGCCGGAATTCTCACACATCGCCCGTTGCGTGTCAAGCGTGGAAGCGCTCGATCACTTGTTGCCGTCGTACTTGCCTTTCACACCGCCCCAGGTGTTTTCCTGTGCCGGTACCGTGCCGCCTGGCCCCCACCGACCACAACTTACCCACTCCGGCGGTTGCGTGTCATCCCTGAGCATCCACGCGTATCCGTCTTGGGTGATTATCGAACCGTGAGACCAGAACTTGATGTTGGACACGGGAGCGGGAAGCTCGTTTGGAATCGAAAATCTTTCCTCGGCTGGTACCCACTTGGGATTGAACGTGCCGTCAGGATCTTTAAGCTCAATGACCCATGTCCGTCCAAATTCATCGAGTGCCAAGTAACCACCACCCGCGATGATTCCAGGTCCCGGGAACACTCCGGTTGCCTCGCTTGCGGGCATGGTCCACTGCGTCACGACGATTCCTACGAGTACACCAATCGTGATGTAGAGCAATCGATTCTTCACGTTAGTCGCCCTCCGTTATTTGTCGCCGTCGTACTTGCCCTTGATGTTACCCCACGTTTCCGGGGCCACGGGAACCTGGCCCATTTCGCCGGTCCAGAAGTTGCCGAGGTAGGTTGCCGGTTGGGTGTAGGGAGAGGTCAAATTAGACCGTTGATTAAAATACGCATCGCCGGTGTCAGTAATAACATATTCCGTATCCGACCAGGTGGCGTATCCGGGCAATCGAACTCCCCACTTGCGCCTGTACAGTTCGCCTCCTCGAGATGAAACCCGATCATCGCAGACACCATCAGACAAAGCACTCCAATCCAGAGCACACTAATCGTTTCGCCATGAGTCACCTCCGTTGTTAAGGGAATGCCCCATTGTAGCACAGCGGAGGGTCCTACATGACTACTACTAGGAGGTATGAATGGATTCATCCAACCCCGTTGCCACGAAGGACGCAGGCGGTCGACCACCGTCACACGGTCTCTACCAGTACCTTTCCCTCAACACCGACCACTGGCCCGAGGAGATGCGGAACACCTACACCGCACGGTACACGCAGCTAATGAACCTCGAGCATGTGGACCAGGAGCTAGATGCGGGCCTTGTGTCGCAAGTCTCACGTTACGAGGTGTTGTTGGATCAGGTGTGGGGTTTTCTCGCTGAGAATGGCCTGTTTGACGCCAATGGGAACCATCACGCGATACTCAACATGTTAGGCCATTACGAAAACTCACTCACTCGGATGTACGACAAGCTAGGACTCACACCCGAGAGCCGAAAGCGACTGGTGTGGCTAAGAAGAAAAAAGGATTGTGGAGTCACTGGAGC
>CAWBQK010000017.1:0-378141 GCA_963791045.1 Candidatus Latescibacterota bacterium
CGAAGTCTGTCGTTGCAGTCGAAATACCTGGCCTTGTGAAACACACCAAACAAAATAACCGTATTTGCCTTTATGTTCGGTATAAGAATCGAGTATAAACGGCCCGCGTAGTAATAATCGTCATGGGGGCAGACCCCCGCTATAAATGCGGTGTCATCGGTGAGCCCGGTGGTGTCCTGGAGGAGGCGGCGGCGTTCGGCGGCGGCGGCGTGCGTCTGATTGACTACCGCATCCATTTGATCCGCCGTCGTCACGAAGCCGACCACATCCATCTGGCCGCGCATGTCGCCGTCGGGCTTTATCCCGACGCCGGCGAGAAGGTCGTCGACGGTTGTGTCCCCGGCGGCCGCGACGCCGAATGACGCCAATACGGCGATCGCAATCACAACACCGACAATTCTCATTTGAAGACTCCTTTTTAAGGCCGTGTATCAACCGGCATCGAACACTTGAATTCGTGACGGATCAGGGATACTGTTGTCCGAAACACGCGAGGGCGGCTGTCGCCCGGCGCTCGTTCTCGACTCGAGAAAGGATGGTCATGTTTTCTCATTTTAGACGGATTGCGGGTATTTGGCTACTTGTTGTTATGGTCTGCGCCACCATGTCGCAGGGCGCCTGGGCGGACGAAGAGGATGAACAATCGGACAAGACGACGCCGATCGAACAATGGTTGATGCTGGGACCAATCGTTACACCGTTTCCCGCGTTCAACGGCGAGGGCGGGACGAAGATGTCCGCGAAGGACGTGCTCGCAGGAGATCATCTGAATATTCGAGCACTCGAGCCGGCCGCCGGGAAGAGCGTTGCTGTATTCGACGCCGGTGATGTCGCGTGGCAAGAAGTCACACGCGGGGAGAAGGGCGTGTCGTTCGCGCCCAATGATAAGCTGCCCAGCGTCGTGTACCTGGCCGCATATATCAAAGTTCCGCGATGGAGCAAGGTGGAATTCAAAGGACTTTCCACGCATCCGTTCGAAATGTTTGTCGATGGGACCTCTCTTTTTAAACAAACCAAAAATGGGAAGTTGGACGCGGCCGATGAAGCAAAGAAGGGGACGGCAAAGCTCGAGAAGGGCAAGCATGTCATCGTTGTCAAGGCCGTCCACGTGCCGGGCGATACGTTGACCGACTGGGGCGTCGATATTCGTATTGAGCCGTCCGATGCGCCGGACCTGGCGCCGGCGCTCAGTGGAACTCCTAAACGGGCGATGAACATCAACGATGTTCTCGACGCACCCAGTGTGGGGGCGATTCAGATGTCCCCCGATGGAATGTATGTATCGCTTGCGCTGTCAAAGCGGATTCCACCAGAAGGTGGGACGGAGTCGTGGCGCGAGATTCGGAGGGTCAAGGACGCCACTCTCGTACAGACCTTGACGGACATGTCCGATGCTTCGAACTGGCAATGGGCTCCGGTGGGGCACCGGTTGTCCTTTGTCAGCACGAAGGACGAAATGGCGACTCTGCGTGTGATCGATCTCGATGCCGGGACGACGGAAAACATCATCGAGGGCGTAAAAGATTTTTCCGGGTACGATTGGGCGCCGGATGGATCGTTTATCGCCTACTCGGTGAACGTGGAGCCGAAGGAAAACAAGACGGGAGTCAAACGCCTTGTCGGGGTTTACGACAGACGGAGGGGCGCGGGGGACAAGTCCTCGCTCTATATCGCGTCGGTCCCGCGCGGTTTCGTCCGCAAGATGACCGCGGGTGAGCACGGCAGTTATGTCTATGATATTCACCCAGACGGAAAGTCGCTCCTGCTCGGTCGCAACTTCGAAGACCTCTCCGACCGGCCGTATAGCCGGACGGAATTGTACCTGCTGAATATCGACGACCAGAGTACGGAGTTGTTGTGGAGTGGCGGCTGGTTGGGCAGTGTGCGGTGGTCTCCGGACGGCAAGAAGATTCTCGCGACCGGCGGCCCATCCGCATTCGGCAAGGTCGGAGAGGATGTCCCCGAGGGCACAATTCCCAACAGCTACGATACGCAGGCCTATATTTTCGATCCGGAAACACGGAAAGCGGAGCCGATCACAAAGGATTTCGATCCTGCCGTCGTGTCAGCCTATTGGCCCGAGGACAATTACATTTACATCGCGGCGGAAGAAACAGAATTCGTCAGGTTCTACCGTTACGACATTAAGAAGAAGGAATACAAAAAGGTAGATTTGGATTGTGACGTGATTCGCCGGCGTGGTGTCGCTGCCGATAAGTCGGTTGCGGTGGTGTCGGGCTCCGGCGCGAGTCAGCCGGAAAAAGTATTCTGGGTGGATCTCAAGAACGGAAAGACTCGCCTCTTTCTCGATTACACGGCGGAACGGTTTGATGACGTCACGCTTGGACTCGTGGAGGATTGGAATTTCACGACCGCGAGTGGCGATGAGATAGTTGGCCGAATCCACTACCCGCCGGATTTTGACGCCTCGAAGACCTGGCCGTGCGTTGTCTACTATTACGGTGGAACCTCTCCGGTGAACAGGAGTTTTGGCGGCCGCTACCCCAAAAACCTCTGGGCCGCAAACGGCTATGTCGTGTATGTGCTCCAACCGAGCGGGGCGACGGGGTTTGGGCAGGAGTTTTCGGCGCGACACGTTAACGATTGGGGCATCACGACGGCGGGCGAAATCATAGAGGGAACGCAGAAATTCCTGGAGGCGCACCCGTTTGTCGACCCGAAGCGGGTCGGTTGCATAGGGGCCTCGTACGGCGGTTTCATGACACAGCTTCTGGTTACCAAGACCGATATTTACGCGGCGGCGATATCGCACGCGGGGATCAGCTCGATCTCGAGTTATTGGGGGGAGGGTTACTGGGGGTATGCGTATAATTCCGTTTCCGCTGCGAACAGTTTTCCGTGGAACCGTCCGGATATCTATATCGATCAAAGTCCGCTTTTCGCCGCCGACAAAATCGTCACCCCGCTTTTGCTCCTTCATGGGTCGGTGGATACGAACGTGCCGCGGGGAGAGAGCGAACAGATGTATACCGCTCTGAAACTTCTTGGAAAAGAGGTCGAATATCTTCGCGTGGGCGGACAGAATCATTTTGTCATCGAGTACAAGAAACGCATCATGTGGTCGAACGCGATACTCTCGTGGTTCGACAAATGGCTCAAGGGTGAGCCTGAGTGGTGGGACGATACGTATCCTCCCGCGGACAAGAAAAAGCCGGAGAAGATGGGGATGAAGCGCGTCGAGCTGGAAAAACAGGGAACCGTACTGCTCGGCGAGGTGACTCGCGAGGACATCGTGGGTTCGCTGGACGGCTGGGGCGCCGAGTATCACGGATATCGTTCTGAATCCGGCGCAACCGAAGCTCTCAAGGCCGGGATGGAAGGTGTCGAATTCGTCTGTGTTCTGGGGACCTGGTGCGACGACTCGCGGCAGGTTGTGCCTCGGTTGTGGCGGATCATGGATGAGTTGTCGATTCCAGAGTCGAAAATAACCATGTATGCGGTGGGAAGTTCACGATTTACGCGGGATATGCCTATCCCGCCGGCCGTCTTTGACTGGTCGATTGATACAAAAAAGTGGTACGATGTCAAAGCCGTCGCGACGATCATCGTGATGCGCGAGGGCAAAGAGATCGGACGGATTGTTGAGGCTCCGGCCGAAACACTCGAGAACGATCTCCTCAAAATTGTTGGAAAGTAACGTTTTTGCAAGGAGGGCTCATGGGTAAAGGTGACCGCCGGACAAAACGCGGCAAGCAGTGGAGAAAATCGTACGGCAAGACGCGTCTCCGCAAGAACAAGAGACTCAAGAAGAAGTTGGAAAATAAGTAGCCCGGTCGTTTCGCCGGCCTCAAAAATCTGTTCGGTTACTTACGCCATGATTCACCTCGGCCGAAGGAGCGTCTATGTCTTTTGCCAAAAAAAGACTCTTTGTTGTCGCCGGGATTTTGTTTTTAGCGGCAGCGTGTGTCACGCCCGCGGTGGCGGAAAAGACGGGTACTACGAGCCTGTGGAAAGTGAGTTCCGGGAATACCACCATTTACCTCCTTGGATCGATCCACCTTTTAAAACCAGAAGACTATCCGCTCAGCGACAAGATGCTGGCCGCGTACGCCGAGGCTGAAGAACTTGTGTTCGAGGTGCATCCCGACAGTCTCCAGGCGCCGGCGCTCCAGGGCTACGTCCTTCAGAATGCGATGTACGACGAGGGCAAAACACTGATGTCGGAACTCGGAGAAGCGGATTATGAAGAAGCAAGCACTTTGGCCAAAGCGCTGGATATCGACATCGGGATGTATTCGACCTTCAGGCCGTGGTTTGTTGCGATCGCGTTGACGATGGCCGAGATGCAAAAACTCGGTTTTGATCCCGCTCTGGGTGTCGAAATGCACTTCTCGGAAATGGCAAAAACGGACGGCAAGCAGATGTCCGGTTTAGAGACGGCTAAGTTTCAGATGGAGTTGTTCGTTGGGATGTCCGAGGAAATGCAGAAAGACATGCTCTTTTATACGTTGCGGCAGATGTCCGATATCGAGGCGGAACTCGAAAAGATACTCGACTCGTGGAAAACCGGAGACCTCAAAGGCCTCGAGGAGACATTGAACAAGAGTTTGAAGGATTTTCCCGAGATCTCCGAAAAATTGATTGTCGCAAGAAATCTGACCTGGGCCGATCAGATCGACGGGTTCATGCAAGACGGCAAAACCCGTGTCATCATTGTCGGCGTCGGGCACATGCCCGGAGAACAGGGCCTGGTAAAATTGCTCGAGGGGCGTGGATACAAAGTGGAGCAACACTAATAAAATACAGGAAGATAGGCCGTTCACTTACAGTGATGTTCTAAGGATTTACGCTGAGAATGGGAATGAACTCGCCGATATTTACTGGGTGGACGCCGTAATCCTTGAGACACTCAAGCCGAGCGAAAACCACTGACGGTATGCACTACAAATACTCCAGCCTTTTTTGGGTCGTTTTGATTCCCGCCATTATTTGCTTTGTGGCGTCGTGCTCGAATATCCCGTACGTCGTCGGAGAGAGTCCGGCGCTTCCCTTTGAAGCGGCCAATCTCACGCCTTTTGATGCCTCGAGCCCATTCGATCTTACCGTGCTCGGCGGCAAGTTGTATTTTCGCGGCCATGGACTGGGCGGTGTCGAATTGTGGGAAAGCGACGGGACGGACATTGGCTCGCGCGAGTTTATGGACATTAACCCGTTCGGGAGTTCGAATCCTGGGGCGCTAACGGTCATGGGGGACGCGATCTACTTTGCGGCGGATGACGGTATTCACGGAAGAGAACTGTGGCGGTGCGATGGAACTCAGAACGGCACGAATATGATTGCGGACGTGTTTTCGGGACCGGCTGGGTCCGGGCCGTTCGATCTGGTCGCGGCGGGAGGAATTCTTTTCTTCAGCGCCACGGACGGAAACAGTGGGGTCGAACTTTGGAAGACCGACGGCACAGCCGCCGGTACCATGATGGTCCGGGACATCAACAGCGGACTTCGCGATTCGAGCCCGGATTTCAAGTGCGCCGCGAACAAGTATTTGTTGTTTGCCGCGGATGACGGCGTGAGCGGCATTGAATTATGGCGCTCCGACGGAACTTCCGCAGGTACCGTTCTCGCCAGGGACATTCTCCCCGGCGGAAGTTCTTTTCCCCAGGGAATCGTAAAGGTTGGGGGGAGGGCTATTTTTACGGCGGACGGACCGCTGGCCGGGCGGGAACTGTGGGTGAGCGACGGGACGGAGCACGGAACACAAATGGTGGCGGATATACGGATGGGACCGCAAGGATCGAACCCCGATCAGCTGTTTACCACGGGCCGGCAAGTTTTGTTTGGGGCCGACGACGGTTTCAGCGGTAAGGAACTTTGGCGGAGCGACGGCACGGAAGAGGGGACCCAAATCGTCAGGGATATAAACCCCGGCCCCGACGGTTCCGATCCCTCCGACTTTGGAGAAGGCAAAGACGCGGTGTTCTTCACGGCGTACGAGGAATTGACCGGGAGGGAACTCTGGTCGATAGATGAGAATGGAGGGGAGACCGGGCTGGTGATGGATATCAACCCCGGCGCGTTCGACGCGTTTCCACGCCCGACGAAAAAGAAGTATTGGGCGCCCGGTTTCAGAAGGGTTCGCGGAAGAGCGTATTTTCCCGCGAATGACGGAGCGAGGGGCACGGAGCTTTGGGTGAGCGATGGCTCCGCCCAGGGGACCGCCCTTGCGATAGAAATAAATCCGTTTGGGGACGCAATGGAATTCGGCGGATTTACCCGCGGTGGGTGGGGAATTGTCGCCGTCGGCGATGCGTTGTATTTCAAGGCATCGGAAGGTTCGCGCGGCGGTTCGCTGTGGACGGTGAACCTGCGTTAGGATGTCAATGAGGCTGTTCAAGGTTCATCAACAACTGGTTTCGAATCCAATCGACAATATTCGTGAGGTGGTTCGCGGGCAGCTCGACGGACTCGCGATCGAAGTTCCCCGGGGACCGGTCGCGGTGACCGCGGGGAGCCGGGGCATCCGGAACATTGTCACGATCACGAGGGCCGCGGGCGAGTGGCTGCGCGAGCGTGGAGCGGAACCGTTTCTCGTTCCCTGTATGGGGTCGCATAACGGGGCGACTGCCGAAGGGCAGAGAGAGATGGTGGAGTCGCTGGGTTTGGGGGAGGACGCGGTGGGGATGGAAATCCGCTCGAGCATGGATGTGGTCACGATCGGCTCTGTCGCAATGGGCGATGTTTTCATGGACCGCCACTGTGCCGATGCCGCGGGTGTGCTGGTTCTGAACCGGATCAAGCTCCACACATGTTTCTCGGGACCCGTGCAAAGCGGGCTGATGAAGATGATGGTTGTCGGGATGGGGAAGATTAACTCCGCGGAGACATTTCATAGAACGCCAACTCACGAAATGAAAAACATGATTGTCGAGATGGGACGCGCCATTCTCGACTCGGGCAAGATTCTCGCGGGGTTGGCGATTCTCGAAGACGGATTCGACGCCACCGCTGAGATACACGGGGTTCTTCCCGGGGACATCCCGGAGGTGGAACCGGTTCTTGTCGAGCGACATCGTGGTTATTTTCCTCGTCTTCCAGTCGACGATCTCAATGTCCTCGTCGTCGAATCGATTGGAAAAACCTGGAGCGGCACCGGCATGGATACGAACGTGATCGGGCGCCGGGGGATCAAAGGGTTTGAAGATGTCGAAAAACCCGACGTGAGGGTGATCGCGGCGCTTTCTCTCTCCCGTGAATCGCGGGGCAACGCGATTGGCGTCGGGCTCGCCGACTTCATCACGCGGCGGCTCAGGGACGCCATCGACGAACAAAAAACATTCGTGAATGTTTTTACGACGGGTGATATGGAAAGGGCAAAGATCCCCGCGACATTGAGCGACGATGAAGAGCTCGTGGGGCGAATACGCGAACGTTTTGGCGACGCTCGATGGATGTTTATCCCGAACACGCTTCATCTCGGCGAATTGTATGTGACGGAAGATATCCGCAACGAACTCGAAGCGCATCCGCACTGCGACGTCGATTCAACTCCGGTTAACCTCTCGTTCGAGGGAGGAAAGCTCGGGCTTGATTTCTCTTAAGAATGAATGCCGGAAAAGTGGCGAGGCTTCTGGGGGCGACCGAAAATCAATCAGCTGTGCAGCTCCACGATGTCGCCGTCGCGTACCACATGATCTTTACCGACCTGCTGGCCGTCGAACTTGGCGCTTCCCCATATCTTGGCATACTTGAGAGTGACGGCAAGCTCCCTGTGTACCAAACGAGCCACGTCCTTGACCGAGTCCCCCTGAAACACCGTAAACGGACGTGTGTGGTCCGGGGGATGCCCCGGGATCTTTGTGTACACGCGAACGATCCCAAGCCCGTCGAACAATGCCCGGCCAATTTTCTCAACCCCGTGACCTGTGGATACCGAAATGGACAGGGCGGGGAAGCGGACACCGATGAGTTCCTCGAGTATCCCTATCTCTTCGGAATCCCAACTTAGATCGCTCTTGGCGGCGAGAAGCAGTGTTGGGATATAAAGCCTGAACGGATCGGCTTCGTCGTCATCCTTTTCATCATCTGCTTCATCCGCAGCGGGTACGGACTCCGGTTCGGCGTCGAGTTCCACGTGGGCAAAACTGCCCGGCCACGCCGGGACCAGCGAGATTCGCTTCGCTTCGAGTTTCTCTTTAATGGCAGCGACATTCTCCACGCATCCCGCCGCACTTAAATCGACAACGAGAAGCGCCGCGTGCGCGGGCTGCAATGCGTTTGGCATCCAGGTTTCCATATATTCGGCGGATATCGGCGGAAGGTCGACAAGTTGGAACGGCACATCGTCAAAGACGAACATACCCGGCTGGGGAACGTTTGTCGTGTGCGGGTAGGGACCGATTTCAGCGTGGGATCCGGTGAGATGATCGTGAAGAGTTGACTTGCCCGAGTTCGGTGGCCCGAGGATCGCGACCTGGGCCGCACCGTCTGGAGGGACCGTGTGTGCCGGGCCTGTTCGAGCGCCGCCCTTTTTCGGGCCGGTGAGATCGTCGGTAAGCTGTTTGATCCGGGTCTTGATCTCCGCCTGAAGATGATCGGTTCCCTTGTGTTTGGGAACAGTCTTCAGCATCTCTTTCAGACAGCTTAGACGCTCATCGGGTTCACGCGCCCTGCGGAAGGCCTCTTTCGCCTTCTTGAATTCGGGTGTGACGTTTGTCGGCATCGCAAAACCTCGTCGACGGCGGCCGGTGATCCCGCGGCGGGCATGAATTCGGTCGCTGGAAATTCAACCCTTCTTTTGTTCAGGCTCATAATACCACAAGTGCAGGCTCGTGCAATACGGGTTGATGCGCGTGAGATGTTTTGATTACGGGCGCTTATTTCCATGGCATAATGTGGTATAACTGTTCCCATGGTATTTGGAAGCGAATTCGCCGCTGTCTATCAGAAGCAATGGGACGTCTGGGTCCCCAGGGTATGGCCGTTCATTAAAAAGACGGTCGGGCGCCCCGGAAACCCGCCCCGCGCGTGGCTCGACCTGTGTTGCGGGACTGGTTCGCTCCTCGCGTTGGCCCACGGGGCACGGTTTGAGATGACCGGTGTCGATGTGTCGGCTCCGATGTTGGCGATCGCACGGAAAAATGCGCCGGAGGCAAGGATAGTCCACTCGGACATCCGCGAGTTGTCGCTAAAGCTCAGGTACGATGTCATTACCTGTGTGTTCGACAGTCTCAACTATCTGGTCACGATTCGAGATATCGCACGAGTATTCAAACGCGTTGAGGATCATCTTGGAGACGGGGGTGTGTTCATTTTCGATGTGAACACTTACTCTGGGCTCCAGGAGCAATGGCATGAGACCACGGTGATCCGCGACGATGATTTCACCGTAATCGCTCAAACATCGTTTGAGCCGCGGACCGCGTTGGGACGCTGTTTGTTTACCGGTTTTGTGCGCAGCGGCCGCGCGTTTAAAAAGTTCGAAGAGGAACACGTCGAACGCGGATACAAACCATTTGAAATCGAACAGCTGCTTTTGAAACGCGGGTTTGATTACAAAAAATATGATGGGTATACTCTTGGCAGGGCGAAAGACAGCTCATCGAGGTTGTTGTATGTGTGCACGATGGATAGTTGAGGCGTTAACATGAGAATTCGCAGAGCCGTTATGGATGACATCCCGATGGTTGTCGAACTGTGGAAAGAAATGATGGACTTTCATTGCGAACGAGATTCGTTCTTCGCCCGCGCCGCGGAGGGTCACGAAGAGTTCGCCCGTTTCGCCCGGGAAAATCTTGGCCAACCCGATCGTCTGTTGATGGTGGCCGAAGGTGACGATGCTATAGTTGGGTTCTGCGCCGCCGCGATAATGGTGTACCCTCCGGTCTTTGAGATCAAACGCTTCGGTTTCATCCAGGATATTGTCGTCACCGAAGCGAGGCGTGGCGAAGGGGTGGGGAGAGAGTTATGCGAAAGAGTCCTTGATTGGTTTCGCCGAGAATGCGTCACGCGCGTGGAGCTTCATGCGGCGACGACGAACGAAGTCTCGCTGGCCTTCTGGGATAAAATGGGGTTTGCTCCGTTCATCTACAAGATGACAAAGATGATCGATTGATACTGCCCGGCCGCCGCCGGAAGATTTTCCCCAAAAAGATTCGTTAACATGGTAAAATGGTGTTTCCCCTACCGTGAGTCGGCGGTTACACCTCCGGTGGTGTCCGCGTAACCATATATATAAAAGGAGTATATAGAAATGAGACGTGTTCTGCTTCTCATTCTCGTTGCGGGTTTGGCCTTTGCAGCCATCGCTGTTGGCGCCGAAAATCCGTTTCTCGAGGCGTATGACACGCCTTTTGGCGTGCCGCCGTTTGATGAAATCCGCCTCGAGCATTACATGCCCGCCTTTGAGGAAGGCATGAAACAGCACCAGGCCGAGATCGACGCGATTGTCAAGAGTACCGATCCCCCGACATTCGCCAATACAGTCGAGGCGATGGATCGCTCTGGCGCGCTACTCACCCGCGTGAGTAACGTGTTTTTTAATCTGAATTCGTCGCTGACGAACGAAGAAATGCAGAACCTCGCAAGAGAGGTTGCTCCGAAGCTCTCAAAACATCAGGACGACATTGTTCTCAACGCGGCTCTTTTCGCGAAGGTAAAGGCCGTTTACGATCAGATGGGTGATCTCGAGCTTACCGCCGAACAGAAAAAGTTACTTGATGATTACTACAAAAACTTCGTCAGGAACGGCGCCAATCTCGAGGGCGAGCAAAAAGAAAAACTTCGGGAAATCAATGAGAAGCTCTCCGTGTTGACGCTCAAGTTCGGAGAGAACGTTCTCAAAGAAAACAATTCCTTTGAAATGGTAATCGAAAACGAGGCGGATCTCGCCGGGCTTCCCGCCAACGCGATATCCGGTGCGGCCGAAGCGGCGCAAGACAGAGGTCACGAGGGCAAGTGGGTATTCACGCTTCACAAGCCCAGTATGATCCCGTTCCTTCAGTACTCAGAAAAAAGAGCGCTCAGGGAAAAAATCTTCAAGGCATACATCAACCGCGGTGACAATGCCAACGATCTGGACAACAAAGACATCCTCACCGATATCGCCGCGCTGCGTGTCGAACGCGCCAACATCCTTGGGTACGAGACGCACGCGCATTACGTTCTCGAGCTAGGAATGGCCAAGGTGCCGGGCAATGTGTATGACCTTCTCGGTGAACTTTGGGTCCCGGCGCTCGAGCGGGCGAAGGCGGAGACCGTCGAGCTACAGGGCATGATTACGGAGGAAGGCGGCGACTTCAAACTCGAAGCTTGGGACTGGTGGTACTACGCTGAAAAGCTCAAGAAAGCCAAGTACGATCTCGACGAAGAAATGATGAGACCGTATTTCCAGCTGGAGAATGTTCGCCAGGGCGCTTTCGATGTGGCGACGAAACTCTACGGAATCCAGTTCTCGGAAATCAAAGACATTCCGAAATATCACGAAGATGTTCGCGTCTTTGAGGTCAAGGAAGAGGATGGATCGCACATTGGAATTCTCTACGTCGATTACTTTCCGAGAGAAAGCAAGCGCGGCGGCGCGTGGATGAGTGCTTTCAGGAGCCAGTCGAAGGTAGACGGCAAGAATATCCCGCCGATTATCGTCAACTGCGGCAACTTTTCAAAGCCCACGGGCGACACACCGGCGCTCTTGAGCTGGGATGAAGTCAACACGCTCTTTCACGAGTTCGGTCACGGCCTGCATGGCCTTCTGTCGAACTGCACCTACGAGAGTTTGTCCGGGACGTCGGTGGCCACGGATTTTGTCGAGCTGCCCTCCCAGATCATGGAAAACTGGGCCGCCGAACCGGCCGTTATCGAGGAATACGCCCGGCATTACAAAACCGGTGAGCCGATGCCCGCCGAGTTGATCGAAAAGATCAGGAAATCGAGGCATTTCAACCAGGGTTTCGCGACGACCGAATATCTCGCCGCCTCTTTCCTCGACATGGATTGGCATACGCTTACCGAGCCGCAGAAGCTCGACGCACACCAGTTCGAGAATCAGTCGCTCGAGAAAATTGGTTTGATCGATGAAATCGTGGTTCGTTACCGGAGTCCTTATTTCCGGCACATCTTCGCGGGCGGATACGCCGCGGGGTATTACAGCTATATCTGGGCCGAAGTTCTCGACGCGGATGCCTTCCAGGCATTCAAGGAAACGAGCCTTTACGATCGGGAAACGGCCAATCGATTCCGTAAATATATCCTGGCCGCAGGGGGCACGGACGATCCCATGACCCTCTACGTGAAGTTCCGCGGCTCGGAGCCAAGTATTCAACCGCTGCTCGAAAAGAGAGGGTTGAACTAGACCTCCAGCTTTGCTGGAGTGGTCTGGACTCGCTGGGTGCCGGCCGGGTTTTTGCCCGGCCGGTATCTTTTTGTGCCCAACAAGCGGTTGACTTTGGGCGTCTCAACGAATACCATAGGCAATTATGGCCGATTCGGAGGCCGTGCTAAAGTGTTTATATCTCAATGACATATGTAACCACGGGAGTGTGGGGTCATGGATTTCTTGAAAGAACTCGGTATCGAAAGCGTTAACCCGGGCGCGTGTTCGGGCCCGGGTGCGTGGACTTCGATGGAGGGACGCGACCTGATTACATCGTATCAACCCCGCCACCGGCGAGGAAATCGCGAAGGTTGCCCAGGCGTCCGAAGCCGATTACGAACAAGTAATGGCGGTCGCAACGGAAGCGTTCAAACAGTGGCGGATGGTGCCCGCGCCTCAGCGCGGTCTGTTCGTTCGCGACATCGGCGAAGCGCTGCGCGACAAAAAAGACGCGCTCGGAAAACTCGTCAGCCTCGAGATGGGCAAGATCGCCCAGGAGGGTTGGGGAGAGGTTCAGGAAATGATCGACATCTGCGATTTTTCTCTTGGTTTGTCGCGTCAGCTCTACGGCTTGACGATGCATTCGGAACGCCCGATCCACAGGATGTACGAACAGTGGCATCCGCTCGGAGTGGTGGGCGTCATTTCGGCGTTCAATTTCCCGGTTGCCGTGTGGGCATGGAACGCTGCGATCGCGGCGGTGTGTGGCGACGTCACGCTGTGGAAGCCGTCTTCCGAGACACCGCTCACGGCGATCGCCGTACAGAACATCTGCAACGATGTGATGAAAGCGCACAACCTGAACGGAATTTTCAATACCGTGGTCGGCAGAGGTTCCGTGATTGGCGAGAAGCTCATCAACGACAAGCGCATCCCGATGGTCTCGGCGACCGGTTCCTGCGAGATGGGCTACCGGATCGGCAAAGTCGTCGGCGAACGTCTCGGCCGGACGATTCTCGAACTCGGTGGCAACAACGCGATCATCGTTGATGAAACCGCCGACCTCGACATGGCGATGCGCGCCGTTCTGTTTGGCGCGGTGGGTACCGCGGGTCAGCGCTGTACGTCGACGCGCCGCGTGTTTCTCGACAAGAGAATCGCAGGCGAATTCACCGAAAAATTGATCAAGGGATACAAGCAGGTTCGTATCGGCGATCCTCTCGATGAGAACACCCTCATGGGACCGCTGGTCAACCAGGCGGCCGTCGAAGTGATGATGTCGGCGCTGGAGACGATCAAGAAGGCCGGTGGGGAAGTCCTTTACGGCGGCAAGACTGTTGACGGCGCCGGGTTCTTTGTCGAGCCGACGATCATTAAAGCCCAGCACGACTGGCAGATCGTTCATGACGAGACATTCGCGCCGATCCTTTACCTGATCGAGTACGATAACTTCGACGAGGTCATCGAGTGGCACAACGAAGTGCCCCAGGGGCTCTCGTCCGCGGTCTTTACGACAAACCTTCTGCGCTCCGAGCAGTTCCTCTCGCATGCCGGTTCCGACTGCGGGATTGCCAATGTCAATATCGGCACATCGGGTGCTGAAATCGGCGGCGCGTTTGGCGGCGAAAAAGAAACGGGCGGTGGACGTGAATCGGGTTCGGATTCGTGGAAGGCGTACATGCGCCGGCAGACGAACACGATCAACTGGTCGAAAGAACTCCCGCTGGCGCAGGGAATCAAGTTCGAGTAGTATATCGAACCCTTCGATTGAACATGCCCATCGATCGTATCTATGATCGATTGAGAGGCTGATTGAATGAGGCCCGTGCGCGTGTCGCACGGGCCTCGCTACGAAAGCGGTCATTATGAGTATCTCAGGACGCCTGTATTATCGAGCACTTGTTTTTAAAAAGCGCGCGCTTCGGTACAGGGAGCTTTTCGATACGATTTACCGGAACAAGTGCCGTCGAATCGTAGAGATCGGAACGTATGACGGCGTTCACGGATGTCATATGATCCGGACGGCGGCGGCGCATTACAAACCGTCGGAAGTTGAATATTTCGGTTTCGATCTTTTTGAAGATCTGTCGGAAGAGCTTCTCGCAAGCGAACTGAGCAAAAAGCCGCCGTCGCGGGCGAACGTCGAATCACATCTTAAATCAACCGGTGCAAAGGTACGCCTGTACGCGGGAGACACGAGGGTCACTCTTGCCAACGCCGTGGGTGAAATCGGCGACGTAGATTTTGTGTTCATCGATGGCGGCCACTCGGTCGAGACCATCGGGTCGGACTGGGATAATGCGGAGAAGATGATGGGGAAGGGAACGACGGTTATTTTCGATGACTACTATCTGAATCACGACGCTGCGATCGAAGGAATGGGCTGTCAATCCATCGTCGACGGGTTGGACAGAAGCCGGTATGATGTGGAAGTTCTCTCGATCGAGAATGCGTTTCAGAAAGAATGGGGCGTGCTTCGTATCAAAATGGCCAGGGTGAAGTTACGTTGACGGATCGGGTTCGACGAGTTCGTAGAGTACTTTTTCTGTGGACTTTGGGTGGATGAAGGCGACGCGCGAGTTCTCCTTGCCCGGCCGGGGCGTTTCATCGATAAGTTTGACACCTTCCGACTTGAGAGTGGCGATCGCATTCTCTATATCCTCGACGACCACCGCTATGTGATGGATGCCCGGACCCTTTGCGTCAACGAACTTGCGAATGGCCGAGTCCTCGGTCTTTCCCTCCACCAGCTCGATCGCGGAATCTCCGAGTTTGAAGGTAGCCGTGTCGGTTTTGAATTCCTCGACATACTCGCGGTGAGCGACGTCCATACCAAGGATCTTTTTGTAGAGTTTGATTGATTCGTCGAGATTGTCGACGGCGATCGCAATGTGATCGATGCGTTTGATCATTGTATTACCTTATTGTGGTTCGTTCGCGGTAGCGCCCGAAGTGCCCGGCGAGATTGGAGCAGATTTCGCCAACCGTGGCCGATTGTTTGACGGCGTCGAGTATATAAGGGAAAAGATTTTCGTCTCCGAGCGCGGCGCGGTCGAGCGCGGCGAGGGAGCTATTTGCCGCGGCGGCGTTGCGTTCGGCTTTTCGTTTGTTAAGGCTTTTGACCTGGTTGTCTTCTATGGCCGGATCCACATTGAACACATCGATCCCCGCGCCGCCGCCATCCTGGAATGCGTTAACGCCGACGACTTTCTGGTCGCCATTTTCAACGGACTTCTGGTAGCTGTAACTCGCCTTTTCAATCTCACGCTGGGGATAGGCCTGTTCGATGGCCTTGACCATCCCACCCATCTCGTCGATGGTCTCGATGAGACGATTTGCGTCAGCCTCGATCGAGTCGGTCAGTGATTCAACCATGTAGCTGCCGCCGAGCGGATCGATCGAGTCGGGAATGCCGGACTCTTCGAGGATAATCTGCTGGGTGCGCACGGCGATTCGAGCGGTATTATCGCTTGGAAGACCCAGGGCCTCATCGAGGCTGTTTGTATGGAGGGACTGTGTGCCGCCGAGTACCGCGGCGAGGGCCTGCAAGGTGACACGGATGACGTTGTTTTCGGGCTGTTGCGCGGTGAGGGTGCAGCCGGCAGTCTGCGTGTGGAACCTCAGCAGCATACTCTTGTCTTTTTTTGCCCCAAAACGATTCTTCATTATCCGCGCCCACATTCTTCTCGCCGCCCGGAACTTGGCGACTTCTTCGATGAGATTATTGTGCGCGTTGAAGAAAAAGGACAGTCGCGGCGCAAAGACATCGACATCGAGACCCGCGCTTATGCCCGCTTCGACATAGCATATTGCGTCCGCAAGGGTAAATGCGACCTCCTGGACGGCCGTAGATCCCGCCTCGCGGATATGATAACCGCTGATACTAATCGGATTCCAATTGGGAAGGTTTTCTGCGCACCAGGCGAACACGTCGGTAATGAGACGCACGGATGGCGCGGGAGGAAAAACATACGTTCCGCGCGCGATGTACTCTTTTAGGATGTCGTTCTGGATGGTGCCGCTCAAAGCCTGTCTGTCGACGCCTTGTTCGTCGGCGAGCGCCACGTAAAGTGCGAGCAGAATGGCCGCGGTCGAATTGATCGTCATCGACGTGCTTATTTTGTCGAGCGGGATTCCAGCGAAAAGGATTCTCATGTCATCGATCGAATCGATCGCGACGCCGACCTTTCCCACTTCGCCGGCGACCATTGGATCGTCTGAATCGTAACCCATCTGGGTCGGAAGATCGAAAGCGACGGAAAGTCCCTTCTGGCCTTTGTCGAGAAGGAAGTGAAAGCGTTCGTTTGTTTCCTTTGCCGTGCCGAATCCCGCGTACTGCCGGATCGTCCATGGCCGCCCCCGGTACATGGATGGATAAACGCCGCGAGTGTATGGATAGTCGCCGGGGAAGCCAAGATTGTCGGGATAGTGTCCTGGTCTCAAAATCGGCCGGCGTGTACAGCGGTTCGACGGTTTTGTGGGAGGATGTTTCGAATGCCGATTTTCTTTCGGGTTTTTTCTGGGCTTCTCGGTTTGTACTTCTCCTCGAGCCACTTGCTGTGGTCCTCCTCAATCCGCTTGCGCTCGCTCATTCCGCCCTCTCGATTTCAATTAGGGGTGCTTGTGATTCAACCGCGTCCTGCGGGTCGACGTTTATCGCCGTGACCGTTCCTTCGATCTCGGACACCAGCTCGTTTTGCATCTTCATGGCTTCCATGATTGCCACCGGCGTGCCCTTCTTGACCTTGTCGCCGATTTTGACGCGGATGTCGACGATGAGTCCCGGCATCGGTGATGCGATCACGTACGGTCCGTCTTCTTTGGCCAGCGCGCCGGCCTGGCGTGTGGCGATCAGACCGTTCGTCGAGGACTTCGAGGTTGTATCGCCGGCCCGAAATGTTTGCGTAGTATGTGCCCTCATCGATTTTGAGCGGGGCACTTTCGATGAGATAAGATTTGTTGTCAATGATCAACGATAGGTAATCACGGTGTCCGGCCGTCCGGCAGTCGACTTCGCGCGTCTTGCCATCCACCTCGACGATGTATCGGCCGTCTTTCTCTTGTATGTTGACCCGTTTTTCCTGCGATTCTACCCGTATCCAGAATTTCATGCTCGACCTCGTGATTTCAAACAGTAGTGCCGACGAAAGGGGCGGATTACATTCTTGGCTTTGCGAAGCCCTTCGGTCCTGGCGACCCGGCGCCAGGTGTTTTCGGCGACGTCGGGGCCGCGTCCCACGGACAATCTCTGAAGACTCCTGAACGCGGTGATCCCTCCCACAATCGCCGCAAGCTCGAGTTCGTCCTCGCGGCTGTGGAGATGGTCGGGTGAAAAATGACGTTCAATGTAGGTCGTGTCGTATGTGCCATCGACGAATCCTTTTTCGTCGAGAGCCCACAGCAAAAATTCGATATTGGTTTTGACGCCATCCACCTGGTATTCACACAGCGCCCGTTTGCACCGTTGGATTGCCGTTCGCACGATCTTCGGCCCAAACGAGAACCTTGCCGACGAGTGGGTCGTAATAGATTGGTATCTCGTACCCGGGGTAGATTCCGTTCTCGTTGCGGACGCCGGGCCCCTCGGGAAGCACCAGCTGCTTGATCAGTCCGGTCGAAGGCATAAAATTCGACTGCGGGTCTTCCGCGTACAGCCGGGTTTCCAGCGCATGACCGCGGATCTTGATATCGGACTGATCCAGCGACAGCGGTTCGCCCGACGCGATACGAAACTGTTCCTTTACGATGTCGATGCCGTATATCAATTCGGTGACGGGGTGTTCGACCTGGAGGCGTGTGTTCATTTCGAGAAAATAGAAATTGTGATCGGACCCCATGATGAACTCAACCGTGCCTGCGCCGACGTAGTCGACGGCGGCGGCGGCCTTGGACGCCGCATCGCTCAATCTGGCGCGCAGGTCCGGGTCGACGACGGACGAAGGCGCCTCCTCTATTACTTTCTGATACCTGCGCTGCATCGAACACTCGCGTTCGCCAAGTGTGACGATATTACCTTGCGTGTCTGCGAGGAGCTGGATCTCGATGTGTTTGGGCATCTCGATGAATTTTTCGACAAAAACGCTGGAATCGCCAAAAGCACTCTCCGCCTCGCCCATGGTCATCTGCAAAACTTTCTCAAAATCCGTTCTCGTCCCGGACGATTCGCATTCCCTTGCCGCCACCCCCGGCTGCAGCCTTGATCATGACGGGATAGCCAATGGTGCGTGCGATCGATCCGCGGCGTCTGATGCTGATTTGACCGCTTCGTTACCGCCGGGTATGATGGGAACGCCGGAGGCTTTCATGGTGTCGCGCGCTTCGAGCTTGTTGCCCATTCGGCGGATCGCATGCGCGCGAGGGGCCGATGAAACACGATGCCCGCCGCTTCGCACGCTTCGGCAAACTCCGCGTTTTCGGCGAGAAAGCCATAACCGGGATGGATGGCCTCTGCGCCGCAAGTTTTCGCTGCGGCGATTATCTTGTCGATGGCGAGATAGCTGTCTTTGCTCGGCGAAGGGCCAACGTGGTATGTCTCATCGGCATAAGTGACGTGGAGAGCCAAACGATCCGCGTCGGAATAAACGGCGACAGACGTAATATCCATCTCTTTGCATGCGCGCATGATCCGGATCGCGATTTCACCACGGTTGGCAATCAGAATCTTCTTGAACATCTAGTATCCTTTCGTCCCCATCTAACCCGATTAGCGCCTTTAGAGAGGGAGATTGCCGTGCTTTTTGGGCGGAACGCTCTGGCGTTTGTTGGCAAGGGTCTCGAGCGTGGCGATCAGTTTTGCCCGTGTATCCTTGGGCTCGATAATATCGTCGACATACCCGAGTTGCGCTGCGATATAGGGATTGGCAAATTTGTCGTTGTACTCTTCGATCATGGCCTTACGTAGCGCCTCCGGATCGTCGGACTTCTCGATTTCTTTTCGGTTGAGAATGTTAACCGCGCCTTCGGCCCCCATTACCGCAAGTTCTCCCGTCGGCCATGCGATGTTGTAGTCGGCGCTTATGTGTTTCGACGACATAACGTCATATGCGCCTCCATAAGCTTTGCGCGTAATGACTGTGATCTTCGGAACGGTCGCTTCGCAATACGCATAGAGCAGCTTTGCGCCGTGTTTGATAATTCCGCCCCACTCCTGTTCGGTCCCGGGGAGAAATCCCGGCACATCTTCAAATGTTATTATCGGTATGTTAAAGGCATCACAGAAACGAACAAACCGCGCACCCTTGTTCGATGACTTGATGTCGAGCACGCCGGCGAGGAACTTGGGTTGATTCCCGAGAATACCGACCGTCCGGCCGTTCATTCTCGCAAAGCCAATCACGATGTTCTGCGCGTATAGAGGTTGGATTTCGAGAAAGTCCCCGTTGTCCACGATATGTTTAATGACTCGATCATGTCATAGGGTTCTTTGGGATTGTCGGGAATGATCGAGTTGAGGGACGTGTCGGCGCGGTTGACGTCATCGCCCGTTTCTACCCGCAGCGATTCGTCGAGGTTATTCTGGGGAAGATACTGGAGAAGTCTTCTGATCTGGACGATACAATCCTGGTCATTCTTCGCCATAAAATGAGCCACACCGCTCTTGGAATTGTGCGTGCGGGCGCCGCCGAGGTCTTCGAAAGAAACTTCCTCGTTTGTTACCATCTTGATCACGTTCGGGCCCGTGACAAACATATGGCTCGTGTGATCGACCATGATAATGAAATCGGTAATGGCGGGGGAGTAGACCGCTCCGCCAGCGCACGGTCCCATGACCGCCGAGATTTGCGGCACGACACCTGAGGCCAGCGTATTGCGTCAAGAATACGTCCGCGTATCCGCCGAGACTCGCAACACCTTCCTGGATTCGGGCGCCGCCGCTGTCGTTGAGCCCAACGATGGGTGCGCCGTTCTCCATGGCGAGATCCATCAAACGACATATTTTCGCCGCGTTTGCCTCGCTCATCGTGCCGCCAAAAACCGTGAAATCCTGAGCGAACGCGAATGGTCAGTCTGCCCGTTGACTTTGCCGTGTCCGGCGACAACGCCGTCACCGGTGATTTTTTGGTTTTCCATACCGAAATCGGTGCACCGGTGGGTCACGAATACACCCAACTCCTGAAACGTCCCCGGATCGAAGAGAACGTTTATCCGCTCGCGCGCCGTTAACCGTCCCGCGTCATGGATCTTCTTGATCCTCTTGCCTCGCCGCCGCCGAGCAGCGCGGCCTTGCGTTTCTCTCGGAGTTCCTGGAGTTTTTGTTCGGTCGTTTTCATGTATACCCCTGTAAGTCAACACCTTGGAAACTGCGGCCTCCAGGCGGTTGAACCGGATACGCCTAAGCCGAATAATGGCAGAAAGTTAGATTAATCGGTACGCGTTGAATTTTAAACGAGCAACCCCCCTTCGTCAACCGGTATTCGATTGGCCGTTGGGCGATCTTGTTGAAATTAACTGAGTTCCGCGACCCAATCGCGAAGGGCGAAGTCATTTCGAGATAGACACCGGGTTTGTTAGTGGGTTATCATTAAACGAGTTGAAGGGGGGGTATGTGTAGTCGTGCGCGCCTGCGCACTTTATTTTTTAAAAGAGGATAGGACATATGAAAAGGATCTTCGTTTTACTGTTGGTCGTATGGTTGACGGCGTCGTGTAGCGGCACTGGTGACGAGTCGACTGGAGACGCGGGTGTGGCTCAGAAGGGTGAGCCGGTCAAGATGATCCCGGACGAAGAATTCACCGAATATGAGAAACTTGCGAAGGCCTATATCAAGCCGTATTTCGATGCCAACGGAACCCAAACGGAAAAAACCGTAAAGCCCGGTGACACTATTGAACTCTATGTCGTTGCCGAGTTCAGCGAGGATTACACGATGTCGGCGGGGGAATTCAAACTCGTCGTGCCCGAGGGATTAACGATTCTCGCTTCGACCGTTTGCGACAGCACTATTTTGAATCTTGGTAAATACGATAGCGATTTCGCAATTGCGTTTCATTGTGCCTCAGGACCGAGCATGTGGCTGGTAAGATACATGTGTAAGATCGAAGAGGGATTCATGGGCGGCACAATAGAAACACGAAAAGGTGATAACCAGAATTTTCTTGGTTTTACCATGTGCGACGTGCAGAAGACGCTGATCAAGGCAAGGCCGGGGAAAGCGACAATCTCTGTAAAATAGATTGCCCCTGACGATGGACTCATCGACGCCAAATCGATTTGTGAGAGCCGGAACAACACAAGGAATCGCACCATGAGGCACTCAATCTGGCTGTTTTTCGTTGCCATTGGTATTGGTATTGGTTTGCCCGCGCGTGCCATTATCGCTCCGAGACACGGCGGTCCTCTTCCGGAACCATACTTTGAAGTCAAGGCGCGTGATGCCGGCGCGTTCTTGATGACGCGGGGCTGGATTCAGAAAGCCGAACGCGTCAGGCTTCAACGTGAGTTGTATTTGAATTCGGACTTGTTCCAGCCCACCGCGCCACTGGCGGCACGCTACCAGGTTAGCGGTGATTTCAGCTTCCCCGTTCTCCTCGGTGAATTCGTAAACCAGCCTGGGGTGTTTCAACCTGACAGTCTCGCCAAAGAATTGTTCACCGGGCCGTGGCCGACGGGAACACTCGACGAGTACTACGGAGAAGTATCGTACGGCTCATTGAGTATTTCCGGCGTCGTCGCCGACTGGGTGACGACGTTTCAACAGGATTTTCATTACGAGGGGGCCAGCAACGGGTTGGTGCCCAACGATGCACGGACGGGTGAGTTCATAAAGGAGCTGCTCGACGCGAACGATGCGGGAATCGATTTCAGCCAGTATGACAACGACGGTCCGGACGGCGAGCCCAACTCGGGCGACGACGACGGCTATGTCGATTTTATAGTCTTTGTTCACAGCGAAAGCGGATCCGAGTGCGACGAGTTCAGTCCGAACATCTTGTCTCATTCGTGGGTTTATCGCGGTTGGCCGATTTCCGGAAGCGCTCCGTACACTACGGGTGATGCCTGCGAAAACGGCGGCAATATCCTTATTGATGACTACACGATTCAGTCGGGGCTGTCATGCGATACGGGGATTATCGAGATTGGGAGCTTCGCCCATCACATCGGTCATGCGCTCGGACTCCCCGATCTTTTTGACCCCAATGGTGGAAGCAGCGGGGTGGGTCATTGGGACCTGATGGGTTCCGGATACTGGAACACGCCGGCCTCTCCGGCGCACCTGTCCGTCTGGTGCAGAAAAGAGTTGGGGTGGGTCGTCCCCACGCTTGCAACCGGGGTGGAACAAACCGTGTTGATTCCACAGATTGAGACAAGCCCAACATGTTTCGAACTCCCATTTACCGACAACCTTTTTCAAAGAGCCGCCGACTGCGCGATCGACGGGACGTATTCGCTTCGGTGCGGCCTTGACGCCTCGGAAGCGACGGCGCGTGGTTGGGATGGCGGCGCCGGATATGGGAACGGGTGGACCGAGTCCGTCGAGCATCAGTTCGATTTTGACGGCACCGTTCCCGTGACATTTTCTTACGACTTCAGTCACGAACTCGAACCGCTCGCGGATTCCGTGACGGTTTACATCACGGTTGCGGGGGGGCACTCGGCGCTCATCGGGTATACGGGAAATGGATTCGGTTCGGAATCGATCGATATATCGTCATACCTTGCGGCGGCGGTGGCCCCGTTCGAATACACACTGGAGTTTGTTGTCGAAACAGACGAAGCGTGGTCCGACGAGGACGGTAAACACGTGACGACCTGCGGCGCGTTCGTCGTCGATAACGTTGCCGTGACCGGTGGTGGGGAGGCGTACTCCTGTGATTTCGAAAGCTCGGTGGATGGTTGGTATCAGAATCCGGTGAAAAACCCGGCGACCGAATACTGGCTGGTCGAGAACAGGCAGCCCGTCGGGTTCGACTCAGAACTCCACAATTCCGGCTTGCTCATCTGGCATGTCGACGAAACGACACTTCGATCGGCACTCGGAAATTCCGGTGGAACGACAAACAACTCCGTTCGAGGTCTCGTTCTCGAGGAAGCCGATGGCGTGGGACATCTGCTTCAGGATCCAAAAACGACCGGCAACGCCGGTGATACGGGAGACCCGTTTCCGGGCTCGACAACGAATACCGAATTTAGTTCGGGGTCGACGCCAAACAGCAACAACAATTCCGATCACTCGACACAAATAGGGGCTTACACAATTAGCCCATCGTCGGAGACTATGACCGCGCAGCTGCGGGCGGGCGATCCGGGCCCCGTCTTGTCCGCGGTGAGCCCTGATGTTGTTAACAACGATCTCTTGTGGGTTGAAATACAAATCGACGGGGATGCTTTCATGCCGGGAGCGACCGTTTGGTTTACGAGGCCGGACGCGGATGATTTCCATGCGTCCAATGTGCGATGGAAAGACCCGAGTACACTTTTTGCGGATTTCTATGTATACAGCAAACCAGGCGGACAGTGGGAACTCCATGTGATGAACCCAGACGGTGGGATGGCGTTCATGGTTGGTGCGGTGACGATGGTTCAGATCGTTGCCACCCAGCTTGTCGCGGCGATGATCGAAATTCGTTCCGACGCGGTGGAGCTTGTTTTTGAACTTCGATCCAAAGAAGAAAGAGAACAGCTCGTCGTGTCGAGATCGGATGCCCCGTCGGGACCGTGGGCGCGGCTCGCGATAGAGCCGGAAGAGTTTTCACTCGACATGTATCGGTTCGTCGACGCGTCCGTCGAGCCCGGGCGATCGTACTCCTATCGGCTTGAAGTGTGGGATGGGGGAGAAATGAGGGAGTTATATCGCACCAGTGTAGAGTTCCCGTCGGTCACATTTGCCCTCGAACAGAACATCCCCAATCCATTCAATCCCACGACGACCATTGCTTTCTTCTTGCCGACAACAGCGTGGGTGGCGCTCGATGTGTTTGATGTTTCCGGCCGGTTGGTCCGATCGCTGGCAGCCGAAGAGCTGCCACCAGGGCGGCACGAGCGGATGTGGGATGGCGCCGACCAAGGCGGAGACAGAGTTGTGTCGGGGATTTACTTCTGCAAGTTGACGGCTGGCAAGGATACCCAGACCCGTAAGATGATTTTTCTCAAATGATTCGGTTCGCGACTTTTTGGGGACTTTCGGAGCCCTGGGGCGAGTGGGGGAAGGAATGGATCGGGGCTGGGCGATCATCTTGTCTATCCCTGCGGAGTTAGCGTCGGATCAGAATCCCATTGCAATATACATATTCTTTCAACTATATTATACTACTTGTAGTTGTGGAGTGTTAGATGGCCCTAACTTGGGCCTGGAGAGGTGGACGAGGTGTTTCAAGACAAAGATCACGAATCGGAACTTCAGGACGAGATCCTCTCGGTTCTTTACGAGAAATGGGAACGTGAGGAAACGACGAGTCTCGAGAAGCTCGCCGAGTTTCAGCATGGAGAGCATCGTTTCAACCGCGGCGCCGTGGATCTCGCCGTGGGTACTGGTTTTATCGTCCAGCGAAACGGTCATGTCGAACTCACCGAGTCGGGTTTCCGGCAGGCCAAGATGGTCACGCGATGTGCCAGGCTTGCCGAGAGATTGCTCGTCGACGTGTTGCGTGTCCGCGACGATTTGGTGGAGCCTTCGGCGTGCAGGCTCGAACACAATCTCTCTAAAGAAGTAGCCGACAGCATCTGTACACTTCTTGGGCATCCCAGGACGTGCCCGCACGGACACCCGATCCCACCGGGTGAGTGCTGCCGCCGCGCAATGACGGAAGTCCAACCAATAGTCCGCCCGCTTTCTTCTTTGCGATCAGGTGAAGAGGGGACGGTGGCGTATATCAGTTCGAGGTTCCACAGTCGCTTGACGCGGCTGGCAAGCCTCGGAATCATGCCGGGGCAAATCGTGTTGGTCAAACAGGTCTTGCCCTCGATTGTGATTTCGTATGGCGAAACCGAATTGGCTCTCGAGAAAGATGTCGCCGACGAGATATATCTCAGAACTCTCAACCAAAAACAAAAACCTTAATCCGCAAGCACTGATCCGGGGATGACGTGACGGTCGAGTGTTTACGATGGGAAATCCACCTATGCAGGACCCGCTTGCCATAGCGAAAGATGTCAAAGACAAACCCGCGGTAATCCTCGTGGGGAATCCCAATGTGGGGAAGAGCGTTGTTTTTGCCTTTTTGACGGGCCGGTACACGTGGGTGTCGAATTTTCCGGGAACCACGGTCGAGGTTTCGCGCGGGAAACTACTGCGTCACGGCAACCGGACGGTTATCGACACACCCGGTGTCAACAGCCTTCATCCGCAGTCGGTGGACGAAAAAGTTACCCGCGACATTCTGCTTTCGTCTTTTGACCGGCAAGTACTCCAGGTCGCCGATGCGAAGAATCTCCGCCGTAGTCTGACGATCACAACCCAACTGGCCGAGATGGGACTTCCCGTCGTTTTGGAACTCAACCTGATGGACGAAGCGAAGCGGTGCGGGGTCACGGTGTCCAGTTCCGCGCTCGCCGAGCGGATCGGCATTCCGGTGATCGAGACTGTTGCCACCGAGAAAAAGGGCCTCAAGGATGTCGAAAAGGGGCTCATGGAAGCGCCAAAAGTGCCGGATATCCAGGTTCGATACCCAGAGATTATTGAAGATACTATCGATAGAATCTCCCGCATTCTCCCGGACATGTCCATCAACAGCCGTGCGATCGCGCTCTTGTTTATGTCCGATCCGGCGGAGGCGACGGCGGCCTTCTCCTCTCGGATGACGCATGATGAGTGTGAGAGCGCGGCGGAAATAGCGAGAGAGACGCAATCGAGGTTTTCGCATCCGTTGAGTTATATCATCGGCGTGTCCCGGTCAAAGGTCGTCGACCAGCTTCTCGACGCTGTTTATAAAAAAGACGCAACACTTCTCGGTGAGAAAGCGGAACACAAGACTCGGGTCAAGAGTCTTTATGTCGCGATTTCCATCGCCGTTCTTTCCGCCGTTTTGTACGGCTTTTTTGGAATACAGACTCTTGGAGAGTGGGGTCTCCACCCTCTTCTTCTGCACGCGATCGGTCTTTTCGTTCTTTTCGCGGCGCTTCCATACCGCATGCTGACCAGGCTGACTACCCACCATATATTGGGCGCCGTGTTTTTGTTGGAGGTCCTCTATATGACCTACAAATTTGTGGGTGTGTTTGGGGCCGGTACGCTCGTGGATCTACTTGAAGCGAAACTATTCGGTCAGCTTCTCCTTCCGCCGTTAACGCAGTTTCTCGACAAGATGGTCCCGTCCGAATTCGTTAAGGATCTGCTGGTCGGTGATTACGGGATCGTGTCGATGGGGTTGACCTACGCGATAGCCATCGTTCTTCCGATCGTCGCTACCTTCTTCATCGCTTTTGGAATTCTCGAAGATTCGGGTTATCTTCCGCGACTCTCGGTGATTGCCGATCGGGTGATGAAGCGGATGGGTCTTAATGGGAAGGCCGTCCTGCCCATGGTCCTCGGTTTGGGTTGTGTCACGATGGCAACCCTTACGACCCGGATTCTCGATTCGAGAAAAGAGAGGCTCATCGCGACGCTTCTTCTCGCGCTGGGCGTGCCGTGCTCGGCGCAACTTGGCGTGATAATGGCGATGGCCGCTGGGAGTTCGATCGCTTGTGTGGCGACGGTACTCGTCGTAGTTACAATGCAGCTCTTTATCGTTGGTTCATTGTCCAACAAAATTGTAAGAGGGCGGACGACGGATTTTATAGTCGAACTTCCGCCGCTGCGCGTGCCGCAGTTGGGGAACATCTGGCTAAAAACACGGCACCGGATAGTGTGGTTTCTCAAGGAAGCGGTGCCGCTATTTATTATTGGCACGTTCGTTCTGTTTATACTTGCCCGCTTTGGAGCGCTGGCCATGATGGAAATCGCCGCCCAGCCGGTGATTGGGGGTCTGCTCGGGCTTCCCGTGGAGAGCACCGCGGCGTTTATTGCAGGTTTCTTCCGTCGTGATTATGGAGCGGCGGGTTTGTTTGATCTCTTCTCGCAGGGAATGCTGTCCCCGAATCAGGTGGCTGTGAGCATGGTTGTCATTACATTGTTCGTTCCGTGTATTGCCAGCTTCTTCGTGATGATAAAAGAACGCGGTGTTTATGCCGCGCTGGTGATGGTCGCTTTTATTCTGCCGTTCTCGATTCTTATCGGATCGCTCCTGAATCTATTTCTCCATGTGACCGGGATACAGCTTTGATCCACGCCCGGGTCATCGTTCGATTCTACTGAACATACAAGACGGAATTGTGTCCGCCGTACCCGTCCGGTTCCTGCTCGGGAGTGGCGGGATCGAGAATCTCGTGACTGTTATTCACAAGAAAACGGTATGCGTAACGCCCCGGGGACAAGAAGAGGCTGATTTCCCATTTCCCCAAATTGTTTTTCCGCATGTTTGTGTTTGCCCCCGACCACCCGTTAAACGTTCCGACGACCGAAACCGAATTGGCCTCGGAATCCGAGTAGGTGAGCGTTATCTGACGTTTGGTTTGACTTGGGTTTTCACCGTGGTCGTCCGGCCGCGCCGAAACACGGGCGCCAAGTTCCGCGTAGCCATCGATCAGTTCATAGAGGTTGTTGTTGAATTGATCGGACGCAAGATCCTCCTCATTGCCCAGCTGGAAGAACACCGTGGGTTGCTCTCTTGACACGGCCTTGATCATCACGTCATTCAAGCCCTGTTGGAGCGCTACACGAGCGTGTTTGAAAGGTGACGGATCGCCCGCCTCTACGCGAATGATTGGGTTGCCATTGATATAGAGCAGCGCCGGTGTATCGGATCCGAAAAACACCGTCGTCGTTTTTGGCGTTTCTGTTTCGATAACCGTATACAGAAATCCAACACTCCCCGTCGGCAATTGCTTGTCGAGCGTGATTCGGCCTTCATCCGCGTACGCGTCGTCGGCGAGGGGCCGCCAGCTTACTTCACCATAGGCTCCCTGGTAGTTGTGAAAAAGATTTACGCGCGACTCGGGCGCGAATCTTGCGTCGAGTCCTTCGAGTTTGTCCGCAAATGGTCCCACGAACATCCATCTGTAGTGTTTAAAAAAGTGTGATGATACGACGCCAACTTCTTCACCGTTGGACAGTACCTTCAGCGTAAAAGGAAACGACCCCGGTCGGCACGGATTGGGAACAAGGATGTTCATATGAAAGGTGAAATGGTCGACGTGCGCCGGCATGCGGGCCTCGAGGGCCGGACCCTCCACGGGATTGAGTCCGACGGGGCTGAACCACCTGGCATTGATCAGAGAGTCAAACGATCTGTGTTTCGTTATGTCGACTTCGACGGGCATTGTTCCTTCGGAAAGCGAAGTTCCCGCGGGGAATCTCACGACGAAGGTCACAGGTTTGGTTACAAACACGCCTTTTTTGAAATGGCGTCGCGCGCTGCTTCCATCGGCGAACCGAATTTCGGCCGAAAGCGAAAAGGAATGAATTCCCAACTCGGCTGTTCTCAGGTGCGTATACAAATAGGGAAAGCTATGAAGCGTGTCGGACGCCGAGATGTCCAGTGGCGGATCGGCGCTGAACAATGTGTCGACACCCTGGTCGGTCATGACGACAATCGAACGAATGGCTACCGCGTTGCCGAGCGTCGACACAACGAAACGAACTGGAATGGATTCTCCGGGCGCAACGGTTTCCTTTAGCATCGTTGCCGTGAGGTTTAAGCCGTCGCTCGAGAGCCGCCGGGCTGATGCGAGGTCTTCGGCTTTCTTGAGTGTCTCAACGACGTCGTCCCACAGGTCCGACACGGCTGAGTAAATATCGAATCCGGGCACAATCGAATTTTCGTTACGGTTGAAAAGCGTTTGATTTTTCCATCTCTCTCGAAGAGCTGAGATGCCGAAGTAAACCCGCCGAGCGGATTTGACAACAGACTCGGTGTCGGAAGCCGTTGTACCTCTCGGGGGCGTGGAACCGGCAGTGAGGAAATCGCGAATGTCGGTGATCGCCTCTCGAAGCTCGGCCGTGCCGGCCGCGTCGAGGAGCGATTTCTGAAATACGAGTTTGTCAAGAATATCGAGTTCGAGATACTCAGGAAACGGCGCGAAGGGTCCGCCACCGGAAAGGATACATCGTGTATACGCGTCGAGCGCATCCGATGGGGGTGTGTTCGGCGCGGTTTGACGAGTGTTGGCTTCGTTGATTTGATATGTTTTAGCCCAGGTCTCGACCTCAACGTCAAAACTGTTCCTTTCGAGAGCCCCGAAAAGAAGCCTTGTTCGCAGCGCGCGGCTTGCCGAACCGGTCGCGGCTAGTTCGTTGTCTGTGAAATGTCCGGTCACGTAGTGCGACGGTGTTTCGGGCAAGAGGGTCTGGTCGTTTAAAACATAGTTACGAATGACCGACGTCGATATGTTATCCCCGAGCAATTGTGAGAAATAGACAGGCAGCGCAGAGAGACCAAAAAAGAGACTCTCACGACGTCGCGCGTTTGCGCGGGTCGGAAGAAAAAAACCGGCGTCAGCGTCGAAACTCATCGCGACGATTCGTTTGCTGATTGTCTCCGCGCCCTGGTACCAGAAAAGGGCTTCGACGGGCATTTGCAGTTCAAGACAGATTGCTGAGAGGCTCAACATATCGAGCGCGAGCATCGTGTTGAAACCTACGTCCTCGAGATCCGGAGCGTAGTGGGTGGTGGTCGATGATCGTTCGATAAGGAAATCACCGTCGACGTCGTGATAAATGAAGAGATAATTGAAATAATTTTTTGAAACGACCTGGGCCTGCTGCAAAATGGCCGGGTCATGGGATTCACGATACAATTCGAGTGCAAGGGTAGCCATCAGCGGGTGATAGTAGAAAACACTGTCCGCGCCCTGAAAACGGATGTCACCGTTTGATTGCTGGTTTGAAAATAAGTTCTCGAGTCGCAGGCGAAGCCCCGTCTCGTCCCCGCTGCACAAGTTGGTGTCGTGTGCGCCCGGGGACGACGAAGCGCCGGTTTTGCGGGGTTCGTTATTGTCGGCGGAGGCCGAGTTGAGCGGGCTTGCCGAAGTGAGAAGACAAATCAGCCCGAAGGCCAGCACAACGAAAATTTTGACCGACGTGTTCATCGTCCGACTGTTCCACGGGCAAAGAGTGGATTGTTTTTGATTTCAGCCAATTTGTGTGCCGGCGCGCGATGCGGGCCAGCGTAACCTGTGTATGCAAATACGGTTCCGTAAACGGCCTCCGTGGAGTTTTTTGTTGACGGGGAGGGGATCGTGGGGTAGTCTCAGGCCAAGCAACTTATTACTACACAATTGCTTAAATGATTTGCGCGGAAAGATGGGCGAGACGCCCGGCCCGTCGGCGAAACCGATTCTCTGGGGCGGGTCGACCGCGGTGTCTCTTGTGAATTGCTCGCCAATCCGGCATCGATATTCCACACCATAAAATGCCGAACTTCGGTTTGGCTAACGCACATGGGCTATCGCGCGCAGGTTGGCGCACACAGGCTCTCAGGCACAAGACAACGGTGACAAGGAGGACGAAAGTGGCATACGAGCACGTAACGATCGAGAAAAAAGATGGAACCGCCTATATAACGCTGAACCGGCCCAAGGTACTGAACGCGCTCAACGACGCGCTTATGGGGGAACTCGGCGATGTTTTTGAAGATGTTGGCAAAGACGACTCGATTTCAGTTCTGATACTCACGGGGTCGGGAGAGAAAGCGTTTGCCGCCGGCGCGGACATCTCCGAAATTACGAAGAAGGACGCCCTCAAGGGACTGGCAATGGCCGAAAACGGCCAGCGTGTCTTGCGTTTGCTGGAAACGATGCGCAAGCCGTCGATTGCGGCCGTGAATGGTTTTGCGCTTGGCGGCGGATGTGAGATTTCGATGGCGTGCACGATCCGTATTGCCGCCGACAACGCGAAATTCGGACAACCCGAAGTCAACCTCGGTATCATCCCCGGTTATGCGGGTACCCAACGTCTGTGTCGGATCGTCGGGCGTGGCGTTGCGATGGAATTGGTTCTCACAGGCAGAATCATCGACGCCGACGAGGCGTTGAGAATTGGACTGGTCACGCAGGTTGTGCCCGCGGCGGATTTGATGGCGGCGGCCGACAAGCTGGCGAAGACACTAAAAGGCAAGGGCCCGATAGCGCTTCGCGCCGCGATGGAAGTGATCAACCAGGGATTTGATTTGAGTTTTGATGACGCGTGTCGTCTCGAAGCAAATATGTTCGGCGTGTTGTGCGCCACCGAAGACATGAAAGAGGGAACGGGGGCGTTCCTCGAAAAGCGGAAACCTGATTTCAAAGGTAAGTAAGATGCGGAAATTTTACGGCCTCGACTTTTTGTCGATCGAAAACGATCTCTCGGAAGACGAACGCCTGATACGGGATACCGTTCGGGCATTTGTCGAAGAGCAAATTCTGCCCGTGATTCACGATCATTACGAGAACGCGACGTTTCCGCGAGAGTTGATCAAACCGCTCGCGGATCTCGGAGTGTTTGGCGCGACGATCCAGGGGTACGAATGCGCCGGCATCAACAACGTAGCATACGGATTGATGATGCAGGAACTCGAACGTGGCGACTCAGGATTCCGGAGCTTCGCTTCGGTGCAGTCGTCGCTTGTGATGTACCCGATTCATGAGTTCGGTGATGACGCGCAGAAAGAAAAGTGGCTGCCGGCGCTCGCCCATGCGGAGTCGATCGGTTGTTTCGGTCTCACCGAACCCGACTACGGGAGCAACCCGGGCGGGCTGATCACCACCGCCGTTAAAGACGGCAACGACTACGTGTTGAACGGCGCGAAGATGTGGATCACCAACGGTTCTTACGCCGACGTTGCGATAGTCTGGGCCAAGGTCGACGGGGAGATTCGCGGGTTCATCGTCGAGAAGGACCGGCAGGGTTTTGAGGCCAGGGAAATGAAGTACAAGCTCTCACTGCGGGCGAGCGACACGAGCGAGCTGATGTTTTCAGACTGCCGAGTGCCGAAGGAAAACATGCTTCCCGGCGCCGGCGGATTGAAGAGCCCGTTGATGTGTCTCAGCCAGGCTCGGTACGGGATCGCGTGGGGAGCCGTGGGCGCCGCCCTGGCGTGCTTCCACGAGGCGGTGGAGTACGCCAAGGAGAGAGTCCAATTCGATAAACCCATTGCCGCGTATCAGCTGACTCAGAAAAAGCTTGCGGACATGGCGACGGAGATCACCCTCGGTCAGCTCCTTGTCCTCCAACTCGGGCGGGTCAAGGATCGCGGGCAGGACACGTTCAAGCAGATTTCGATGGCCAAGAGAAATAACGTCCGCAAGGCCCTGGAAATCGCCCGCCTCGCCCGTACCATCCTCGGGGCGAACGGCATCAGCGGCGAGTATCAGAGCATGCGACATATGTGCAATCTGGAGTCGGTCGACACATACGAGGGGACTTACGACATACACACGCTGATTATAGGCCACGAGGTGACGGGAATCGATGCGTACAGCTAGATGGATGGGCGATTACGTAACACATGTGATGGCAATGGGATGTGGTGTTGTCTTAATGTGGTTTGGCGTTTGGCGGCCCACGTCCGCCCGCTTTATTTGACTTGACCGCCCTTCCAGGCGATTCATACTATTGCCGTCGGGCCGTCACGGCTGTATATTGCCAAAATATTTGACGTTCCGGCGAGGAAACGAATCGACGCGAGAGTGGCGGAATTGGCAGACGCGCTGGATTTAGGATCCAGTGAGTTCATCTCGTGGGGGTTCGAGTCCCCCCTCTCGCACCACAAACTGGAGAGACTTATGGCTAAAGAGTTTACAGATAATATGAAATCAGAAAGAAAATTTACCGTGACGGTATCGAGCCCGTCGCAATGCAAGCGGGTGCTTGCGCTCCAAATCTCCAAAGAGGAAGTCGAGAAGGAGAAGGCTTTAGCCATCGATGAACTGCGCCGCGACCTCAAGGTGCCGGGTTTTCGTAAGGGCAAGGTGCCGCTCAAGTTCATAGAAAAGAATTACGGTCCCGTAATCCATCAGGATGCGGTCCGAAACCTGCTACCGGCGGTATTGGACGATGCGCTTATCAACGAGAATATTTTCCCGGTCGGAGATCCGAAGTTCGAGAACTTGAAGGCCGAGGAAGGGGAGGACATCACCGTCGATGTCGAGGTGGAGGTTCGCCCCGATCTTGAAATCAAAGATTACACCGGTGTGAAGGTTCTGGTCGAGAAGCGTGTGATCGAGGATAAGGACGTCCGTGAAACCCTCGAAAGGGTGGCCGAGCAGAAAGCGGTTTTGACCGTCGTAGACCGCCCGGCCAAAGAAGGCGATTTTGTGCTGATCGATTACGCGCCGGTTCTTCCCGATGGCGAGGTCGACTTGACCAACCTGGCGGAGAACTACCCGATCGATCTCGGGGCCGAAGCGGTGTTGCCGGAATTCAGGAAAGCGCTTGTCGGCCTGGAGATTAAGGAAGAAACGGACGTGACGGTCAAGTATCCCGAGGATTTCCCGGAAAAAGAACTCGCCGGGACCGAGAAGGTTTTTCACGCGACGGTAAAAGAGATTAAAGAAAAGAGACTTCCAGAGATCAACGACGAATTTGCCAAGGAGCTCGGTGGACAGTTCGAGTCCCTGGCGGCTCTCGAAGGGCAGATCAAGGATGATCTCGAGCAGGAAGAAGAAAAGAGACGCGCGCACGATGTCGAAGAGAAGATCGTCGACGGTGTGATAGCGGCCAACGAGTTTGATGTGCCGGACGCGATGGTTGATAACTATATCGCGTCGATTCTCGAACAGGACAAGAAGAGGCGGCCGGATGTGCCCGACGAGGCCGAACGGGAGAAGGAAGTGCGGGAACATTTCCGCGAACCCGCTGTACGCACCATTAAGAAGTTTTTGATTCTCGATGCCATCCGAAAACAAGAGACCATCGAGCTTGGCGCGGAAGAGGTTGAAGAGCGAATCGAGGATTTGACCAAAGACGCCGGCGACAAAGCGGATGAAGTGAGGGCTTACTTCGCCCATCCCGAACGGCGCCGTAATCTCGAAAACGAGCTTATGGACAAGAAGGTTATGGACTTTTTACGCGAGAAGGCGGAAGTGAAAGTTACTTGATGATTTAGCTTCTAACGTTTAATTAGACCGGTTATATTGCCACTGGAGAAAGGAAATGTCAAAGATGCCGCAGAATCAGTACCCAATACCGTTTGTCGTGGAGCAGACAGGCCGTTACGAGAGGTCCTATGATATCTATTCCAGGCTCCTCAAGGACCGGATCGTATTTCTCGGCCTGCCGATCAACGATATGGTTGCGAATCTCGTGATAGCGCAAATGCTGTTTCTCGAGGCGGAGGACTCAGAAAGGGACATTTTCCTGTATATCAACAGCCCCGGCGGGGTTATCTCTTCCGGGATGGCGATCTATGATACGATGCATTATATTGCTCCAGACGTGGCGACTATATGTATGGGCCAGGCGGCGAGCATGGCCGCGGTTCTTCTCGCTTCGGGGACTAAGGGCAAACGCTCGATCTTGCCTCACGGCCGCGTAATGATCCACCAGCCTTCGGGCGGGTCGGAGGGCCAGGCGGCTTCGATCGAGATCTACACCAAGGAAATCCTCAAAATGAGGGATCAGCTCAATGGAATTCTCGCCGACCATACGGGTCAGCCGGTGAAGAGGATCGCGAAAGACACCGATCGGGATTATTTCATGTCGGCGGATGAGGCCAAAGAGTACGGAATTATCGATAACATTTTCCAGCATCGTTCTGACGAAGTCGACATGAGCGGCGAATAGCAACACAACAGGAGCTTTGATGAAGAAGAAAATCGGCACCCCGCAAATCCTTAGATGCTCTTTCTGCGGGAGGGGACAAGACGAGGTTACCAAACTGATCTCGGGTCCCTCGGTCTACATTTGTAATGAGTGCATCAAGCTGTGCAAAGACATTCTAGATGACGAGATCTCAGGGCAGGTCTTGTTCGACGCGGAAGATTTTCCGAAGCCGAAAGAGATTAAGGAATTTCTCGATCTCTACGTGATCGGTCAGGACGACGCCAAGGTCATGCTGTCCGTCGCCGTTTACAATCATTACAAACGTATCGTTCATGAAAAGACCACCGACGATGTCGAACTCGACAAGAGCAATATCCTGATTCTGGGGCCGACGGGAACGGGAAAGACGCTGCTCGCCCAGACGCTGGCGCGTTTTCTCCGCGTGCCGTTCGCGATTGTTGACGCGACGACCTTTACCGAAGCGGGTTACGTCGGGGAAGACGTCGAGAATATTCTTTTGAAGCTCTACCAGAACGCTGGTTCGTCCGTTTCCGCCGCCGAAAAGGGAATAGTTTATATCGATGAGCTGGACAAGATCGCTCGCAAGAGTGACAGCCCGTCGATCACGCGTGATGTATCGGGTGAGGGCGTGCAGCAGGCGCTGCTCAAGATGCTCGAGGGTACTATATGCAACGTGCCGCCGCAGGGTGGCCGCAAGATTCCCCAGCAGAGTTATATCGAAATCAACACCAAGAACATTCTCTTTGTTTGCGGTGGCGCTTTCGATAGCCTGGATCGGATCATTGAAGAACGAATCGGCAAAAAGGTCCTCGGTTTCGGCGCCGAAAAATCGACGCGCAAGGCCAAGGACAAGACCGAAATTCTCAAACAGCTCGCCCCCGACGATCTGGTCAAGTTCGGCTTGATCCCCGAGATCGTTGGAAGAATCCCGCTCGCGGGGGTTCTCGGCGATCTCGACGAGGAATCACTTGTCGAGATTCTTGTCAAACCCAAGAACGCGCTCGTAAAACAGTACAAAAAGCTGTTTCAGATGGAGGACGTCGAGTTGGTCTTTACCGATGACGCGCTCGCCGCGATTGCCCAGGTGGCCAAGAAACGAGAGACAGGCGCTCGTGGACTCCGCTCGGTGATCGAGGAGACGATGCTCCACATGATGTACGAGATACCGTCCAAGCCCAACATTCGAAAAGTTGTAGTGACGGGCGATACGATCTTGAAGAACCTGGAACCCGAGATGGTAATCATGCGCGATCGCAGAGCACGCGAGGCGTAATATCGCGCGCCGCCATCTTGTTGCGGGTTAATCGGATTTTACTTTCCAGACGTGATATTGTGTTCTACAATCCGGACGTTTAGTTTAACGTTCCGAAGGTGAAAGCATGGCTATTCTTGAGAGAGAAGACGAAGTTATAGAAATTCCCGATTCGCTGCCCGTTCTGCCACTGCGCGATGTCGTGATTTTCCCCGGTATGATTACACCGCTGCTCGTCGGGCGGCCGAAATCGCTTGCCTCGCTCGATGAGGCCATGAAAGGCGACCGGCTCCTGCTGGTTATAACGCAGCGCGAGATGAATGTCGATGAACCCGGCACCGACGACCTGTACAAGATGGGTACCGTGGTCAAGATCCTCCAGATCATGCGTCTCGTTGAGGGGACGATGAGGATTCTCGTCGAAGGGCTCACGCGTGCAGAGGTGAAGCGTTTCCTCGCTTCGAAGAAGTATTTCAAATCGAAGATCGCACTCCACATTCCGCCCGCCGTATCGAATCGAAAAATGCAGGCGCTGGTGCGGAGTGTGACCAACCAGTTTACCGAGTATGTTCAGTTGAACAAGCGTATACCGGACGAAGTCTTGCGGACCGTTCTTCCCATCGAGGACTTCGACAGGCTTGCGGACTCGATGGCGGCGCATCTGGTGACCAAGATCGAGATCAAACAGCCCGTGCTCGAGGCGGTGGACGTAGAGTCTCGTTTTAAGACCATCGGGATGCTTTTGGCGGAAGAACTTGAGATTCTCAAACTCGAGAAAAAGATCGAGAGCGACGTCAAAAGCCAGGTGCAGAAGAATCAGAAGGAGTTCTATCTCCACGAACAATTAAAAGCAATCCGTAAAGAGCTCGGCGACAACGCCGACGAATCTTCGGAAATCGAAGAACTCGGTGAAAAGATCGAGAAAAGCGGAATGCACGCCGAAGCCTATGAAGTGGCGATGAAAGAGCTCGACCGCCTGGCGCGGATGCCGAGCATGTCGCCCGAGGGGACGGTTGTCAGGAATTACTTGGACACGATGCTGTCGCTGCCCTGGCAGATCCGGACCGGTGACCGGCTCGAGATCAAGGCGGTAAAACGGCGGCTCGACGCGGACCACTACGGTCTCAAAAAGGTCAAGGAACGGATTCTTGAGTTTCTTGCCGTTCTCAAGCTGTCAAAGACGCTTAAAGGCCCGATTCTTTGTTTTGTCGGCCCTCCCGGTGTTGGGAAAACGTCGCTCGGACGGTCAATCGCCGAAGCGCTTGGCCGGCGGTTCGTTCATTTCTCGCTGGGTGGCGTTCGGGACGAGGCGGAGATACGCGGCCACAGGCGCACCTATATCGGGTCGATGCCCGGTCGAATCATCCAGTCGCTCATAAAGGCGCAGAGCAAGAACCCCGTACTGCTTCTTGATGAGGTCGACAAGATGTCGAGCGATTTTCGCGGCGATCCCGCCGCGGCGCTGCTTGAGGTGCTGGACCCAGAGCAGAACCACACGTTCAGCGACCATTACCTCGAAGTCGAATTCGACCTCAGCGAGGTAATGTTCATCACCACGGCCAACGTGACCCACACGATTCCGCCGGCTCTCCAGGACAGAATGGAAATGATTAGGCTTCCCGGTTATCTCGAGACCGAGAAAGTCAAGATCGCGCAGAATTTCCTGCTCCCTCGGATGTTGTCGCGTCACGGGCTCAAGACTTCGGATCTCAAGGTAAGCGATCCCGGGGTCAAAAAAATCATTCAGCTCTATACCCGTGAGTCGGGTGTGCGGAATCTGGAACGCGAGCTTTCAAAGATCCTGAGAAAAACGGCGGTTAACTTCGCTTCCGCCGGAAGAAGATCGAATGTCTCGGTGACACCGAAAAACCTGGAGCGCTTTCTTGGCGTGCCGCACTTCACCGAGAAGGAACTCCCCGGAACGCCGATGATCGGTGTGGTGACCGGTCTCGCGTGGACCAGTTCGGGTGGGGACATCCTCAGAATCGAAGTCGGTTTTATGCCGGGTACAGGAAAGCTGTCTTTGACGGGACTTCTCGGGGATACGATGAAAGAGTCCGCCCAGATCGCGCTGACGTATGCCCGCGGAGTGGCGGAAGTGCTCCCGCTCAAAAAGAATTTCTTCAACGAGATCGATGTTCACATCCATGTGCCCGAAGGCGCGATTCCCAAAGATGGCCCCAGCGCCGGTGTTGCCATGGCGACCGCGCTCGTGTCGAATTTCTTTGGAATCCCGATAAAGAAAGACATCGCCGTCACGGGCGAATTGACGCTTAAGGGTGAGGTGCTAGCCGTCGGTGGGCTCGCCGAAAAAACCGTCGCGGCGCTACGTGCCGGTGTCAAAGAGGTGATCCTCCCCAAGGCCGTCGCGCAGAGCATCAAGGAACTGCCGAAAGAGGTGCGGGCCGGACTCAAATTACACGCGGTGTCCGACATGCGGGATGTTCTCAAGATCGCGCTTGCGAAGCCTCTTCCGCGTTCTCCGCGCAAGGCTGCTAAAAGGAATCTGGAGGGCGAGGTTGGATTCTTCGAATACATGAAGAAAACATCGACCGCTCACTAGATACTCCGTGCAGGCCTCGTGTGTGCGAGTATCGTCCACGAGGATCGCGAGGAGGAGAAACCGCGTGAAAATAAAAGCCGTTAAGTATCTCGGGTCGTTTGGGGATGCCGGATCGTTTCCTGCTCCTCAAGGGCCCGAGATTGTTTTTTTGGGACGATCGAATGTTGGGAAGTCCTCGTTGATAAATTCCCTGGTTGGAGGGCGCCGCGACGTGGCGCGAACATCCAACACTCCGGGAAAAACCCGCACGGCGAACTACTATCTTGTAAACGAAGAGTTCTGTTTTGTTGACATGCCGGGGTACGGGTATGCCCAGGTATCGAAGAACGAACGGGCACAGTGGACACGGCTGATAAACAGTTATGTGACTGAGCGTGAGGTGCTGAAAGGGGTCGTTCTTCTTCTCGACATCCGGCATTCGCCCAGCACAGCGGACAAGGAAACCGCCGAATCACTTAGAGAGTCAGGCAACCGTTGTTGTCTGGTATTTGCCAAGATGGACAAAATCAAGAAGAGCGCTGTAGACAAAAACATCACCGCGCACCTTAAGGGGTTTCCGGTCAATCCGGACACCGGTGTCGTCGCATATTCGAGCGAAACGGGGCAGGGAAGACGCGAGCTGTGGGCATGGATATCCGAAAGTTTTGAAGCGGAATAGTGTCGTTGTTGGCTTCGCTTCGCTCGCCCGTTGTTTGTATTTAGAAACTCAGAGGTAACGAATGAACCACCAAAGACTATTTACTCCGGGACCGACAGAGGTCCCGTCGCAGGTTCGCGAGTGTATGGCGAGACCCCTCGTTCACCACAGAACGGAGGAGTACCGGACTATCCAACGCGAAGTTATCGAAAACCTCCAGTGGTTGATGAAAACCAAGAACCCCATCTTTCTTCTCGCGTCATCGGGGACGGGTGCGATGGAGGCCGCAGTCAGTAATTTGACGGGTCCGGGGGACAAAGTGCTCGTCACCGCATTGGGTAAGTTCAGCCATCGTTGGAAAGAGATTGGCGAAGCGTTTGGTCTGGATGTCGTGACAATAGATACGACCTGGGGCGACGCCACGACTCCGGAGCTGGTTGCCGCGGCCTTCGACGCGAATCCGGGGATCAGTGTTTTGTTCACCACGCATTCCGAGACGTCGACGGCCGTCCTCCAGGACGTCAAATCGATGGCGCGAATCGCGCACGAACGCGGCGCTCTCATCGTCGTGGATGGAATCACCAGCATCGGTGCGGAGGTTCTCGAAACGGACGCCTGGGGGCTCGACGTGGTGATCGGCGGGGCTCAGAAAGGCGTGATGATTCCGCCGGGTCTGGCCTACTTGTCGATGTCGCAGGCCGCGCGGGAGAGAACGGAACGCGGTCGGCATCCTACATACTATTTTGATTTGAACAAGGCTTTGAAATCGTATGAGGACGGGGACACACCATGGACTCCTCCGATTGTCCATGTGGTAGGTCTTCACAGGGCACTGGAAATGATGAAGGCGGAGGGACTTGACAACGTCATCGCCCGCCATCAACGCAACGCGGGAGCGACGCGCGCCGCCGTGGAGGCGCTTGGCCTACGACTTCTGTCGTCGTCACCCGCGAGCTGTACCACGGCGGTTGTTTTCGATGATGGGAACGCGGACAAAGTCCGCTCTCACCTCAACGATGCGTACAGTATTAGAGTTGCCGGCGGGCAAGCACGGTTGAAGGGGAAGATCGTGCGCCTCGGCCATCTCGGATATTATTTCGAAGCGGACATTCTGATGATGATTACCGCTTTTGAATCAACCCTTCTCGATCTGGGTTTGATAGAGAACGCGGGGCGTGGAATCGAAGCGGCGCTAAAAGAATTTCATCGCGCGAAGAAGGGTTAAGCGGTGGGGATGTCTTCGATGGCAAAATTCAAAGTGCTTCTCACAGACAACATTTCGAGCGAAGCGGTCGATGTGTTTTCGTTCCACGATGACATCGAAACCGTCGCCGTCGGCACACTCGATCCGCGCGAGCTGGAGGAGTTGATCGATGGGTTCGACGCGGTGATCGTGAGGAGCCCGACGAAATTGACCCGCGAGATCATCGCCGCGGGGACGCGGCTCAAGTTTATTGGCCGCGCGGGGGTGGGCACCGACAACATCGACATCGAAACCGCCAAAGAAAATGGGGTCACAGTCATGAATGCTCCGGGCGGCAATGCCGTGTCGACGGCCGAGCACACCGTCGGAATGATCCTCGCCCTGGCAAGGCGAATCCCCGAGGCGGACAGGTCCCTGAGAGCGGAAAAATGGGACCGTAAAGCCCTTCGCGGTGTAGAACTCGAGGGAAAGACACTTGGGATCATCGGGTTAGGCCGAGTGGGCCGGGAAGTGGCCCGGCGTATGCATGCTTTCTCGATGGAAGTACTCGCGTGTGATCCCTACGTCTCCGAATCGGATGCCGCAAATGCCGGTGCGAACCTTGTCGAGCTAGGGGAACTGATTGCCCGAAGTGACGTTATAACCATTCACGTGGGGCTCACGCCGGAGACGAAGTCGCTTATCGCCGAGGGCGAGATTGAAGCCATGAAAGACGGCGTTTTTCTCGTGAATTGCGCCCGCGGCGGGATTGTTGACGAGACCGCGGTTCGAACGGCCCTTGAGAATGGAAAAGTGGCCGGGATTGCATTTGATGTTTATTTATCGGAACCACCGGGAAAAAGTCCGCTATTCGAACATCCGCGCTCGGTGTTTACACCCCATGTCGGGGCCGCGACACCGGAGGCCCAGGTGAGGGTGGCTGTTCAGATCGCGGAAACCGTCGCCAACGCCTTGATGGGAAAAGGATTACGAAACGTCGTCGGCGGGAATTGAACTGCATGATCGTCCCGAATCAAAACAGGTCTCGATGGTTGACGAATCACGTGATTAGGCTTATAATTAAATAGGTTACGAACATGTTGGACAAGTCTACCCATAGGATCATCGGCGCCGTAATCGTCGTTCTGGCGTGCCTGGCTCCGGTGGCGGCACTCCTGGGACCTCAGGATGCGGTTGGTACGACGGAGTTCATGATCGAACTCCCCGCGTACAGCAAGTACCAGTGTGCCCTCTGCCACACCTCGGCCACGCCCACAGCGGGAGCGGCCGACCTCAATGTATTCGGAGTGGATTTCCAGAATAACGAGAATATCTGGGACGCGACTCTTGCCCTCCTCAATTCCGACAATGACAAGTGCCTGAACGGCTTCGAAATTGGCGATCAGGACGGGGACGGGGTATATGACTACCAGGGCCAGGCCGTCGAGCACGCCAACCCGGGCGACGGGGCGGATTGTTCGATCGCACTGACCATCCAGACCTGGGGCAAGATTAAAGACGTTTTCCGCAGCGAACTGCCCAATTACCTGGACGGTTGCGAAGGCGACGAGGATTGCTTCGCCGACTGGCGCGCCCATTTCCCTTGATTTTCCCACGCGAACGTAGTATAAATACCTGGTTTTGAACGTCTAACCGCCTGCACGAGCGGTTGTTTTTATGTCTGTTTCGCGAGACTTTTCAGAGTTATCAAGGAGTCATTCATGGCGGTAACGCTGGTTGTCGGCGGCCAATGGGGCGACGAGGGCAAGGCTAAGATCATCGACTTCCTCGCAGAGGATGCCGATTTCGTCGCGAGATATCAGGGCGGCGCAAACGCCGGCCACACCGTCGTCGTCGGCGATGACCGTTTTGCGTTTCACCTGGTGCCGTCCGGGATTCTGTATCCGCACGCGAGTTGTATTCTCGGCGGCGGGATGGTCATCGACCCTTCCGCGTTGACTCGTGAGATAGACGGGATCGTGGAAAAGGGAATCGATGTCGGGGGGCGCATTTTTATCAGCGAACAAGCCCACATCGTCCTTCCTTATCATATCGCTATGGATTGCGGCTCCGAAGAGAGTTTGGGCGATTCGTCGATCGGCACGACAAGAAAAGGGATCACCCCGGCATATGTGGACAAGATCGGACGGCGCGGAATCCGGATGGGTGACTTGCTGCGGCCGCGCGCGGATCTCGAACGTCTCCTCGAGACGAGAATCAGGGAAAACAACAAACAACTGCGGGCTCAAGGCCACAAAACAATTCCTGTTAAAAAAACCATAAAAACATTGTTTGAAATCAAGAAGAAGATCGGGCCGATGATCACCGACACGAGACTCATTCTGTGGGCGGCGCTCGAGAAGAAGAAAAACATTTTGTGCGAAGGCGCCCAGGGCACGCTTCTCGACATCGACCATGGGACTTACCCATTCGTCACATCGAGCTCGGCGTCGGCCGGGGGCGCTGTATCAGGAACGGGGTTGCCGCCGTCAGCCTTCACTCGCGTGATTGGAATTTTCAAAGCGTACTGCACTCGTGTGGGGAACGGGCCGTTTCCGAGCGAGGATGAAGGGAAAGCGGGCAACACGCTGCGTGACATCGGAAATGAATACGGTACTACCACGGGCCGGCCGCGGCGCTGCGGTTGGTTCGACGCCGTCGCCGCAAGGACCGTCGTCAAATTGAACGGCCTCACGGAGATCGCGTTGACGAAGCTCGACGTTCTCGATGATTTCGATGAAATAAAGGTGTGCACGCAGTACAGGATGGGGAAAGAACGACTGGATTATTTTCCGGTCAACACGAGGACACTCGAGAATTGCAGGCCCGAGTACGATGTGATCGATGGCTGGAACAAAAAATCGTTCACGAGTGGATCGGACAGGCTACCGGGCAAGGCGGCGTCCTACGTAAGATATCTGGAAAAACTCGTAGGATGCAAGATTCGCCTCGTCTCCCTCGGCCCCGAAAGAAGCGCGATGATCGATCGTGGTTGACGGGGGAGAGAATATCTTCGTCAAGTGACAGAGTTTATAACCGGCTTGACATGACAGGTTCATCTTATTATCCTGCAGACAAAATTAAGGTCACCACGTAAGGTGAGTCGCTAGCTCATCTGGTAGAGCACATGCCTTTTAAGCATGGGGTACTGGGTTCGAGTCCCAGGCGACTCACCATTTTTTTTGCCCTCCGGGAGGGGTGAAATGGAGTTCGCGCGGTTTGTGGAGGATCACGCCGTGGTTCTCACCGAGGGATCGATAATCGAGAGGGTGAGGCGTTCGTTCGATGTTGCGCTCGACCCGCACATCGAAAATACCGGGTTGGTTTTTGATGACCGAGGCCGGGATATCCTGACGACTATTTACCGCGAGTACCTTGACGTTGGTCGGGATACCGGTATGCCGATGATCATGTTGACGCCGACGTGGCGCGCGAATCCCGAGCGGCTCGCCAGGGCCGGTATTGTCGACGTGAAAGTGGTTCACGGCGAGTGCTTTGATTTGGTGTCATCGATACGGACTGGATACGGGGGATACGCGTCGAGCGTTCCGATCGGCGGGCTCATGGGTTGTCGCGGAGACGCGTATCGTCCTGAAGAGGCGTTGGGAATAGATGAGGCGGAACTATTCCACTCGTCGCAGGTTGAGGCTCTTTCGGAGGCGGGGGTTGATTTCTTGTTGGCATCGACATTGCCGGCAAGAACCGAAGCCGTTGGAATCGCAAAGGCATTGGCGCGGAGCGGTCTCCCTTACATTCCCAGTTTTATAGTGCGGCCGGACGCAACTCTTCTCGATGGATCGCCTCTGTGTGATGTGATCGAAGAGATAGACAGCACGGTCGATCCGTCGCCGGTTTTTTACATGATGAATTGTATCCATCCCGCCGTGTACATACGCGCGCATTCGGCGCTGGAATCCGAACATGCGAAGCGGCGTGTGCTGGGCCTCCAGGCGAACGCGTCGCCCAAAACCCCGGAGGAGCTGGACAATCTGGACAGGCTGGACGCCGCGGACCCCGACGATTTCGGGGGGGCGATGATCGATGCCCACCAGGAGTGCGGCGCGAAAATACTCGGAGGGTGTTGTGGGACGGACTCACGGCACATCCGGAGTATCGCCCGGAAGCTCGCTTGATCTCCTCGGACACACTACTCGGACCACGGTTCGTCTTCCATCCCACCCGTTTTCCGGTAAATATTGACACCGCCCCATCAGTGTGGTTGCCTCGTTCATAGAGACTTGTGATTGACAATACGATCAAGGAGCAAGGGAGGCTCGAGATGTTCCTGATAACAAAAAAACTTCTGAGCGCAGTGGCTGTCGTCATCGCGTTCGCTTGTGTGGCGGGTGTGGCTTGGGCTCAACCGGGCACTGCGGTCGAGACGTTCGATACGCCAAGCAAGTACCCCGGCGGAATCGCCTTTGACGGAACATATTTCTATGTCGCCGACTGGCGGGAGGCGGCCATCTATCGGGTGGATCCTTCCGATGGCGCCGTGGTTGACAAGAAGATAGCGCCGACACTCAAGCCCAAAGGGATGACGTTCGGAGACGGGCACCTCTTTGTGTCGGACGATCGTACCGGCGCCGTATTTGCCTGGAATTTCGATACGGGGATGGTGGATTGGACCTTCGCCGCCCCGGGCAAACAAGCTGCCGGTCTGGCGTGGGCCGGAGACGCGTTGTACATCCTCGAGAAGCGGAGCCGCAAGGTGTACAGGGTGTTGCCCGAGGACGGAACCATCCTCGCGAATTTTCCCGTTCCCAGCAAGTACTGCGAGAACCTCGCGTTTGATGGAAAGTATCTTTGGATTTCCAACCGCATTGACGACGAAATCTACATGGTCGATCCGGACACGGGGACGGTGATCGGCGTGATCGACGCGCCGGGGCCGTATGCTTCAGGTGTCGAATGGGTGGATGGATTTCTGTGGAATGTTGATTTCCAGAACCGATCGGTCTACAAGCTCGTGATCGACGCGGACAAACCGTACAGGTTGACCGATACTCGCATCGCCAGAGTGGAGTACTACTGGGGGCTGAATAACTATGGCCCGGGGGAAGTCAAAGACGTCGTTTTGAATATCGCCGTGCCCGAGACGCTTCCCAACCAGGAGCTACTGTCGGATATGACGTATTCAGCGGCGCCGGCTAAGCTGGACAAAGACAAGTGGGACCAGCCGTGCGCGGTTTTCAACCTTGGTGGTGTCCGGGCGGGGAGCAAGGCGGAACTCTCGTACTCCGTCCAGGCGAAGGTATCGGCGATCCGCTATTTGATCATTCCTGAAAAGACAGGCAAGCTCAGCGACATCCCGCGGGACGTGCGGGACAAGTACCTGGCCGACGGGTCGAGATACCGCATCTCATCGCCTTATATCAAAAAGACTGCAAGAGAAATTGTGGGAGACGAAACCAACCCCTATTGGATCGCGCGCAAGATCTACAATTTTGTGATCGACAGACTCTATTACGAGATGATCGGTGGGTGGGACGTGCCCGAAGTGGTGTTGAAACGGGGAAGCGGTTCGTGTTCCGAATACACGTTCTCGTTCGTCGCGCTTTGCAGGGCTGCCGGACTCCCCGCGCGTTACCAGGGCAGTGTCGTGGTTCGCGGTGACGATGCAAGTATAGACGAAGCGTTTCACCGATGGGCGCAAGTTTATCTTCCCAACTATGGCTGGGTCCCCGTGGACGCCAACAGGGGCGACAAAGAATCTCCGGTAGGCCAGGCGAAGGGGATTGGCGAACTCGCCAACAGATTTCTTATTACAACGCACAGCGGGGGAGGATCGGAATATCTTTCCTGGGGATATAATTCGTTTGCCAGTTTCAAGATGAACGGCTACTGCAAGATCGAAGAGGACAATCTAGGATTCTGGGAACCCCTGGATGGAGAAGGGGTCGAGTCGGCGTCGGTAAAGCCGTGATTGTTCGATAAATGAAAAAGGAAAAGTCCTGTCACACAATGGCGACAGGGCTTTTCCTTTTGTATCCGCGTGCGGTCACTCGATCTCAAAAACACGGGAATGCGAGAAAACGTTTCCGTACTCGTCGGTGGTGCGAACGGTGATCGTATGTACGCCGGTTTCGAGATCGAGCGGGAGTTCCGCGGTCCAGATGTGTGATGCCGGAATGGGTTGGATCCAATCCGGATACTTTTTGGGGTTGTTTTTGATAAGACTCTCGATGAACGGATCGTTCATCACGGTTCTCTCCATGCGGACATACTCGGCCCCGCCAAGCCGGTACTCGACGGTCGAATGTTTATTGCCGTTGAAGACGTTGGCGACGACGTCGATGTTGCTCTCCGAGGTGAGTTTGACGCGGCCCGCCGGCGCGCTGATTCGGATCTGAAGGTCCTCATCGAATCCGGCCGCTTTGAATCTCTGTGTGTATTTGGAGCCGTCGAAGCTAAAAATGTGATAGCCGTTTGGTGCGCCGTCACGTTGTTCGGTCGACGGGATGCCCCTCTCGTTCCGAGGGCCGCTCCACCATGATCCAGAAACGGCTCCGCAGGTAATCTGCTGGAATCTGCGGTCACCCATCCATCCGGCGTTCTCGTCCAGGTCGTACTGCTCGATCAGGTGCATATGACCGGTCACCGCGAGAAGGTGGCTCCTGTCCTTCAACAAATCAAAGAGATCGTCCCTGTCAATGACGTTGACGTCCTCCTCGGAGCTTCCCGGTGAGTAAAGTGGGATGTGCATGGTGAACACGATCAGGCGGTCCGAGGACACATGTTCGAGGTAGTTTTCAATCCAGGCGGTCTGCCGGTTGCCGAGTTTGCCCCTGTAATTTCCTGTTTCCTTTTCTTCGTCCTCTCCCATCCACTCGACGTTATCAAGAACGATGAAAGAAACCTTGCCGTATTCGAAAGCATAGTATGTGGGGCCGAAATGACGCCGGAAGGTCTCCAGGGCAAAGCGATCGTCCTCGGCGTCGAAATTCATGTCGTGGTTGCCGGGAACGTTGAAGAAAGGAATCCCCGCGGCCGCTACGATCCCGTTATACCGGTCGTAGAGGGAGAGGTCGTTGTACATGATATCGCCGAGTGTAATGCCGAACGCGGCTTGGGTTCCCACGAGTTCGGAGACGACATCGTCACGTATATAGTCGATCTCACGATTGGATCGTGGTTGGGGGTCGGAAAAAACCACGACATCAAACTTGTTGGTTTTGTTTTTCGCTTTCAGTAGAGGAAAGTCCACGGACTCCGGCAGCGGTCCCGTGGGCAGCAACCCCTCATGTTTGAACTCGGGTGATCCTTCGGGCCGATGAACGTAGTAAAATCTTGGGATATGATTCTCGTCGAGCGAGAGATCATAGTCGGCGGGTTTGACAACAAAAATGGTGGCGTTCTCACCATGGAGGGAGATTTTGTAGTGTCCCTTTCGGTTGGTTTTGACGACGTCAAACTGGTTCGATACGAGAACACCGCCGACACCTTTTTCCCCGTCGTCCCTTTGGGCGTTGTCATTCGTATCTTCGAAGACGACACCCTCGACAAATTTGAGCTCCTTCGTGTCTTTTCGCCCGCAGCCGAGGATCAGCATGGACGCAGCGATTATGATCATGACACCAAGCGATTTCATACGGAAAAGCCCCCTCGTCAAATACGCACAGCAAGAGAACGCAATGTGTTGCGATTGTTATTTGTGAGCATGAGAATTACACAACTGCCGGTTGAATGCCGATATTCTAATGGTTTCGGCCCTGTACGTCAAAGCAACGGTTTGCGTGAATGGCGGAATTTCTGGTGTGGGCCAATTGCCGCCCTCCAAGAATGGCCTTGAATTCAACTCCGACGGGCGCTACATTCGCTCCTCATGGGGGGGGCAGGCCCCCGGCCGTTGCCTCTTGGCTTTGAAGTTGCGATTAGGCGATGGGTGTATGATGTTGTCAGTATATGAGTTGCGGTGGTCGATGTGGCGAGTTTGACCTGTTGAGGATTCAGATGTCAGACGACAAAATTGGGAAAAAGCCGGGCATTGTTATGATCGTGGTCGACACGCTCAGGGCCGATTTCTTGGGCTGTTACGGCTACCACGAGCCCATAACCGAGAACATCGACCGCCTGGCCGCCGGGGGAGCGCGTTTTACCAGGGCGTGGTCTGCCTCTAATTTCACCGCGCCGGCATTCGCTTCTCTCTTTACGTCGCTATATCCGACGCACCACGGCGTCTACGACTTCAACATCAAGAAACTCCCCGAGAGCCCGCTGATGCGGATCGTAAAAAATGCCGGTTACATGCGCAAAGCCGTCGTTGATTTTGGCTTTTTCAAAAGCTATCTCGGCGAGTCTTTCGATCATATGGAATCACTGACCGACCTTGGGCCGAACTGGTCGACTGAAGGGCCGGTCCTCGAGACCGAGCGGGCAGTGGATTGGCTCAAAGAAAACAGCCGCGCACCATTCTTTCTTTTTCTTCACTTGTCTCCGCCGCATACACCGTACCGGTTTCCGGATGAGTTCTACACGATTCTACGGGCGAGTCAAAGTTGTTCGGATGGGATGGAGAGGCTTCGCGCTCATGAGATACTCGGCTCGCTTCTCCCAACGCCGGAGGATGGTAAGATCTCAGACGATCAGATCGACAGGTTCAACCGCTGCTCGCCGCTTTTGGGCGACGTGGATGTCGGCGAGGATCTTGTAGCTATCATTAAGAATCTCTACCGTATGGAAGTAAAGGTGGTCGACGAAATGATCGGGCGCGTGATGAGGACGCTCGAAGATATCGGAATTCTGGACGATACGATCGTGAGCGTATCGTCGGATCACGGGGAGGAGTTCTGGGAGCACGGTGGTTTCAGTCACGGGGCATCGGCCATGCACAACGAGGTGATCCGGACTCCGTGGGTGGTGAGTTGTCCGTCGGTGATTTGCTCAACGGCTGAAATCAACTCGAACGTATCTCACACGAATATCCTTCCGACCCTGATGGATCTTGCGGGGATCGATCTGCCCGTTTCTGCAAGAAGAAAGAGTGTGCGGGGTTTGATCGAAACACAGGGAGACGGCGGCGAGGAAGCGCGGTCAAAGGGAAGAACTGTTTACTGTGAGACGGCGACACGGATCAGCGTCATGGATGGGGAGATGAAATTGATCGCGCCAAATGAACGCGCTCGATATCGCGGCACGAAAGAGAAGTTGAAATATCGGATGTCTCTGGCCAAGAAACGTTTGAAGGGTTCGGGTGGGGAGCAGGTCGAACTGTACGATCTCGGGGATGATCCCGGCGAACGAAAGAATATTGCGGATTCGAACCCGGATGTGGTCAAACGGCTGAAGGGCTTGATCGATGAATATCATGCGAGTGATGACACGACACTGGGGGCGGGGGAGGACCTGACGCCGGAAGAAGAAGAGCGTATTAAGAAGGAACTCGAAGGTCTCGGTTATTACTAGGCCGTGGTTAATACAGGCGCCATGCTGGGAGTGATTCCACTCCGTGACGCGCAGCGTCTTCCGTCATGATGACCAACAGTTTGTCGATCAACTCTTCGGACGCTTTTGAGAGCGAGGGGTTTTCGAGAAGTTTCTGTGCCGTGTCATGCGCCCGTGCTGCCGCAGTCTTGCCACCCGCCATCTCCCAATCACCATATGTGCCGCGATCCACGACATCCGACGGATAATACACTTCGTCTCTGAAATGACTCCGTGTGTGCTCGGAGGTCATAAACGTTTTTGCTCCCGATGTCACAAACTCGCGGAGAACATCGATTCCAGCGGTCGCGTCTTTAAAGGTGATGCCTTCCTTGAGCCGGCGGGCCATCATGCACACTTCCGCGTCGAGAACGAGTTTCTCCAGGCTCTGACAGGCGACAAAGTCAAGGATGCCGGGCCCCGATACAATATTGACGCCGGCAATTGCGGCAAGCACGGCGCCTATCCCCGTTTCGAAGCCGGCCTGGTAGTCGGGGCTCTTGGCGTCGCTGAGAGCCATGTAGGCGTGTACGGGAAGTCTCAGCGATTTGCCGATTTGGGCGTAGCCGATATCAACCATCATGGTCTCAATCGCGCCCAGCGGTGTCGTGGCCTTGCGCATGTCAAAAATCGCGGGAGCTCCGCCGTACACAATCGGCGCGCCGGGATTGGTGAGTTGATGGATGACGAGACCGCTCAAGCTCTCCGCCGTGTGCTGAACGAGTGACCCTGTGAGTGTGACCGGGGCGGTGGCGCCGGACAGCGGCATCGATACCGTCTCCGCCGGAACTCCGTGGGCGGCACAATCCATAAGTGCCTGGCATGTAAGATCGCTCCATGACAACGGTGGAGAGGGGCAACAATCGAAGATGGCGAGCGGTTTGTCTCGGAGCGCGTCGGCGCTCCCGCGGGCGGCGACGAGCATGTCGAACATTACGGGAAACGCTTCCTTCAAAAATGTGCCGGTGATGACCGGCTTCTTGCTGTAGACAAGAGCGAGAAAAAGTCTGTACCTGTCGGCAAGTTTATCGGGCAGGTCGGAAGGGACAACGCCCGTGCTCTGAACATCGAAAGCCGGCGTCTGGTCGGTGACCGCGATGAATTCGACAACGTCTTTGGTTGTTGGTTTAACTGCTTTGTTGTTTTGAAAGTCAAAAACGGATATTGCCGCGGAGCCGGGGTCAAAGATCAGGTTGTTCCGCCCGACACATCCGACCTCGTCGCCATCGCGATCGTAGAGGAAAAAATGATCGGGAGCGGTACGAAGACTCTGGTCGACGAGGTTTTCACTTATGAGAACGCGAGTCCCGTCGTCGCTCGCCTTTGCGCCGCCCGCGCTTAACCGTTCGACCGCTTCTTTATTCTCGACAATGACGCCGACTTCGGAGAGAACAGAAATCGCCTCGCCGACGATTTGCTCGATCTGTGCGGGGGACAGAAGCAGCGGATTTGACGACATGAACGTGATCCCCGGTTTAAGTTTTATCTTCGTGCTTGAATCGGCAGTTCACCATTCCGCAGTACTCGCACACGTCGGTATTGCGCATGTCGATGGGGTGATCACCAATGGCGACGGCGAACGTTATCGATTTTCTGGGGACCATCATCGCGCCTTCGGTCAGGTGAACGCCCAGCGAGTCGCCCTCGACCGCCGCGTAGAGCCATTTTTGCTCGGCGACATTCCAGCCCCCGTAGCCAGGACTGAACCGGCGGCTGCATTTAAGGCCCGACTTCGAGATCTTGTCACATATGATTTTGTTCGCCTGGTCGGCGGCCGCTTCGGTTGCCGCGGAACCGTAACTATCGAGGATGAGCGCACGGCTCAGGTCGCCGGCAAACTTGAACTCGTTGACGACTTCTTCGAGCTTGGGACCAATGGTGACGAGGCAAACAACGAGTGCGCTGATATGACAGACAAAATGCGAGTGGAAATACTCGTCGCTCGTCATCGTGCGAAACGCGCACACGGGCGCCAGAAGAGTCGGAGCAATCTTTTCAATTTCATCTATTGCCGTCATCACCCTGGGTGGAATTTGGGTTTCGCCATACCCCAGGCAACGCGCGATCTCGTCGCGGGCTACTGTGATTTGAAATCCGTCGACTCTTTCGATCTTGCTCATTGCTATACCTCTGTTATTGGTTGGTATCTGATTTCAAACTGACACCCGGTCTGACACTTCTTGAATAAATGCCGGTGTCGTCCCGCAACACCCGCCCACCGCGTTGATTCCGATCTCAAACATTTGTTCGACATCGTCGGCGAATTCCGCCGGGGTCTGGTCGTACGCCGGCATACCGTCGCGAACGGTGGGCTGCCCGGCGTTGGGCTGACACAGAAGAGGGAGGTTCGTACCATCGCGCAGAACGCGTGCGAGTTGCGTCATGTCGGAACTCGTGAGCGTGCAGTTTGCGCCGACGACATCCGCTCCGGCGTTCTCGAGAACTCTGAGAGATTCGCACACTTCGTTTCCCATGACCGTATAGAAACCGCGAGGGTTCTTGTTGTATGTCAGCGTCACAACTGTGACGGCGGCAAGAGATTTCCTTGCGACCTCGAGGGCGATCAGCGCTTCTCTAATATCGAACATTGTCTCGATGAGAACAATATCAACCGCCGCGTCCAACCCCTCGATCATTCCGGAAAACTCTTTTTCGAGCTCAGGCTCGGTGGCATTTCCGACCGGTGGCAGCATTTTACCGGTTGGGCCGATCGAGAGGGCGACGAATCGCTCGCGTGCTCCGGGTCGGGTCCTGCCGCCGGGGGAACCGCACGGAGCGCAGGTATCGTGGATCGAGTTGAATCGTGACACGGCGTCGCGCGCGAGACGGACCCCGGCTGTATTGATGGCGCCGGCATCGCGGCCGAGTTTGAAGCCCTCGAGCCGTGACGGCGTCGAACCAAAGGTGTTGGTTCCGACAACATCCGCACCGGCCTCGAGGTATGCGGCGTGGACATCCCGGATCACCGACGGACGGGTGATGTTCCACTCTTCCGGCGATTTGCCGGGAGCGAGCCCTTCAGCGATCAGCATGGAACCCATCGCTCCGTCGAAAAGAACGCCGCCGTTTGTGATTCGATCGAGTACGATTTGTTTTCTCACATTATTCCGATTTCAGGAAAGCAGCGAACGGGCTTTCTTGACCGCCTCGACCGCGTTTTCCGCATACGCGTCCGCTCCGATTTCGTTTGCCCACGAGGCGCTTGCCGGCGCGCCACCGACGAGTATCTTGACTTTGTTTCTAAGCCCTTCGTCGGCCAGTTTGTCGATGACTGTTTTCTGGCCGGCCATCGTGGTGGTCAGGAGCGCCGACATGCACACAAGGGACGATGGATGCGGGCGCGCCTCTTCGACGAAACGGTCATAGGCGACGTCGGCGCCAAGGTCGATTACACGATAACCATTGGCGGCGAACATCGTCGCGACGAGCGTTTTGCCAATATCATGAATGTCACCCTGCACGGTGCCGATAATCACGAGTCCCCTGGAATCAATTTTGGCCTCGTCGTCGAGAAGGGCGGGTTGGAGGACGTCCATCGCCGCCTTCATTGATTCAGCGCTGAAGGCGAGTTCGGGAAGGAAATACTCGCCCTCTTCCCACAGTTCACCGGCGCGGCGTATCCCCGGAGAAAAGCCGTTCTCGATGATATCGAGCACGTCGTATCGATTATCCAGGGTGTCGGCCGCCAGCTGAACGGCACGCTCACGGTCGCCTTTGAGCACGGCGTCTTCGCACTGTTTCAGAAACTCCATCATATTTGCTATCCCAGGTTAATCATTCTCAGTGCGGGTGCCGCGTCTCGGCGTCGTAACCTTTAAGGATTCTATGGGATAAACCGTTTCACTGTCAAGGTGCCCGCGTTTCGGGGGAGCGTCAATTCGGGCGGACAAACACCAAAAAACCGCGATATAAGAAAAGCCCGATTGTGGCTTACGGACGGGCAAAATCGTTGATTCGATTCAGGTTGTGTGATATAATGCCAGGCGCAAGCGATGGGGGCTTACGAACCGGGCTTTTTGGTGCGGCCTGGAAATATTGGATTCACCAAAATTGATAAGCCTGTTTGTAGGCGGTGACGCGGTTCTGGCGGCACACGTAGCGTGTGCTAGCATGGGGCGAAACTCTGACGATAACAGCAGGAGGTTGTCATGCGCCGTTTGTTACTTGGTTTTCTTTTTGTAGGTGTCGTATCGATGCTTGCGTTCGCGCCGGCTCTTGCAGAGAGGGTCGTGGATCCGCAGCCTATCGATCGGGCTACGGTGACGGAAATTAACTTAGGGCCCGCCGGATATTCAGAGGCCTGCCAGGTTGGAAACTTGAATTCGCCCGCTTTCGCGTTAGGGGACTTCGCCGCCGCGCCTGAGGAATACAAGTTGGTTTTCGATCCGAAGGCAACGTGTTCAGTGTGTCCAATTGGTTTTCTTGTGAACACCGTGCATTTTCTCGTCCAGACATCCGAAGCGATGGATATGGTGTGCGCGGTGAACGTGGAAGAGGCCATTTTCCCGACGAGCCCGGATTGTCCCGAACCGGGCCAGGTTCTTTGCCAGTCGGGGTTCTTCACTGTGAACCTCCCAGGCGCGGGTCTGTGGGACATAGCGCTCCCGATCGCCTGCGAGTGCTACACGATGGAGAGAATCTATCTCTTGAGCGTTCATTTTGACTCGTTCACGAGTGCGACCGGAGCCGTTCCCGATCTGATTACGGATGCGGGTCCGGCAACGCTTTGTACGAACTGGAACAACTATGGTGCGGGTTGGTACGATCTCGTTTCGGCCTTCCCGACCTGGCCGGGTCAGCTGATATTTTTTGCCGATGCCGAATGCTGTACACCACCAGTACCGGTTGAGGGCAAAACGTGGGGCGCCATAAAGGACCTCTACGATAATTAACGGATCACCTCGCAGCATTCCTGTGTGGCGAGGCGTGAATATTTGCGCCGGACCGACACGGGAAAAGTGAGTAAACGGGACCTTCGATTTTCGAAGGTCCCGTTTTTTGTGGTGTGATGGGAGTGATGTCCGGACCACCGATTTCCGGAATGCGGGGCCGAGCAGGCCATCGCTTCTGTTCGACGATTCGTCCGATATATGTTATATTTTCCCAGGTACAAGATCGACCCCGCAGCGGAAATCTATTTATGGCGCCATTGAACAACCCTATATCCGACATCCCCAAATACACACACCTCAAGGTCCACTCGTCATTCAGTCTCGGTGTGGGTCTGAACACGCCCGCTGAGATCTGCGCACACGCTCATAGAATGGGTTATGAGAGCGTTGCAATTACCGACAATGATGGCACTTATGGGTTTGTTGAGATGCACCTTGCGGCGAAGAAATACGGGATAAAGCCGATCTACGGAGTCGTCGTCCGTCACCATCCCGTGGCGAACAGCGGTGAAGACCAGTTCGCTTTGACGTTGATTGCGCTTTCTCCCCTCGGGCTAAAGCACATCGCCGCGCTGGCCAGTTTTTCCGCCGCGGGCCTGGAGGGTGGGGGCGCGCTCGATCTCGACGTGATGGCGCCCCACACGGATGATGTCGTCGCTTTTGCCGGGGGGGCGGACAGTGAGATCGGACGGATGCTTTTGGAGGGGGACGAGGAGAGTGCCGGACGTGTGGCCGGCGCGTTCAAGGAACTCTTTGCCGACCGCTTCTTTATTGAAATCCACGATCACGGCATAAGCGACGAACGAGCGCTGGCCGACAAGCTTCTCTCGATTTCCGCCGCCACGCAATCGGCGCCGCTGCTTACGCAGGAAGTCCGGTACATGGAAAAGGGAATGCGCGAAATGTACGGGACGCTTCGTGGAATCCGGCAGCCGGACGGCGAGAGGGATTTCTTCAAGATCGACAGACGGCTTGCGGATTGGAGCATGAAGTCCGCGTTGGAGGTCAGTCAGCTTCATCCGTTTTATGAAGCGGCATACGAGAACACGCGTCTTGTTGATGAAATGATCCCCGGTGACCTTCTGGCCGGCGCGACCGAAGCGGGGAAGGCCGGGGCGCTACTCGATTCCGGAGAGGTTACGCGTGATGATGTTCGTGATTTGTGCACCAAAGTAATCCGAAGACAGTATGAGAACTTGTCCAACACCGAGATTCTTCGTTATCAGGGCCTCCTGGACGGTGAGCTCGACCGGGCGTTTTCAGCAGGGATCGGACCCACGCTGTATCTGTATCACCGCATCGTGGGAAGCTTGAGAGAAGCCAACGTCGAGCTTGGCCCCGCGACGGGCCTCGGTATACAGTCGTTGTGCGCGTATCTCCTCGGAATCACGCTATTCGACCCCTACCGTTACGACCAGGGCTTCGAACCGATACTCGACGCGGAGTCGAGAGAGTTCGGGGAATTCGAACTCCAGCTGACCGGCGAAACCCGCGACACCGCAATAAACACTCTTTTCGAACTCTTCGATTTTGGCTCTGTGGCCTACCTTCCCGCGATTGAGCGCGTGACACCCGCACGTGCGGTTCGGATGGTATCGAGTGTTGTCGAAGCGCCCGAGGGAGAACTTCAAGAAATCCTTCGGATCATCGGTCGTCATCCGGGCGTTTCACTAAAGAAACTCAATGAGCAGGACTGGCAGCTGGGACGGTTGTACAAACGCTCGCTGCCGGTGAGGGATCTTCTGTCGAGGGCGGCGCTTCTCGAGAACCTGCCGATTGGTTTTATCCGGTCGAGGCGGAGTATGGCTCTGTCCGCGCTGCCGCTCACCGATTTTCTCGGGCATTCGATTGACTCGGATACCGGGGACTTGTTTATCCAGGCGGGACGGGATTGCTTTCCATTCGAGAGTGTGTTCCGTCTGGACGTTTCAACGCTCAGCGCGCTTAGCGTCGCGACGGGTGCCGACGTCGAACTGCGCAAGGCGCGGATTGCCGACTACGGGTGGGATGGTTTTTCCATCAATGACGACGACGTGTGGCGCATGGTGCAGCGAGGAGATACCACCGGGGTGTTTCTTTTTGAAGGACCCGCGACGCTTCAGCAAAGGGAAAATTTCCCGCTGGGGTCGATGGCCGATCTCACGAGTTTTCTTGCGTTGATGCGGATCCGCGAGGACGACCAGTCATTGAGCGAGCGTTTCGCGGCGTTTCTCGAGGAGCCCAGTGAGCAGAGCGAAGACGACGCTCTGTTGGGACATGTTCTTCGGAGCACGCGCGGTCACGTTCTCTTCCACGAACAGATACGTGAAATCATCGAAACGCTCACTTGCGAGAGCGGACCCGACGCATGGAGAATGATGGATGAAATGCGTTCCTCGTCGCCCGCCGATTTGTCGTCGGCGAGGAAGCATTTCATGATGGGGACGGCGGAAAAGAATGTGCCCCTGGACACGGCGAACAAATGGTTCGAGCGGCTTTTGCATTTCGTCAACTTCACCATCAGCAGAAAACGCGTGTTCGCGGACGCGCTTCTCGTTTACAAACTGTTCTTCCAAAAAACAAAACACGAGATCGAATTCTTTGCGGCGCTTCTCAATGCAAATCTTGCCAATGAAAGCAAGCGACGTCGCTACATGGGACCCCTGCGCGAACGGGATCTGATTCGGGAACTTGACGTGAACATAAGCGAGCCTGAATACGCCGTTGAAGACGGGCGGATTCGTGTCGGGCTGCGATCGGTAACGGGTGTGGACCGGGACATGGCCGTGAGGATTGTCAGAGCGCGCGGTCGGGGGGCGTTTCAATCTCTCGAAGATTTTATAAAGAAAGTCGGAGCGAAGCACATCGGCAGGGATGAGGTTCGCCGGATTGTCGACGCCGGCGGGTTTGATTCAGCCGGCGTGGATCGCGCGCATCTCCTCAAGGTTTTGCCGAGGCTGTATGAAAGCAGGAAACCGGTTGTTGAGGCGAGGAAGAAGGGACAGATGGAGCTTCCTTTCGACGCTTAGAGCCTGTCGCCGGGATGTTGACCGGGAGGGGTGTTTTTTGGGAATCGGCGGGGTTAAAGTCTGACTCCTTGCTGACGCGGAAAATATTTGACTTTTCCGATCTAAGGTGTTATTTGTATGTAACTTCACAAAAATAGCTTACTTAGATCTCTGAGCGTCCCCATCGTCTAGCCTGGCCTAGGACACCGCCCTTTCACGGCGGCGACAGGGGTTCAAATCCCCTTGGGGACGCCACCGTCTTCTCCAGACGTTCTTCGTCTGATTCAAACCGACTTCGGCTTTGCCAACAGGGCCTTCGCACCTACGTTTCCAGGTTCGAGCACATTCACCCTCTCAGGAGGACTCGCCATGTCGATTCTCTACTCACAAACCAGTCTCGGCCCTCTGACGCTACAAAACCATCTGGTCATGGCGACCGATGACGCGCAGCCGCGCAACCGACAATATTCCCAACGAGCTCATGATGGAGTACTACGCGCAACGCGGCTCGGCGGGACTGATTATTGCCGAGGGTACGTCGCCCTCACCGAATGGGTTGGGTTACCCGCGCATACCGGGAATATTCTCCCCGCCCCAGGTCGAAGGCTGGAAACGTATTACCGATGCAGTGCACGCCAAGGGCGCGAAGATGTTCATCCAGCTCATGCATTGCGGACGGATTGCTCATCCACTGAACTTGCCCGCGGGGAATCGTGTGCTGGCGCCTTCGGCCGTGGTGGCCTCGGGCGAGATGTTCACAGATGAGGAGGGCTATGAAGCCTCATCCGGTGCCGCAGGCGATGACCGCGGAGGACATTACGGCCACGATCGCGGAGTATGCTCAGGCCGCCAAGAATGCCGTGACAGCGGGGTTTGACGGCGTCGAGTTGCACAGCGCCAACGGCTATCTGCTGGAACAGTTCATCCGCCCGAATACGAATCAGCGCACTGATGGATATGGCGGTCCGATCGAGAACCGCGCACGTTTCGTGCTGGAAGTGGTTGAGGCGGTAATTGGTGCTATTGGCAAGGACAAGGTGGGCATCCGGCTTTCGCCATTCGGCGTGTTCAACGATATGCCGTCGTACGACGCGATGGAGACGGATTATACCTACCTGGCGCAACAACTCGACGCCAGCGGGCTGGTGTATATCCACCTGGTGGATCACTCGTCAATGGGAGCGCCGCCGGTGCCCGATGCCATAAAGGAAATGTTCCGCACGGAATTCAAGCGCACGTTGATTCTCTCCGGCGGTTACGATGCCGAGCGCGCTGAAAGCGATCTGGCCACTGGCAAATGCGATCTAATCGCCGTGGGGCGGCCGTTTCTTGCTAATCCCGACCTGGTGGATCGATGGAAAACCGGTGCGGCTGTGAACGAGCCGGATATGGATACGTTCTACACGCCGGGACCGAAGGGCTATACCGACTACCCGGCGTTGAAGAAATAGGGCTCGACAATGAAGGCAGCCAAATGAACAAAATGGAAGACCAATGTGCTGCCCACAAATCGGGTCTTCATGAGTTGAATGAGGACCTGAATGAGGGACCGTTCTAAGGGGACGGGATCGAAATTGTATGCTTCCGGCGGGTGCTAGGTTATTTTGGTTTATTTTCCGACCGGATGCGATCGAGAGCGGCTTCGATGGGTTGCGGGTCTATATGTCGCATGAGTGCGCCGATGTACCGAACCTGCCTTCGCCGGGCGCCATGCTTGCGTATTTTGCGTGCGAATTCAATGGCTGTCAGAAGTTCATCCGGAAGCTCCATGCTCTCAAGTTGGCTGGACGACAGGGCGACCAGTTGTTCGGCCAGGCGTTGCAGGGCTCGGTCTTCATTTTATTTTCGGGTTCTGCTTTTATAATCCTTATCCATTTTGCAGGCATCCTCCTTTCGGTGTACTCAATATCACCACCCGTTTATATTGTTCTCAAGCGACGCACTGGCGTTCTTTCTGCCGAAGCACGGACTTTCCCGCAATTCAATTGATTTTCCATCCAATCTCTTGCATCATCTATCCCTGTGTGGCAGGGCAGGTTTCATTCAGGCACGTAACAGCTAATATTGCAGAAGATATGAAATGATCAAGCGATATCTCAAGTGTTCTTGCCGAACCAAATTGAAAAGGAATCAGTGACAAACATATCAATATCAGAAGGATTGCCGCTATTTTGCTAAGGTAGCCGACGGCTTAGAAGAAGCCGGCGTGGGGGAACTAGCTGAACTCGGCGCAGAAGATGTCAGACCGGAATTCAGCGGAATTAGTTTCAAGGCGGACAAATCAACCCTGTATCGAATTAATTATCTGACCAGGTTTCTTTCACGGTGCCTTGCCCCCTTAATATCCTTCGCTTGCCATGATACCGATACGCTGTATCAGAAGGCTAAACAGATCGAGTGGGAAGATTTTTTTGCGGAAGGCAATACCTTTGCTGTATCGGGGGATGTCTCCAACAGTGCGATCTCGCATTCGAAGTTCGCGTCCCTGCGCCTTAAAGATGCGGTTGCCGACTATTTCAAGGAAAAAACCGGTCAGCGTCCGAATGTGTCGGTAAAAAGTCCGGATATCTTGCTGAACCTTTATATAAGGAACGATAAGGCAGTAATAAGCCTCGACACTTCCGGCGGCGCGCTTCACCGGAGAGGATACAGAGAGGAGACAGTTCCGGCACCGATGCAGGAAACCGTTGCTGCCGCGATTATCCGATACAGCGAATGGGACGGTTCTGTTCCTTTATATGATCCTTTGTGCGGTTCGGGAACCCTTTTGTGTGAAGCGCTCATGCGGTATAGCAATATTCCTGCGGGTGTTTTCAGGAAACAATTCGGTTTTGAATTTCTGCCCGATTTTGGTGGCGCTGTCTGGAAGCAGGTAAAAAAAGAGGCCGACGGACACATTCGGGAACTGCCGGCAGGCTTGATTGCGGGCAGTGATGTGTCCGCGAAGGCTGTCAGTGCGGCGCGAACAAACTTGATGAGGCTTCATTACGGAAATAACGTAAGCGTAGGAAAGGCGGACTTCAGAAAGCTTCCCGCCCTTGAAGAGCATGTAATTGTAACCAATCCGCCTTACGGTATTCGGTTGGGGAGAGACGAGAACCTTGAAATGTTTTATAAATATCTTGGCGATTTTCTGAAACAGAAATGCAAAGGCTCGGCCGCTTTTGTTTATTTCGGAGAACGGGAGTATATCAAAAAAATAGGGCTGAAAACATCATGGAAAAAACCGATCAAGGCCGGCGGGCTTGACGGCAGGCTGGTCAAATACGAGATGTACTGAGAACACTAAGGGGGACTGCACCTGGTATTTGAAAAACCGGGTCCAAGGATACAATCTAGACGGATATTGATAAGATTCCGAGCAAATGGCATAACAAAATGATTGAGCAGAAGCCCAAATCGGGCATTCTGCGGGCGATTGTCTGTCAGATCAAGCTGCGATCCGTTTTCCCTCCGCGAAGCAAGAATGTGTTGGCGTTCTGGCTCTACAGCTGGTTGACGTTCGGCAAACCGCCCTATTTGAATTTGCCGTCAAATGGTTGGGATACCTATGGTCGTGGTGGCCGCGGATATCTCGCTGGGCGGATCCGGACTCCGGGGAGTGTTTTCGGCTTGATCCCGGCGCCGGGATTAGTTTGCGTATCAAGTTCAACAAGAATACAGGCACGAAATTGAGTCTCGACTACGGTTGGGGCCGCGCAGATTCCCATTTTTTTTCCTCGGCATGACCGAGGTATTCTAGGAACGCGAAGAAATCCGAATGTAGCTTCGGATAAGCCCCTTAAGACAGAGATAAGCAAAAGGGAAATGATATGAATCCGTATGAGCTTTCTCTCGAAGCCATCGAGCAACTGGTCCATCGTCACGGAACGCCCATCTACATCGTAAGCAAAAGTAAACTCATTGAGAATTTCCAACGGCTGGACAGGGCGCTGCCCGGAGTGAGTCTCTTCTACGCGATGAAGGCGAATCCACACGAGGAAATCCTTAAGATCCTCACCGGAATCGGGGCGGGTTTTGATGTGGCGTCGAAGGGTGAAATCCTCGCGGCGATCAAGGCCGGCGCCAACGCCAGAGATGACTTGATCTTTGCCGATACGGTGAAGGATCCCAAGCAGATTGCTTTCGCGTTCAGTATCGGACTGGATGATTTCACGTATGACAACATGTCGGAAATCCATCAGATCGCGAAGCATGCGCCGGGATCGAACGTCCACCTCAGGATCGCTGTTTCCAATAAGGGAAGCGTGGCGCACCTCAGCAAAAAGTTTGGCGCCCAGGTCGAAGATGCCGTACCTCTTCTTCTCGCCGCTCGAGACCAGGGACTGAAGCCCCGGGGAATCAGTTTTCATGTGGGCAGTCAGTGCCTCGACGCGATGCGTTATGTGGAGGCGCTTGACTCGACCAGATACATTTTCGAGAAGGTCAAGAGGGAAGGACTGACGCTCGAAATGATCGACATCGGCGGAGGGTTTCCCGTCAAGTATATCGACGAGAACATAAACCTCGAAAAGATGTGCGGTACGATTGTCGATCACGGCGGGAAATTGTTCGGCGAGGAAGTCAAGTTTGTGGCGGAGCCGGGCCGGAGTATCGTTGGCGATGCCGTGATCCTCGTCACCAAGGTTATCTCCGAGTCGGTTCGCGAGGGAAGAAACTGGCTGTATTTTGACGACGGCACCTACGGGAGTTTTATGGAGGTGCTTCTGTACAAAATGAAATTCCCGATGAGAACCAACACGTCGGGCGATATGACGAAATATGTGCTGGCGGGCCCCACTTGTGACTCAATCGACGTATTCTCAAGGGATGCGCAGGGCGAAGTCTGTGAGGTTGATCTGCCCGAGATGCACGTCGATGACCTGTTGATTGCGGGAAGCATGGGTGCCTACACATATTCGGAATCGACACGGTTCAATGGCTTCGACCCGCCGAAGTTTGTTTATATCGACTGAGAGCCCTTTCCAGGGCCGATATTGACACGGGTTCCGCGATTGTTTATGGTTCGAGGGGTGAGTCCGAAATTCTTAAAAGGAGAGAACAATGGCTATCTACAAATGTGACAAATGCGGGATGAGCGTCGGAACAATGACATGTGGCGAGTGTGGCAAAGAACTCGTGCACGACACGCTCGACCTGGATTCGGGCGTCAAAGTAGACATCGCCAAATGTCCGGATGGACACGGCAAGGTCAAATCACCGCAGTGTTGTGGTGAGGACATGACCTGTTCTATTTAGTTAGGCGGCGATTCGCGTTATGAGAGATTGCCGGTCAGAACGAACATGACAATGAAAAGAGGGCCGAAGCAGCATTGCGCTTCGGCCCTCGATGTATTTCTAGGTGGTTTTGCGTAAGACGCTACTTGCCGACGATCAACATGCACTCGCTGGCCTCAAACGTCGTACCGTCACTGAGCATGCCGGTGAGTGTGAGCTCAATGACATCGCCGCGTGACAGGGGACCCAGAGTGGCGACAATCGCCTGGGTCGAGAACTTCAATGTCAGGTCGGTGATGCCGTCTTCGTAGCCTTCCGCACACTCGCAATCCTCGGTGGTTTCTCCCGCGGGTCCGGCTACGTCCTCATGATTGGAACGAAGCGGGGACACGCCATTGATTTCGATCGAAGATACGTCGATATCGTCGATGTCCATGCCGTCACTTCCGAGGAGCGCCATTGGAAGCACGCCTTTGGATCTGGGATTCAACGGGTTGGGGCAGCCTCCAGGCTTGATCACGAGAGTCATTTCAGCGACTTCGGGGTCGCCACAGTCGCCGCCGCCCTGGCCGCAAACTGGCGCAAAACCCATGCCCTGGGGGGTTGTACCGGTGACGGGAATAATATTTGAGACGGCCGCGGTTGCGACGTCGATCTCAAACAGTTCGCCGCCGCTGTATTTCGCGGTACCGTAGAGGGTATTGCCGGTGGGGTCGAAAGCGATCGTGCCGATTATGCTTTGGCCAAGGGCAAGAGTGTCGATCTCCGTGAACGCGGCGGTCTCAATGTCGATAGTGCCGAAACGATTGGTTCCTCCCAACTCGGCGCCGTATAGAACGCCGGTCACCGGGTGGAAATCAGCGCCACCAATGCGCACGCCTATATTGCCAATTTCCATGACCTCGCCGGTTGCCGGGTCGATTTCAACGAGCCTGGAGTCGGTACCGAAGAGCCGGTCGTCTGGATGGAACGCCAGGGCCATCAACTGTCCCTGCGATTCGAGTCCCGCATTCACCGCAGTACCAAGCCCCGTGCAGGGATCGACGGTGAGGAGGCGGCCATCGGGGACTGTGCTGTTGGGTTCTTCGCCTCTGTTTGAATTATTCCATACGTAGATTCCGCCGTTGCATGAACGGATCGCCATGGCTATGGGCGTTATAAATATATTTGGATCGGGATCCAATGGTCCGACGAGCGTTGACACGCCGGTTGCCGGATCCAGGATTGACAGGGCGTCGCCACTTGAACTAACGCCGTAAAGAACATAGTCAACACTGGCGGAGACGGGCACCATGCCAGTGAAACCCGTTGAATTGTTCTGGGGTAAAGTCGTCGAATCCTGGCAGCCAAAAAGAAAAACGCCAACCAATGTGGCGATTAGAAAAAACCGGAGTACGTTCATCGTGTTCCCCCCTGTGGTTGCTATGCGGTGCCTGCCCGCCGCTTCGTAGCAAGGAGCGGGAAAGAGCGTTAAGCATGTGGAATAGCACTGATTATAGCATGCCGACGGGGATTTTGCACGGTCTATCTATTGGCCGCCCGGTCGAGAATCATCTCGAGAATGATCCGATCCTGGCCCACCATGCATTGACATCCATGGACTGTGCGAGTTGCCACAGCGATTTCGCGCTTTTTGTTTTCAGATGTTTGGGCGCCTTTGTCATAAAAAGCGCCGCGCCCTTGTGTCCGTGTTCGGTATATTCCTTTGCCTGGATGAGACACTCGAGGATGTCGCAGTCGCGGGCGATGATGCTCTCGGGTGAGTCCTGCTGCCGGTAATCGCCCCGAATATCTGTCATCTCGTCTTTGATGACTTTGGGTAACGGATCCATCTGGTGTTCGAACGATGCGTCCTCTGCCGCTTCCGCGTCGATATAGCGCTGGGCCATTTTGTGCAAATCGGTGATGCGCGCTTCGTGGATGTCGTTGAATAGCGTCATGAGTAAAACACGATAGACCGACACGTTTTCCATGTGTGCAATCATGTAGCCGATCACAGCACACCTGAAACTGTGATCCGCGACGCTTTCGGGGCTGTCGATCCCAAGGACCGACCATCCCGACCTTGGGACGCGTTTGAGTGCGCCCGCTTCGAGTATGAACTCGACGACGCTCTTGTTCTTTTGGTTCGATTCCGGCATAAGGGCTCCCGCGTGTTTATTGTTTCTGTCTTGTTATCTCGTGGCAGAAGATTGCGCAGGCCATGCTGACATTGAACGAGAGCGGCGCTCCCCGCATCGGTATTCGCGCCTGGATGTCGATCCGTTTCTGGAGCCCCTTTCGGATTCCCGTGCCTTCGGAACCCAGAACCACGCCCAGGGGGAAAGGGAAGGACACCTTCGTAATATCGTCTCCTTCTTCGTCGACGACGGCGCCGGCAATCCAATATCCAAGCTGCTTTGCTTTATCGATTGCGGGTGCGAGGTTGTTTGTCGTCGCCACTGGGACGTAATTCTCGCCGCCTGAGGCCACGTGAAGAACTGTTTCGTTGACCTGGCAAGCCTCGCGGCTCGGAATGATCAGCGAAAACCCGCCAAAGCATGCGGACAACCGAATTATCACACCCAGGTTGTGGGGATCGTTCACTCTGTCGAGGAAAATTATCGTTCGTTTCTCATCAAGGGCGTTTTGTATGAGATCTTCTGTGGGCGTGTACTCGTACATGTCGACCTTGGCCACGATGCCCTGGAGGTCCTTTTGGGGTCGCATCTTGTCAAGATCGGAAGACGGAAGGCGCTCACAGGCCACTCCGTTTTGCCTTATTGCCTTCTCAAACGAGGGAAGGGAGAGCCCTTCTCTCAAGTAGATTTGTCTGATCGATTCCGGGTGGGCTTTTAAACGCTCCGCGATGGAATTTTTTCCGTAAAGATAGATGTGGTTTTTTGCCATATGTGTCCTTTCGCGATTATTGTATCACGTTTTATGGTTTGTGTCGTGCTGACGGATGGCTGTGTAAAAAACGCATTCACAATGGGTTGTAATGCGGGCCGGTAAGGGTTCGATTTGGGCCGGGTAGCGGACGAGCCACTTGATTTCACTCGACCGATCCTGTATATTGGCAACTCTTTCCAAAATCAGACATAACCGGGAGACAATAGTGGAACATTATTACTTTACAGAAAAAGGCTACCGAAAAATCAAGGACGAGATCGACAAGCTCGAGAAGTTTATCAAGCAGGATATTGCGAAGGAAATTGGGACGGCGCGCGAGCACGGCGACATCAAAGAAAATGCCGAATATCACGCTGCAAAAGACAAACAGGCGAATTATATGGCGAAGTTGGGCCAGCTTCAGCAGCGATTTTCGAGGGCGAGAATCGTGCGCAAGGAAGAACTGGCGCCTGATGTCGTTACATTGGGCAAGCGCGTGGAAATAAGAGACGTTGATACTGATGAATTGAAAGTTTACACAATTCTCGGCGAGGGAGAGACGGACATTAGCAAGGGAATCATCAGCTATCAGTCGCCTATGGCGAAGGCGCTTCTGAGCCACAAGGAAGGCGACGTCGTGGAGGTTCAGCTACCCCGAGGTATTAAAAAATTCGAGGTCCTATCGGTTGTGTTCTTTGAAGACGAATAACATCCCCCCTGTGGCGCCGAACCGACGATAAACGAGAAAAAACCCCGGCTTGATTCGAAAACAAGCCGGGGTTTTTGAATGTTCAGAATCAGGTCCGCGACTTAAAAGAACGGCAAAACGACGCCGACATTTGCGCCGATTCCGCCCATATCCACGGATCCGCCAATATCGTCATGCCCGTCGGCATCGAGAACAAGATAGCGGGCCTCCGCAAACGCACCCAACCCGAAGAGTGTAAACTCCGCTCCGGCAAGGATGGAAAAGCCGACAGTGTTTTTTGGCGAATAGTCACCGGACATTAAGTAATAGCCGAGACCGACGCCGCCGTAAAAGAGGCCGAGCTTAGCGCGGCCGACAGCCTCAAGCGGGAACATGTTGAGATCTCCCGCGTCTCCGTCGCTTCCATAGTTGAGCCACGATGCGCGGGCTTCAACGGCGACTATCGGGATGATCTGAAACTTGTGTTTGACGCCGAATCCGAAGCCGGAGTCTGCGTCTTTCGAATCCTGCCACTGCGCAAAGACACCGATCGCTTTCGCAGACGACACGCCGCCCGTCAGGACTCCGGCCATTATCATAACGGCCAACATAATTCGTAGGTTTTTCAAAATCGATCTCCTTTTGTTACCGAAAGAGGACTATTCCGTGTTCGCCGAGCTAATACCATTTGTGTCGGTTCGTCAAGTGTATTGAACCCTTACGAAGCCTGTGCGGCAAGACAAAAATCACTCGAAATCAACCGCACCGCTCTCGAGGTGGTAGAACGCCGTGATGATCCGTACATCGTCGTGTTCAACGGCGTGTTTGATGATGTCAGACTCACTGGTCAACCTCTCGGCTGTGAGTCTGGCGTTGCGCCGGGCTGTGTCGTCGACATCCCCGCCGAAGGACGTGTCGATCGCCGCCTTTATGAGAGCGAGCAAATGATCCAGGTTGGCGCTGGGGGGAGGGCCTTCGAGCGCCGCCGTCACAGCTCCGCAGCTTTCGTGCGCGAGGACGACGACCAGTTTGGTCTTGAGGTGGGCGACGGCGTACTCAATGGTGGCAATTGTAGAAGTGTTGGCCACATTGCCGGCCACCCGTATTACGAAGAGGTCGCCAATTCCCGTATCGAAAATGATTTCCGGCACGATCCGGCTGTCGGCGCAGCTCAGGATTGTCGCGAACGGGAATTGTCCGTCAAGCAGCTCCCGCCGACGCGCCTCATCACGCCTCGCGGCTTTGATCCGGCCCGACTGGTTGCGTTTGTTTCCTTGTTTGAGCCTATTGAGGGCCTCTTCCGCCGTCGGGACATCCATGTCGCTGCACCCCTTGTTGATTTCGTGTTTGATTGCTCAAGATTCAATCTTATCAGGAGCTGAGTGGGATGACAGGTGTTTTTTACAATGGATTGACACACAACCGGCAATTTTGGTAAAAGTCGAACAAGAGTCGTCAAACAAAGCCCAGCAGAAAGGACTCGATATGAAGGTTGTTTATTTTGTTTTATTGGCGATCGTTGTGGTCATCGCCTGCGCCCCTCCTGGTGTGTCAGCGCAGGAGACCAAGCCGATCAATCTCGCCCTGTGGGATCCCGTCCAGATTTACAACCACGATTACGTCATTCACGGTCTCCGTCTGAACATCTATGGGAATAATGCGGGTCTCAAAGGCGTGGATATCGGCATCGCCAACTGGATCACAGGTGATGTCACGGGTATCCAATGGGGATTTGTCAACAAAACTGCCGGTAACTTTACCGGCTGGCAAAGTGCTCCCATCCAGATGGTCGAGGGACACATGGCGGGGCTGCAGACGTCATGGCTGGTGTCGATGAACGGTAGCGGAGAGGGTCTGCAATGGGGTGGGGTGACGATTTCGGACGATTTTACGGGAGTGCAAATCGGTATCGTGAACTATGCGATCGAGTTTCACGGTATCCAACTGGGTTTGATCAATATCATCAAAAAGGGTGGAATGCTACCGGTGTTCCCGTTTTTCAACTTCAGCTTTGACTAGACCTTGAACCGATACGATGAGTAAAGGAAAAGGGCATCCTCGATGAGGGCGCCCTTTTCCTTTGCTGGTTTATGAGGCAGTGTTCGTTAGTGCTTTCCCGGAGCCAGCGCGACGCCCCGGCGTTCGTAAGTGATGTAGGCCTCGATCGCAACCAAATCGGGATCATCAAGAGCCAGTGGCGCCCCTTCGAGGGGTTGCTGAAGGCACCAGTTGATCATTTCGCGAAGGGCGATAACACGTCCGAGCTGCTGTTGGAATTTCGGATAGGTTTCCGGGTGTGTGTTGGCGGCATTGGGATGGCACTGCGCGCACGCGACGCCGTTCGTTCCAAGCTCTCCGCTCACCCATAACGCACGTCCTTTTTCCACGACGCTCATGTATTCGGACTCCCACCGTTGCAGGTCTTCTTTCGAGAATTCATCGGCCTTTATTGCTACATCACCGGCGATAGCCAGGAATATAACGAGAAGCAACAAAGTGCCCAAGATCTTCAAAGACATTGCGTCCTCCTCTTAATAGTGAATTTGAGGCTCGATCCTCCCAGCCTCATCCTGGAATTCCTTGTCTTCCGGATGTCCCTTATCCGGATTGTAGGCGACGGTGCGGTTGGTGTTGCTGTAGAGGTTGTACTCCATAGTGACCCGGCCGTTTTTCATGTCGATGAACTGCCAGCCCGTCGCATCCCGCTCAAAGAACGGATCGGCCCGATTCATGGGCACGGTCAGTTTCGGCAGGTGACTCTCGGCCTGGGCATAACTCTGGGGATACGGCCACGGCCATGCGGTCGCCATCACTGCGTGAAAGCTGATATTGTCGATCTGGTTGTACTGGACCTGGTGGACGTGACCGTATACGACCGTTACGTCGGGGAAGGGCTTGAGGAGCGCCTGGACCTGTTCAGCGTCTTCCGTCCAGAAATTCCATCCTTTGTAGATTTTCTGAATCGGTGAGTGCGAAAAGAGCACGATGGGTGTGTTCTTTTTCACCTTTTCGAGGTCCTTGCGAAGCCATTCGCGCTGCGCGTCGCCCACCATGAATGGCGATCCGTTCGGGTTGTCGAGGCCCGCCATTTCGAGCATTCTCTGTTTGGCAGACGGCCACCTGTTGTGCGTCCACTCGTCGTACGTGAGAACGCTGTTGAGCGTGATGAAATGAACGCCTTTGTGGTCAAAGCTGTAGTGCTGAGGCCCAAAGAGCTTGGACCAGTACTCTCCGAGGTCAAAATAGTAATCGTGTTCGCCCATGACGCAGTGGGTCTTGTAGTCGAGCTTGGAAAGAATTTCTGCTCCGTGATCGAGTTCTTCCTTCGTCCCGAGCTGGGCGAGGTCGCCCCCGAACATAACGAAGTCGGGTTTGGGAACGAGAAGGTTCGTCTCCGCGACGGCGCGGATCAGTCCGCGGTCCCAGTTGCGAACAAACTTGCTGCCCCCAATGTGCTGGATGTGCGCGTCGGAAATATACGCAAACATGAAATTCTTGCGCGTGTCTGCGAACGCGAGCTCCACCATGCTTAACGGCAGGCAGCTCACGGCGGCGAACGCGCCGGTCGTCTTGAGAAATTCGCGGCGGTTCATCTTGTTCGTGGACATGTCTGCCTCCCTTACTTTGAATCGGAATTTGATTGGGCAAGGCCCTCGAATTCCGGACTTGTGAGTGCTTCCATAAACGCTACCAGAGCGTCGATCTCAGAGTCAGTGAGATTGAGCGGGCGGATACCTCCGCTCAAGAAATCATTGACGGGATCGCCCTCGTTGGTTACACCGCCATTGTTGTAATGGACGACGACTTCGCGAAGGGTTTTGATGCTTCCGTCGTGCATGTACGGAGCCGTGACGGCAATGTTGCGCAAGGTTGGTGTTTTGAAAGAGCCGAGATCGTCAAAGCCGCGTGTTACCGCGAAACGGCCGATCTCGGATGTTTTGGCATCGGAGAGCACCTTGAAGTCAACCTCTTTGAGCGTGTATGCCGCTTCGAGAAACGTACGGGCGAGTTCGGGGACTTCTTTCTGGATGTCGTTGATCCCAACACCAATGTTGTGAAACCGGTTGTCGGTAAAAAGAGCCTGCGTCTGTTCAATCCTGTGGCAGGATACGCACCGCCCTGTATTGACGAACAGGTCGAATCCCTGCTTCTGGAGCGAAGTCAGCGCGTCTTTATCTCCGCCGTAGAAAAACCGGTCGAATGCCGAGTTGCCGCTTATTTGAGTGCGTTCGAACGCGGCGATGGCCTTGGTTACTTCGTCCATCGTTATCGCGTCACCCGTTTTCCCGAACACCGCCTTGAATGCAGCCACATAATCGGGATCCGTTCGAACCACCTCGAGAATCGGTTGATGGTCCTTGAGGCCCATTTCAACTGGATTCAGAAAAGGGTGCAGGGCTTGATCTTCGAGACTGGGGGACCGCCCATCCCAAAACTGGGTCCGGAAATACAAAGCGTTGACCACGGTCGGGGCGTTTCGAGTGCCGGTGAGCTTGTTGATCCCTTCGGATACTTTCAGAGGACTGTCCGTGAAGGCTTTTTCAGCGTCGTGACACGTGGCGCAACTCACTTCGCCGTTGGAACTGAATCTCTTATCGTGAAAGAGCTTGTCACCGAGCGCAATTTTTTCCGGAGTCTGGGGATTGTCCGGCGTGTCCGGCGGAGGGGGAAGTCCCAACGGGGGGGCTGTCGCGGCCTCCAAAGTAAGAACGGCGCCGAGCATGAAAACGAATACTCCGGCGAGAAACACACCAAAAAGAAATTTCTTCATGGCTCCTCCTGTTCGTCGCGGTCAAAGCGCTTGCTTGGGCGATTTATAGTGGGAAATGTGTAATATGGGATTGGTCGACCGGAATCGACCTGCGGGAAACGGGCTGTTGTGAAGTGTTCATTCATGGTCACAAAATCGACCAGGACAAGTTTTGGGAAAAGACTTAGGGTTTACGGTAAATGAGACAAACCCAGAATGTCAAGTAATTCGTTCATTCAATTCGATCTGGCTGGAGTCGGGAAAGAATAGTATGATCGGGTTTAGATATCGATTGGACACTGGTTGCGAGAAGTGTGTGCTGTTCACGATTTATGGTACGGAGCAAATGGTGAAGGCTTCGATGAAAAACGTAAATGTCACCGCGGGTCCGGGGTGGTCCGTTCTGGTGTGCGCTCTTCTCTTGTGTGTGGGCCTGGTTCGCCTGGTATCCTATTCCAGGGGCGCATTCTCCAATTTGGTGTGTGGGTCTGCGATCGGTTTTCTGTGTTACGACCCGGCATCTCTCCTCAACGCGCAATTCTTCAAAATTGTATCAACACCTACGATAATCGCAGGTATTTACTTCTTTTTCAGATGGCGAAACGCGGGACGGCCCGGGGGAAGGTTTGATGAGAGACTTGATTTTAAATCGCCGTTGCTGAGGGGCATCCTGACCACCACGATAACACTCCACTGGTTTGCGTTGGAGTGGTGGAAGTTCAATGCGGAGCATTTTTATCCCTGGTCTCCGTTGGAAGGCCGATGGGTGAACGTCGCCGTCCTCGTGGCCAGTCAGCTGCTTGCATTTTGGGGTATGAAATATCTGTCGTTCGATCCGATCTTCCGGGGTAAACAAGGTCGCAAATAAGCAAAGTTTGAACTCCGCAGGCGAAGACGCTCACGGGAAGGATGTTCAATGGCATTTCAGCAAATCACAAGAGATGGGCGTGGAGACGATCTATTGGAGTTGTTGCTTGTGTTTGCGGTGGCCACGATACTCTGCATTCGGGGTTTTCTGGCAATGACCGGCTATCCGCAGCTTGGCGGGGGCGGCCTTCACATTGCCCACATGTTGTGGGGCGGCTTGGCGATGCTGGCGTCGATCGCACTGTTGCTCAGTTTTTGGAACATCGCCATGCGGCAACTGGCGGCTGCGATCGGTGGAATCGGGTTTGGTTTTTTTGTCGACGAATTGGGAAAATTCATCACTTCTGATAACAACTACTTTTTTCAACCAACGATTGCGCTTCTCTATATAATGTTTATCCTCCTGTTTCTTTTGGTTCGAGTTCTGAGGACGCGACCGTTGAGCCTCCGTGAGATAGAAGCGAACGAGGGTATAATAGCCGCCATGTCGGGCGAAGACGAGGATTCAAACGTGTATCGTGTGTACACACGGATCCAGCAAGCATTATCCGGCGGATACCGATATCTCGTGACACGAAGGTGGTTCGCCCCTGGATTGAGCGCGCTGTTTTTAGCCGTTGCGATCGGGCAGGCCGTTACAATAGTTTCATACTTGACCGGTTCGGAGGATTTGGGGGCCACACGCAATATCCCTTTGTTCGAGCAGGGAGCATCGGTTGTGAGCGTGTTGTTGATGCTGATGGGTGTGATGAGGCTGCCAAAGTCTCGGCTGTCCGCGTACCTGTGGTTCCAGCGTTCAACCTTGGTTACGATATTTGTAACGCAGGTGTTCATGTTCTACTATTCGGAGCTTGCGGCCCTCGGTGGTTTGCTGATTCATTTGTTGTTGTACGTCGCGCTTCGAATTTTGATTTCCCAAGAGGAAGGGATTTCCACGAGCACGCCGGGGGCGCGCCGGGATTGATTAGAGAGTCGGAAGTAATCCAGGATGTGTTGATGAGAGTTTAAGTGGCCACCAATATCGCAAATGGATTTGACCCCAGGTCTGAGGAGATAAATGTCACTAATGGCTGTCATTCATTGTGGATGATCGCCCCGCCTATTCAAAATCCACAAAAAGAGTGAACTCGCCGGGCGTATCGCTCGAACTGTCGATGGCGATATAGTAGACCCCCGCAAGGAGTTCCTTTGTCATTCTATTGTCCGCTTTCTCGAGGCAATTCGTTGCCAATAAAACCTCGTCGAGCACGTCGAGCGAGCCGAGGAGGTGAATGTCGTTGTTTATTCCCTCGTCCTTGATGTCGGAAACGATAATGGTGACCGCTCCCGCATTTTTCAATCTCAGCTCGTAAATAACCTCCGGGCCGGTCTGAATCGAACCTGGGTCCACGGAGTAGCGGTCGATCACCATGCTGACAACGTCGCGGGTGTTCCCGTCGTGGACGAAAGGAAACGCATCCGAGTCTATCGGGATCGGGTTGACGGTGGTTCCCGGGGGATCGGGGTCTTTCTCGATGTTGTGGTAACGGATGGCCTTGTATCCGGAGTCATTGAGGTATTCCCAGCTAACTTCTCTGAACCGGACTCCTTCGATGGAAGAGTCGATGATACAAAGATTGCCGTCTCGGGTTTCGTAGACAAAAAGGATGGTGTGATACACGTTTATAAAGGCATCGCCTTTTTTGAGGTCGCCGGCGTCGTGATTCCCGAAGTCTATGTCGACGATGTCCTCAGAAATGTCACACAGTTTTCTGGGAATGTCGGGGTCCGCGTAACACAACGTGTATTTCTCCTTGAGATGCCACGCTCGCGATACGAGTCCGGTGCAAGAGACCCCGACGACACAGTCGATCGAATAGTTGTCGTAGGTGTTTGCGCCTCCACCCGTCCCGGTGCCGAACCCTTCGTCAATTTTCAAGAGGAAGTTCTCGATGTCCGTCCAGCCGCCCCATTTGTATCCCATCCCAATGCGGGTTCCTGTGGGGTAGTCACTCGAAAACCCTCCGCCGCAGGAAACCCCCGTCTGGTTTGTCGCCGACATCGTCCAGTGGAGCCTCGCGTACTCGTCGGCGGTGAGAATGATTTCGCTACGGGTGACAGGAGGGCCAACGTGGTCGCCGGTGCCGTTTGTGTCGACAACCGTGGCGCCGTCGTCCCCACAGGCGGGAGCAAAAGACAGCAGCGCTGCCAGGAAGATTATGGTGTGAATTCGCATCCAACCTCCGTATGCAATATAACTGACTAATGCGAATAATCAAATATGCGAATTGTGAGACGCTCGTGGCGTTGGTATTGCCGGCTGTGAACTTCGGGGCAAAGAAAAGGCCCGAGCTGAGCCCGGGCCTTTTGTCACGGTGTAATCAGCAGCTTTCTAGTAGCTGTAATGGTCGGGCTTGTACGGCCCATCAACCGGAATACCGAGATAGTCCGATTGTTCCTGGGTCAGGCGGGTGAGCTTGACGCCAAGGTGGTCGAGATGAAGCCGGGCGACTTCCTCGTCGAGCGATTTGGGCAGGCGATAGACTTTTTTCTCGTATTTTCCGCGGTTCTTGTACAGCTCGATCTGCGCGAGAACCTGGTTGGCAAACGACGTCGACATCACAAAACTCGGATGACCGGTCGCGCAACCGAGGTTCAAAAGACGGCCCTCAGCCAGCATGAGGACACTGTGGCCGTCGGGGAAATTCCACTGGTCGTACTGAGGTTTGATGTTCTCGACCACGGCGCCGTTCTTCTTCAGGCTCGCGATATCGATTTCATTGTCAAAGTGACCGATGTTTCCGACAATCGCTTTGTCCTTCATCCTGTTCATCATCTCGAAGGTGATGACGTCTTTGTTGCCCGTAGCCGTCACGAATATGTCGGCTTGTTCGATGACATCCTCGATCGGTTTTACCTCGTAACCTTCCATGGCGGCCTGGAGGGCGCATATCGGATCGATCTCGGTCACGATAACACGGGCGCCCTGGCCCTTGAGCGACTGGGCGCAGCCTTTACCGACTTCGCCGTAACCGCAAACCACGGCGACCTTGCCGCCGATCATCACGTCACTGGCGCGGTTGAGTCCGTCGATGAGCGAATGACGGCAACCGTAGATGTTGTCAAATTTGTGTTTCGTGACAGAATCGTTGACGTTTATGGCGGGGAAGAGAAGTGATCCGGCCTCTTCCATTTGAGAAAGGCGGATCACTCCGGTGGTTGTCTCCTCGGAAACGCCCTGGATAACCTCGGCCACATTGGTCCAGCGCTTCGGGTTCTTTGAGAGTTCTTCTCGTAGGACACCGAGGATGGATCCCCACTCTTCGGGGTCCTTATCCGCGTCGAACTCGGGGACCGCGCCGGCGTCTTCGAATTCTTTGCCTTTGTGTACGAGCAGAGTCGCGTCGCCGCCATCGTCCACGATCAGATCGGGGCCGCTGCCATCGGGCCACATGATGGCCTCGTTTGTACACCACCAGTACTCGTCTAGCGTCTCGCCCTTCCAAGCAAAGACGGGTACGCCCTTCGGATCGTCAACGGTGCCGTTGGGACCGACAACCGCGGCGGCCGCCGCATGATCCTGCGTGGAGAAAATGTTACAGCTTACCCAGCGGACATCCGCGCCGAGATCGACGAGTGTCTCTATCAGAACGGCCGTCTGAATGGTCATGTGGAGGCTTCCCATGATCTTCGCCCCGGCAAGCGGTTTTTCGCCCGCGTATTTTTTGCGAACGGAAATCAAACCGGGCATCTCATGCTCGGCGAGTTCGATTTCTTTACGGCCGTGGGCCGCGAGTGAGAGATCCTTGACTTTGAAGGGCTCTCGGCCGGCCTTTTTTGCATCGTCGAATCCGGTCGATGAGTTGTTCACGTTGATACTCATTTCTTTTCGCTCCTTAATTGCGCCGAAACGGCGAACAGGTTTGGTCCTTTGGCTTCCGGGGCGGGCGGCAGGTTTTGAAAACGCACCGAATCAAACCCGGCGGCCAAAAGGTACTCTTCGATTTCATCCTCTGAAAAACCAAGCCACACGTGACCTTTGTCCAACCGGTATTCGGCGCGGTCGTGTGGCAGCATATCTACTATTAAAATAAGTCCGCCGGGACGAAGACAGCGCGCTGCTTCGCGAATGGCGGCGTCGGGTCGTTCGAGATGGTGTAATACCAGAATCATCGTTGTGACGTCAACGTTATTGTCATCGAGCGGGAGGGCCTCGAGCTCGGCGAGCCGAAGCTCCACGTTGTCAAATCTTTCGAGTCGTTGGCCGGCTAGCTCGAGCATTGGGGCCGAGGCATCGATGCCCACAACGCGTGTGACGAACGGAGCCAGCGCTTCGGCCACCGTTCCCGTACCGCAGCCCAAATCGGCGACCGACCACTCCGTCGGCAGCAGCCCCGGCAAGGCATACAAATAAAATTGACTCCCGTACAACTCATCCCGGATGACATCCCAACGATCGCTCGTGGCGTCAAAAAACTCCTGCGATCTGCTGCGGTGGCGGGCGAGTACGCTTCTGAGCCGCTCGAGGTCGAGGCGCCGAGTGGACGTTTTTTCGATCTCAGCCCGTGTCAACTGCCAAAGACTCTGCGCTGTTCCGTCCAGGTCGCGGATTGTCGCATGGTACAATCTCCTGGTCCCGTCGGGTCGTGAATCAACAAAACCTTTGTCCGCCAACGCTTTAAGGTGCCGGCTCACTGTGGACTGAGGGAGTTGAACGACGGCGCACAGATCGGACACCGTGAGCTCGTGGTCCTCCAGAATCGCGAGGGCGCGGCATCGCACACTCTCGGCGAGAAGAGCCATCTGATCGAGAATTATTGGATCGTTGTTATTTGTCATCGCAATATCCGTCCATCCGCATATAAAGATATACTACAATCTCGTGTTTTGCAAGAGGGAATTGCCACCATCTGAATTCCCGGCGCGACCGGTAGATATATTCTTGTAAGGGTTAACCGTTTTTAACTTTACACCCGCTGGGACCGGGTGTTAAATGATCGTCGAGGAGGGGATCGGGGAGTCGGACAACGGGCCACGAACAGGAAACAATCATGGATATACTTTCTGTCTCAGTTACGCTTTTTCTTATCATGGATCCTTTTGGGAATCTGCCTGTATTTTTGCCGATTCTCGAGAGGGTGCCGGAAAAGCGCCGCCGTGCTGTTCTCGTCCGTGAACTTCTTCTCGCACTTGTTGTCATCGCGATATTCATTTTTGGCGGCCGTTATCTTTTGGGATTCCTTGGAATCAAAGAGGATTCGGTGAGCATTGCCGGTGGGATCATCCTGTTCTTGATCGCGGTGAGAATGGTGTTTCCGCCGGAAAAGCGCACCGAAGCGGAGTTTGCCGGCGAACCGCTTCTCGTACCGATCGCGATACCCCTGACCGCCGGACCATCGCTTCTCGCCGTTCTGCTTCTGTTTTCGACGGGGCATCCGGAGAGGTTATTTGACCTTCTGCTTGCCGCGCTCATCGCCTGGGGTGCCACGTTTATCATACTTTTCAGCTCGACGTTTATCGTTCGATTTCTGAGGAAAAGGGGATTGATTGCCGTTGAAAGGCTTATGGGGATGGTGTTGGTTGCGCTTGCCGTGCAACTCTTCCTGGACGGTGTTACCGGGTACCTGGGGTAGCGAGCGGGAATTCTGTCAGTTATCGCTGGCGAGCGATGTGTGTTTCCGGAGTCTCTCCAGTCCGTTATAAATCCTGTGTTTGACCAGCTTTTCGGGAATGTGGAGGACTTCCGCGATTTCCGCTCGTGATAAACCCTCTGTATAGCGGAGCAGCAACACCTCACGCTGCTCGTTGGGGAGCGAGGCGAGGCGTTTTACCAGGAGCTCTCGCTTTTCAGTTTTGACGAGGCGGCTCAATTGCCCGGTCAACTGTCCGTTGATCATTGAGGATTCGGGGAGGGTCTGATCGTCGAGTCGGCGGTTTTGCGCCCGCAATCGATCGAGACATTTGTTTCGGCAGATCTCATACACCCATGGCCTGAACCGTCCGGGTACCGTCGGATTCTCCAAAACCTTGCAGAATACGTCCTGGACCACGTCCTGCGCGTCCTCCCAACGGCCGAGATAGCCGAGGCAGAATCGCGTAAGACGAGGCCTGTATAACCTGTCGAGCAGCTTTCCCGCATCAGCACTACCCTCGCGTAGCTCCACAACCAGCGAGGGGGTCAGATCGGCGGGCGATTGCTCGCGGCTCTTCTCGTCCGACAATTCGGGTGGCCTCCTGTTTTCCATCAACCCCTACATTGATAAGACGCCGGGAATCTGTTTTCGACGCTGACAATTTGCGAAATCAGGGGGCTTTTGTGCCTCCAAACCGCAAGTCGAGGGCCTTGCCTCTTGTGCGGACTTAGGGTAAGATTATAACGCGTCGGGTGGTATCTGCAACAGTGTGGTTTTCGGAGGACTGCAATGGGCTGCGACATATCCGGTGAAAAGCTTTGGAGCATGATCGATCGGGATGCCCCAGAGCTGGAGGAGCATCTTGCCGTCTGTCCCGTCTGTCGGATGGAGGCAGCGAAAATCCGCGAAAGAATCGGATTCCTGGTCGACGATCCGGATCAGGAATTTCCCCTGCCAGATAACATAGGTCCCTACAAAGTGTTAGGTGTTCTGGGTGAAGGCGGACAGGCCCTGGTATATGAAGCCCTGCAGTCCAAACCGAGCCGCCGCGTCGCCGTGAAGCTTTTGAAAGGTGGGCATTTTATTGAAAAGGCCCGCCTGCGACACTTCCGCCGGGAAACGCAAACACTCGCTCGGCTGAACCATCCTTACATAGCAACTATTTACGAGGCCGACCGAACGCCCGAGGGTCTCTACTTTTTTGCCATGGAATTCATCGACGGCGAACCGTTGCACGTTTTCATCAAAAAAAGGAAACCGTCGCAAAAGACGCTGGTAGCGTTCATGGCAAAGGTCTGCGGAGCGTTGGAATATGCTCACTCGCAGGGGGTTATTCACAGGGACCTCAAGCCTTCCAACATAATGGTCGATTCAGCCGGCAACCCGAAAATTCTCGATTTCGGACTGGCAAGACTCGCGTATAACGAGGGTGAGCCCAGCTTCACCGCCACAAAGGATGGACGCATCGAGGGGACCCCGCGCTATATGAGCCCCGAGCAAATCATTGGGCTTCAAAGCAAAATTGACGAGCGTTCGGACGTGTACGCGCTTGGTGTTATTTTATATGAAATTATTACTGGGGCCCCACCCAACCGGGTAACCACCATTACACCGGACGCCGTGAAGATTATATGTGAAGATCTTCCGCGCAAGCCAAGTGACGTCGACCCGTCGGTCGATGAGGATCTTGACGCGATCGCGCTGAAGGCGCTTGAAAAGAACCCGAAGGATCGATACCAATCGGCCGGCGATCTGGGGAGCGACCTTGAAAACTTTGTCGACGGTGAACCGGTTTCGGTGAGACCCCCGAGCAAATTTTACTACGCAATGAAACGCGTCAAGAAACGCCACGCCATGGGGTGGATTGGCGCCATGGTTGTTATCTGCGTCGCCCTGGGATTATGGTTTTATCCGAGAGAGTCATTTGATAAACAAGCCGCCAGGTTAGAAGCTCTCGACATCCGAATGTCTCTTTTGAAAGAAGGACCCCGGGACCTGGTTTATCACCGGGCCAGGGAAATTATCTATAAGTACCCCGAACTCGTTGAGGCCAACCTGGCCTGGGCCCAGGTGCAGAGTGAGCACCACGAACAAAACAACGCGATCAGCAGTTTGGTTCAAGGTGTGAGAGCTGATTCGACGGCGTGGTACTTCCGGATTCTCCTTCATGATATTCGGACAATGAATAATCTCCCGAGCGACGATGGGGTGGGAGCGGCATATTGGCCTGAGAACGTGCCAACATCGGCCGATGCGTGGTTCGTTCGCTCGTTCTCGACACTCAAACCCGATAACGCTCTGAAATGGGCGAGGGAAGCGGTGTCACTCGAACCGGGAAATGAGTTATATCTCACCAACCTTGCGTGTCTGGCGGAAATCGAAGAGGACTTCGAGACTGTCATTGACGTGGCCGGCAAACTGGCAGATAGCGGAGTTCGTGGAACTTACTGGCATCTTTATCGAGCGAAAATATTCTGCAAGTTCGGGCGTTACGCCGAAGCGCTCGAAGAGGGTTACAAAATAATTGAAATTTCGCCGGATTCCTATTCCGGTTACAGCCTCTGTGGAAAAATCCACAGGCGGACAAAGAATTTTGAAGCGTCGGTGAGCGAGTTGACAACGGCCATCGAGAAGCAGGGCGTGGACAATCCCGCCACCGCGTGGCACTATTATCATCGCGGTACGGTTCGATGGTTGGCGGGCGACCGGGATGGAGCGATATCGGACTACAGGGTTGCCCACACGAGATTGACCTTCGCGAGCTTTGTGAATGCCCGTCTTTTTATTTTTCTGAATGAAATGAATCGTCCCGGTGAGGCCAACGAAGCCCTTGCGAATGCCCGCAGAAGTCCAAAGTATAACGAGTGGATTCAGAACATTCTTTTCTGTCTGGCGGGTGACATCACGCCGGACGTTCTCGTCGAAATTGCCGAAAGGTCGGCAAATCCGGTCCATGCTTGCGAAGCCTACTATTATGCGGGAGAGGTTTCGTTGCTGCACGGAGAAGTGGAGAATTCTCGCGGCTGGTTTGAGAAGTGTGTCGGCTCCGGCGTTGAATACGAGGGCGAAAACTACCTCGACCCCATCAGCGAGGTCGAACTCGCCGAGTGGCGGCTCGGAGTGCATCAAGCAGCCCGGCTGGAAAACGCCAAATAGCCACGGATTGAGACACGCGATTCTGCCCATACCCACGCCATATTATTGCCATTGCAAAACATAGACACAGAGAACTCCGCATACGGACGGGCCAAAACAGTTTGACCAATCCGGGGGTTTCCGGTATAATCGCTTTCCCAATTGTCCACCATCGTTGGGGTAGCGACTTAAAGCGATACAATTTTGGAAGTATTCTGCCGGCACACATCGGGTGCACGGTAAGTTGCGTGTTTATAACGTATTACGTCAGGAGGCGTTGGTATGTTGAAGTTACGTTTGGTCTTGCTGGTGGCGCTGTTGGCGCTGCCGCTGATTGGCGGCTGCTCCAGTGACGACGGCGATTCTCCGATGGATCAGGGGAGTTTTGTCGTCGGCTCGTCCGCGGCGCCCGTGAATATTGGTCCCAGTGACATCGTGTTTTGTGTCGATGTCTCGGACACCGTGTCCGCCGATCAGCTGAAGTCGATCGTCGACGCGCTCGGCGCCTGCCTTGCCGATCCTGACTTGATCCCTCAGGACGGGACGATATTGATCGGCGCGTATGTGTACGGTGATACGGTCGCACAGCTTGTCGAACCGGGCACCGCCGTCGACGCGACGAGTTTGAAGGATGTTATTGGGCCGGCTTTCCAGGGGCTGCTCACCGACCGCATTGTTGGTGGAGGCGGAATCGACCTGGCCGGCGCGATGGGAATGGCGCGTACCGCACTTGGTGCTGCGACGAACCTGGATCGCCATGTGTTGCTCATGGGCAGTGGCGAGGCCGACGATGAAGCAGGTGCCGAGAATGAATGTACCGAACTTAAGAACATCGGCGTGATGGTGTCGGCAATCGGCACGGTTCCGGCAAGTGCCGGAGTCTTTCAATCATGTGCCGTTAATACCGGCGGCTTTCTTGGTTACGGAGAGGGAAGCCTGAACGAGGTGTGCGCCGTGGCATTTGCCTACATGCTCCAGGTGGACATCGATCTCGAACCGGAAACAGCCGAATTAAAACGCGGCGAAATGCACGAAGTCATGGCGATGGTGTTTCGTGCTGGCGACGCTGAAAACTATCCCGAAGCCGGCAGCGACGTTACCTTTATGATCGTCGATGGTCCCAACATGGGCGACTCGACCGCAACCGTGGTGACGGATACCACCGGTTTGGCGAAGTGGTCGTACACGGGCGACAGTGGGCCGGGAATCGATTATATCGTTGCGGAGACTATTCATCCCGGTACGGGAAACATGTTAACGGATACGGTCATGGTCAACTGGCTCAATGAGCCGCCGACCTGCGATGCAGGCGGACCTTATGAAGTTGTTGTCGACAGCGACAGTGCGTACGTGATGCTCGACGCGACGGCCTCGTCCGATCTCGACGGTGATTCGTTGACATTTCATTGGGCCGTGGATTGTTCGGACGGTGCGTACTTCGACGATGAGACCGCTGCGATGCCGGTTCTTATGCTCACCGGTGATTGTCTCTGTGTGGATTCGTTGACGGTAACGAGCTGACGGTCAGTGACGGGTTCGACGAGACGATGTGCGAAGCCGTTGTGAGTATTAATGACATGCGTCCTCCGGTGGTCACGCTTCGGGATGAGCCAATCCGTATGTGGCCGCCCAATCACAAGTATCACACGATCACGCCCGAGATGTTTGTCGAATCGATCGAGGACGCTTGCGGCCGCCCGCTCGAAATCGACGCATCGGTCAGGATCATGATCGTCTATAGCGACGAGCCGGAAGATGGTGCGGGCGACGGCAAGACCGTCAATGACATCATTGTCGAGTGTCCCAATGACGTTCAGCTACGCGCCGAGCGCATGGGTGGAATGATGGGTCGTGTGTATACCATCACCTACTATGCGACGGGAGAAAACGGCGCGAGTGCGGTTTTCGAAGGGGAAGTTGTTGTCCCACATGATATGTCCGGGCGCGACGTGATGCCCAATCCGTTCGGCGGATACTCGGTCACGCCGGACTGCGGCGACGCGGACTGAACCGATCCTGGCCTCGATTCGTTCGGCTCAAAGCCGAGCGGAAAACAATGAAGGCCTCACGAAAAAGACCCCGGGGCGTTACGCCCCGGGGTCTCACATCATCCCAACCACACACATTTACAAACGACTACTACTGCATCGCGTAGACCGGGGTCGCCACGAGCGGGAAGTCGTTTTTCTGCGCGTCGGTCCACTTGTGGGCCGTCAAGTCGGTATGGAACAGGTTGTTCGATCCGAACTTGAGACTGTAGGCCTCGTAGCCCAGCATGTTCAGGTACGCGGTGATCTGCGACGAATGCTGACCGGTCCAGCAGTAGACCACGATCGGCATGTCGGTCGGCAGGTTGGCGAGCATCTCACCCATGCCGAGACTCGCGTACGGGGTGAACTGGAAGGCGCCGGGGATGTGCCCGGGAACGCCGCTCGTGCCCGTGCCCAAGTAGTCGGCCTCACCGAAGTAGTTAATGACGAAGTAGTCATTCAGGTTGTCCTGGATGTCCGTGTACGAAATTCCCTTGAAGCCCGCGGCCAGCATGGCGTCGACGCGATCCTCCACGACCGTCGCCCGTTTTCGCCGGCGAGCGTCGGATACTGATGCCAGGCCAGGTTGCCGTTCTGGTTGGCCGTCTCGGCCACGTGAGATTGTCAGCCACGTTGTTAGTCCCAGGAACCAGCGAGGGTTGAGTTCCACGCGGACATGCCGAAGTTGAGCGACTTGACATCTTCGTAGCCCATGAGCTCCAGGGCGATCTTGGCGTGGCCGGCAGCACTGGCCGGAGTAGCAGGCGATGACGATAGGCATGTCGTCGGGGATCGTGCCGGTGCCGAGATCGTTAACGATCGTTGTAAGGGTGGAGTGATAGGCGCCGGCGATGTGGCCGGCGTCGTAGTCTGCGATTGCGCGAATGTCGATGACCGTATAGTTGGCCAGGTTGTCGTGCAGGGCCGTGGCGGAGAGTACGCCGGGGCAGTCGGCCGTGTCGTTGATGTACGCAGCGCCTGCTGCGGCCATCGCTTCAAAAGCGGTGGTGCCACGGGGACCGGTTTCGAGCTCGAAGTCGTGCTGCGCATCGTCGGTCCACTTGTGGGCCGTCAGATCGGCATGGAACAGGTTGTTCGAACCAAACGAGAGGCTGTAGGCCTCGTAGCCGAGCATGTTCAGGTAGGCGGTGACCTGCGACGAGTGCTGGCCCGTCCAGCAGTAGACGATGACGGGCATGTCCGTCGGAATGTTCTTGAGCATCTGGTCATCGGCCAGGCTTGCGTAAGGCGTGAACTGGAAGCGCCGGGGATGTGACCCGGAACGCCGCTTCCGCCCGTGCCTTCGTAGTCGGCCTGGCCGAAGTAGTTGATGATGAAGTACTCAGACGAGGTTGTCTTTGATGGAATCGTAGGATTTGCCTTTGAAACCGGCGGCGAGCATCGCCGAAACCTGGGTGGCAACGATTGTGTTCGCGTCACCGGAAAGGGTCGGAAAGGCGTGATCCGTGAGATCACCGTTGTTGTTGGTGGTCTCGACGACAAGTAGTTTGTCATCGACATTGTTGTCCCAAGAGCCCGACAGTGATGAATTCCAAGAAGACATACCGAAGAGAAGCGAATACGTATCCTCGTAACCCATGAGTTCAAGGGCGATCTTTGCGTGACCGGCCGACTGTCCCGAGTAGCACGCGATGACGAACGGTTTGTTCGTCGGGATGGTCGTTCCGACATCCGTCAAAAGGGTCGCCAGTGTCGAATGATACGCGCCTGCAATATGTCCGTCCAGGTAGGCGCCTTCGGCGCGAATATCGATGACGGTGTAATCTTCGAGATGGTCAAAGACGTCCTGCGCGTTGACCACGCCGGGACAGTCCGCGCTGTCATTAATGTAGGCCGAGCCGGCGTCGACCATTACTTCAAACGCCGTTCCCGTGGTGGGTGGTGTGGTCGTGCCGTTATCATCGTCATCCGAACAGCCGATAAAGGCCACCATCGCGATGGCCAACATGGCCACCAACATCCAGTGTTTCTCATTCTATCTGCTCCTTCGCTATGGGCCGTTTGGCCCGGTTGTGGGGCGGTGAGCATCGCCCTCGTGACTTCTGAGGCCCGGCGGCGATCTTCGCCGCCGGGCATTCAAAGAACTATCTTGCTGCGGGGAAATCCTCCTCGATTACCACACCGATGTTGGCATCATAATCCGGCAGTTTGGTCATTCCGTCCTCTTCATAGAGATCGGACTCTCTGAGGAGGAAGCCGTCCGGACCACTCTGGCGTGTAGTGGCACGCGTCAAAACACGCGGCGTCTCCGACAGTGGTCTGCGGTGTCCAACGGAGGATGTTGTGCGGGGAGGCATAAAGCCAGGTCGGTTTGTCGAGGTAACCCGGCAGTGACAGTCCCCAACCGGAGTATGTATCCGGGTCGATCGGCACGTGGCGTACGATCGAATAGTCATACTCGGCACGGTAGGGGCTGGCATTTTTCCCGATCTTCAACTGCACGACACTCGGATCGATTTCATAATCGGGCGTGTCGAAACCGTGACAGTTTGTGCAATTCTTGTAAGGCTGCGAATGACAGACTTGACACTGGAGCTTGGGACCGGAGCCGGTCACGTGGGCCTGATGGTACGTGTTCCCCCCGGTTGTTCCGTGGCAGTCCTCGCAACGGGGCATCGTTTTGACCTCGTAGCGGTGGTTGTAATGATCGCCATCGGAGAGACCATCGCCGTGGATCTCCTCTTTGGTGTGACAGAACTCGCATTTGTAGCCGCGGGAGCGGTGAACGTCAGGCTGGTTGCCTTCGATTTCACCCTTGTAGTCCGTGCCGATGCGGCTGCCGTGGCATGCCGTGCATTGTTCGTTCATGTCGGGTGATTGCGGAAACGGTGCGAGTAGTAGGACCCAATCTTCGGGAATCCGCCGCCCACGCTGTTCGGCCGGCTGATGTGGCACTGTCCACATGTCGTGTGACAGCCGCCGCATCTGCCGTTGTACTGTTCTTCAATTCCCGATCCATCGAAGGCCATACGCGCGCGAATTTCGATGGCGTTTTTTTAGCCCCACAGGTTCGAATGAAGACTGTTGGCGGTTGCTCGGGCTTCCCTGGTAGGCTGACAGGCCATCTCGCATGCACCGAAGGCGCTCGGGTCAGGGACCATGTCGACATGCGCCTCTTCCATCGTGGTGAAGGTGCTGTCGGCCTGGCCGTTGTGACAGCTCTGACATGGCCCTCTTCCCGTGAACGCTGCTGAGGAAGATGTCACCGTTGTTTCCGGTGATGATGACTTTTTCCCAAGCTTCCAGCTCGGGTACGTCGCCGCCTCAGCCATCGTCCATGGCGACAAGCCTGATCGGGGGCATCGATGAACTCCCAAGTGACGCCTTCAAGCTAGACTCACTCGAGTGACACCCCAAACAGGTCGCCGTGGAGGCGATCGGTGGATCAACCGGCGGGTTGGTCACCGAATCATCGTCGTCTGAGCATCCCCAGAACGCGATCGCCAAAAGAAGAGATAATGCGCTGAGAGCAAAAAGCTTCTTCATGCACTCCTCCCTGGTTGCTGCCGACCGTTTCCGGGTGTCAGGTCAAGTCTGAGACCCTTCGCGAAGATCGGCACGTTGTTACAAATCACATCGCCTGGATTAAACTCAAAATCTGAAATCTTACTCCATGTATCTACGGATAAGGCGCAGTCCATGACCATCCCAATAAAACAACGGCTGGTGATAAAAGGGTCGACTTCGATTACCTCTTGGGTCTCGATACGTCGTTCGAGTTCCCGTTGGAGATATGTGATGTAGGGAAGGCGGACTTCCCTGAAAAGAACAGCCGCGACTGGCCCACTTTCCAAAGAATTCACGTGCATGAGCCGCAATAGCTCCGGGTCGGTTTCGATGAAACCGAGAATGTGTTCGGCAACCGTCGTAAGAACATCTTCTAATTCGCCGCAGTCGCTGCATTTCTCAAGAAAGTCCGCGATGTCGTGCTGATCGGCCTTCCGGTGGATGACGGCCTCGTACAATGTGATCTTGCTGGGGAAGTGTCTGTAGATGGCCGCTTCGGTGATAGCGCACGCCTTCGCGATCGAACGGAGCGATGTTCCCGTGTACCCACTCTGGGCAAAGAGACGCGTGGATTCGTGAAGAATCTGTTCGCGACGGTTTTTCGGTTTAGAAGCTGTGGCCACGTTGCACGTCCGAAAAAAAGTTAGTAAGCGATAACAAACATACGCAAGATATCAGCTTGTGAAACATGGCGCAAGCACTTTATTCTATTGCTATTAAATCATTTATGGATTAGGATTGCCTATTAGTTCAGCTGTCTGTCAAGACAACTCAACCGGATCTTTGCCAGCGGGCGAAGGCACTGTATAATGTGGTTCATTTTTGTGGGTGGTTGTGATGGTTGTTCGGAACTTGTATTGAACCAAAAGAGGTCTGATTTGAGAGCGGTGCTATACGAGGATTTTGGAAAGCCGTTGAGAGTCGAAACGGTCGATGACCCCACGTCGGGCGAAGGCGACGTGATCGTCAAAGTAGAAGCGAGCGGCATATGCCGGAGCGATTGGCATGGCTGGCTCGGACATGATCCCGATATAGTAGAATTGCCTCATGTTCCGGGTCACGAACTTGCCGGAACCGTTGAGGCGGTTGGCGCCGGCGTTGAACGATTTGCTCCGGGGGACCGCGTGACGGTGCCTTTCGTATCCGGATGCGGCGCCTGCCCGGAGTGCAAAACTGGAAATCATCAAGTATGTGATTACCAGTATCAACCTGGATTCACGGGGTGGGGTTCCTTCGCGGAATTTGTGTCGATCAAATATGCAGACACAAATCTTGTTCGACTGCCGGAAGAGATTGATTTTGTGACGGCGGCAAGTCTCGGATGCAGGTTCGGAACATCATATCGCGCTGTGACGGCGCAGGGCCGCGTTACCGAGGGGGATTGGGTCGCCGTTCACGGTTGTGGTGGTGTAGGGCTCTCCGCTGTAATGATCGCGAATGCGCTTGGCGCTCGTGTTATCGGTGTCGACATTGACAAGGGAGTTCTCGATCTCGCAAAGGCGCTTGGCGCCGATGAGACTATCGACGCATCGTCGGGTATCGATATCCCGGGCGCGATCCGCGAGCTAACGGGGCGTGGGGCCGATGTCTCCATCGATGCACTCGGCAGCTCGGTGACATGCGCGAATTCGATCCGGTGTCTGAGAAAGCGAGGACGTCATATTCAGGTTGGATTGCTCGCGGGGGAGGATTATCATCCGAGTCTGCCTATGGAATGGGTGATTGCCTGGGAACTCGAAATCGTCGGCAGCCACGGGATCCAGGCGGCAAAATACGAGACTATGTTTGAAATGATAGTTTCGGGCCTTGTCGACCCGCGCCGGTTGATAGGCGGAACCGTGTCTTTGGATGACGCGCCCAAAATAATCGAGAATATGGGAAACTTCGGATCGGTTGGAATTATGGTAATCGATCGGTTTTGAACTGACAACCATCGGAATAGCACCGGGAGTGCACAATGATGAGTCAATCGAGTTCGATACAAGAATTGAAGACACCCGACTTTGCCGGCGTTGTTGCGCAAGAGTTGGGGCTCCGGAAACAATCGGTCGAAGCGGTGATCGCGCTTTTAGACGACGGCTGTACTGTCCCGTTCATCGCGCGTTACCGCAAGGAAGCCACCGGGGGCGTCGAGGATGTGGCGGTTTCCGGAATATCCGAACGTGTCGAGTTCCACAGGGACTTTTTCGACCGGAAAAAAGTTATTTTTGAAAGCATCCGCGACCAGGGAAAGTTGACGCCCGAGCTTCGGGATGCGATCGAGGCGGCCACGACGCGCACGGTACTCGAGGATCTCTATTTGCCGTATCGCCCGAAAAGAAGAACCCGGGCGACGATCGCGAAAGAAAGAGGACTTGAACCTCTTGCCGACCGCATGTGGGAACAGGAGGATACCAGGGGTTCCCCGGATGAGTTCGCCGCCGCGTTCGTCGATGCGGAGAAAGAAGTTGAGTCGTTGGATGATGCGCTCCAGGGAGCCCGTGATATCGTCGCTGAACGTATCGTCGAGACTGCGCAGTGGCGATCCGAGATCCGCGAGTTGACATGGAAGAAAGGTTTCTTTTACGCCCAGGCGGCGCGGGGAAAAGCGGAGGAGAACAGCAAGTTCACCGACTACTATGATTTCAGCGAACCTGTGTCGAAGATACCGACGCATCGAGTTCTCGCGATCCTTCGCGGAGAAAAGGAAGGGTTCATCTCACAAAATATCATGCCCGATCCTGAGAGCGCGAAGGCGGTTCTCTGCCGTTATTCGGTGCGAAACGAGAATTCGATTTGGGCGAATCAGGTGAGAGTAGCGGCGGAGGATGCTTATGACAGGCTTTTGTGTCACCAGATCGCGACGGATATCCGCGGAGAATTGAAATCGCAGGCGGACCTTGAGGCGATTGATGTGTTTGCTTCGAACTTGCGCGATTTATTGATGGCTCCACCGTTCGGGACGCGACCCGTCATGGCGATAGATCCCGGTTTCCGTACGGGATGTAAAGTAGTCGTTCTCAATTCTACGGGACGTCTGCTCGAACAAGGCGTCGTATATCCCACTATCCCCAGGGAAGACATCAAGGGCACGAAGAAAGCATTTGATGGATGGTTCGGAAAGTATCCCGATATTGCCGCCGTCGCCGTAGGGAATGGGACGGGTGGAAGGGAAACGTTTGCCGTGGTCCGTGATTATTTGAAAAATCACGAGAGCGACGCGAAGGTCGTTCTCGTCAATGAGTCCGGAGCGTCCGTGTACTCGGCGTCGGAGGTGGCGCGCGAGGAACTTCCGGATTATGACGTGACCGTACGCGGAGCAGTGTCGATCGGACGGCGGCTACAGGACCCGTTGGCCGAGCTGGTCAAGATCGATCCGAAATCGATAGGGGTCGGTCAGTACCAGCATGATGTCGATCAAAAACTACTCAAACAGAAGCTCGAAGACGTTGTCACGAGTTGCGTCAACCAGGTCGGGGTCGATCTCAATACGGCATCGGTTTCGCTGTTGGGTTTTGTTTCCGGATTGAGCGGGCGTCTCGCGAAGGAGATCGTTGCGCGCCGGGACCAGGATGGTGCCTTTGTATCACGAGAACACCTCAAGAGTGTGCCGGGGCTGGGCAAGAAAACGTTCGAGCAGGCCGCTGGGTTTCTGCGCATCAAGGGGGGCAACCCACTGGACGACTCGGCCGTCCACCCGGAACGGTATACGCTCGTGGAAAAGATTGCGGGCGACGCCGGCTGCCGCGTAACGGATCTGGTCGGCAATGTCGAAGCTGTTCGCTCCGTTGATATCGGTCGATACGTCGACGAATCGGTGGGCGAGTATACGCTCAATGATATCCTGGCCGAGCTTGAAAAGCCGGGAAGAGACCCCCGCGAAGATTTTGAGATCGTCGAGTTTCGGGAGGATATCCAGGATATCGGGGCACTGAGCGAGGGCATGAAACTCAACGGTGTTGTCACGAATGTGACGCACTTCGGAGCGTTCGTGGACATCGGCGTTCACCAGGACGGGCTCGTCCATGTGAGTCAAATAGCCGATCGTTTTGTGCGCGATCCGGCCGACGAGTTGAAGGTGGGACAAAAGGTAAGGGTGAAGGTGCTTGAGGTTGATGTCGAAAGGCGCAGGATCAGTCTGTCGATAAAAGACGCGTGAGAGTTGCTAAAAGCAATAAAAAAGGCGGCGTGTATACACGCCGCCTTTTTTCGTTGCCTCGATCGAATTATTAGTCGACGAGGGGAATCTGAGCGGCGAGGTCGTAATCGATGACCGCGCGGATCTTATTTTCGAGCTGGTAATAACGGGCGGCCTTCTTCGCCGTGATGACTTTGGCGAACTTCGAGAAGTACTTATCCTGGAGCTTCAAGCGTTCGCCGCGGTTGGCCAAAGACTTTTTGGTGAGTTTCTCGGCGATCTCATCCGTCATGCTGTCCATATTCCAATTGGTGGCATATTCTTCGATGAGTTTGATGTCCGAGTCATTGATGACCTTGAGGGCGCCCTGATACTCTTCATAGATCGGCCAGAAAGCTGTGGCTTCGCTCTCGGTCAGGGGCATGTTTTCGGCTATCAGGACCTTTTTCTGTGCGCGGAGCGCGTCACGGACGATATCCATGTTGTCGGCCGGCGTATCCTGTGCGATCGCGGGAACGGCGACGAGACAAATCATGATTACCGCGAGAATTCGAAGTGTTGTCATTACGAAACTCTCCAAGGGTTTGGGTTAAAAAGACCCCATCGACCGATTGTCCGGTCCATGCCTCTATGCGCTTAAAAGTGATGATTCACAGTGGATGCTGCGCGAAACCGCTTTGGGTTCATTTAGGCGGCAGTTCGGGGCTTTTCAATAGCTATTGGCGACAAGTTACATCGTTCAGAGCTTCAATGCAACCACTATTTAAGCGAAATCGCCACATAGGGTTCCGTCCACGGCAATGCGGGGGAAAAAACGGGCAAACCACGTCTTATCCTTTAGTTCTTTCTCTTTGAGGGCGAGAAGTTGCTTGATTCTGTCCAGTTCGTCGAGATTCTACTATGTGCAAAGTAGAGGGTAAAAAAAAGATCGAGGGGATATTGCGATTATGACTGAAATCCTTTATGTTTCTGCCAGTAAACAAATTACCATCTCTGGAACAAACGGAGGTATCTCACCATGCGAGTGATCGCATGTTTGATGGGGTTTCTTATTGTCGTGGCTGCGGGGTGCTCGCGGCGGGACGATGTTAAGCGAATCATGGAATCGCCGATCACATACCAATCGCACGTGTCGCCGTGGGCGGATTTCGACAGCTATAAAACATGGGACTTTGTTCCTGCTCCCAGGACCAAGCCCGAAATGACCCGAACCGAAGACCCGGCGGTTGACGCGGTAATCAAAGAAGGGATCGCCAAGCAGCTCAACCTGAGGGGTTACAAACAAACAACGAGCGTTCCCGATTTCGTGGTGAACTACCATGTCGTCGTCGAAACAATCGATAAGGACTACATAAAGAAGATGTACGACGGCAAGTATTACCCGGAGTACAGGATGGATTTCTCCGGTCCGAGGAGCGCCCGCAACAGGTGGGAGGAAGGCTCGCTCATCGTTTTTGTTTTTGAGACCGTGTCGAGAAAGATCGTCTGGCGTGGAACGGCTCTGGCCGAGGTTGCCGATGACGCGCCTATTGAAATGCGGGAAACTCGGATTAACGAAGCGCTGAAATGGATGTTTACGAGTCTGCCGGGAAAACCAAGATGGGAAGACAAGATCATTCGTTGATATCGGAGGAAGGGTTCGGTTCGATATGAAAGCAATGGTGTTGAAAGAGCTATGCGCGATCGAAGAGAACCACACGCCGCTTGTGTTGATGGATATGCCCGACCCGACACCCGGCGAGGACGACATCCTGGTGCGCGTAACAGCGTGCGGCGTTTGTCACACCGAACTCGATGAAATCGAAGGGCGAACTCCGCCGCCGCAGCTGCCGGTGGTGCTCGGACACCAGGTCGTTGGCGTTGTCGAAGAGACGGCGCTCGGCGGCAGTCAATTTGAAACCGGTGATCGCGTGGGTATAGCCTGGGTCTACTCGGCGTGCGGAAAATGCAACTACTGCCTCACCGGTAACGAAAACCTCTGTCATGATTTCAAAGCGACGGGCAGGGACAGAGACGGGGGCTATGCGGAATTTATCGCCGTCCCCGAAAAGTTTGCCTATCGAATTCCCGACGTATATTCGGACACCGATGCGGCTCCGCTTTTGTGCGCCGGTGCGATCGGTTACCGATCCCTGCGGCTCACGGGCCTGGAAGACGGACAAAAGCTTGGGCTTACTGGTTTCGGAGCGTCCGCCCATCTCGTTCTCAAGATGGTCCGGCACAAGTATCCGTACACGGATGTTTATGTGTTCGCTAGAAGCGAGCCGGAGCGTGAGTTCGCGAAGGAACTCGGCGCCGTTTGGGCGGGCGACACCGCCGACAGGGCGCCGGACAAACTCGACTGCATAATCGATACGACGCCCGCCTGGAAACCGATCGTCGAAGCGCTCGAAAATTTGGACGCCGGTGGTCGGCTGGTGATCAATGCGATCAGGAAAGAAGACAGGGACAAGTCCGATCTCGCCAGGATTGATTACACGCGCCACCTGTGGATGGAAAAGGAAATCAAGAGCGTGGCAAATGTGAGCCGACGCGACGTGACGGAGTTTCTCGAGCTGGCCGCGGAAATACCCATAATACCCGAGACTGAAAAGTTCGCGCTCGAGGATGCGAACCGGGCGCTTGTCGAACTCAAGCAAAGGAAAATACGGGGGGCGAAGGTTCTGGTGATTGGTTGACGTCAAGTCACGTTCTTTTGTGGAAGGGGCGGTGTGGAAGATACAAAACAATCGTCAGGCGGTCTCCGCTACATGCTGGCGGCGGCGTTTTTTTTTAGTTTGATGAGCGTGATCGTCAAAATCGCGGGGCGGCGGCTTCCGACGGCAGAGATCGTTTTTGCCCGAAGTGTCGTCATGCTCGCGATATCGTTTGTGATGGTTCGCCGCCTGGGGCTTCCGTTGTGGGGGAATAGAAAGGCTCTGCTGATACTCCGGGGTGTATCCGGGTTTGGCGCGCTTTTTTGTTTCTTTTATGCGATAACGAAACTGCCGCTTGCCGATATCACCGTTATTCATTTTACCAACCCTGCTTTTACGGCCGTTTTCGCGGCCATCTTTCTCAAGGAATCGATGCGTCCGCTGGAAGTGTTGGGACTTTTAATCTGTCTCACCGGCGTAATCCTGGTCGCGCAACCTGACTTTATCTTTGGGGAGAACGCGAGGAGCCTGGATTTGTTCGCGGTCGGCGTGGGGATAACCGCATCGGTATTGTCTTCGATCGCGTACACAACAGTGCGCAAGCTCGGGGAATCCGAACACCACATGGTTGTGATCTTCTATTTTCCGTTGATTTCCGTGGGGGCGGTGATTCCGTTCATGATGGGCGGGATGCTCACCCCGACACCGGTCGAGTGGCTGCTGTTGCTCGGTGTCGGCATCGTGACCCTCATCGCCCAGGTATTCCTGACGAAGGGGCTTTACAGGGAACGGGCCGGCCGGGCGATGTCCGTCAGTTACGTGCAAGTGATATTCGCGGCCGTGTGGGGAATTCTTTTCTTTAACGAGTCACCCAACTCGATTGCAGTGGCGGGTGCGCTCTTGATATTCGGAGGGACTTTGTTCGTGGCGCGGAGATCTTGAGACCGTCGTGGTGGTTTTCACTCTTATGCCTTGAAGAAAAGGGAAAATAGAGTGATAATGTCTACCGCGGAAAAGCCCTTTTGGAGGTAATTATACATGAGGTTCGAGTTTAAGCCATTTGGTGAGATGACGCCGGAGGACTACGACAAGATAGGCCTCAAGGCCGGTCTGGAAATCCACCAGCAACTCCTCACTGAGAAAAAGCTGTTTTGCCGTTGTCCGGCCGGCCACTACAGCAACGAGTACGACGCCGAGATACTCCGTCACATGCGCCCCACGCTATCGGAACTGGGCGAGTACGACGGGACGGCGCTCATGGAATTCAAGACAAAAAAAGAAATCATCTACCGAATCAAAAGCGAGACCGTTTGTACATACGAGATGGATGATACGCCCCCGTTTATGATCAACGAGCAGGCGCTTGATATCGCTGTTGAAGTCGCGCTCCTTCTCAATTTGAATTTGGTAAATGAACTCCATATTGCCCGCAAACAATATCTCGACGGGAGCATCCCGACCGGTTTCCAGCGCACAACCATCCTTGGCGTCGATGGATGGATTCCGTACAAAGACAGAAAAATCGGGATCACTCAACTGGGTTTGAAGAGGACGCGTGCAGGGAAGTGTCTGATATCGGTCATGAGCGGATTTACCTGACGGATCGGCTCGGAATGCCGTTGATCGAACCGGTAACACAACCGGATATGCGAACACCCCAGGAAGTGGCGGAAGTCGGCGAAGATGTTGCGCAAACTCGTGAGGGCGACGGGCAAGGTTCGGACCGGTCATGGCGCCGGCCGGGAAGATGTCAATGTGAGATATGGAGGGTGGCCGAAGAGTCGAGATCAAGGGCGTCCCGAGCCTCGTCCGCGTGCCGTTCTTGATATACAACGAGGCGATGCGGCAGTGGAATCTTTTGAGGATCCGCGACATCCTTGCCGACCGCGGGATCACGACGGAGACATTTTCCTCCGCGAGTGAAAACGTTACGCGGGCGTTGTCCGGTGTTCAGTACGCGCCGATTGAACTGGCGCTGGAACGCGGCGAGGAAGCTTTTTGTGTCAAGCTCGAAGGGTACGCCGGAATACTGAACGAGAAGACGCAGACCGACACAACGTTCGCCAAAGAAATTTCGGACAGAATCCGGGTCATCGCCTGTTTGACGAGTTTGCCGAATATGGCCCATTCGGGTTTGGCGTCCGAAACGCTGGCGCCACCGCGGCCTGGAAAAAAATCCGGCAAAAGGTTCGTGCAACGGAACGCGATGCGGTCGTTCTGGTGTGGGGCCATCGGGTCGATGCCGAGTGCGCCTGTTTGGAGATCGTGTCGAGGGCGAAAGAGGCTCTCGAAGGTGTCCCAAGCGAGACCCGGCAAGCTCTCACCGATGGCACCAACGGGTTCGAACGGATTCTCCCCGGTCCGGACGGATGTATCCGGATACGGATCTCCCCCCGATGGCGCTCAGCAGTGAGCGCGTGGAAAAAGCGAGGGCATGCATGCCCAAACCACCGTGGGAGAGGGGTGTCAAAGTTACGAGTCGCGATTGGGCTTCCCGACGACATGATGGAAACGTTGACGTGTCGCCGAGGGCCGTTTGTTCGATCGATTGACGAACGGACCTTGATGTGGCACGCCGGTTCTACCGCGGCCATGTTTAGCCAACACGCCAAGTCGCTCGAGCGGCAGGGCCTGAATCTTGGCCGGCTCTCCGATGAAGTGATATTCGGTGTATTCGAAGCGTACACCGAGGGCAGAATTTCGCGCGAGGGGATTCTCCATGTCGTCCGGCATCTTCTCGAAGGTCGGAGGGGATGGTCGCCGGAAAGCAATCCATCGCGTATCGGGCAATGCCGAAGCGCTGATTCAAGGCCGCCATTTGACGACCTCGAGATTGACTGCCGATGTCGCAGGATGAGGCGAGACCGATTCGTGATCGAATATCGTCGAGCGGAGCGATCCCCGGTGGTCTCGATAACCGATGTAATAAGAGACACAAATATCTGATGGGGTTTTCATGGAGCAGTTCCTGGGCCGAATCGATGGCAAGATGGTTTCAGGGATGCTCGACGAGATTCTCGGTGCCGCATAGCGGTGTACAGGAAGCCACCGGGAAAGAAGACAAACACAGTGATCGAGGACAAATCGAACTTAACGAAATGAACAAAACAACACACAAAGGATACAGTGGAAGGGGGCTGGCCGTGTTGAAAGAACACGGCGTAACGGTGTGGAGCGACGTGAAGGTACCGGGAAGAGCGGGCGAATTCCGCGGAATCATCCTGCCCAGATCTGAAACAGCGGATGCAAACCACATCGTTTTGAAGCTCAACAACGGCTACAATATCGGTCTTGATGCGGGTCCATCTATCGATGGAAGAGAAAGGGAGACGGGAGGCGCACTACAAAATTCCTGAGAAAGAATTTCCCTTCGATCCCGGCAAAACCCAACGTGAAACTATTCGGGACGGGCGGTACGATCGCCAGCCGACTCGACTATCGGACGGGCGCGGTGATCCCCGCGTTTTCTCCGGGTGAATTGTATGGATCCGTTCCCGAACTTGCCGACATCTGCAATCTCGATACCGAAAAACTTTATGGCGTATTCAGTGAGAATATGGGACCCGGAGCAGTACATAGCGACGGCCAAGCGAATCGGCGAGGAAATCGAAAAAGGAACGGCCGGTATCGTGATCGGGCACGGCACCGATACGATGCACCACACGGCTGCAATATTGAGTTTTATGGTCCAGGACTCGCCGGTACCAATCGTGATGGTTGGGTCGCAGCGGTCGTCCGACCGTCCGTCGTCCGACGCGGCGATCAATTTGATCAACTCGGTAAAAGCGGCGGCCGAAGGCGATATTGCCGAGGTCATGGTCTGCATGTTTGGCCCGACATCCGATCAATACGGACTTCTTCACCGTGGAACCCGAGTGCGAAAAATGCATTCGAGCTACAGATCCACATTCAGAACCATCGGCGACATCCCGCTCGCGATGATCAGCCAGAAAAAGGGATTGATTCCTCTGAGGGATGACGTCAAGCGGCGCCGGTCGGACCGGAATGTGAAGATCAACACCGCGTTCGAGGAAAAAGTGACGATCTTGTACTACTATCCCAATATGCTGCCCGATATCGTTGACGCGTGTGTCGATAATGACTACAAGGGAATCGTGATTGCGGGCACCGGACTGGGACATGTTAACAAACCGCTGTATCCGGCGCTCGAGCGGGCCGTCAAAAAAGGCGTACATATATACATGACCGTGCAGACGCTGTGGGGATACGTTCAGATGTATGTTTACGAAACCGGCCGTGAAATTATGCAACTCGGGGTCGTGCCCGGGTGCAATTTGTTGCCGGAAGTCGCGTACATGAAGCTCTGTTGGGCGCTCGGCCAGTCGGATGATCGTGATGAGGTTGCCGACATCATGCTGACGCCGGTGAACGGTGAGATCACCGAACGAGAGCCGTATAACGGGTATCTGATTTATCAGGGCGCGATCCCGGAAGTGCAGGAGTTTCTCAAGACTGTGAAACGATGAGTTGTTCGATGTCAATCCCGGTCGTTCCGAAGCGGAACGACAACAGTTGAGGTTCAGATGTTTACGGCCCGCTCAAGAAGAAACGGGCCGTTTTGTTTGTGTTTTAGAGGAGGTTTTCGATGAAGACGCTGATGTTGATTATCTTGTGCCTGGGTATTGCACTGCCCGCGGTTGCCGATGACATGATGGATGAAATTGTTGCCGAACGCGATGGCAGAAAGGCTTTACTTTTTAATTTCAACGGACTGAATTTGTCTTCGTTCGAAGGTGGAATCGGCACGAAGTGGTGGTTGTCGGGGTCAACGGCAATGGTTGGCAACCTGATCCTGGCAAACCGCGGAACGCAGACGGATGCCAATGAGGATCGGTCGGGCCGCGAATCCACGGATTTGACAATTGGCGCCGCACTTGGCGTCGAGAAACACCTCGCGCATTTTGGAAGATTCTCGCCTTATTTCGGCGTGAATCTGGGGTACAGGTATTCTTATTATCTGACGGAGAGCACGCCGCCAACAGGCGTGGAACGTCGGACGCTCACAAACAAAAGAGAATCCAATGGTGTATCGCTTGGGATCGTGTTCGGTGTGGAATGTTTTGTCACGAAGCACGTCTCCGTTGGCGGACAATACAAGCTCGCGGCGGAATACGCCGCCGGGCAAGAGGAATATAACGGGAATGTCCAGGACTTCACCGAACACAGGCTTGGCATAGGATCGTCTTATGTCAGTCTTGCAATCTATTTCTAGGTATTGCGTCAAAAGCAAATCGAAAACAAGAGGAGGTGATTAATTTGGGTGAGCCGTTTCTTGACCGATTGTTCTTTGAGATACACAAAGGCCTCGCCCGGGAAGGACCGGGAAGCGATGCGTGTACGGTTCGGGCGCTCGATATGTGCACGGGTCTGCCGGAGACACCGCGGGTTTTGGACGTTGGATGCGGGCCGGGCGCGCAGACGATCGCCCTTGCGAGACGCATTGGCGGCACTGTAGTTGCCGTGGATAATCACCCCCCGTTTCTCGGCCAGTTGGGCGCGCGGGCGGCTACGCTCAAACTCCGGGGCAGGATCACTTCCGTCGAAGGCGATATGAACGAGCTTGATTTCACTGACGAAGAGTTTGATCTCATCTGGTCGGAGGGCGCGATATACATCATGGGTTTCGAGAACGGACTTCTATCGTGGAGGCGATTCTTGAAGCCAGGGGGCTACATGGCGGTGTCCGAATTGACACGGCTTTCTACCGGCGCGCCGGAACAGGTTCGCGCGTTTTGGGAAGGGGAGTATCCGGCGATCCAGGACATAGAGGGCAATCTGTCTTTGGTTCGCAGCTCGGGATACGAGAGTTCGGGCGATTTTGTACTGCCCGAGTCGGCATGGTTCGATGAGTACTACAACCCCATCGAGCACAAGATCGCCGAATTGAGATTGATCCTCGAGAATGATGCGAATGCACAGGGCCTGCTCGACATCCATCAAAAAGAAATCGATATGTACCGGGAGGGCTCCCTGTTTTACGGGTATGTGTTCTATGTGGCGCGGCTTGTGTGACATGTGAAGGAGGCCTTTCGTGAGAAAAATCGGTTCCGTATTCAGTGAGATGCGTTGTAATATGTGATCAGTTGCTCTCTTCATGTAACGGTGTCCGATATAACAATTCGAGGACGAGATGCTGAGAATAGTCTTTATTATTAGCGTCATCATGGGGGCGCTTGCGCCGACGGGGTCGAATGCCCAGACCCCGACGAACAAGACGGGATGGGATTTCCAAAAGCAGAAACACCGGCTCGAATTCACAGTGCTCGGCGGCAATGTATGGACCTCGTCGAGGGATGTCCGGTTGGGCGAGGCGCAGGGGGAGCTCGACATAGATAAGAGCGCCTTTATCGGAGTTGCGCTCGACGTCAATCTCGCGGAGAAGTATCAACTCGAGCTTCTGTACAACCGACAGGAAAGTGAATTCATATTCACGTCGTCGGATCAATCACCCGTCGTGGTTCCGATGTCGGTCGAGTATTTTCATATTGGAGCGATTGGCGGTATTCAAAAGGGAAACGTCTTGCCGTTCACCCAGTTTACATTGGGGGCCACCAGGTTTGCGGTTGACGGCGGCTCCGATCCTGACTGGAAATTCTCGATGATGTTGGGAATGGGGGTCAAATTTTACCTGACGAAGTTTCTCGCCTTGAGACTCCAGGGGCGGCTACCATTTACGTTTGTAGGGAGCGAATCACAGATCGGATGCGGCCCGCACGGATGTTTCACAATGCTCGGAGGCGTGGGCATCGCGCAGTACGACATCGCTATTGGTCTTGCGCTGCTCTTATAGTCAGCCAGACACATTGCGGCGAGCCTTCGAATCGAAAAAGGCCGAATAAGGAATCCGGCCCGTCGACAAAACTTATATGGACTCCCCGGGCAATTCAGCCGGGGAGTTTTTATTTAATCTCCAACAAGAATGGGTGGTGTGAGGAGGGCCTTGGAACCGTACCCCTGGATGGTGTAACCACCGCCCGCCAGATTTGAAATCCCCATTTCTCCGGGCACGCCCGGCGCGGCGTTCCAAACCACAACGGCGATGGCGTTTGTGAATGGATTGCGGGGGTAGTTCGCCTGGGGCAGCAGGGCGAGAAGCTGTGCTTCGTCGGCCGGCTGCGGGTACACACCGAGTCGATCCACCGAAAACAACTCCATTCCCGTCTGGATCAGGTGCATGTTTTCGCGTACGACGGCGTCTTTTGCCCGGTCCGCGAACTTAAGATAGTTTGGAATTATTATCGCCGCGAGAATGCCGATGATCATGACGACGATGGCAAGTTCGATCATGGTAAAACCGGCGTTTGAAATCTTTTTCTTTTCCATTATTTACCGCCAACAGATTCTGGTGTCTATTAAACGCGGTTATGGGTTCACGTTCCTTCGCTCGGCGAGGAATGGAACACAAAACTTAGATGTACGGCCGCGCAAGTAAGTGAAAGAACCGTGCCAGAGCTTTTCGAACGTGACCATAGCGTATCTCGTTAATGTACAGCATGTTGCGATGTGTGCCGAGGAGTGACGGCTCTTTTGGCTCTTGCAAGGCGCTGAACGATTTGCGACGTGCAATATACACCGTGTCCGCCGGGCGCAGCCAGAGTGTGTCGGTGAATCCAAAACCGAAGAGTCGCAAAGTTGACGCTGCGGGTAACTTGAGGTGTATCAGCGTGTTAATCGGGTGTCCCGGGTGGGGCTCCGTCGATAGAAGATTGAATCGGTAAGCCAGAGTTGGAGGAGAACGAGTTGGTTCGGAACTTGCGATAACAGCCCGAGCGCCATGTCGGAATTGGCCGCAAAAGAATTTGTTACACGTCTCCGGCGACGTCATCAGGCGGGCCGTGAGGAGGAGTTTATGAAATCCCCAAAATTCCCGAAAAAACGGTTCATCGTCGACACAATCCAGTACCGGATAATCGGCGTGAGTCTGCTGTATTTCTTCGCCATAATTATGGTTTTCGCGGGAGTGTTGTTTGTTCCGTTGATGTTTCAATTGAACGGCGACTCGCTGTCCTCTCCAGCCGTTCAGCAAGCCGCGAATCAATTTCTCGTTCTTCACACGCGTTTGTGGCCGCCCGTTTTGGTTCTTATGGGGCTGCTGGTGATCCACAATGTCGTGGTTTCTCATCGTATCGCGGGTCCGCTTTTCAGAATCAGAAATGAACTGAAGAAAATCGGAGATGGCAATCTCTTCGTTCATATAAGACTACGGAACAACGACTATCTGGACAAAGAGGCGGATTCGATAAACCGCATGGTCGACGCCTTGAGAGGGAAGGTCCAGGGTATCGAGGAGAATCATAAAAAAGCAAATTCGGTCCTCGTCGATCTTCAACGCGCGGTGATTCGTGGATCGGCCGATGAAATGAATAACAAGATAGACGAGTTGAATATGACGCTCGACGCTTTGAGGGGGAATATCGACGAATTCCAGATCCCTCGTAAAACGAAGCGCCCAACGGAGAACACCGTCGAAAAGGAAATGAGTAAAGAGGATCAAGAGCCGGTCGGCGCCGGGACTGCCCCGGTCGCCTAGCATTCGAATTCAAGCAAAAGAAAACAAAAGTCGCCCGTCTCCCCGACGGGCGATTTTTGTTATGGACCATTTTCACCAACGGTTTGATGTCGATCACCGTGGAACCAAACGCTGGAAAGCGATGCGGGGTGATGCCTCGGGTCAGGAAGAGTGGTCGAGAGCGGATTCTTGACACTGGGGAAGAAAGACGTGATACGAAGTGCCGCGGCCCAGTCTGTTGTGGATTGTGAGCGCTCCACCACATTCCTCGACAATCTTGTTGACGACGGCGAGATTCAGTGACGCGTCATCGAGATTTGCTTTGTCGGCGGGGTGTGGTGAGAAAATCCGGGCCATGTTGTCCGGATCGAAACCGGCTCCTGAGTCCGTTATGCGCAGACGCGCCCACCGGCATCGTCCAATCGGCTCGCCGCGTTTGCTTTTGTGCTCGCCGATTTCGATAGACTCGAGGCAGACTTCAATGACGCCGCCCGCATGGATCATTGAATCCCTGGCGTTGATGATGAGGTTCATTACAATCTGGTGAATCCGTATAGGATCGATGGAAACAACAATCGATTGAGGGGCGAGTTCCTGGCGAGCGATGATGCTCACGGGCAACGAAGCGCGTGCGAGCATTACGGCGTCATTGATTATAGGCTGCAACGAATTACGTTCAAGAGTGTGGGATCGAACATCACCGACATCGACGATTCTTTGAACGGTGCGTCGCGCCGTGTTGACGTCCTCGAAGGCTCTGTCCAGACAGCGCCTTTCGTTTGTCCGCTCTTCGGTGAAGTCCATCGCGACGCCGACGTTGCGGCCGATTCGGATCAACGAGTCATTGAGATTGTGTGCAAGCCGCACAGCAATCTTTCCGACGGTACGCGTGCGGCACAGATCGACCAGTCTCGATTCCAGGGTTTCCCAGTTGGATTGAAGCCGCTTCTGCGTGGAAACGTCTCGGGCGGAAATCACGAAGTGGTCGACATGGTACTCGCTGGTCAAATGAGCGGTGACGGACAGCTGAACCGGAACATCGCTTTCATTGGCGGTTCGCAAAACAGTCTCGCGACGCATGCTGACGTTAGAAGGATCCACGAGATTGCCGTCACGAATAAAAGACCCCACCGACCACTCCGGAAAGAAATCATGGATGTGAGATTTGCTAAGAATGTCATTCTCGGTGAGGCCTGAAAGTCTGTAAGCCGCGGGATTCAAGAAAAGGAGGCGGCCTTCCTTGTCCGCGATTCCGATAAAATCGCCGGACTCACCAACAAGGTTGGAGAAGGCGCGGTTCAAAAGAGCATTCGGTTGGTTAGTCATCTTTATTTCAAAAAAATCTCCATTAGGCGCGCTTCCAACCGATGCTTCCCCTGGTCGTAATTAATCTTGGCGGAAGCGCGCCCATGGATTTCCCAAACTGCCAATAGCTCGTTAAACCAGTTTTGCCCACCAGATAAATACACGGTTTACGAACTCTTGCGTTCGAGACAAAGATGTGACAAACGGAGTCCCCGTACAATAAGGCTATATTGGGTATGGATTGGGTATGCGTCAGGCGGGCCGGTCTTTCGACCTCAGGAAAGCAGCAAGATTTATATCTTTATTTGTGAGTTGGAGTTTGCGGCGAATGGTGCGGCGGTGTTTGTGGATGGTCTGTGTAGAGAGGCCAAGCTGGTCGGCCATTTCCTTCGAAGAGTGGCCCTGTTTGATCATCTGGCAGATATCGAATTCGCGGGGAGACAACTTCGCGAGATTATTCTCGAACGTGCTGAGATCCTCTTCGACAATGGTTTGAAGCGCTTCGTCCAGGCGCTGGATTTCGGCTGGAGGCATGTGCCCGCCGGTTTCCTTGAGCCTGTCCAGCAACGGCCTGAACAGGTTCTCGACCCGCGCGCTAAGTTCGTGGCGGTAGTCGATCTTCTCCTTTTCGATGTGCGCGAGGATTTGCTCGAGAGCGATGTTCTTTTTGGCGAGGGTCTCGCGCTCGCCGCGGAGTTCGCGCGCGGTCTGTCTCAGTTGCTCTTCCGCACGCACCCAGTCGGTTATGTCGCTGGTAACCGCCAGGGTAAAAAGTTTCTGGTCGATTTCGATAACGTCCGCCGAGAACCTGCAGATGCGCGTGTCGCCATTCTTGACGCGAAACTCCGCTTTGTAATTGCGGATGGTTCCGGCCGCCTTCAGCCTGTCGACGATATCGTCGCGCTGCGCGGGGTCTTTCCACAGATTCAAATCGAATGAGGACTTTCCGACGATATCGTCTCGTTTGTAGCCACTTAGCTTTTCGAAACCAGCGTTTGCTTCGACGATCACACCATCTTCGAGTCGACTTATGGTTATCGAAGACGGGCACGAATGAAAAGCTTTGTAGAACCTCTCTTCGGATCGGGCCAGCGCGTATTGTGTCTCTCGTTGTTTCGTAACATCGTGATAGTTGAGAACGATTTCATCGACAAACGGAGGAGATGGAAGGGTCATGCCCACCAACTCGACTATTCTCAAGGCGCCGTCCTCGCGATAGGCCCTGAGCTCGACATCATACCGTTTGCCGGGGTCATTCGTGACAGTTTCGATAAATTGCCACGCCTTGTCTCGATCGTCCGGATGAACGTTGTTCATAGACGTTTCGCCGATGATATCATCGGGATCGACGCCCAGGATACTCGTGCACGATGGACTGACGTAGAGGGTGGTGGTTTCGGTGTCAATGACTTCGACGACATCGAAAGCGTTCTCGATCAAAGATTGGAAAAGCGTCGCAAGCTCGGATTCACGTCTGTTCTTGAAAATCCTCGGAGTGGTGTTCAGAGATTCGTTATCTTTGGGTGGCTTGCTCATGGTATGCAGATAGAATACACGACCGTGAATTCAATTTCAATGTTCGAGCCACTGGCACCTGGTAAAACTCAACGGCGAGATGTGGGTTGGGGGAAGGCCCATTTGGGCGGGACAATCCGGCCGGTTCCTGTTAAAGTCATTCGCCCAAACCTTGACCGAAAAAAGAAAGAGATCGAAATGACCTACAATGTCAAAGAATTGCTGCGTCTCGAGGTTGTTCCGGCGCTTGGATGCACCGAGCCGGTTGCCGTGGCGCTCGGGGCGGCGGCCGCGCTGTCTCTGCTCCCAACCAGAGATTTCGATTTCATCGAAGTGTGGGTGGATCCGAATGTGTTCAAAAACAGCGCCGCCGTGGGGATTCCCGGCACGGGCGGTATCACGGGGCTGGATATGGCCGCCGCTTTGGGAGCTATTGCCGGCGATCCGTCCCTGGGACTCGAGGTTTTGAAACCCGTCGAATTCGGGCACGTCGACCAGGCCAGGGTATTTGTGGAGGGCGGCAATACGAAGGTCAATATTTCCCCCGAAGGGTTTGGCCTGAGCATCATGATCGTGATCAGGTCAGGTGAACACACCGGCAAAGCCGTTATACGAAATCAACACGACAATCTCGTGGAGCTTTTGCTCGATGGGGAACGTGTCACCGAGCACCCGCTTCTCTCCCGCTCAAAGGAACAGGGACCCGACCGGGTGGCGGAAGTTGAGAATGCGCTAAAATCGCTCCCGTTCGAAACGCTGTTTTCACTTATTGAAGATCTCGACGACGAAGATCTGGCGTTCATGAAATCCGGTATCGACCACAACCTCGCGCTTGCCGAGCACGGTCTCGAAGAAGGACCCGGTCTCGCCGTCGGAAAAACACTAAAGGACCTGGTCGACAAAGGCCACATGAGCGAGGATATGGTGCTGACGGCTCGGATGCTCACGGCGGGGGCGGCGGACGCGAGAATGTCCGGGGCAAAGCTCGCAGCGATGAGTTCCGCCGGAAGCGGGAACCAGGGTTTGACGGCGGTACTTCCGTTACAGGCCGTCCAGGATGTCGTGAAAGCGGACGAAACAGTATTCTTGAAAGCAATCGCGCTGAGTCATATCGTCACCGCATACATTAAAGCTCACACGGGCCGACTGTCTGCGCTGTGTGGGTGTTCGATCGCGGCCGGCGCCGGGGCGACGGCGGGTATTACCTATATGCTCGGCGGTGACGTCCATCAGGCGTCGGGAGCGATAAAAAACCAGATCGAGGACCTGGCGGGGGTCATCTGTGACGGGGCTAAGTGTGGGTGCGCATTGAAATTAGCCACCGCCGCGGGCAACGCCGTCCAGGCGGCGTTGTTCTCCATGGAGGGGCTGAGCGTTCAGGATACCGACGGAATCATCGGCGCTTCGCTCGAGCAAACCACCCAGAATGTCGGAGCGCTCAGTCACAAGGGGATGATCGAGGCCGACCGGACGATCCTCAAAATCATGCTGGACAAGCAGTTTTCGCGGTACTAAGCCGAAGAATATTGCAGCCGGCGAGCGATTCGAGGGCGGGTTTCCCCGGATGTATTGAAGGTTTGCTTTATATCGCGTACTCGTGTATCTTCTTCTCAAATCACGGTGATAGCGTAATCAACCCAGTTTGTAGACCGCCTGACCCCACATCGATTCGGTGATCCATACGGCGGGTATCGGATCGGTTGGCGATTTTTGAGTTAACCCGAGCCAACAGTGTCATTGTCCGCAGTCGATATGCAATCTTTGGAGGTTTTGCAATGAGATTAGCGCGCTGCTTATTTGTCCTTTTGCTGGTCGCGATCGTCGCCGGCTGCACGAGTTCCGCCGAGAAAACCCAGCAGGCGATCGATTCCCCGATGATCGTCAAATCAAAAACTGAGCCGGGTGTGGATTTCAATAAGTTTGAGACATGGGCATGGGTGCCGCTCCAGGCGGGCGCGCAGATCGATCCCAAAATCGACAACCCCAAATTCAAGTCGATGATCGGTGACGCGGTCGAGCGTGAGATGTACACGCGAGGATACCGACGCGTGGAGCTCCAGGACCAGCCCAGTCTTCTTGTGAACGCACACGTCGCAGTCAATAAAATCGATGCGGACTATATCAGTGAGCATTATAACGGCGAGTATTATCCGGAATATCGGATGGAAATTGACGGGCAAAAGCTCGCCGAAGAATGGAATGAAGGGTCGATTATACTCATTCTATTCGATTCGAAGACGATGCAGGCCGTTTGGGGAGGGGGAGTGGCGACCGAAGCGTTTGAAGATCTGCCCGAAGACGCCGTGCGTCAGAGAGTCGACAAAGGAATCCGCAAAATTATGGAGAGTCTGCCCCGGCGGCAGTAATTCAGATCGGATAAGCGTTTCGGATTCCAATTTGACGGAACCGCGCATGTCCGGGCTCGATCGGATTAGGAATTGAAAAGATCTGTCCACACACTTCTGGTGAGGCGGCTGGCCATAGCCGCCCTCATCATATGCGTCTTGCTCGCTTCCGCTGTGTATTTGGTCGAGGGGCGCAAGGTCGGTGACGCGGCAATAAATCGGGCCACGCAGGCGGCACGCCTGTTTAGTGCTCATGCCTCGGATCTCATGGATGAGCCAGGGCTCACGGACCATGCGGGAATTCAGGGCGAGCTCGAAGCGTTTGCATCGGTGCAGATGGCCGAGCCCACGGGGAGATTTGTATTGGTACGACTCGTGAATCTCGCGGGAGACAAACTGGCCGACCTGACAGATCCTGCTTTTGAGCGCCTCGCCGCGGCAGAGAATGTTATGGCGTCAAGGCAGATTCCAGCGCACGCCGGGGTGACGGAAACGTGGAGGGAGTCCGTGTGGGTCGATGGCGTACCGTATATTGTCGTGGCCGCGCCGTTATGGAATTCGGGTGGTGAGGTGGTCGGAAGTTTGCAGGGTGTGTTTGCAGTCTCAGCGGCAACCGTGAAAAACCTGAGGTCTCGTCTCGCCCGCAGCATTGCCGTCGTGGTGTTGATCGTGCTGGTGACGACGGGTTTGCTCTATCCGCTTATTACAACGCTCCTCCGTCGGATGTCGAAGTTGACATACAATCTGCTGGACTCGAACCTCGAAACACTCCGGGTGCTTGGAAGCGCAGTCGCAAAACGCGATAGCGATACGGATGCCCATAACTATCGAGTTACGATTATCTCGGTTCGTCTTGCGGAAAAGATCAACCTCGAAGCTGATTTTATGAAGGGGCTTATCAAAGGGGCGTTCCTTCACGACGTGGGGAAAATCGGGGTGCGGGACAGTGTGCTGCTGAAACCCGGGCCGTTGTCGACCGATGAGTACAACGCAATGAAGACACATGTGATGCACGGGCTCGATATCGTTGGCCGCTCGGACTGGTTGAGTGACGCCATCGATGTGGTTGGATATCACCACGAAAAGTTTGACGGCAGCGGTTACAGGAACGGCCTGAGCGGAAAGACGATTCCGGTCGGCGCGAGAATCTTCGCGATTGCCGACGTGTTCGACGCGCTGACATCGCGGCGTCCGTACAAGGAACCTTTTACGCTTGAAGAGACAATGGCGATTCTCGATAAGGGCCGGGAGAGCCATTTCGATCCGGAGATCCTCGACGCTTTCGTTGAGATCGCCGAGGGGATATATCAGAATTTCGCGGACCGTGACGATGATCTCCTTCGAAAAGAAGTGGACGAGATCATCGAACGGTATTTCCAGAAGGAAACGGCGGTTTTACTCTAAAGGAGTCGAGATATGATGAGATTGCTGGTGGTGTGTTTGAGCGTGATGCTCGTGGCCGGTGTTCTTGGATGCGGTTCGAAGGAAGAGGCCACAGAGTCGACGGAGACGGCGAGTGCGCCAAAGGAAGAACCTCAGCTCATAGCGGTCCAGCATATCCTTATTGCGTTCGACGGTTCCTTGCCCGGCCGGACCATTGGACGGACGAAGGAAGAGGCCAAGGTTCTCGCAGAATCAGTGTTCGAGCAGGCGAAGTCGGGCGCTGATTATGACACTCTGGTAAAGGAAAACACCGACGACGCTTATCCCGGAATTTACAAGATGGCGAATTTCAATGCCCAGGCGGATATGGCCCAGGATGTATTTCCCAGAGCCAGAATGGTACCCGCTTTTGGAAACGTTGGCTTCGTCCTTGATGTTGGCGAAATCGGCCTCGCGGAATTCGATCCGCAGAGCAGCCCTTACGGGTGGCATGTCATAAAGCGTGTGGAGTAGCTTTCAGTTGAAACGGTTTCGACATGCGTGACCGGGCAAAAGAAGGAAAAATGAGCGGCACGATGAAGAAAAGAATCCGGTTGTTCCTGGCCGCCGTATTTTTTGGATATTCGGCGTTCAAGACGGTCAAGGTGATCGGCGGGCTGATCTCGGGCGGGCATCATGGAAGCCATGCGCCTGTGGACGGAGACGTCCTTTCCATTTTGTATTACCTGGTTTTGTATCTCGCGCTGCCGCTCCATCTGACCTGCGTGGGGTTGCTCATGCAGCGCCCATATTTACCGGCGTTGTGGCGACGAACCGTGTTTTGGGCGGTGGTTTTCTCCGGTACATGGTTGGGAATTTCCTTCATCATCAGGAAGTTTGGATGAAGGAAAAGGCGGCCGAGGTCGGGGTTGCGCTCGGACGGGCCGTGTGTTAATTTGATTATCTAGCAGCGAGTATCATCCACGGAATACATAATGTTATTGGTTGTCAATTTGATCGTGACTTGATCTTCGGTTGCGGAGAAAAAGGAGGCCAAGATGGCAGAGAGTGTTTATAAAGTCATTGAGCTTGTAGGAACCAGCACGGAATCCTGGGAAAAAGCCGCGAAGGCGGCGGTGGCCAAGGCCGCCAAATCGATACGCGATCTGCGGATCGCCGAAGTCATTCAGCTCGACATGCAGCTGGTTGAAGGCAAGATTGAAGCCTACAGGGCAAAAATCAGAGTGTCTTTCAAGTACGAAGACTAGAACTCACGATTTGTTTCGAAAAGCGGGGGCCTTCCGTGGCGAGGATGGCCCCCGTGTATCATCAAGACGCGCGCTCATGGGTGCGTGTTCTTATATCGCCGTATAAAAACGAAACCAAGGAAAGGAGCTCGTAATGAGTGTACTTGTTGCAAACCCGGCGCCGGACTTTACAGCGCCCGCCGTGATGCCCGATGGGACGATCAAAGACGACTTTAAACTATCCGATCTCAAAGGCAAGCATGTGGTGGTGTTCTTCTGGCCGTTGGACTACACCTTTGTGTGTCCGACGGAGATCATCGCTCACGATCACCGAATGGAAGAGTTCAAGAAACGCGGGGTCGAGGTCGTCGGTGTTTCGATTGACTCGCAGTTTACGCATTTTGCGTGGCGGAACACTTCCGTCGAGACCGGCGGGATCGGGGCGGTTCAGTTCCCGATGGTCGCCGATGTCAAACACGAGATCACGCAATCGTTTGGAATAGAGCATCCCGCGGGTGTCGCGCTGCGCGCGTCTTTCCTCATCGACAAGGAAGGAATCGTCCAGCATCAGGTCGTCAACAACCTGTCCCTGGGCCGAAATGTGGATGAGATGCTGCGCCTGATCGATGCCCTCCAGTTCACTGAAAAACACGGGGAAGTGTGCCCCGCGGGTTGGCAGGACGGCGACAGCGGAATGAAAGCGACGACGGACGGAGTCGCCGACTACCTGTCCAAGAATTCGGATAATCTGTAGAACAAGAAGATTGCCTCGGGCCCGGTCCAGACGGGCTGATATCGAGACATAATCAAAGAAGGCGCCGCTGTCAACTGTGACGGTGGCGCCTTTCTTTAGGGCTTGCCATTTGTCGGGTTTACCTGCCACCATATAACATCCCGTCTGAGACCGGTGGGTGCTTTTAGTTGGCGCTCGCGGCAAGAGCGTGGTGGGTGATTTCAAAGGAGACAAAGGATGCTGAGTAACCGGCGTTTGGCGGCAAATATTCTTGTAATTTTGTTCTGTTGCGGATTGTTGGCCGTCTCTTGCACGACCGACTATGTGACGGGCAAGAAAACCTTCTCGCTCGTGAGCGAATCGCAGGAAGTGGCGATGGGGAAGGACGCCGATCCACAGATCGTGGCGCAATACGGTCTCTACGACGATCCGGATATGGGAGCATACATCGATGGTATCGGACAGGCCCTGGCCGGCAAATCGCACCGCCCGCAGCTCGAGTACACGTTTCGGGTGCTCGACAGTGAGATTGTCAATGCCTTCGCCCTCCCAGGCGGGTGGGTGTATGTGACGCGGGGGATTCTCGCGAACTTCAATTCCGAAGATGAACTTGCCGGCGTTCTGGGTCATGAAATCGGGCACGTGGTGGCGCGGCACGGCGCCGAGCAGATGTCCCGGCAACAAATCGCGTCACTCGGGGTGGGTCTGGGGTCGGTGCTGCTCGAGGATCTCGATGAAATCGTGCAGGCCGCCGGGTTTGGCGTGCAGCTGCTTCTGCTCAGGTACAGCCGGGCACAGGAATCCGAATCCGACCAACTCGGCGTCGAATACTCGACGAAGCTCGGTTACGATTCACACAAGATGGCGGGGTTTTTTGAAACCCTCGATAGAATGAGCGCGGAAAGTGGACAGAGTTTGCCGTCATTCATGTCGACGCACCCCGATCCGGGTGATCGGGAAGTGCGCGTGCATACGCTCACCGACGAGTGGCGTCAGAAGGTCAACTATGTTCCTTTGAACAAAGAGCCGGGGGATTATTTGAAACGACTGGATGGGATGGTATACGGCGCTGATCCGCGGCAGGGGTACGTGGATGGGCAGGTGTTCTACCACCCGACGTTGGCTTTCCAGTTTCCCGTTCCCCCGGAATGGCAGTTGATTAATACGATTACTGCCGTGTTTTTGCTCAGTCCGGACAAGAAAGCGATCGTGCGCATGACCCTGTCCGAGTCGGGGATGGCGGCGGACGCAGCGGCGGAATTTGTCGAGAAGAACGGCGTGACGGTTACGAGTCGTCAAAGCAAAATGTTGAACGGATATCCCACCACGATATTGATTTCGGAACTAAAGGAGGAGGACGGGGTGCTCAAAATCCTGTCGTACTTCGTGGACAGGAACAGCACCGTATACGTGTTTCACGGCTACAGCGCCAGTGTGGATTTCGACACCTACAGCGCATCGTTCCGGTCGGTGATGGAGGGCTTTAACAACGTGACGGACAGCGCGGTTTTGAATATACAGCCGATGCGCATTAAGATAAGACAGGCGCCGAGAAGCGGGTCGCTGTCATCGATTTTCGAATCCCTTGGGGTGGACAGGGATGACTTTGAAGAGTTGGCGGTCTTGAACGGCCGCCATCTGCAGGATTCGATCGACAAGGGTGCGACGATCAAAGTAATCGGGAAGTGACGATGTCCTCGGTTGGAAAATATATCACGGATTGATGGAAAGCAGAGTCGGCACGACAGTTTCCTCGCCGTCGGCGAGACGAGCAAAATAACGCTGCCGTCCTTCAATTACCCAGTCGACGAGATATTCCCGGTGGTAGAAGTCCATCGCCCGGGCCTGGTATTCCGCAGCTTTCTCGTAGTGACCGCGCGATGCAAAAATTTCGGCGATCCGGGTCGAAGCAATCATCTGATAAGTGTGATCCCACCTCGGAGCCTCAATGTTTATTGTCTTATCGTAACTCTCGAGCGCCTCATCGAAGCGGCCCGCGAGAAGGTCGCATTCACCGACGTAAAACAGGGCGATGATCGAGTTATCGGATAGCGATTCGAAACGCGTGCGAATGGTCGCGAGGGAGTCGAGGTCCGAGGAATATACCTGGGCGATCCATTGGTCCATGATCATTGGGTCGGGTTGTTCAGGATAATCCGTGAAGTTCTCGATATCTTCGATCGACTTTTTGGCCTCCTCACGGAGGTGATCAAACGAGCCCCCGCTCGGCAACAGATTCAAACAACTCCATCGCCGTTTTCCGGTCTCCGCGGGACGCATCCAGCTGCCCGAGTTCAATCCGCGCATAACCCTCGAGCCAATCGGGGTGACGGGGGGATTCGTGGATGATGCTTCGCAAACGGGCACGTGTCATTCCGGGACTGTTTACATACCTGTCCCCGTAAGCACGGTACATTTGAACCAGGTAGAGGACACTCCAGTCGACTTCACGGTGAGGCGCGCTGTACATGCTGTTGATCGCGTTTTCGACCAGTTCGTTGTTTTTTGCTATAAATCTGGGTACGAAGGGCCTTGAGATCGCAAGAGGAACTGCGCCCGTACCGAATTCCGGATACTCGCCGCAGAATTCCTGAAGTCCGGCGAGGCCTTCCTCATATCGTCCCTCGAAATAAAAATAGACACTGTAGAGAATGAGACGCCAGTCGTTCCTCAAGAGTCCATCGTTTTCGATCGCGTAATTCAGGTACTTCAGTCCTTTGTCCCTGTCGCCGGTGGGCAAAAGGAGAAGCTTTGAAATAAACTTGTACGCGCTCGGCACCGTGTCGGCGAAATATAAGAAGGACCCGAGAAGGCCCCGCGCCGTCGCGTCATCGGGGTGAACCTCGAGGTACTTGTTAAGATCGTTCTTGCCACGTTTGGCCTCACGGCCGGCGGTGAAGAGATTCTTTGTCATGGACCTGACGTAGGCTTTGGCCATCCACGCCCATCCACGATAGAAGTAGTAGTTGATATCGGGATCGTCGTCATCGATTCGCTTCTTACACAAATCGATACACTTGTCCAGTTCCTCAAGCGAAGGTTCGGAGACGTCGCGGCCGTAATCGGTGTTCGCATCGTGCATCGGAATAAACTGCTGGTAGCACCTCGCGCGGACGATATGGAAGAGGGGAGTCCCGTCGCACTCGACGGCGAGCGAATCCGCCATGGCGAGCGCCGTTCGGGGTCTGCCCTGGAATATCTGGCCGAGGATCTCCTGGGCCTCGTCGTAGGTCAGATCTCGCGAGGGGATGGTTTCGTCTGTGGCAGCGCCCGAGATGGGAATTACGGCAAATAGTGACAGGGTTGTAACTAGTGTTGCAATAAAGTGTTTCATTTGTTTGTTAATGTTGTGTGTCAGGTTGTTGCCGTCAAAACAGGGTGTCCGGAGTGCTGGCTGGCGGCGCTGGAAGTCGTGCATTCTCAGTACCACCACGACAGTTGCCGGTCCAATCATATCTTGTCCAGCCGACGTCCGATATGGAAATCTAGCGGAGATCGGGCGTTGGCGCAATGTCAAAAGGCGGGAGTAAGTCAGGGCTGCGCGGCGCCTATTCGTAACGAAACGCCTTCGAGGCCAGCACAAGAAGAATCACGGCCGCGAACGCCATTCCCAGGACGTGCGGAAGCACGTCCTGAGGGGGTGCGGCGAAACTGATGATCTTGTGGAGGGCGTCCATCGCCCAGCCTGTCGGGAGAAAGAGCTGTATTCTTTGCATCCACGCAGGTGTCACTTCGATCGGCCACCAGCAGCCGCCGAGTGCCGCGAGAATATTCGCCGATACCACGCCGATCGCCGCCGCCTGACCCTCCGTTCTCGCCAGGCTGCCGAGAAGCATCCCGATCGACGCCATCAAGGCTCCGTAAACGATCATCACGGCAATAACGACGGCCAGGTTTGGGCCCCAATCCATTTTGAAAAGAACCGTGCCCGAAATCATCGCGAAGGCTATCTGCACGAGGCCCAGGGTCCACTTTCCACCCCATTTGCCCACGGTCACGCCAAGGCGTGTGATCGGCGTGTATGCCAGGCGTCGAAGGAGCCCCTGGCGCCTTTCGGTGACCAGCAGGATCGCACCGCTCGTTACCATGACCAGAAGCGTGAACATAACCATCATCCCAGGAATTGCCTGTTCAAAACCCGATGGGATCGTTTTTCTTCTTCCGGCCGGTTTGATATCGAGCGTAACCGTGCGGGGAAGTTTGTTGAGTTGTTCGATGTTTTCCAATGTCGGTGAGCCAAAATTCTGAGACGTAACGATTATGTCGGCGAGAATTGTGTAGATCGCGCGTTTAATTCGAATGGAATCATAGTCGAATCCAACACCGCCGGCGGCGCGGGCGAATTCAATCTTGACGGGTGTTCCGACGAGTACCGAATCCGTAAATCCTGAAGGGATCGATATACGGCGTCCATATGCCGCGAACAGCGAGTCACTCTCGGGGTAAACGATTTTATATCCGCGGTCAGCCAGGCGGCGCGAGAGCTGATCGGCGAGGAATCCGGAATTTTCCCCGGATTGGATCGCGAGTGTCTCGGTGCTGGATCTGGGGGGGGAGTACCCGCCGGTGATTTTCCCAATGAAAAAGAAAAACACAATTGGCATCACAAACACCCAGATAATCGTCTCCTTTGCACGGAGCATATACTTGAGATCTTTGCGTGCGATGAACAGGGCGTCTTTCAGCATTGCCTCATCCTTGCGCAAATCCGCGCCGCAAACGCTGAGCGCAAACGGCGAATAGAACCGCCACCATCGACAACAGGGCGGCAAAAACAATCAACAACGTCATCGGATCCGTCCGCTGGAGGATAATATTCTTAAGCTGCTGAAGCGCCCACCCGTTTGGCGTGAGTTTGCCTATCGCCGCCATCCAGTCGGGCATGGCCTCGAACGGAAAGAAACTCCCTCCGATCATCATTAACGGGAACATGACGGCCATGGTGAAAATATTGCCCGCCCGCCTTGTTGAACAAAACAACTGAAGGGTTGTCATGAGTGTCATCAGCATGGTCCCCGAAAATGTCGCCCACACGAGCGCGAGAGGGAGCGAAACGGGGTTGACGCCGATGTACGTATACCCGATCCCGAGCGCGACGAGTGCGACAACGAAGAAGAGCCCCGCCGCCCCCAACAGTTTGCCCGCCAGAAACAGCGCGACCGGCTGAGGTGAGCACACAATGCGTCTGAGGGTGTGTTGCGTCCGTTCGGTCCAGATATCCTCGCTCAACCCCTGGGCCATGAACAACAGGGCCATGAACATGATCGTTGAAATCAGCAAAAACGCCAGGGGAGGATCGTCGTCACCGCCTTGTTCGGTCTTATCGGTGGATGTTTCGAGCTGAATCAAAAGCGGCGATAAATAAGAGTCGAGACCGCCCATCAGAGTATTGATCTTTATGCCCAGCGCGGAGATATCCGAGTTGGGGAATGTGGATGCGCCAACGGGAGGTCCTAGTGCGATTGTTTTTAGTTCGTCACCGATCATCCGATGTAAATAAAATGTTCCGTCGGCCAACATGCTCAGGCCTTCCTCGACGATGCCGGGAAGAAACCTCTGTGATGGATTTGTAACGAGTTGAAGCGTGGTTGCTTGTTCCTGGAGAAAGGCGTCGCCAAAACCGTCGGGGATTATTATGAGCGCGGTGGCATCCCCATTATCCATTCGCCGCCGGCCGTCTTCGCTTTGGACTTCCTCGGCCACAATCATCCCATCCTCGACCCTCTGCTGCATCGCTCCCATGAGCAGGGCGCTGACAAAACTCGCGTCCTCGTCCGCGACAAGGAGATGAATTTGAGGTTTGGGTCCTCCCTCGCCGCCAAACGCCAAAACGATAAGGAGGCCGATAACAAGAGGAATGCCGATCCACATGAGGAGCTCCAGCGGGTTCCTGCGATGGCTCCGCCAGTCCTTCATTGCCGTGACCCAGGCAAATCTCATTGATCGTCTCCACGGGCGTTGAGATAGCTCATACTACTCCCGAAGTTCCTTGCCGGTGAGCTTGATGAAAAGGCTCTCGAGGCTTGGCTGGGTCAGCGTGGTATCGCGGACGGTAAAACCGGCGTTTGTCAGCCCCTCGAGTACCTGTGAGAGTTTCTCGGAACCACGCGGTGTCGCCAGGGTGATTATTGTATCTTCGGATTGGACGATTTCGATGTCATCGACACTTCGCAACGCCTCACCCACACGGGCCGGTTCGAATGCTCCGGTGACGCGCAGCACATCCCGTTCGCCGAGGATCGCCCGCAGTTCGCTCAGTGTTCCTTCGGCAATAATCTTGCCGTGGTCGATGATCGCCAGGTTGTCACAGAGGTTCTGGGCTTCCTCCATATAGTGCGTTGTGTAAAGAACGGTTGCTCCGCGTTCCGCGAGCGCGCGGACGAGGTCGAGCAGGTGAACGCGGCTTTGGGGATCGACTCCGACAGTGGGTTCATCGAGGAGGAGAACATCCGGAGTGTGGACGACTCCGCAAGCGAAGTTCAATCGGCGCTTGAGGCCGCCGCTCAAGGTTCCGGCCCTAGAACCGGCCCTGTCGATAAGTCCGGTGATTTCGAGCGCGTCGTCCGTTTTCTTCTTCAACTCGGCGCCCCGGAGCCCGTATGCGGCGCCCCAGTACATTATGTTCTCTCGAGCGGAAAGGTCCTCGTAGAGGGCGAGTTCCTGCGGCACAACTCCAACATTGCGGCGCGATGCGGGCCCCTCGGTTACGACGTTGTATCCGAGAACACGCACGGATCCGGCGCCCGGTTTGATGAGTCCGGATATGCAGCCGATGGTTGTGGATTTGCCCGCTCCGTTTGGTCCGAGCAGGCCAAATACGGCGCCAGGGTGTGCGGTAAAACTCACGTCGTCGACGGCAAGTATTTCTCCGTACTGTTTTCGGAGTCCGTTGACCTCGATCAAATGAATCCTCCAGAAAATTGGGGTTGCACGCTCGTCAAGAGCGCCCGTGAATCTAACACGTTCCGGGGATGATCGCAATCCGAGGAATTGGTCCCACGGGCCGAGAATGGGGTGTTATTGGGGCGAAGTCATTGCCGTATGGCAGCAAGCTGTGGTAGCATGCGTTATTACACAAGGAAGCGGAGTGACCCGCTAAAAAAACGGCTTTTTCAACAGGGAAATAGAAACCGTGAACAATAACGACGACACTTCGAAATTGGGGAATGACGGGGGACTTCCGGAAAACGAAAAAAGCGATTCGTCCCCGGGTCTTGATTTCATTCGCACTCGTATCGTTGAAGACAATACGACGGGTAAGCACAAGGGCCGCGTACATACGAGGTTTCCGCCGGAGCCCAATGGGTATTTCCACATCGGGCATGCGAAATCGATTTGTCTGAATTTCGGACTCGCCCAGGAGTTCAACGGACTTTGCAATCTTCGCATGGATGATACGGATCCGAGCAAAGAGAGCATGGAGTATGTCGAGTCGATAAAGACGGATATTCGGTGGCTCGGGTTCGATTGGGAGGATCGGATGTATTTTGCGTCGGATTATTTCGATCAGCTTTACGAATGGGCGATAAAGCTCATCAAGGACGGCAAGGCGTACGTGTGCAGCCTCAGACGACGAAGAGATTCGTAAGTACAGGGGGACGGTAACCGAGCCGGGTAAGCCAAGTCCCTACCGAGACCGCCCGGTCGAGGAGAATCTGGATCTTTTCAACGAGATGAAGAACGGGGAGTTTGAAGACGGCGAGCGAGTGCTCCGGGCCAAGATCGACATGGCGTCGCCGAATATGAAGATGCGCGACCCGCTCATGTACCGGATACGGCACATGAGTCATTACCGGACGGGTGACAAATGGTGTATCTATCCGATGTACGATTTTACGCACGGTCAGTCGGATTCGATCGAAAGCATCACCCACTCGATTTGCACGCTCGAGTTTGAAAACAACCGCGCGCTTTACGACTGGTTCCTCGATGAACTGGACATCTTCCATCCGCAGCAGATCGAGTTTGCCCGGCTCAACCTGAGCCACACGGTGATGAGCAAGCGACGGCTTCTGGAACTGGTCGAAGAGGGGCGGGTCATCTGGGTGGGACGATCCGCGGATGCCGACGATTTCGGGGCTGCGCCGACGCGGATACAGCCCGGAGGCGATCCGTGCGTTTTGTGACCGCATCGGTGTGGCCAAAGTGCGAAGCACGGTTGACATCGCTCTTCTCGAGCATTGTCTTCGCGAGGATCTGAACAGGCGGGCCACGCGGGTTATGGCGGTGCTGCGATCCGCTTCGTGTGGTGATCGAGAACTACCCGGAAGATCAGGTCGAGGAACTCGATGCGATCAACAACCCGGAGGATCCGAACGCGGGGACGCGGAAGATTCCGTTCTCGCGGGTGATCTACATCGAGCGTGATGATTTTCAGCGAGGATCCGCCGAAGAAATTTTTCCGGCTGGCGCCCGGGCGCGAGGTGCGGCTCAAGCTACGCGTACTTCATCACCTGCAAGGAGGTGATCAAGGACGAACGACGGGCGAAATCGTCGAGCTTCGGTGCACGTACGATCCCGAGACCAAGAGCGGGTCGGCGCCCGACGGGCGCAAGGTGAAGGGGACACTCCACTGGGTATCCGCCGAGCACGCGATCGATGCCGAGGTGCGGTTGTACGAACCGTTGTTCGACTCGGCGAATCCGTTGGCCGAAGGCGGAGAGGATTACAAGAGACTTATCAACCCCAACTCTCTTGAGGTTCTAAGCGGTTGCAAAGTCGAATCGAGTCTGCGTGACGCAGCGCCGGGCGATTACTATCAGTTCTTACGTCAGGGATACTTCTCGATCGACCCGGTCGATTCGGGCCCGGATGGCCTGGTGTTCAATCGGTCTGTTGGGTTGCGGGATTCGTGGGCCAAAATCGAGAAATCACAGAAAAAACCATAGAGGCAAATTATGTCCCGTGTAATAAGCTCGTGTTTGAAGTGGGCCACCCTCACGGCGTTTTGTGTTTTCGTTTTCGGGGTGACGGGGTGCGGCGGTGGAAGCGAAACCGTTGGCGACGCGGATATAGAGCGGGCTCGAGAGGCGTTAAAGCCCTTCAAGGGGGAACTCAAGGCTGCCCTCAAGGAAGGCCTGCAGGAGGGACCGGAAAACGCGATATGGGTGTGCCGTGATAAAGCGCCTGAGATCGCCGCGGGGTTGAAGCACTGACGGGATAGAAGTAGGGTCGGACGAGCCACCGGGTAAGGAACCCCGAAAATGCTCCGGAGCCGTGGATGGAGCCTCGCTCCTCGCCGAATACGTCAGGCTTGGAGACGACCGGACGCACCGTGCCGTGCGTTTGGAGGACGGATCGATCGGGTACGTCGAGCCCATTTACGTCCAGCCGCTCTGTCTCAAGTGCCATGGTGACGATATCCCGGCGCCCGTTCAGGCCAAGGTCACGGAACTGTACCCGACGGACGCCGCAACGGGGTTTGCGTCGGGGGATTTTCGCGGTCTTTTTTGGGTGCGAATATCAGACCAGTAGTCGCCGCACGTGGCGATGTGTCGCATCGCGCGGGTGGCAAAGTCGTCAGGGAGGGGTGACCACGAGAAGGTTATGAGCAGGAACCCAATTCGATGGATCGCCGCCGCAAGTGTATTTCTCGTTGGCGCATTCTTTTTTTTCTACGCAATCATGCCCTTGTCTCAACACCCGACTCCGTCCTCGATCCCGCCCTTTCCCGAAAACGCGGCCCTTCGAGCGAACCTCGTAGGCCATGTTGGAGTTCTCGCTGCCGATATAGGTGAAAGAAACATCTGGCGCCCCGCCGCGCTTGCGGATGCGGCCAAATATATCAGAGATGGTTTTCGATCTATGGGCTTTGCCGTCGCCTCGCAGTCATACGACACGGAAGGCGTGACTGTCGAAAATCTTGAAATTGAAATTGAGGGGAAGGGAAGACCCGACGAGATTGTGATTCTAGGGGCGCACTACGATTCAGTTGTTGATTGCCCCGGAGCGAACGACAACGGAACCGGTGTTGCGGCGCTGATGGAAATCGCGCGATGGGCTGTGGCGCTTCGGCCGGAAAGAACCCTGCGTTTGGTCGCTTTTGTCAACGAAGAGCCGCCGTTTTTTCAGACGGACCAGATGGGCAGCCGCGTGTACGCGAGACGTTGCCGGGAGCGCGGCGAAAATGTCGTGGCGATGCTTTCGCTCGAAACCATCGGTTACTACACGGATGAAGAAAAAAGCCAGGATTATCCCTTTCCTATGAATCTGTTTTATCCGAGCGAAGGAAACTTTGTTGGGTTCGTGGGAAATGTGTCTTCGAGGGGGCTGGTTCGCAAGGCCAAGGCTTATTTCAAAAAGCACTCGTCGTTTCCGTGTGAGGCGGGGGCTGTGCCGGGAGCGATTCCCGGGGTGGGTTGGTCGGATCACTGGTCGTTCTGGGAGGAAGGTTATCAGGCCGCCATGGTGACCGACACGGCGCTCTTCCGATACGACGAGTACCATACCCGCGCGGACACGCCGGACAGGATAGAGTTTGATGGATTCACCCGGGTGGTCAAAGGTCTGATGGGCGTAACCGCTGAGCTGGTAGGCGGAGGAGAATAGCTTCGTGTGACGAGATTGCCGGCCTATTCTTCCGAAGGCACGAATACGCTCAGCGCCTGGGGAACCGACTTGATCTCGATACTCGTTTCTTCCATCGTGAATACCTCGCCGTCGACTTCATACCGGACCGGTTCCTCGCATGTCACCGTAAATCTGGATGACTGGGAAATCCCGACCTTCTCATGTCCGCGGTGCTTGCCCTTCGCAACCCTGGAGAAGAGTCGCACGCGATTTATGGGACCGACATTGTAGATCGAAACCGCGTCGAGCATGCCGTCGTCGAGGCGGGCGTCGGGAGCAATGTGGAAAGAGCCGCCGAAGAAGTTACCGTTGGATATTGTGAGCATCAGATGGGCCTGTTTGGTTTTCCGCCCGTCGCTGTCTGTCAGTTCGATCGGTATGCCACGAAACTTGAATAGCTGCCTCAGCGCGCAGAACTGGTAGAGCGCGTCACCCTGCAGAACGGGGAAATGCTCGGCGTCATCGATGACGGCGATGTCGAATCCAAACCCCACGACGTTGAGGAAATACCTGTCGCCTACGCGTCCGACGTCGATCGTACGGCGCCGTCCGTCCGCGATTCCTTTTATAACCGCTTCCACACGGTCAGCGCGAACTCCAATTGATTTTCCGAAATCGTTGCCCGTGCCGGCGGGGAGGAGCCCGAGGGTGACGTCGTGTCGCCCGGCGCGGGCAATGCGGTCCGAAACGCTGCTCCACGTTCCGTCACCGCCGACGGCTACGATTGCCGGGTAGCCGGCGTCCAACGCGCGATCGGTCAATTCAGCTTCGTCTCCGGGATGTGTGGTGACGACATGATCGTAATTACCGAGATAACGGTCGAGAAGCGGTCGGTATATATCGATGAGTTTGCGGCCGCGGCCGCGACCGGCGGATGGATTGAAGATCACATAGTGGGAACGAGCCGATGGCATCGGTTGGATATTTGAGGTTGGGGTTTAAGGTTGCCGTCAGATGGGTTCGAGTTCTTCGAACGTTTGAACGCCGTCCTTCATCCACATTTCTCTGAATGGATACGTTGCGATTTCATCGATGCGGAGCTTCTCGCACATCGGATGGTCGTGAAGGATTAGCTCGCCGGTTTCCTCTTCGTGCTGGGAGAACTTGCCGTCGAAATAAACGTTAACTTTGAACTGCTCCGACTCGCTATTCATGAAAGACTGGTAGAGTTCGTGGGTGTCGACCCATGTGTGCTCGCTGATTTTAATCTCGACGATCGGGTTGTCGTTTTCGTGGACGCGGACGGACAGGCGTCCTTCGGCGTTTTTGAAGTCGACGGCGATGTCCTTCATGTAATGGGGCAGATGCCAGCGCTCGATCGCGTGCTCGCGCGCGGCTTCGGTGCTGGTCGCAACAAGAAATGGATAAAATGCCGATTTTGGCAGCTGCTCACCCGATTTGACCACGGGTGGGACGATAACGGCAAGGACGACTTCGGTGTAGGGGCCGACCATGCTTTCATTGAAATCAAACGCGGTGACGGCGAAGACACCCTGTCCGTGACGTATCTCCATCGGGTGGAGATGAGGCGGAAGCAACTCCCGCGCGTTATCACTGGGCATTGCGAAGAAAGCATTGGCCGCGATTTTAAAACCGTATTTTGTCAGTGGCATAGTCCGTATCTCTCCAGGACACGTTTGATGATATCGGCGCCTTCGGCCAGATCTTCTTTGGAATGGCCGGCCGTGACGGAGATCCGGAAGCGTGACCGGTGCTTGCCGACGGCGGGGTAACGAACGGGGTTGAGGTAGACGCCTTCGTGAATAATGTCTTCCGCTATTTTGAAGATCCTGTCATCGTCACGCACCATGATCGGGATGACTTGTGACTCGGAGTCCCCGATATCGACACCCGCTTTACGCAGGCGATCCTGCATGAACGCGACGTTGTCCCACAATTTGGTTCTGAGTTCGGGTTCGTTCTGAACGATTTCAAGGGCCTTAAGTATGCCGGCCGTGACGCCGGGCGGGAGCGCGCAAGAGAACACTCTGGAGCGGGCAAATCCCTTCAGATATGTGATGAGGGTCTCGGATCCGGCCACGAATCCGCCGATGCCGCCAAGAGTCTTCGAGAACGTGCCGAAGTGGATATCCACCTCGTCGTCCAGACCGAAGTGCTCGGCCACTCCTCGACCGTTCTTGCCAAAGAGAAACGTCGAATGGGCTTCGTCGATCATAATGCGGGCGCCGTGACGTTTGCATACTTCCACGATCTCGGGAAGTTTTGCGAGGTCGCCGTCCATCGAGTAGACACCCTCGACGATTACGAGCTTTTTACCCTTGAAACCTTTGAGCTTGCGATCAAGATCGCCGACGCTGTTGTGTCGGAAGTAACGCACGCTGGCTTTCGACAAAATGATGCCGTCGATGATGCTGGCATGCGCGTACTGATCGGTGACGACGAGGTCGCCGGATCGCATGAGACCGGATATGACACCGAGGTTGGCGCTGTAGCCCGAAGGGAAAAGCAATGCATGTTGTTTGTTTTTGAAAACTGCGATTTTGTGGGCGAGTTCGTCATGAAGATCTATCGTGCCGCTTAGAATCGGGGAACCGGAGGCCCCGGAGCCGTATTTCCGCGTGGCTTCGATTATCGCCTCAATGATCTCGGGCCGGTAGGACAGGCCCAGGTAATTGTATGAGGCAAGATTGATCCGGTTTTTCAGTTCCTTGTTGGTTTTCGTCTCGACAATATCGATCCGTGTACCGGGGCCGGTCTTCATGGGAAGGCCGAAAAGGTAATATCCGGCCGGTCGGGCATCCTTGAACCATTCTTCGAAAGGCTCGAAGATATCGAAGACATCATCGCCGGCGCCCCAAAAGAAGTTACTGTAATCGTAGTCGAGCGTACTGTCGGTGGTATGGGCATCCACTGGCGCGTTTGTCTCAGCGGCCGATTCCTGGGTGTCGGCGGCTTTATCCGCGGCTGCCTCATCGGCGGCTCGTTTTTGTGCTTGTTGTCTTGACGAATCCACGTTACTCGGTTTAGGTTAAGGGTGTTACTCCACTTTGTGCCAATAATCTGTGAATGTCAAGAGTCGAAAAGGCACGGCTTCGGCCAGCACATTGATAACATAACGGGATTCCGGAGGAAAGCATTTTTTTTAAGCGCCTGAGGGGCTATATCACGATAACGATAGCCGGGCTCGCCTTCTTGATGTGCGACCTTATACAACGAACGTTAATTGTTGTGTTAATTAAAGTTATGCCGTCAAAGAAGGAGAAGGTGAAGATATGGTGGATGGAAGTGTGCGCTGAAGTGGCGCTTGGATCCCTCAAGTGGATTGGCGGTGCACGGTTTGACATCCGCGGCCATATCGCGGCGCGCCCGGGCGTGCTTCTTCTAATGAACCATCAGTCCCTCATAGATATACCGGTGTTGGGCAAGGTCGTTACCGGCAGCTATCCGAGCGTGATCGCACGCGCGCGTTATGCTCGAGGCATCCCTCTGATTTCACACATGATTCGGTTGTATAACCACATAACGGTCACCCCGGGCGATCGGGATCGGGGTCAGCTGAGGGAAATCCGAAGACGGGCAATGGTGATTGAGCAGCCTCTTGGAGTGTATGCCGAGGGGACACGCTCAAGAGACGGCGAGTTGCAACCATTCCGGACATCGGGTTTGAGGACGATTCTGACGTGCCGGAAATGGGAGGTTTACATCGTGGTTGTCGATGGGTTGTGGAAGGCAGGGCGGTTCAACGACCTGGTGTCCAATGTCAGTTCGATCGATGCCGTCGCCGATGTGGTTGGGCCGTTCGAGTTTTTGCCCGAAAGGGACAATGCAAGGGAATTTATTCTGGATATGGAACGACGGATGGGTGATAAACTCGCACAAATGCGTCACGGGAATAGTAACGTGCCGGATGGAGCCTAGGTAGTTTTTCAAAGCGATTTAATGACGGACGAAACCAGAAATATGACAACCCATGGAGGCGGGAACGAACGCAAGAGTGTCGTTCATGCTCTTCGGCCCGACGCACCCGGCGGACAGCGATCGGCGGCGAGGGACGTTGCACCGCAGGTGGTGGAGAGCCTGAAGATTATCGGCGATGCCTGTGGGTCCAATCTGGCCGCCGTGATTTTCTTCGGATCGGTTCTTGTCGCAACGTCACCGAGCAAAGACAGCGCGGCCGACCTGTTTGTGGTCGTGGAAGATTACGAACGGTTCTATCGGGATATCGGATCGCGATTGCCTCAGGCTCGACGCGCGAGCATCATGGCCGCGCTCAACAGAATGCTTCCACCCAACGTAATTTATCTCAAGGATCCGGGGGCGTTGCGCGCCGGGGCGAAGTGTTTCGTGATTAGTCGCAAGGATCTCTCCGTCGGACTCTCGAGGGAGGCGAAGGATCATTTTTGCCGGGGACGGCTCGTGCAGCGGATTCAAATCGTGTACTCGCGGGATCCGCAGGTACGTGAGGAAATCGAGATGGGGCTCGAAACGGCCCGGCGGGTAGCCCTTGAATGGGTCCCGCTGTATTTGCGGGGATCGTTTACCGTGCTCGAATTTTGCCTTCGAATGTTGGAAGTGTCTTATGCCGGCGAGATCCGGCCGGAGTCGAAATCGAGGGTGCTCGAAGTTTGCAATGCCCAGAAATCCTACTTCCGATTGATGTACGGGCGTTTGCTTGGGGAGGCGGCAAGTGAGGGGTACCTCGAGAAGGAAGAGGATACATACAGGAGGCACAAACCGCCGACGTTTCGCGAGAAGTTCGAATGGCGGTTGTTTTTTGTGCAGTCAAAGATGCGTGCGACGCTGCGATGGTTCAAATATATGCTCACGTTTGATGATTGGCTCGATTACATCGCGCGTAAGGCGGAGCGGCGCACGGGCGTCCGTGTCGAGTTGACGAAATCGGAGCGTCGTTTTCCAGCGCTCCTGCTCTGGCCCAAGCTATTTCGAGTCCTGAAAGCGATGGGTTTGAGCGAGCGGGTTGACACTCGACGCGACGGTGGAACAACCGAAGAGAATGGTGATCAAAAATGAGAAGCGAACTCCTGGTTCTCGTTCTGGCCCTGGGGACGATTGTTTTCTCGATGGTTGTGTTTCTCATGACTCCCGCTGGAAGAATCGGACAGGACCGCACCGGTCGCGGCGGAAGTTTTTTTATGGGTTTCTGGGTGAGGAACTGGTTTTACTGGTTTATCGCGCCGGTTACGCGGGTGTCGCTTGCGTTGCGACTGTCTCCGTTTGTTTACAACGTTCTTGCCGTACTGTTTGGGATCGCGAGCATGGTGTTTTACATTCGCGGTCAACTCCCGTGGGCCGGCTGGATGATTTTGCTCAGCGGTTTTGCCGACGTGATGGATGGGGAAGTAGCGCGCGGTAGAAATATGGCCAATGCGGCGGGCGCTTTTCTCGATTCTACGTTGGACAGGTTCAGTGAGTTCGCCGCGTTTATCGGTCTTGCTGTTTTCTACGGGTCGGGCGCTTCCGGCGTCTGGGTCTTGATTGCGCTTGGGGGTTCGCTCCTTGTCAGCTACACCCGTGCGCGTGGGGAGAGTCTCGGGGTTCTTTGCAAGGCGGGGTTGATGCAGCGCGCTGAAAGAATGCTGATTCTTGGTTTGGGTTCGATCCTTGATCCGTCGATTTCGAGCGCGTTCGGACGTCAGCAGGGATTCGTGTTGTTGATTTTGATAATCGTGATCGCGGTTGGGACCGTGGGTACGGCTATTTACCGGACGGCGTGGATCTCGCGGAAGCTCGAGGGGAAGCAGTAACCGGCTCGTCGCCAGTCTGTTGGACGTCTTCATCAACGCCCGCCTCATTCGATTTCTTTTTCCTGTCATCCAAACGGCTTTTTACAATCGTCACAGCAAGAAGTGCGAGCGCGAGAGCCACGAGACTCCAGTTGGGGAGTCTGAGCATGTGGCCGAGGTAGGCGATCGCCCAGTAGCGGGGTGTGCGCCCCACAACCAGCGCGAGGAGATAACGTTTGAGGGGATACTTGTCGCCAAAACTCAGGAATTTGATCGGATAGAATGGAATTGGCGTGAGACCTACGACAACAAGGGCCCAAAAAGGAGATTTTCGGAACAGGACGACCGAACGTTGATAAAGGCTAAAGCTGGCATACTTGGAACGGATCCTCGGGTGGTGCATCAGGGGGATAAAAAGCCAGTAATCCCAAATGCCGGCGATCAAGCACCCAATGACCGACGCGATGGCGCAGGCGGTCGCAGAATAATATTTGGCAAAATACAAGAGGACGGGTTCGTGCGAGAAGGGGGAGATAAACATGTGCGAGGGAATTGTGTAAAGCCCAAGCCACAACAACCCTCGTTCGGCGGGATACATAAGGGCGAAGAGGAGAGACGCAACCGCAAGGATCACGGCGCTTACTCCAAAACTGATCCAGCTATTTTTGCTTGATATCACCGTTCGATTCCGTTGAAGGTTGGGTTGCGCGACGGCCGCCATTTCGTTTGGAGAATGGCAGGTGAACGGTGTTGTTCTTGATGCTTTTCAGAACGGCCTTCGCAACCGATGGGAAATCATTGTCGACTTTGGACGCGCGGTAAACGCAGAATACCGAACATCCTTTTTCGCACCCTTTCTTCAGATTTCTCTGCTCTTCGATGTCCGCCCGCGTGTATTCGAGGATCGGCTTGTTGAGTCGTCCGCGCTGTGACGCGCAGTACTGAGCCATGCCGAACTCGTCGATATAGATGTGACGAGCGCCCGCGCGGCAGTGCCAGTCGGGTGTTTTTCCCTCGAGAAGATCCTTCCCGTATTCGTACTCGATATACGAAATGACCTTCGAATTGTCATGGTGGTAGTCCCACAGATCGATATATTCCTGGCCGGAAATCACGGTCTCTCCCCGGTCGTCGTGGAGCAGGTTGACCGTGACGGGAATGTCCATGTTCTTTAGCTCGGTGACGATTTCCTTGAATTCCGGTTTTGATTCGTCGCAGAGAACGATGTTTGCGTGGACGCTGAAATCAGCTCGCCGCAGAAGGAGTTCGACCTTTTTCTGGACCGTCTTGAGCGATTTCTGGATGTACATGTTCTCTCGAGGCTTGAGAGTATCGATGCTGATCTGGAGGTGGCCGAGACGCGCCGCGTTCAAGCGGTCGATGATTTTCTCGCTGACGAGAAAACCGTTTGTAGTGAGTGACGTTTGCGACGCCCGGTTCGCGCGAACAACGATCTTGTCCACATCTTCGTGCAGAAGGGGCTCGCCGCCGAGCAGAGCGATCTGTGCCACACCGAGGCGGTGCAGGGCATCGATCCATTGTTCGACCTGGGCGTACGGAATCGATTTCGAGTGATTATCGTATTCGGTGCAGTAGCCGCAGCTGAGATTGCAGCGCCGGGTGACGATGATCTGGGCTTCCAGGAAAGACTTCCGGATAAATATGTTGTTTAACATCCTCAACGGCGACGATATACGCATTCGATAACTCCACAGGAATAATAGTTGGGAAGAACATGAACGTATCCGGGAAGTTATGTAATTTCAAGTGAAAAGGCCAGTGTTTTGTCATTTTTTGGCTAGAATCGATTGTCGAAAATGGCCTAAGGTCTTCGTGGATTCGTGGATTCGGGTGTCGGGTGGGCCCGCCGAATGTTTGTGTGATTTTGTTGAATAAGAGACATTTGGGGTGGTATGTATACTAGTAATTGCGTTCGAAGCTCGTCGCGAAACAGCCACGGCGGACTGTCGCGACAGAAGCGATCACGAAAGTGGAGCTCCGAGGAGGTGCCAAATGGCGGTCCAGATTTTCAAACCCAGTCCAGGCTATTTGCAGAAAATGATGCTCAATGTGACTCTCATCGCGGCAGCGGCCGCGGTTGGGGCAGGGCTTTTTGGTTGGCTCATCGGACTCGATGAAGGAGCGGACAAGGGAAGAATGGTGTCGATGATATTCTGGGCAATCATCGCCGTGTGGTGGCTCGGGGCGATGATACTAGTCCGACCGTATTTTAGAAGCCTCCAGTACGAGATACACGAGGATGAAGTCATCGTACGTGTTGGGATCTTTGTCAAGTCGGTTAAACATGTGCCGTACAGAACGGTGACGAACGTGACCGTCAAGCGCGACATTTTCGATCGGTGGTTCTTCGGTCTGGGAACGCTAAACATCCAAACAGCGGGCTTTAGTGGAAACAAGGGGGCGGAGGAGCGGTTGGTCGGATTGCCCAACGTCCAGGAAGTGTACGAATTGGTCGCCGGATCTCTCCGACGTTTCCGGGGAGGGATGAGCCCGACGCAGGCGGACGTTGATGGGGGTGACGGGATGGACGCGGGGGTACTGCGAGAGATTCTCAGCGAAATCAAGGCGATCCGGAAGGCCAAACAGTAGTCCGGTTTTTCGACGGCGCGACGGTCTCCGAAAGGTCTCCTCATACGGGGAGGCCTTTTTGTATTTCATGACCGATGGTCTCAACACATAAACGGCAATATGGTATTATCGTGAGAATCTCGCGTTCGCCCTGCGAATCAGCGAGATCGGTGCCTCAGCGTGACAAGATGGTTTGGCGCAAACCGGAGGAATTGTAGTGACAAGAACGAAGTTATTGGGAGTCGCCGCGGTTATGGCCGTCGGACTGATCGTTTTATTGGCGTCGGTTGAAAATGCCCCGCCGTTTGATGCCGAGGCGATTCATTCGGCGGCGAGTCTCATTGGCCTGGAGTTTTCCCCGGCTGAGCGGGATTCGATGGTTGACGATCTTGTTGACAATCTCGAAAGCTACACAGAGTTGAGAAAAGTAAATATCGATAACGCCGTCCCACCCGCGTTTCAATTCAACCCCTTGCCGCGCGGTTGGCGTCCGGCGGTTGTGGAAAGCCGCGTCGACCTCTCTCCCGCTGGGATAACCAACCCTCCCGACGACATCGGCGAACTCGCGTTTTCTTCCGTTCGAGATTTGGGGGAATTGATCCGTACGAAAAAGATCAGCTCTGTCGAGTTGACCGAAATGTATCTCGATCGTTTGAAGAAGCACGGTGGCACGTTGGAGTGTGTGGTGACGCTAACCGAAGAACTCGCGCTCAGGCAGGCGCGCCGAGCCGATTCGGAGATCGCCGCGGGTCGATATCGAGGGCCGCTGCACGGGATTCCCTACGGCGCCAAGGATTTGCTGGCCGCGAAGACCTACAAAACCACCTGGGGGGCAATGCCATACAAGGATCAGGTTTTCGACGAGGACGCGACGGTAATCAGAAAGCTTGAGGAGGCGGGCGCAATTCTGGTGGCCAAACTCACCCTGGGAGCGCTTGCGTGGGGTGATGTGTGGTATGGCGGCATGACCCGAAACCCGTGGAATCTCGAAGAAGGGTCGAGTGGCTCGTCGGCGGGCTCGGCATCGGCAACGGCCGCGGGGCTCGTCGCCTTCGCGATTGGCACCGAAACGTGGGGGTCTATCGTTTCGCCTTCGACGCGGTGCGGGACAACGGGACTCCGGCCGACCTATGGCCGTGTGAGCCGTGCGGGCGCAATGGCGCTCAGCTGGTCGATGGACAAAATTGGCCCTATCTGCCGGAACGTGGAGGACTGCGCCATTGTCTTTGATGCGATTCGCGGTGCGGATGGCGTCGATGAATCGGTGATCGAAGCGGGGTTCGAGTATGGTCCAGACGTCGATCTCAAGAGTCTCAGGATAGGATATATAAAAGAGTATTTTGAAGAGGACTATCCGAACAAAGAAGCGGACGCCGTTACTCTTGATGTTCTTCGCTCGCTCGGCGCCGATCTGATCCCTATTGAATTACCGGATTACCCCATCGGGTCGCTCGCCTTTATTCTCAGCGCGGAAGCGGCGGCGGCGTTCGATGACCTTACCCGGTCGAATCGGGATGATCTTCTCGTTCGCCAGATAAAAAACGCGTGGCCAAATGTGTTCCGTTCATCGCGGTTTATTCCGGCGGTCGAATATATTCAGGCCAACCGTGTCCGTCACATGGTCATCCAGGATATGCGCGAACTCATGGTCGGCATCGATGTATATGTTGCGCCGTCGTTCGGAGGAAGCAATCTTCTTCTTACCAACCTGACCGGTCACCCGTGCGTTGTGCTTCCAAACGGTTTCAACGACGAGGGGAGCCCGGTGAGTGTGAGCTTCATCGGAGGGCTATTCGATGAAGGCACGTTGCTTGGTGTGGCCAAGGCATACCAGGACGCCACCGAATTTAACGGACGGCGCCCCGATGGTTTCGAATAAGACGGGTTACTGGCATTGCAAAGAGGAGAACGAATGAACATTCAAGGGTCAAAAATATTGATAACGGGCGGTTCGCTGGGGATCGGTAAGGTGACGGCGAGGGTTCTGGTCGACGCCGGCGCATCCGTGGTTATTACGGGCAGAGATGCGGAGCGAATTCAGGCGGCGGAGAAAGAGACCGGAGCCAGGGGCGTCGTCGCCGATGTTCGGAACAGCGCCGACATAGATAAAACATTCGATTTTGTCGGTGACACCCTCGGCGGTCTCGACTGTCTCATTAACAACGCTGGAATCGGTTCGCTCAAAAGACTGGGTGATGTCTCGATCGGTGATTTCGAAAAAGTGTTCGAAACCAATGTGTACGGCGCCGCCTTGATGGCCCAACGTGCGGCGGAGATCTTTAAAGAACAAAAACGGGGCGATATCATAAATATTGGATCGACGGCATCGCTCAAAGGGTACGAGCGCGGATCGGTGTATGTGGCCAGCAAGTTCGCGCTTCGCGGGATGACGATGTGCTGGCAGGCGGAACTGAGGAAGTACAATATTCGTGTCATGCTGGTCAATCCGAGCGAGGTTCCGACGGCGATTGCCAGTCGCGATCGGGTTGAAAGGACCGGCCCGCCCAACAAACTCAGTTCGTTCGAGATCGCACACTCGATCAAGTCGGTTCTGGAGATGGACAACAGGGGGTTCATCCCCGAATTTTCCGTGTGGGCTACGAATCCGTGGTCCTGATGAATGGACAGTAGTTTACGACTCGTGTAAAATCTTCGATATATGCGAGATCAGCGGGTGACGCGGGTTCAGAAAGAAAAGAGGCAGAAGTGACCGACAGACCGTCGTGGGATGACTATTTCATGGAAGTGGCCAATACGATTTCAAAGACGAGCCACGTGCGACCGGGGGAAGAGCGGTTGCGTGATAGCGAAGGACCGGCAGCTGATCGTGTCCGGGTATGTGGGGTCGCCGTCGGGTTTCGAACACTGTGACGAGGTGGGGCACCAGATCAAACGAGTGACCCATGAAAATGGAGAAGTCACAGAGCATTGCATGCGTACGGTTCACGCCGAACAGAACGCGATTTGCCAGGCAGCCCGGCTCGGCGTGTCTATCGCGGGGGCGACCGTGTACACGAGAATGACTCCATGCCGAACATGCGCGATGCTGTTGATCAACTGTGGAATCAAACGTATTGTGTGCGAGAGGCGGTACCACAAAGGGGCGGAATCCGAAGAGATGTTTGCGCATGCGGGCATCGAACTCGAGTTTATGTTTGATGAAGTTCAACAGTACCCCAAATAGAATAAAATCGTATTTTGGTGAATATCGTTCGGTTAAAATTCGGAGTTGCCCGATGGAGTGTCAGACGACATTGCCGGGTGATCCGGTGAGGAAGGATTGGCGATGAATTCTGGTAAGAAAGGAACGTCCGGGGCGGTTCTCCCGGGTGGTATTTATGCGGCCAGTTTGACGCCGCTCAAGGATGATCTGTCTATCGACCACGATCTGCTCGTGTCGCATTGCAAGCACCTGCTCGATGACGGCTGCGACGGAATCGCACTTTTCGGTACGACGGGCGAATCGACGTCGTTCACCGTTGAAGAGAGAATTCGAACGCTCGATATCATTGTGGACGCGGGAGTGCCCGCCGATCGTCTTCTCGTTGGAACCGGGTGTACGGCGATCCCCGATACCGTGGCGCTGACGCGACACGCCGTGGAGATGGGCGCGGGAGGTGTTCTCGTTCTACCTCCTTTCTATTTTAAAAATGTCTCGGATGCCGGAGTGATTGCCTCGTACAAGGAGATCATCGAAAAGGTTGGAGACGCGCGTCTGAAGCTTTATCTCTATCATTTTCCGCAGATGTCGGGTGTGAGTTTGAGCCTCGACACGGTGCAGCGGCTCGTGGACGCGTACCCGGAAACGATCGTAGGGTTGAAGGATTCGAGCGGAAATTGGAACAATCTTCGGCTTCTCTGCGAGAGATTCTCCGACATTCAAATATTTCCCGGTACGGAGGTGTTTCTTCTGGACGTCCTCCGGCACGGTGGGGCTGGGTGCATTTCGGCGACATTCAACGTAACCGCGGCGAGGGGTGGGGAATTGTTCAAGGGATGGCGGAATGATGATGCCGACAGAAAGCAAAACGAGCTGACGGCGATCCGGAGGATTTTTGAACGCTACCCAATTATTTCCGGTCTGAAGAGCACGTTGGCGCGTTTGAACGCAAAAGAAGGCTGGTTGAATTTGAGAGTCCCGCTCGATCGTCTGACGGATAGCGAAGGCACCGACCTTGCGGCTGCCCTCGAACCGTGGGGAATCGGGAGGTCATAGTCGCCGCTCTCCTGCGGGGTAGGGCGCCGTGGCAACGGGTCGTTGGAGATGGAACAACGAATAGCGGTATATGAAAAAAAAGACGCAAATCTATACGACCGGATGCCCCCGAAACTGTTACAGCACGTGTACCATGACCGTTCATGTCGAAGACGGTCGCCTCGTCAAAATAGAACCTCACCTCGGCAATAAGGCGACTTTTGAGGGACCGTGCCTCAAAGGACTCGCCTATGTCGAACGCGCGCACTCGCCCGACCGGATACTCGATCCAGTCCTGAAAAACCCGAACAACGGAGAATTCAGAAAGATTTCCTGGGACGATGCTTTTGATCTAATCACCGGGAATCTGATCCGTCTTCGGAGTGAGTATGGTCCACAGAGCGTTCTGTATTACAACGGTAGCGGGACAAAAGGGCTGTTGAACGGTGTCGGGATGTCCTTCTGGCGCTTGTTTGGCGGTTGTTCGACAACCTACGGAGATCTGTGCTGGCCGGCGGGGCTCGAAGCCACCAGGTTGATGCTCGGCGAAAACAAGCACAATGCCCCGTGGGATATCGCAAACGCGAAGCTCGTGATTCTTTGGGGAAAGAACACAGCCGAGACCAACATCCACCAGATGGTTTTTATAAACCAGGCGCTCGACAACGGCGCACGACTTGTTGTGATCGATCCGCGCCGGACGGAATCCTCCGAGCGCGCCGAGCTTCTCATCCAACCAAGACCCGGCTCGGACGGCGCCCTCGCGCTTGCGCTTGCGCGACTTGTGATAGAAAACGGCAATGTCGATCGGGCGTTTGTGGATGAGCACGTTTTGGGTTTTCCGGAATTTGAGCAAATGGTGGCGGATGCGACGCCGGAGTGGGCGGCGTCGATTACGGATGTGCCGGTGGAATATATTCGCAGGTTGGCGGAATTCATCGGAACAATCAAGCCGGTGACAATAAATGCCGGTTTTGGAATGCAGCGCTATACCAACAGCGGCCAGACGATGCGGGCGATGATCGCTCTGCTCGCCCTCACCGGCAATGTTGGACGGCCGGGCGCCGGGTGGATCTTTGCAAACCTCCAAAGCCATATCTTCGACGACGTCAAAGACCCGATTGCGTTCTACCCACCTGACGAGCCGGACGGTGTTGTTCGTGTTGGTGTGTCGACGAGTCGTCTCGGCCAGGACATATTGTCCGCCTCGGATCCGCCGCTGAAAATGATATGGGTCGAACGCGGTAATCCCGTCACGCAGAATCCCGAAACGAACACGGTGCTCAACGCGTTTCGTTCGCTTGACTTCCGGGTCGTGGTAGAACAGTTCATGACCGACACCGCCAGAGAAGCCGACCTCGTCCTGCCGGCAAAATCGATGTTCGAACAAACCGACGTGATCAATGCCTATTGGCATCCTTATATCCAATTGAAACAAAAATCTTTTGATCCCCCGGGGAACGTGAAACCCGAAACGGAAATCTATTATCGCCTCGCACAACGGTTGGGGATCGATGAGAAAGTGGTAGCTGAAAACATCCCCGGCGCAACGGATGCGGATGTTGAAGCCTATCTCGAACGGCGGCTCGAGCCGTTTCCGGAACTGACACTCGAGCGTCTTCGTGAGGGGCCGATATTGGCGCCCGGGCATCAGGAAATCGCATTTTCCGATTTTGTATTTTCCACGCCGTCGGGAAAGATTGAACTCGTATCGCAGGAAGCGAAGGATCGCTGGGGAGTGGATCCGCTCCCGCGGTACAGCGAGCCGGTTGAGTCGATACGTACCGCCGGGGCGCGATCGGGACGCTACCCGCTCTATTTTATGACGCCGAATACCAAGAACCGGATTCATTCCCAGTTCAACAATCTCGAGATGATCCGCAGGTTGAGCCCGGCGCCGTTTGTCGCGATTCACCCCGATGACGCAAGCGAGCGCGGAATCGACGCGGGATCACGCGCACGTGTGTTCAACGACCGCGGTTCGATTGAAGTCGATGTTCAGATCGATTTTGGTATCAAGCGGGGATGTGTGTCGGTAACAAACGGCTGGTGGATACAGGAAGGCGGGACGGTGAACTTTTGTTCGTTTGGGCGCGAAACCGACATGGCCCATGGAGCGGCTTTTCATGACAATCTGGTCGACGTAGAGCGGGTGTAATGGGCCAAAAAGGATTCATATTCGATGTCAACAAATGCACGGGCTGTTCCGCCTGCCAGCTCGCGTGTACGATAGAAAACCAGGTGTCGCCGCAAATCGTCTGGCGCCAAATAAACACCTTCAACCCGCAAAAATATCCCGATATCCCCGTCTTTCACCATTCCCTGGCGTGCAATCACTGTATAGATCCGCCGTGTATGGCGTACTGTCCGGCGCTCGCGTTCTCGAAGGATCCGGTGACCGGAGCGGTCACCCTGGATGACTCGAAGTGCATTGGGTGTAAGTACTGCTCGTGGGCGTGCCCGTACGATGCCCCGCAATACAACATTTCCAGTGGCGTGATGGAAAAATGCACGTTCTGCGCGCACCGGCTCGACGAAGGCCTTGCGCCCGCGTGCGTGGCCCAGTGTCCGACGGGGGCGTTGGAGATTGGTGAGTACGAAATAAAGGGTGATCGTGAAGTTGTTGTCGGCTTTCCGTCAAACGGTACGGAACCGGCCATTGAATTCGTGCCGCTCTCCGACAATCGAGTCTTTCCGGAGTGCGTTGACACGGCAAAGCCACAGGGGGATCAGGCGGATCGGTTCGGGATGACAATGCCGGACGTGCCGGCGAACAAAGTGACGTTGAGATCGGAGTGGACGCTGGTCTTATTCACTATCGTGGCGGCTTTTCTTGTCGGGGTGATAGCGGCGGACGTGTCCGGTTCGTTCAGCATCCATCCCGCGTTGTTTGCCGCGACGGGCCTGGTAGCGATGTTTGTGAGCACCCTGCACCTGGGGCGTTGGAAAAGGGCGCCACGGGCCGTTCTTAATTTGCGGAGATCATGGCTGAGCCGCGAAGTGGCGTTATTTCCGGTTTTCTTGTTTTTCGGGGTCTGGTATATCGCGAAAGGTGGCGAGCCCGAACTGGTCGGCGTCGTTGCCCTGGGCTTTGGGTTCGCCGCGCTCTTCTCGATTGACCGTGTGTATTCGGTAACGAAAGCGAAAGGTCTGGGGATTCACAGTGCTGGGGTGGTTCTGACCGGGCTTCTCGTCGTTATGGTTCTGACGGGGCTGCAGGGATATCTGTTCGCCGGGGTTCTTCTTATCCTGAAAACCGTACTCTATGCGAAAAGAAAGTATGCTTTTGGACGTGAGAAACGCGACACTCGTCTTATCCTCAGCGCCGTGCGACTGGCGGGGAGTTGTACGCCGGTTCTCTTGTGGGTCGGGGGTTGGAAGGGGACGGAGGCCGTTGCCTTCGGGCTCGTCGCACTCGGAGAATTGGTCGATCGTTGCGAGTTCTATATCGAACTCGAAATTCCGACGCCGCGCGGGGAGATGGCGCGGGAACTTCGCCGGCAGTTGATCCCAAGCAAAAAGGCCGGTTGAACACCGGCCTCGGGCCGGCCCCCACACCCTTGTGGGGGGGGGCGACCAATCTTGCTAACGAAAATTTCGATCGACGAGACGGATCAACCGCCGGTCACGATTAGTCTAGTCGTGACCCGGAGGATTCCTGTCAATGACGACCTGGAATGTCACCGCGACACGCCACTTGAACGAAAGCGGGTCAGCCGCTGAAGGTTCCGGCGTGACGGTTCCGGCATCCATGGTCAGGATCAAGCGCGGATCCATGCCCGCGACGAGATCAACGAGCGCTCTGTCGACAAGCGCCACGCCGTCCGAGTTGAGGTCGGCGTAGATCGCCATGTCCTTCGCGGCCATGAGTGACTGATCCGTCATGTTGACGAATGTCGCCGGACCGTCATCCAGGGCTTCCCCCGGGGTATCCTGACGCTTGATCGTCACGGCGGACGAAACCACCCAATCGTGTTCCGAGGTAAGCCTCTGGACCATGTAGGTACCGCTCACGATATGGATGGACCTGATGTCCTTGACCTTTGTGTCGTGCTTCTCGAGAAGCTTGTACACTCGGTCCGCAAAGTCATCGCAGACAACCGCGCTGCCCAGGGTTGGGCTCTCACGATATTCGTCGAGGGAGATTTTCACCGTTTCGGTGATAACCACTTCGGTCGACATATCGTCGTATACACAGCCGCTCGCGAGAACGAGAACACAGAGAATGGGAAGCACGGCAACGCTCAAGATTGCCTTCTTCATGGTTCACGCTCCTGTCGTTAGGGACGATGCCTGATGGCCGGGGCGTGGCCTTCACGCGCCGGCCGCCACTTGATGTATTTACTCGGCGCCCTTCTTGACACCTCTTGCTGCAACTAGCTGCTGACATCCATATTGATAACAATCTGGAAAACGATCCTTGCCTGCCACATGAACGAAAGCGGATCGGCCGCGGTCGGCGCCGGCGTGATGTCGTCGCTTTCCATGGTGACGATGAGTCTCGGGTCCGCGCCGGTCAGAAGATCGGCAAGTGCGTTATTGACGACGCCCACGCCGGCCGAATTGAGATCCGCCGGAACGGGTTTGCCTTTGGCATCCCCGAGGGGCTGATTCGTCAGGTTGACGAAGATCTCAGGCCCTTCGGTCACGGGGCCGGACGGGTCGTCCTGGCGTTTGATGGTCACTTCACCGGTAACGGTCCAGTCATGGCTCCTCGACGGCTTGGTGACCTTGTACTCACCCGACACCATGGTTATGGCGGTCACGTCTTCAAGCTCGACGTCATATTCGTCGAGTTTCGCCATGAGCTTCATTTTGAAGTCATCGACGACAACGGCGCTTCCGATGTCCGCGGTTGTGCGGTACTCATCGAACTGGACGTTGATCTTCTCGGTCACGACGATCTCCGTGGCGAGTTCATCGTAAACACATCCACTCGAAACCGCGAGGAAGCAGAGGACGGGAAGGATGAGTAATTTAAATACCGCTTTATTCATTGTGCACGCTCCTGTTCTAAGGGTGATATTTCAAAGCCAAGCCGATCGCGTATGCGTCCTGGCCACCGATGTTGTATTCTCCATGGGCCGCCAGGAAGGCGATGTTGATTGTGGCGCCGAGTGTTCCGCGGTAGTGATCACCGGAGTCCAACGACATATCGATGTTGTCTTCCTCCGTGTCGCCAACGTAAGACAAATCCATGTTGAAATCGTCGTACGAAATGCCGGCGTAGGGTTCAAACCACGAAAACCTCTTGCTCACCTGCAACCCCACAGTAAACGCCTCAGCTTTAACTAAGTCATCACCCCTTTCGTTTTCTCCCATCGCAAAGCGCTGCCAGAAAGCTCCAACAGCCATGTCGACAGGAAAGTTGCCCAAATACTGCGAAACACTGTGTCGAATTCCCAAACCATATAAATTGAAAGATCCAAGTTCTCCGCTGTCACCCGTGTACAGAAGGGCGAAACGGACCAACGCTTCCGTTCCGTAGAACGATCCGATACGCAGCTGCGGAACGGCAAAATCAAAACTATCGAGATCAAATCCTCCGGGAAATGCGAAACGCGTTCCCGACTCACCATCAACATAAACTGCTTTTTGGGATCCCACGACCGTCGGTGCTTCCGTCGTTTGTTCTGGTCGAAATCCCTGTTCGGTTGTCGCCATAAATGTCTTGTCGCTGTCCGAAAAACGAACCGTCATAAACAAGACTTCGAAGCTGAGGTGAAGCCCCCCCTTGAAATGCGCGCAGAGTGGTAGAGCCCGGCGTTCAAATCTGCACCAAACGCATCTACCAGCGGCTCGAGATAACCCGAGGCATTTCGTCCTGTGTACGATGATAACTGGTTGCCAAGCTGCGCTGACACAGGCGACGCCAGGAAGAGAATAAAAACGCATAGGGCGGTGCCTCTAAAGAGACACGTCATTACTTTCAATAATCTCTCCCGGTCGAATTTCTAATGCCTTGCATATGATTCTATCACAATGGCTTATTATTTTCAAGAGATAAAGCCCGCTGGTATGCATCAAACGGGATGTTTGGGCTTGAGGTGGTGGGCTACGCGCGTCTCATCCGGTGGAGAACAAGCCAGAAGGCGAGACCGAAAAGCACGCCTGCGAAGGTGTTGACGGTGACTATGGCTACGGCGGTGAGCATCATGACGGCGGCATCAGGCCGCCGGGTCTGATCGCGAGCGGCGCCGGCAAGTTCGATTCCGGCAAATACGAGGAGAACGCCCAAAACGGCGCCGGGAAAGACGCTCATGACGGTAATGGCCGCGCCTCCGAAAGCCAGCCCCAGCGCCATCTTGAGGACTCCGATCATCACCACAGAACCACCCGTTCTTGCGCCGAAGCGATACTGGGCCGCCAAACCACCGGACCCGTGGCACATCGGCATGGCGCCAAACCAACATGTAACCAGGTTAATTACACCGACGGAGACGGCGGTCGCGCGAGAGGACATTTGTCGTGCGGGAAAAAGGTCACGCGAAAGTGCACACACCGCGATAACCGAATTGAGTACGGTCAGCGGGATCTGCGGGACGGCACCATGGACGAGGCCGTCCACCCATGCGTTGGAAGACGGGAATACGGCAAAAAATGACGGTATCCCTAAAAATTCTGTTTTGAGTCCGGGTAGAGCGGAAGGTATTGAAATCGCGAGGCCAATCATAAAAAGCACAAGCGCTCCGGGGAAACGAGCGAAACGCAAGGAGAAGAGAAGGAGCGCGGCAAGAGCCACCGCCGTGGCCACGCTGTCCGGACCTACCAGGGGCGTTGCGGTGATGTATTCGACGGCCCGAGAAAGAAGCTTTATCGCTACCCCCACCTGAATTCCCCGAACCACGGAAAGAGGAACGATTCGTTCGATTCGGGTCATCGCGCCGGTCAGGCCGAGAAAAAGAATCACTGCGCCCGTGATGATACCCGCGGCTGCAATGGCGCCGGGGTGAAGCGCGTCGGCGATGGCCACGGCGGCGATCGCTTTCATGGGTTGCACCGGAACGGGGATGCCAAACAGGACACCAGCGAATATGTTCGCCAGTCCGGCGAAAATAAGTATCAACCCGAGATCCATGCCGGACACGACAGCCATGCCCGCCGCGAGCGGAATAAAAGTACCCAGGTCCCCGAGTCCACCCGAAAACTCAATGAGACTGAACTTGAATCGTTGCGTGCTGAATTGAGGCGTGTCTGCCGTCGAGAGTTTTCGATTGGTTTCGTGGTGTGTTGACATCGAAGTGGATTAGTCACCGCTCACCGGGCGAAGGTCAAGAGGCGAGTTGATATTGTCAAGTGCCCGGCTTCCCCGTGGGAGAATCACGGGTGCCCAGGAAAGTTCGCGTATGCCCTCCACCAGTGAGAGGGAGTTGTTTTCAAGACGTTGAGCCCAGAACTTCGCCGTCCTGCGATGGTAAAGTGCAGCGAGAGGTTCGGGCTCGCCCGATAAGCTTAGCGTGACGATATCGAAACCATCGGAATCTTGCGCGGCGAGTCTCTCGAGGTCGCGGGGCGCGAGCTTGGGGAGGTCGCCGGCGATGATCAGGCACCATGTGGTGGGTGCGCTCTTCAGGGCGGAAACGAGGCCGCCGAGGGGCCCGCACCCGGGTTTCGCGTCACGGACGATCCGGGAAGGATCAGTGATGATTTCGTCGAGGTTGTCGCCGACGCAGAAGGGCTCGTTGCCCAAAAAATCACGAAGGAGTTCTCTTGCCCGGTCGAGCAAAGAGCGTCCATTGATTTCAATAAGACGTTTGTCGTGCCCGAAGCGTCGACTGTCGCCGCCGGCAATAATGTAGCCGGTGATCTCGTTGGCGGAAACGCTCAATCGATCCACTCCACTTTGACCTTGTCGCCGGCAGAGAGCGAACGTTGGCTTTCGTCGAGCAGTATAAACCCGTTCATTCCGCGGAGGGATGATAAGCGTCCTGACCGTTGCCGTGTCGCCGGGTGAACCAAGATCTTCCCACCCGATTCTTCGAGCCGCGCGCCGATGAGGCAAAAACGCCCACCCGTCACTTTCAGATTCTCTTGCAGGACTCCGGTGGCCGACCGGATGTGGGGAGGAAGTCCCATTAGCAGGCAAACGATGCGACGGACATAGAGATGGTAAGTCGCCACGACGCTCACCGGATTTCCGGGCAGGCCAATAAACCATGCCGACGGAAATTTCGCGAGAACGCACGGTTTGCCGGGTTTGATTTTGACCTTCTTGAAGATGATTTCTCCGCCGAGGCGGTCGACGATTTCCGGCAAGTAATCAAAATCTCCTACTGAGACGCCGCCGGTGGAAATCACCAGGTCGCTATGTTCGAGACATTGTTCGAGTGTGGCGGCGATCCTGTCGGGATCGTCGGGTACGGGTATATCGACAACATGCGGTTTGATCGACAGTCTGCCGAGAAGAGAGCGAAGGACGACCAGGTTCGAGTCGTAAAGTTTCCCGGGCATGAGCTCATCGCCGGGCCGGATGAGTTCGGAACCCGTCGAGAATATCGACACGCGCGGGCGCGGCGTGACTGGGATCGATGTAATCCCAATCGATGTCAGTATTCCGGCGTCGACGGGTGTGATCGCGGTTTCCTTTTTGAAGAGGGGATCGTCTCTGCGAATATCGTCGCCAATGGGACGCACGTCCTTGCCGAGTTGAGGCCTGTCGCTGACAATGACCTGGTCGTCTTCGAAGCGAACGTCTTCGACTCGTATAACAGTGTCCGCACCGTCGATAAGGGGGGCGCCGGTCATAATCTTGACCGCGCAACCTCGCGAGAGTGGTCTTTCGGAAATATTCCCGGCTCCGATAACGCCTTGAATTCTCAGCCGCCAGGGGCCGGCGCCGGCGAGGTCATCGAAACGGATCGCGATCCCGTCCATGGAAGAGCTGGCAAACTGCGGCACATCGAACGGCGCGTGAACGTCCACCGCGAGGCGGCAACCAAGAGCTTCGTCGGGCGTGACGGCGGCGCGGTCGAGCGGTTTTACGGCTCCCGCGATTCGTTCGAAAGCTTCTGAAATTGAAATCATTACCTCTCCACTAACTCGATGGGGTCACCTGTGCGAATTTCCCCGCCGCGGATTACTTTCGCGAACATTCCTTCCCGGGGCATGATGCAATCACCGACGGTCTCGCGGATCTCGCATCCCATGTGACAATTTTTGCCGATCTGGATTATCTCGATCTCAACGGAATCACCCAGGTTCAATTTCGAGCCGATCTTCAAATCTGAGAAATCGAGTCCCACGGTTGTCACATTTTCACCAAAATCACCGGGGGAGATCACGAGGTCCGGGTGCGCGAGCTTTGAAAAGCTCTCGAGGGGCAGCAAACTCAAAGGGCGATCGGTCGGTCCGTGAATGTCGCCTTCGATCCCCGCTCCGGCAGTGATCGTGGCGTGTTCGACATTCAACTTCTTTTTCCCTTTTACGGCCGAAATGGAAATTTTATGAATTGATCCCATTGTTTCTTCTCTTTTAAGGATATGAGAACGTGGCTTGCTAATCGTCGGCGTCGACGCGGTGCCAGTCACCGGAGGCGCCGCCCGATTTGGACTCGAGCCGCACGGCTTCGATTGTCATCCCGCGGTCGAGACTTTTCCCCATGTCGTAAACGGTAAGGGCGGCTACCGAAGCGGCGGTCAGAGCTTCCATCTCAACGCCGGTATGGTAATTCGCGACCACCGTCGACTGGACGGTTACGCATGGCGGATCCTCCCCGGTCGTAAGAACAATCGACACGTGCGACAACGGCAAGGGGTGACAAAGAGGGATGATATCGCTGGTTTTCTTTGCCGCCTGTATGCCGGCGATTCGCGCGGCGGCAAACGCATCGCCTTTTGCCAGTGTGTTATCCACCAGCATCTTGAGGAGTTCCCGTGACATGAGTATACGCGCCGATGCGACGGCCCGGCGCCGCGTGATGGGCTTGGCAGTAACGTCCACCATATGAGCGCGCCCCTCGTCGTCGAGATGCGAAAATTTATTGTCATTCATCCGCCGATTCCTCGCATTGATGGACGGGTTGTTGTGATCGATTGCTCCGATGGCGTTCTTCTGAAACCGGACCGGGTAATGTGTGCGGCCAATATACCGGCAATCTCTTCGGTGTCCAGGTTTCTGCCAAGAAGGGAGCGGCAATCGAATTGTGAATCGCCGAAAAGACATCCGACGATGTCACCGGAACTCGTGACTCGAAGCCTGTTGCAACTACCGCAGAAACTGGTCGTCACCGGAGATATAAAACTAACACGCCCAGGTTGTCCGGGGACAAAGAAAGTCGTTGCCGGGCCGTTGTTGTGTTGCTTCGAAGCGTCGGGTTCGAGGGGAAGACGAATCTTGTCCCTGATTTCCTTTTCGCCGACGAAGAGTTTCTCGCTCCACGAGGCATGCCGTGTGGGCATGAATTCGATGAAACGGATGTCGAGGCCGGCTTGAATTGCCCATTCACAAAATCCTGTGACCTCGTCATCATTGAAGCCCCTCATGATGACGGAATTGACTTTGACGCGTTCAAAAGCGTTGGATTCAACGGCGGCTTTGATGCCCTGCATGACACGGGAAAAACCGTCCACTCCGGTCATCCGTTCGAAACGCTCCGGGTCGAGCGTATCGAGACTCACATTCAGGCGGTTGAGACCGGCGTCCACAAGAGGGTCGAGGTGCGTGTCGAGAAGAAGCCCGTTCGTCGTTAGGCCGACGATGGAAACACCGTCGAGAGCGCTTGTGACGCGAACCAGGTCCAGAACACCGCTCCTTAGGAGAGGTTCGCCGCCGGTGAAGCGAAATTTGTCGATGCCGAGATGCGAAAAAGCGGCGATGAGCTCCAACAGTTGTGCCACGTCGAGTTCCGGAACGTGGTCACAAGTGGCCGACTTGCGGGCGCCGCAGTACACGCACTCCATGTTGCAGCGATTGGTAAGCGATATTCTTACATAGGAAAGTTCTCGTCCCAGGGCGTCTTTGAATACGCCGAGCGCGGATTGTTGGCTGGAGCTCATTCGTGCGGATTTCCTCCGCGCGATAATTCGATAGCGTGGGACAAAACCGGTTCCAGTGCCGCAAGGTTCTCGATGGCGGCCGTGGGTTTTCCGGGCAGATTGACTATCAGAGTCGATCCTGCGAGTCCTGCAACGGCGCGTGAAAGCATCGCGAAAGGCGTGTGCTGCGACGACGCTTGTCGCATCGCCTCTTCGATCCCCGGTATTCGCTTGTCGATAACATTGATGGTTGCTTCAGGTGTTACGTCCCTCGGCGACAAGCCGGTTCCTCCGGAAGTGAGGATCAAATCGATCTCGGATTGTGACCACTCATGAAGTGTGGAGACGATCCTGTCTTTGTCGTCGGGAAGAACAATGGATGCGACGATCTTAACGCCAATCGTTTCCAGGTGGCGCGCAAGAAGCGGCAGTGTCTCATCCGGTCGTGTGCCATCCGCGGCACGGTCGCTGGCGATCAGGATTCCGGCCTTCACGGGCGGTCGATTGGATGATGCGTTTTGTGACATTTGGGTAAACCATATAGGCCGGGAGGTGGTGTGTCCAGCCTCGTGTTTGTTGAAATCCTATTTCGACGGGGAAGTCCTCGACTGGACAGGGGAAGATAAAGGTACGCCCCGCGACACGTTGGTCGCGGGGCGTTTGCATCGGCCGAAGAGGCCGAGCCCCCATAACCTCCCAAAAGCCTATTTGAGAAGTACGGCCTTCCTCACAAACATTTGTTCAGCGGTCTGCATACGGAAGAAGTAGATACCCGATGACACCTGCTGGCCATACTGGTTGGTCCGGTTCCAGGTCGTTGTTTGAGCACCGGCGGGGCGAGTGTCGTTCACGAGTGTTCGCACCAGCCGACCGGCGACATCATAGACCTCAATTTTTACGTGTTCGCGGGCTTGCAGCGAGTAGCGGATGCTCGTCGAACTTCTGAACGGGTTCGGGTAGTTCTGGAGCAACGCGGTGCGGGCCGACGGGACGTCACCGATTCCAGTTACGTCGATTTCGAGACTCGTCGTGTCGCTTACCATGGCGACCGGCGCACAGCGTCCGTGTGCCACCCATGCGTCGTAAAAAATCTGGCCCGCGTCATTTGTAACGTTGTCGTCACGCAGGGCCAGGACATAATCCTTTGACACACTCTGATAGTAGAGCGTTGCTTCGGCAAAAACAGCCTCCGTGGGGAGTTCGTAGGTCGTGTCATCCCAGTACTGACCGTCGGCATACGAATAGTGTACGGGCGGAGACTGGATCGTCTCGAAGTTCGCGTTGGTAAACCCGCGGGGCGGGATGCGGTTGTCAGAATACACCGTATCATTGAGAACAAAATGGAAAGACGGCGCGGCGGGGTGGCCGACTATGGGAGCGAGGCGGGTTGAAATGCCCGGCTTGATCTCGTAGAGCTTGATGTCCTCGTCTTTCGTCAGGTCGCCGGTGGGTGCGTCGTACGCCCCGGATTCATAGACAAGGTTGTTTCCCGCGTCCCAGGCCTTGATGTTGATCCACATCCGCCGGCCTTCGGGGTAACCCGATATGAGCTTGTGGCCGGTCTCGTTTGTAATCGTGACGGTGAGCGTCGGATGCGCTTCATCCTGTCCCGTGGCGAGCTGCCATGGTGGCAGCCTTCTGGAGCATCGAGATGGCGCGTTGCTTGGCATCCTGGAGCTGGGCGACATCGACTTCACCCGGGTAAAGGTCGGGCAGAATATCCAGTATAAAATAGTTGCCGCCCGTGAAATCATGATGGGGAAGGTCTGTCCGATTCGGACCGCCGGAGGCTCCTTTACCCGTCACGTCTGCCATATGGCAGTCCTGGCAGGTCGAGACGATTCCGTCCGGCTTAGCTCCGGCGAATTCGGGTGCAAAGACGCCTGATGCCGCGTACTGACTGGCTTCCCACTCGCTGTAGGTTCGCTCGACGGGGAACATGTTTCTCCTGTCACCGTCGGGATGTGGCGCGTCGAACGCGTCGAGAACGTACTCGGCCGGAGTGCTGCCTGCGAGAAACACGGGGTTGCTCACATCATGACATGTGCCGCATATGTCGCTCTCTGTATGGAACGGGGAGTGAAGGAACTGGTGATCGGCAAGGGCGTCCGCATAGGGTCCGCGCCGGTAGGGATCGGCGTCGGCGACGATACTGTCCGTTGGCCGCGGAAACGGGCGTCCCATCGAGTGAGTCGAGGACGGCGGCGTCCTGGATCGGGCTTGTGCCGGGTTTGTAGACCGGATCGACGGCGCGGTGGCAGAAATCACACTGGATTCCTTTGAAATCCTTATCGTTCAAGAGCCCGCCGCTTGTGTCTACCGATCGACCCTCGAGCCAGCCTGTCGGCGTGTGACAGCGGATACAAAGGTCTCCGACCGACGGTGCGTCCTGCTCGGCGACCGCCATGCAGGCGAGGAAAAGAGGATCGCGCATCGCCTGGCTCATCATGCTGCCGCGCCAGTTGAACCACGGTTCGACATCGGTACTGTAATTCCCGTGACAGGCGACGCATGTCACGTCGGGGTCTTCATGCACTCCGGCCTCGTGCGGCTGCGAACCTGGGAGAATCATGTCACGGAGCGTAGTGGGCGCGAGTCCGGTAAATGCGTTTATCGTAAACGTCCCATCGCTCCAGTCCCCGCCGTAGTTTCCCGCCGCATCTCGGGCGATCACACGGATGATATTTTGCGACCCCGGATAATTATGAACAAACCAATCGAACGGTGTGTCCGGCGCATGGTTCTTTGCTATGGGATCAAAAGTGACGCCGTTGTCGTCCGAAAGATAAATATCAACAAAAGATATCCCGCTGGCGTCGGTCGCCATCCACGTTACCTGGTTGACCGTGTTGGCGTCATAGACCTCTCCGCCGTTTGGCGTCATCACGGTGACAACAGGTGGGATGGTGTCCGTTGCGCCTGATGGAGTCAGGTACGGTGTAACGTCACTGGCGGTGACGTTGACTATACTTCCAACATTGCCCGATGTCAGGCCGGGGAATGTCGGCGTGTTGGAAAAATTGAGAAGGTCCGTAATCTCAACGAGATTGATGAAGCCGTCATTGTCGGAGTCGTTATTTTCAACAGACTGGATGGCTTCCTCTGTGGATGCGTACATTCCGGAAGCGATTGCGGCTTCAACCTGAAGTCCGAAAGGGTTTCGCGTGCCGGACCCGCCAAAATCGAAGTGACAAACCCCGCAGTGGGCGCCGGTACTGGGGAGATCGGAGATCTGCGTGCCGTCCGCCACCGGGTATACGTTAAAAAAGGCTTTTTTGTATGGGTTTCTCGCGTCGATCTGCGAAGTGAAAAGAAGGCACAGCGCAAGAAATATGAACGCGGTGAACACAAGTGTCCTTCGCATGATTGTGACCTTTCGGTTCGAGTGGCCTGAATGCACCCTTAGACATGAACATGACACCGTATTGCACCCCGGATTGTGGTTATTTTAACATGGAAAATGCGTCGAAATCAAGCGGTAAGACTCGGGGGAAAGCGAGATGACCGGCTGTGCATAAATGAATTAGGCGCCCCGAACAGTAACGAGTTCACTGTAAATGGTTCAGTTAACTTCGAGTAGTTCCTTGTGGTATCCGATGCTTTCTTATGGTATAATACCGCCGTGAGAGAAATCGCCTGGCGAGGGGGCCGGGCATCGCGGTTTCGTCGAAGAGGACACACAAACCTTCTAGCATCATTCGACCGAAGCCGACTGTGCAGCAAGAATAATAACCAAAGATTTACAGCAGCAATCTGCCAAAGAACTGTGATCGATTTGTCGTCGCGGGATCTGGGTATGTGACCGGACCGGCGGGGGGGTGACACGTATTTCGAGGAGGGCTTCATGGAACGATGGCTAAGGGCAGCACGTAGCGGCATGCTTGTCGCTATTGTATTGGTTGTGGTATTCGCCGGTGTCGAGGCGATTGCCGATCCGTGTCTCGTCGTATATCCGGCGAGTCCGTGCGAATATCATTACGATCCGGGTGAGTACTACACGGTTGGTTTTGGAGATTCTCTTTACGATCCGGCGTTCGATCGGGGAGGCGAGGTCCTCATCGATTTGCTTACCGGTGAAATCGCTCTCGATGTTTACCAGGCGCCGGTGATCTACGCACTTCGTCATGGATTCCGAAAACCAGGGTTATTACACGATCGATACCAGCTTTGATCTGGTTGTCGACGGGTTCAACAACGACCCGATAACCTATGAAAACATAATCCTGGTGTTCGACCGCGTGGAACCGTCGATGGTGCGTCCCGGGTGTGTGGATCGACGGCAGTCCCGCTATGTATGACGAGTTTTTGGGGTGGTATTACCCGATCGGCGACCTCGTTGTATCAACGCCGACACCGCGGGGTGGGAACGTCTCGGATATCGTGACTCAAAATCTCACGTGGGAGAATTGTATCGCCCTCCGGATCTACGCGTTTGCCGATGAGAACTACAATCTCAACAGGGACGGCGGCGAGTGCTTCTCCGCGTATTCGCACGACACCACGGTTCCGGTCAAGGAATCGACGTGGGGTGCCGTCAAGGAGTTGTACTCCGAATAAGAGTTATCGTTGTTGGGGGGTGCACAAAGGAGAGCCTGAAACGGGAACCGGCAAGCAGCCCGGTTCCCGTTTCGAGGGCTTTTTTTGTCCGCAAACGATCACAGTGTATCGGTATAACGATCTCGCAAGACCCGGCGCATTACCTTGTTTGATGCCGTCCGGGGGAGGGCGTCAACAATCAGAATGGCGCTGATCTTGAACAGGGGATTGAGCCCGGTGGCGATGGCACGCTGCATCGCTTTTTTTGTCGGCTCGGGTTCGAGTTCGGTGCTGCCGTCGGGAACGGCATAAACAACAAGCTGGCTCGGCCCGCCCGCCGGTGGATTGAAAGCGATGGCCGCCGTCTCGAGGATTCCGTCGACCGATGCCAACGTCCTTTCGATCTCCGTCGAACTCACCTTGATGCCCCCGATATTCATTGTGTCGTCCGCCCGCCCGTGTCCGCGGTAATAACCGCCGGGAAGCTCCTCCGTTTCATCCCCATGACGTCTCAACATTTCGCCATTGGGTCCGCGCGGTGTGTCGGTAAAATAGACTTCGTGGTGGTCGCGGTTCAAGAGCGTGTTGGAAAGTCCGATTGAAGGGGGAATTATAAAGAGCTCGCCGTTTGGGGTTGGGGTTCCGTTCTCGTCGAGGATCACATAATCGAGACCAAAAGATGGTGTTGAGAAAGTGGATGGCGAAGCGGGCTGGACGATCGTCCCGGAAATGTATCCGCCGCCGATTTCGGTGCCGCCGCAGTATTCGATAATAGGGCGATAGCCTGCGAGCGACATCAAGTAGAGATAGTCATCGGAGTTCGAACACTCACCGGTGGAGCTGAAGGCCTTGATCGCGGTCCAGTCGAGTCCATCAACGGCGCCCAGGTTTTGCCAGGCTTTTACGAGGCTTGGTACGACACCTAGCATCTGGATCTTTGTGTTTTGGACAAACTCACAGAACTCGCGTGTAACCGGGGCTCCGTAATAGAGGGCCATCTTTGCCCGGTTGACGAGGCTGGCGTAGATGAGCCACGGTCCCATCATCCATCCAATGTTGGTCGGCCACGCGACCACCTCGCCGGGGTGGATATCGTGGTGCAAATATCCGTCCATCGCACATTTGATCGGCGTCGTGTGTGTCCACGGGATGGCTTTTGGGTCTCCGGTCGTTCCGGATGAAAAGAGGATATTGGTGACGTCGTCCGGATCGCACGGAACCGGTTCGAAGACGTCATCGTCCAAAAGAAACTCGCTCCACGCCAGATCCTGTTCGCGGAGCGGTATTTCGATATCACGGGCGAGAGGTATCACGATTGTTTTCTGCGGGCCGCGCATCGGCGAGTTTTTGATACATCGGGAGGGTTTTTCCCGCTCGGGATACGACATCCTGTGTGATGGCCGCTTTTGCGTGCGCAATGCGAAGACGTGTGGCAATCTCCTCGGCGGCGAAACTGTCCGCGATGGACACGACGGCGCACCCCGCCTTCACGATTCCCAGATAGGCTCCGACGGCCTCGACGGTCATGGGCATGGCGATGGCGATGCTGTCGCCGGGGACCAGTCCCATTTTGCACAACGAATTAGCTACACGATTGGACAGTCGATTCAACTCGTCGTAAGTCATCTCCTCTATCGGACCGCCCTCACGTTGATAAACGACGGCCGTGTCATCTCCGGGGGCCAGCAGACAGCTCTCCGCGATATTCAAACGGGCGCCGGGAAACCATCGGGGTGTCTCCGGACCTTCGGACGTATCTACGATCGCGGTTGGCTCCGTCATAAACTGAATGCCCAGGGCATCCACAATATGCCGCCAGAAAGATTCACGGTTTTCGGCGGACCATCGGTGTAGCTCCTGGATCCTGGGAACACCGGCGCGCGTACAAAATGCCTTGATATTTGAGGACTCGATTTCAGCCTCGGTTGGGATCCACGCGGGCGGTGGGCTTTGGGCGAGATCCCAGTCTTCAAACACTTTCTTATAGAGATGATTATGAATGGGATAGGGGATTTCAGGTGTGAGCACCGTCTCGGTGATCCGGCGCCAGGTCTCCGGGGCACTTTCACCCTCGGGAAGCTCCTGCAAAATGTCCGCAAATCTCCCCGCCTCATCCTCGCCGAGTCCGTGTTCGCGAAGCTGTTCCAATGACATTGTCGGCCGCATTCGTGCCCCCTTCATAGATATGCAAGCTAATCCCTCTTCTGCCGAGTTCCCTGAAGGGTCGAGTATAGTACGATTTGGCCGCTCCCAAAAAAGAAAAAATGCGCCTCAAAAATTTGAACTTTTTAACGGGGTCTTCGTATGTAACTATATGACCCCATTGGAGCCTCAAGATGATACCAACGTGAAGTGTGGTGCCACGGCTCCGGGAAATCCCAATCGATATGACCGTTCGCCCGCCGGTACAAGCAGGGCGAAGGGGTAATCTGCGTTTATACCGGTCTGAAGCCGGGTGTTGTGGACTCGTAAAGGAGGGAAGAGCACATGTTTAAATGGAGACTTCTCGCGATCATCCCGATCGTGATGCTTGTCACTATGGCCGCGCAGGCGGCGGGCGTTGAACCGCACGGTGCGATGATGCGTTATCCGGATGTGAGCGATTCGCACATCGCGTTTCTTTATGCCAACGATTTGTGGTTGGTTTCGAGGGATGGCGGGGTTGCGACACCGCTGGCGAGCCCGCCGGGGGAAGAGGCCTACCCCAGGTTCAGTCCGGATGGCCGGACGATCGCCTTCATGGGGAATTATGATGGCGACATGGATCTGTATACCATCCCCGTTTCGGGTGGCGTTCCTTTCCGCGTGACCCATCATCCAAGCAACGAAGTGCTGACTGGGTGGACGCCGGACGGCTCATTGATATACTGGATGTGGGGTTCATACGAGTACCCGCGGGCCCAGGAGCTGTTCACCGTGCCTGCCGGCGGTGGCCTTCCGGTCAAAATGCCGGTCCCTTACGGCGCGAGTGCGTGCGTCAGCGACGACGGGCAGTGGCTCGTTTATACGCCATACAGCCGGGACCACAGGACCTGGAAGAGGTACCGCGGCGGAATGGCTACGGATATTTGGCTTTTCAATTTGACGGATAACACGTCGAAGAAAATCACGGACTGGGAGGGTACGGACTCGCAGCCGATGTGGCACGGGGGCAAGGTTTATTATCTTTCTGACAACGGATCTTCCCACCGCTTGAACATCTGGGTCTATGACATAGCGACCGAAGAGACCCGGCAAATTACCAAGTACAAAGATTATGACGTAAAATGGCCGGCCATCGGTCCGGGACCTGATGAACAGGGCGAAATCGTTTTCCAGCTCGGCGCTGATATCTATCTCCTCGATCTGGAGTCGGAGAGTGCGGAGCGCGTTTCGATTTCGATCCCGGGCGATCGGCCGAAGGTGCGCGAACAAGCGGTCGATGTCTCCAAATTGATCTTTAACCTTGATATATCATCGACGGGCAAGAGAGTGGTCGCCGAAGCCAGGGGCGACATCTGGACGCTTCCGGCAAAAAAAGGATCCCCTCTCGCCATCACAAGAACGAGCGGCGTGGCGGAAAGGGATCCCGCATGGAGCCCCGACGGCAAGTCGATCGCGTACTTCTCCGACGAGACGGGCGAATACGAGCTCTACGTTACGCAGTCGGACGGACGCGGAGAGACACGCAGACTCACAAATTTGAAGGTCGGTTTTCTCTACACTCCTGTGTGGTCGCCCGACTCCAAGAAAATCTGTTTCTGGGATAAGGCGGGAGTGTTTTATCTCGCGGACGTAGAGAGCGGAAAAACCAAAGAGATCGACCGCCGGCGAGACTGGGGTCGTACCACTCCGGTGAGTTGGTCGAATGATTCGAAATGGATGGCATATGCGCTTGCCGACGGAATGATCGGTCAGAATGCGATATGGCTCTACAACGTTGAAACGGCGAAGAAACACCAGGTCACGAGCGGAATGTTCAATGATACCTGGCCGGTGTTTGACCGTGAAGGCAAGTACCTATATTTTGCGAGCCAGAGGGAATTCTCGAGTCCCATGTACGAAGACTTGGGGACCACGTGGATTTATGCGAAGACTGATCGCCTCTACATTGTCCCGTTGACAAACGAAGTCGATTCGCCGCTTTTGGCGAAAAGCGATGATGAGACGTGGGATGATGGCAAGGATAAGGAAGAAATAGACAATAAGGATGAGAAGGATAAAGACGGCAAGGACGACGACGCAAAGAAGGATGAAGAGAAAAAGACAGAGCCCGTCAAGATTGACATTGATGGGTTCGAACATCGCGCAGTGGAGTTGCCCGTGAAGCGCGGCAACTTCAGCCGCCTGTGTGTCAACGACAAGGGCAAGTTGATTTACACGCGCAATACGACACGCGGCGAAGACGGAGAAGCGTCGGTTCATATTCTTGATCTCGACGAAGAAAAGGAAGACAAGAAGGAACAAACCGTCGCGGATGGGATTCGCTCGTTCGTTATGACGGCGGACGGGAAAAAGCTTCTTCTGCTTACCTACAAACATCAGATGGCAATCGTTGACGCGAAGCCCGAGCAGAAACTCAAGGACATGGTGTCGACGTCGGGTATGACAAAACAACTCAACCCGCCGAAAGAATGGCGCCAGATCTTTGTCGATGCATGGCGGGTCCAGAGGGATTTCTTCTACGATCCCAACATGCACGGAGTGGACTGGAATGCCGTACGTCGCCAGTACGAAGCGATGCTAGAAGACTGTGCGACGAGGGAAGATGTGAGCTATGTCATCCGCGAGATGATCTCCGAGCTCAACGTCGGTCATGCATACTACTGGGGAGGCGATCTCGAGGATACCCCGACGGTAACAGTCGGTATGCCGGGCTGTGATTTTGCACTCGAGAACGGCGCTTACAAGATTACCCGGATTCTCGAGGGAGGCGCCTGGGATGTGGACGGACGCGGTCCGCTCAGTCAGCCAGGCGTCGATGTCAAGACCGGTGACTATCTGCTCGCCATAAACGGTGTGCCCGTGGACACGGCGAAGGATCCGTGGGCCGGTCTTGCCGGACTCGCGAACCGCACGGTTACGCTCACTGTGAGCGAAGAACCGGTGATGAGCGACAAGGCGCGTCATGTCCTGGTCAAACTGGGTGACAGCGATTACACACTCCGGTACCGGGCGTGGGTCGAGAAAAATCGCGCGTATGTCGCGGAGAAGACCAACGGCCGGGTGGGGTACATTTATGTGCCCAATACTTCGATCTCGGGGCAGAACGAACTGGTTCGCCAGTACTATAGCCAGCTCGACGCCGATGCGCTGATTATCGACGAACGCTGGAACGGCGGCGGGCAGATCCCGACGCGTTTTGTTGAGCTTATGAATCGGCCGATCGCCAACTATTGGGCGCTCCGCGACAGGGACGATAGTTTTCCGTGGCCGCCGGACGCCCACCAGGGCCCGAAATGCATGCTGATCAACGGTCTTGCCGGGTCGGGGGGAGACTATTTCCCGTTCTGGTTCCGTGAAGCGGGGCTCGGGAAACTCATCGGCACCCGTACCTGGGGTGGCCTGGTGGGAATGAGTGGAAACCCAGCCCTCATCGACGGCGGATACACGAGTGCGCCCACGTTTGGGTTCTACGAGAAAGACGGAACCTGGGGGATCGAGGGACACGGTGTGGACCCTGATATTGAGGTCGTGGATGATCCCGCGCTGATGGTGGGCGGCAAAGACCCGCAGATCGACGCGGCAATCCAACTGATGCTCGACGAAATCAAGGCCAACCCTTACAAAAAGACGAAACGGCCGAGATACCCGGATCGTAGCGGTATGGGGGTCACCGACAAGGATAAGTAGTCGACAGGACCCGCGCCGGTGTAAACCTTCTGGATGGCCGGTCCCTTTTGGGGCCGGCCGTCGCGTACGGGAGATGAGGGCCCATCTGTGATTTCACGACGGAAGGTATCGAATTTGGTTGCCCTGGTTAACGATTGCAAGTAACCTCTACTAGTTTTAATCCAAATCACCAAAACGGGCATATTGCTAACGCAAAGAGGTTTTGACATGAGCATTAGTGAGATCGCAAAAACGATCCACGCCTCGCCCACCCTGGCCTTGAACGAAAAAGCCGCGATTCTCCGCGAAAAAGGGGATCCGGTTATTCATCTAGGTGGTGGGGAGCCGAAGACGAGATCGCCCGTAGACGCGATTCTCGCGACAACGGGTCTGTTGAATTCAGGTGAAGTGAGATATACGCCGGCGGATGGGGTTCCCGCCCTCAAAAAGGCGATCATTCGCTACACCGAGGAGTTTTACGGCCGAAAAGTCGCGCCGGAAAATGTGATGGCATCCGGCGGCGCCAAGCAGGCGATCATGATCGCGCTGCAGACCGTTCTCAATCCGCAGGAAGAAGTCATCTATCCGGCGCCTTACTGGGTGAGCTACCCGGATATGGCGAAGCTGTGCGGCGCCATCGGCATTGCTGTTCTTCCGGAGGATGGAACGTTCTACCCGCGGCTCAAAGATATAGAGGACCGTGTTGGCTCTTACACAAGGGCCGTCATCATCAACAGTCCAAACAACCCGAGCGGCGCGATGTATTCGGAAGAGTTCATTGCCGATATTGTCGGATACTGTGAGAAGAACGATCTCTATCTCATTATGGATGACATCTATCACCGGCTCGTGTTCGACGGCAAGAAAGCGCCTAACGTCTTCGATTATTCGAAGAAACCATTGGATGAATCGAAGATCATTGTCATCAACGGCGTGTCGAAGCAATACGCGATGACCGGTTTTAGAATTGGTTGGGCGGTGGGGAGCAAGAAGTTAATCGAAGTGATGACCAATATTCAGGGTCATCAGACTTCGGGGCCGTCGGTCATTCTTCAGATGGCGGCGGTAGGGGCGATCAACGGAATTCAGTCGAGTGTCGAAAATTTGCGTGTCACGCTTGAAAACAATCGTAACGTGATGATCGATCAACTCAAGTCGTTCGATGGTGTGAAAGTCTCCTCCCCGGACGGGACATTTTATTGCTTTGCTGATTTCAGCGTGTACGAGAAAAACTCGAACAAGCTCTCGGCATTTCTGATCGACAAAGTACAAGTGTTGACCGTTCCCGGCGCCGAATTTGGTCTGGATGGATTTTTGCGGTTGAGCTACTGCGGCTCGATCAAAGATATCACCAGCGGGATCGAGAGGATGAAGTGGGCGTTGGATCCGAACTCGCCCAACGAGCTTTACATCGGTGATCGAAAACTCGTGAGGGATTGGACATGAGCAAGTATTTAAAATTCAAAACACCGGCGTTGGCTCAGGCCAAAGATCTGAAGTCGGATTACGGCCTCAAGAATCATGGCCTCGAAGGACTCTACTCGGTGTACTGGAACCTGCCGGACCCGGCGTTGTACGAAGAGATCGTTTTTCGGAACGAAGGCAAAATTGCGCACGAGGGTCCCATCCTGGTTGACACCGGGCGACACACAGCCCGGGCTGCGTCGGACAAATTTGTCGTGAAGGAGACATCCACCGAGGACAAGATATGGTGGGGCGTCTACAACCGTCCGTTCAGCACCGAGAAGTTCAACGGGTTGATGGCGCGTGTTCAGGCGTACTGCCAGGACGAAGAAGTGTTCGTCCAGGATTGTTATGCCGGGGCGGATCCGGATTACAGACTAAAAGTCCGGATTATTACGGAGAAAGCATGGCACAGTCTTTTTGTCCGGAACATGTTTATCACCATTGACGATCAGGACACTTTGAAGAAGTTTATTCCTGATTTCACCGTCATTACGCTCGACGGGTTCAAGGTGGATCCAAAGATCGACGGCACCCGCAGTTCGACGGGCATCGTCTTGAACTTCGATCAGCGTGTGGCCGTTATATGCAACTCTCTCTACGGCGGGGAAATCAAGAAGTCGGTATTTACCGTCCTCAATTTTCTTCTGACGTTCCAGGGCGTTTTGCCGATGCATTGTTCGGCGAACGTGGGTGACGATGGCGGTGTCGCGCTCTTCTTCGGTCTTAGCGGAACGGGAAAAACCACGCTTTCGGCGGATCCGACGCGACGGCTCATCGGGGATGATGAACACGGGTGGAGTTCCACTGGGGTATTCAATTTCGAGGGTGGGTGTTATGCAAAGGTGATCAGGCTTTCGGCCGAACACGAACCGCAGATCTATGCCACAACCCGCCGTTTTCGGACGATTCTCGAGAACGTGGTATTCGATCCGATTAGCCGCAGAATCGATCTCGATGACGACATACTTACCGAAAATACCAGGGCGTCGTACCCGATCGAATTCATACCCAATGGGGTTGGGGAAGGCTATGTCCATACACATCCGAAGGACATCATATTTCTCACGTGCGACGCCTCGGGAGTCATGCCTCCGATCGCAAGGCTAAGCCCGGAACAAGCGCAGTATCACTTTATTAGCGGATACACCTCAAAGATCGCTGGAACTGAGATCGGTCTGGGTATCGAACCCGAGATCACCTTCAGCGCGTGTTTTGGGGCGCCGTTCATGGTCAGGCATCCATTTGAGTATGCCGAGATGCTCAAGGCCCGGATGCTCAAACACGGCGCCCGGTGTTGGCTCGTCAATACCGGTTGGGTCGGTGGGCGTTTTGGCGTCGGGCAAGCGGATCAGCATCCGCCATACGAGAAACCTTCTCGATGCGGCGCTCACCGGGAAGCTCGACGATGTTAAATACCGCAAGGACAAGCTGTTCGGTTTCAAGGTGCCGGAGACGTGCCCGGACGTTCCGGAAGATGTGCTCGAACCGTCGAGCTCGTGGGGCGACAAAGATGAATACTGGAAGAAGTATGACGCCCTTGTAGCGCGGTTTGTCGAGAACTTCAAGCTGTTTGAGGAAGGGTGTTCTCGCGAAGTTATCGACGCCGGCCCCAAACGCTTGTAACAGCGTAGGTGTGACGAGAAGTTCAAAAACTCGGCCGTCCGGACGTGCAGAAAAGCAAAAGTTCGGACGGCCGTTTTGCGTGTTCCGTCACACGGGTTTTCTGGCAGACGAAATGATAACTGAGTAGTAAACGGCGCGGCTGACTTAGTGAAAAGATTAACAAGCGGGCGAAATATTGAGCTTTCAAGTCGTAGTCCTTGCGGCAGTTCCGACAATCTGATAATCTCGGTTTGAAAATAATTTGGTGATCGGAGAGTTGTGGCTGGGACAAGAATGCATGCCGAACGGTTCGCTTGCCTCTTTATCGAGTTAACTACAAGCGTGTAATCAGGCTTTGAATATATTGACCGTTTGTGAAACGCGAAGGGCGAATTCAAGCGGGTCGGGTTTTTGTCCCTCATAATGGCGTCGGTCGGTGATTTCAAGTGAATGATTTCTCTTGCCGGTGTCTTGGACTTGAACGGATCAGGAGGTGTATCAATGCCGGAAAAGAAGGACAGTGTTACCATAACCGATAACCGGACTGGTAAGACATACGAGTTGCCGATTTCATACGGGGTTTACCCGGAATACGGCGCCGCGATCAACGCAATGGAACTGCGGAATATCAAAGTGTCCGACACTGATTTCGGACTTCTCGCGTACGATGCCAGTTTTAAGAACACCGCTTCTTGCAGGAGCTCGATAACGTTTATCGACGGCGAAAAGGGGATTCTGCGTTACCGAGGGTATCCGATCGACGAACTCGCCGAAAAGAGCACCTTCCTGGAAGTTGCGCATCTGATTCTGAACGGGGAGCTGCCGACGAAGTCCGAACTGGCGGATTGGAAAAACGAGATCACCCATCACACCATGATCCATGAGAAGGTCAAGGAGTTGATGAACGGGTTCCGGTTTAACGCTCATCCCATGGGTATGTTTGTCAGCACTGTGGCGGCTCTCTCGACATATTATCCCGATGCACGCGATATCGCCTGCGAAGAGTGCCGGGACGAGCAGGTCGTCCGTTTGATCGCGAAGGTTCCGACGATCGCGGCGTTTGCATACCGCGACAGCGTCGGCTTCCCATATGTGTATCCGGACAACGAACTCAGCTTCAGCGGCAACTTCTTGAACATGATGTTCAAGATGACCGAGCAGAAGTATACGCCGGACCCGATCCTTGAACACGTCCTGGATGTTCTTTTTATTCTTCACGCCGATCACGAACAAAACTGCAGCACCAGCGCGATGCGCGTCGTCGGCAGCTCGTTCTCCGATCCGTACAGCGCCGTCGCCGCCGCTGCCGCCGCCCTCTACGGGCCGCTGCATGGGGGCGCCAACGAAAAGGTGCTTCGTATGCTCAGGGAAATCGGCAGCAAAGACAATGTGCCGGAATACATCAAGAAGGTGAAGGACGGCGAATTCCTGCTTATGGGATTCGGTCACAGGGTGTACAAGAACTACGATCCGCGCGCGTCGGTTCTCAAAGCGCTCGCGCCGAAAGTGTTCGAGGTAACCGGCATCAACCCGCTTCTTGAGATTGCCGTTGAACTCGAACGAATCGCCCTCGAAGATGATTTCTTCGTGAAGAGGAAGCTGTACCCGAACGTTGATTTCTATTCGGGAATCATCTACCAGGCGATGGGTTTCCCGGTCGCGATGTTCCCCGTGCTTTTCGCCATCGGCCGTACCGTGGGTTGGCTGGCCCAGTGGCAGGAGATGCTCACGGACACCGATCAGAAGATCGCGAGACCGCGCCAGATTTATACGGGCGCCGACTTGAGGGAATACGTGGAAATGAAAAAACGCTAATCCCTGAGGGCGCATCGAGAGCGTGGGGGCGGAAGCCTTCGCATTGTCGATTGGTATCCGCAAGAAAGAACCGGTTGCCGGGGCCTCGGAGCTCCGGCAACCGGTTTTCGTTCGTTGGCGTCTGTAAGCTTCCTTGCAAATAGTTGAAAGGACCGGGCCATGTCCAGGACTGTGCGATTCGTCGTCTCCGCCGCTTGTGTGTTTGTTGCGATTGGCGGATGCGTCAAACCCAACGGAAAGAATTCGAATGTGCGTGAAATTGTCGAAAGAGAGCGAGCGTTCGCCTCGACGGCGGTTGAACGCGGCATACGGTCGGCATTCCTCGAATACCTCGCTGAAGACGGGGTGATCTTCAGACCGGACCCGGTAAACGGCCGTGAGTGGTATCTAACGCAGGATGATTCGGACGCCTACCTCGGATGGGAACCGGTCTATGCGGATATGTCGCGGGCGGGCGACTTTGGTTACACGACGGGACCTTGGGAATTCAGCGAGAACGGGGAGGTTGAATCGGCGAATGTTTTTGGACAGTACGTATCTGTCTGGCAAAGAGACGGGTTGGGGAACTTGAAGGTCGTCATTGATATGGGGACGGTCAACCCCAGTCCGAAAACGGCGGATGCGCCGCTGGTGACGTCGTCGAACCGATTGGAGGACACGTGGGTCGGCGAAGGCGATGATTCCGAGGGCGGTCGAAAAAGACTTGAGCGCTCGGAATTCGAGTTCACAAAGCTGAGACGCGATTCGGGACCCGTTTCCGCGTACGGGAGATACGGCGACGGAGATATTCGACTTCTCAGGATGGACGAGTTCCCGCTGATCGGGGTGGAAGCGGTTCGGAGGCATTTTGCGGGCGCCGACAGGGAAGAGGGGGGTACGGAAATGTCGATGCTGCTGGGGAGCGATGTCGCGATATCGGGAGATATGGGTTACACCTTTGGCGCGACGGCGATGGTGGGCGGATCGAGTTTCTTTCGAATCTGGCGACGAACAAAAGAAGGTGGCTGGTATATTGTCCTTGATATGTCGATTCCCCGTGCGGATGAGAGTGATGCCCAAAATGAGTAATGCGATTGCGGGCGTGTGGCGCAGTAGAATGCGGCGCCATTAGTTACTTCAACAAAACGATCCGGCGGGTTTCGAACCGGTTGTTTGATTCCAGGGTGCAGAAGTAGACGCCCGAACCGCTTCGCGTCCCTTTCCTGTCCGTGCCGTCCCAGGTCACGGCAAACACGCCTGCTTCATGCGACCGGTCATCGACAAGTCTTCGCACAAGCACCCCGCCAACATCATAAATTGAAACACTCACCGGAGAAGGGCTTCCAACCCGATAGCGAATGGTTGTGACCGGGTTGAACGGGTTGGGGAAGACGGTCGTGAGTTCAGTGCTGAAACGGGGAATCGATATCTGGACCCATTGTGACCGGACTTTTGACCCATCGATCAGACTTGTGGTGAGTGCGTAACGATATGTTTTGCCGGGTTCGGCCGTCGTGTCGCGGGCGGACTCGGAGTCGGCGGCATAATAGAATATGTCGTGGTCGTTTGTTCCGCTCTCAATTCTGTCGATGGTGAATCCTTCAACGGATGCAGTGGATGTTACTCGCCACTCGAGATTGACCTCTTTGCCGTAGTTGGCGGCGGCAAAATATTCCACAAAAACAGGGACGGAAGCGTCGAGTCGAAGGATGGTGCCGGCGTCTCCAACGGAGAAAACGTTACCCATATCGTCGCCGAAGACGCCCTTGAGTGTGCGGGTGGTTGGCGTGGCCATAGTCGTCCAGGATTCGCCATCCCAACGGAGAATTGTCCCGCCCGAACCCACGGCGAAAGCATCATCCGGGCCCCGTCCCCAAATTCGGAGGAGGTCCTCATCCGTTCCGGAGTCCTGAGCTTCCCAGGCGCTGCCGTCGAAGTGGACGATGACACCTTCACCGCCAACGATAAACGCGTCGTCGCCCGATGTGCCCCACACGCCCCAGAGCGTGGGGCGGACGCCGCTGGTCATGGGTGCCCATGCGGCGCCGTCATAGTGGAGAATGGTGGCGAGATGACCCGCGACAAAAATGTCATTGTTTGCGGGGCCCCAAATGTCGTACAGACGATTTGGGCTGTTGCTTTCCACGTTGTCCCAGCGAATTCCGTCGAAATGAATGATTGTTCCCCGAGTGCCGGTGATGAATACATCGTCGGGAGCTGTTCCCCAGGCGCCTCTCAGGAATTCCGTGGTTGGAGTGTTGACCGGCGCCCAGAAACTGCCGTTGAAACGGACGACCAATCCTCCTCCGCCAACCGCGTATACGTTGCCCGGTGAGGTGCCCCAGACCCCCTGGAAATCCTCTGTGGTGCCGCTCATCATCGGAGACCACTGTGCGCCGTCAAAGCGAAGGATTGTGCCTTGCGCGCCGACGACGAAAAAGATGCCGCCTTGTCCCCAGACACCGGAAAGTATCTCGCCGGTTCCTCCGTCAATCTCCATCCATACGGCGTCTTCGGTAAGCAAAACGGGAAAGCGATCGAGCGAATCACGCGCCGAATAGGCGGGACTTTGAACGACCAATGCGGCAAGAAAGAGACACCCGAGAACGAGCCAGCGCGCGAAAAAGAGGATTGGACGAGGTTGCATGATGCCGGTCTCCTTATCATATAATTCTAACACATAAAAGTGTCACATCGGAACCGAAGCAGCATTCGCGGGGAAGTCAGACGCGGGCAGGGCAGGTGCGGGTTGGCCGATAAACGACCGTCTGTTATGATTTCACTATTATGGGAGTCAAAACATTCAACATCACGGTCGAGACGGAGGGGTTCTGCCATCTCGAAGATATAACACGGGACGTGCAGGACTGCGTCAAACGGTCGGGGTTGACGGCGGGAATTGCGTGCGTCGCGGTCGTCGGTTCGACGGCGGGGATTAGTACCATTGAGTATGAACCGGGTCTTCTCGCGGACATTCCCGAATTTCTGGAGAAGCTTCTGCCGTCAGACCGGTCGTATCATCACGACGAGACATGGCACGATGGGAATGGATTTTCGCATATGCGGTCCTTTCTGCTCAAGACATCGCACACGGTTCCATTCTCGGAGTCGCGCCTCATGCTCGGCACGTGGCAGCAGATCGTTGTCGCTGATTTCGACAACGGCCCGCGAAGCCGCAAAATTGTCGTACAGCTTGTTGGGGAGTAGCCCGGCTGTGGGCGCGACAGCCTCGTCATTGGGCCTCGCGTGTCGCCTCGATCCGTGCGTCTCCGTGTTCGATCACAAGCCTGTCGCCGGCTGCAAAATTGGCGGCGACCACGGCGCCGGTCGTCAGGCTGTACGAGACGAAGCGGTTTGGTGACTGTCCGAGAAGTTCTCTGGAAGGCGGCTCGGCGTTTGGGCGAATTCCTCCACACTTGCCGCCCATCCATAAGAATCGGCACTCGAAGGACTTGCCTGAAAAGTGGATACGGCAGTGGGTTTGTGCGCCTTCGGCCGCAAGCGTGCCCACAATTTCGACGCGTTCGAAAGGGCCGAAGCCTTTGAGCGAGCCCCACCATTCTTTCACCATCGCTTCCCATTCCCTCTTTGTCGCCATTCCCGTGTCGAAATGCCCCAGTGCCTTGTCAAAGTCCGAGGCGGAGAGTGCTGTGACGAGTTCGCGTGTCAACTGGTTGTATTTCGACAATTGTGCCTCGAACCGAGAGGGGAAGAGGGCCGCCATGGCCGTTTGCCCTTCGGGGTCGATGAGAAGAACGCCGGTCGGCGCTGTAACGCGAAAAATGTCCCCGTTGGGAAGTGAATATGCGCCTGCGTGGGATGCGATGTCAAAACCCGATACCGAGTCTTTGTCGATGGAAGGGGGAAGTGGTGTGCCGCTTCCTATGAGGATGCCGGCGAGCCGTTCCGCTATAATATCGGTCGGATGAATTCCCTCGATGGGTTTGTTGGAAAAGACAACGATGAAAAGATCGTCGTCGACAAAATGATAAACGGCGCACCCCCACCCCTGGGGCATAGATCCGCCGTTGTGCCAAATGAGAGTCTTCCCGTCTTTGTACTCATCGATCACCCATCCATATCCATAGTAGCTGCCGCCGTCCTCATACTCGAGAACGTACGGTGTGAACATCTGGTCTCTTGCGTCCTTGGGCAGAACGTCACCGGTTCGGATTCCGCGGTACCACTTGTACATGTCCGTCGTGGTTGACAATATTCCGCCGTTGCCCTTGAGAAACCAATATTCGGTGGGGCGTTCGAGGGGCGACGCGTAAGCGGTGTCGAGATTGTGTGAGCGCGACACCTGCGCGGGCTCAATATCGAGAAGCTTGAGACCTGTCGCGTTCATGTCCAGTGGCAAAAAAAATGTATCGCGAAGGTATTTCTCGTATTCGACGCCGGTGACGATTTCGACGATGGCGGCGAGGAGCGAGTACCCGCCGTTTGAATACTGGTATTTGTCCCCGGGTGGGAGTTCGAGCGGTGTGTCCAATATCAGGCGGATGAGTTGTGGTCGGGTTATTGGATCTTCATCGCTTCCGTATGCCGGCCTTAGGCCTGCCGTGTGGGTGAGGAGTTGATGTATCGTTATTTGCTTTTTGTCTTCGGGAACATCGTCAAAGAAATTGGTTATTGGATCGTTCACGTTGAGATTGTTATTTGCCTGGAGATAAAGTATCGCGGTGGCTGTGAACTGCTTGGTAACTGATCCAGTGCTGAAGAGCGTGCCGGGCTTGTTGGGCACGCCTTTGGAAACGTCGGCAAGACCGTATGCGCGGTTGAGGAAGATTTCGTTTCCCTGCGCGACAAGGACGGCACCGTGAAATCCGAACGGTTCGAGACGATTCATGTACGACTCTATCGTGGCGACCTTGTCGACATCGATCATTGTCACGGCCGGTTGATCGCTCTGTGTGGTCGCAAGCGTGCTACCGACCCAAAAGAGCAGCGCGGCGGCGGCCATAATAATAGGGAAGGCGGTGGAATCGAATCGGTTGATTTGCAGTTTTCTCACGATAACCTTTCGTCCGAGCAGAAAAATAAAAAGCGGCCGACCGGATTCGAACCGGCGAAGATCGACTGTTCCGAGAGGGAAGAGGTTTGGTTTTCAATTGTACGACCCATCGACAAACGCGTTCCATGGTGTAAAAACCGGCAAAAAGATGATATGTGTGTAAGACGAGTCTTACATTTTTAAGAAAAATTTGCAAACCACCCCGTGAAACTCCCTGGATTTTCAAGAAACCGTGAGATATAAGAAGAAATCCACGGAAACCTGAAAACAAGAAGGTTTTGAAGCAAAAACTCAAAACATGCATTAATACGCATCAAACCCCAACTCTTTAATTGACTAAGGGTTCGAAATCGTGATATAATTGCTTTCGCAACACTGGAGCATGGCTGTCATTCCACACACATCGCACGGGATGAAAACCTGCTTCTCCGGATTTCTAGCTGCATTGCCTGAACAGCGTACGTTGAGTAACAAGGAGGAGTAACGATATGAAGAAAATGGCATTGCTTACGATCGCGATGCTTTGTGTAGCGAGCCTTGTGTTCGCGCAGGGTGGAAGTATCGGCGCCTTTGGCGACATGGGTGGAACAGACTGTTACATCACTGACGCAGCGCCCGGTCTTCTCTCGATCTACATTGTCCATGTGAACGTTCCCGGCGCAACGGCTTGTCAGTTCGCCGCCCCGACACCGGCGTGTATGACTGCTGCGACCTATCTGTCCGACAGTTCACCGTTCGCGGTCGTTATCGGTAGCTCGCAGACCGGCGTAGCCATTGGTTACGGCGGATGTTTCACAGGTCCGATCCACGTTTTGACGATTCAGTACTTCGCCTCCGGAATGACAGCACCGTGCTGTTACTTCGATGTCGTTCCTGATCCGTATCTCCCGTCAGGACAGATCGAAGTCGTTGACTGTGTCGAGAATCTGATTTACGCCACAGGTCAGAGTGGCCTCGTGAATGCCGACGGCTCATGCGAGTGCGGCGTTCCCACGCAGGACACCACCTGGGGCCAGATGAAAGCTCTCTATAGCGAATAATCTCTCTGTTGGCTGAGTGAAAATTTGCGCTAAAGGCGCCCGGTCTTGTGACCGGGCGCCTTTTTATTGAGGAGGGATGTAGGCAACTGCTTTCTTCGCAGAAGACTACCATCATAATGGCAAGGTCCGGAATTGCCAGCAATCATGCGGGATATCTCGAACTCGACAATTGACAGGTGGTTAAATCTTATGTTATAATGAAGTTCGCAACACTGGAGCTTGGCTTCAATCCGTATACATCGCACGGGATGAATGATCGCTTCTCCAGATTGCCAACTGCAGATCCTGAACAGCGTACGATGTTAATAAGGAGGAGTAACAATATGAAGAAAGCAGCATTGCTGACAATCGCGATGCTCTGTGTGGCTAGCCTTGCGTTCGCGCAGGGCGGCAGCATTGGTGTCTTCGGCGACATGGGCGGCACGGACTGTAACGTGTATGACGCGGGCCCTGGTCTTCTGTCGGTTTATGTCGTTCATGTGAACACAGCGGGCGCAACTGCCAGTCAGTTCTACGCGCCGACACCGGCGTGTATGGTCGGAGCAACCTACCTGTCCGATTCGTCACCGTTCGCGGTCGTTATCGGTAGCTCGCAGACCGGTGTCGCGATCGGTTACGGCGGATGCTTTACCGCGCCGATCCACCTTCTGACGATTCAGTACTTCGGTTCCGGGCTTACGAGTCCGTGCTGTTACTTTGGCGTCTATCCGGATCCGGCAGTACCGTCCGGACAGATCGAAGTTGTCGACTGCGTGGAGAATCTGATCTTCGCGACCGGCGGCGTTGGTATCGTGAATCCCGACGGAACATGCCTGTGCGACGTCCCCACTCAGGACACCACATGGGGCAAGGTTAAGACGCTCTTCAGCGAATAATTATTCGTTGACCGAGTTATTCAGTTGGAAGAAAAACACCCGATCTTTGGATCGGGTGTTTTTTTTGCTGTCGAAGAATCAAAAAACCAATTTGCGTTCCGGGACAAATAGCTATAGGTTGATATCGATCGGTAACGGGATGCCGCCTGACCGGGATTCGGAAAGAGATCGATCCGGCCGACGCGTCATCCTGGGGAATTGTGAACGCACAAGGAGATCGCGGAATGACAATGAATAATATGATCCGTGCGATAGCCGGGACGTTGATCCTGGTTTCGCTCGGGCTTGCGAAATTCCACAGCCCGAATTGGCTTTACTTTACCGCCTTTATCGGCCTGAACCTCTTCCAATCCGCTTTTACGAAGTGGTGTCTCATGGAGGACATATTGGCCAAGTTTGGTGTTCCGAAGCAAAATTGACAACGGCAAACAGTGGGCGGAAAATTGAACCCGGGGACGCTGCGCGTCCGCCGGGTTTTTTGTGTCGTGGGCGAGCGAGTTCGTTATTCGGTTGACGCGAAGTAGGGATTTCTTCCGCCCGCGTGATCCGTGGTGTCGAGGATCTCGCCGACTTCGGGGATGTGCTGGCGAATCAACTTCTCGACGCCGTACTTAAGAGTGACGTGCGACATCCCGCATCCCTGACAACCGCCGCCAAATTCGAGGTAGATGTTGTTTTCTTTCACATCGAGAAGATTGATCTGACCACCGTGTGAGGCGACTGCCGGTGTGATCGCGGCGTCGATGAGTTCCTGGACCTTTTGCTTAAGTTCATCGGACGAGGGAAGTGTATTTTTGTGCTCGGGGGCGACGGCGGGTTCATCGGAATCGAGTTGATGACGAATCGCCGATGCAATCTTTCCGCCAAGGTCCTGCCAGTCGGCGGGCTGCTCGGTACTCACCGTTACGGCATCGCCCGCTACAAGAACCTCGGTCACCTCTTCGATGTCGATTAGTTTTGCCGCCATCGGCGATAACCTGGCGGCGGGTTCTCCGGACACATGGATGGCGCCGCCGGGGTAGACCGCGGGTTCAACCACGAACCGACAGATATTTTGATGTGTATAAGAGGGTTCAACGCTTACGCGGATTCGTGAACCGTCCTTGGCTTTCCAACTGTAACTGGTTTCCTCGTACATTGATTTGCTCCTTGATCGCGTATGGTTCTCGCGTGGATGGCGCCCAGGTGCCTCATTCCTCAAAATAGGGAATGGGAGACCGGTTATCAAGCAGTTCAAGCTGCTTTCGATCGTGACGGCAGGGCGCGAATATGTCGAATTACGCGCAGGAGGATGATGGACAGAATCCAGGCGGCGACAATGGGAATACCGGCGGACTTGATCCAGTGGATGCCGACGAGGCCCTCGATGAATTCAATATCGAGAAGGTTCAAAAGAGACAGGCCTGACGCGGTAAGAACGACGCCGGTAATGAGGGATAGAAGGCTACGCCACCACGATCGCCACGCGCCGTACGCGCCGGCCCACAACGCGAAGAGAATCCCGATCGCAAGCCCGGTGTACTGGGCGATTGCACGATGATTGTCGGCGAGGGTTACTGTTTCTCCCGGATCGACGACACCGTAGACAATGTGTGTCTGGTAGAGCCCAAAAACGATGGACGCCGCGATGAGAAGACAGACGAACACGCCGGTGGACATTACAACACGGCCCCAGTGCGTGGCTTCCTGCCAGGCGTCGCGCCAGCGCCATCCAAAAAAGCGCACCGATACAAAGTAGAAAGCGGGGATGGCAAATATGATTAAAATGGTGCTCGAAGCCAGGCCGCCGATCGATGCGAGCGCGAGGTTTTCCCAAATGTCCTTGTCATCGGTGTCTCTGAAGTGCACGAGCAGCGGGGCAAGCCCGACAATCGTGGTGCCGCTGGTAAGAAGGATCGAGCGGAGTCGTATTCGAACGGCGCGGGACACGGCGCGGCGAAGAAGGTCAACCCGCTCTTCCCGTGGCAGGTGCCACAGATCGACACCGCCGGGCTCGGTCCGCGTCTGGGAAAACAGCGCCGACGTTTTCGCTGGGTCGATGCCGAGGCGCGCCCTGATGACCAATGCGGACTCTGTCCGGAAACGGCTTGCGAGCAAAATCGCATTGTTGACTACGATGCCAAAGAGAAGAATCAACCCAATTCGGGCGGAAGAATCAAAAGACGAGTTTGTGACCCAGAACGCGATGTAAACGCCAACAAGAGCCATCGGCACCGAGACCAGCACGAGAAACGGCAGGGAAATGCTTTCAAAAAGAGCGGCGAGAACCATAAAGATAAACAGCACGGCGAGCGCCAGCGCCAGCGTGAGTTCTTCCTCTTCTTCCTGCGAAAAGAATTCGCGAGTGGTCTCCTCCGCATCGTAGCCGTAGGGAAGGTCGAATGAGTCGAGGACTTTTTTGATAAAGCTCAGTCGCATCCGGTCGGTGCCTACATACTGCCAATTGAGGTACGTGGTGTACCGCTGGTTTTCTCTAATTATTGAACCGGAAAGCGGAAGAACCTCGGCTTTAACAAGGTCGGCAAGCCGCACGGTCTCTCCACTTGGAGTTGTTATGAATGTCTCTCGCGCATCGGCGAACTCCACGGCTTCGGAGTCCTCGAAGGCCAGTTGGACCTGTTTGTGTTCGTTGTCTATGAGCATCGTCCGCGGTGTGTCGACACCGAGCAGGCGTTGGAGGTGGACGACGATTTCCAGGACGCTGAGTCCGTAAACGGCTAATTGGTCCCGGTCCACGGTTACGACGACTTCGTCCTGGAACGCGCGTTCGAACTGGGAGCCGGTCGTGATCCGGGCGTTACGCACCCGGCGGTTCTTCTGAATGTCGGTGAGAGTCTTTTCCGCGATCTCCCGGAGCCGTTTTGAATTGTATCCTGTTATCTTGATCATCGAATTAAGGGCGGAGCCCCCGAAGTTGCCGCGAACATAGGGAGTGTCGGAATAACCGAAGATTACGATGGCCGTGCCGCCAAGCTTGTCCGCCTCGTCGACAAGAAGCTGTCTGAAAAACATCGGAATCTCCGACTGGCGAGTGTCTTTGTCAAACTCGATCCTCATCATCGCCTGGTTGCCGAAGACTTGTGAGCGCACCTGCGCGCCCTCGGGGATTGGTTGGAGCTTTTCCTCGAAGAGGCGAAGGGTTTCGGAAGTAAGCTCGATATCCGTTCCCGAAGGCATCTCGAGGATCAATACAAGCTGTTCTACATCGGGCAGCCGCCAGAACCCCGCCTTTATGACCTTGGTGTCATAAACGTACCAACCGAAAACAAAGACAAGCAGAGTGGCTGGAACCACGAGCCACCAGAGTTTCTGGTTCCAGGCAAATATACGTTCAAAAAGAGGCGGGCGGGCATCGAGATCGGGAAGATCCTCGGTAAACCTGGCGAGCTCCCTTGGGTCGTCGACGTTGTTCGGGCCATCCTCCGAGCGCCTCACGTTGGGCGTGGCCCAACTGCTGTGGAGGATCATCGGAACCCATCCGAACGCGACGAAGAGCGATGCGATAAGCGCCGTGGCGACGGAGACTCCGAGAGGAACGTAGTAAAGCGCAAGGCGGCCTGACAGAAATATAAAAGACACGAATGCCACAACTGTTGTCGCCGTGGTTGTGAGGATGGGGAAGAATACATCGCGCGTGCCGCCGATAATCATTTCGAGTGCGATCTTCATTTTTGACGAATGCGACAAACCGGCTTCCTGTGCCTTGTCCAGGGACCCCATGCGGCGGTGAATCGAATCGAGAACGAGGATACTGTTGTCAAGAATGAGCCCGAAGCAAACAGTCAGACCGCTGATGGTGATAAAGTTGACTGATATTTTGAGAAAGTAGAAAAAGCTCAGTGAGATAACGATGGCAAAAACGATCGATCCAATGACGATTGCGGTGAGCTTGATCTGTCGGAGCGAAATCGCCAACAGCAGAAAAAGAAGAGCGAGAATGACGAGCGATCTGTATACGAGTTCCTTGAGCTTTGATTCGAGTTCTTCGCCCTGATCCTCGTCAACATTGAATGTGACCTCGAAAGGTACCTGGTTTTCTATTGCGGGCAGGGCCTTGCGGAGCGTTCGACTCGCGGCGACAGAGTTTGCACCGCTCCTCTTTTCGACGAAGATTTGGACGACGTTCTTGCCGTTTGAACGGACAAGGTACACGGGGTCTTCGTGATCCCTTTTGATTTCGGCGAGCATTCCAAGTGTGAAGGCTCTTTCGCCTCGTTGAGCGACGATGGCGTGTCGAAGGTCATGAAAGCTGACCATATCCCGGAGTGCCACGAACTTCTCGGTTCCGGCCTGGAATACCGTCCCCGCCCCATCCAATTCGTCGAGACGGTCTATATTAGTGAATATCTCGTCCGGCGTGATGCCGTAGAGGTCGAGTTTGCGGCGGTCGAGATAAATCTTGATAAGCGGCTGGGCGCCGCCAAGTATTCGCGCGTCGGCGACACCTTCGAGCGCCACCAGCTGAGGGAGCACCCAGTCTTCGGCGAGTTCGCGCAATTCGTTGGGTTCGAGGGGCGACTCGAGACTGAAGGTAAAGAATTGTTCGGTTCTGAATTCCTCGGGGACGTAGGGGAGGATCATCGGTTGTCCGGCGTTGAGCGGCAAATTACGTCTGACAGAACCCAACTGTTCGTTGAGGTCGATTCGGGCGAATTCGATATCAATCTCGCGGCGAAAAGATACTTCGACTTGTGAGCGAGCGGCCCGGCTGGTCGACCTGATGTTCTCGACGCCATGGACTTTGCGAGCCGCCTCTTCAATGGGAATGGTAATCGAGCGTTGGATAGCTTGAGGTGAGGCGCCGTTCCAATATGTTTGTATAGTTAGAGTTGGGAGATCTATCTCAGGTATAGCTTCAATTTGGAGGCGGGGTACGGCGTACAGACCGAGCAGTATGAACGCCGCAAAAATCATCCAGGTCGTGACCGGGTGCCTCACGAAGAAATTGGTCATTCGCCGGTCTCCTTGATGCGATGGGCCATCTTGTAGAGGATCGGCGTGTAGATAAGCGTGAGGAACGTCGTCAGGAAAAGACCGCCAATGATGGTCAGAGCGAGCGGCCGCTGGAGTTGTTCACCGCTACCTATTCCGACGGCAAGCGGGATCATGGCAAGAATCGTCGACGCACTGGTCATTAAAATTGGCCGGAGACGGAGTCGGCTGGCCTCGAGGATTGCCTTGTAGCCGTCCATACCGTTCTCACGCAGGCGGCGTATGGTGTCCACCTTGATGATGGCATCGTTGACCGCAATTCCAATTAAGGCAACCATGCCGATGAGGGAGAGAACATTCAACGAACCGCCGCTGAGAGCAATGGCAATAACGGACCCCGCGAGACCGATTGGTAGCACGGAGGCAATCAGGAGTGGGTCGACAAACGACTCGAACTGGGCGGCAAGAATCATGTATACGAGGAGCGTCGCAAGCAGCATTGCCCAGCCGAGATCGCGTGAAGCTCTTGACCATCTCGGCTCGCTGACCGCTCTTAACAATCATCACGCCGGTTGGCAGGTCCATTGTCGATGCGACCGCCATCGCCTGCTCCCACGCTTCATCGACCGATCCCTTGCGCAGGTCGGCGGACACAGTGACCATTCGACGCTGATTTCTCCGGGTCAGTTCGCGCACGGGCCGTTCTTCGTGCAGGTCGAGAAAGGTGCGAAGGGGGACCGTATTTCCGTCGCCGACCGCAACGGGTGAATTCAACGCCTCCGAGAGATCGCGGCGCTTGTCACGGGGAAGCCTCACCGAGATATCGATCCTCTGGTCGACCTCGTTGAATGTGGTCGCCTCCACGCCGCGGATGCGGTTGCGAAGCTCGCGCGCAATGGCCTCGGGATTCAGGCCGCTACGGAGGATTTCTTCGGCGTCGAGTTGGACGACGAGGTTTGGCGTGCCGATAACCCGGTCTACCTTGAGATCTCGAAGTGATTCGGCGTCAGTGAGACGATGCATCAAATCTTCGGCAACTTCCACGGCGACCAGGGGATCCTCGGCCATCACACCGAGTGTGAAAGGCGCCTCGTCCGTGGCGAGAATTTCACCGAGTCCGATTCCTTCCTCGTGGAAAGCGTATTGGAGCCCCGGCATATTGCCGAGCCGCCTGGCCGCTTCCTCCTGGATTCTGCGTCCTTTCTCGCGTCCGCCTCGTCCGGGCTTCAGAATTATTCTGATACTCGCCGTGTGCGGCGCCGTGAACTCGCTCAAAGATTCGAGTGTTTTCTCGGTGCGGCCAACCTGGCTGAACACGTTTCTAACATCCTCATCGGCGCTTATCCAGTCAGCGAACTTCGAAGTCCAGATGGCCGTTTCCTCGAGTGGCGTGCCGCTCGGAAGTTCGACGTCGATCCTCAGGTCACCGGCGCTTCTTTCGGGCATAAAACTCGTTCGAAGTCCGGTTGCGAGAAGAGCTGTTAGGGCGAGTCCGGCGACGAGAATTGTGAGCATAAACCTGGGGCGTCGAAGCGAGCGGACGAGCACGGTGTGGTAGACATTATAAAACGCGTCGAATGCGTCGCTGAAGAGCCGAAAGAGTCCGCGGGGAGGCCCTTGTTTTCTTGAGAGTACCCTCGCTGAAAGCATCGGCTGAAGCAGCAACGCCGTCGCTACCGATACGAGAAGCGCAAAGACGACGGCCAGGGCCTGGTCGCGGAAAAACGCGCCCGCTATTCCCGGGACATAGACGACGGGGAAGAAGACCGCCACGGTTGTGAATGTGGCTGCAAGGACGGCGCGGGCCACCTCTCCGGTCCCGTCCACCGCGGCGCGGGCGACGAAACGCTGCCGGGCAAGATCCTTATGCGCGCCATCCGCATCACCGGTCCCCGGTTCTATGGGGCGGTCTTCAGCGAGATGCCGGTTGATATTTTCGAGCACAACGATCGCATTATCGACGAGCATACCGGCGGCAAGAGATAGCCCACCGAGGCTCATTAAGTTGAGTTTGACCTTGCCGAAATAGAGGAGGGCAAAAGTAATGAAAATCGATACCGGGATTGAGACGCCAACGACGATGGGGCTCCGGAAATCACGAAGGAAGAAAAACAAAACGAGAAAAGCGAGACATGCCCCGATGATGAGCGATTGCACGAGCCCTTGAAACGATGCGCGGACGTACTCCGCGTCCCTGTATACGAACTCGTATTCGAAGTCTCCGTAGTCCTCGACGAGAACGCCGAGCGCGACATCGATTTCCTCCGACACCTGGATCGTATTGGCGTCGGGTTCCTTATAGAGAAGAAACGACACCACCTGGTCACCGCCGAGGTAGGTCATTCCTTCCGACTCTTTGACGGTGTCGGTGACAACCGCGATGTCGCTGATGCGGACAACGGACGTCCCCGATCTCAAGATGTCCGTTGCGGCGATGTCTTCGAGCGTTTCATACTCTCCGACGATACGTAGACTCAGGTGCAGCGGTCCTTGCCTGATTTTCCCCCCGGGGAAGGATATGTTGCTCCGCGAGAGAGCGCCGCGGATGTCTTCGATCGTAATGCCATACATCGCCATTTTCTTGACATCGGGTTCGACGCGGATTTCGCGTTCTACGCCGCCGACTACCTCGGCCTGGCTTATCCCCTCGACTTGTTGGAGCGCGGGTTTGACGACCTCGGTCGCGAATTCCGTCACCGATTCTATACGTCCGGTTCCCTTGAGGGCGAGAATGCTAATGGGTCGCGAGAGGGGGTCCCAACGAAGAATAACCGGTCGTTCCGCCTCTTCCGGAAAATCGTCGCGAAACGCTACGCGGTCCACGGCCTCTCGGAGGTGTAGATTGGCGAAGTCCATCTGCGTGCCCCACTCATACTCGACGGTGATTATCGAGATACCTTCGCGGGTTCTGGAGATGACACGGCGGACACCGGAGAGCGCGGTGACGACTTCTTCGATTCTCTGCGTGACGAGGCGTTCGAGGTCCTCCGCCGGAATATCCTCGTACGTCGTGATTACGGTAAGTCGCGGGTATGTAATCGACGGAAGCAGGTCAACGGGCAGTCGGGCGAAACTAAGTAAACCGATCAGCACTAGCGCGAGAAATAGCATGCTGATTGCTATGGGTCGCTGGATGACAAAACGCAGCATCACGCGTCCTTATTTTGTGCCCCCCCAGGGATCCGTTATGGGGACTGTCTTTTTGATTTTAATTTTTGCCTCGTGGGAGAGGGTGAGGTGGTTGGATACGACGACCTTATCGCCAGCCTCCAGGGTTCCCCCCTGAAGAACTTTTTCGATTTCGACAGTGTAATCGTTCTGTTTTCCAACCTTCAGATACAGCCACTTGGCTCGATCGCCTTCAATCTTGAAAAGAAGGGGTCTGCCGTCGCGGGTTAGAATTGCCTCTCTTGGCACGAGCAGCCGGTCGGGATAGGTTTCTCCCGCGACGATTGCCCTTACAAACATACCGGGTCGGAGGCGGCCCTCGGGACTCTTTACGCGCAAAAGAACCATGCAGGTTCGACTCGCCCTATCGAACTGGGGACTGATAACGTCCACCGTGGCTCGAATAGTATCGCCGAGAGCCGGCACGGCGAGGAGGGCGGGGCGCCCAACATCAAGATGTCCGATGTCGGACTCGAGGACACCCACCTCCGCTTCGAGGTCGATATTGTTGACCAGCGTGCAAATTGTCTCTCCGATGACCAATCGTTCACCGTTTGTAAGTTCCAGGCCGGTGATGACGCCGTTGAAAGGCGCGCGAATCTCCGTCCGCTCGAGGTTGAGATATGCGCGTTCGAGGGCCGCCCGCGCGGACGTAACACCGCTCCGCACAGCGACCATATCGACGCGAAAATCCCCGTCCCTCAAAGCCTGAACGTCGAGCGCAATCTCCTGGGCGAGGCGTTCCTCTCTACTGATCGAGCCCTTACGTTCGAGAACCTCGAGCTGCTTGATCTTTTCCTTGAGCTCAGAAGAGCGTTCGGTGACATCCACGCTGTCTTCTTCGACGGCAAGAACACTCAGCGCCTGGAGATAATTGGATCTTGCTTCGTCCGCGGCCACTTCATATTCACGGGAATCCAGCTTCAGAATAATCTGACCTTTTCGAAGGAACTGACCCTCAGTGGTGTGGACTTTGTCTATGCGCCCGCTGATCTCTGTCTTGATCTCGGCATCCTGACGGGACCGAATCGTCCCTTCTGCGATAACGGGAATGACAAGATCTCCTTTGACGGTCGCCGCCACGTTGACCGATGTGGTGCGCTCACGCTGTTTCTTCTCGGGCTGTGAGTCGGTTGTGTCGGCCGCCGCTTCGCCGTTACCGTTCTCGCCACCGCCTTCGGCGGCGACGGCGAGCGAATCAGCCTCACCGCCGCTCGTGTCTCCAGAGCCGCAGCCGGTCGTCACAACCAGCAAAGCGAGACAAAAAATAAGGACGACGCAAAGACACGAAGTCCGAATCTGAACAGGAATACTGGGAAGTTCGTAGCTAGTTTTCATGAGTTTAAAAAAGTCCGGCCGGCTAAGCGCCGGCCGGAATCTTGGTAAAAGATCTATTTGGTGGATGTCTTCAGCTCACTGCCAAGCTTGAAGCAAATGACGCTCATGGGTTCGGGCTCGTCGTCGCCAATCTGCAACGATTGCCCCCCGGACTGAAGCGATATGGCCGCTTGCAGCAAATCGGTCACGACATAAAAGCGGTCTCCGACAAAGTAGTAACCGTCGGTCAACGGCGAGCCTTCGACTTTCAAAGTGACCTGGCGGGCGAAGCGGCCCTCCGGATCGAAAACGTCGAAGGTGCCTGCGATGTCGTCGGGGAGGTTGCGCGTGCCGTTGCTCGTGAGGACCCAGAGACTTCCGTCCTCGCGGACAAATATCGTCTCGACGTCCTTGTTGAAATCAGAAATCTTGACCGTCGCATTGGGGATCTGGTTGGCGAACAACCCCATCAGGTCTTCGACGATTTTTTTCTCTTCGGGCGTGCGCTTCAGATGCGTGTACTCCCGTTCGATAGTCCGGTCGCGCGTGCCGTCGGCGTTCCACACCTCGATACGATAGTCCGAGTAGTTCGTGCACGCATACACGCGGCCGTCGCCGCCAATGGTCCAGCGGCGGTCGAATGTGTCCCAGACCTGGTCGTCGAGGACCGGATTCGCAAAGTCAATCGTCCGAACTTCGGAGTGGTACGTCGCCGCTTCGGTACCGTCGGGGTTGAGGCTTGCGAGATAGCGGGTCTGGTCAAAACGTCCCTCGGCAAAGCCATTCGCAGCAGCTGCGAGGACGAGGTTGCCGCCACGAGAATTTCCGCCGATGAGAATCATCATGCCGCCGTCTTCCCGGGTGGGAAGCGGGTGTTCGCCGGCCGGCTCACCGTCGGGTGTGAGGAGCACGACCTTGCCGGGCGCCAGTTGGAGCACACCGAGATTTCCATCGCGAGTGAAGAACATGCTTGTCGGCGCACGAAACTCGCCCGGGCCTTCGCCCTCGCGACCGATGGCTCGAAGGTACTCGCCGTCCGGGGAGAACACTTTGATCTGGTTGAGTTGCGAGTCGAGGAGATACACATTTCCGGCGTCATCGGTGAGGACTTGTGAAATCACTCCGAAGAACTCATCCTCATCATCCGTGTCTCCGCCAATCCGCCAGAGCTCTTCCGGAGTTGATTCGATCACCGGTTCCATCGGATCGGATGGATTCAATAGAACCCGAACGCCGTCGCGGACTTCGTCCGTGCCTTTCCAGTCTGCCGCGGAAGCGGGGAGTACAGAGGCGAGCATCAACAGCCCGGTGATGATCACCAGGATGGTCGTTATATGGTATGGGTGAATTGTAGAACGGGACACAATGACTCCTTTCGATCCATTTCTGCTTGAGATTACACCCAGGTATCTACGGTCAAGTCGATAAAATGTTACGTGCTTGAACGGTCAACAGACCTGGGTTTTGGGCGCCTTCGCAGATATGTACACCTGATCCGGCAAATCATTCGATTCTATAGGTTGCGAATCGACATTCAGTTTTTAGCCGCTTGAACTAAACTGGTTAAGAGTCTGTCGTGAAGGAGGTTGCATCGGCGTGCGGCACGTGCTTTTACCCTCGATCCACGGCGATTCAGAATAGCGCAATTGGTATCAAAGGGAAAGCGTTGTTTTAAAGGTCCGGCGCCCTCGGAACTTTCCCAGATGATGATGATTCAACCGGTGCTGGGGACGGTGGCGTCTGGAGGCGCTGGAAAGCCGAATACGGGTTCCATTTCGATTCCGCTCGGATTGAAACTGTTTGAAGGAGCGTCTGTTATAGGCTCCATGTGTGGCGCCCGCCGGCGAGGTGTGCGGTCTCTTGGCCGCGAAACATGTTGACTACGCGTCGTCCGGTGGCTACTATTCGATACCGTAAGATGGTGCACGACAACCACTGGGCTTTATTTAGCCGAATTGCTCCGAACCGTTATTTAATTTCAATATAGAGAGGTCTAACCATGAGAAGTAGATCTTGGATTATCGTAGCTATCCTGGTCGCCCTTTTGGCGATGGGGTGCTCGAACAAGAAAGTGATGAGGGAAAAAGACGCCCAAATCGCGCAACTCGAAGGTCAGGTATCCGATCTCGAGCAGGCAAACCAGGAAGACAGGGCCAGAATTGCCGAGTTGAACCAGGAGCTGGCGAGCGCTCTCTCCGAATTCGAAGCCAAAGAACAGGTTTGGCTCGAAGAGAAGGAATCGTCCACGGCCGTGACGGTGTCCGAAGCGGTTCTTTTTAATTCAGGGAGTACCAAACTCTCCGATTCCGGCCGGAACGTGATCGATCAGATCGCGGGAGTTGCGCAGAACCACTCCGACCGCAGTATTCGTGTGGAGGGCCACACGGATAACAAGGGAATCCTGACGCCGTACCTGACCAAATACCCGTCGAACTGGGAGCTTGCCGCCCATCGTGCGTGCGCCGTGGTGCATTATATGGTGCAGAAGCATGGGATCGCGCCGGAGCTCCTGTCGGCTGCCGGATATGGCGAGTACCAGCCCATCGCCGACAACGATAGTCCAGAGGGCCGGGCAAAGAACCGCCGTGTCGTAATAGTGATCGGTCCCCGCCGTTAATCCGGGGCCATCGGGTTACGCTCGTGATGAACAATGAAGAGGCCCTCCAGCGAATTTCTGGAGGGCCTCTTTGAATAGATCGACCGAGCCCAGGGTAAGGAGATGTATGCGAACATTTATTATATTTCTGCTTTCTGTGGTGGTCGTTACGTCTCTCAATGCGCCGTGCTTCTCGAAGAGTTACTCGGTCGAGTCGATAGACGTCGATGCGACGGTTCGTCCCGATGGCGCGCTGCGTGTTGTCGAGAGGATTACCTACAATTTTTCGGGATCTTACTCTTTCGCGTTTCGGGAGATTCCTCTCAAGCCGGGTGAAGAACTTCATGATATCGAGGTGGCCGATGGCGGAGTTACCTTTTTACCGTCCGCATCGAAATCTCCTGGAACATATTCGGTATCGAGAAACGGATCGACACGAACCATAACGTGGTACTACTCCGCCCAGGACGAGAAACGATCATTCGTTTTTTCATACACGGTGTCGGGCGTAGTCCACCGGTTCACAGATGTCGCGGAGATCTATTACAAATTCGTCGGGGAAGATTGGGATCGAGCGATCGGTCGTGTTGAAGTTCGCGTTCATTTGCCCGAATCGGTCCGTTATTCGGATGTCAGGGCCTGGGCCCATGGGCCGCTCCATGGAACGGTGAGGATTCTTCCCGAGGGGGGTGTGTCGCTTTTTGTGGCGCCGCTTCCGGCCCGAACCTATTGGGAGGCAAGAATCACCTGCCCGGAAGATGTGTTTTCCGGCCTGGCGCTGACAAAGGATGGCGCCCGTCTCAGCGAGATCCTCGTGGAAGAGGCGGGATGGGCGCAGGAGGCCAACCAACGGCGTGAAGCAAGACAGCAGCGGCTGGAAGACGCCGCCCGTGAGAGGGACACGAAAGCGGCGTTGGCAAAGAAACTGTTTCCGCTCTCAATAATCCTCGGCCTGGCTGCGCTCGGAATCTGGTTTCTGTACTTCAACCGTTATGGCCGGCCGCACGGTGTTGTCTCCAGGACGGTACGCGGTGAAATGCCAAGCGAGCATCCACCCGCGATCCTGTCCTACCTGATGAACCGAACCGTATCGGGACCGGCAATGGTTGCGACCCTGATGGACCTGGCGAACAGAGGATTTTTGGAAATTCACGAGACGGTGGCCGATAAGAAGGGTTGGTTCGGGAAATCTAAAAAGGAAATTGATTACCGTTTCGATGTTGTGGCAAAACCGCTCGATGAACTCGCCCCCTACGAACGAGAACTTCTCCAGTTCATGCTCAACGAGGCCGGTGACTCGAACGGGTTTTCGATGTCCGCGTTCAAGAAAGCGGCGATGAAGAACCGCACGGGATTCCAAAAATGGTTCCGGAAATGGATCAAACAGGTTGGAGATTACGGAAAATCGTTCGGTTTTTTCGAGCCATATCCGGTCGGAGCGATGGTTATCAATGGTTTGTGCGGCCTGGGAATCATGCTCGCGGGGATGGCGTTTATTATCTTCTCGGAACCGCATGCGGGGATTGCCGCACTTGTCGGTGGTTTTATCCAGGCGGTTCTCACCGCGTTTCTCAGCCGTAGGACGCAGGAGGGGCGTCGCCTGGTGTTGGCGTGGCGCGATTTCAAAAAACATTTGAAGTCAATCAGCCGCGGACTGGGTCCAGTGACCCTCGACTCAAATGACTGGAGCCGGTATCTCGGCGCGGCGATTGTTTTCGGCATGCACAAACAGCTCATTCCCAAACTTCAGGTTAAAGGGGAAAGCGGCGCGATGGTATACCCCGTCTGGTTCTACGGCGGAGCGTTTGGGAGCGTTGAGCAAAGTGTGACCGGATTGTCGACGGGATTCTCGACAATGATTCAAACCATGTCCACGTCGATGAGTTCCGCATCGGGCGCCGGAGGCGGAGCGAGTGGTGGCGGTGGTGGCGGAAGTGGCGGTGGTGGCGGCGGTGCGGGATAATCGCGCCGGGGTTGCCGATGGGCGACGCGACAATTTGTCTTAAAAAACGATCCAGGAAGAAAAACATGAAAACGGAAAACGTGGAGTTCGTCAACCGGCGGGGACTCCTTCTGTCGGGTTATCTCGATTTGCCTGATGCGGGGCCGGCCCGAACGTATGCGATACTGGCGCATTGCTTCACATGCGGCAAAGATCTCAAACCCTTCGTGAATATCAATTCGGCGCTGACGTCACGTGGGATCGCGGTTTTGAGATTTGATTTTACAGGACTGGGGGAGAGCGACGGCGATTTCTCGTCGTCGACGCTGAGTTCGAATGTCGAAGATCTCATCGACGCCGCGGGATATCTGCAAAACAACCACGGTCCGCCGGGGCTTTTGATAGGACACTCGTTGGGTGGGGTTGCCGTGCTCAACGCCGCTCGGCATATCGCGTCGATTGGTGCGGTGGCGACGGTGGCGGCCCCGTTTGATCCGGCGCATCTGGGCGCCAAATTGAGCCGGGCGCGCGAGGAGGCGGCGGAAAAAGGGGAAGCTCGGGTCAGTATTGGCGGCAGGCAGTTTGAACTTCGGGAGAGCTTTTTTAAAGATCTTGAAGCGACACCGGCCGGTGAGGTTATCGAATCGCTGGACATGGCGCTTCTTGTTCTTCACTCACCCGCCGACACGATAGTGGAAATAGATAACGCCGGCAAAATTTTCGCGGCGGCGCGGCATCCTAAAAGTTTTGTTTCGCTGGCGCATGCGGATCACTTGATGTTAAATGAGTCGGACGCCAGTTATGTTGGTGGCGTCATTGCCGCGTGGGCGGAAAATTACATCTGATAATAAAGAAGGGGAGTGTCACAAATGGAGTACCGGTATCTGGGATCGTCGGGTTTGCAGGTGTCCGCGTTGTCGTTGGGCGCATGGATTACATATGGGGGGCAGGTGACGGCCGACAAGGCGGATGAGTGCATGGCGGCGGCGTACGAGGCCGGTGTGAACTTTTTTGATAACGCCGAGGGATACGATGCGGGCGCGGCCGAGACGGTGATGGGAAAAGTGATAAAGAAAAGGCAGTGGAAGCGGTCGGATCTCGTGGTGTCGACGAAGATATTTTGGGGTGGTAAGGGCCCCAACGACCGCGGGCTCTCCCGAAAACACATCATGGAGGCGATGGACGCTTCGCTCAAGCGTCTCAAAATGGACTATGTCGACCTTGTGTTCTGCCACCGCCCCGACTACCACACACCGATGGAGGAAACGGTGTGGGCTATGAACATTCTCATTCAACAGGGAAAAGCATTTTACTGGGGGACAAGCGAGTGGAGCGCGGAGGAGATCATGCGGGCTGTTGCCGTGGCGCGGCGCGAGCATCTCATCCCTCCGACCATGGAACAACCGCAGTACAACATGCTATGCCGTGACAGAGTCGAGGTCGAATACGCGCCTCTTTATGACGAAATAGGTCTTGGAACGACGATATGGAGCCCGTTGGCGAGCGGTGTTCTGACCGGGAAATACAACGATGGTGTGCCCGAGGGGAGCCGCTTGTCTCTGAAGGAATACGCGTGGCTCTCCGACTGGGTGCTCGGCGACGATGCCCCGGCTCGTCTCGGCAAAGTCAAGAAACTCGCTTCCATTTCGACCGACCTGGGTTGTACCACAGCGCAACTCGCGCTCGCGTGGTGCTTGAAGAATCCGAACGTTAGCACCGTAATAACGGGCGCGACATCGGCGGCGCAGGTTCAGGAGAACATGAAGTCACTCGATGTCCTCGAGAAAATCGACGACAAGGTTGTGGAAAAAATCGAATCGATTCTCGATAACAAGCCTGTTCCACCTCAGGACCATCGGTGAGTGCCTACGCGTGAATCTCGACGAGCATTTTGGTCAATTTTGATGCGATGGCTTCCACCGCCTCCGATTGCTTGGGATCGACCATCGAGCCGTCATCGGCGAACGCTTTGTGCGCGTGTGAAATCGCCTTCTGATCGGAAAGCACTATCACCCGCATGTTTTCGAGAAGCGCGCGGAGTTGTGCGAGCGAGCGCATCCCACCTAGAGCCCCGGGTGATGCGGACATGATTCCAGCTACCCTGCCCTCGAATCCGGCATAAGGTTTTTCACCTTCGAGAGGGCGCGATGCCCAGTCGATGACGTTCTTCATCAATGGTGTGTAGGTGCTGTTGTATTCCGGGGATGCAATTAAGAAACCGTGGTGGTTGTTGAAAAGCGCTTTGATCTTTTGAGCGTTTTCGGGGATTCCCTCCGCGGCTTCGAGATCCGCGTCATACAACGGAATGGAATAATCGCGAAAGTCGAGAAGAGTTACCTCCGCCCCCGAGTTCCGGGCGGCGCCGGCCGCGATGCGGATGAGCTTCTTGTTGAGCGATTCCGCGCGTGAGCTTCCGGCAAAAGCGAGTATCTTTGGAATGAACGGCATATCTGTTCTCCTGAAAGTTCATTGGCTGTGATATTGACTCTAAGGCACCTTAAGAAATTCGATATTAACCGCCGGCGTTCCCCTTGGCAATAGCGCAGGGGGGCTCGATGTGTCGGCGGTGGGGCGATTTTGACCTCAGGTATGAACAGCCCCCATAGCGCTTGACCGGAGCAATTCATTTTGTATAGTTGTGGGGTGTCATGCCGCGCTCTGCGGCCGCTCGGGCGCCGCGCATGACGGTTCGGCCGAAATTTGTTCAATTATTCACATAATTCAGGATTATTTATGAGTACATCTCGATCACCGAAAAAACCGGCGTCGGTGCCGGCCACTCAATTGCCGGGCAGTCCCGTGGTGGAGGCGTATCGCCGCTGGGGGTATCTTGGGGCGAATATCGATCCTTTGGGGCGTATGGAATCTGTTGAGCACCCCGATATCATCGACGCTTCCAGCGGTGCTGCCGGTGATGTAATCGAGCGTTGCCGGGCGGTGTATTGCGGATCGATTGGTGTCGAGTTCATGCACATCGAAGACCGGGTTCGAACCCGGTGGATTTCAGCATGGCTGGAGTCGGATGATTCCGTACCCGACCCGGTCGAGACGGTGGAACGGCTGGCCCGATCCGAGTTGTTCGAGCGTTTTTTGCACACAAGGTATGTTGGGAGCAAGCGCTATTCGATCGAGGGGATTGCGGGGACGATTACGCTTCTTGATGCGATTCTGGATCGATTTATCGATCACGATGGGGATATGGCCATGATTGCCATGAGTCACCGGGGACGCCTGAATGTGATGACCAATATCGTCAACATTCCCGCGTCGGACATTTTTGCCGCAACAGAAGATATCGACCCGAGAAGCATGCTGGGGGCCGGTGATGTCAAATATCACCTCGGGGCGACGGGAATGCACAAAACGCCGAGCGGCAGGGAGTTGAAAGTCCACCTCAACAGCAACCCCAGCCACCTCGAGGCGGTTAACCCGGTTATCATGGGACGTGTGAGGGCCAAACACGACCGCAGGGGAGAACAAGGTCGCCGGCAGGTTCTTTGTATAACGCTTCACGGGGACGCGTCGTTCGCGGGCCAGGGCGTTGTTGCGGAAACGCTCAACATGGCGGGGCTCGAATCCTATGACGTCGGCGGCACCATCCGGATCATCGTGAACAATCTTATCGGTTTCACAGCGGAATTTCCGAGACTGCATTCATCTCGCTTCTCATCCGATCTCGCCAAGCGCCAAACGATACCGATCATCCACGTCAATGGCGAAGACCCGGATGCAATCCATCGCGCGGGAAAACTGGCTATGGATTACAGGACGGAATTTGGCGACGACATATTGATCGATATCATCGGTTACCGCCGCTACGGTCACAGCGAAGTCGAGGATCCGTCGATAACGCAGCCGCTTCTGTACGAAAAGATCACGGATCGGCCGATGTTGTGGGAGCTTTACGGCAATAAAGTTGGAGAGAGTCCCGAGTCACTTGAGAAAATCAGGGAGAAAGTATGGTCTGTGCTCGAATCGGAACATGAAATCGGCCGCTCATCCCTCCATCGGCCTGTGATGCACCGGCTGCCCACATACTGGGATCCGTACCGCGGTGGACCGTACATTCCCGCGCTCGAAGTTGATACGAGCGTCGGCGAGGATATCGTTCAGGAAGTCGGCGCGAAGATCACATCGTACCCGGATGATTTCAACATCCATCCAAAGATCAAGCGGCTCTTCGACCAGCGGAAGAAGATGCTGGCCGGTGAGAAATCGGTGGACTGGGGGATGGCGGAGGCGTTGGCGATGGGGACTCTACTCTACGAGGGCGTACCCGTTCGATTGACCGGACAGGATTGCCGAAGAGGCACTTTCAACCAGCGCCACGCGATGATAGTCGACACAAAAACCGGGGAGGGTTACTACCCGCTCGCCAATCTTCACGCGGACCAGGGAAGGTTCACCGTAATGGATTCGCCGCTGTCCGAGACGGGTGTGCTCGGGTTCGAGTACGGGTACAGTCGAGAGTATCCGGAAGCGCTTGTTTGCTGGGAGGCACAGTTCGGTGATTTCGCAAATGTGGCGCAGCCGATTCTCGATCAGTTCATCACGGCGGGCGAGGACAAATGGAAACTCTTGTCGGGGCTCGTGGTGCTGCTTCCGCACGGTTATGAGGGGCAGGGTCCGGAACATTCCAGCGCGCGGCTCGAGAGGTTTCTTCAACTTGCCGCGGAAGACAACATTCAGATTTGCCAACCTTCGACGTCGTGCCAGTACTATTATTTGTTGCGGCGCCAGGTCTTGAGAATCTGGAGAAAGCCGTTAATTGTCTTTACCCCCAAAGGACTGCTCCGCGCGGAGGCGGCCAGCTCGTCGATCGATGTGTTTTCGGAGGGCGGATGTTTCCGTTTTGTCCTCCCCGATGCGAAGGTGAGCGACGCTGAGAGGGTTTTGATCTGTTCGGGTAAAATCGCTCACGAGCTTAAGGCGGAACGCGACAAGCGCCAGGACGACAAGACGGCGGTGATATGCCTCGCCCAGCTTTATCCCTTCCCGAAGAAAGAAATGCAGGAAGAACTCGCCAAACATGGAAATGCGAAAAAGGTGATCTGGGTGCAGGAGGAGCCGGCTAACAAGGGCGCGTTGAGCTTTGTGCGCCCGCAGCTGCAGAGATTGCTCGGCGAAAAACACCTGATCACGGTGAAGCGTTCGGAAAGCGCGAGCCCCGCGACTGGCTCGATCAAAGCGCACAAGATGGAACAGGAAGCGCTGATCCGCCTCGCCTTCGCATGAGACGCACGGCATCGTTGTCGGCAGATAGTAAACCGAGTGCAAATCGCTGTTATCTGCGAATCAGCGATCCGAGCGAACAGCGTGAGCAAAGTGCGGGTATCGTGACCAATGGCTCCAACAACCCAGGCAGTAAGCCGCACGAAGCTCAAGTGAGCGAGCGTGGGGTAATCGGCGACAGGACCCGCGCCCGCATGAAGTTGAAATATGTCAGCGCTGGTGTCTGCGGGCGGTGAGTGCGGTAAACGACCCGTAGATTGAGGCGGCGGCGAAGACTTTCAATGCGTCGCCGATCAGGAACGGCACGAATCCGAGCTTGATGGCCAACGAGAGATTGTGCGTGTAGAAAAGTGAGAGATGCAGCACGCCGATCGTGAGAATGACCAAGGCGCCGATCGAGAAAACCGAGAGATGCCACGCAAAGCCGTCACGGACCGAAATCAGACGCCCCACGACAAACGCCGCGACGACGAACCCCGCGAGATAACCCCCGGTCGGTCCCATGAGGACGGCGAGTCCGCCCGCCGCGCCGGCGAGAAACGGAACGCCCAGCATTCCCAACAAAACATAGATCGACTGGCTCAGGGATCCGAAGCGGGACCCGATTATGGCTCCGGAAAGAAGCACAAAAAGGGTCTGAAGCGTAATGGGCACCGGCTGGATTGGAATCCGGATTTCCGCGCCTGCAGCGGTCAAGCATGCGAACACCACGGCTCCGGTGAGTCCGACAAGCAGATGTTTGATCGAACGCGGGAGCGGGCGAGCGACAGACTTTAAATCGACGAGAACCGCGGGGATATTCCTGGAATCCGGCATGGTTTTCCTCCGTTTTGGTCCGCTGAATTTGATTCAAAACCCGCTCCCTGTCAAGGGAAAAGCCGGTTCCGAGCAGGGGGTGGGCGGCGGGTGGACGCGGAGCTGGGGAACCGGGAAAAGGGTGAATCCTTCTGTTGACCGCGGATAGGACAACGGGTAGTGTCCAAATTGTCTTGAGCCTCAAACGGGACATGAGAATGGTACGGTCGAGGATGAAACGCCTCGGCGGCGTACTGGAGCAGAGCCGGAAGGTCTTGATTGCGTCACACAACAATCCGGACCCCGACTCGATCGTGTCGGCGCTTCTCCTCAGTTATATCTGCCAGGAAGTCTTTTCTCTGCCCTCGACGATCTCGTACAGCGGTGTAATCGGACGTGCCGAGAACGAATCTCTGCTCGAATACTCGGGGGCGAAACTGATTCCACACGCGAAGCTCGACCTCGACACGTTCGATACGGTGGCGCTTGTCGACACACAGCCCGGGACGGGCAACAACCCCTTCGATGACGAGAGCCGAGTATCGATCGTGCTCGATCACCACGGCATCCGGCCTGAAACACGGAAGGTGCCGTTTTTTGACGTTCGCGAACATCTGGGCACGACAACGACGTTGGTGTATCTCTATTGCCGGGCGTGGGGAATCGAAATCACGGGGCGGTTCGCTACCTTGATGCTCTACGCGCTGAGAAGCGAAACGGCGGATATGGGCCGGGAGGCGTCGCCGGTCGACCGGCGAATTTTTAAGGATCTCTACATCGCGGCGGATCTTCGGGCGTTGTCGCAGATAGTTAATGCGAAAGTCGACGTAGGATACTTCGCCGCCATCCATCGCGCCATCGAAAAGTCTTCCGTCCATGGACGGCTTATCGTCTGCCCAATGGGCCCGCTACCGTACCCGGACGCGGCCGCACAGATTGCCGATTATTTTTTAAGATACCGAAAAGTAAGTACGACATTTTCGATAGGCGTCTTCGAAGATATGATCTTGATGTCCCTTCGCTCGGATGATCCGTCGGCGAAATTGGGAGTGCTTGCTCAAAAGGTGGTGTTGGGTCTTGGAACGGCGGGTGGACACGGGTCAAGCGCAGGCGGGCAGGTATCAATCGCCGGAAAATCGAGTGAAGAAGTTGAAGACAATCGAGAAAAGACTGATTGATGCATTGCTGAAGGAACTCGGATTAGAAAATGAGATATCCCACAAATTGATAAACGAAATCAACGGTTAGCCCTCGCGAAATTAGCCTGTCTTTAAGGACGAGCACCCCGAAAAAGCTACGCGAATATCGCTACTTCTCCAATGTTTATGCCCGCCGCACGGAAGTGATTTCAAAAAAGTTCTTGTGAATTTTAGCGCAAAAAATAGTGGCACAAACCTCCGGGTCGACACGCCCTTTATGTTTCTTGCGGTTCCGGAATATTGTTCACGTGTTACTTTACAGTGTAGGTCGATTCTTACGCTAACATTGGTTAAATAAACGATTTTCGCTTGCTTTTTGCACGATTAAGAGCTACGAATAGAGTAGAAGGGCAAAGGGCTGTGAAGCCTGCACGATCAATCGTTGAAACACCAAGAGTCACTGGGTTTCGAGGAGGGTCAATGAAGAATCCCAAGTTCTTCACGATTGAAGAAGCCGAAAATCTCATCGGTTTGCTTGAAACTACTCTCGAGCGGATCAAGCGGAACAAGCAACAGTTTCTCTGGCTTCAGGAAGAAATCTCCATACTTGAGTTGGTTGTGGACTGCGGCGCGCACGAAGACAACGCCGACTCGGTCTCGCTCGTATCCAAACAAAAGACATTCAACAAACTCTCTCGAGAAATCGAGAGGGATGTCGTCGCGATCGACGCGATGGGCTGCGTGCTGCGAGACGTAGACACAGGCGTTATCGATTTCTTCTCGATCCAGGATGGAACGGTCGTGTTTCTTTGCTGGAAGAAGGGTGAAGACAATATCATGTACTGGCACCCGATCCGTGAAGGATTTTCAGGGCGCCAGGAACTGATGCGTTCACCGAGCAAGCGCTGATTAAAGCAGCGTATAGTTGGGACCTTGTCCGCCTTCGGGCGGCGTCCAGCGAATATTGTTCAACGGGCACTTGATGTCGCACGTCTGACAATGCACGCAGTTGGTGAAGTTGACCTGCAGGGTCAGTTTTTCCGAGCCTTCCTCTTTTAACATCTCGTACACTTTTGCCGGGCAAAAACGGTTGCACGGGTATCGGTACGTGTCAACGCATGTGTCGTAACACACCGATGTGTCGATGATCTTGAGGTGCGATGGCTGGTCCTCGTTGTGTTGTGTCCCCGAGATGTAAACATCCGAAAGCTTGTCGATCGAATAGACACCGTCGCCCGCCGGTTCAACCGGGGCATCGAGCGATCTGCCGTAGTATTCGGCGACGGGTTTTGTGGTTTTGTAGTCTTCCTCGATCGTGTCATACGACAACACGTCCCGTCCGCCGGACAGGGTTTGTATCCCGATATGGAAGAAAGCCCTGGGAAGCCCCATGGAGACGGCGCGGTGAAAGTGCCTGACGCGATGGAGCGTCGCTCCGACCGAGCCGTCGCGCAGTTTTGTCTCGTATGGGGCGAGCGTCTTCTCTGAGAAATCGTCTTTTTTCAGCCCCTCGAATATCTGCTGGGCGGCGAGCATGCCCGACTTCATGGCCAGGTGGACGCCCTTGAACCGCTGCATGTCGACCATCGAGCCCGCTTCGCCTACGATGAGCGCCCCGTCGACCGTGAGTTTGGGCATAGAGAAATATCCACCGGCGCTGACGACTTTTCCGCCGTACTGAATCGGCTTGCCGCCTTTGAGGATTTCCTTCACAAAGGGGTGCTGTTTGAACTGCTGAAAAAGTGTGTGTTGATCGGTAAAAGGATCTTTGGCGTCAAGGGGCACGACGAGTCCGACGGAAATCAAGTTGTCCGCCATATGATACATCCAGGTTCCACCGACCGCGTCGCGCTTGAATGGGTAGCCCATGGTGTGGACCACGCGCCCGGGCTGAACACGGCCCTCTGGCATTTCGAATATCTCTTTGACGCCCGTTTCGAAAATCTGATTCGCCTTGCCGGAGAGCAGGCCGTGCCGCCGGATGAGTTCCTTTGACAAGTAGGCCCGCGGTCCGTCGCCAAACACGGTGACTTTTGCTTTGAGGTCGATGCCGGGTTCGAAGTTGCCCTTTTTTTCTCCGGCCGCGTCGATTCCTTTGTCGCCGGTGCGAACACCCGTGACCACCGAGTTTGCAGCGAGTATTTCCACTCCCGCAAACCCGGGGAACACATTGACGCCGGCTTCTTCGACAAGCGAACCAAGCCATCGGTTGAACTTTGCCAGGGAGACGATCTTGTTGCCGTGATTGGACATGATCGGGGGCATGAACGGGATTTTGACCGCTTTCGTGGAGGAAAGGAAATAGATGTCGTCGCTGGTGACATCCGCCTCAATCGGACAGCCCTTCTCCTTGTAATCGGGGATCAATTCCTGGAGCGCGGAAGGGTCGATAACGGCGCCGGAAAACCCATGGGCGCCGATTTCCTGCGCCTTGTCGATTAGAACGATCATGGGTTCGAGCGGCGATCCCTCGCCGGTCGATTCGACATTTTTGTTGTGGGCCTCGATCAGGCGCGTCAGGTGGTAAGCGCCCGCGAGCGATGCGGGGCCGCCGCCGACAAACAGAACATCGGATTCGAGGCTTTCTCGTTCTTCGGCCGTCGATAAGCTCGTGTGACACACAAACGTGTTCATGGGCCCTCCAAGAGCGGTGTGGACGTAGACGATGTCAGATAGGACAGTCTAACACGAGCGCCAACGACCTGTAAAATCGTTTTCATATCGGAACCTCGATCGAGGTCCCCGCGAATCGGCCGCCGGAAAGAAGAGATGGTGACGAATTGATTTCCACTTGACTTGATATGGAGTTGCGGTAAGTTTGCTGTAGGATATTCGAGGGTTTTTCAGGGCTGGACGATGAAAGCAGGCAAGGAACACATCCATGGCTAAACGCTGATACGACAATCGTGAAATACAACCGGAAAAGCTGGTGGGAGCGGGTCTATCTTTTTGAGATCTTCCGTGGGATGGGAATCACCATTTCGCATTTCTTCCACAATATGGCGGAACTCCGCAAAGGCAAAGTCGGGATGACGTATCAATACCCTGAACAGCCAAAACCGATCGATCGGTGTGGAAGGGCGAACACAGGCTGATGCACCGTGAAGACGGCACGCCGCGTTGCGTGGCTTGTAACTGCTGCTCCACGCTTGTCCGGCCGACTGTATCCACATTACGGCGGCCGACTCAGGTCATGACGGCGTGGAGAAATACCCCATCGGGTTCGACATCGATATTCTGCAGTGTGTGTTTTGCGGGATGTGCGTAGAGGCGTGCCCGTGTGATGCGATTCGGATGGACACGGGGAAGTTCCCCGAGTCCGGTTACGATGGTCCCATTCGAATTTTCAACATTGACTATTTGATGAACAATCATCCCGAGGCCGTTAGCAAGGTCAGCGAAGCGATCTACTAGACAGCCCCGGATCCTCTCCGTTCACGACTCCGGAAAAATTTTGCCGGGATTGAGGATGCCTTTCGGATCGAAGGCATCCTTTAAACGTTGCATCAAGGCTATCTCGTGGGGTTTGAAAGCAATCCGAGATACGGCTTTTGCGAGTAGCCGATTCCGTGTTCGCCGGATATCGTCCCGCCCAGCGACACGGTGAGTTCAAAAATCTCCCTGATGGCTGGTTCGAGATTGCGGCTCCAATCCTCGTCGCTCATATCCATTTTCAAGATATTGACATGAAGGTTCCCGTCTCCGGCATGCCCGTAACAGACGGTTGTGATGCCGTGCCGTTTCGCGATTTTTTTTACCCCGAGAAGAAGGGGGACAAGATTGTAGCGGGGAACGACCGTGTCTTCTTCCTTGTAAACCGATACGGATTTGACCGCCTCGCCGGTCGCCCGCCGCATATCCCATATTTCGTTCTGCCGGGTTGACGAATCGGCAAGGAGCACATCGGATGCGCCTTGTTCGAGGGCGATTTCGCAGACCTTTTCGGCGGATGCGTGCAAAACCGTTTCGTCGTTGCCGTCAAGTTCGACGATCAGCTGTGCGGCGGCGTCACTGTTGGGTATCGATGAATCGAGGTGCTTCTCAGCAATCTTTATCGCGTCGCGTTCCATGAGTTCGAGGGCCGAGGGGGTGATGCCGGCGTTCATTATTGCGGGAACTGTGCGGGCGGCGGACTCGAGAGTTGGAAAGGGAACGAGAAGTGTGAGCCGGTGTTTGGGCAGTGGAATCAGTTTGAGGTAGATTTTGGTAATGACGGCAAGGGTCCCCTCGGATCCCACTATCAGCTGCGTGAGATTGTAACCCGTCGAATTCTTCAGAAGTTTCCCGCCGTGATTGATGATTTCACCGTTGGGAAGAACCGCTTCGATTCCAAGAATGTAATCTTTTGTGACCCCGTATTTGACGGCGTGCGGGCCGCCGGCGCACTCGGCAAGATTGCCGCCGAGACGGCAGCTGCCCTTACTGGCCGGGTCGGGAGGGTAGTAGAGACCCTTGTCTTCGACGGCTTCCTGCAGCTCCTGTGTGATGACGCCGGGTTCGACAACCGCCATGAGGTTGTTGGTGTCGATTTCGATGATCTTGTCGAGGCGTTCGAGCCCAAGGACGATTCCGCCAAAAAGAGGCAGTGCTCCTCCGGACAATCCCGTGCCGCCGCCGCGGGGCGTGACGGGAATATCATTATCCCAGGCGATCCGCATTGTTTTGGAAACGGAATCGGTCGTGGTGGGAAGCACCACAACCTCGGGTGGGAAAACAAAGTCCTCGGTTTCGTCGGAACCGTAGATTTCGATCGATTCATCGTCGACGAGCACGTTCTCTTTGCCCGCCGCTTGGCGGAGCAAAGCGAGAATGTCGGGTGTGACTTTTCCAAATTCGAGTTGCTTGGTCATCGGGTCTCCGTGTAATGGTATCTGGTCGTGCCGAATACTTCATTGCAGGCAAACGCTAATCAGACTTGTCAAAACTCCCCGTGTCATGGACGTCCAAAACGAGGACTCCTCTGGAATCGTTTGCGACATACAAGTAACCGTCGTGCGCGGTCACCTTGTTCGCGAATCCGCCGTCGGTGTCAAAACGGTGTAAGAATTCGAGGTGATCCGGAGCGACAAAGCGAAATATAATAACGCCGGCCTGGCCGTCGGCCACGTAGACCAATGTTCCGTCGGTGGCGACGCCGTGCGCGAGATCGTTTGTACGGGCATTCGCCACGAGCGCGGGCGTTGATGGGTCCGATATGTCGACAACGCTCAATCCATGAACGCCGTCCGCGACAAAAGCCACGTTCTTGTTGAAAGCAACATCGCGCGCATCGCCCTTCGTAGGCAATGATCCGCGGCTGGTCGGCACGCCGTCATCGTCCACTTCGAGAATTATGAGACCGCTTTTTCCGGCGCACACGTAGAGTTCATGAAGGTAAAACCTTACACCCCTGCAGTAATCGTCCCACTCTCCACGCCCGGTCAGCCTGGGCGCGTCGGGGGCATTCAAATCAAAAATTGAAACGCCGATGCTGCCGTCCGCGACGGCGAGAATGTTTTGTCTGACATCGAGCATCATGGCGGAGCCGGCAGTTTGAATGTGTAATGTGATTTCCGGCGAAACGGGCTCCGTGGCGTCGATGATGTAAACACCCGCGGGCCCCTGCGCGACGAACACTCGATTGTCATCGGCAAGCACATACGTCGCCGACTGCGGCAGCGGCACGATGGCGATCTCCGTTGGAGAGGTAGGGTCCGACAAATCGAGAACTCTCAACCCCGCGGAAACACCGGCGAAACCCCGGTCGCCCGAGACGGCGACATGATATGTACGCGCGGAGAGCGGTTCGACCAGCGATTCGGTTTGTGCGGAGGTCGTGGCAACGATCGCGAGACAAACAATGGAGACGGTAAAGATGAGAGTTTTCATAGGCGTCAATCTACCAAACATCGCTTTGATTGACCACGAAAACTTGGTAGAATCCGGTCGCACAAGGAGGTAGAACGTGCGGCGTTCAATCGCGTTTTTTATATTATCAATACTGTTGCTGAATTCGAATGGTCTCTCCGGAGCAGAGTCCGGTTTTGACGATGACTTTCGTGACGGCACACTTCGGGTCGATCTCGTGCACTCGGGCACATCCGTGGACGAAGAGTTCGCGATTCGGCGCGTTGTGAAGCAGATGGAGTGGGCGGGCCCGCGGACGAATCTCGCCACAAGCCGGGATATGGGCAAATACAGGGTGGATCTTATTGACAGTGGCACGCGAAAACGGATTTATCGCCTGGGCTTCAGTTCTTTGTTTGGCGAATGGCAGACGACTGAGGAGGCGGCGGAAACCCGGCGTGCGTTCGAGGAAACGCTCGAATTCCCGTGCCCCAGAAACCCCGTAGATCTGGAGATTTCAAGCCGAAACAAAAGCGGTGAAATGGAACGTGTTTTTGCAACCTCGATAGATCCGAACTCGCATCTTGTAGGCCGTCCGGTGACAAATCCGGGTGTCAAGGTTCACGATATCCATGTGAGTGGTGATCCGCACGAAAAGCTGGATATTCTTATTCTCGGGGATGGGTATACGATTTCCGAGCGGGAAAAATTCAGGAAAGACTGCACGCACATTGCGGACAGATTTCTGGATGCCGAGCCTTTTGATTCATTGAGAGACCTGATTAGTTTCCGTGGCCTGATGATACCTTCGGCGGAATCCGGTATCGATGAACCCCGAAAGGGAATATTCAGGGACACTCCTTTTGGTATGTCGTTCAATACTTTTGATTCACCCAGGTACTGCATGACCGAGTCGGTATGGGCGCTTCACGATGCCGCGTCCTTGGCGCCGCATGATGCTATCCTCGTGATGGGGAACAGTTCCCGTTACGGCGGAGGCGCGATATTTAATTTCTACACGGCTTTCATCAGCGATAACGAATTTGACGACTACCTGTGCGTGCACGAGTTCGGTCACGGGTTCGCGGGGCTTGGCGACGAGTACTATTCGTCAAAAGTCTCGTACAACGAGTTTTACCCCAGAGGCGTCGAACCGTGGGAACCGAACATAACCGCATTGCTCGACCCCGAGCGCCTGAAATGGGCCGAGTTAGTCGAAGACGGAACACCGATACCAACTCCGGCCGATGACCCCCGGTTCGGCGAGAAAGTTGGCGCATTCGAAGGCGCCGGTTATGCGGCCAAGGGACTGTTCCGGCCCGCCGTGGACTGCAAAATGTTTTCTAAAGGACATCAGGAGTTCTGCGCGGTTTGCAAAAAGGCCATGATCGAAATGATCCACCGCTACGCTCAAGACACACCGAAGAAGTAAAAGTGGGAACACCCCAGAAAATAGTCGTCGATGGTTACAACGTGATTTATGCGGATGATTCTCTTCGGCGGCACGCACTGAGAGACATGCAACGCGCGAGACGCGAGTTTCTCGATCGTATCAAGACGTATTTGATGGGGAAGCAGATCCAGGTGACGGTTGTCTTCGACGGACGCGGCGGAATGGTGGACTCCGAAACGATTGTGCCGGGAAAACTGCAGGTGATTTACTCGGCGCGTGACGAGACGGCCGACGACCTGATAATCTCCATGGTTTCCAGGTCGGGTAACCCGCAGGCGTATCTTGTGGCTACTTCCGACAAGGCCCACATCCGCCCCGCCGTGTCGAGGTTGGGGTGCGAGGTTATTGGCGCGATGGGGTTCTTGAAGCGGATTTCCCAGGGTGGACCCGCAAAGGGTGAGAAAAGAGTCAGGGAAAAGCCGGAGGCAGACGGCGCCGATACAGACTACTGGCTCTCGGAATTTGGAAAGGAAGAGGGGGATGACAAGAACAAATAGAGGGGGCGGCGAGAATTCTCTTAGAAATTTGGGGTGTTCCTATTAGAATGAATATGTTCGCAACTTTGAAAACAACAGCAATTTGATTTAAGTAATTTGGAGAATTCAAAAAGGAGGAATCAGAAATGGGCAGGCCAAAGATCGCTTTGATTGGTGGTGGTCAGATCGGCGGGACACTCGCGCTGATGGCGACACAAAAAGAACTCGGTGATGTTGTTTTGTTCGACGTCGTAGAAGGTATGCCGCAGGGCAAGGCGCTTGACATCATGGAAATGAGACCGCTCGCCGGGTCGGATATTGAACTGACCGGGACGAATAAATACCGGGACATAAAAGGGGCGGATGTGGTGATCGTCACCGCGGGTCTTCCGAGGAAGCCGGGTATGAGCCGTGACGAACTTCTCGAGACAAATCTTGCCATCACACGTAGCGTCGCGACCAATATTAAAAAGTACTGCCCGAAGGCCTTTGTCGTGGTTATTTCGAATCCGCTCGACGCAATGGTATACGCGATGAAGAAAATTACCGGATTCCCCAAGAACCGCGTGGTGGGTATGGCGGGGATTCTTGACTCGTCGCGTTTCCGCACGTTTGTGGCCATGGAACTCGGCGTCAGTGTTGAAGACGTATCCGCGTTCGTCCTTGGCGGGCACGGGGACACGATGGTTCCACTGCCGCGGTATTCGACGGTGGCGGGTATTCCACTGACGAAGATGCTTCCAAAGGACAAAATCGACGCGATCGTTCATCGGACACGGTTTGCCGGTGGGGAAGTCGTCAAGCTGCTCAAGACCGGGAGCGCGTTTTATTCTCCCGCTGCTGCCGCGATTGAAATGGTCGAGTCTTACCTCGGCGATAAGAAGCGGGTTCTTCCTTGCGCGGCCTATCTCGAAGGTGAATACGGGGTCAAGGGATACTACATGGGTGTCCCGGTAATCATTGGTTCCCGCGGAGTCGAAAAGGTCATTGAAATTGAACTCACTGCGTCAGAGAAGAAACAACTCGCGAAATCTTACGACCACGTCAAGAGTCTGGTGAAGGCCATCAAATTGTAGGCGAGGTATGTAATGTTCAATCGAAGCGCACGGGAGCTTTCGCTCGCGTGCGTTTTGATTGTAAATGTGGATGCGGGGATTCTAAAAAAGGGGGCACGAGAGTGCGAAGGATGTTTGTATTCGTCGTTGTTCTGATATCGTTCTCGGTTGGGTTGGCCGCGGCGCAATCTCAGGGGGTGGACTTGGATCAGCTCAAGAGGATCGCGGAGCGATTCAATTTTCTGTTTATCCATGTCGGGGCGGAAGGCGGGCCCACGCGGATAATTTATGCAGATGCGCGTGAACACGTTCACGTATATCGTCTCGAAGGCAACAGGGCGACGCTTGATTGGGAGGCGACAGGGTTGGGATCGAGGGCATCCGCGTTGATTGTCAAAGACGTTGACGCCGACGGCCGGGAAGAGATCATCATCGCCACCTCGGGGGGCGGATTGTCTTTTACGACGCGGAGACATACGACCTGAAATGGGAGAACCTCGACGCTCCATTCGAGAAAATCGAGTGCATGGTGGCCGCGAATATCGATCGCGACCCCCAGGATGAGCTGATTTTCATTGCTGATTCGTACCTTCATATCTACGACGGACTGAGCAGATCGACCGAATGGCAGAGCCAAAGGGAGTTCAGCGCCAGGGAGATTGTGCTTGGAAACGTCGATGACGACGATCAACTCGAGATCATCCTCAACACCGGAATTATATTTGACACAAGGTTTTACAACGTGGAGTTCGAGGCGGAAATCAGCTTCGGAGAGAAGATCAGCCTGATGGACGTCAATGGAGATCAGATTCCAGAGGTGATCGGGGAGACAGCGGATTTCACGATAAGAATTTTCGATATTTACGCCGAACGGGAATTCTGGTGAAACTCGCCGCCGGAGCTTCATTTGCGTAATGAGGATAAGCGATACGGCTGCTGCTAATGCTAATTTACTCTTGAACTTGCGAATCGGTTGTGGTACAATGGCCAAGCCAACGAGTGTAGCACAAGAAAATAATTACATCGGCGCTTTAGATCCTGCATACCAGGGAGCTCTCGGCGTTATGGCGTTATATCGACCGCCCTGTGGATCAAAGAACATTTGATTTGAGCGAACTATCATACACCTGGAAGAGGAGGAGTTCTTCGATGCTCAGTTTGTTAAAAAAGGTGGTGCCCATCCTCTTGATTTTGATCCTGGCTTCTCCGCCGGCGGCGGATGCCGTGATCAAAAACGAGTCATTTCAGCTTTCTGGTTTTGGCGGGTACTTGATCACGCCGGCCGTGTTTGACGGCTCGATCTTCGCCGGAACCCTGTCGCCGGGCACATTCGTTATCGACATCGATGACGTGGTCTGGCCGGTTGACAATCTTGCCTCGCCGCAGAACGAACGCTGGGATTACATCTTTGCGAATTACTTTGTTTACGACAGCACGCCGGGCGCGCAGTCGTGGACCGCACATTTTCCTCCTCTACCCCAGCAGCTTCCCGTGGTGACGTGGAGCTTCTATCACAACGGGGATAAGGTCGGCGGGATACTTCAGAGTTTGATTATCACGATAAGCGATAAGGACGCCGACGGGGTCGTCGATCCCGATGAGATGAATCTTCAGGCGGTCGGCGGGAACCTTGTAAGCCACATCGAGCAGAGCACGGGTATTTATGAAGGCTTCTGCGGTGGCGGTTCTCTCAACGGTTCGATTGAAGGTTTTGACCTCTCGCAACCATACGTGATGACGATCAGCGGGGGGACCCTGCTGCTAAGGGACTTCAGCTGCCAGGTGCCTACACAGAACACAACCTGGGGCGCTGTCAAAGAGATTTACTCAGAATAAGTACAGCTATGTCGCGGTGAGCACGAGCAGGAAGGGTTACTGATGAAATTTACAGCTTTGATGGTTTTGAGCGCGATTCTGGTTCTAAGTGTGCCGGCACTTGCGCAGGTTCCGAGCCATATTCAGTATGAGTTTTCGGGGACAGGAAACCTGATGGTTTCGCCCGTCCTTTATTCGGGTTCGATCGACACAGGGGAAGCCCTGCTCGTCGGAGGAACCTGGGATATCGCGATCGACGATACCGGTTGGCCGGCGGATACGGATAAGGCCGCGCGCTGGGCGTATCTCGATGCAACGTATTTTACACCGAACTTCAATTCGAACGTTTATTCGTGGACGGGAATTTTCAGTTCGGCGACAACGGCGAGCGTGCCGACATGGCGTGCCGGTCGTGGTGACGTCGGTGATCTTGTTGGAACTGCGGAAGTCCAGTTGACGATCCAGGACTTTGACTTTGACGCGATGATCGATCCCGATGAGAGAATGACGATGCTGCTTTCCGGAACGATTATCGTTATTCGGAACGGCACCGGAATCTGGGCTGGTTACTGTGGCCTGGGCTCTTACAGCGGGTACACGGAAAATATGGATCCGTGGAATTTCGCGGATGACAATGTCTATGGCTCGTCGGTCCTCGACATCGAGGACTGCTCGTTGCCGACAAAGGAAGTTACCTGGGGACACATCAAAACCAGGTACACCGACTAGATAGAAATAAAACTGAGCGTTTGAAAGGCTCCGGGTGCAAACCCGGGGCCTTTTTTTATTGTTTGCGGGTGAAATCGATTTGAATCTGTGTCCACATCCTCGCCGGTTTGCCGTTTATTCTTCCCGGGGCGAATACGATTTGCCGGGCCGATTCGAGCGCGGCCCGGAGGCAGTCCGCGGGGTGGTCGAACTCGTCCGCTTCGATGTGGAGAATCGTGCCGTCAACGTCCACCTGGATGCGGACGTCAATATGCTGGCCAAGACAGTGTTTGAGTTCCCCGGTATCCGGCCAGTCGATTTGAAGCGGTCTCGGGGGGATTTTTATAAACTCTGAGCCGGGACCCTGTGGAAGGGTTTGGGTCTCATCGCCAAGAATATCATCCAGTTCCTCGGGAACGTCGGACGGCCGGCCGGGTTTGGGGTAGCTGAATTCATCGGTTGGGCGTAGCGTTTCTTCGACTTCGGAAATCTCGGTAATCCGTTCGACGATTTGATCATCGCGGGGTTCTTCGATTTCGATCGGTATGTAAAGTATGGCGTCGGGGCTCGATCGGCCTCTGGTGGCGTTGTCCGTGACGATGTCGGTTTTGCGGCTGAAAAAGGAGAAATGAGACTGTTTGACATAGAGCAACAGAGCGAGGTGGATCGCTATCGCCGCCGCGACAAAAACAAGCCACTCCATGGATCGTTTTCGTTGTCTCATTTGCCTTGTGTCCCTTTACGTGCCGGGCGCTGCGATTGGGTCTTGGAAATAACCGGTATCCTGCCTTAATATTAACCACTTTGACGCCTTTGCGAGTAGACAAAATTAACGGTCTCTTAAAGAGGGAGAACAATGGAATCGGGCCGGGTAGCCACAGTGCCTAACGGGCTGACCGCTCTTCGGTTGGCGATGACGATCGTTGCCGGCGTAATGTTTTTTGTGGCAGGGATGGACGGTCCCGCGACGGCTATATGTATCGTGGTGGCGATCTTGGACAGCCTGGACGGATGGCTGGCCCGCCGACTCGATCAGGTTACCGCCCTTGGCGTGTATCTCGATCCGCTGGTCGATAAGATAATGACGACCCTGGTGTACGGAGTGATTGCTTTCAAGATGGGGAACAGCGTGGTGTGGGGTTTGTTTATTCTTCTTCTGGTTCGCGATCTAGCGGTGACGGCAAATCGTTCGGCATCCCTGGTGAAACGTGGTCGCTGTATTGCCGCATCGCGTGTGGGCAAGATAAAGACGGGGGTTCAAAACATTGGGGGGCTCACCGCCCTCGGATATCTGGTGTGGGTGTCGGATGGGGAAGGGTTAGCGGCGGCGCCGGTGTTGTTTGTGTTTGTTGTCGTGACTTTTCTGTCGTATCTTTCCGCGTGGAAATACGGCATGCTTTGGCCGAAACGGCGATATTGCCGATAATGCCAAAGATAAAATCTAATTCTGTGAAGATGGAGATATGTTTTCCCGATAACAAAGGGGCCTGTCGCCGACCAGGAACAGGCCCACTTTGACTACCGTCTAACCAAAACGGTAGGCTGGTAGCATTTCTAACTTAATTAAGCCAAATACAGTTGTCAAGTTGTTCCCAAATCCATATGTTTATCGCGGGTATTTTAGATGAATTTTAAGCAAAAGAATCGGTTGTTTTTCAGGGTCACCGTCTTCGTTGTCTGTGGGTCGCTTTTGTGCCTGACGTGGCCGAGGGCGCCTTTGGCGGGCGAATCCGTAGTGGAGGGCGCCCGGACGCCGTCGGAAGCAGCCGGTGTGGAAATCCCCAAAAACACCGATCGCCTGTTCAATTTTCTGAATTGGCGTCCGGCCCCGTCGTTTCTTGCAGCCAGCGCTTTTGCCGACACAACCGACCTCGAATTCCCGGAAGACGAGGAAGTTAATCAGAAGAACCTGGTTCGAGATGTCAGCATCTTCATCGTGGCCTCCGCTTTCGTGGCTTTCTTTCTTATCAAGGTGTTTCTCGAGGGGGACACCCAGGAGCCCCCGCCGGACGACAATAGTAAGCCCATTCCTTGATTCCCCGTCAGTCGATTTCCGTGGACAGCTTTGTGAAGGCTTTTGAGGAGACCGCCCGTTCGCCCGTCGTTTTATCAAGAACGGTGATGCTGATCATATAGTCGCCCGGATCGAGGTCGTCTATGTCGATAGCGATGCGTTCATGCGTGGTGTGGTTCGATCCCGTCCGGGTCAACGTCTGGGACAGGGTGGGGTCCGGGTCCGAATCCATTCGGAGGAGCCACTTCATCCCTCGGCCAATTTGTTCCCAACGGCTGGAGGATTCGGAGGCCGCGTATATAGAATATGTCACGTCGTAGTTCGAGACGAGACGTGAAAGCCCGAGGTTGTAGATCTCGATGTAGGTTTCGACCATTTCGGCGGGGCGATAGGCGCGCGACGGATTTGGCGTCAGGGTCTCGCCGAAACGCTCGATGACAGGAGTTGGCGAGTCCGCGGCGGGTTGAGCCTCGAAAAGTATGTCGCTCAAGCAAAGCGAACTCTTGAGATACTTCACCGTATTGGTCTCGGACCAGTGGATCGACTGGGAGAGACCGCGCTCGTCCTCGAAGCAAAAGGACACCAGATAGGCGTCGAAAGGAAGTTCGAACGAGCGAACCACACAGCGATTCTGGCCAAAGGGGCCGGCACGGGGTGGTATGGCTTCGGCCGCAAGAGTGTCCGCGTCCCGTGTTTCGGGCCTGCCTGTGATGTCGTAAAAGGTTGTTCGCGCGATGTAAGAATCTATATCCCAGGTCCACAACGCTTCCGCAAGACTGTCGGCGTCCACGGCGAATGCGACGTATACCGAGGTTGCGAGATCGGAGTCCCGGAACGCAACGACGTCAAGCACGCCCGGTATGAGAATCGTTTCGGGGATGATCTCCGTGACCGGAGGATCATTGAAGAGACTCTGCGCCGAAAAGGAATAAGCGTAGTCCATTGGGATGATGTAGTTGCCGTTGAGGAACTCGTCTCGAAAATGAAATGTGAAACCCTCGGGCGGAGCGTAGTAACTCCAGATTTCCATCCGGCCGTCCGTGGGCGTCAGGCCGCCGCCAAGGGTCGTGCGCATGTGCGTGGGCCAACCGAACTTGATCAGCGCGCGGCCGCGTTCGCTATGACGACCGTCGATAGCCGGCGATTCGAGGGTGTAACGAATTTCGGCCTGATAGACCCGGTAAACATGTTCCAGGAATCGTTCGTTGATCTCCGTTGTGGGGTCGGGGTCCTGCCGAAGCCAGTAAAGGCGCTGCACCGTCGCGCGTTCATTAATCCCCGTGGAATCGTATTTTTTCTTCGCGTCACCTGTTAGAAGCATTCCGATGTCCCTGTACTCGTAATACTCATCGTCGGAAAGCGCGTCGAGAGCGATCTTGAAGTGGGTCCAGGACGCCTCGTACTTTTTTTGTTCGTAGTAGATAGTTCCGAGGATAAAGTCCGGGTTGGGGTCATCGGGATGGTATTGACGGTAGGCTTCGCAGGTCTTCAAAACAAAAGTGGTATCGCCGAGTGCGTACCGCGAGAAGGCCAGCTTGAAAAAAGCGTCCTCGTTCTCGGGGGAACAGGTGGTGACGCGACTCAAGTGGTCGACGGCTTCCGGAAGGTATTCTGTGTAGAGTTGGACACGTTTCCATTTGCGGTAGGCGTTGCTTCCAAGATAGTAACGAGCGATGCAGTTGTCGGGGTCGAGCTCGTGGGCGCGCTCGAACATGCGCTGTGCGTCACCATAGAATGTCTGCTCGTAGTAGGTCTTGCCCAACTCGGCGATGATGTCGGGGTCGTCGGGATATTTGCTCAAACCCTTTTCGAGGACGCGCTGCGAGCACATGCGCTCACGAATGGTGTCGTTCCGTCTATGGAGATCTCCCAGGAGTACATATTCATCTGACGTTGCTTCTGAACCGGCCACCCTCGATTCGAGAACCTCGATGGCGTGTGTGGTGTCTCCCTCGGCGAGGGCGGTGTTGGCTCGGTCGATCGCCCGCAAAGTCGTGTTGCGGCGGTGCGAACAGCCCAGCTGAAGAAGTTGAACGCACGCAAAAACAAAAATGACTATGGCGAATCGTTTCATTTTATATGACAAGGCCATGTTCGGAGCTACCGGCGGGGGATAGTCACAATACAATTGTAAAACGTGAGGGCCATCCGGGACGAATGTTTTTCAAAAAAAAGAGGGCCCGGTGGAACCCGGACCCTCATGTTTGGTTTTTGCAAAATGTCGCTAGATGTTCTGGTCGACGTGTATCGTACTGTCTCTGTCACGGAAAGTGACGCCCAACGGTGCGGCTTTGTTGGATGTAACGATCCGGAAAGTCACCGTTGCGCCTGATGCGATCGGTTTGTCGCCGGTCCTGAACATGACGCTGTCACCGGTCGAGATTCCCACCCATCCTTTGGGTGCATAAATGTCGGTGATAGAGCCGGAATCGTCGGCGAGATTGATGCCGTAGATCGTCTTGTCGGCGCCACTAACTTTGACGAGGAGCACTGTCTCCGCGCCGGTCTCGGCGAATATGCTCTTTGTTACGACGGGCTCAGCGGAAAGAACCGGCGTGGCAAGAAAAACACATATCGCGAGGATCATCAAAGTTGAACGAAGCATGATGGACCTCCTTGGGTGCTGTGTACTAAGGACGCTAATGCTGTTGAAGTCTAAGCGGTTGCCCCTCTGATCTCAAGTGTCACATAAAGTGAGGGTCGGATCGTCCTCTCACGCACTCGATTCGGCTCAAAACGGGCAGCCAATCTTGTCAAAATTGATAATTAATTGTACCACATTTGCGTGGGACTTGTCGAGCATGGAAATCAGTATTTGATTTCGCAACACGCTGTTTAATAACGGGTTATAGATGGTCCTGCCGGTGGGGCAGGGGGGTAGTGATCGATGGCGATCCGGAAGCGAAATCAGACAATTCCGTCGATGATGCGAAGCGCGGCCTCGTGCCGCCCGAATGGCGGCATGATATAGGCGCCCTTGACGCGTTCGAGCGTCATGCAGTCCTTGAGGGCGTCGCGCGCGATGTCGATACCCTGGGTTCTGGACTTCTCGCCGGCTGGAGCTGATTTCATAAGGTCGCGGATACGTCCGGGAATCTGCATCCCGGGAACCTCGTTGTGGAGGAACTCGGCGTTCTTGTAGCTGCTCAGCGGAAGCAGGCCCACGAGGACGGGAATATCGGATCCCTTTGTCCGATCGAGGAAATCCTCGAGCAGTTTTGCTTCGTACACGGGCTGCGTGAGGACGAACTCGGCCCCCGCGGCGATCTTCTCGTTGAAACGCCGCACCTCGGTGTCGAGATCGACCGCCCCGGGGTTGGCGCCGACACCGATGGCAAAACTCGTGGCCGAGCCGAGTGGGTTGCCGGCGAGATCGAGCCCCTGGTTCATGTTTTTTACAATGCGGGTGAGACCGATCGAATCGACGTCGAATACGGCGGTGGCGCTGGGATAGTCGCCGAGCTTGGGTGGGTCGCCGGTGATGATGAGGACGTTCCTGAGACCGATGGCGTGGGCCCCGATGAGATCCGCCTGCATCCCGAGGAGATTGCGGTCACGGCAGCAGTAGTGGAGCAGGGTCTCGATACCGACGTCGCGCTCGATAAGCGTTGCCAGGGCCATCGGACTCATCCTGGCGCTGGCACGGGGGCCGTCGGCAATATTGATAACGTGTACGCCGTGAACCCGCAACTGGCGCGCCGCCTCGAGGGATTGGGTGGGATCGAGCCCCTTTGGAGGATCGATCTCGACGCTGATAACGAATTCCTTCGAGAGCGCGTTGGCGAAACGGCTCCTCAGCGGAAGGGGCGTCTCTGGGATGGTCTTTGCTTCTTTTTCAGCGCGCGGCGCTTCGGCTACCTGGTAGTGAACGGGACGAAGCGCGCGGATCGCGCTCGCCATTGCCTTGATATGGTCGGGCGTCGTCCCACAGCAGCCGCCGATCAGCGACACACCACTCTGAATAAAACGTTTGGCGTACTCCGCCATGTATTCGGGGGAAGTGAGATAAATGAACCGACTCTCGACGAGCCGGGGCGCGCCGGCATTCGGCATCGCGGAAAGGGTCTTGTCTGAAATCTGTCGCATCTTCTCGATGATCTCGAGCATCGGTTGTGGGCCGATGCTGCAGTTGCACCCGAGGGCCGCGAGGTCATAGCCGCTGAGTTCTTCGACAACATGTTCGGGGGACTGCCCCATGAGGGTTTGCCCCTCGTCGGAGAAGGTGAGCTGTGCGACGATGGGGAGATCGCAAACGGCCTGTGTCGCCTCGATGGCAATTTTGATTTCTTCGATACTCGGGATTGTCTCGATGATAAAGAGGTCAACGTCATTGGCCAGCGCAGCCGCCTGTTCACGGAACGCCTCGAAGGCCTGGTCATTCGTGATCTTGCCGAGCGGACGAAGGGGTTTGCCCAGAGGGCCGATCGAAGCAGCGACAAACGTTTTCTTTCCGGCCGCCTTGCGGGCCAGCTCTACGCCCTTTTTGTTTATGGATTCCACCCGGTCTTCGAGCCCGTAGGGCGCCAGTTTGTATCGGTTGGCGCCAAAGGTGTTGGTCTCGATGATCTCCGCCCCGGCATCGATGTAGTGTTCGTGCAGTTCCTGAACGAGTGCGGGCCGGGTCAGGTTCAGCTCATCAAAACAGGTATTTATAAAAATACCCTTGGTGTAGAGCATGGTTCCGATTGCACCGTCCGCCAGCACGATTCGTTCTGCGAGTTCTCCGCGGATATCACGTGACATCAAATATTCCTTGGTCAGGGGGGCCAAAATGCCGAAAAGGAGACTTCCGAATACTAATTATAACCCGGGGGGAACGCAAACTAAACTCTTTGGGTTCAACGGCTCGGGTAACGTCGAGCGTCCCGGGGTCGTCCGGGGTCCGCAAAATGGCTTGGCAACCCGCCCAATCTTTTATATTATTATTTAACAGGCTGTTCCACCCCTGGCTAGAGATTGGAAATCATCAATGATACGTTTCAAATATCTCGTGGCATTCGCGGCTGCGATTCTATTTGTGTTTGCGTCCCCATCCGCCGGGAAGGCGCAGGAGCGGCATGACGCCGCTGAATTTGCCAAGCAAGAATTGTCTCGATACCGCAGGGTCCGCGAAAGGATGCTTCTCGACTCGATCAGGAAGGCCGAAGTGGACCAGTCGATTTTTGACGCCCTTCACTACGAGCTCGTGTTGGACGTCGATCCGGTGTCCGAGTCGATTTCGGGCACGCTCGGATTGACGGCCCTCGCCACTGCCGGCTCGCCGTCGAATATTGTTCTCGACCTTGCTGATAGTCTGACTGTGACGGGTGCGCGTGAGGGCGGGGTCTCGAGCGTTTTCACGCACGAGGACGATTTGTTGACGATCGATCTTGCATGGGACTACGCGGTCGGGGATACCATCCGCATCGAAGTCGATTACGGCGGAGAACCTACCGGCCTGAACGAGGAACTCTATTCCAACGCGTTTTCGTTTGACCGGCACGGTCCCGATTATGAAAATCGGAACCAGGTGGTCATCTATACCATAAGCGAGACAAATTTTGCGCGCGCCTGGTGGCCGTGCAAGGACGTTCTCGATGACAAGGCGACGACGCGGCTTCATATCACCGTTCCAGATACGCTGGTGGTGGCGTCTAATGGACTTCTCGAGTCCGAGACAGCCATCGACGGCGGCAAGAAAACATATGTGTGGCACGAACGGTATCCGATCGCCACGTATCTGGTTTCGCTCGCCATATCCAACTACGAAGTGTTTGAAGATTATTATCATTACACAGCGCTCGACTCGATGCCCGTTACGTATTTTGTGTACCCGGAGGATCTTGAGGCCGCCCAGGTGGATTTTGCCGTTACGGTTCCGATGATCGAATTTTTTTCCGGGCTGTTTGGCGAATACCCGTTTATCGAAGAGAAATACGGGATGGCCGAGTTTGGTTGGGGCGGTGCCATGGAGCACCAGACGTGTACCAGTATGAGCGCGGGAATGATCCGTGGGGACGGCAGCCGTGCCTGGGTTATCGCGCACGAACTCGCTCACCAGTGGTACGGCGATCTGGTATCGCCCGCAACCTGGGAGGACATTTGGCTCAATGAAGGTTTCGCGACGTACTGCGAGGCGCTTTGGCGCGAGTACACGGAAGGGTTTGAAGCGTACAAGGAAGACATCACGCGCCGGCGCTCGAGGTTCGGATTCCGCGGAACGCTCTACGATCCGGACGATCTTTTTGGGATTACGGTGTACTGGAAGGGATGTTGGGTTCTACACATGCTCAGGCACGTCATGGGCGACGAGGCGTTTTTCAATTCGCTCCGCGATCATGCGTCCGATCCGGCGCACAGTTACAAGAACGCGACGACGGCGGGATTCCAGAGTATCTGCGAGCGCAACTACGAGGGGAGCCTCGCATGGTTTTTTGACAGGTGGGTGTACGGCACCGGCGAACCGCGGTACGCGTACTACTGGAACCAGCGCGAAACCGGCGGGCGATTTACGATTGACGTCACATTGAAACAGACGCAGGCGGAAGGTCTGTTTGCGATGCCCGTGGATTTCCGTTTTGCCACAACCGCGGGAGACACGACGATAACGGTGTGGAACTCAGAACGGCTCGAACACTATGAATTCAGCTTTCTCGATCGTGTCAGCGCGGTAGCATTCGATCCGGACGAGTGGATTTTGAAAGATTCCGAGGAGCGGGGAATCGAGGCGGTGTCGATGGGAATTACCCCGAATCCCTTCAACGCGGCGACGCGGATCTCTTTTGAGTTGAGCGTGCCCGGTCAAATCGAGATCGACATCTTTGATGTGACGGGCGCTCGCGTGACGGTCCTCGACAAGAAACAGGTACCACCCGGTTATCACGAAGTGGTATGGGATGGCAAAAACAGTTCGGGTCAAATGGTGTCGTCGGGGGTATACTTCGTGCGGTTGCAGACGCCCCAGGGCGGTCAGGTAAAAAAAGCGGTGTTTCTCAAGTAATTCGAACCCGGCGTCCGGAGTCAGGGAGGGCCATGAAACGGATTGTATTTTTTGTTCTGTTGATTGTGTTTGTCGGCGTTGGTCTTCTCAAGTCTGAGGTCGTCTACCTCAAGGACGGCTCGACGCTGAAGGGCACCGTGAAGAAGATGTCGGGGGACACACTCTATTTTGAGGCCTCGTTCGGTTCGCTGATGAAAATATCGAAAGACAAGATAGTCAGGATCGACTTTGCGGAGGGCTCGTCCGTTGTGTCGCCCGGGCCGCCGCCGGCTGTGGAGGAGAGTGGAGCGAGCGCCGAGCCTGGGAGCTTGATGGTCGTTTTCGAGAAAGTCAAATTTACCAGTAAAATTTCGGTCAAGCGTGATCGTGATCGCGAAGGACACGAACGCGAGAACGCCATCGAGATGAGGCTCATGCTTGAAGGGAATACAATTTATTCGTTGATCGATTCGACGACTGACAAGGTCATTGCGAATGGTCCCGAAACAACACTGCGAAATGATATCGAACCACAGGCGTTTTCCCTCGCATTGGCTCCGGGAATGTATCAGGGGGCGCTCCGTATCGGGAACACGCGGATAGACAAATACGCCGAACGGTTTGATCCGGAACCGCTCGACAAACTCCTTGTCCTGGACAACTTGAAGATAAAGCCGAACGAGACGCTCGTGGTTCGCGTGACGGTAAAGAAGAAATTGCTGGGGCTGAAGAAGTCAGATATGTCGCGCCAACAGTGACGGGTAGTGTGTAGGGATTATTCGGACAGATTATCGAGCGCCTGTGTGAGAAGTTCACGCAGGCGTTCATCCGTTCCGGCCCGGTCTAGTGACTGCCCAAACGCGACAAGCGCGTTGTCATGCTCGCCTTTTATTCGGTAAAGATTCCCGAGGTAGTAATAGACCCATGCGTTGTCCGGGTCGATTGCCAACGCCTCACGAAAACTATGTTCGGATGCGTCAAAATCGCCTGTTGCCGCGAACACGCGGCCGAGATTTGTGTGTGCGTCGGCGTATTCGGAACGGAGTTGGATTGCCCTGCGATACTCAGCTGCGGCGGCGGGATAATCTTTTTGTTTGGAGTAAAGGTCTCCGAGAATCTTGTGCGCTTCGGCAAGTTCGGGTTCGATTTCCAACGCCCTCTTGAGCGCCTCTTCGGCTTGTACCGGCCTGTCGAGGGCCGTGTAGCATTCTCCAATTCCCATGTAAGCGTCGGCGTGGTTTGGATTCTCCTGCACGACCTTTTGATATTCGGCTGCGGCGTCTTCGTAGAGTCCCTTCTGATAGAAAATCATACCGAGCCCCAGGCGGCCCTCGATCGAATTCGGGTCGGATTTCAAACCTCGATAAAGGTAAAACGTCGCCTGGTGAACCTTGCCCGTCTTGGCATACACCCATCCGAGATAGATATACGCTTCGGCATAGGAGGGCTTGATGGTAATGGCGTTGATAAGACTTTCTTCGGCGCCGTCGTAATCCCCGGTCTCCATCCGGAGCTTGCCCTGGCCCGTCAGCGCTTCGTGAAAGTCGTTTTTCAAACGGATGGCCACATCGTATTCGCGCGCGGCCGCCTGGTACGATCCCATTGCCGCATAGGTTTCGCCCAACCCATAATGAAGGATCGGATCAGAGGGATAGGCCTCGAGGGCGATTTTGAAATGTTCGACCGCGGAATCATAATTGCCCACATAATAGTAAGCGACCCCAAGATTGAGATGGGTGTCCGGGTCGTCTTCTCGGTAAGTCAGAGATTTTTCAAAATTTTCGACGGCTGCTTCGGGGTCGTCCTGCTCGATGGAGTCGATGCCCTGGTTGTAGTACAAAAGCGCCTTATCCTGGCATGCGGGGAGCAGTATTACCGCGACGAGTAGGAATAGAATTGTTGATGTTTTCATAGGGGGGAAGCTAAAGGAAAGTGATGGCGAGTTCAAGGAGATTCTTGGGAGGCACAAAGAGGCGGGAGCATCGAGATCCCGCCCCTATTTATGTTCAGCCGTCGCCTTTCATTTTCTTCAAAAACGGTTCGAAGAGATCTATTGGAACCGGGAAGATCATTGTCGAGTTCTTTTCCGACGCAACCTCGGTCAATGTCTGCAAGAATCTCAGCTGCAAGGTGATGGTGTTTTGCCCGAGAATGTTCGCCGCTTCGTAGAGCTTTTGAGACGCCTGGAACTCGCCGTCCGCATGAATAACCTTGGCCCGTCGCTCGCGCTCCGCCTCCGCCTGGCGCGCGATGGCACGCTGCATTTCGACGGGGAGGTCGACGTGCTTGATTTCAACGAGCGAAACCTTGATGCCCCAGGAATCGGTTTGTTCGTCGATTATCCGTTGCAAGCGTGAATTGATGTCATCGCGTTCGGCGAGCAGCTGGTCGAGTTCGGCCTGACCCAGGACCGATCGAAGCGTCGTTTGCGCGAGTTGTGTCGTGGCGTAGAGAAAGTCCTCGACTTCGACAATCGCTTTGTCCGCCGCCATCACCCGGAAATATACGACGGCGTTTACCTTCACCGAGACGTTGTCTTTGGTGATTACGTCCTGGGGGGCGACATCCATCGCGACGACGCGGAGGCTCACCCTGACCATTCGATCGATTATCGGAATCAGAATAACCAACCCGGGCCCCTTGACGCCGACCAGGCGCCCCAGTCGGAAGATGACTGCGCGTTCATATTCCCGGAGGACTCGAATCGCGCTGGCAACAACGAGAAGCACGATTAACACGAATACAATCAGTGGCAGACCCACTTATGTTACCTCCTTTTGCGCGACGCTTTTAACCTTTAGCGTCATGCCTTTAATGCCGATGACCTGTATTTTAGTGTTGGCTGGAATCTTAGTGTCGCTGTAAGCATTCCAGAATTCTCCGTGGACGAAGACGGAACCATCACCATCGATGTCGGTTCGGGCGACACCTGTGTCCCCAAGGATACCTTTTTCACCGGTTGTCACTTTTTTGGTTTGCGCGCGAAGTCCCATGCCTACCGCGAACACGAAAAAGAGCGCGGTGAAAATTACAGCCGGTACGATGACCGACAGGGAAACGCGCATGAACGGCATCGGAGAATCGATCAACATTATTGATCCGATGATCATCGAAACCACGCCTCCAACGGTTAATAGCCCTCCGGATGGTATCTTGACTTCAAGAAGAAACATGACGACGGCGAGAAGGATGAGGGCCAGGCCCGCGAGGTTGACCGGCAAAAGTTGAAGTGCAAAAAACGCAAGAAGAATAGATATTCCGCCCGCGACTCCGGGGAAGATCGCCCCGGGATTCTGCAGTTCGAAAAATATTCCGAATATGCCGAGAAGGAGAAGGAGATAAGCGATATTCGGGTCGGATATTTTCGCGAGAAATTGTTCCCTCAGCGATGGATTTTCGGTTATCACGACCGCGTCGGCGGTCGCAAGCGTGGCGGGCTCACCGTTGAGTTCAACCTGGAGCCCGTCGAGCATTTCGATGAGTTGTTCGAGGTCATCGGCGAGGAGGTCGATGACGCCGAGTTCGAGCGCTTCTTCCGCCGTTGAGGAAATACTCTCGCGGACGATTTGCTCGGCCCACTCGACATCGCGTCCCCGTTTCTTTGCGAGGCCCCTCGCAAACGCCGCGGCGTCGTTTGTGACTTTTTCGAGCATTTCGTCATCCATCTTGCCCTGACCGACGGGGACAGGGTGCGCGGCGCCGATGTTGGTACTCGGCGCCATCGCGACGACGTGTGACGCCAGACTTATAACGGCCCCGGCGCTCGCTGCCCGTCCACCACTGGGATACACAAAAATAACAACGGGGACGGGACTCGCCAGGATATCTTTAATGATGCTGCGCATGGAGGCATCGAGGCCGCCCGGCGTGTCCATAGTGAAGATTATACACTCGGGCCGGAGCACGGCTGCGCTTTCGATAATTCTGTGGACGTAATCCTTGGTTACCGGGCCGATGGCGTCATTCATCTCGCCCACAACTATGCGGCGCCCCCGGGTTTGATCCTCAGCAGTTGCCGCAGTCGGACGTAGACTTGTGAGAGTGAACGCGGCGAGGAATGAAATGAGAATGAGGAAGGGCAGGGACCGGATCGAGGAGGAAACCCCACGGAATCGGACTGCGAGATAAGTATTGGTTTTGTTGGCCATACCGGTACACGCTACAATACAATGAAACCACTTTCCTGGTTTATGTTAACCGATCCAAGGGGCAAAGCAAGGGCCTTTTTGATCGCTGTTCGATTTCGATGTCCAGGGCCGAGAGACACCCGTCGTTTCGAGGTTTTGCAATTCCGCCGAAATTGGGATATATTCTTTACAGATAGTAGCATCAGCGCCGAGGCTTCTCTAAAAGGAGAACTATCTTCGAGAACGTTCTGGTTTTGAACGCGTCATTTGAACCGCTCAACGTGATCAATTGGAAGCGGGCGATGAAGCTCGTTTTCCTCGACAAGGTGGAAGTGCTTGAGGAATCCGATCACGTGATTCGTTCGACAACACTGTCGATGCGCGTCCCCGCCGTGATTCGTCTGGTTCGTTTTGTTCGGTTTCGGCGATGGGATGTTAAATTTTCGCGGCAAAACATTTATGCGCGGGACAAGTACCGGTGCCAGTACTGCGGCGAGGAGTTCGCGCCCAAAGACCTCACCTGCGATCACGTCATTCCGAGATCGCAGGGTGGCCCGACAGAGTGGACCAATATTGTTGCCAGCTGCGGCAAGTGCAATCGCAAGAAGGGCGGAATGACTCCGGCACAGGCCGGGCTTCGGTTGTTGAAGAATCCGTCACGGCCAAGCTGGTTGATAGCATTCAAGACACGGTTCAAGGCGAAGGAACCGCCCGACGAGTGGCGCGAGTACTTGTTCGGAATGGGGAGAGGGAATTGAGAACCCGGAAACGAGTGTGGGGAAGGTGGAGGATGGTGCCGGAGGTCGGAATCGAACCGACACGGAGCTAAGGCTCCGGGGGATTTTGAGTCCCCTGCGTCTACCAATTTCACCACTCCGGCACAATGGTTCGCGGGCCGTCCGGAAGACGCCATTGCCATGTTAATGACATAACCTGCTTATTGTCAAGGCCCTTCGGAACATCACGTCCTTCTTTTGGACTTGACTTCGGAGTTTGTTTTGATAAGGTTGTTGCTCGTGGGGTTGTAGCTCAGCTGGGAGAGCACTTGACTGGCAGTCAAGAGGTCACGGGTTCGAACCCCGTCAACTCCACCAACTTTTTGCTCCCACGGAACCGGGTTCCGTCGTCTGGTGGAACCCGGTTCTCCAGGGTTCACGCTCTCGGAGATGACCGAAGAGACAGGGTAATTGTCAAGGATCACGGGAGAGTGACTGATACGTGGCGACGTTCGTTTGTATTTTCGAGGACAAGAAGTTTTCCAACTTCTTGCCGTTGTCGTTGAGCCAGCCTGTTTTCGATCTCCGCATTGGCTTCAATAACCTCCGTACACGTCTTCAGGATGACATTGGATCTGAAAAATTGGGTGTACTCTGCCGCGATTATCTCGCGTCGGTCGTTGAGGCACGCGACGGGACAATCTTGGTAAACAAGGACCCGGAAGGCGAGTCGATTTTCATCAACGGCCGGCTCCTCTGCTATGCAGAGGAACTGGCGGAGATTCTGGAGAAAATTCCGAACGGCGGGATCGCCGTCAAGGGCGGCTACGTGGTTGCGGGCAAGCTCGAAGGGGAGGCGGCGACGGATTTTGCCGCGTACATCAAGCGGCGGATTTCCGAGGATACGATCGGCCAGCTTTGTGACGAGCTTAACGGCTATGTTACCACCGACGCGAAGAAGGAGAACGGAACCAAGAAGAAACGGACAGTCCCTCTTCAGGAAGCCGATGAAGGTACATACGAAGATGACCATGCGCTGGGTCAGGACAACCTGGCGGAAAAACTCCCAAAACAACTCCTCGATTTGATCGACAAGCACAACCTCAAAAGAGTGGATATGCCGGAGGCTCGGCTCTTGTCGTTCACCTGGCAGATGATCGAGGAGAACCCGAAGGTTATCGAGGACGATTTTCAAAAATCACCGTTTCGTGGACAGTCGGAAGAAGCGGTGGTGTACCCGGGTGTGCGGATGGTGGGTGAGGAGAATATTCTCCTTGGCGAAGGTGTGGTGATCAAGCCGGGCGTGGTCCTCGACGCGTCGTCGGGGCCGATCGTCATAAATGATGGAAGCACCATTATGGCAAATGCCCTGGTTCTCGGTCCAACCTATGTTGGGCGTGGAAGCATCATCAAAGCCGGGGCAAAGATACTTGAGGGTACCTCGGTGGGCGACGTGTGTAAGATCGGGGGCGAAGTCGATTCTACGATATTTGGGAACTGGACGAACAAACAGCATGACGGCTTCCTCGGTCATTCTTATCTCGGCGAATGGGTCAACATCGGGGCGGGTTCGAACAACAGCGATTTAAAAAACAATTACAGCGCGGTTCGAATGTGGTGTGGGGGGATGATTAGGGAAACAGGCCGGCAGTTCCTCGGACTCATAATGGGTGACCACACGAAGGTGGGGATCGGAACACTCTTCAACTCCGGGACTGTCGTCGGTTTCAACTGCAATGTGTTCGGGAATGAAATGGTGCAAAAATTTGTCCCAAGTTATTCGTGGGGACACGGCCGAGGCGTGTCCGATTACGCTCTTGAAAAAGCGATGCTGACGGCACAGGTAGTGATGGAAAGACGTGATGTGAAGTATGTGGAGGCATACCAAAACCTGTTTCAGAAGATTTCTGAACTTTCTCAGCGGTCCGGCCGGAACATCTGACCGCGGCAAACCCTTCCCGGTACTAACCCGATACGAAAAGATCCTACTCGATTTAACCACGCCGTCTGACGGCTCCACCGGCGATTTACTCCGCGTGCGCGATAGTCGTCGGTCATCCTCACCCAGATCCCTTGAATTCCTGGTACGCTCTATATCATTGAAAGAACAATAAGTTAGGCAACGATGATTTTTGTCCTGGGTGCAACCCCGCAGGGGCGTAGTACCGGCAGGGGCGCCGTTTTCGATGGAGATCTTACCTGCGTGTTCGTAACTGTATGAATGCCAATCGGGTAGCATTGAGGCGGTGATAGCTTGTGTCGCGATGCGGCGCCTTTGATGCCGCGGCACGTACCTTGATATAGCCAGGGTGACATCAAATAAGACCCTGCCTTACAGGTGAGTTGCTTTGGCATAGGCCCATTCCTCAAGGTAAATGCTGTTCAGCGAGTCCAGGCACACGGTAAGGCGGGGATCTTTTTTTCCCCCTGAAATCCACTCCGACTCTCCGCAGCAACGACCTCGATTGACACCGTTTCCACCACTTTGCTATTGTAAGACTGTTCGTTCTCCCTGCTGACTGCTTCGGCGTAGTTATTATTTATCCGATAGAAGGCATTTCATGGCTCAAAAAGGCAATCTCCTGTTTTTGGTTTTGTTTGGTATCGCACTCGCTGTGACGGTATTCGTGGCCATGGTGTATATCGCCTTTGTGTTCGTGTCGGACAGCGACGTGGCGTTCGGAGACGCAGTTGCCGTCGTCGACATCACCGGGGTGCTGAGTTACGATCTGAGCAAGATCCAGGAGATCGAGGGATACCGCGACAACGACAACGTCAAGGCCGTCTTGTTGTTCATAAATAGCCCCGGAGGTGGGGTCGCGGCCTCGCAGGCGCTCTACCACGCCGTTGAGACGTTGCGTGAGGTCAAACCCGTGGTCGCGATGATGGGATCCGTCGCGGCTTCCGGCGGATACTACGTGGCGTGCGCGGCGGACACGATCCTGGCCCACGAGGGAACGATTACAGGGAGCATTGGTGTATTGGCGGAGTATCTCCGTACGGAGGAGCTCTATCACAAGATCGGGCTCGACGTCATCGTGCTCAAGTCGGGCAAAGTACAAGGATGTAGGATCGCAACACCGGGCGATGACCGGTGATGAAAAGGCCTACCTGGGGCAGCTCCTGGACACCGTCTACGACCAGTTCGTGGAGGCAGTGGCCGAGGGGCGGGGGATGAACGTTCGGCAGGTCCGACGGCTGGCCGAAGGCCGGCTATACTCCGGGGAAGAGGCCGTTGAGGTCGGTCTGGTGGATCAGATAGGAACGTACGAGATGGCGCTGGAAATCGCTGCCGAAATGGGGGGTATCGAGGGCAGTCCGCGGGTGTTGAAGAGACAGATCAGAAGGCCACTGGTGGAGAGGATTTTGGGGCAATCGGTGCCTGCCTTGCCGCTGACCGCGGGATGACCGGGTCAGCCTCAAATATATAATCCCGTAAATTATTATTTGACACCACCTCACTTGTATGCTAGTTTGTTGTCGCTGGCTGATCGGGTTCTATTTGCCCCGCCACGAGGTGCAGCAGACCTCAGGTTAGACGAGTCGTCTATGGCCGGGGGGGCCGGAGCCGTCTTTCAGGGAGAGAAATCCCACAACAAGACGAGGTGAAGGATAATGACAAAAGCCGATTTGGTGGAAGAGATTTCGAGGCAAACGGGACTGAACAAAAAGGACACCAGCATCGTTGTAAACGAAATCATCGCAAACATTTGTCGTGCGCTTGCCGAAGGCGACAAAGTTGAGCTGCGTGGCTTTGGAAGTTTTAAAGTTAAAGAGCGTCGTGCTCGAAAAGCGAGAAACCCCAGAACGGGTGCGGGTGTCTTCGTTCCCGCCAAACTCGTTCCATACTTCAAAGCATCGAACGAACTGAAGTCGCGGGTCAATCACGACCAAAGCGAATAGCATCGAAAGGGTTGCAAAGATATGCCTTGTGGGAGAAAAAGAAAAAGAAAAAAGATAGCGACTCACAAACGCAAGAAAAGATTGCGGAAGAACCGGCACAAGAAGAAGAAGTAATACAACGCCGTTGATGCCGACTTATTCGGGTGGCATGAGCGTGTCGCCCTTTGAAATTACCGTCAGTTCAGCCGGCGCCTGGGTCGGCTGAACGTTGACGGTTATGCACTGAACATAACAGCGGTTTATACATGTCATCTGCAGAACGTCGAAAAGCAGTCAGAGCGCCCGCCAAGCTTGCCATGGAAATCAAGCTCGGGGGGGCGGACTTCGGCCAGCTCAAAACGATCAATGTGAGCGCAAACGGCGTGTACTTCTCGTCTCCCAGCTTTATCCCTCCTTTGACGCGGCTGGAGATTATTCTGCTGATACCTGAAAAGCTCGATGGGTCTTCGTCGAAAAAGTGCGAGGTATCGTGCGAGGGCGTTGTTGTCCGTACGGAGCCCGAAGCTGAGGACAAGGCCGTTTCCGCGTACGATGTAGCTTGTTATTTTACATCGATCACGGATCATGATCGCGGGCACCTCGAGTCATATATTCTCACCCAACTTTCTTTCTAACAACAACTCACCCAGATTTGCCGGGCACAATTATCCGACCCCGGCGGACCTACGTCTTTTTCGGAGGATATTTGGGTTGATGCCCTGCGGATGGTGTGGTAAAGAACTATCCAGTGCTTGGAAGTCATTCCACTCGGCCAGCATGAAATGGAGAGCATGGATCCCACCGAAGAATTCAACAAGTCCTTGACCAAACAGGTGTTGCTCGTCTCGCGTGATGCGATTTGCGGGGAGGGCCTGAAGAATTTCCTCGAGGGCTCCGGTGTTGACGTCGGGATGGTTGATTCGGCGGTTCAAGCCTTCGATATCCTCGAGCACAGCGCGCACCATGTCGTTTTTGTCGATGCGGACTGCGTCGGCAAAGATACCGGACGATTCGTTTCGCAGCTTAGAAAACGGCACCCCGACCGTGTGGTCATGGTCGCTGCTACCAGGCCCTCCAGCACGTTATTGATCAAATTGATTCATGCCGGCGTCCAGCATTTTGTTCCCAAGCCACTCGACGAGAAGAAGGTGGCGGGGACGGTGCGGACGATTTGTGAGAGGCGGGAGCAGGCCGCAGCCGCATTCATTGCCGGAAACAAATCGGGTTCCGCCATAACGAGTCGTCCCGGGGGCATGTCGAATGAAATTCACCTGGCCAATCAGCAGCTGCAGAACGCCAACGAGACGCTCCGAAAGCAAGTTTCCCAACTGACGATTCTCTATCAGATGGGGAGAGATATTTCTGAGAACGAAAACTGGAGCGACGCCCTCGATCGTTTTCTTATGGCGCTGGTCAATTATGGAAAAGCGGACGGTGCATCGTTACTTTTGTTTAGCGGAAATCAAACACGTCTCGCGCCGCGAACAAACTTTCAAATAGACCCGTTACAACTCGAACAGGTTTGCGACACGCTGCTCGCCGAATGGGGGGAGAACCCGCGCGGTTCCGAAATCCATTCGATCGAGAGCTACGAAGATAGGATATTCAATACGTGTCTTGAAAGGTTAAACCGCTGGCGTATGACGATTGTCCCCCTCAGGTACAGAAACCGCTGGTGGGGATTCCTTCTCGTAGAAAAAACCTACAAATCGAGTCATCAATTCCGGATTGACTACCCGTTTCTCACCACAATCCAAACGATCCTCGCCGAAGAAGTGGCGAACGCGTCCTATATTAGCGATCTTCGTCAACTCACTCGCTTCAACCAGAATGTCCTCGACAACATAAACAGTGGAGTGATTACCACCGATCTGGACGGATATGTTTTGTTCTGGAATCATCTCGCGCACCAGATGTGTCCAAAACTTGTTGGCGGCAGTCGAGTTCACTTTGATGAGCTTTTCAGGCACCCTGACTTTCCTTCCGGGATAACGGACGGAATGATGGGTTCGGATGCCGACACGCGTTCACTCGAGGTCGTTTACCTTGGGGATCGAGACCAGGAATACCCCGCGCGGATAAGCATTGCGAGAATGCACGACGACAATTTGAACGGAACGGTCCTCGTGGGGATTTTTGAGGATCTGACGGAACAGAGACGGCTCGAAGCGGCGGTGCGCAGGAACGATCGGCTTCGCGTCCTTGGTCAGCTTTCGGCAAGCGTGGCCCACGAAATCAGAAACCCGCTCACGGGAATTGCGACCAGCGCCGAGATACTTGGGAAACGAGTCGGCGAAGAGAACACAAAGTATGTGCGGGCGATCCTGGACGAAACCAATCGGCTCGACGGCATTATCCGGGATCTGCTCAATTTCGCCAGGCCGGCGAAACCGCAGATGGGTCCGTGCGCGTTGGGAGACGTTTCGGGGCGGGTGATTAATCTCGTTTCCGACCAGGCGGCAAAAAAAGGTGTGGATATAAACGTTCAGGATGAGCTCGACAACGATATGTGTACGGCCGACGCAAACCAGCTTACACAAGTTCTGCTCAACCTGGTATTGAACGCCGTCGACGTGTGTTCCGATGGCGATTGTGTCGAGATATCTCTGAGCAGGGAAGCGGCGGCTGGAGATCAGAGTCACGGATACGCGCGAATCGATGTGTCGGACACCGGTCCCGGTGTTCCTGATACCATTCGCGGCACGCTGTTCGATCCATTTGTAACAACAAAGACTCATGGAACCGGGCTTGGGTTGGCGATAAGTCAGCAGATCGTCGAGGAGCACCGGGGAGAGATTCGGTGTGAGTTCTTGAAGAACGGAACACGTTTCACTATCCGTTTGCCTCTCGAAAAAACGAAGTTCGTTTCGAAGGGGCACGTAAATCGTAAAGCAGGGGAGCATTGATATGGCGAAACTGATTCTTGTCGTTGACGACGAAAAAACGATCCGTTGGTCCCTTGGAGAAGCGCTCAAGGAAGATGGGTACGAAGTGGTCGAAGCCGAGAACGGCGAGAAGGGGCTGGAGTTCTTCAAGGACCGCTCGCCGGACCTCATACTGCTCGACCTGAGGCTGCCGGGTGAAGACGGCATATCGATTTTGAAGAAAATCAGAAGCGTAGATTCCGATGTTCCCGTGATCATGATGACCGCGTACGGCGAGGTTGAGACCGCCGTTGACGCGATGAAGTCGGGAGCGTACGACTTCGTTCTAAAACCATTTGCCCTGGAAAAACTCAAGATTACGATCAAGAATGCGCTCGAAGTTCAGGGCCTCAAGGATGAGATCGCTTATCTCAAGAAAAGATCAACGCCCCGGATTGGGTTCAAGGAGTTTATAGGCCAGAGCGCTCAGATGAAGGAGATTTTTACGAAGCTTCAGAAAATCGGGAAAAGCAAGGCCAATACGATCTTGATCACCGGTGAAAGCGGGGTTGGAAAAGAACTCGTGGCGAGGACGGTTCACAGCTGCAGCCATGAAGCACCGCGACCGTTTATGGAGATCAACTGTGCGTCGGTTCCGGAAACGCTTCTCGAAAGCGAATTGTTTGGTTATGAAAAAGGAGCCTTCACCGACGCGAAGACAAGAAAAAAGGGACTCGTCGAACTTGCCGAGGGCGGGACACTTTTTCTCGACGAGATCGGCGAGATGGGAATTACGCTGCAGTCGCGGTTGCTTCGCGTCATCGAGAACAAGACATTCCGGCGCGTCGGCGGTGTTCAGGATCTCATGGTGAACACAAGAATCGTTGCGGCCACCAACAGGGATCTCGAGAAAGAGATCGAAGACAAGACCTTTCGCAAGGATTTGTACTATCGGCTGAAGGTGATTCCTGTCCACGTTCCTCCACTGCGTGAAAGAAGGGACGACGTCCCCCTCCTTGTGAACTTTTTTGTCGACCGGTTCAACCGCGAACTGGGCAAAAAGGTCAATCCGGTGGGACGAGAAGCGATGGAAGCGCTCGTCGCGTACGACTGGCCCGGAAACGTCAGGGAACTCAAGAATGTAATTGAACGTGCGATGCTGCTCGACGCGGACACGGACATTCTCCTCGAGCATCTTCCGGGAGAAATCTACAACGGCGACACTGTTCAAACCGGCTCTGATAAGGCGGCAAGTGTTTTGACGAGTTTCTTCCCGATGACCCTTCGTGAAATAGAGAAGATACAGATCGAGCGGACGCTCGAGCAGACCAACGGAAACAAGTCCAAAGCAGCCAATATTCTTGGAATCTCGCGCCAGACCCTTCGGGAAAAGCTAAAACAATTCCAGGCGGCGCAAAAGACCGAATAGGAATGACCGGGTTTTGCTTTGACAAAATGTCAGGTTTTTCTTATCGTGAAAAACGGTGAAACCCGTTGAACGAAAAAAGACTACAATTTATCTCCGTTACGGAAGACCCGACAATAAGCCAGGTTCTCCACGATCTGGCCACCGGTGATCCGTGGAACTTTGTGTTGTTCCAGGACCCCGCCCGCGTGTTCTCCGCCGCGTTCGACACGGTGGATCTTCTGCTGCTCGATGAGGCCGCCACCGGCGCCAACTATTCCACAATTGTTAAGAAAGCGCGAAAGCGGTTCCCAGGCGCCGATATCACGGTTATCGGCGGGCCAAAGTCCGATGACGTACGGGATTCCGACCGACGCGACGGCGTGGATTACTACGTCGAGCGTCCATTTGATGACGGTCGATTGATGTCGGTGCTCGACCACCGCAGGAAGATCGCGGAGCTGAAGTCATCGGCGGGTATTATCGGCCGGTCGAAACAAATTGAAGATATTATTGAAGCGATTCTCCAGGTGGGCCCGACCGTGGTCCCGATCCTGATTGAGGGCGAGAGCGGCACGGGGAAGGATGTGGTTGCGCGCGCGATTCATCAGGCGAGCCGTCGTCGCGACAAACCGTACGTGGCTATTAACTGTGCGTCGTTGGCCGAAGGGGTTCTGGAGAGCGAGCTGTTCGGGCATGAGAAGGGTGCTTTCACCGGGGCGGTTTCGCAGCGGGCAGGAGTTTTCGAAAGAGCTGATAACGGGACGATTTTCCTCGACGAAGTCGGAGAGATGAGCCCCAATATGCAGGTGCGTTTGTTGAGGGTGCTCGAGTCTGGTGAAATCCTTCGGGTTGGCGGGGTCAAGGGATTCACGGTTGATGTTCGGGTTGTGGCCGCCACTAACAAGAGTCTCGCCCAGGCGGTCGAAGATCGGAGCTTCCGACAGGATCTCTACTACCGTTTGAAGGGTGTCAATTTTGTTCTGCCGCCGCTTCGCGTGCGGAAAGACGACATACCTGTCCTCGCCGAACATTTCTTGAAAGAGGCGAACCGCAAACACGGCAAAGATGTCAGAGTTATTGAAAAAGACGGGTTAAGACGGTTGACGGCGTACGAGTGGCCCGGGAATATACGCGAATTGAAGAACGTGATGGACACTGTCGTTGCGCTGGCGGCGGACGGACGGATTTCGCGGGAGTTGATTGAAACACAGATCCCGGAAGGCGACGACCGGGAGACCACTCTGTTGCCCGTGCCTCTCAACCGCACGAAAGAAGAGGCGGAGAGGGAGATGATCTACGCGTCGATCCTGGCGATGCACAGGGATGTGCGCGAAGTACTGGGCCTGGTTCGGGGCGCGATGACAGGGCGTCCGCTGGAGAGCATGAAAGAGGTGCATCCGGAGGGGGGCGTGTACGAGACCGAGGTCCAGTCGTTGTCCCGTATCGAACGCGCGGCGATCCAGGAGGCGCTCCGTGCCGGTGACGGCAACCGAAGGAAAGCGGCCGAAATGCTTGGCATATCAGAACGTACGCTCTACCGGAAGATCAAGGAGTACGGGCTGGTCTAGGAATTTGCTTTTGACAGGGGGGGCGGTGGTTGCGTATACTTACGTGGTAAGCGCCTGCTTCCTGATCCCCCCTGAATCCTTGTAGAAAGTTGGTCTATGCTCATCTGGTAACGGCTTTGAAACCAAGGATTCCTTCAACCTCTCAAGGGCTTATGCGATACAAATACAACGTTTCTCTGATAATGATCGTTCTGGTGTGCCTGCTGATTGGGGCGCCGAACCAGGCCGTGGCCAAGAAATTTGCCGGGGAATTCATGGCGAGCGGGGGTGGGGCGCGAGCGCTGGGGATGGGCGGCGCGTTTGCGGGGATCGCGAACGATGCGTCAACGCTTTACTGGAACCCTGCAGGGATTTCGGGTTTTGAAAAACGCCAGGCGCTATTTATGCACTCGGAACGGTTTGGTGACCTGGTAAATTACAACTTCGCTTCCTTCGTTTCCCCGACGACGTCGTTTGTGTCCGAAGAACGTGAGGCGTCGTTTGGTCTGGCGCTGATTCACCTGGGCGTCGACGATATCCCGATAACCAGTCATCTTCAATACGAAGAAAGAAACGGCACGCCTGGTTTCCAGCCTGAAGAGGGTGACCGTCTGCTTTACGATGCGGACGCACTCCCCAAGGAAGGGAACAACGACTTCGCGCTATACGGTTCGTTTGCCCTCAAGACCGCACACGGACGGGTTGGGGGCACGGTTAAACTTATTTACACAAATGCCGTGGCGGGATATTCGGCGACCGGGATCGGGTTGGATCTGGGTTACCTCAAGCATGACCTGTTTGTGGAGCGTCTCGACGTCGGTCTCAAGCTCCAGGACATCACGGGTACATACATCAGTTGGAGTACCGGGACGAACGAGTTTATCGCGCCGTCGGTCAAACTCGGGTTGGCTTACCAGATCCCCGCGCCGAGTCTGAACGCCGCGCTCATCGTCGCGGCGGATGGTGATTTCTTCTTCGAGGACAGACGTGGGGCGTCACAGTTCTGGGTGGAGACATTCTCGACCGATCTTCATCTCGGGGCGGAATTGATTCTCCAGGACAAGGTGATGGTCAGGGGCGGTCTTGATTCTGGTAACGCGACGGTGGGTGCGGGTTTCCGGGTTGGAATCATCGGACTCGATTATGCTTATCTTCACCACGATGATTTCGAAGCGACACACCGCGTGTCGGGCCAGGTTGATTTCTAAACAAACGAATATTGAGACCATGGAAAAGGCCGGCGGATCCAAACGATCGCCGGCCTTTTTTTGTGGACGTTTGCCCTGCGTTTTATCTTTATTTCTTTTGCCAGATTTCGAGCACGTCGCCTGGGTGTATGATCGACTTCCGCGACTTGGAATTCCAAGTGATGAGGTCAACCATCCCGACGTTGAATTTCCGGCTGATCGAGTAGAAGGTGTCGCCTTTTCTTACCGTGTAATTGCTTCTGACGAAATCCGTCTCGCTGGGTTTTGAGTTGCTGGCGACCTGAATCCCGCTTGATTTGTACGAGTCGGGCACATAGATCGCTATCTTCTGCCCGGGGTGGATATACGATCGGAATGAGAGGTTATTCCACGACCGCAGTTTCTTGGCGCTGGTGTTATAGTCCTCGGCTATCTGCCCGAGCGTGTCGCCGCCTTTGACGACATAGACAACGCGTTTGTGGTTCGCGGGTGGTTGGTAGCGCTTCGCGTATTTCTCGAGCGCTGCCTTGTTGATCGTCCGGTGTTTGTCCTTGAATTGCGGCTTCGAGCTCGCCACTTCACTGTACGCGCCCGTCACAGGAACGATAAGTGTTTTTCCCGCGCGGATTCTATGCGCGTTGTTGATACCGTTGAGCCGCTTAAGGGTTGTGACGGTCGTATGATAATTGGTGGCGATCTGAGAAAGTGTTTCACCCTGGCGTATGGTGTGCCGTCTCCATGTGACCCGGTCCTCGGGCGGAATGTTGGCGAGCTTGACCGCACATTCGTCGCCGGTTCCTACGGGAACCTTGACGCTGATTTCTGCTTTCGGCGGAGTGCACCAACGGAGAAGACTGGGGTTGAGATCCATAATGTAGTCGACGGTGGTGTCCGCGGATCGTGCGATTACCTTGACGTCCGTCGCGTCTTTGACCGTGACCTGGTCAAACTTGACCGGCTCCACTTCGGGTATGGTGAACCCGTACTTCTCGGGTTCTCTCACGATGTACAAAGCGGCGAGGAATTTTGGAACGTACCGCTGTGTTTGCCGTGGGAGTTTCAGAGCCCAGAAATCGTCGGTTTTCTGCCGGGCGATGGCTCTGATAACTCGATACTCTCCGCAGTTGTATGCGGCGAGGGCGAGAAGCCAATCATCCCAGATACCATTCAGATCGTTCAGGTAGTTGCCGGCCGCGTAGGTGGAGGCGACGATATCCCGGCGCTCGTCATACCACCAGCTCACACGGAGTCCGTACATACGAGCGGTGCCCGCGATAAACTGCCACGGTCCGACGGCGCGTGCGTAGGAACGGGCTTTGAGGTTGAACCCGCTTTCAATCAGCGCGACACACATCAAATCGTCGTGAAGTCCCAGTTCTCCCAGGATCGGTTCTATGATCGGGCGATACAGTTCCATCCGGTAAAGCGCTCGTTCAAAACGCTCTTTCCCGGGCCCGGTGAAATATCGAATCCAAAAATCAATTCTGTCGTTTGAAATTACCTCGAAGGGAGAGTTATCGGCGGACAAGGCATCGATTTGACTCTGGGTGGCATCTATCTCGGGCCAGTTTTCGATCGAGAGGGCAATGCTGTCCGTCTCGCTCAAATAGGCGTGGCCAAGATCCGATGCCGGGTAGAGGGCGTCAAGATCGGAAAGGGCCGCGACCAGCTCTTGGAAATCCTGCCGAAAAACCACAGGTGGATGCGAGTCGATCATCGTGTCGACATCCTTGTGGAGCGAATCGCGTTCGGTAACGAAGTCCGCAAGATCGCCGAAAGCATAGAGGGCGATGGCGCTGTCGACACGTTCGCGATAACCGGCGATTTCGTCGGGATCAAAATCGAGGGTGTGGACGGCGGGGGCTTCGGATACGGGAGAGGTGTTTACGTCGGGTTTAACAGACGAACACCCCCACAACAAGAGTCCGCCGAGGAGTAAAACAATTATCGATCGGATCATTCTATGCTCACTTCCGCTGGCCGCACGCTGAGGAAGGCACTCGGAGGCCTCGTGACCGCCCCGGTTCGGCACCCTGTATGAATTCCGTATGTAAGTTGTATAACCCCCGTTCGCAGCAAAATGCAAGCCAAAAAAGGGGATGGGACGGCCCTGGACGCCGAAGATCCCGGGGATTAGGGTAGAAACCGCAGGGTCAAATATTGTATAATTAGTTAAGACATAGTTTCATTCTGAAGGTATCGCCATGACACGCATCTTTGAGAAAAACTACAAATACCTTCTGGCCAATCTTGTGCCCCGCCACAGGCTTTCGGCCGCGCGGCGTAAGCAAGTCGATCGCGCGATCGCTGGTAATGACGCGGTCGAAATTCGGCTGGCGGCCGTTCTGGCACTCGAAGATCTCTACCAGGCTGAGTACTTCGATCGCTCGCAAACCCATGATGAGAATGGACATGTGGTGCTGACCTACGTCCGGAGCAATGGGTCGTACCAGATACGGGTCGTTGTCCCTCGCAACGAGTGGCGGGAGTTGAGCGGGGAGGCGCCGGTTGATCTGCGCGGCAAAAACGGCGGCGGAGTGATCGAAACCCCTGCTAGTGACACTGAACTCGTTGAAACCACAATAAATATACTTCCCGACATTATCCGGTCATTCTCGATAAACGGACAGCGCGAATCCACGCTCCAAAGACTGGATGCGGTGATGAAATTCCTGCCGCGGTGGTTTTGTTTTTCTGCCTCGCAGCTGGTGCTCGTCGAGGAGCGAATCAGCGAGGGAGAAACCCGCGGCGAAATGGTTAACACGACCCCGGAAAAATCTTTCCAAGATACGGTGATTTACCATCGGTGCCGCGAATCGAAACAGGTCGCCCTCCTCGATTCCACGAGCGCGGCGGCGGTGGGTCTGACGATGCCGAAAGAAGCGGGTGAGAGAAGTGGTGTGGAGCGGGGACAGCTCGCCGTTGCGCCGGTGTTTCCGTTGGGCGAATTCTGGGGGGTTCTTGAAGTCTGGGTGACGAACGGGGAAAACGGTCCGCTTCTGAGGAAGCGTGTGGAAATAGCGGCGGGAATGGTCGAACAGATCATAGAGAACACCATCCGGCTTGAGAATATGACTTCGGTGGACAAGCTGACCGGGATCTACAACCGGCAGTTCTACGATCGGCAGATTCGCATCGAAATGGAAAGGGCAACACGAACGGCGACAAAGCTGTCTCTTCTGGTTGTGGATATTGATGATTTCAAAAAGATAAATGATACGATGGGACACCGCAGGGGCGATGAGGCTTTGGCCATCGTTGCCGATCTGATCAGCGGCAATTTGCGTAAGATCGATATGCCTTTCCGATACGGTGGAGAGGAATTTGTTATCCTGCTTCCGGGAACCGACGAGATGGAAGCGGTTCATACTGCCGAGCGTCTTCGTTCGAAGATTGCAGAGTGTGACGAGTTTATCTCCGCCGAAGGGACGGAACGGCGGATTACGGTGAGCATCGGCGGCGCAGTATTCCCCGATCACGGGCGTACCGAAGAGGAACTGTTTTCACACGCGGATTCCGCGTTGTACCTCGCGAAAAGAAAGGGCAAGAACCGGATAGAGTTCACCAAGGAGTAAAAGGGTAGAGGATTGAAATCGGCCGATGCCGGCTGTGTGGACGTTGGGAGGATGTGGAATGGTGTGGGTATTGGCGGCGGCGCTTGCCGTGGGCATCACCTGTGACCAGAGGGTTGCGGTGGGTGCCTTTGTTGTTTTTGTGGTGTGGTCGGTTCGGAGCCGGGCCGGTAAATTGACGGTGGCGGCGTTACTCGTGCTTGCCTTTCTTTTTGGATTATATGGGGCGCTATCGGTCGGGAGTCTCAGATCCCGAACCGAACTCTTCGAGAGCGCCTTCGCGGGCGGGGATGGACGGGTGGTTGTCGAAGGGTGGGTCTCGAGTTTTCCGGTTTTCCGGTACGGCGGAATGGCCTTCACCCTGCGGACCCGAATTGATGGCGCGGTAATTAACATACACGTCCGGTCGCGCGAATATATGGTTTCGTACGGCGACAGCGTGCGGGTGACGGGCCGTTTCTACCGGCCCAAACCGGAGCGGCAGGAGAGTTACGCCAGGTACTTGTTTGGACGCGGATTGTGCGGCGAAGTCCGACTGGACCGGGGAGGTATCGAAGGTCTCGGAAGCAAAAATGGTTCCTGGGTCGAACGATCGATCCTCTGGCCGGCGCACGATCGCATGAGGCGGATGGCCAACCGGTCGATCGGTTCGCGGTGCGGAATCGCGATCGCTCTGCTCCTGGGCGAAAAAGGGTATCTCGAGCGCGGCACGAGACAAGCGTTCGTCGGACTGGGACTATCGCACCTGCTTGCCCTCAGCGGGCTTCATCTCGGTTTTGTCGCCGGCGCGATCTTACTCGCGTTCCGACTTGTACGGCGCCGGAGCGGTTTCGTTCTCCTTTTGTGTCTCGCTCTCTACGTCGGGGTTGTCGGCTGCATCATGTCATTGTACCGGGCATTCGTCATGGCGGCGGCGCTCGTGACCGCCGCTGGAATCAAACGGCCGATGGACCCTTTGCGTGCGTTGGCCAACGCATTTGTGGTTGTTCTTCTTGGGTTTCCGTTCTCCTTCTATTCGGTTGGTTTCCAACTCTCGTTTTTGGCAACGCTTGGGGTGCTGCTACAGGTTCGCGGTATGTCCACTCCGAAGTCAAAAGGATGGCCGGGGCGGTTTTGGTTCTGGATTCGATCGTCACTGTCGGTGAGCCTCGCCGCCCAGGCGATTGTGGCTCCGCTTGTTCTTTCCTACTTCGGCAAGATGAGCTTGCTTTCCCCCGTCGCCACTCTGATATTTGTCCTTCCAGTGGGCGCTCTCCTTATCGGTCTGGGAGTCGCCGCCGTCGTATCGTTATTGGTCCCGGCGGCCGAGGGGCTGTTGTTTGGCGGACTGGGTTGGGTGTTGGACGTCTTTCGGCAGGTCCTCTTAAAAATCTCAGACGTCAGTCCGGAGCCCGCAGTGATTCCGGTCCCCGGGCCGTGGCTCTATTATGCGGGGGTAGCGTTGATTCTTGTCGGACGTGCGGGCCGTGTGCGAAAAATGGCAGGCGTATGCATCATAGGCGCGTCGTTATGCCTTTCGTATACAGCGCGTTAACTTTTTTAATGCAGGCGTCAGAACCAGGTGCTATAGTGGCGTTCTCTTTTCACGATGGGAGTGCCGATGTCGGATAAAACGTGCAATGTTGGTATTCTCGCTTCGGGCCGCGGCAGCAACTTCCAGGCGATAGCCGAAGCCTGCCGCGACGAACGGTTTCCAGCGCGGGTGGTGTGCCTTATAACGGACAACCCCGACGCCGGAGCGCTCGGGATTGCCAGCTCGCTTGGAATTCCGAGTTTTGTCGTTCCGGTCACCGAAAAAAAAGGGCGGCTGCCGCATGAAGCGGAAGAAAGAATGACCAAAATTTGCGCGGACCACGATGTCAATCTTATCGCGCTCGCCGGTTTTATGAGAATTCTGAAAGGTCCGCTCCTGGACGATTATGAAGACCGGGTGATGAACATCCATCCGGCGATTCTACCGAGCTTCAAGGGCCTTCATTCGGCGCGGCAGGCGATTGAGTACGGGGTGAAAGTGTCGGGGTGTACGGTTCATTTTGTGGACCGGAGCATCGATGGGGGCGCCATTATTATCCAGGCTACGGTGCCCGTCGATCACACCGACGCTGAAGACGATCTGCTCGCCAAAATCCATGTTGTTGAACACAAAAGTTATGTCGAGGCCGTCAAATTGTTTGCGCAAGGACGACTCGAAATCAATGGCCGGCGGGTATTGATCCGCTGATTCGGAGGAGGATCATGGCAAACGTATTGATGAGAACCGACGACCACGGTCTGGTTCCTGATATGAGCGGCAAGGTGAGAGACATTTTTGATCTCGACGATCATCTTTTGATCGTCACGTCCGACAGGGTCAGCGCCTACGATTCCATTCTCCCGACGCCGGTGCCGGGAAAGGGAATCATCCTCACACAGATGACGCTCGGCTGGTATGACTATTTCGCCGGAAGACTGAAAACACACTTTGTCAGTGCGGATGTTGATGATTTCCCCGGCAAATTCAAGGGACGGAGCGAGCTGGCCGGCAGGAGCATGCTCGTCAAAAAGGCCGCCCGCTTCGATGTCGAATGCGTGGTTCGCGGGTACCTGGTGGGGTCCGGCTGGAAGGAATACAAACAGACCGGCGAGGTATGCGGGATCAAGTTGCCGGAAGGACTCGTGGAAGCATCTCTTCTCGCGGAGCCAATTTTTACGCCGGCCACAAAGGCGGATGACGGCCACGACGAGAATATCTCACTCGAGGTTATGAAGGAGATCGTGCCCGCCGACGTTGCGGACCGCCTGGCGGCAATGAGTATCGATATATACAACGAAGCTCATGCCTATGCCCGCGACCGCGGAATCATTCTCGCCGACACCAAATTTGAATTTGGCGAACTCGGTGGCGAAATCATCATGATCGACGAAATGCTTTCTCCCGATTCGTCACGGTTCTGGCCCGCGGACGAGTACGAACCGGGACGCGCGCAAATGAGTTTCGACAAACAGTTCGTTCGTGATTATCTCGACAACGTGGGCTGGGATCATGATCCTCCGGCGCCGGGTCTGCCCGCCGAAGTGGTCGAGAAAACCGTCGAAAGATATAGAGAAGCATGCAGTCAGCTGTTTCCTGACATAAACCTGGAGAAGTATCTGTGAACGAAAAGATTAATACCGCGTTGATGAGTGTCACCGACAAGAGCGGGCTGGTCGAACTTGCCGGCGCGCTGTCAAAGGCGGGGGTACGAATTCTGTCGTCATCGGGAACACAGCGTCATCTCGCTGAAAACGGTTTCGAGGCCGTCGAGATCGCCGAATACACGGGAAGCGACGAGATTCTGGGCGGGCGTGTCAAAACACTCCATCCCAAGATTCACGCGGGTATTCTGGCCGACCGGTCGAAACCTGAGCACGTCGCGCAATTGGCGGAGGGCGATGTTTGGCCCATCGATCTGGTGGTCGTCAATCTCTACCCGTTCAAGGAAAAATACAAGGGCGGCGGGCTCACGGAGCTCGAAATGTGCGAGTTTATCGACATTGGCGGCATCACGTTGATCCGAGCCGCGGCAAAGAACTTCCACCACGTCGCCGTTGTGACGAATCCGTCACAGTACGACACAGTGATCGCCGATATCGAGCGTGACGGCGTCGTGTCGCTCGAGACTCGAAGGAATCTCGCACGCGAGGCGTTTTCGTTGACGTGTTCCTACGACGCCGCGATCGATTCATTCTTCACGACGCTGGTGGAGGAGGACGATCTTCCGGAGCGGATCAACATTTCTCTCGAAAAGGCGGGGACGCTGAGGTATGGCGAAAATCCCCACCAGAACGGTGCGCTGTATCGCTCCATCAATGAATCGCCGCTCACTGCGTTTGACCAGCACCAGGGGAAGGCGCTGTCATTCAATAACTACCTCGATCTGTTCGGAGCCTTTTCCTTGTCGAGGGATATGGACGCGCGTAGCGTTACCATCGTAAAACACACCAATCCTTGTGGTGTCGCATGGTGTGGAAATGAACTCGAGTCGTTCAGAAGAGCGCTTGCGACGGATCGGGTGAGCGCATTCGGCGGGATCGTGGCGGTCAACGGTGTGGTTGAGGAAGAACTCGCCGAGGAACTCAAGCAGATGTTTCTTGAGGTCATAATTGCCAGGTCGTTTACGGAGGACGCACTTGGTGTTTTCAAGAAAAAGAAAAACCTTCGCGTGTTGACGATTCCCGAGCGATTCTGGGATAAGCCGAATACAGGCATGATGGGGGTTCTTCTGGAGAATGTGGGACTTGTGCAGAATGTCGACTCCGGGTTCCCGGAACTCGATGAGCTCAAAGTCGTGACAAAACGTCCCCCCAATGATGACGAACAGAGGGGATGCGCGATGGCCTGGAAAGTGGCCAAGCACGTCAAGTCAAACGCGATCGTGATAGCGGACCACGAGGGTACCGTGGGGATCGGCGCGGGCCAGATGAGCCGCGTTGATTCGTCACAAATCGCGACGCGCAAAGCCTTTGACGCCGGATTCACCCTTCTCGGAAAAATTGCGGCGTCCGACGCGTTCTTTCCTTTCGCCGATGGGGTTTCGACCCTCGCAAAGGCCGGTATAACGGCCGTTATTCAACCGGGCGGGTCGATTCGAGATCAAGAGGTTATCGACGCGGCCGATACGGGAAACGTCGCGATGATGTTTACCGGACGGCGACACTTCCGACATGTTTAACTGGGACGAGGATCAATGGCGAAGAACGGAATAGTCATAATCGACTATGGTTCGCAGTATACGCAGCTTATAGCCCGGCGCATCCGCTCGATGCAGGTTTATTCACAGATCCTCACACCCACTTCCGAGTGGGAAGAGGTTGCCGAGTCGAATCCGCGTGGAATGATCCTTTCGGGAGGCCCCTCGAGCGTGTTTGGTGAGGACGCGCCGACACTTCCGGATTGGTTCGATAAGATCGAGGTGCCCGTTCTCGGTATCTGTTACGGAATGCAGCTCATCGCACAGCGGATCGGCGCGTCGGTGGAGTCATCGCCGGTCGGTGAGTACGGCCATACAATGATCGAAATCGAAAAGGAAAACGGTCTTTTCGCCGGAATACCGCGGAGTTTTAAGGCGTGGATGAGTCACGGCGACAAAATACACAACCTGCCCGAGGGCATGGACGTTCTTGCTTCCTCAGGCGATTGTCCGATCGCCGCCTTCGCGAATCTTGACGCGGGGATGTTTGGGGTTCAGTTCCATCCCGAAGTGATCCACACCAGTCACGGCGATGACATCCTGGACAATTTCCTGTTCAAAGTGTGCGCTTGCGAGAAAGAGTGGGAGCCCGGTCATATCATCGATGAGAAAATCCAGGACATTCGGGATTTGGTGGGCACCGGCCGCGTGATTTGCGGAGTGAGCGGCGGCGTGGACAGTTCGGTGGCAGCGTGTCTTATCGATCGGGCCATAGGCGACAAACTCGTGTGTGTGTTTGTCGACAACGGGTTGCTCCGGCAGGATGAAGCGGCACGCGTGATCGAACTGCTCGACAAGCAACTCACCGCGCCACTCGTGTTCGTCGATGCAGCGGACCGCTTTCTTGCCCGGCTCGAAGGCGTCACCGATCCGGAGGAAAAGAGAATCCGCATCGGAAATTTGTTTATCGAGGTATTTGAGGAAGTCAGCCGCGAGCGGGGTCCCTTTGGTTTCCTCGGACAGGGAACCCTTTACCCCGATCGAATTGAGAGCATGTCGATGGTGGGGCCGTCCGCCACGATCAAGTCGCATCACAATGTGGGAGGGCTCCCGGAGAAGCTCAACTTCCAGCTCGTAGAACCGCTTTCGATGCTTTTCAAAGATGAAGTCCGCGAAATCGGCACCGCGCTCGGTGTGCCCACAGAACAACTTAAGCGACACCCGTTTCCTGGCCCGGGACTTGCAGTCCGCGTGCTCGGAGAGATCACTGCCGAAAAGCTACACATACTCCGTCAGGCGGACGAAATCTTTATCGAGGGTCTCAAGAGATGGAATCTGTATGACCAGGTATGGCAGGCCGGCGCGATTCTGCTCCCTGTGAGGAGCGTTGGTGTGATGGGAGATGCGCGGACGTACGACTTTTCATGCGTGCTGCGCGCGGTCACCAGTACGGACGGAATGACGGCCGATTGGGCAAAACTGGATAACGCGTTCTTGCAGGAGATCTCCAACCGTATTATTAATTCAGTGAACGGAATCAACCGCGTGGTCTATGACATCAGTTCAAAGCCCCCTAGCACTATCGAGTGGGAGTGACGCTCGCTTCGGTCGGGGTGGAAAAGGTGTTCGCGCGGAAAACTGCATGTAACGGTTTTCAAACCCGATATCGCAGCCGTCAACCAATGATGCGAACAACGCTCGCCGTTTTGTTATTTTTTTGCACCCTCGTTTACGGGGTGTCTGCACCCGTGGCGGATTCCGCCATCACACTTCTCGTCGACCGCCCCCCGCAGAGTCTTCGCAGCGAAACTATCGATCTCGACGATTACTGGAACTCGGCGCGGCTGCTCGCGCACTTTGGCGAAAACAACCGGGCCTATGAGATCCTCCGGCAAAGACCCGCGTCGGGGGCCATGGACCTCCAGGTCGAACGTTTCGAGTCGAGACTACTGACGGAGATCGGGCTATACCGCCGGGCAGACAGCTTGCTTGCCCTCCAAACGTTTGTCGACGACGAACGCACATATTTTCTGCATTATCTTAGAAGAGCGCGTATAAACGCCATGGCCGGAGAGTATGACAGGGCTCTCGAGTTTCTCGAGTTGATCGAGGGCGTTGACGTGGAGGCCTTTCAGCCGTACCGCGATCTGCTCGAAGTGGAGTGTCTCCTACAGATAGAGAACCCGCTCGCCGCCTGCGACGTGGCCGAAAAGCGGCTTGCGCACGGCGTCCCGCTGTCGCTCACGCCGGAATTCGAAGCGCTGTTGTTGGAAGCGTACCTGGGCGCGGACCGAAACGATGACGCGCTCGAACTCATCGAAATTCTCAAGGCAAAGACGTCAAAACGATCGACGCTGGCGCCGCTCGTGGCCCGCGAGGTCGATATCAGGTTTATGCTCGGCGATACGCTGGCCGCCGTCGAAGCGGCCTACGAATTGACGCAATCGTCACCTACTCGCGGGGCGGGAATCGAGGCGTTCGAACGCCTGATCGCGCTTGTACCGCTGGATGATTTGTCCGATGAAATCCTGTTGGGGTTCAGCGAGTCGATGGTTCGCCGGAATCGTCTCGCCGCGGCGGATCCCCTGGTCGACGTTCTTGCTAAAAGGGAACTCGACGAAAACGGACGTGAACAGCGCCGCATGATCGTCGGCGAAATGTATTACAGGCAGAAACGCTACAGCAAGTCGTACGGGAAATTGGAAAAGCCGTTTGACGACGCCCCGCTGGAGAGCCGTGCGAAGCTGTACCGGGCGCGTATCTACCGGAAAACGGGACAACCGGTGCGGGCGGCGGACGCTTACGAGATTTTTGCCCGGGCGTATCCGTACGAGGCGAAATCCGCGGAGGCTCTCTATGTAGCGTCCGACCTGAATCTCGGCGCGGGAAAACTGCAGAAATCAGCCGAACTTCTCAACCGAATTATTGAAACATACCCGAGCAACCGGTACTCGCGGCTCGCGACCCTGAAAATCGCCCAATATTACATCGATCGGGGCGAGTTGACGAAGGGGGCCGGGATACTAGAACAACTTCTTGAGAAAAAGGGCCGACGTGATGCCACCTTGCTTTACAATCTCGCCATCGTTTATGGAATGATGGGCGAACCCGAGAGGAAGGCTAAGGCCCTCTCGGAAATCGAGACGTTGAACCCCGTGTCGTTCTATCTCGAACCGGAAATCCCCGAATTTTTTGAGCAACCGATGATGGCGAGCAACGGATCGGCGGCACTGCACGGACAGGGAGGTCTGCTCGAATTCCTCAAGATGGTGTACGAAAAAAGAACCCGGGCTTACGAGGCTGTTCGCGATGTGGTTGAACCTCTCGAGGACACCAGTTCAATCGACGCTTCACGGGTGTACCTCGAAAGGGGACGGGTATTTCTACAGATGGGATTTCGGGATTGGGCGGAACGCGAACTCCGGATCGTCGAGTCGAAGAAAAAGCTGCCGGCCCGCGTGTACCTCGAGCTCGGCGTCTTGTACGATGATTTTGCGATGCCATGGAGGAGCGTTCGATCCTTTCAACGTGTCTACTACACGTTTGATGATGAGAAGAGACGAGAGCTCTACGGTTACTTCAAATTGCTCACGCACCCCGTTCCGTTTCCGGGGGTCGTGTTTGAAAACTGTTCGCGGTATGGAATGGCGCCGCACCTGGTTTATGCGATGATGCGCCAGGAGAGCCGCTTCGATGACAAGGCCGTCTCGCGTGCGGGGGCGTTGGGTTTGATGCAGTTGATGCCGGCAACGGGAGAGCAGGTCGCCGACGAACTTGGATTTCCCGATGTTACACAGGCAAATCTGCTGTCCCCAAGTATAAATTTGACCTTTGGGATCTGGTACGCGTCTCATCTTCTCGAGCGCAGCAATGACAATCCTCAGATGATGCTCGCGTCGTACAACGCCGGTTTCGGAAACGGAAAGAGATGGTTTGGCGGACGCCATTCAAAAGACCCGACCATCGATAAGGTCGAGAGTATCGACTATCGCGAAACCAGAACCTACGTCAAGAATATCGTCGAGTCGGCACGGATATACCATGCGTATTATTTTGATACTGACCGTGATATTCTCGGTCTTGTCCGCTAGTTCCCCCGCCCGAAGCAGCGATGACAACCCGAACCCCACCCTCGTATACCCCCCGTGGAAACATACGCTGGGCTTGCGCCGCGTGGGCCAAAGGCACCTCGATTTCTATTCGGGTTATCGAAAAACATTCAAGAATCCTCAGGGTCTGGCTGCGGTCAAACTCGACTTCAACGATGCCGAGGGGCCGGGCGACGACGAAGAGTTGACGATCTACGGCGTGAACTCGGGCAGTGGGGAGATTTTCTATAACAAGTCGATGGTGAGCGCTGGATTTTTTGGCGCAATTGGTTCCGGCGACGCCCAGTTCAAGGATGCCGTGGGGATCGGCGCCGACAGATCGGGGAACGTGGTGGTCGCGGATTCCGGCAATAGACGGGTGGTCGTTCTGCGAAATGTCGATAACCAGCTCGAATGGGTGCGGTCTTTCGAGTTGTTGGGCCGAGGCATTCCTGTGGGGATCGCGCTCGAAGACTCGCTCGTGTACATAGCGGACGCGGAATCGAACCGGGTTTTTGTCGCGGATCTCTTTGGCCGCCATATTGGCGATTTGGGTAAGGGGATGCTCGTCAGACCATTTGGCGTCGCGGTGATATCGCGGACGGACTGGAACTACTACGGCGCGAATTTTATTGTTGTCACGGATTCCGTCAAGCAGCGGCTCGTTCAAATGGGACCCCGGGGAGAGATTGTTGAAATTCGCCGATACAAGGACGTTTCGGATGGGAAGGGAGGTTTCAATTTTGCCGCTATTGATTATTACGGCAATGTGTACGTGACGGACACGGGGGCCGGTTGTATTTACAAATTCGATAGACATCTCAACTACGTGACACGAGTCGGGTGTGCTACGGGCACAAAAGATGATCTCGTTGAGCCGAGGGGAATCACGATACACAGACGATTCGGACAGCTGTTCGTCGCCGAGAAAGAGGGCGCAAGTTATTTTTGGATCGGCACGGATGTAAAAAGACTTCGATGTACCGCGAGTGTCCGGGCTGGGACGGTCGCGCTCGATATTGAATTTCACCTGACGGAAAACTCGGAAGTGACACTAACCCTCTCAAACGCCGATGGAGAGACGGTCCGCACACTGCTCAATGAGTATACGATGCGGGTGGGGAAACATCGGGACGCGCTGTCGATTCCCGAAGGCGATCTTCCGTGTCCGATTGCAAATTGCGTCTATTTTCTTGAAATCGAGGCCAGGGCGACGTACTCGTCAAGAAAGTACCACTCGGTAAAAAAATCCATACAAATTCGAGTCGAGTGATCCGTCGACGACCCCACTGCCCGCCGCTTGTCACCCGACAAAGACCGACGCTTCCGCAATCCTTCGTGCTGCTCTCTGTATTCCACTGAAACCAATCGTGTTATGAGGTTGCGCGCTCTCGCGTGCCTCCATGAGTTTTGGGCTCGCTCGGGCTCGCTTGGCCTTGATTTTGCATGTAGGAGCATGATCCTGGTCTAAACTGGCAAAAATCTGCTCTCGAAACACGGGAGGGTGTCGGGTTTTTTTGTCACTTTCCGGTGGTTCGGTTCGGCGGCACGGCTGTTGCTGTGCGTTATGCGGGTGCAATAGGTTCGTCCGGCTCCAGGCCGATGGATAAAACTCTCACGCTTACGACGTAGGGGCGAATTATGTTTCTCAAGCGATTCTTCAAGTTCATTCCGAAGAACGATTATTCCCGCGCGTTGGATCTTTTCAACGAGGGACACTACAAGAAAGCTCTGAAAATTTTTGAAGATCTACGGGCGAGACAGTCGACGGAAGAGGAACTCGACCTGGCTACTGTCGAGCTGTTCGCCTGCGAGTCTCACGTCGCGTTGAGTAAACAGCGGCTGAACCACGGCAATCTTAAAGACGCCATTGTCGAGATGGAGAACGCCGTAGCCCTCAAGCCCGAGTTTGCCGATCTCAGGTTCACGCTCGGCGGGCTTCTTGTGGATGCTTCGAGACTGGACGACGCACGGGAACATTTTGAGAACGCCCTCAGAATTAATCCTAAATTCTTCAAAGCAAACATCAGTCTGGCTCGCGTGTTGTTCACCATGGGCGAAGTCGAGAACTCCGCGCAGCTGATCCGGGACGCCATGGAAGACTGTCCCAAGTTCTATCGCGACAACCTTGAACAGCTCGTGCAAATGCTTCGCACCGGGGAATCAGGCGACTCCTTGAACAATGCCTTCCGGGAAATCCTCGAAGATCGACCAAGCTCGACCCAGGTTCGCCGTGAAATCGCGATCGAGGCGATTCAGAACGGGGACTATGCGGAGGCCGTTCGAGAATTGAAGAAGTCCATTGCCGTTAATCCCGATTACCCCGACCTCCACAACTATCTGGGAATCGCTTACGGGAACAGCGGGATGGTTGATGATTCCATCGAAGAATTTGAGACAGCTCTCAAGATCAATCCGTATTATATGAAGGCCAGATTGAATCTCGGCCTTGCTCTCTACGACCAGGGGCGTTACGAGGAAGCACACAATCATATCGAACGGGTATTGAGTGTCCAGCCAGAGAACCAACTCGCGCAAAACTTGCTCGCCGAGTTAAGAGCGGTGTCGGAGAGAAAGTAGAACCGAATGGGTAAAAAAGAAGAATTTACCGATTTTTACGAGGTCCTCCGTGTCTGGCCGACGGCGTCCGATGATGCGATCAAGAAGGCGTACTTCAATCTCGCCAAGCTTTTTCATCCGGACGTAGCGGGGCGCAACGGCGACAGCAATGGCGACAACGGTCGCGAGTCTGAAGACAGCGTCGATTTCAAAATGGTCAACGAGGCGTACGCCGTTCTCAGTGATCCGGTCAAGCGACGTGAGTACGATGACGAGTTGAAAGTGTGTGGTTCGCGACAGAAGAGGTGGCACGCCAAGGAAGCCGACAAGCGCTCCGCACAACTCGCGTTCGATCAAGCGAGAACGGCGATGAGGCACAACCGGTATGACAAGGCGGTTGTTCTTCTCAAGAGCGCATTGAAATACGATTCGTCCAATGCCGCATACCACAGCTGGTATGGTTTTTCCCTGGGCGCGCTCAACGCAAGACTCCATGAGGCCCGTGACGCTTGCAAGAAAGCGCTCGAAATGGAGTTCTACAACGCGGACTACCACGCCAATCTCGGTTATGTCTATTGGCAGGCCGGTTTGAAGAGCACGGCCCATGAGAGCTTCAACGAGGCGCTCAAGTGGGACCCTGAGCACACTTTGGCCCTCAAATACCTCAACGGAAACGGCAAAAAACAGAACGGCAATTTCGTAAAGGGCCTATTCTCCTTCATGCGCCGGGACGCGTCTCACTAGTCCAACTCACCTGACCTGAAAATCCCTATGGTTTGGGCAAAACTGCGGTTGACACCTGGCGTGTGTCTACCTAGAATCTCTTTGTATCAAGGCCCAAAACATATGGACAAAGAGCTTACTTTTTACCCCGAATCTGAACGCACACGCGACCTCGTTTACACCGAGTATTCGAGCTGCAACCAGAGTATCCATCTCCTTCTTCAGGAAAGTCCCGGAGTTCAATACGAATTTCTTTTAAAGGCTTACCGGGAAATCATCTCAAGCTATCTCTCTTTCGAAACGCTCAATCTACCGATTGAATTCCTCAAGACACTCGTGCTGCGATTTGACCAGATGTGCGAGGAATGGGGATTGTCCGTCGACGATTGCAAGGGCATGGGGATTCACGTGCTCCTCAGGGCCGCGAATGCCGTTTACGTGATGACTTCACGGGAAAGCGATATTCTGCTTTGCCGGGAGGGCGAGCTGATGTCTCTCGAAGTCACCGGCGATGGAAGGGTGGAGCGGGTACGGGTAGACGATTCTGACGGGCAGGAAGAGCTGTTTCCACAAGCTCTGAGCGATGTATTCACGATAGTGAGGCTTGATCCGAAGTACGTGCGCGATATGGATCTTGCGCTGGGTTGCCGTGAAGAAGAAAAGGGAACCGTGCTCGAGGCGTTGGGCGGGCCGATGTGGCTTGAAGCGGGGCCGGCGGAGGAGAAGAGCGGTGAGAGGCGGATCGTCGTTTCGAAGTTTGTTTCCCGCAAGATCATTGTGGTTCGGTTTAAAGCGTTGGGGTATCTGGACGGCGCCGGGGCCGATAAATTGCCGGTCGGCGTGAGACGGAGCAGACCCCGGATCCCCATCAGGCGGCGGTTCGTTGTGGCCGGAGCGGCGGCGGTTGCTGCTGTCCTTATTGGAGTGCTGTGGACCGGCGAGATGAGTGGACCCGAGAAGTTGTCGGGTGACGAAAACATTTTGACGGAAAACCGGATCGACAGAAACGTAGTGGACGCGGAAACCGGTACGGCGACGAACGAGATGGCCCAGGAGAAAGTGTTCACGCTGACGGCCGGTTGGGAGAAGACGTACGACGATCAGGTGACGTCGTCGCCCGCACGATTCGACCGTTGGGTCGTGTTCGGTTGCCGGGATGGGAATGTTTATGCCGTAGAGAGAGAAGTGGGGACGCTCGTATGGAAATTCAAGGCCACTGCGGGGGTAGGGACTTCCCCTGCTATCCAGGGTGAAAATGTTCTGATCGCGGACTACAACGGAAATGTTTTTGCGATCTCAGGCCGGAACGGCACACAGGTGTGGCAGAGAAAACTTCCTATGAGGGTTGTCAGTTCGCCGATCGTGGCGGGGAACCACTTGCTCGTCGGTTGTTACGACGGTTACGCATATTGTCTCTCTGGTGAGGACGGCAGTGTGGTTTGGAAGCGTAAGACGCGGGGGCGCGTGCGCGCCACGGCGGCGACGGACGGGAACTCATTCTTCGTCCCGTCGTACGACGGGTATCTCTACGCGCTCGACGCTGGATCTGGCAGCATACTGTGGCGTTCGAATATCGGCGGGCAACTGACCGGAGCGCCGGCCACGGTTGGGGGCAGAGTCGTTGTCGGAGCCCCGGATGGGCGCGTTCACTGTCTGGACGCCGCGAGCGGGAATGTCAATTGGACCTATACGGCGGGTTCGGCGGTCAAAGCCGGAATCGCTATCTCGTCGGGGAAGGTATTTGCCGGCTCGAATGATACGCATGTGCATTGCCTGAATCTCGCCGATGGAACGTTGAATTGGAAATATAAGACCGGCGATATCGTACTGTCCCGCCCATATATAAAAGGCGGAACAGTGTATGTGGGTTCTTATGATGGGTTTATGTACGCTCTGGACACCGGGTCGGGCGCCCTCCGTGACCGGTATGACACGGGCGGCGCGATCTTCTCGTCACCGATCGCGGACGATGAAAATCTGTATTTTGGAACCAATCGAGGTAACTTTGTCTGTCTTCGCCACAACGCTGAGAAAACCTCATAATTCGCTTGCCTTGCCTTTTTGTTGGAATCCCTTTTCCATATTTGTGTACATCCTCATGGATGCCGATCAATACCTTATTCGCAAGGGGGACGCATAGGATGCTCAAAGGTATCATCAAGTTCTTCAACGACTCGAAGGGATACGGGTTTATTGAGAGCGACGAACGGGATTCGATTTTCGTGCACTATTCATCGATACAGCAAGATGGCTACCGGACACTGAGAGAAGGGGAAGAGGTCTGCTTTGAAATAAAGGATGGGCAGCGGGGTCCGGAAGCGGTCAACGTCAGCAAGATCTAATCGGTTACCCTCCATATTTTGGCCGCCGGCATTTGATAAGCTCTTAGCCGGTCGACAACTTGCCAAACCTCGGCATTTCTGTTAGGTTGCATGCAGCTTAAAACAGTCGGCATGTAGCTAAAAACAAAAACTAATACATCATGAAAAAGAATTTTCTTACCAAAATGTTCGGTTCGAAATCGGAGCGGGATTTCAAAAAATACCGGCCGATGCTTGAAGAGGTCAATCGATTTGCGGAGAGCTTTGACGGATTGTCGGAGGACGATTTCCCCGCGAAAACCCAGGAATTCAGACAGAGATACATCGAGGGCGAAGATCTCGATGCGCTGCTCCCCGAAGCCTATGGTCTTGTGAAAGCTGCCTGCAAAATGCTCGTGGGTACGAGTTGGGATGTTTGCGGAATCGAAACCGAGTGGGCCATGGTGCCCTACGACGTGCAGATCGTTGGCGCGATCTCGCTTCGCAAGGGTTCGATCTCAGAGATGGCGACAGGTGAAGGCAAGACCCTGGCCGCGACGATGCCCCTTTATTTGAACGCGCTCGCCGGAAAAGGCGCGCACCTCGTTACCGTCAACGATTACCTCGCCCAGCGCGATTCGGAGTGGATGGGACGTTTGTACCGATTCCTCGGACTCACGGTCGGGTGTGTTCAGGGTGAGATTCCGAACGAGCAACGCAAAGCCGCCTACGCCAAGGATATCACCTACGGTACCAACAACGAGTTCGGGTTCGACTATCTTCGGGATAACATGAAGACCCGGCTCGAGGATAAGGTTCAACGCCCGCATTTTTACGCGATCGTGGATGAGGTGGACAGTGTGTTGATCGACGAAGCGCGTACGCCGTTGATCATTTCCGGGCCGGTGACGGCGAGCGAATCATCCGAACTCTACCGGCTCCTCCGGCCAAAGGTCGAGCGGGTCGTCCAATCGCAGGCGCGGCTTATCAATAGTCTTGCCTCGTTCGCCGAAAAAGAAATGGAGAACGCCGACAGGGAAGACGAAGTCGCCCAGGCGCTTCTCAAGATTAGCCGCGGGGATCCGAAGAACAGCCGTTTCTTGAAATTGAGAAAGGAAACGGGTGTCGACAAAATGATTGCGCGCATGGAGGCCGACCTGATGCGCGAAAAGAGTCTTCATCTTCTGGATGAAGAGCTCTTCTACGCGATCGACGAAAAAGGCAACATCATCAATCTAACGGACAAAGGGAGAGAGGCTCTCTCGCCCAACGACCCCGACCAGTTTGTTCTCCCCGATGTCAGCGAGGAAATCAACCGAATCGACGGGGACGACTCTCTGGATCCGGTTGAGAAGGTCAGGCAAAAAGACGACGTCTATCGCGGATATGCCGCCAAGTCGGACTCGATCCACAATTTCAATCAGTTGTTGAAAGCGTTTACATTGTTTCAGCGTGATGTCGAGTACGTGGTCCAGGATGACCGTGTAATTATCGTCGATGAATTTACCGGGCGATTGATGCCCGGTCGCCGCTTTTCGGACGGTCTCCACCAGGCGCTCGAGGCCAAAGAAAATGTAAAGATCGAGGGCGAGACGCAAACTCTAGCTACCATTACACTTCAGAACTATTTCAGGATGTATGAGCGGTTGGCGGGGATGACGGGCACGGCGGTGACGGAGGCGGCCGAATTCCATAAGATCTATACACTGGATGTGTCCGAGATTCCCACGAACGAGCCGATCCGTCGCATCGATTTTGACGACAGGATTTATCGAACCAAGCGGGAAAAGTACAACGCGCTCGCCGATGAGATTGTCCGTCTCAACGAGTTGGGTCTTCCCGTACTGGTTGGTACGGTGACGGTGGATGTGTCGGAACTCATCAGCCGGCTTCTCAAGCGCCGCGGGGTTAAACACAATGTTCTCAACGCCAAGTATCATCAGAAGGAAGCAGAAATTGTCGCGGGTGCGGGTCGCGCAGGTGCGGTGACGATTGCGACAAACATGGCGGGCCGCGGAACCGATATCAAACTGGATCCATCGGTGGTCAAGTGCGACACGTGCGGAATAGGAAGCGGGAAGAAATCGTGGAAAACGAAGACGGGTGAAGAGGTGGACCCGACTGTTTGCGCGAAAGATGTACCCTGCGGTCTCCATATTATAGGAACGGAAAGACACGAGGCGCGGCGGATCGACCGCCAGCTCCGCGGTCGCGCAGGACGTCAGGGTGATCCCGGGTCATCGCTGTTCTTTTTGTCCCTCGAAGATGACCTGATGCGTCTGTTCGGATCGGGTCGGATCTCGGGCGTAATGGACAAGATGGGTGTTGAGGATGGCGATGTGATCACGCACGGCCTGGTCACACGCGCGATAGAGAAAGCCCAGCAACGCGTGGAGAATTATAACTTCGATATCCGTAAGCGTTTGATCGATTACGACGACGTTATGAACAGGCAGCGCGAGGCGATTTATGGTCGCCGTGACGAGATCATCGGAGCGGAAGAACTCCGCGAAATTATTCTCGCGATGATCGATGACGTTATCGATTCAAAAATAAACGGTTACATCAATCCAAAGGAACTCCCGGAAAACTGGCCGCTGGCCGAACTGTTCGGAGACCTCGAGGGAACGTTCCTGTTTTCGTTTCCGCCCATCGAGAAGGAAATCCAGGATGTCGGCGAGGAAGATGTCATCGAGTACCTCAAGCGGCGGTCGCGCGAGGCCCTCGACGCGCGGGAACGCTTTCTCGCGGAGGAGCTTGGGAGTGACGAAGTGGTGCGCGAGTTTGAGAAGTATGTTCTGCTCCAGACGATCGACGAAAAATGGATGGATCATCTGCACGAGCTCGATTACCTCAAAGACGGAATCCATTTCAGGGCCTATGCTCAAAAGGATCCCCTTATCGAATACAAGAAGGAGGCGTTCGCCCTCTTCGCGGAGTTGAACGACACCATCGATCAGGATGCGCTACACGCATTTTTCCACGCGCGGATTGCGGCAAGAAAACAAAGCCGCCGTGACGTCTCCGCGGCACAGGCCGTCCACAAAGAGTCTCAGATTTACGGAATGCAGGATGGTGGGGGGATGGGTGCCTCCGCGGCGACGGACGCGGCGCTCAAGAACCCCATCTCGGAAAATCCCGTCAGAAAACCCCAGGTCCGGGAGGTCGGGAAGGTCTCTCGGAACGACCCCTGTCCCTGCGGAAGTGGTAAGAAATACAAGAGATGCTGCGGTTCATAGCTCCTCCACAGGCCTGTTTGGCCCCCCTCCAGCCCCCCTCAATAAAGGGCAAAATAGGGATTGCATCCCGACCGGGGATAGGTATATGTTTCTATGCCCAACTCAACTAGCATGGGAATTGCAAGGGAGTCTCTGGAAGGGCAATAAAATGGTAAGTCGTCTTATAGATCTGGTTGTTCTCGTTGCTGACCTGAGTCAGAACAAGGGCAAAACGCTTCAGGAGCTGGACAGCGAGCTCGTTGGACTCGGTTATTCGGCCGAGGAAATTGAGCACGCGATATTCTGGCTATCCTCGCAGTGGCAGCCATCCGCGCGTGCCCTCGGTGATATATTGAAGCCCGCGCACCGTGTTCTGAGCCCCTGGGAAGCGATGTGTCTCGACACTGACTCCTACGGTTATCTTCTCCGTCTCCAGAATTTGGGAATCATCGATCTCGAGCAGTTCGAGACGATCATGACGAGAATTTTGCCGATAGGTGGCGAGAAATTGCCGCTGGGCGAGTTGAAAACACTTGCCGGGTCGATAATTTTTGATTTAGGTATTGAAGACACGGAAGACGATCTGTTTGATGCCGACGAGGCGGGGCAGATAACTTAATATAGGGCAACTAATTATATAATTTAAACACGAACCGCAAGTCCAAGACTTGCGTGTCGCTTTATAAGGACAATGGCAAAGCAATCCCTCGTAATCGTCGAGTCGCCCGCCAAGGCGAACACGATCAAAAAATTCCTCGGTAAGAACTTCAAAGTCATCGCGTCGGTCGGCCACGTGATGGATCTCCCCAAAAATGAGCTTGGTGTGGACATCGAAGAGGGCTTCGCGCCCAAGTATGTCGTTCCACGCGGCAAGCAGAAGGTTCTGACTCAGATAAAAAAAGACGCTAAGGGTTGCGACGAAGTGTTTCTCGCACTCGATATGGATCGCGAAGGCGAGGCAATCGCATGGCATCTCCAGAATTTTCTCGAAAAGGTCCAGGGAAACTGCAAGCGGATTATTTTCAACGAAATCACTAAGTCGGCGATCATTGAGGCCATCGGCAACCCAATGGATGTCAATCAGCAGAAGGTCGACGCGCAGCAGGCGCGCCGTGTCCTGGACCGGCTGGTGGGCTATCAGATTAGTCCGATCCTCTGGCAAATATTTTATTATGGCTTGAGCGCGGGCCGTGTTCAGACCGTCGGTCTCAGGCTGGTCTGCGAGCGGGAGAACGAAATTCGAGCGTTTGTGCCTGTTGAGTACTGGTCGATAGAGGCCCTTCTCCGCACAAAGGACGGGGGAGAAATCCCGGCGAAAGTAACCCACGTCAACGGCAAGAAAGCTGAACTCACGAAAAAAGAAGAGGTCGACCCCGTTCTCGCCGACCTCCGCAAGGCCGACTACGTCGTAAATGACGTAATCCGCAAAGAAAAGAAGAGAAACCCACAGCCTCCTTACATAACGAGTACGCTCCAGCGTGACGCGGCAAGGCGGCTTCGTTACTCCCCAAAGAAAATCATGATGATCGCCCAACAGCTCTATGAGGGGATCGATCTTGGGGCTGACGACAGGGTCGGGTTGATTACCTATATGCGTACCGATTCGGTACGGATATCCGACCAGGCTAAGGACGCGGCGAGGGATCTCATCAAGGACAAGTACGGCGAGGATTTCCTTCCGGAAAAACCAAAGGCGTATCGTCAGAAGAAAGACGCGCAGGACGCGCATGAAGCGATACGGCCGACGGATGTCACACGTACTCCCGAGTCCGTCAAAGAGCATCTCAAAAAAGATCAATATGCCGTCTACGAGTTGATTTGGCGACGATTCATGGCCTCCCAGATGGCCAGCGCCCGCTATGACACTACCGAAGTGATGATCGGTGCGGGTGACCATCAGTTGAAGGCCAATGGACGGGTTATGACTTTCGCGGGTTTTCTCAATGTCTACGAAGAATCGATCAGTGACGGCGAAAACGAACTTCCCTCGGTCGAAAAGGGAGATGCTCTCGAACTCGGATCCGTAGATGGAACGCAGCATTTTACCGAGCCGCCGCCTCGTTTTACCGAGGCGACCCTGATCAAGGAGCTCGAGGATGACGGTATTGGGAGACCGAGTACATATGCGGCGATCGTTTCGATTATCCAGGATCGGGACTACGTGTCCAAGGATGAGGGTCGATTGCGGCCGACAACTCTTGGTGAGCAGGTGTGGTTGACGCTCGAGGGGTTTTTCCCCGACCTGTTCGATACGAAGTTTACCGCGTTGATGGAGGCGGAGCTGGATCGAGTCGAGGGCGGCGAGGACACGTGGCAGAAGGTCGTCAATGATTTCTACACACCGTTCCGCAAAGCGCTGGACAATATCGATGACCGCAAAGAGCGGATAAAAGATTCCCTCCAGGAAGAAACCGACATTGAGTGTGAAAAGTGCGGGAAAAAGCTCATCAAGAAGTGGGGGAGAAACGGGCAGTTTCTCGCGTGCCCCGCTTACCCCGACTGCAAGTTTTCTCGGCCGCTGGAGGAAGAGGCCGAGTCGCTCCGTCTCGACGCCGACTGTCCAAAATGCGGATCTAAACTCGTCGTCAAGGTCGGGAGGTACGGGCGATTTGCAGCCTGTGAAAAGTATCCCGACTGCAAGCACACCCAGTCGTACCCGATCGGAATGGCGTGCCCCAAACCGGAGTGTGACGGCCAGGTGGTCGAGAAAGTCACTCGGCGGGCAAAGCGTTTTTACGGGTGCAGCCGTTATCCGGACTGCGACTTCGCGACGTGGGACAAACCGGTTCCGACCGTGTGCTCGGCCTGCGGCAATCCGTACATCGTTGAGAAAATGTCGCAAAGCCGTGGTACCTACTTCAAGTGTCCGGTCTGCAAAGAAGAAGTCGCCCAAGACTAATCCATGAAAAGTGTTTCTATCGTAGGTGGCGGACTGGCCGGATGTGAAGCGGCCTGGCAGCTAGCCGACCGTGGCGTGGCGGTTCGGCTCAGGGAAATGCGTCCCCGCGAAACCACGGAAGCGCACCGTTCGGACAACCTCGCGGAAATCGTCTGCACCAATTCCTTCAAATCAATACTTCCCGATACCGCCTCAGGAGTCTTGAAGGCTGAACTCGAACTTCTGGGTTGCCGTCTCCTTCGTGTCGCAAAGCAGACGAGCGTTCCGGCCGGTCACGCGTTGGCCGTTGACAGGGAGCGGTTTTCCGAAGCCGTAACGTCGGCGATCGAAAACCATCCAAATATCACGGTTGAGAGAAGACGCCAGGACGATCTCGATATAGATTTGCCGGCGATTATTGCGACGGGTCCGTTGACGGCGGCGGCGCTCTCCGCTGCTCTCCAGGAACACTGCTCCAGCGAACACCTGTATTTCTACGACGCGATCGCACCGTCGATCGAGGGCGACTCGATAGATACCGGTGTGGGGTATGCGGCAAGCCGCTATGACAAAGGAACCGCGGATTATATCAACATCCCGTTCAACGAGTCCGAATACAAAGCGTTGATAGCCAGATTGAAGGATTCCGAGGTCGTGACCCCTCACGGGTTTGAAGATAAAAAGTATTTCGAGGCTTGTTTGCCAATCGAGGTGATGGCGGCCAGGGGTGAGGACACGGCGCGTTTCGGCCCCATGAGACCGCGCGGCCTTCCCGATCCGCGGACGGGACGTGAGCCCTACGCAGTCCTTCAGCTCAGACGCGAAAGCCAGTCGGGACATCTGCTCGGACTGGTCGGGTTCCAGACGAGATTGACATACGCCGCGCAGAAGGAAATGATTCGTTCGCTCCCTGGGTGCGCAAAGGCGAAAATACTCAGATACGGATCGATCCACCGAAACATCTACCTCAACCTGCCCGCTCTTTGCTCGCCGTATCAGAGGGATACCTCGATCGGTGAGCTTTATTACGCCGGGCAGATTTGTGGGGTTGAAGGTTACGTGGAGTGTATTACGAGCGGACTTGTCGCCGCCCTGTCACTTTACGGCAGGCTGCGGGGTGTCGAACTCAAACCGTTTCCCGCAACGACCATGATAGGGTCGTTGATGAACCACATACATACTCCACTCGAAAACTTCCAGCCGATGAACGCCAATATGGGGATTTTGCCCAGGCGGGAAAAGATTCCGGGCGGGAGGCGGGCGAGGTACCTCGTGGCTTCGCAGCGGGCCATTTCGGAAATGTCGGCGTATCGCGAAGCCAACCCCGCGTTTTTCTCCACCGATGCCGGATGACCTTCGGATCCCCCTTTTCGAGATTTTCCTTAAATACCCGTCACAATTTGATATATATATAGTTATGTGCATTGTTGGCAGAACGGTCCTCGCAGCCGGATTTATCGAATGAATATCGACGGAGCGATAGGCAAGTTTGAGTCGCACCTCTCGGCCGAGAGAGGGGTGTCGCCGAATACCGTTCGGGCCTATGTGACGGACCTTTCGCAGTTTGCCGAATACCTCGAACAGAAAACGGGGTCGGCGCCGAGTGTGATGGATATCGGTCTGTCGGAGGTAAGAGGGTTTCTGCGTGACCAGGTGAAACGCGGATTGACAGATACTTCGATGCTCAGAAAGATTTCATCACTCCGCGCGTTTTTCGCCTTTCTGCTGCGGCGCAAGGTCATAGCGGTCGATCCGACGCTTCATCTCGCACGACCGAGAAAAAGACGACGGATTCCGCCGATAATCAGCGAGGACAGCATCGAAAAGATGATGGATTCCCCGGAAAACGATGGGCTCATCGGTTTTCGTGACAGGGCGATCCTGGAGTTTCTTTACGGAACGGGTGTCCGTCTCAGTGAAATGATATCGCTGGATCTGGCGGATTTCGTGGATATTGAGGAGTCCCTCCGGATCGTGGGAAAAGGGGACAAGGAAAGAATCGTTCCATGGGGAGGCAAGGCGAGGGAGGCTTTTCTGGCGTACCAACGGGAGCGATTTGGCATCGAGGGCACAGTGAAGGAAAGCGGTCTGGCAGAACACAAGACCCTCCCCGCATTTTCCACGAGGAAGAAACAACGGATCAGCCCGCGAACGGTGCAGAGAATCGTTGAAAAGTATCTGCGAAGAGTGTCGCTCGCAACATCACAAAGCCCTCACAGCTTGCGACACGCGTTTGCGACCCACTTGTTGAACAACGGAGCGGATCTTCGGGCGGTACAGGAACTTCTCGGACATGAGAGTCTATCTACCACACAGATCTATACCCACGTGTCAACGGCGAGACTCAAGGAAGTTTACAAGAAAACGCATCCACGTTCGTAGGGGCTTTGTTTCCGGGAAGGGTCGTGGGTACGGTCCAAATTCCGGCGGCACGGCCACCAATAAAGAGGAAAACAATGAAACCAAAAATAGTGGGAACAACAATTCTCGGGGTCAGGTTGGGTGGACGCGCCGCGATAGGCGGCGACGGCCAGGTCACCCTCGGCACCACTATCATCAAGCAGAACGCCACCAAGATACGGACGCTCGGAGAGGGCAAGGTTTTGGCGGGTTTTGCGGGGAGCACCGCCGACGCTCTCACGCTTTTTGAGCGGTTCGAAGGAACTCTGGAGAAATACAGCGGCAACCTGAAGCGCGCCGCCGTTGAGTTGGCGAAGGAATGGCGCAGCGACAGAATTCTGAGACGTCTCGAAGCGATGCTCGCGGTAATGGACGCGGAGTCATCGATTATTCTTTCAGGCACAGGGGATGTGGTGGAACCGGAAGATGCGGTTATCGCGCTCGGGTCGGGGGGGCCATACGCGCTGGCCGCGGCCCGCGCTTTCTTGCGGGCTGGGTACGATGACCCGGAAAAGATCGTCCGAGAGGCCCTGGATATTACGGGAAGGATTTGCCTTTATACGAACACGAACATAACCGTCGAGACTCTCGACGGGCTAAACAAACAATAACGGGATAGAAACGAATTCACATGTTGGGAGGAGAGGGATGTCAAATTTGACTCCTCGTCAGATTGTTGTAGAACTTGACCGGTATATCGTCGGTCAAAACGACGCGAAAAAGTCGGTGGCGATTGCGCTGCGAAACCGATGGCGGAGACGGCAAGCTTCAGAGGATATGCGAGACGAAATCCTGCCGAATAACATTATTATGATCGGCCCCACGGGCGTCGGAAAAACTGAGATAGCGAGAAGACTCGCGCGTCTGGTTAGCGCCCCGTTTGTCAAAGTTGAGGCAAGCAACTATACCGAGGTCGGGTATGTCGGCCGCGACGTGGAAAGTATGATCCGCGACCTGGTCGAAATATCGATCGGAATGGTGAAGACCGAGCACCAGGCCCGGATCCAGAAGCAGGTTGAAGAGGCCGTCGAAGAACGTCTGGTCGATCTGTTGATGCCGGCCGCCCCGACGCCCGGGACCACCCCGGAAGAAAATATCGAAATCCAGGCGCGGCGCGGCCGCACGAGGGAAAAACTCCTGGTCAAGCTTAGATCCGGAGATCTCGAGGAAAGAAGTGTCCATATCAGAACCGCCCCGTCATCGTCGCCGATGATCGAAATCTTCACCCGCGGCGGGGTCGATGACATGGGGATACAAATGCCGGGAAACATGAACCCGTTTGGCCCCCAGAAGCCGAAGGACAGAGATCTGACCATACGCCAGGCAAGGGAGTACCTTCGCGGGGAAGAGGCGGAGAAACTTCTCGATATGGAAAAGATCCTCGAAGATGCCAAAAAGCGGGTCGAAAACACGGGGATCGTTTTTGTGGACGAGATCGACAAGATTGCGGGCACCTCATCGCGATCTTCGGGCCCTGATGTGTCCCGCGAAGGGGTCCAGCGTGATCTGCTACCGATCGTAGAAGGGTGTGCCGTGAATACTCGTCACGGAGTGGTGAGAACCGACCACATTCTCTTTATCGCCGCGGGCGCTTTCAACATTGCCAAGCCATCCGAACTCATTCCCGAGTTCCAGGGGCGGTTCCCGATACGTGTGGAGCTTTCTTCGCTCGGCGAAAAAGACTTCGTGAGGATTCTTACGGAGCCGGACAATTCGCTTGTGAAGCAGTACAAGGCGTTGCTCATGTCGGAAGCGTGCCGGCTGGATTTTTCAGATGATGCCATCGCTGAAATCGCGCGAGTCGCCGCGACGGCCAACGACCGCTCGGAGAACATCGGCGCCCGTCGGCTCCAGACTGTTCTCGCGACGCTTCTCGAGGAACTCTTGTTCGATCTCCCGGAGTCTGATAAAAAGAGCATCAAATTTACCGGTGAGGACGTCAAAAACAAACTGGATAAGATTCTCGCGGACGAAGACTTGACACGATACATTCTCTGATCGGACGGCCGGCACGGAGAACAACAGGAGGGTCAATTGAGAATTCGGGTGCTGTGTATTGCGGCGGTTCTTTTTATGACGGCCTGCGCGATATCGGAGCCACCACCGGGCGGACCGGAAGACCGGACGGCGCCCACCGTTTTGTCTTCCTCCCCGGAAAACGGAACGGCGGGTGTTGCCGCGGACGCCGAGGTTAAAGTCGAGTTCAGCGAGGGGATGACAAGGGCGCGGTTTGAAAGGTTTTTTGAATTGTCACCCAGCGTTAGTCGTTCGGAAAGTGAAGTGGAAAGGTGACACCGCCGTCCTGGTTTTCAGTGAAAGTCTACACCCGGACACAACCTATATTGTCAAATTGAAATCAGGATACAGCGACAGGCATGGCGTCCGCGGAGAGCGTCCGTTTGAGTTCGCGTTCGCGACGTCGGCCACCATCGATACAGGCGTCGTCGCCGGGACCGTTCTTTTCAGACGGGAGCCGTCGCCGAAGGGGGTCATAAAGGTTTTTGTCCTGCCGAAGGATTCGACGTTCGCGGTCGAAGCATCGCGCCCGGACAGACAAACCGGGACGGCGGAGGATGGCGTGTTCGAAGCGGGCTATCTCCCAGCCAGAAATGTCCCGATGCTGGTGTGGGCGTTTCATGATGAGGACGGAAATGGAGTGTACGACCCCGAGAAGGAAGCGGGCGCCGGCATTCCGGATACTCTTTTCCTGACAGACGCGCGACCGCGGATTGACGGACTTGTTATCGATATCGTCGACCCACGCGAACCCGGCGTGATCTCGGGGCGCGTTTTTAACGAAACGGAGTTCGATTCGATACTGTTCACGGTTGCCCTGCACGAAGTCACCGATTCGCTTCCCCCGACCTATTTGAAATTGTCAAACTTCAAGGGCGATTTCAGTTTTGACAACGTTCTCAAAGGCTCCTACACGCTGCACGCGTTTATCGATTTCAAGAGGGATAGTCTGTGCGGTGAGTATCCCTGCCGTGATGATTCTACGAGGATGTGCGTCGAACCGTGCGTTGTTTATTCGGACACACTTGTGATCGAACCGGGAGGCAAGATCGAGAACATAGACGTCACACTCGAGCCCGTTGAGAGAAGAGAGGAATAAGGGAATGAGGATACCCTTTACAAAAATGAACGGCGCGGGAAACGATTTTGTCATGATCGACAACAGGGATGCATCTCTGACGCTCCTGGCGGTTGAAATACGCGGTTTGTGCGATCGAAAACGAGGGGTCGGCGCCGACGGAGTTATCATGGTTGAGAACGACGACACCGCGGACTTCAGGATGAGGTATTACAATGCGGACGGAGGCGAGGCCGAGATGTGCGGGAACGGTGCGCGTTGTGTGGCACTGTTCGCGTCGACGCTTGGGCTGGGTTTGCGAAACGCTGGAGAGACCGTCGTATCGTTTGTCACGCAGCCGGGAGTGATGAAGGCGTCGGTCCGTGACAACCGGGTTACGGTCGCCATGACCGATGCGGTGGGATTCGAAAAGGATGTTGTTCTCGATACAAACGCCGGCCGGGAGACGGTCCACATTGTTAACACGGGCGTGCCTCACGCCGTATCGATCGTCGAGGATTGGGCGACGCTCACGGACGAAGCAGTATTGGAGAGAGGCCACGCGATCCGCCGGCATGACAAATTTTCTCCCGCCGGAATAAACGCGAATTTTATCCATCTTCGGGAAGACGGGGTCGTTGAGATCCGAACCTACGAGCGTGGTGTCGAATCCGAGACGCTTGCGTGCGGGACGGGGTCAGTGGCCGCCGCGGTAGTTGCGGAAAAACTCGACCTTGCGAAAACGCCAATTCGGCTTTTTACCCATGGCGGGGACGTGCTCGAGGTTTCGTTCTCTCCGTCGCCGTCCGGGGCTTTCGGTGTGACCCTTGGGGGTCCGGCGGCCGTCAATTTTGAAGGTAATTTGGACATTCCAGAAAAGGGGTAACACGATGGAATTCCGAGGGGCGTACACGGCGCTCGTGACGCCGTTTCGTGATGGAGCGGTCGACATCGACGCGTTTCGGGGGCTGCTCGAAGCGCAGAAGGCCGCCGGGATCGCCGGCGTGGTTCCATGCGGTTGTACCGGGGAAGCGGCCACCCTGAGTGTGGAGGAACGGAATCTTCTGCTCGAAACGGCGCTGGAGACGGTGGGGGACGAGTTGAACGTGATCCCGGGAACCGGGTCGAACTCGACGGAGGCATCGATTGCGTTGACTCGCGATGCGGAGAAGGCGGGCGCGCACGCGGCAATGTTGATTACCCCTTATTACAACAAGCCCTCGCAAGCCGGTTTGATAGACCATTATCGTCGTGTGGCGGACGCGACGTCACTGCCGCTCATTCTTTACAACGTACCGAGTAGAACCGGTGTGACGTTGAGTCCCGACACGGTCGCTGTTCTCTTCGCGACGGGTCGGTTTGCCGCGCTCAAAGAAGCCGGAGGCAGCGTCGACGCGGTGTCCGATATCAGGGCGGCAAGCGATATCACTATTCTATCCGGGGATGACTCGTTGACCGTCCCAATGCTATCACTCGGCGCGCGCGGCGTAGTTTCGGTGGTTTCGAACCTGTATCCCGGCGTTGTCCGCGAGATGGTTGCCAGCGCTCTCAAGGGAGACTTCGAAACCGCATCGCGGCTCCACTTCAAACTTTTGCCTGTTGTCCGCGCGGCGTTTTGCGAGTCAAATCCGTCGCCAATGAAAGCGATGCTCGCGCAGAAGGGCCTAATCGCCAACGAACTCCGTCCGCCGCTGGCGGCGGTGTGCGAAGCGAGTCTGGAACTCATCCGTGCGACGCTCGAAGACGTCGGCGGAATTGGAGGTGGAAAATAGTGGACGGCAGACCGGGTAAAACGCTGTCTCTGGTCCTTAGCGGTTGGCGTGGGCGGATGGAAATCCTGATCCGAGAACTGGCGGAACGGTCGGAGGGGTTCAGGGTTGCGGGAATCCTCGAGTTGGGGACAGGTGGGGAGAAAACAAAAGAACCGCTGGCAGAGGGCCTCCTGATTGACGATATTTCAAAAGTAGAAGGCGGGGTTGACGTTCTGGTCGATTTTTCGATCCCGGAGACGCTGCTCGGGGTCGTCGAGCATCTTGGCGGTACGGGGGTCAGACTCGTATCCGGCACGACGGGGTTGGAAGACAAAGAGTTGAAAGCGCTTAGAGCGTATTCTGAGGAATGTGCCGTATTCTACGATGAAAACATGAGTTACGGAATCTCTGTATTAAAACGGCTCCTGGCGACGGCATCGCCGTTGCTTGGCGAGAAAGCTGATGTAGAGATCGTCGAGTACCATCACTCGGGAAAAAAGGACTTTCCCAGCGGTACGACATTCGGTCTTGCACGGGCCATCGACGCGGAAGCCACCGTGATCCGCGGGCGGCCATCCGGCGGATCCCCACCGTCCACACGCCAGATTCCCTCCCATTCGATCCGGATTGGCGGTATCCCGGGACAACACGACGTATATTTCGGAACCCCCGAGGAAGTCGTTTGTATTTCCCACCGCGCCTTATCGAGGGACGTTTTTGCGCGGGGTGCTCTCCGTGCGGCCGAATATATCGCAGATCGGAAACCGGGTATGTATTCGATGGAGGACCTCACGGGAGTATAGCGTGACATCGAGTCGTTGGATACTCATCCCGATCGCCGGGATGCTGTTGTTGGGGCTTCTGGTGGGCGGCCCGGCGCACGCGCAGTATCCTTACGGCAAAAACAAGGTCGTGTATTCGGGAAAAAAGTGGAAAGTCCTTAAGACCGAACACGTCGATATTTACTACTATCCGGACGAACAAAACCTCGTTCTTTTTGCCGCGCCCCTGGTCGAAGAGACTTTTCTCGAGTTTTCCGATGTTTTTGATTTTGAGTTCAAAGGCCGCCTTCCTCTCGTCTTCTTCAGTTCGCATTACGACTTCCAGCAGACCCATATAGTTCCTTCGCTGATTTCTGAATACACGGCGGGGTTCACCGATCTTGCCAAGGGGCGAATCGCGATACCTTTTGCAGGGACGTTGTGGGAATTCCGGCACGTGATACGTCATGAGATGGTTCATGCGTTCATGCTCAAGAAATTGACCGCGGTAATGTCCGAGCACGGCAAGGTCGGGAATATGTACCCGCCTCTGTGGTTCGTGGAGGGTTTGGCGGAATACATTGCGAATCCGCAAGGCGACACGCGGAGTCACATGTTTCTCAGGGACGCGATGATCCACAACCGGCTTCCCGATTTGTTGAACATATGGCGGATCGAGGGAAGTTTCCTGATGTACAAACAGGGCGAAGCGATCGTCAGGTACATAGCGGACAATTTCGGCGATGAAGCGGTCGTGCAGATTCTCGAGAACTGGTGGCACATAGATAATTTCTCGTTGATTCTCAAGCAGACAATAAATATGGACCTTCTCGAGTTAAATGACGCCTTCTTCAAGTCGATGAAGCGGCGGTACTACCCCTCGATTCTCTACAGCCAGTTTGTCCCCGACCTCGGAGATCAGATAACGGAGCGACATACCTTCCACTCGCGCCCGACGGCCGGCCGGACGCCGGACGGGGATATCGCCGTTTATGCCACGGGCGCCTACGACGGTGTGATCGCCGTGGTGAAGTTCGACCGTGACAAAAATGGAAAACTGCGGAGAAAGATCCTTATCGAAGGAAGCCGTTCGACGGAGTTCGAATCGATACCCGCCTTCAGGAGCAAGCTGGAGGCGCGGGGCGACACGTTAATGTTCATATCGAAGCGGCAAGAAAAGGACGCCATCTATTTTTGGAATACGGAGCGAAAGCGGATCTTTGGGATGTTTACGTTCGACGGCTTGAGCGTGATTTCTTCGCCCACGCTGTCCCCGGAGGGGGAGCGGATCGTATTCAGCGCGATAGACGAGACCGGTCAGATGGACCTTTTTCTCTACGATATCCCGGAAGACACGCTGGAGCGCCTGACCGACGACACGTTTGCCGAGCAGGATCCCGATTTTCATCCGACGTCGAACCGCGTGATATTCAGCTCGGATAGATGCCGGAGTTCGAGCGGCGCCAACCAGGGTATCTACATGGTCGATGTTTTCACCGGACGCATCACGCCGCTTACCTGCGGAGCGGGGAAGGACGCGTATCCCGACTGGGCGCCCGACGGTGGTTCGTTTCTGTTCTCATCCGATCGCGACGGCGTTTACAACATCTACGAGTACCACATGGACAGCCAGACCATCACAAAGCAAACCGGCGTGTTGGGGGGCGTGACGATGCCGTCCTTCCTCCCCGATCAATCGGGCTTTGTGGCGAGCGCGTATTACGAAGGCGAATATCACATCTATGATTTCCCGTTGAAATCGGGAAAGGGTCTGAGCGAGCGGGTTGTGGCCTATGACGAAGATGCCACGGGGCCGAACTGGAGACGCCGCCCGGCGGAAGATTTCACTTACACAACGGAAAACTATAAACAAAAACTTGGAATCGATTTTGCGGGGGCGGGTGTCGCAATCGACCCCAACTTCGGGACGATCGGTAACGGCGGTCAGATAGTTCTGACGGACATCCTCGGCAACCACCAGTATTACTTCTTTTTCGGCAACTCGTCCGACGGAATGGAGGACTTTTTCAAGCGGCTGAACTTTGGCGGGCAGTATGTCAACCTCACACACAGACTGCACTACGCGCTGGGTGCATTTCATCTGAACAGTTACGTGCGCGACAACCTGCTTGGGTATCGCGCGGAAAAGCGAGTTGGCGCGTCGATCGGGTTGAGTTATCCCTTGAGCCTGTTCACGAGGATCGATGCCTCGGTAGTGGGCCGGTATATCGAGAGGGAAACGGCATATTCGCAGATCGGGCTTCAGAAAAGCTGGGTCGCGACGACATTTATTTCGCATGTCGTCGACAAGACGTTGTGGACGATCGGCGGGCCGCTCAAGGGATGGCGATATTACGTCACGGTGGGACACACGGCCGACTTCCAGAACCGCGGGTTTGAAAACACCGTTCTCCATTTCGAGGTGCGAAAGTACTTCAAAGTCACCGACCGGATTGTCCTCGCACACCGGTTTCTGACGAGAAACACTTATGGGAGCGACTTCGAATTGTTCTATCTTGGGGGCCCGTGGGACCTGAGGGGGTATAATTTCCGCGAGTTTATGGGAAGGTCGACCTACCTCATTAACAATGAGTTCCGGTTTCCCCTGATCGACCGTTTTGCCCTTGGACTTCCGTTTGGGACCATCGAAACGCCCCGTTTCCGCGGATCCTTCTTCTTCGATATGGGTATGACCAGCCGCTGGATCATCAATACCGACTGGCTGGGTTCGTTTGGGGCCGGGGTGGAATTGAACCTCGGATACGCCCCGGTCATACGTGTGAACTTTACACGGGCGACGGATTTCAGTACCATATCCGACATTACGAAGTACGAACTTTTTATCGGCTACAACTACTGATTCCCGATACAAAACCAGACCAGGAACGGAGACAAAGATGCGGTGGAGCAAACTGTACCTGCCGACGTACAAGGAAAGTCCAAGCGACGCGGAAATACCGAGTCACCAACTGATGGTACGCGCGGGTCTCATCAAGAAACTCACATCGGGTGTTTACACATTTCTGCCCGTGGGTTTCAGGCGATCTAAGAAAATCGAAAAGATCGTGCGCGAGGAAATGGATGCGATCGGATGCCAGGAGATCCTGATGCCGATTCTCCATCCGGCGGAAGTTTATGAAGAGACGGGACGATTCGACCACTTCGGCCCCGAGCTGTTCAAACTCACCGATCGCAAGCAGCGTGTTCGCCCTTGGACCCACGCACGAAGAGGTCGTGACCGATCTCGCCCGTAACGAGATCAGGAGTTACCGGCAGCTGCCGCAGATTCTCTACCAGATACTGACGAAATTTCGCGATGAGATACGCCCGCGTTTCGGAGTCATGCGTGCGCGGGAATTTATAATGAAAGACGCTTATAGTTTTCACGACACACACGAATCGCTTGAGGAAACCTACAAGGAAATGGCGCGGCGTACGGCCGCATTCTCGACAGGTGCGGGTTGGCCAACACGATGGTTGAGGCGGACGCGGGCGCGATAGGTGGCGACGTCAACCACGAGTTTGTTGTCTTTGCGGACGCGGGCGAAAGCGAGATATTTGCGTGCGAGTGCGGGTACACGGCGAATTCGGAGCGGGCCGAGAGCCTGGGTTCGAAAGCCGATAAAGGCGAGGAAGCGCTTCCCCAGCCCCAACTCGTCGAAACACCCGGCCAGAAAACGGTCGAGGAGGTCAGTGGTTTTCTTGGAGTCACCCCGGCCCACCTCGTCAAAACACTTCTCTTCAAATCCAGGGAGCATGTCGTTGCCGCTCTCGTCCCCGGCGACAGAACGCTCAACGAAACCAAACTGATGAAACTTCTGGACGATCCATTTATCGAGCCTCTGGACGAGGAAGAAATTAAGAACCTGACCGGCTCGGACGTGGGGTTTTCGGGTCCGGTTGGACTTCCCGTTGGAACCAGGATTATCGCCGACCCGTTGCTCGAACGCGTATGATGGGATGGTGGTCGGCGCCAACAAAACCGACGCGCATCTTCGCGGGGTCAAGATGGGTCGTGATTTCCAGCCGACGGAGACGGCGGATATCACGCTCGTGGAAGCGGGCGACACGTGCAAAAGGTGCGGGAAGTCGCAGGTGGCCATGCGGCGCGGCGTCGAATTGGGGCACATATTCAAGCTGGACAAGAAGTACAGCAAGAGCATGAAGGCGACTTTCCTCGACAAAGAGGGAACCGAGTGCGAGTTCATCATGGGGTGCTACGGGTTCGGTGTGTCGCGGGCCGTCGCGGCGGCGGTCGAAGCCCATCATGACGAACGCGGAATTGTGTGGCCGAAGGCGATTGCGCCCCTGCACGCGATTATTCTCCCGATCGCCGTGGGCGACGAGGGATTGATGGCGACGGCCAACTCCGTGTACGACGAGCTGCGCGCGGCTGGCTGGGACGTTCTTATGGACGATCGCGACCTGCGTCCCGGTGTGAAATTCAAGGATGCCGACCTCGTGGGTATCCCGATACGGATTACGCTTGGCGAGCGGAACCTCAAAGAGGGCAAGATCGAAGTGTATTATCGGCAGGAGGATCGGTCCGAACTCGTGGCGCGCGACGAAGTCACGAAAGTGCTCGAGGAATATTACGGCGACGAGAAATAGAAAAAGAGGCGGCCGGCGTCTTCCAACCGTTGTGTTGAAATCAGCCGGCCGCCATGAGCCGAATCAATAACAGCAGATCTAAGCTTTTGCGCCCGTATCCGCTCCGGCCTTTGCCGCACGCGATTTGAGACGAGCCGCCTTGTTCGGATGAACGATTCCGCGCTTCGCCGCTTTGTCCAGCACCGACTGGATCTGGCGGTTGGCCTCGTCCCGTTTCTCCTCGGGCATCGCTTTGATTGTCTTCAAAGTGGATTTCAGGGTACTCTTGGCCGCGCGGTTCCTTATCTGCTTCTTGAGATTGGTTTTGACGCGCTTTTTGGCCGATTTATGTTGTGGCATTTTCTAATCCTCCCAAATAGAATCGGATAAATATAGACTGGGAAATTAACACGCGATCGACCCCGAGTCAAGGGAAAGCTGTGGACAATGAACTGGATACGGCGCTGGACGAATTTCTCGACTACCTGGTGAGCGAGAAAGGCCTTCTCCGAAACACCGTTGAATCCTATTCGAGAGACCTCCGGACCTATCTGGACTCCCTTGAAAAACGAGATATTTCCTCGGCAGGTAGGATCGACGTTGAAGCACTTGAGCTTCATATGGTCAGACTATCTCGCCGGGGGCTCGCGCCGGCGTCGAGGGCGCGGGCGCTCTCGGCGATTCGCCATTTCCACAAGTTCTTGATGCGGGAAGGCTCGGCGGAGACGGATGCGTCGAGCGAGATTTCCCGTCCCAAAAAGCCGAAAAGGATACCCAAGGTGCTTACCGTGGAGCAGGTCGAGCGCCTTATCGACGCCCCGCAAGACGATGCGCCGGGCATAAGGGACAAGGCGATGCTCGAGCTGGCGTACGCGGCCGGTTTGAGAGTCTCGGAGCTTTGCAACCTGTTATTCGAGCAAATAGTGGAGGAAGAGCGGGTGCTTGTCGTCCAGGGAAAGGGTAACAAACAGAGGGTTGTCCCGTACGGGAAGCACGCTGCGAGGGCGCTCGCCGTGTACCTGTCGACGGCGCGGCCCGAATTGGCGGGAAGCCGGGTTAGTCCGTATGTGTTCCTCAACAAACACGGAAAGCCGATCTCCCGGGTTGGGTTCTTCAAACGCTTCCGGCAGCACGCCCGAGCGGCCGGAATCCAACGCGAGGTGAGTCCGCACGTTCTTCGCCATTCGTTCGCCACCCATCTTCTTGAGGGTGGGGCGGACCTGCGTTATGTCCAGGAACTTCTGGGGCACTCCGACATATCGACGACACAGATCTATACGTCGGTGGACACCCGTCATCTGATAGAAGTCCATCGCGCGTTCCATCCGCGCGGGTAAGAGGCGCGGGGCCGGGGGAAGCGGATGGATAAACCCCGCCATTTGGCGAGGGGAGGGGCTTCGCGGGCCGAGACTCCTTGACACCCGGCAAAGAGACCGAATAGAATCGGGCGGATTTTCGCAAGAGAAAGGGACAAATCAAACTTGAGCGACTCACGCGGCAACTCTTATAAAGCGGAACTCGAGGGAATCAAGGCCCCCCTCGGGGTCATCCTCTATCTTATCAAGCGGGACAACATAGATGTCTATGACATCCCGATTGCCAAGATCACAAAAGACTATCTCGAGTATCTCGACCTGATGGAGCAACTCCAGATCGATCTTGCCGGTGAGTTTTTTGTTCTCGCCGCGTCATTGATGCGTATCAAAGTGCAGATGCTTCTCAGGCGGGATGAGGATTCCGATGATCCGCGCGAAGAGCTGGTTCGAAATCTCCTCGAATACAAAAAGATGTTGGAAGCCGCGAAGTCATTCAAGGATCTCGAGAGCGAACGTCTCAAAGTTTTTAAGCGGCCCGTGCCCGACGAAGAGAAGGAACTCAAGACCGAACCTGTTTTCGAGCTCAGCTTGTTCGAGATCATGCGGGCGTTCCGCGAGATCATGTCCGAGTTCGAATCGCAGACGGTCAGGGAGATCATCCCCGAAGAGTTTACAATCGAAGAGAAGATTGAAATCATCCTCGAGCGCGTCTCGGAAGGACGCCAGGTAACGTTCAAGGAACTGTTTTCCGGGAGTTCGTCAAAACTTGAAATAGTCGTGACGTTCATCGCTATTCTCGAGTTGGTGAAACGCGCTTTCGTGAAGTGCAGACAAGAAGTGTCGTTCAACGAAATCTGGATTTATCAAGCGGACCCGGACGAGTCCGGCGAATCCGAAGACGGTGAGTCGAACGACGCGTCCGGTCTCGATTCTCTCGATCAGGAATATGGCACGGCGGCGCCACGTGCGGTAGCAACGCCTGTTTCAGTGCCCGCGGCGACAACCGAAGTCGAACATGCTACTCCGGCCACCCCGGACTCTCTCGATTCGGAACCGGTCGCGCCCCCGCCGACGGAAGAAGGCCATGAACCCGAGCCCGAGAGTCCCGATGACACTTCCGCGGAAGACGTCCGTCGAGATAACAGTTGATTAGCAATACATTCACGCACAGTCCCGGAGGGCACTAGATCCGAATGGATATCAAACACCTCGATGATATCGTATTAGCCGTTTTATTTGCCTCGGACGAGGCGCTCAATTCAACCCGAATCTGTTCGGTCCTCGATGACGTATCGCCGCAAGAGGTACGCGAATCACTAAAAAGACTCGAGTCGAGTTTCGGAGCGGAAGATTCCGTGATTCGTCTCGAGAAAGTGGCGGGCGGACATCAGTTGTCGACGAGCCCGCGCTTTTCGGAATACGTGGCCAGACTTTACAGGGGCCGGCGGAAGCAGCGTTTGTCAAAGGCGGCGATGGAAACTCTGGCTATCATTGCCTACAAACAACCGGTGACGCGATCCGATATCGAAGTCATTCGTGGTGTGGGATGCGGCGGGGTTGTGACAACGCTAATGGAAAGAACACTGATCCGTATCGTAGGGAAGGCAAAGGTTCTCGGTTCGCCTTTCCTGTATGGAACCACGCAGGAGTTCCTCGAGTATTTAGGTTTGAATAGTCTCAAGGATCTCCCGAGTCTGGAAGATCTCGAAGCCCTGCTCACAGAGGGTGCGGAAGCGGAGGCGACAGAAGAAAGTGGCGATCTGCTTGCCGGCGGAGAGATGCAAGAGACAGAGCTGGAAGATCAGGATCTCGACGATGAGGTCGCCGCAGATGACAAGCCGGTGGATGTTGAAATCGACGACGACCAGGTGTCCGGAGTGGACGAGGGGGAAGTTGTTCCCGACGAGGGCGAACAAGAGGATCAGGAACCCGAAGGCTCCGATGGCGCGGAAGATCAAGAAGACCAAGAAGAGCTGGAAGAACCGGATGAGCCGGACGCCATCGAGCCCGATGTTGCCCCAATAGACGGCGAGGAGCCCGAATTTGAGTCCGAACATACCGAAGAAGCGGAACCCGAGGAAACCTTCGACCCCGTCGACGAAAAGCGAGAAACCGCGCGAGAGTGAGGAAATACGTCTCAACCGCTTTCTTGCGATGCTCGGCGTGGGAGCGAGACGCACGTGTGATGACATCGTGAAATCGGGCCGCGTCAAAGTGGACGATCGCGTCGTCCGCGAGCCCGGAATGCGAGTTGTCCCGGGTGTTCACAGGGTCAGCCTCGATAACACCGTTCTCGAGAAACTCCCGTATCCGGTCGTGCTCGTGCTACACAAACCCATCGGTTATGTGACGACCGTATCGGATCCTTCCAATCGTCCCACGGTCCTCGATCTGTGCAAAAAATACGCCCGTAAAAAGCGGCTTTTCCCGGTGGGGCGGCTCGACATCAATACCTCGGGCGTGATCCTGCTGACGAACGACGGAATGTTGTGTTATCGTTTGACTCACCCACAGTTTGAAATTCCAAGAGTGTATACCGCGAAGGTGCGGGGGGTCGTCGACGAGCGTAGACTTCGACGTCTGAACAACCAGGCCGCCGGCGATCGCAGGAAAGCGGACGAGGGACGGGCCGTCGAGTATATCAGCACAAGCGGCAAAGTTTCGACGCTCAAGATTACATTGAAGGAAGGACGAAACCGGCAGGTGAGGAAGATGTGCGAAAACGTTGGACTGCGCGTGGTCCAACTCAAAAGGGTGCAATTCGGTCCCGTCTCGGTGAGAAAACTGCCACTGGGAAGCGTGCGGCCGCTGGAGAAAAGAGAGATTGAGAAACTGATTCGACTTATGTCGTGACAGGAGGGATGGGAATGGATCTGGACAAGCTTGCGAAGCCATTTTTGAAAGACCTTCGGCCGTACAGTCCGGGGAAACCGATCGAACAGGTTATGCGCGAGAGAGGAATAACGGTACCGCCGATCAAACTTGCCTCGAACGAGAACCCTTACCCGCCCTACCAAAAGATACGCGATGCGATGGTTGCGGCAATCGATGACGTCAATCGTTATCCGGAGTCGGGATCGCCGGTGCTTACAGACGGCATCGCGGCGCTGTGGGGGGTCGATCGTGAGGAGATTTGTATCGGTAACGGCACAAATGAAATCATCGATCTACTGATACGCGCGTTCGTCGATACCGGCGAGAATACCGTCTTCTCGTCTTTGAGCTTCGCGATCTATAAGCTGATAAGCATGCAATGCGGCGTCGGGGGAATCGAGGTTCCGTGCTTGGACTACAAACACGATCTTCCCGCTATTGCCGCCGCGGTGACCCCCGCGACAAAGATTGTGTTTGTATGCAACCCGAACAATCCGACGGGCACCTACAACACGACACCGGAGATCGAGACATTCCTCGGCCAGGTCCCCGAAGACGTCCTGGTGGTCGTCGACCAGGCCTACCTCGAATATGTGATGTGCGAAGACTACCCCGATATTGTCGCGCTGAGGAAGAAGCACCCGAATATCGTGTCGCTCAGAACATTCTCGAAGGTGTACTCGCTCGCCGGACTTCGAATTGGCTATGCGATCGCCGACAAAAAAGTCATCGGAATTCTTAACAAGATGAGGCAACCGTTCAATGTCAACCGCATGGCGCAGGCGGCGGCGTTGGCCGCACTTGATTGCCGTGACGAGTTGGCGGATTACACGATCGAGAACGCGAGGGAACGCGAAAAGGTGCGAAACGCAATCCTCGGACTTGGCTGCGAGTGCCCGCCGACGCAGACGAACTTTTTGTTTGTCATCGTCAAGGGGCTCAGCGGGAATGCGTCGAGCAGACTCGAAGACCTTGGAATCATCGTGCGTCCGATGGGCCAGTTCGGTGGTTCTGACAACTCCTTCAGGGTCAACATGGGAACACCAAAAGAGAATGACCGGTTTATCGAAGGCTTCCGCAAGATCATGAGTGAAGGGTAGAGGTGCGGGGATGATTTCTCCTTATTTTTGGAAACGGAAACGCACGGCATGAAGCGGCCAGACAGCGCGGAAGACATCCTGCAGCGAATCGTCATATCGCTGGACGGCCCGGCGGGATCGGGGAAGACCACGACGGCTCGCGAAATCGCCGCTGCGCTCGATTTGCTCCATATCGACACGGGGGCGATGTACCGGGCGGTTACGTGGAAGGCTCTCAACGATGGAGTTGATCCTGAAGACGAGCCCAGCGTGACGTCCATTGCGACGGCTATCCAACTTGATTTTCCGGACGGAGATGACGGAAACAAACGTGTCATTGCGGACGGCAACGACATAACCGGTGCGATACGCACGCTCGAGGTGACAAAAAACGTATCGGTTGTCAGCTCGTATGCCGGCGTCCGGAGGGCGATGGTCGGCCTGCAGCGTCGGTTGTCGGAGACGGGTGGCGTCGTGCTCGAAGGGCGGGATATCGGCAGTGTGGTTCTACCGTCGGCGCACGTCAAAGTGTACCTCGACGCGTCGACCGATGAGCGCGCCGAACGACGGCGCAAGGAACTCGCACAAAAGGGTATCGAAGAACCCTTCGATGCCATACGCGCCGATATCGAGAGACGCGATCACTTCGATTCGAACAGGGAACACAGCCCGCTTAAAATTCCCGTGGGAGCGCATATTGTCGATACGACCTCGCTGTCCATAAGTGAACAGGTGGGCAGGGTCGTTGATATCGCAAAATCCACGGCGGCGGCGCTGTTCGAACTGGCGGCGAAGCCCGGACAGAGGGCCGAGCTAACCAGGAAGGCCTTTCACTACGAGTTGATCCGCCGATTCGCCCTCGTGTGCGCCAAGCTTCTTTTCGGGCTCCGGATCCAAAAGAAGGACGAGATTCCCTATGTGGAGAACTTTATCTACGCCTCGAACCACAAGTCGAATGCCGATCCGCCTGTTATCGCGGGAACCGTGACCCGTGAGCTGGCCTTTGTCGCCAAGCGAAAGCTGTTCAAACTGCCGCTGCTCGGGGCCCTGATCCGGTCTCTCAACGCGTTTCCGACCCGAAGGGACATGTTCGACCGGGGTGCAATGGAGCATTGCCTGTCGGAACTCAACAGGGGACTGAGTCTCCTGATTTTCCCGGAGGGACACCGGATACGGGGCGAGGACCTTGGGCCCGGAAAACCGGGAATTGGCTATATAGCTCTGAATTCAGGAGTTGCCGTCGTTCCCGTCTTTCTCTCCGGTACCGGCAATCTCAAATCTGCCTTTTTGCGCCGGCCGCGTATCACGGTCATCCACGGGCGCCCCATCAGGCTCGCCGACCCTTCCAAAATCGATCCGACCTCGGAGAACTGCCGGGAATTCACCAATATGGTGATGTGCGCGATCGACGGGCTGCGTGAGGAATACGAGCGGGGCCGATAGACGGACCCCCTCTTGTCCCAGTCCTATCGGCAAAATCATCCTATTTATACTTTTCATTTGCATTTATCAGGATTCGGGATTATTATTCTCGGGTCATTTTTATGACAAAAATCTACTGTAAAGGGGGAATTTTTTTTATGGACGTTACCGGTATGGGGTCCCCTGAGACCCCAAGAGACGAAGAAATAAAAAAGATGGGGGGTGATACGTCACAAGAAGAGGTGGCGACAGTAGCCGCCGCGACCACCAAGAAGGGTGGCCGAGGCCGTCGCTCGCCTGTTTATGCGGATTTTGAAGAGCTGGATAGGGAAATGGCCGTCAAGGAATCGGAAGGCGACCAGAGCGAGTCCGGTTTGGCTCTGATCAAAGAACTTGACAGTATGGTTAGTACGTTTACCGAAGGCCAGATTGTCAAAGGTTCGATCACGGAGATAAGAGAAAACGAGATCATAGTTGATGTCGGATTCAAGAGCGAGGGAACGATACCCGTTTCCGAGTTTCGTGATTTTGACCAGATTACTCCGGGTGATCCCGTCGACGTGTTTCTCGAGAAACTCGAGAACCAGGACGGCCTCGTCGTGCTTTCGAAAGAGAAAGCGGACTTCTTTAAGGTCTGGGATGAGATCAAAGATGGCTACGACGATGGCAGTATCATGGAAGGCCGTGTAGCGCGTCGAATCAAGGGAGGTCTCGTTGTGGATCTCCTCGGTGTGGACGCGTTCTTGCCCGGAAGTCAAATTGCCCTCAGGCAAGTACCAAATCTTGATGATCTGATCAGCCAAACTTTAAGTTTCAAGATCATCAAAATCAACAAACGCAGACGAAACATCGTCGTTTCGCGACGGATTGTCCTTGAAGAACAGCGTGAAGAGCAGAAGAAAACTCTTCTCGGCGAACTCGAGGTCAGCCAGGTCCGCGAAGGTGTCGTCAAGAACATTACCGACTTTGGCGCGTTCGTCGATCTCGGTGGTGTAGACGGACTTCTTCACCTCACGGACATGACCTGGGGCCGCATCGGCCATCCGTCCGAAGTCGTTTCAATCGGCGATCAGATCAATGTTAAAGTGCTCGACTTCGACAGTGAGAGAGAAAAGATCTCACTGGGTCTCAAGCAGCTCACGCCACATCCGTGGGACGGCGTCGACGAACGTTATGTCGTTGACGAACGCGTTCACGGTCGCGTGGTAAGCATCACCGATTATGGTGCGTTCGTCGAACTCGAGAAGGGTGTCGAAGGACTAATTCACATTTCCGAGATGTCATGGACACGGCATGTGAAACATCCTTCCAAGCTCCTCTCCATCGGCGAAACGGTCGAGGCCGTCGTACTCAAAGTCGACAAAGAGCATCAGAAGATCTCGCTTGGTCTCAAGCAAATCGAACCGGATCCGTGGAGCCTTATCGAAGGCAAATATCCCATAAGCACGCGGTTGACCGGAAAAGTCCGGAATCTCACAAACTTTGGGGCATTTGTTGAAATCGAAGAGGGCATCGACGGTCTGCTTCATATTTCGGATATGTCGTGGGCGAAACGTGTTCGTCACCCGAGCGAAATGCTCAAGAAGGGCGACGAGATCGATGTCATCGTTCTCGATATCAGCCAGGACAAAAAGCGGATCAGTCTTGGTATGAAACAGCTGCAGGATAATCCTTGGGATTCGCTCGCCACAGAGTTTGCCGTCGACACATCGGCGGAAGGCAAAGTGACGAGAATTCTCGATAGGGGCGCGGTTGTCGAACTGCGTTCGGACGTCGAGGGATTTGTCCCCGTGGGGCAGATGGGCAAGCCCGATCTGAAGCACCCCGAGGACTGTTTCTCGGTTGGAGATACCTTGCCGCTTAAAGTGATCAAGATCGATCCGAAAAACAAACGAATCGTTCTTAGTATCGGGGCATATCTCAAGGGCCTGGAGGTCGAAGAGGTTGAGGCTTTTCACGAACGTTATCCGGTAACGGAACGTCCGGAAGAGGAAGCCTCTGAAGCTGCTGATGGAGAAGCCGTGGAAGCATCTGAAGCGTCAGATACGGCGAAATATCCGGAAGCGGCTGATGACTCCGGGGATGTCGCAACGGAAGCGGCCGGGGACGCCCCCGAAGCCGCGGCCGCCGAGACTGCTGAAACATCCGCCGAGGCGGAGACGCCTGAAGCGGAATCGGCAGAATCAGCCGATCCGGCACCGGCGGAAGCAGTCGAAGCCTCGGAGACGGCGCCTGAGGCCGTCGAAGAAGAAGCGACTCCTGAGCCCGTAGAGACCGCGGAGGCGCCCGCCGAACCGGAAGCGGCCCCCGAAGCTGCGCCGGAAGAAGCCGCTGCCGATGAGCCCGAAGAAGAGGAGAAGAAAGAGCCCTAGATCACAAAGGGATATTCTTCACTGTGTCACTGTCCCCATGACGCTCCGCGGTTTTATAGCCAAGGGTTCGTTCATGGGGACAGTTTTTTATGGCAGGATTGCTCGTTTCATCCCATGATTTTGAGGCTTGACGGGCTTTTCAAAACAATCCATGATTTAGCCAGTTGTTTTAAAAGGAGGCGAATCGAGTGTGGCTTATCAGAAGCGTCATTATCCTGGTTGGTGTCATCGCTTTTTTGTGGTTGGGAATGAACAACGCAGACCAAAGCGTTGATTTCAGGTTCTTTAACAAGACCTATCCCGCGCTGTCCGTGAACCTTTTGATGCTGATGATTTTTGCGGCGGGAATGGTGTTCTCGTTCCTCATCTTCATCTTTAGCGAATTTCAACTGCGGCACACCATCAGCCGGAAGCAAAAAGAGGTCGTTCGTCTTCAGCGTGAGCTTGCCGCATTGCGGAACCTGCCGCTTGAGGAGGGGGAGTTTGAGAGAACCGACGGATAATCCGACGGCCGTTCTCCACCCGGTATCACCCTCTTTGTGGGGAGTTATATGTTTTCATTTCGAAGAAAAAACCGTCCCACGTCGGACGAAGCCTATATCACGGCGTTGAAGCGGATGATCGATGGCGACCAGGAGAGTGCCCTGTCGTCGCTTCAGACGGCGGTACGAAGCGGGCAGGCGCGTACGGACGCCTATATCCGTCTGGGGAACCTGCTCCGCTTGCGCGGTGATGTTAACAAAGCCGTGCAGATCCATCAAAGTCTCACCGTGAAGACCGATCTCACGAAAGACGAAAAGGTTGAGTTGTTTCTCAATCTCGCCGAAGACTACGCGGCGATGGGCAATTCGGAAAAGTCCGCCCGGACGCTCGAGACGGCTGTCAAGACGTTGAACATAAAAGACCCTGCGGTTTTCCTGAAGATCGCCAAGCAGTATCATGTGCTCGGTGAATTGGAGAAAGCGTACGACGCTTTGAAGGAAGCGTTGAAATACGGAGGAATTGGCGACCGCGAACTGGCCTTGTTTCTGGCGACGGCGGCGGGCGACCTGATCGAAAAGGAAGACAACAGGGAAGCAAAGAAAGTCCTGGCACGCGCTCTGAAACACGACGCGAACTGTGCGCCGGCACAGGTATTGGCCGGCGATCTTGCCGAGGCGTCGGGTGAAATTGACGAAGCGATCGAGAGGTGGCGTCAGGCAGCCCTGCTCTCACCCCAGCTCGCTCCGACCGTTCTCGGTAAGCTCGAAACCGTCCTCTACGACAAGGGGCGTTTTGGCGAAATTGAGAAAATTTACAACGACGTCCGTAACGCGAGGGGAAGCGACGAATCGGCGAGCCTCGGAATCGCGGCGTTCTATAAAAAGCAGGGACGCGGAGACGAAGCCATTCAGCATCTCGAGGACTATTTGACGGTATTCCCGGAATCGGCAAGAGGGCGCCTTCTGCTCGCGTCCTTGTACGCCAAGTACAGGGATCCGGACGCCCTGGAGCGCTTTCTTGACGAGTCGATAAAGGACTCGATTGAGCATCGTCCCTATGTTTGTCAGGTTTGTCAGTATCAATCAGAATCGATTCGATGGCACTGTCCGCGGTGCAACGCGTTTGACTCTTTCTCAACCGACCATGAAATTTAAAACCGCACTTTTAGCGCTGTTTGTTTTGTTCGCCGTATCGATGGCGGTCGCGCCCGTGCATGCGGATCGATTCGACGATGTTCGCCGCGAAATGTCCAAGATGCGTTATGACGCGGCTGAGGCCGCTCTCGTGGACATTGCGCGGGCCACTGAGGGGGACGACAAACAAGAAGCGCTTTTTCTCCTCGCCGGACTCAAACAATCGGTTTCCGAAGCCGAGATTATCTACCAGGAAGTCATCCGCATCGACGATTCGAACGACTGGGGCGTCGCGTCACAGGTTGAGTTGGCCAAGATTCAATACGCGATTGGAAATTACAACGAGGCGCTCGAAATGCTTGGCGAGTCGGGGGCCTGCCGCAAATCGGATGAGGCCTGTTATTTCCAGGGATTGTCCGCGGTGATGGTCAAGAGGTTCGACGTCGCCGAGGAATCGCTCTCGAAGGTCAAAAGCGGCAAGTTCAGGCCGTGGGCCTTCCTTTCGCTTGCCGAGGTCGAGATGGCGCTCGACAACGCCGACGAAGCATGTCGAAAGTACCGATCGATGGCGCGTTCGCAGATCAGCCCCACGGCTATGTACCGCTACGGCGAATGTCTCGAGAAGCAGGGAGACGCCCCCGCGGCGACGGAGATTTTTGAAGAGATCGTGGACAATTTCGAGAACACGCCCGAGGCGCTTCTCGCCACCGAGAAACTCAATATTATTCGCAGGGCTTCAGAACCGCCTCCACCGGAAGAGGCAGACTTGTCCCCGGCGGAAACGGAGGAGTTCACGCCTCTCGCCACGGGATACACGCTTCAATTTGGCTCGTTCCAGGACCGGGCCAATGCCATCAAGCTGTCTTCACGATTGAAACGCGAATTGCCGGGCGTTCGAATCGACAGTAATCTGTTAAATTTTAAAGAAATACACCGTGTGCGGTTTGGATACTTTCGTAGTCGTGCGGACGCCCAGCGAAGAGCTGACGAAATCTCAAAACAAGTCTCCGAACCCTGCACAATAATGACCCTTCCTTGAGACCGGAATCATGAGTGAAATTTCGCCTTTGATGGCGCAGTACAGGGAGATCAAATCCCGTCACGAAGACTGTGTTCTGCTTTTTCGTGTTGGTGATTTCTACGAGACGTTCTACGAGGATGCCGTGGAAGTCGCGCGAATCCTCAATATTGCCCTGACTACAAGGGACAAGAATAAGCCGAACCCCATCCCGCTGGCCGGGGTTCCATTCCATGCGGCTGAAACATATGTTACGCGGCTCCTTTCCGCGGGCAAACGGGTGGCGATCTGCGAGCAGGTCGAGGATGCGTCTAAGGCGAAAGGTCTCGTGAAAAGGGACGTCGTCGAAGTACTGACACCGGGCACCTCGATGAACAACGATTTCCTCAAGGTGAAGGAAAACAACTTTTGCCTCTCACTCTGGGTCGATGAAGGACGGGCCGGGGTGGCCCTCGTCGATGTGAGTACGGGGGATTTTCTCGCCGGTGAAGAGCAACTTGACCTTGTCCAATATCTCATCCAGGGAAAAAGGGTGACTGAAATCGTCTGTCCGCGCGACGTCGACCGTTCGGTGATCGGGCCGCTATCGGAGGTCATCGGGGATCCAGTGGTTACGCGTCTCGATGAGGCGATATTCGGGAAGGATGCGGCCGAGTCGGCGATCGACGTCCAGTTCGGGGATGACGGGGTAACCGCACTCAACAAGGTGGGGTCGCTTGGTGTCCGAGCGACCGGGATACTCCTCTCGCATTGTCAGTCGCTCCGGGAAGGAGCAATGGCCCAGGTTACAAAGGTCGACACCCTCGGGCACGTCGAGTTCCTGGCGCTCGACGAGGAGACTATTCGCAACCTTGAGTTGTTCGAACCGCTATACGGCGCAGACACTCGGGCGACACTCATCCGTTTGATCGACAAGACCCTGACGCCGATGGGCGGACGGGAGATTCGTGGATGGCTACAGAAACCGCTCTGTCACGTTGAAATGATTGACGAACGCGTTGAAGCCGTCTCCGAAGTCTATGGCGGCACGCGGCTCCAGGAATCGCTCATGACAATCTTGCGCGGGGTGCAGGATATTCAGCGTGTCGGCGCGAGGATATCGGCGCGCAAGGCCATCCCGAGGGAATTTCACACGCTCAGAGAATCGCTCGAGCGGATTCCGGAACTGTTAACCATTCTCAACGGATGCCGTTCGGGACTCCTCGTGCGAACGGCGGATGAACTGCTCGATCACCGCGATATAGTCGATCTGATTGCGGAATCGATTGTCGAAGAACCGCCGGGGCATTTGCGCGACGGTGGTGTAATTCGGCAGGGATACTCGGAGGAGCTCGACGGACTTCTGGTCCAGAGCGCGGATGCCAAGAAATGGATTGCCGGACTGGAAAAACGCGAACGCGAACGTACCGGGATCGGGAGTCTCAAGGTTGGTTTTAACAGGGTGTTCGGATACTACGTCGAGGTATATAAGTCGCATCTTGACTCGGTTCCGGCCGACTATGTCGCCAAGCAAACTTTGATGAATTCGGAGCGTTACTACACCGCGGCGCTCAAAGATCGCGAACAAATGATCCTCGAGAATGACGAGCGGCGGATTGCCTGCGAACAGAAAATCTATGACGAACTGTGCGAGAGGATTTCAAAAGTGCTTCCGCTGCTCCAGGCGACGGCACGTGCAGTTGCCCGCGTGGATGCCATTCAATCGCTCTCTGCGGCGGCCCGGCAGCACCGTTTCAAGCGGCCGGTCGTCGATGATTCGAGAGTTCTCGAACTGGTTGGAAACAGACATCCGGTTCTCGAACAGGTCGTATCCGAGGCGTTTGTACCGAACGATCTCCAGTTGGATTCGGACACAAAGCAATTCGCGTTGATCACCGGACCGAACATGTCGGGGAAGAGCACGTTTTTGAGGCAGGTCGCGCTCACTGTTGTGCTTGCGCAAATGGGCTCGTTCGTGCCGGCCGAGCGGGCACGGATCGGACTCGTTGACAAGATTTTTACCCGGGTTGGAGCGACCGATCGTCTCAGCCGGGGTGAGTCGACGTTTCTTGTCGAAATGAAGGAGACGGCAAACATTCTCGAGCAGATGACCGACAGAAGCCTCGTTCTTCTCGACGAGGTGGGAAGGGGGACGAGTACCTATGATGGGCTCAGCATCGCCTGGGCGGTAACCGAGTTTATCCTCCAGGGAGTCAAGGGACGCCCCAAGACACTTTTTGCGACACATTTTCATGAGCTTACGCAATTGCGGAACGCGTACCCGCGGCTGGTGAACCTTAAGATCACAATAAAGGAGTGGGAAGGCGGCGTTGTTTTTCTCCGCAAAGTGATTCCTGGTACAAGCGACAGGAGTTACGGTATTCACGCGGCTCGCGTCGCCGGGCTTCCTGCTTTGGTTTTACGGAGGGCGGAAGAAATCCTCAAGTCTCTGGAGCTACGGCGGAATCTGCTGCGGCAGGGGGTGTCGCTCGAAAATGCGGACAACCCTCAGATTTCTCTTTTCCAGGCGGATCCCGGTGCGGGGTGGGAACTCGATACCAACAACGCTGATGGCGGTCGAGGGCACGCTTCTGAAGGAGACACGCCGACCGGCGCGTCAAAGACTTCGGACGGTGTTTTGGACGAGCTAAAGATGATCGCCACTCTCGTCGACGCATTCGACATCGATGGATCCACGCCGTTCGATGCGCTCCAGTTTCTCAAAAGCCTCAAGGACCGGATGGCGAACCGCTGATCATCACCCCGAAAGATCCCTTCCTGTTTCCCATTACACCCCAAAATGGTCTGTGATTTGCTATCATAAGGGAAACGGACTTACGGGCGACCGCGCCCGGACTTAAACTATATTCATAGGTGTACAGCGTAACCTTATGGCAGAGCACCTGATAAGGTGTGGTATAATTGGTGGACAGGAACCCGACCTGCCCATCCTGAGCGCGCTTCACAATGCGAAGCGTGTCGATATTGTATTCATTTACGACAAGGATCAGACCGCCGTCGGAATCGAAATCGCCGAAATACTTGGCATCCCCCGCTATCACACACCCGAACATCTAGCCGGCGCCACCGATATCGAATGCGCCGTGGTTGCGGAGCCCCGTGAAAAACACAACGCGGAAATCGCGCTGTTGACGCGAACCGGCTGCAAAATACTGAACCCCTCCGAGGCTCTTCAGCAGCTCGCCCATATCGACCCCGCGTTACCGGTGTCGGAACCTGACGGTTCCGCGAGGCAATCGATCGACGATACGTTTGTCGCGCTCGAGAGACTTTTTGATCGCAAGGAGCTTTTGAAGTTCCTTCTCGAAGTGGCGACACAATCTACGTCGAGTTCGGCGGGATCGATAATGTTGTACTCCCCGGAGACGCGCGATCTCTTCATCGCATACGCGGTTGGCTTGAGCGATCGAACCGTCAAACGCACCCGGCAAAAACTGGGGCATGGTGTGGCGGGCAAGGTCGCTCAAACAAGAAGCCCGATGCTTCTCGGGTCGGCCGGTGATCTTGGAAACTATCCTCACGAACGAGACCGGGTTGATATAGGAACGGCGATCTCCGTTCCGTTGTTGTGGGGCGAGCGGCTACTCGGCGTGCTGAACGTATCGGTCGATCAGGACGCGCGGCAGCACGACGAAAAAGACCTCGAAACACTAAAATTGCTTTCACGTCGAATTTCACACGTTCTTAATCAATCCCTCAAGCTCGATGAAGTTCAGATACGGCATCAGGAGTGGCGGTTTCGCTCAACCATGGGGGAGATCGCCCTCAAACCAATATCCACCCAGGAAAAGTTTGCCGTCTTGTCGAAATACCTCTCAGAACTGATGGGGGCCGAGACGGTCGAGATTTATCTGAACACGACAGAAGGGGACTGGTTCGTGTTGGGCGGATCGAACCGGCTTCTCTCTCCGACCGATAAACGGGTGAGGATTCAAAGGGGCGCGCTGAGCCGCGCGTTTCTCGACAACCGAGCGATCGTCCTCAAGGAAGGCGCAGGAGACGGAGGTGGGGACGCTCTTCAAGCAGTGGCGAGCGCCGTGTTCTGTCCGCTGGGGACTACTGAATCGCTGGGAGTTATCGTATTTGAATTTACGGAACAGTATAGACTCGATGAGTTTTTGACGGTAAAAGACGCGATCGTTCACGAAATCTCCCGATTCCTGGCCTCAGAAACACGCGAACGAAAACTGACACGCGAACTCCGCGCACTTCGCATGATTTCGGACGCGGCGCCGGCCGTGCTGGGCTGCCGCACTATCAAGTCGCTCGTCGACACGCTCGCGTCGACCGTTGCCGTGATTCTTGAGAGTGAACGCGTGTCGGTACGCCTTGCGGAAAACCTCGGAGCGGACACATACCTCGAAAGCACATTCGGCGTACCGAAGGAAATTCTCATCGAGTGGAGAGGCGACGACAAGGAGAGGTTCGACACTCTTGAGCGTGACAAAAAGTCATTTTCCACCGCTTTTTTGAGTTTCGATCCCCGGGTGATGGAAGCCGGAGCGGAACGTGTTCAACAGCGGCCCGGGAATGCTCCCGGCTATCGCTCCGCTCTCGCGTTCCCCGTGACAAGCACCGACGGGTTTCTCGGCGGGATCATTGCCTATGACAAAAACGCCGACGATCCGCTTGAAGATGCGGTGTATTCGGAGCTCGATCGGAAGATCCTCGAAAACATCGTTGGCCTGGCCGAGCCTGTACTGGACGCGATTCTGCGCCGTCGTCCGGTGGCGAAAGCGGGTGAGACGGTGGCGTTTGAAAGTGTCATTGGGGAGAACTACGATCGCTTGAAGGAGCTCTGCGACAACGAAATCTCCAGGGCCGACCGCTATCACAACGCGTTCACTTTGGTGCTATTCCGGGTCGATCCAATGGACGCTCTCTTCGAATCAAATCGCGAACAAGCGCTTGCCTTGTCCGAGGACATGGGGCAAGGTCTCAAAACCCGAACCAGAAAAACTGATTTTGGAGCCTGGATAAAACCAGGCACATACGCGATTCTAACTCTCGACGGTGGGCGCCGAATCCGCTTCCTTATATCCCGCGCGGTTATGTATCTCGGGAAGGACTTATCCACACTCGAAGGATATCCCGCGGAGGCGAAGAGGATCCTTGTCGGCACCGCCGGCTATCCGGGAAAGTCTAAATCGGCCGACGAAATGGTCGCCGAAGCGGAAGCCTCGCTCAAACCCTTCCAGCCGGAATAGTTTTCAACAGATATTATCTTCTGGGCGGGCTCCACAAGGGGCCTCCCGTTGCCAAACGCATACCCTCATGTTATGTTTGGGTCGCCAATCACCCCCCAGCCAGATCAGGAGCAGGTATGTCTGTTATAAAAACGCTTCCCGAAGCGGTGGCGCGGCAGATTGCCGCCGGGGAAGTCGTCGAACGTCCCGCATCGGTCGTTAAGGAACTCATCGAGAACGCTCTCGATGCGGGTTCCCAAAGTTTGTGGGTCACGACGGCGGGAGCGGGAGTCGATCTTATCGAAGTGCGTGACGATGGACGCGGGATGTCGCGTGAAGACGCCATGATGGCGCCGAGAAATTTCGCGACGAGCAAGATCGAAAGCGCGGACGAACTGTTTCGCATCGAGACGTTCGGTTTTCGCGGCGAAGCATTGGCCGCGATTTCAGCCGTGTCAAAGCTCAACATCATCACCAGCGATCGTGACGACGGGGAAGGTTGCCGGGTGACGGTTGAAGGGAAGTCCGATCCTACCGCCATGCCGGCTCCTCACGAACGGGGCACGACTGTTCGAATAGAGAACTTGTTCTTTAACACGCCTGCGCGCAAAAAATTCTTAAAAAGTGAAATTACCGAACGGCGCAGAATACTCGAGACAATTCTGGGGTTTGCATTGGTGTCTCCTTCTCTCGAACTGCACTACACAGACGACGGACGCAGGGTCCTCGACCTCGTCCCGATGGCCACCTGGGAAGAGCGTGTGGCGGCCATAATGGGCGGCACCACAATGACCCACATGGTCGCCGTCGAAGCCGATGAACGTCCGATGAGAGTGTCCGGTTTTGTGAGCTTGCCTACCTATACGCGTTCCAACAGGAACCACCAGTATTTTTATGTGAACGGCCGGCTCGTTCGTGAGAAGACGATCATGCGCGCCGTCCAGGAAGCGTACAGAAACGTTATACCATTTAAACGTTTTCCAGCCGTGGTTCTGTCGGTTGAGGCTCCGTACGAGGATGTCGATGTGAACGTGCATCCCACAAAGCTCGAAGTTCGATTGAGTAACGAACGAAGGGTGTTCGACATCGTCCGGCGCGCGATTAAACAATCGCTGACGGCAAGCTCCGAGGAGACTCTCGAGGTCGGCTATGCCAGTACGGGGACGGGGGAAGGCAAGTCGTTCGAGGTTATTGACGGCGGCGCAAGCGCGAATCCCAGATCGCTTTTTTCCGGTGTCCGCGAGGAAACGATGGATGGGGATGCCGCGCAATACAAGGCTCGGGTCCGCGATGCGGTCGATTCGTATCTCGATGACGGCCGGCCTCCACAGAATCTCGGTTCAAAGCTCTCACTCCAGAACGACGACGAGGTCAGAACGCCGGCGCCGGGGGGCAAGCCCATTGACGAACGCATCCAGGCGGACGACGCACTATTTTGGCAGTTCAATAATTCGTACATATTTATTCAGGTTCGCGGCGGGATAGTTGTTATCGATCAGCACGCCGCCCACGAACGCATTATTTTTGACACGAGCAAGCGGCAGCTCCAGAGCGAGATTCCCGTATCACAACAAATACTGTTTCCGATCACGCTGGAACTATCGATGTCAGAACTCGAAGTGTTCCGTTCGACCAAGGACATCTTCCGAAAACTGGGATTTCACCTCGAGCCGTTTGGAGGGATGAACATCCTGGTCCGGGGGTATCCCCAGGGATTGAAGAACTGGTCCGAAGGACGCCTGCTTCGACACATTTTCGACGACATTTTGAACGACAAAGTTCCCGGCAATAGCCACGCGGATCAGATGATCGCGAGTTTTGCGTGCAGAAGCGCCGTAAAAGCGGGGCAAAAACTGAGCGTCGATGAAATGAAAATGCTGGCCGACCAATTGTTCGCCGTCGAGAATCCGTACTCATGTCCCCACGGCCGGCCGACGATTCACAGGTTATCTCTAGAGGACATGGAGCGTTGGTTCTCCCGCCGATAATGAATCCAGACCAAAAAGCGATTGCCATAATGGGCGCCACCGCCACGGGCAAGTCCGATCTCGCCATCGAACTTGCCGGGTGTTTTGATGGTGAAATCATCTCAATGGATTCAAGACAGGTCTACCGCGGGTTCGACATAGGAACGGGAAAAGTCACCGCGGACGACGTGCGGCGCGTACCCCACCATCTGATTAACAATCTTGATCCCAACGAAGTCAACAGCGCGGGCGCGCACGTGTCTCGAGCGCTCGACGTTTTTGGGCGTATCCGCACGCAGGGAAAGATCGGATATTTTGTCGGTGGTACGGGATTATATTTCAGAGCGCTGTTCGATGGTTTGATTTCTCTCGACGCGGACGCAGAAGAAAGAGAAGCCCTCCGCAAACGCCTGGACGAAAACACGACCGACGAGTTATTCGATGAGCTCACGAAGGTTGATCCGGATCGAGCCAGGGATCTGGCGAAGGCGGATCGTGTGAGAATCCTCAGATCGCTCGAAATCTACCATGCCACAGGAAAACCGCATTCCGAACATATTGCCGGCCAGGAAAAACCGGCGCGGTGGCCTGGTTTGAAAATAGTCTTAACCATGCCGCGTCTGGTGCTCAGGGCGGCGATTGCGCGCCGTACACGCCTTATGTATGAGAAGGGGTGGTGCGGTGAGGTTCGCGCCCTGCTCGAAGCGGGAGTAGGCCTGGATTCGCCCGCAATGAACGGACTTGGGTATGGCGTGATCGGACAATCCATCCTCGACGGCGGGGATCCGGAATCGACTGTGGACCGGGTCATCACGCTCACACAACAATTTGCCAAAAGACAAGAAACCTTCTTTCGGAGCGTCCAGGATGCCGTATGGGTGGATGTTGTGGCCCAAAGCCCCCTCGAACGGGTCAAGCCGCTTATCCAACGCCATTTGGAGCTTTAATTATAACTTGACATAAAAATGCTAACATGCTACAAAGACTTACGTTATTAAACGAGCGGGCATAACTCAGCTGGTAGAGTGTCAGCTTCCCAAGCTGAGAGTCGCGGGTTCGAATCCCGTTGCCCGCTCCAATTCATCTAATACATTTGCCAGTCCCTTTCTCAAGAATAACCACCCTCCAGGTGATCGCCCTTACCGTGTCGATTCTCGCCGGTTGCGGCTCGCCGCGGTCTACAGTGGACGACAAGTCGACTGTCGAACAAGGCGTCGCGTTATACATCGCCGGCGATCACGCTGGCGCCGAGTTATTGTTTCTTGAGGTTCTCGACAACCCGGAGTCCGACGAAGATCTGGTAACGGCGCATCTTTACCTCGGCCGGATCTATCTCGAGGCGAACGAATACCAGAAAGCGGCTGATGTGCTTTCCGCGGGCAGGGCGCTTGGCGGAGACGTTCGGTTTGATGAGTACTTCGAAATAGCGGCGAGTCATTTACGCGCGTCATCCTCGCAGATCATTCAGGAGGATGTTATTTCAAGGGGACAGCTTGCCGCGTTACTGATGGACATGTTTGGCGATGTCCTCGATCGGGAAATGAGAGCGGGGACGCGAGAGGAATCCGACACGACGCACTGGGCTGAGGGTTGCGTTCATTTCGCCGAAACGACCGGCGTCATGAAAAAACTTCCCGATGGGAGTTTTCATGAGGATGCAAACGTGACGCGTCCGGCGTTCTTTATGGTCGTCGCGAGGCTTGCCCATCTGCTTGGCCTTGAAGATGGTGTTGAGGCGGAAGCGTTTCCGGGAGGGTTCCGCGAGGCGGTTGTAACGCTTGACGCTGAGAACACAACGAGCGGCAACGAAGGTTATGTTTCGGGACGGGAAGCATTATCCGTCCTGGGTATCGTGGCGCGGGCCGCGGGTATTTGAAATTAACTCGAAGGACAAAAAGATCACATGAAAGCGCCTGCCAGTGTAGCAATCGTCGGACGTCCGAACGTGGGCAAATCGACGTTATTCAACCGGCTGACACGATCGCGGTCGGCGCTTGTTCATCCCGAGCCAGGGGTGACCCGGGATACTCAGCGGGGAAGCTGTGATTGGAATGGTATACCCTTCGAGGTGATCGATACGGGCGGTTTGTTCTCGGGTAAAGAGGATGATCTCGCGCTTGAAATCGAGCGCCGGGCCATGAATGAAGCGCTCAATGCGGACGCAATGATTTTTGTTACCGATTCCGGTTCCGGGATCACAACAGCGGACTACGAGGTCGCCGAAAAACTCCGTGAAGTGAAGGTGCCGATCATTCTCGCGGCGAACAAGTCAGAGAAGAAGAAAGACCTTCATGCGGCGAATGAATTTTTCGAGCTTGGGTTCCCGATCGTATGCGCGATAAGCGCTCTGCATGGAGACGGAGTGGGAGACCTGCTTGACGAACTCGTGTCGCACCTTCCAAAGCGGAAGGCGGCGAGCGTCAACAGGGATCTCAAGCTCGCGCTGGTGGGATGCCCGAACGTGGGCAAATCGAGTCTGATCAACCGTCTCGTTGGTTCCGATTCCGCGATTGTTGATCCGCGGCCTGGGACAACGCGCGACAGCATTGACACGCTTGTGAAATGGCACGGTCGGGATTTGGTGCTCGTCGATACGGCGGGGATCAAACGAAAAAACCGCACCAAAGACGGGTTGTCCGCGATCACCGCCTTGAAGAGCATCGATGCGATTTCGCGTGCGGAGATAATCGGTTTGGTTCTGGACGCGTCGAGAGAGATATCGAACCAGGACGTCAAAGTGGCGAGCTATGCCCACAAGGCGGGCAAAGGAATAATGATTTGCGTCAACAAGTGGGATCTGGTTGACAAGGAAACGGGCACGGCGGACACATTTGAAAAAAGAATCAGACGATCTCTTCGCTTTATCGGATACGCGCCGATGATGTTTGTCTCGGCCCTCGAAGGCCAGCGGGTGAGCAAAATATTCGACCTCGCGTGGCGGATAAAGGAATCCCGTGAGAACAGGGTAACGACCGGCGAGCTCAATCGTTACATTGAGGAGTTGATTTCCAGAACACCACCACCGGCGTACGGCGGTGGAAACGGACGGATTTATTACATCTCGCAGGTCGATACCGCGCCGCCGGTGTTCAACTTGTCGGTCAACAGGAGCGACTTCTTCAGCCGGTCGTATCTGAGATTTCTCAACAACAAGATTCGAGAAACTTACGGATTTGAGGGAACGGTAATCCGAATAAAACTCAGGGATCACTAGTCAATGGGCCAGGGTTATTTCATAGATCTGTCAGCCGTCGCACTGGTCGGTTATCTGGTGGGCGCGATTCCGTTCAGTTATCTGGCGGGAAAAGTGTTCGCTGGACTCGATCTAAGAGAGCATGGCAGCGGCAACCTCGGAGCGACCAATTCGTTCCGTCTCCTTGGACCGAAGATAGCCATCGGGGTTCTGATAGGAGATGTGGCGAAGGGGTTCTTGCCGGTTTATTTTGCCGCCCAGATAGCGCCGGAGAATGTTGTGCCCACCAATTGGTTGATGCTCGTCGGAGCATTCTCTGCGGTTTTGGGCCACATGTTTTCGCCCTACGTGAAATTCAGCGGCGGAAAAGGTGTGGCGACGGCGACCGGGGCCTACCTGGCGCTCGCCCCCGCCGCCATTGGGATTTCGGCAGTAATTTTCTTTCTAGTATTTGCGGCAAAGAGGATCGTCTCGCTGGCGAGCATGGCCGGCGCCGTAACGCTGCCTGTCGCGATCTATGTTCTCGACTGGACGGGCGTGGTCCCATCGCACTCGTCGCTTTTTATCGTGTCGGTTCTCGTCGCGATTGTGATGCTTGGGAAACACCACAGCAATATAAAGAGGCTGCTTGCGGGCGAGGAACCCGCGTTGCAAAGGACCAGGCGGTAATTTGATGTCGAACGATCTGAAAATATGTGTGCTGGGGGCGGGGAGCTGGGGGCTTACTCTGGGGCTCCTTCTGGCGGAGAATGGACACCGCGTGACGATGTGGGAGTTCAATCCTAAGTTTGCGGAGGAATTGAGGACGGCGAGAGAGAGTAAACAGTTTCTGCCGGGAGTTCGGATTCCACAGAGCATCCCGATCGAGACGGATCTGTCGTTGGCGCTCACCGGCGCGGATCTCGTCCTGTTCGTGGTCCCGAGCCACGGCGTGAGGGAAACGGCGCGGGCCGCGGCGCGCGTATTTGATTTCGACAAGGGAACGCTCGTTGTAAATGCCGCCAAAGGTCTTGAAGAAGGATCGCTAAAAAGAATGAGCGAAGTCCTCGACGATGAACTTCCCGTCGACGCCGATAGGATTCTTACGCTCGCGGGGCCGAGTCATGCCGAAGAAGTGAGCCGGCACATGCCGACCTCCGTGGTCGCGGCGGGGAGCGACGGCGATAATGCGCGCAAGATCCAGGAAGTGTTCTTTAGACCGTATTTTCGTGTGTACACCAACTCGGACATTATCGGGGTTGAGACGGCCGTATCGATCAAGAACGTAATTGCGATCGCTGCCGGAGCGTGCGACGGACTCGGGTACGGCGACAATACGAAGGCGGCACTTCTCACGCGCGGCATGGTGGAAATTACACGGCTCGGCGTGGCGCTTGGAGCCAGGCGTGAAACGTTTTTTGGTTTGGCGGGCATCGGCGATCTTATTGTGACGGCGCTGAGCCGCCACAGCCGAAACCGGCATGTCGGACAAAAGATCGGCGAAGGACAGAAGCTCGACGAAATCCTTTCCGAAATGGTGATGGTTGCCGAGGGCGTGCGAACAACGAGGGCGGCCAACGAACTTGCAACAAAACTTGGTGTGGAAATGCCTATCACCCGGGGTGTATACGAGGTGTTGTTTGCCGGGGCGGATCCACGAGAGGGAATCAATCAGTTGATGAATCGTCCGCCGCAGGATGAAATGCGGTGGATGGAATCGAGCCAAACGAAAGGGGGGCGACAGTGAGGTACAAGACCGGTTCGGCCAAGATGTATTATTCGATCAGCGAAGTGGCTGATATGACCGGTGTCAAGGCCCACGTGCTCCGGTATTGGGAGACCGAATTCCCAAGCCTCCGGCCCAAAAAGAACCGGGCGGGGAATCGGAACTACCGTCCGAAAGACATCAAGGCCATTCTCGTGATTCGCGATCTTCTCTACAAAGAAGGATTCACGATCAGCGGCGCGCGAAAAAAACTACAGGAGCATTACGGGAATCCGGATCCTCTTATCAACCAGCTTCAGATCCCGTTTGCGGATCCGCAGGCGCGTCAGATTCTGACCACCATAAAAAATGAACTGCAGGAGCTGCGGGATAAGGTTTCCGAATCAGTCGAAGAGAAAAAAGTCGATTCCGCTTGAAACAGCCTCGACCATGAATTAAAGTACCCGAATAAGGTCGGGGCGTGGCGCAGTCCGGTTAGCGCACTAGTCTGGGGGACTAGTGGTCGCTGGTTCAAATCCAGTCGCCCCGACCATTTTCGTTGACGCAGATCCCTCCCTCGGCGCCTGTCGAAGTTCGACCACCGATGTTCGAATGATCAGTTACCTCTCTTATAACGTTGGCTCGTTTTTCGCCCGGCATTTGCCGCCGCCGCTTTCCCAATCGATTACCAGGACGATAGGCCTCAATTTTTGCCGCCTTAGACCGGGGCTCCGTGAGAACGTCGCCCAAAACCTCCGCATCGTTCTCGGAGATGAAGCGACGGATAGAGAGATCGACCGGCTGTCGAGAAATGTTTTTGTGAATTTCAGCCGAAGCATCTATTGTTTTCTGCGGCTGCCGCACATGCGTGATAGCGAACTGGCGCGCTGCTGCGATGTGAGTGAAGCGACGGAAATGGCCGCTGATTTCAGAGGCAATGGCGGCTTTGTGCTGGCCGGCCCGCATGTGGGCGCGTGGGAAATCGGCGGAGCGTGTCTGAGCGCGAGAGGAATCGGGATTCATACCGTGGCGTTCGAACATCCGTCGCGGGCGGTCACTCGTTTCTTCGAAGATCGTCGGAAGGGAATGGGTATCGCTTGCCACCCGATCGGAAAGTCATTCAACGTACTGGCGCAGGCGCTCGAACGGGGTAAGTGTGTCGCGCTCCTTGTGGATCGGGGCTCCGGGCGTGGCGAGAAGAAATACTCGTTGTTCGGCCATCGAATCGGACTTCCCAGCGGGCACGCGGCGCTTGCCGTCCGTTGTTCGGTTCCGATCGTCACTGCGGTTTGTGTTTTCGCTGGAGACGACAAGCTTAAACTCGAACTCAGAGGACCCTACTATCCGGACAGCTCGCTCGGCGACACGGCTGCCGTGGATGACTTAATCGAGAAATGTCGCCTCGACACCGAGGGGTTCATCAGGAAATATCCCGAGCAGTGGTTTAACTTTCGGCCAATTTGAAGGCGGTGGGCGTTTGCAAAGCAACCTCCAGACAATTATCGATCAGACGGCTGTCGTGATCCCCGCGTTTAACGCGGAACGTTTCATTGCGGATGTTGTCCAACGCGTCTCGGAAATTGTTCCCAAGGAACGGGTCATCGTTGTAGATGACGGGTCGATGGACGAGACGGCGAATGCTGCGCGCAGCGCCGGCGCCGCGGTGCTTGATCATGAGGAGAACCAGGGGAAGGGAATGGCCCTACACACGGGGATACTCGAAGCGGCACGATTGGGTATGGAATTCGCCATCACACTCGATGCCGATGGACAACACAATCCCACGGAGATAAACGCTTTCGTCGAAAAGCAGGCCCAGACCGGCGCGGACATAATCGTCGGCGACCGCATGTCGGACAGGAAGGATATGCCCGGCATCCGGATTTTTGCCAATACCGCGACCTCATGGTTTTTGACCCTGAGAACGGGAACGCCGATCCCCGACTCCCAGAATGGTTACAGAATGATCAGAACCTCCCTTTACAAAAGCCTCAAACTCAAAGCGAAAAGATACGATGCGGAGAGCGAGGTCCTCATCAGGGCGGCGAAGGCGGGCGCAAAGATCGAGTCGGTTCCAACCGAGACGATATATGGGACAGAGGTGAGCAGTGTCAATCCGGTCATCGATACACTTCGCTTTTTAAGGATGGCGGTAAAAAGTATATTTTGGTAGTATCGCCGAATTCGTAAAAGAGGCCGGTTAATCCGCACTGGAATGGACCAATTGAGCAAAACGCTGTTTATAACAAACGATGACGGGTACGACGCAAAGGGCATACAGATCCTGGCGGCAGCGCTCGAAGGGGCCGGGGATCTGTTCGTCGCCGCGCCGGCATCCGAACAGAGCGCGAGCAGTCACTCGCTAACCGTGCGGCAGCGGATTGCCACGTCCAAAGTAAAAGAAAACCATTACAAAATCGCGGGTACTCCGACGGACAGCGTTCTTCTCGGTGTTCACGCGCTTCTCGGGCGCAAACCCGATCTCGTGATTTCAGGGATAAACCACGGCCCGAATATGGGTGAAGATGTTTCTTACAGTGGAACGGTGGCCGCTGCGATTGAGGGTACGATGCTCGGTGTTCCGTCGCTGGCCTTGTCGTCGCTGCAGCGTTCTCTTTCGAGCGCGGATGAGATCGGAAGGATAGCGAGGGTCATTGTTGATGGAGCGCTTCGAATCGGGTTGCCGGAGAACTGCCTGCTCAATGTCAATATTCCGGATCCGGATGTTGCCCCGATAAAGGGTGTTCGCATCACCAAGCTGGGGTCGCGCGCCTACGACAATTTGCTGAAAGCGGAAAAAGGCGATGACGGGAATATCTATTACACAATAGGCGGTGACGATCCCGTGTGGAAGATCGATGACGGCACCGATATTGCCGCGGTAAGGACGGGCTATGTGTCGGTCACTCCGCTTCACCTCGACATGACCGATTACAAGTCGATCGTGGAGATGGAGCAGTGGAGGATCGAACTGTGACCCCCAACAACTACCACATCGCCCGCGAGAGGATGGTTCGAGAGCAGCTCGTGACGAACGGTATATCGAACCCAAAAGTTCTAGACGTGATGCTCAGGGTTCCGCGGCACCTCTTTCTCGACAGCGACCTGGGTCCTCAGGCCTACAGCGATCATTCGTTTCCGATAGGGTATTCGCAAACCATGTCCCAGCCGTTTATGGTGGCTTACCTTTCCGAACAACTGTGTTTGACGGGAGAAGAAAAGATACTTGAGATCGGGACGGGATCCGGTTACCAGGCCGCCGTCCTCGCCAGTCTGGCGAAACATATCTATACGATCGAGAGGATAGGGCCGCTGGCCGAAAAAGCGAAAACCGCCTTGGAAAAACTCGCGATCTTCAATGTCGAGATGGCCGTTGGCGACGGGAGTCACGGGTGGCCTGAATTCGGGCCTTTCGATCGAATATTAACGACGGCGGCCGCAACGGAAGTGCCGCATGCGTTGGTTATGCAACTCTGCGATGGTGGTGTATTTCTCGGGCCGGTTTTCAATGAGGCCGGGGAACAGGAGATCGTGAGGATGACGCGGCGCGGGGATGATTTCAAAATTGAACGGTTGCGGGAGTGCACATTCGTACCGCTCATCAGCGACGAGAATACTGAGGAACTTCAAAACGACGGGAATATTGTCTAATGTCGGAAAAACTCGCCGCTCTCTTCTCGAGCTCTCCGCATTTACTTGTCACAATTATCCTGGCGATGGCGCCCGTGTCGGAACTCCGGGGCGCAATCCCGTACGCCATCACTATTGGTAACATGCCCTGGCAGGAAGCATATATCATCGCGGTGATAGCGAACTTTATCCCCGTCATTCCGATCCTGATCCTTGTGGGTCCATTGTCTGAATACCTTCGGCGCTGGCGTTTGTTCGACCGCTTCTTCGTGTGGTTCTTCGCCCGTGCGCGGAGAAAGGGCAAGCTCATCCAGCGTTTTGAAGTGATCGGCTTGATGCTGTTCGTGGCCATCCCGCTCCCGGTCACCGGGGCCTGGACAGGCTCAGTCGCGGCATTTCTGTTTGGCGTCCCCAAGCGGGTGGCGGTGCCGGCCATTTTCGCCGGAATCTGCATCGCAGGCGTCATCGTGACGCTCGCTTCGCTGGGAGTCATCAGTTTCTGGGGTATTGCGACCCACTAACGGACATTTTCTCGGATTATCTGCTCTCCAGCGAAGTTACCGGTTGATAATCCAGGAAAAAGTGTTATTCTGTCTTCAGAATGCCCGGGGGGGGAGGAGTCGATCGACAACTGGTTGTCACGCAGGGTGTTAAAAGAATGATCTCAAGGGTTCGGGGCGTAGCGCAGCCCGGTTAGCGCGCCTGCTTCGGGAGCAGGAAGTCGGAGGTTCAAATCCTCTCGCCCCGACCATTTTTATTTCACCCGTATTTCCCGTGACGATTCGAAACCACCGGCGCTTTGGCCTCCTTCAGAGAACCCATCCCGCCAGGCGGTTTTGACCAGATGTTGACCGGCCGAAACGGGGGGTACGGACATCGCTGAAGACTACGACATTCAGACCCGCTACCTGCAGGAGATCAACAGGTACACTCTGTTGACACCTGAGAGCGAACGCGCTGTCGCAAAAAAAGTATGGGAAGGCGACGAAGCGGCAAAACGTGAACTCATCAACGCCAACCTCAGACTCGTAGTAACCATCGCCAAAAGATATGTCGGGCAGGGACTGAGCTTCCTCGATCTCGTCGAAGAGGGAAATCTCGGATTGATTCGTGCGGCGGGGAAATTCGATTACAACAGGGGCTTTCGTTTTAGCACATACGCATCGTGGTGGATCAAGCAATCTATCACCCGGGCCATCGCCAACCAGGCGAAATCGATTCGCATTCCGATTCATATTTATCAACTGATCAACAGGTATCTTCGTGTTGAGGATCGTTCGGGCGCAAACGCTTTTACAGAAAAAGATGCCAGTGAGACGCTGGGGATCAGTATCGGCAAGGTCCGGCTGATCAAGAATCTGATTCATGGGATCCGTTCGGAAGAGCTTACGATTACGGTCGAAGCGCTCCAGAAATTGTCAACGGATGTCCGCCACAACGCCACTCCCGAAGAACTCGTAACGGTCCAGCTCGAGAACGAAGAAGTTGCGGCTGTGATTGAAAAGCATCTGAGCGCGAGGGAGCAGGAGATACTGAAAATTCGTTATGGACTCGAAGACGGAACACCCAAAACGCTCGCCGAAACAGGGCGAATCATTGGGGTATCACGGGAGCGAATCCGGCAGATCGAGAAGCGCGCACTCCAGAAACTCAAATTGATGATGCTGGGGGGAAAGGACTGAAGAATATGTCAGTACATTTGAAGAATCATATCCGCGACATTCCAGATTTCCCCCATGAGGGTATCCTGTTCAGGGACATCACCCCGCTTCTTCTCGACCCGAGCGCGTTTCGTGAGACCGTAGACTTGCTGTGTGCACGATACGAAGGCAAGGGCATAGACAAATTCGCCGCCATGGAATCACGCGGTTTCTTCTTCGCGTCGCCTCTTGCATATAAACTCGGGGTGGGGCTAGTGCCACTTCGTAAACCGGGCAAGCTTCCAGCCGAGACACTGTCTGAGTCGTATGCGCTAGAATACGGCGAGGCATCGCTTGAGATCCATAAGGACGCGATCAAACCGGGCGACCGGGTTGTCATCGTCGACGACCTTCTCGCAACGGGCGGGACGGCTGCGGCGTCGGTTGCGCTCGTCGAAAAACTCGGTGGGGAAGTAGTGGAAATCGCGTTTGTGATCGAGCTCAACGCCCTGGGAGGGCGGGCGAAGCTGGGCGAGACGCCGATGTTTTCGCTTTTGTCGTACGACTGATCCGGTTATTCTATTCCCACATATTGCTTCATGTGCCCCCGTGCCCTTCGCGAGAATTTGACAGCTCAGGGTCGGTGGCTTTATTATAGCCTTTCATTGAGGTGCCCCCGTACCCTTCGCGGAAATTTGACAGCGCAGGGTCGGTGGCTCTATTATAGCCCTTCATTAAGGTGCCCCCGTAGCTCAGGTGGATAGAGCACCGGTTTCCTAAACCGGGTGTCGGACGTTCGAGTCGTCTCGGGGGCACCAAAGTTTTCGCTGCATTGCCTCGATCGATTAACCCCCTATAGAATTGACTTTTAGAGGTGTTTATGGCACAATAAACAAAGCTGTCACTTCTAGGTATGTTTGTCCAGCCCGCGATGAACAAGGGGGGTAACGTGCAATACTGCCAACGCTTCGCGCTGATTTTTCTACCCGTTATTTTAATTCTTCTCACACCTTTCCCAGTGTTTCCGGCCGAACCAACCGCAGGGGATCTTGCAAAGATCGAGATATCGCCGAACGCTTCCGGTGATATTTGGAATTTTGAACCTCGCGGGCGGTGGGCTTATGGCCCGTGCCAGGCGATATCCGTTGTAAGCGGATTCGCCACCGTCGCCAATGGCGCCACTTTGCAGTTTTGGGATCTCAGGAGTCCACTCTTTCCCGTGATGTACGGGGAGGTGGCGCTGCCCGCCAAAATTGAAGCGATTGATTTTGACGGAATCTGGGCGTACGTCGCCAATCACTCCGGTGGCTTGCAGATCGTGGATACAGGTGATCCAAATAACCTGGAAATATACAGCAGCCTTCCAATTCCTTTCTGGGCCATGGATGTTGAGTATGACAGTGGCTATTTGTATGTAGCGGCTGATGGTGCGGGGCTGCGAATCATTGATGTGTCCAATCCCAAGTTTCCTGCGGAAGTCGGGTTTTACGATACGGCGGAACGGGCGGTTGGTGTTGCCTTCGCATATAACCACGCATTTGTCGCGGATTATGCAGGGGGACTGCGCGTAATCGATGTTTCCAATCCGGCCACACCGACCGAAGTGGGGTTCTACGACACGCCCGGCCAAGCGATCGATGTGTTTGTTTGGAACGAAATCGCGTATGTGGCCGATTTCTCGCAAGGATTGATTGCCCTTGATGTCTCGACCAAGTCAAACCCACTCCTGTATGGCAGTTTTCATGAAGGCGGACGCAACGCGTGGGATATACAGGTAGCCGGTCAGGTAGCCTATATTTCTAACGAATATGGCGGGCTCGATGTAGTGGACGTTTCGAACAGCGGGACCTTTCCGTTGATCCACAATTATAACCCCGGTGGCCGCATGTATGATATCTATCTCGAAGGTACCGAGATTTTTGCTGCCTGCGATCACGATGGAGTGAAGGTCATCGATGTCGCGGGGACTCCGCCCAGTTTGGTGGGAACGACAGATACACGGGATTTCACTTATGGAGTGGACTATTACAACGACCATATTTTTGTTGCCAACGCGGAGGATGGGCTTGTCATCATAGATGTCTCCGATCCTGACAACCCGACGGAAGTGGCAGTTTACGACACGCCCGGTGAAGCACAGGATGTTTGGGTCAATGGGACTCCCGGCTATGTGTGTGATGGCTACGGCGGGTTGCTGCTATTGGATGTGTTTACTCCCAGCACCCCGGGCTTTGTCGGCTCATATGATTCTCCCGGCTTTGCATCGGCTGTTTACAAGAGTGGTAGCTACGCCTACCTTGCAGACGGGTCCGACGGGCTTCGCATTGTCGATGTCGGGATCCCTCCCTCGCCCTGGGAGGACGGATATTTTGATACAGTCGGGCAAACCGAGGATGCAATTGTAAAGGGAAACTACGCGTACGTCGCTGATGGGCCCGAAGGTATCCGCGTTATCGATATCAATCCACCGGGCTCCGCTTCTGAAGTGGGGTTTTATGATTCGCCGTCCGGGTGGGCATCTGCCGTCGATATTATCGGAGACTATTTGTTTGTGGCCAACGGATCGGGCGGACTTGTAGTGCTCGATATTAGTACGCCGACCACGCCAACTCTGGTCAATTCTATTGTGGGTGGATGGACGGGCGCTGTGGACCTCGTAATCGATGGGGATTATGTATATGTCGGAGATCGACAACAAGGCATCAAGGTGTATTACATTGTCGATCCGACCAACCCGCTCTTTGTCGGTGAATTCGAAAACTACGATTGGTTAGAAGCGATAGCCGTCCACGGTAACAGGGTCTTTATGGCGGAGAAGCACACTGGTGTGTCGATTCTCGATTTTATATCGCCTCCAACGCCCACTCTGGTACAGGCGTTTGACGCGCAGGCCATCGGCAGCATGGTGGAACTGCAGTGGGAGGTTGTGTCGGATGATGTGCTCAACGGGTACCGGATCTACAGGAGCACACGGGGCAGTGAAGCCCAGTCCATCAACGCGTTGGGGTTGATTCCTCCCGATGTGAATTTCTATGCGGATGGCGATGTTGAACCCGGGAATAAATACGAATATATGCTCGCCGTTGTCCTCGATGATGGAAGAGAGATACACTCGCAGCAAGTCGAGGTCGCAGTCGTTGCGGCCGCTCTTGTGCTCGACCAGAATTATCCCAACCCATTCAATCCGGTGACGACGATCTCATTCACCTTGCCGTCGGCCCAACAAGTTTCTCTATCGGTCTTCAATGCGGAAGGAAAGCTTGTTCGCACGCTGATTGATGAGACCCTTAAGGCCGGTTTCAAACAGCAGTCCTGGGACGGTCGGGATGCCGCGGGCGCGCTGGTAAGTTCCGGTGTCTACTTCTACAGACTAACTTCGGGCAAACAAAATTTGACACGAAAAATGGTGCTCCTGAAATAGACTCGCGAACCGTAGACTTATACGCTCACTAGCACGAACCCACGGTACTTCCATTAGAATTCGTCCGGGTGGTGGTGTATGCGTCCTGGCTGATGCCGTCCCTGCATCTCCCATCAGATGGGCCCCCTTCATTCGTTGTTTTGACAATGATCTGCTTTCTCTGTTAGATTCTCTGATACTTATCCGCCTGCGTGACAGTGACCGCATCTGTCAGAATAAACCCGCAAGGAAAGCATGGAATGATCGGTCGGCGAATAAAACAATACGACATCGTCGAGGAAATCGGCGGCGGTGGAATGGGCGTTTTATACAAAGCCCTCGACACCAGGCTCAAACGCCACGTCGCGCTCAAATTTCTCCCACCCGAGTTGACGAGAGATCTTGCCGCGAAGGAGCGGTTTATCCGCGAGGCCAGGGCCGCGTCAACCATTCAACATCCCAATATCTGCACCATCCATGAGATCGACGAGACCGATGACGGCCACATGTTCATCTGTATGGAATTTTACGAAGGGGAGACGCTCGGCGAGAGGCTTTCACGAGGGCCGCTCGAGGTGGACGAGGCAGTCCGTTTTGTGATTCAGGCCGCGCAGGGACTGGCAAAGGCACATGAAGCGGGGATGGTTCATCGCGACATCAAACCGGCCAACATAATGGTGACCGGTGACGGCCTGGTCAAAATACTCGATTTTGGTTTGGCGAAACACGGCGGCGCCTCGATATCGAAGAAAGAACCCACCGCCGGTACCGTCATGTACATGTCTCCCGAACAGGCCAGCGGCTCCGGTGTCGATGGGCGTTCGGACATCTTCTCACTCGGCGTGGTTCTCTATGAACTTCTTTCAGGTGACGCGCCATTCAAAGGCGACAACGACGCCGTAATAATGTACTCGATCGCGAATCTCGATCCCGCCTCTCTGACGACAATTCGTGAAGACGTATCGTCCAAGCTAGACCGGGTCGTTTTCAAGGCTCTCGAGAAGGACAAGGCGCGACGATACCAGGTCGTCGACGAGTTTCTGGCGATGCTCAAAGGCTGGTTGCGGGCGCATGAGACCGGCCAAGGGGAAGAGGAGCCCGGGCAGCCGTCGATTGCCGTCCTTCCATTTGCAAACATGAGTACAGACAAAGACCAGGATCACTTCTGTGATGGGATGACGGAAGACATAATTAACAACCTTTCGCAAATCGCGGGGCTTCGCGTCGCTGCGCGCACGTCGTCATTTGCATTTAAAGGAAAGCGAAAGGATATACGTGAGATCGGCCAACATCTTGGGGTGGAGACGATTCTCGAGGGTGGCGTGCGCAAGGCGGGGAACCAGTTAAGGATTACCGTACAACTCATCAATATCGAGAATGGCTATCAGATGTGGTCGGAGCGTTATGATCGTGATTTCGAGGACGTCTTTGCCGTACAAGATGAGATCGGCCGAAACATCGCGGGCGCCCTGGAAGTGCAGTTGACCGAACGAGACGAACGGGTCCTGCAAAAAATCCAGACTCGCGACGCCGGCGCCTACGATTTCTACGTGCGGGGCAGAGAGAGTTTTCATCGGCTCGGATTGAAGCCGCTCGAACGCGCGCGAAATCTCTTCACCAGTGCCTTTATTACCGACCCCGAATATGCCCTGGCCTATTGCGGTCTCGCCGACTGTCACTCGGTTCTTTATCTCTATTTCGACAACGACAAGACAAATCTGGAGATTGCGCTCACGGCGAGCAAGAAAGCTCTCGATCTGGCGCCGGACCTCGCGGAATCTCACGCCTCGCATGGCCTCGCTGTCACATGTGACAAACGTTATGACAAGGCGGACGAAGAATACGCTAGAGCCATCGAACTCTCTCCAAGGCTGTTTGAAGCGTATTACTATGCCGGGCGGACGCATTGGGTGCGGGGGGACCTGGAAACGGCCGTGGAGTACTTTATCAAAGCGAGCGAGGTGAGACCCGAGGACTATCAGGCGCTGCTTCTGGCGGCCAACGCGTTCAAAAGCCTGAACCGTCCGACGGAATTCGAAGAATTGTGCCGCAGGGGGCTCGCCGTAGCGGAAACACACCTCGAATACGAGCCCGATGATACACGGGCATGGTATCTGGGCGCTCAGGCGCTGATGTGCCTTGGGGAGCGTGCCAAGGCCGTCGAATGGGTTCAACTCGCCCTGGCCCTGGAACCGAGCGATTCGCTCACACTCTATAACTCGGCCTGTGTGTACAGCGAGGCCGGAATGCTCGACACGTTCTTTGGCTACTTTGAGCAGGCGATGAGCAGTGGGTTTCTCATGAGGGCATGGATAGAAAACGATCCCTACCTTGACAACGTCAGACAGGAACCCCGATTTCAAGAACTGGTCGACAAAATGCCCTCCTGATCCGGTCCCACCATCACCTACAGGGTGCAACATGACAGGCACTTACGTCATCCACTTAAAGTGAGTCGGATTGAGTTTCCGTTTCATTATCGGCGAATCCAACGTTGGCCAATCCTATGGCATCGGTATTGCACGTATGACTCGCGTGCAGTCTGCTGGCTGCCCAAATCAATTTTTTGCATCACTTCAGCGGCCAAACACCTGATGAAAGCCCCAAACTGTAATGGGAGGGACAAAATGATAAGCCCACGGTTCACCCATTTTGCCAGATTAGGTGTATTGGCAATAATGCTCCTCGCTCATTCGGCCTGCGGCGGCGACAACGAAAGCAACGCGGTTGTCGAAGAACATGACGGGGCTGAAATCATGGCCCTTGCCGCGGGCATCCAGTCCGCCGTCCAAGACGACGACCAGACCGCTTTCGAAGGACTGTTTACTTCTCCATCGGTTGCCAAACCGATATGGAAGAGGCTGACCAATATGAAATGGAATGACGGCGAGTTCAAACTGGAACAGTTGACGAATTTCCCGGAATTCGAAAGAGCAACACCGAACGTTCATATTGAGAAGCTCATCGTACACGCCTGGTTCGACCTCAATCCCTCTCCCGGAAATGGGGGAGAAGTGTACGAAACAACATGGGAAATGGCCAGGGCCGAGGCTGGCTGGAGGTTGTCGGGCCTGAGAATAGACAAGGCGCACATGTCGTACGGCGACCTCGTTCGCGAACTTCGGAGAATGGATCAGTTCAGTTTCAACGCGTTGAAAATGGACTGGGAAGACTACGGCGATCCCTCGGCGCTCCTCGTGCGTGCCCTTGAGGCGATGGAAAGCGACGACGTGGCCGCACTCAAACTGTGCACGGTAGATGGCGCGTTGTTCCAGGCTTTCGAAAACAATATCGAAATGCCCACGGTTTCCAACGGGAATACGCCCTCTGGCCGTTCGAATCGGAAACAGTCCGCCAAGTATCTCGAAGAACAAGTACAAGGGCTCAAAAAGGCCTCGGAAATGCTCGGTATGACCGTCGACGATCTCATTCCTCTAATCACCGCCTACAGGATAAACGGAGTGCCATCGAAGTGCACCAAAATCAGATTGTTGATTCGCTTTGAAGGCGACGTGGCAAACGCAGGGGTCACCAGTTTTGACGTAGGATGGACGGCCGCTTATGTGTTGCGGAAGTGGCTGGCGGAATATGTCGGCGTCGAAGCCATCAGGGGTTGGAGCTGATTTCACAAATTTAGCGTAGAAAAAGGGCTTGATTGTCTGTTTTTCCCACAGTTTTCTGATTTCCCTCGATAAACATATAAAGTGGGTCTTGAAACTTTCGCGCGGGGCGATTATAATCCCGCCGCGTAGCGGAAAACCGCATTCCAATCGGTCAAAACGGATTGCGGCAAGCGGGGGACCTTCGACCACCACGTGGGGCGTCATCCGTCAAACAATCTTCGATAACAAGTGTCTGTTGTCACAATAATCTCTCAGGGAAGGCAGCATCAAATGGAAATCATCGCGGTCATCAATCAAAAGGGCGGGGTAGGCAAAACAACGTCCACGGCGAACATCGGTTCCGGTCTTGCGATTCTTGGGAAGAAAGTTCTTCTGGTTGATTTGGACCCACAGGCGCATCTGGGCCAGGCAATGGGCCTTGGGAACGGCGGCTTCGAGTATACGATTTACAATGTGCTTCGCGGAGACGTGGATGTGGCGGATGTCCTGGTAGAGAAAGAACTCGGAGCGCGAATAAGTCGTGCCGACGACAATCAGGGGAACGGAGCCGCGGGGACGAGCGAAGAATCGAGATTATGTGTTTCGATGGTGCCGTCGAGCATCGATCTTTCCGGTGTGGATATGGAGTTCGCGGCACGCGAAGGGCGGGAATACCTGCTGAGAAACGCACTGGAGAAAGTCGATGGACGGTTTGATTACGCTTTGATCGATTGCCCGCCGAGTCTCGGCCTCCTGACGCTTAACGCGCTGACCGCGGCGAACAGTGTGCACATTCCGGTTCAGACGGAGTTCCTGGCGTTGGACAGTCTTGACAAGCTTCTGGACACGATCGACCGCGTGAAGCAGAACTGGAACCCTGGGCTCTCGGTTGGCGGGATCATAGCTACGCGTTTCGACGGACGCAAGGTACTCAACCGTGACGTGGTGTCGAAACTCAAGGAAAACTTCGGACCGCTTTTGTTCGAACGCGTTATTCGGGAAAACATCGCGCTCGCCGAAGCGCCCAGCTACGGCGTCGACATTTTTTCTTACCGGCCAAAAAGCTATGGTGCTGAGGACTATTTGAGGCTCTCCGAGGAGATTCTCGAGAGGAGCGGGAGGTATGGGCACTAAGAGGTCGCGGATGGGCATGGATCCGTTGAGTTGGATTCTCGATGACGAGAAATCCACACGGACGGGCCCGCGCCCAAGACCACGGCCGGTCGATTCGAGCCATACCGATATTCTTGAAATTCGCGACAGACCGTTGAGCCAGGTTGTCGCCAATTATCTCGCCTGTCCGGTCTGCGGCACCGCCGTGCGTGACACCGGTGAAGACGCGCGTCCGGACTGCCCGTCCTGTGATAACAATCTTGCCGAGGGCCGGTTCTTCTTCAAGCGGCCGATTCACACCCTGGTTGATTTGATTCAAACGGCGTTTTCCCTGGAGCGCACTCTGCCGGGAGAAGGCGGATCGCCCGGCGTATTCTCCAACTTCGATCAAACCGTTGCCTGTTTGTTGTTTTTTACGCGATTAAGTGACGTGGCTATCGACCATCTCCTGCGGGGTATCCTTCGGAGTCAGAATCTCCCACCGCATGTCTGCAAGCGGCTGCTCAGCGATCACGCGGACTATCATTCGCGCGTGGGCAGGCTGTTTCCGACACTCACGGGCAAGACCTGGAGGGGAGCGATCGAAACACTCGCGTCGGAGGGGGGACTCGAGTACGTCGAGACCGCGATTTTTCGTCAGCGCGCGGCCACCACTCTCGAAGCGTTCCTGCAACTTGGAGAACTTCCGGAAAACGGACACGAGGTAAGCGCCACCTGTGTTTTAAGGATTTCCCCGCTCCTCGATCTTCACGCAAATCTTCATAACCGCTTCGTGGCCGGGACCACGCCGTAATCGACGTCGGACCCTCGTTTTCAGGCCCTCGTAGACTTAATATTTTTGTCTTATGGGCTTGCAAACTTATTGATATTGAATTATCATGTACAACGGTAGTTCAACCATGGGGGGGGTAAAAAATGCCAGCGCGACGTAACACTCAGCAACGCGCGGCGATTCTCGATGCCCTTGAAGAAATTGGCCGGCCGCTCACCGCTGAAGAGATTCACGCGGAGGCGAAGAAACGTGCCCGAGGCCTGGGAATCGCCACCGTTTATCGAAATTTGAAGACGATGATCGGCGAGGAGAAACTCGCGATCGTTGACCTTCCTGGAGAACCGTCTCGTTACGAGATCGCCGGGAAAGCGCACCATCACCACTTTGTTTGTGATCTGTGCGAACGTGTGTTTGAGATCGAAAACTGTTCGTCAAATGTCCTGGAGATGACACCGCGAGGATTCCGTCTCGACCGCCATGAGGTAATACTCTACGGCCGCTGCGCGGATTGCCTTTAGATCTTCTCGAAAGATGTCACAACTCACCGCCAGACTATTATATTCCGCCATCGCCCTGGCGATCTTGTTCGCGATTTGTCCGGTCGAAAAGGCGGGCGCCGGACCGCCCCAGCAGCAGGGAACCGGCATGTTGACGTGTACCGTCAGCATTCTGCCGCAGAAGTATTTTGTTGAGAGGATTGCCGGCGAGCATGTAGTTGTTGATGTGATGGTCGGTTCAGGCCAGTCGCCCGCCACATACGAACCCACGGGTCGGCAGCTTTCGGCTCTGTCCGATTCGCGCCTGTATTTCTCGATCGGAGTCGCGTTCGAACAAACGCTTTTGCCGCGAATTAAAAGAAGTTTTGAGGGCGTCGATGTGATCGATTCGTCCGCGGGAATTGAACGCAGAAGAATGGCGGAGCACACCCACCATGGAGATGGGGAAGACAGCAACCGTGATCTCGGCGTCGACGATCCGCATGTCTGGCTTGCCCCGGACAACGCCATTCGGATCGCGGAGAACATACGTTTTGCCCTGTGCAGACACGATCCGGCGAGGACGTCAATATACAATCGAAATTTTGAAGCGCTCAAGTTGGAGTTACACCAAACAGACATCCTCGTCGCTGAAATTCTTTCCACCCATTCGGGACAGGAGATTTTTGTATTTCACCCCGCATACGGCTATTTCACCGATGAATACGGACTGATTCAAGTGCCCATCGAGGTAGCGGGCGGCACGCCCGGACCCAGGCACCTCGCCGGAATTATCGATCACGCGAAAGCTGAGTCAGTGTCCACCATTTTTGTCCAGCCGCAATTCTCACCGTCCTCCGCCCAGACCATTGCGCGGACGGTCGGCGCGGAGATACACACATTGGATCCGCTCGCTGAAAATTACTCCGAAAACCTGGTTATAATGGCGAGAAAGATCGCGGCGGCGCTGCCGACACGCACGGCGAAGGAATAATCTGAAACGCATTGTGGGAGCCGTAATGACGAAGGAAATTGTTATCGCCGTCCGGGATGTCGACTTTTCGTACGATCGTCACAATCTCATTCTCGAGGGCGCGACTTTTGACATATTGAAACACGAGTTCGCCGCTGTGATTGGCCCAAATGGTGGTGGGAAAACTACCCTTCTCAAACTGATACTGGGTCTGATTGAGCCTTCAAGGGGGACCCTCCGGGTATTTGACGGCCGGGTGGCCAACGCAAGACGACGAATTGGGTATATGCCTCAATATCCGCGGCTCGACCATGACTTTCCCGTCACTGTTATGGATGTTGTTCTTATGGGGCGTTTGGGACAGACGAGGGTTATGGGTCCATTTCGGCGAACGGACATCGAAGCAGCCGAGGCAGCGCTTGAGGAGACAAGCTGTTTCGACCTGAGAAATCGTCCATTCTCGGCTCTTTCGAGCGGACAGCGGCAGCGAATCTTGATCTCGCGAGCACTGGCGTCCGACCCTGAGCTTCTCATGCTCGACGAACCGACATCCAATCTCGACCCGTCCGTCCAGGACGATATACAGGATCTCCTTCACACTCTCAACGAAAGAATGACAATCATTGTCGTCTCTCATGATGTCGCGTTTGTGTCCAAGTATGTAGAGAAGGTAGTTTGCGTGAACAGGACGGTGGCTCTCCACCCGACGTCGGAAATGAAGGGTGAACTGATAACAATGCTTTATGGAAACGCGGATGTGCGGCTTGTGGATCATGAGCATCATTCGCACGACGGCTGACACGCCCGGGGGCGATTAACCACAATGCTAGATTTCATACATGCGGTTGCGAGTCACGCGTTCATGCGTAACGCGCTGATAGCGGGCGTTCTTGCAAGCGTCGCGTGTGGTGTTATAGGCACTTATGTGGTTACGCGACGAATATCTTTGATTGCGGGAAGCCTGGCACACTCCGTCCTGGGGGGGATGGGTGCCGCCTACTATTTTAAGACGGTTAACGGATGGACCTGGCTTCACCCATTGCACGGCGCGGTGGTGGCGGCATTACTTGCGGCCGTGATTATCAGTCTTGTGAGAATGTATGGACGCGAAAGAGAAGACACGGTGATCTCCGCGTTGTGGGCGATCGGGATGGCCATCGGGGTCATGTTTATTGTGAGGACGCCCGGATACAAAACTGATCTTATGACCTACCTTTTCGGAAATATTATAATGGCGGACGACCGGGCGATCCAGCTGCTGGTGATACTCGATGTGCTGATCGTTGGGGTGGGGCTGCTGTTTTATAAACAGCTTCTCGCCGTATGTTTCGACGAAGAATTCGCCAAACTTCGCGGGGTAAGCATCGGGTTCTTTTATACGCTTCTCTTGTGTCTTACGGCGCTAACCATCGTAACACTTATTTACGTGGTCGGGATCGTCATGGTTATCGCGTTGATGACCCTTCCCGTCGCGATAGCGGGGAAATTTTCAAAACGTCTCCTGCAAATGATGATTCTGGCATCGCTGTTGAGCGCACTGTTCACGACGGGCGGTCTCGCGCTCAGTTACGGGCCGGACCTTCCCCCCGGCGCGACGACCATACTGCTCGCCGGGGCGGTTTATGTGCTGGTCAATTTGGCGGTATTTGCACGGGGAAGGCTTGGGGCCCGTTTCCAACGTGGCAAACGGACTCAAGATGGGTTAGATTAGTATTTGAGTTATTATGTGGTCTATTACGCAAGAAACCATACGAATTCTGAATGAGTCCGCGGGCTATCTCCTTTTTGGATTTCTCCTTGCCGGACTGCTCAACGTTCTCCTCAACCGGTACCGCCGTATCACCGGCATCCTGTCGGCGCCCGGTCAGAAGCCTGTATTCCTCGCCGCTATTCTTGGCGCTCCGCTCCCACTGTGTTCATGCAGTGTTCTTCCAACCGCGCTTACGCTCAGAAAGCAAGGCGCGAGCAAAGGGGCCACCGCGTCCTTTCTCATTTCCGTGCCGGAAACCGACATCATTTCGATCGTCCTCACCTATGCGTTGTTAGGCCCCGTCCTTGCTATCGCGAGGCCTGTGTCCGCGGTGATTACGGCGATTGTCACCGGGATAGTCATCAACGCGGTGGAGGCACGGTCAAAAGACATCTCGTCTGCGCCCTCGACTAACAAAAAGGGCGGGAGCGACGGTCAGAAAGAGAACGGGCTCGAACCCAAAAAGAGTGCGGCGCCGAAATCTGCTGATTCGCCGCCCGGCGGACACTGGCTGGTCAGAGCGCTTCGCTTCGGGTTTGTCGAGATGTTCGACGACATCATGGGCCAACTTTTTATTGGTATCATTATCGCCGGCGCAATTGTTGCCTGGTTCCCGTCCCTCAACGTTCAGGAGATGGTCGGTTCCTCGTTCCTCACGTACTTCGTGATGCTGGGAGTAGGCATTCCGGTTTACGTCTGCGCGACGGCGTCAACACCGGTGGCCGTGGGGTTGATCGCCGGTGGCGTGAGCCCTGGGGCGGCACTCGTCTTTTTGCTCGCGGGTCCCGCGACAAACATCGCAAGCCTCGTGGTCCTCAACCGCCAGTTTGGCAAAAAGATCCTGGCGGCATACCTGGTTTCCATTGGAATCGTGAGCCTCGCTTTCGGAATTGCTCTCGATTGGTTGATCGGACCCGATTACTCCGTCAGGCACCTCGTCATGGATCCTCTTGCCGAGGCCGGTGCTGGTAAAGTCCAGATCGCCGGAACGATTCTCCTCCTCTTTCTTGTCGGGCTCAGTTTTCGCAGAACCGGAATATTGAAAACGTGGGTGATCTCGGCTTCAAAAAGATTCAGGATCTCGGTGCCCCCGCGGACGGTAGTGATATCGCTCCTGGCCGTACTGGCGCTCGGTTATCTCTGTAGCGGATTGTTCGTGGTGGATCCTGGAGAAAGAGCGGCGGTGAAGCGATTCGGAAGGATAACCAACGGATATCTCCAGCCGGGGCTACACTATCGATGGCCGTTCCCGTTTGGAGTCGCGGATGTCGAATCGGTCACGCTTCTGCGCAGAGTCGAGATTGGCTTCAGGTCGGATCAGGGCGACTTCATGGCGCTGTCCGCGGAGGATGAGGGCCCGTTCGTTTCGGAGGCGTGGATGCTCGCGGGCGACGAAAACATCGTCGATGCGCGTTGCGCCGTCCAGTACCAGATCATAGATACTGAAGAAGCCTTTGGGAACTTTGTATACGGTGTCAAGGACAAGACGGCCCTGGTTAGAAACGCCGCGGAGTGGGCGCTGAGAAAATCCGTTTCGACCAGGGGAATCGACTCGCTTCTCACCGTCGATCGCGGCGAAGTAGAACACGAAATTAAAACCATCTTTCTGCAGAGCCGTCTCGATGCGTGCGCCTCGGGCGTGCGGGTTGTGGATGTGAATCTCGAGTCGGTTCACGCACCGGCCCCGGTACACTGGGCCTTCAGGGATGTAGCCAGCGCCGTGGAAGACCAACGACAGAAGGAAAATATTGCGCGGGAATACTGGGAGCGAACGACGCTTGGCGCCGAGGGGGAAGCGTCGGGTGTCCTGTCGCAGGCGGACGGCGAGGCGATCGAGCGGGTGCAGAGGGCGATGGGGGACGGTTACGCGTTCGATGCCCTGCGGAAGGTTTACACTCAAGCGCCCGAAGTCACGGAAATTCGTCTCTATCTCGAGTGGATGGACAGGTTCCTCCCCGGGATGAACAAATACGTGGATCTCATGCCGAGCGGCCGCGGCGGTCGCGATGTTTGGCTTCGCATGGGACGGGATTCAAAAAAGGGAGCCGAAGGAATGATTAAGGAATTCGAGCTCCCCTGGTCAAGCGATCGGGAGGATACGCAGTGAAAACAATCGGAAGCGCGGTTTTATTTGTGGTCCTGATGGTTCTCATCGGAACCGCGCTATTTTTTGTCGATGAGACCGAATATGCCATCGTCCTTCGGTTCGGGCAGCCGACCCAGACGATCACATCAGCCGGGCTAAAAGCCAAATGGCCATGGCCCATCGAGAATGTTGTTCGGTTTGACCGTCGTCTTATGGTGTTCGATGTTCCCGCCGTGGACGAACCACCTCGCGAATTTCTTACGCTCGATAAGAAGAACATCGAGGTGTCGAGTTATACCTGCTGGCGGATCGATGACCCCCTCCATTTTCTGCAAACGGTAGGGGACCGCGAAGGCGCGGAGGCCTACATACGCGACATTGTTGTTTCCGAAAAAGGAAAGCTGCTCGGCAGAAACAATCTTAGCGCGCTGGTCTCCGTGGTGCCGGAGCAAATTCGACTGGACTCGATAGCCGCGGAGATTCGAAACACCTGTAACGACGTCGCGATGAGAGAATGTGGGGTTCGCGTCATCGATTTTCGAATGAAGCGGATCAATTACCCCGAGCAAAACCGCAATAGTGTTTTCGAGCGGATGAGAGCCGAGCGCAAACAGATCGCGACGCGTTACAGAAGTGAGGGCGAGAAAGAGGCAAGCCGCATCCGCGCGGAAGCCGACCGGCGCCGAATGGAGATTCTCGCCACGGCGACACGAACGGCCCTCGAAACCAAGGGAAACGGGGAAGCGGAAGCGGCACGGATATACAACGAGGCGTACGGGAAGAACCGGGAGTTTTACCAGTTTTTGCGCACGCTGGAATCGTATGAAACCTCGATGGACGAGGGCACGACGATTTTGCTTCCATCGTCTATGAAGTACCTGAGAACACTTCTCGATCCGGTTCGGTGACAGACCGTCGCATGAGTGGGATTGTGTTTTCATGCCGGACAGAAACATGAACGATACAAAATACGAGAATATACAACGAGGGTTGGCGGGTCGCCGGAAGTATGGCTGGATTGCGCTATCTGTGGTCCTTGTGTGGTTGGCGACCGGGTTTTATACCGTGGATTCGAATCAACGCGGCGTCATCACGCGTTTTGGCAAGGTTCGGGGTAGAACGCCCCCCGGAATTCACTATGCGCTTCCACGACCCATCGATCGTGTGTTTACCCCGGCAACGACTGAGGTCCGCAGGATCGAAGTGGGGTTTCGCTTGAAAGGAGAGTTGTGGGCGGAGAAACGCCGTTCGGATATGCTCACCGGGGACCAGAATATCCTCAAGGTTATGATGGTTGTGCAGTATAAAATACGCGAGCCGGAGAAATATCTCTTCGATGTTTCGGAGCCGGATTGGCTTGTCGAGCGCGCGATCGAGTCGGCGATGTCCGCGTACATATCTCGTGTGTCCGTGGATGACGTTCTTACCACCGCCAAGGCCGAGATCGAGATACGCACCGTCGAAGGCGCCCAAGCATTGCTCGATCACTATGGTGTTGGCGTGTCGCTCCTGACGGGCAACCTCCAGGTGGTTTCGCCGCCAGTGCCGGTCATCGAGGCGTTCAACGATGTGGCGCGCGCGAAGAAAGACAGCGAACGCACGATTGAAGACGCTCGTGTATATTCGAACGAGATCATTCCAAGATCCGAAGGGGAAGCGGAAGGCATCACGAATGCTGCCGGCGGTGCTTACGAGATGCGTGTCAAACAGGCGCATGGACACGCAAAACGATTCAACGATCTTCTCGTGGAATACAACCGTGATCGTAGTCTCACCAAACAACGATTGTACCTGGAAACAGTGGAGAGGGTTCTGTTAAAAACAAAAGTGGTAATCGTTGATGACAGTTCGACCGTCACCATCATCGAAGATTAATCCCGCCGTCACGCCCCATCAGATGCGCGTACCTCGTCCAGCCCTTTCCAATGTATACTATCGCTGATTCGAGGATAAAAAAAACGAGAGTACTAGCCCGATGCCAACCGTGTCGCTTAACGCCCATCAGAGGCCCATGCGGCAACCGCTTCGCTAAAGCATTATAGCTTGAGAGCAGAGGGCTCACGCGAAGGTTCGGGATACTCTCGTTAGTAATATTATACTCGGGCATCGTTTCGACTGTCAACCCCCCGGCCTAAATTTTTGGAATCCATAACCTGTTAATTCACAGTCCGTTGCACAGCCCATTTAACCTTTTTTCGACATCAAGGGGTTGCTGTAACACGCTGATATACAACGCGTTGTGGTGGTGTACGAACTTGCGTTTTTATAATGGGTTGAAAGGGGGGCTTGATGTGAAATCCAACCAAGATACGGGGGGAGCATCTTGAGAGGGGTGAAAACGGTGTTCCCGGTTGCTAGCAATCTATGGCCGACCAATCGGGAACACCGAAGAAAATCACCTTCTCAGCCACCACAGTAGGTCGATGAGGTAAATCCTCTGCATGTTGCACCCCCTTGTAAGGGTAGGTTGACTTACCTGCTACCGGGCGATATTTTGGATTGCTCAATATGTCGCACAGCAAAAAGCGTTCCGTGTGCGGTGTGGCGGGAGTTAAGCGTTTTTATATCTGACAATTACATTTGTTATGTCATCGTGTTGCTTGCCGTCCCCAAAGGCCAGAATCGTTGCAAATAGCGAATCCTGCAACCGTCCGAGCGGCAAGTTCCGGTTCGCTTTGAGAAATCGGATCAGACGGTCCTCGCCATACTCCTCGTCGGTGGGGCTGGCCTGCTCCGTGACTCCATCGGTGTAAAGAAAGAGAATGTCGCCGGGGTCGAGACGAACTCTTCCTTCTGTATAGACGTGGTTGCTATCAATGCCGAGAATCAGTCCGCCTTCGCCCAGCCTGTCGGCGAACTCCGTCTTCAAAAGGATCGCGGGGCAGTGACCTGCATTGCAAAAAGAAAAGGTCGAGTCGATCATATCGATGATGCCGTAAAAGAACGTGGTGAACAACTCGCTCTTTGCGTTTGCACACAGATGCTTATTGAGTTCGCCGACGACATCACTGGGATTCATCCGATCGCGCACGGCTAGGTTCTTGAACACTGCCTGGAGCGATGACATCAGCATTGCTGCGGGAACGCCTTTGCCACTGACGTCCCCGATGGCGACGCCGATACGGTTCGCGTCGAGCGCGAAATAATCAAAGTAGTCACCGCCAACCTCGACGGAGCTGACCATTTTGCCGGCGAGATCCAATTGGGAGTGATGGGGCGGTTTCTTGGGGAGAAGATCGAGTTGGATTTCTCTCGCGAGCATAACCTCGTTTTTGAGGCGTTCCTGTTGGATCGAAGCCTCGTGAAGATCGGCATTCTCCAGCACCAGCCCAAGATGTTCCGACAAAGTTTCGAGGAGCTCGGAGTCAGTTTGAGTGTAGAGCAGACCGGAACGTTTTTTTCCAAGTATGATGAGTCCAAAGAGAGCGTCCGCCGAACCCACGGGAAGACACACGGCGGCTTGTGTCGAGGCGAGAAACCCCAACGAGGGGCCATCCAGATATCTTCTTTCCCACGTGTTGTCCAGGTATTCGACCATGAGCGGCTTTCGGTAACGGCTCAGGTACCTGCCGAGAAGCGATCCTGTGGGAAACGTTTCAGGAAATTTCGCCCCGTTTGAATTGTCGGTATCGAGAGCGAGACGCCCGTCTTCCTGGTCGTACCGATAGAAAACAAAATAGGACGCCTTGAGAAGGGAGCCTATACGGTTGGAAAAGTGATCGAGGATCTCGGACGATTTGATTTTGTGTGAGATCTCCCTGTTGAATTCCACAACTTCCTGACGGTAATCGTATTCACCACGGAAAAACAAACGATCGACAACGCCCTGGACGATCTGGCGCGCGGGGGCAAAAATAACGGCAAGAACAAGGACCGTAATAACGGAGAAGTAAGTCGGGTCGAGCTTGAATTCGGTCGTAAAGTAGTCGCCAAGAAAACGAACGACACCGTAATACGCGGCTATAATGACACCGGTGAGAAACGCGTACACAATGCTCTTTCTCACCACAATGTTGAGTTCGATTGCGCCATGCTTGAGGATTGCGTACGCAAACGACACCGACACGAACGCGAGACCCAGCGAGCAAACAAATTCCCATGTCGTGTATGTCCCCGGCATGATCTGACGCCACACGATCATGGAAAGGAAGGGAAGCATCCCGACTATGGTTCCACCGATTGCAATACGAAGTTTTTGCCGCTGCGCCACCGTAGACGATCGGTAATTGCGGACAAATACAACCATGGAAGCCACGAGGTACGCCGTAATGTAGAGAGTCGATATCGACAGAATAAGGGTGAGAACAACGGTCGGAGTGTGGTCAAAATAAAAATTGCGTATCGCGAAAACACAACTTATCAAATAGATGAGGGTCGGTATTGTGTAGATCAGCAGAGCACGGCGGATAAGCTCGCGTTTGCCGGGCGGGCGGAGCCGATCGGGAAAAACGAGAAAAAAGTGAAGAAAGACCGCGGGAAAAAATATCATTGCCGCGTCGTCGAATAGCTCACCGGCGATCTGCAGAAACGATATGTCGAATACGGGCCTGTCTCCGAGAAGATAACAAATGATAATCGAAGTGAGGGCGAAGGTGATGCCGATGGTATCCGTCCGGCGGAGCAATACGAGAAGACCGGTCAAAAGAAATGTAAACCCAACGAGAACCAGTCCGAAGCGGCGGTGAACGATCGATGAGGGGATAGTAACGTATTCGACCTCGACGGTGAATTCTTCGCCGTTCCTTTCCAGGACATATTCGGTCGGCTCGAAGGAGCCGTTTTTTCTGACGACAGATCTGAGGTGTTTGTAGTTACGGACGGGCACGCCGGCGACGGAGATGATTTCGTCATTGAGTTCGATGGGTTTTTCTGCGTTTGGGCCCTTTGAATTGATGTTCTGAACTGTGAGATTCAGCGTCTCGATCCCCGAATATGGGGTATTTATAAGGTCGCGCGACCCGGGAAACTGGAGAAAAACCGTCAGGAGCACCAGGAGCAGGACAGGGAATCGGAGGTACCGGTGGTGGAGCGGTGCTTGACGCATATCAAGGCCTCCTTCCGCCCATCGGCGGCACGGCCACGGGTGTGATTTTCGATAACCGAAACGAGCTTGGGTGCCGCCGCCGCCGCTGTCAATACGTTTTTGGGAAGAGTGGCGGCAGGGGCCGGATGAGTGGACGCAGAGGACAAAACGCTTGCCTAGAGGGCACGGTTGTGATAGTTTACCATATTATGTCTAAGTTACCGAATTAAGGGGGCTTATAGCGAATGGCATCTCAGAGAAGAATTAAAAAGAAACGACTCAAGGAAGATCAACTCGTCACCATCACCGTGAAGGCGACGCGGCTCGTCCAGGAGTATTTTACCCAGGTTATTATTGGGGTTTTGGTTCTCGTCGTAGCAGTGGCGGCGATTGTATTTACCTCTCATACGCGGCGAAACGCCGCTCGCGACTCGGAAGCCGAATTCTCGGTCGCCATGAGCCAGTATAACGCCCGCGACGTGGACGGCGCCGCGACGGCGTTCGAGCATATCGCGGATCGATATGGCGGATATCGAGCCGGCAAACTTTCGTACTACTTTCTTGCCAAGTCACTCCTCGCGAACAAACGGTACGAAGATGCCCTGGCTGCGTTCGACGAATATATCGGAAAAGCCGATGGCAATGCGCCATTTCGGGATGCTGCCGTCATTGGCAAAGCCATGTGCCATGAAGGCCTCCATAATTTCACCGCCGCGGCGGAACTTTTGGAACAACTTTCGCAAACAATTGTTCCGGAAGATCCCCGTCGTCTTGAAGTGCTTTTCCAGGCGGCGAACGATTACGGTAAGGCCGGAACTCGGGAAAAGGCCATCGAGTTGTTCCAGGTCGTCGCTGACGAGGCCACAGGGCCTCTCAAGGACCGGGCATCGGTATCCGTGGCCATTCTCGAATAAGCGCGAGGATCCATCGTGACAGAATCCCTCAGGAACGACGAAGTCGAAACCGCACTTCTTGCCGATCACGAGCGTTGGTACGCCGCGGCGGGATACCTGTTCTTTCTCTGCTTTTTCAGCCTCTGGAAGGGAAGAGAGAGCGATTTTGTCCAGTTCCACGCCAAACAGGCGTTTTTGCTCTTCCTGGCGGAGTGTGTGTGCCTCATCGGCATCCTGGTCGTCGACCGAACCGTTGGCAGGCTGCCATTTCTCGGGCTATTAATCGTTATACTTCTTCAGATCGTGGTATATCTCGCGGCGTTGCTTCTCTCCGTCATGGGATTTGTCAAAGCACTCTTCGGTGAGCGCTGGATTATGCCGTTCTTCGGCGTGTACAGCCACAAAGTTCCGCTCCTCTAGACCTGTATTGCGAACAACGATAAATACTTAAGGGACTGTTCTCAGGAAGGGAAAGGACAATTCGGCCTTTGAGGATCGCCTTAAACACGACTACGAGTGGCGTATAAGATATATTATGTTAACTAGGACATATAAGATAAAGGGCGAACCCGGAATTTCATCCATAATCCGCCCATTTACTAAAGGATGATATTGACCAGTTTGTTCTTTACGGTGATCACCTTCCGCGGCGTTTTATCCCCGATCAGTTCCTTGATACGTTCGTGCTGCAAGCGCCGCCGCCTCGAGTTCCGCCTCGGGTATGTCGGCGTCCATGTCGATCCGCGCCCTGATCTTGCTGTTGATCTGCACGACGAGCGTGATCTGCTCCGCCGCCGCGTATTCCGGAATCGACACCGGAAGCTCCGCGCGGAAAACGCTATCAGTGTGGCCGGCGCGCTCCCACAATTCCTCACATAGATGTGGCGTCATGGGCGCCAACAGCCGGACCAGCACATAGAACGCATTTGCAAAAACATCCCCGGCCGGTGTGTCCGGATTGACCTTTCCGGCGTCCGCGAATGAGCTCATCATGTTGGTGAGTTCCATTGCCGCACTGATGGCCGTGTTGAAATGGAAATTATCCGCCAGGTCTTTTCTGACCTTATCGACGGCCCAGTGCGTCTTCCGGAACAGCTCTCGCCCATCATCGTCTAGCGAGTCGTAGTCAATTGCGATTTCGCGCGCACCCTCGAGAGCTTCGATATTGGCCTCAAAGAGCCTGTAGACGCGGTTTAGAAAACGGTTGCAGCCCTCAATGCTGTCATCCCGCCATTCGGTGTCTCTTTCCGGCGGTCCGGCAAACAATATATAGAGACGCATCGTATCCGCGCCGAATTTCTCGATAATCGGGTCGGGACTGACGACGTTGCCTTTGCTCTTGGACATTTTGACGCCGTCTTTGCAAATCATGCCTTGCGTGAATAAACGCTCGAACGGCTCGGTGAATTCCAGCAATCCTATCCGATTCAGGAATTTCGTAAAAAATCTGGCATATAACAGATGTAAAATGGCGTGTTCTACCCCACCGATATATTGATCGACAGGTAACCACTTATTTACCAATGGCTTATCGAATACGTTTTCCGTGTCTCCCGGGCTGATATATCGGAGGAAATACCAGCTCGAATCCACAAACGTGTCCATTGTATCCGTATCCCTGGAGGCCTTTTTACCGCATTTGGGGCAATCTACGGCCACATACGACTCAACCCCCGCCAAGGGGCTTTTGCCGTCCCCACGGGGCCTGAAATCGATGTCATCGGGAAGCAGCACGGGCAGATCCGCCTCGGGAACGGGCACCACACCGCAATCGGCGCAGTGGATCATCGGGATCGGAGTGCCCCAATATCGTTGCCGCGACACGAGCCAGTCCCTGAGCCTGTAATTGATCGTTCGTTCGCCGATACCATCTTTTTCGGCGCGGTCGGCGATTCTGTTGAAAGCGTCGTCGCTGTCAAGACCGGAGAATTCACCGCTGTTTATGGTGTCGCCCTTGCCCGGATAAGCCGCTTCGGGAAACGGTGTGTCGCCATCCTTGGGCCGGATGACTTCCGTGATTTCCAACTCATATCGTTTGGCAAATTCGAAATCCCGTTCGTCGTGCGCCGGCACTGCCATGATCGATCCCGTACCATATTCGATGAGGACATAAGGCGCGAGATAGATGGGAATCTCATGACCCGAAAAAGGATTGATCGCAAACCGGCCGGTAAAGAAACCGGTTTTGCGTGGTTCGGTCCTGGTCCTGCCGCTGAGTTTTTCCGTGCGTTCGACATCGATAAATTTCCGGGCCTCGTCTTCCCTGCCCGTACCTTCGAGAAGCGCGTCCACTCCCGGGTGTTCGGGAGACAAAACGAGAAAAGTGGCGCCAAAGATCGTGTCCGGACGAGTTGTAAAACAAACAAACTCCTCCGGGCTTTTCGCCGAGCCGTCTTCGATGGGTTTGACCGGGAAACGGATCTCAAGACCTTCACTCCTGTCGATCCAGTTTCGCTGCATCGCGAGAACACGTTCGGGCCATGACTTGAGTGTGTCAAGGTCTTCGAGGAGCGCGTCGGCGAACTCCGTAGTCTTGAAGAACCACTGTTCCAAAAACCGCTCATCGATTTCCGCCCCGCACCGTTCGCACGCGCCGCCAACGACCTGTTCGTTCGCGAGCACCGTCTGGCACGAAGGACACCAATTGACCGAAGCAGCCTTGCGATACGCGAGTTCTTCTTTGAATAGCTGAATGAAGAGCCACTGGGTCCATTTGTAATATTCGGGATCACACGAGGCAACCTCGCGCGTCCAATCGTAAACCACGCCCCATCGGTAGAATTGTTCTTTCATGCGCGCGATGTTGTCGCGTGTCCACACAGATGGATGAATGTCATTAGTCAGCGCGGCGTTCTCAGCGGGCAGACCAAACGCGTCCCAACCCATTGGCGCGAGGACATCGTATCCTTCCATCATTTTGAGACGCGCGAGCGCATCGCCGATGACATAGTTCCGCCCGTGCCCCACGTGGAGATCGCCCGACGGGTACGGATACATCATAAGACAGTAGTATTTCTTGTCCGCGCTGGACAGATCCACCGCCATGAGTTTGTCGTCGGCCCAGCGTTGCTGCCATTTCTTTTCTATGTTTTGATGCGGATATTTAGACATGGAATACGCCACCCGTGATTCGTTAACTGTCTGCTGGATTGAGATTGGCGATCACGTGACACTCATCACCAAGTTCATCAACTTCGATGTAGGAAGCCCCCAACGATTCGAAGTATGCTTTGAGTTCTTCGACGGCGGGTCCGGCGCTGACGATAACCCGGATCCACTCGATTTTTTCCTTTGCGATCGCGCTCTCCACCATCATCCTGGGGCCCGGTGAAGATAGACCCTTTGCGTTAATTTTTACTTCATCCGTTCGCATAGCACCCCGCCGGACCCATTGGTCCGTTGTTTAGTCGAGACGTTTATGATGGGAGTCTACAAGAGGTTCTGAATCGCCTGGTCAATTTTGTCCTCGGTCTGGACACCTATCATCTGGTTCGTGATGGTGCCTTCCTTGAAAAACAACAACGTCGGAATGCTCCTGACCGCGTATTCAGTCGGCATTGACTTTTCCTCGTCAACGTTCATCCGGAGAAACTTGATCTCCGTTCCATACTTCTCGGCCATCTTCTCGAGGATTGGATGCACCAGTTTGCATGGGTGGCACCACGGCGCCCAGAAATCGATCACAACTGGAACGGCGGAGTGACGTACTTCGCTTTCAAAACTGGTGTCGTTCACATCGCGTACGCTGTTGCTGGTCATCGTGATAGCACGTTCCTTTAAAGCTGGGGATTAAGTGCATCCGAACCTTGCGAGCTTTGCGAGCCTGGGGATTTCTTCCTGGGTTGCAGTAGATTTATATACGCAATTGCCTTACAGGGCAAGCGTTTTTCTCTCGATGGAGGCGACGAGAGCGGTATCGAGGACGCTGAGACCCTGGAGCCCCGTCGACTTGAGTTTGACGTCCGCCCATCGCAAATTGGTGAGATAGATTTTGAGGTCGTCCGAATCGAAGGCCCTCGCCTGGCCAATGAGTTGGGTCAGCTGGTAGGGGCTTACCCGGCCGGCCATCCGGTTTGTGACGTCGCGCGGGGTAACTCCTTTTTCGGCGAGCAGCGAAGTGATGTGGAGGAGCTGAAGAACGCGCCGGAGAATCATCGCAAGGACAAAAACAGGCTCTTCCCCACCTTCCACAATCCGGTGCATCCTTCGGACCAGGGTGGCCGTATCTTTTTTTCCGAGCTGATCGAGGAACGCAAACAGGTTTTCCGTCCGGTACTTCCCGACGACTTCGCCAACGAGATCCCTGTCGATAACCGTCCCCGATTCGACGCTCATCATTATTTTTTCGATTTCATTGGCGAGATCGATAAGACTCGTCCCCACCGAATCGAGAAGGACCTCGAGTGCGTCGGGATGAATGGTGTAGCCCTCACGGTGCAGCCGGCCCTTGACGCGGTCAATAGTCTCGTCATCGGAGAGGTGTTGAAAACGAAATGACAATCCTTTGTCGTCGGCGATCTGCTTGAACTTTTTAATCCGGGCGGTGTCGAGTCTGTCCTGGGCGGTTTCGGCCACGAATATAACGGTGTCGGAAAGCCCCACGAGACGTTCGAGCACAAAATCCTTGTTTGCCGTTGTCAGCGCCTCGGTTTTTTTCAGGATTACCATTCGTCGTTCGTTGAAAAGCGGAAACGAACTGATGCGTTCGTTAAAAGAGTCGCGGTCGAAATCATCTCCGTGAAAAATATCCAGGTTGAACGCGCGGTTCTGTCCGGAGAGACGAGCCTCGATCAGCTCGCCGATAAACTCTTTTTTCATGAATTCTTCCGGGCCGTGCAGAAAGTAGACCTGGTGGTTTGAGCCCGTTTTGAGCTGCTCAAAGAGTTTCTTGTAGAGTTGAAGTGTGCGTCCCATCGTCCCGCCGCATTACCAATCCGAGACCGTAAGGCTCAGTATCCTGTCGGTGATTTCTTTCAGAGATTCCGTAAGCGCGTCGTCGTATGTAAAACCCGGCTCTTGTGACCCCGCGAAATATGATCCATCGCCCTTTATCGTCTTGTTCTCCCAGATCGCGGAGTTCGTCATCCGGTTGAACAACGTGGCCTGAAGGGTTACGACAACGTGATATTCCTCGGCATTGAGCTCGGTATTAAAAGAAAACGGCCGGTTGACAAATCCAACAAGAGTGCCTTCCAGTACGGCGTCGGCGTTGCCTTCATCGGTAACACTCAGCGTGTTGTCTTCGATGAGTAGCCGCACTATCGTTTCCGTAACGAAGATCTCGATGTTGGGTTCCGAAGTCTTGTTCTCGAAGAACAACACCGCGATCGACTTGATATCCTTGGCCGTCTTTGATTTCGTGCTGTAGTATCCGCACCCCGTATTGACGAGAAGCACAACGCAGAGTGCCGCCAGGTAAATTCTCATTCGCCGGAGTCTTCCTTCTCGTCGCCGAGGTCGTAGGCCTTCATCCGGTAACGGAGCTTATCCCGCTTCAGGTTGAGCAGTCTCGCCGTCTGGCTTTGATTCCAACGGGCTTGTTCCGACGCCTTCACAATCATTTCGCGCTCGACTTCAGCCACCATCTGTTCGAATTCGATACCGTCTTCGGGGATGGGTTGGGACAACAGCTGGTCGATGCGCTTGCCGATACTGCTGTCTTCCGGGCGCAGTGTGGAAAACGGCAGGTGCTCCGCCTTGAGCACGGTGTCGTTCTCAAGGAGAACGATTCGTTCGATGGTGTTCTTGAGTTCGCGGATGTTTCCCGGCCAGTGGTAGTCGTACATCAATTGCTGCGCGCCCTCGTTAATATCCTCAAAGGATTTGTGGAACTTCTTATTGAAATGGTTGACAAAGTACTTTGTAAAACCGAGCAGGTCTTCTTTGCGTTCGCGCAGCGGCGGCACGAAGACCGGCACGACCTTCAAGCGGTAGTACAGATCCGCCCGGAAGCGATTTTCCTCGACCTCGGTCTTGAGATCACGGTTTGTCGCGCTGACTATCCGCACACTGACGTGTATATCGGTGGTGCCGCCGACGCGTCGGAAAACCATCCTTTCCAGGACACGGAGCAATTTCACCTGGATGGTAAGACTCATTTCGCCGATTTCGTCGAGAAAGAGCGTCCCACGGTTGGCCAGCTCGAGGAGGCCCTGCTTCTGTGTCTTCGCATCGGTGAACGAGCCTTTCTCGTGACCGAACAATTCGCTTTCAAGCAGCTGCTCGGGAAGCGAGGCACAGTTGATATCCATAAAGGGCTTATCGGCGCGGTTGCTGAACTTGTGAACGAGTCGGGCGATCATTTCCTTTCCGACTCCGCTCTCGCCTTCGATCAACACTGTGGTCGTGTCGCTCGTGGCGACCTGCTGAACCATCTCGTAAACTTTTTTCATCGACTTGCTGTCGCCAAGGATGTACTCGAAACCTTCGCCGATATCCATCTGGCGTTTGAGCTGAAGAACCTCGCGGCTGAGTCGCCGGCTTTCGAGCCCCTTTTTCATGATCATGAGCAGCTGGTCGAGGTTGATCGGCTTGCTGACAAAATCAAAAGCGCCTTCCTTCATCGCCTGGACCGCGGTTTCGATATCGCCAAAAGCCGTGATCATAACCACGCAGATCTCGGGGAATACCGCCTTGATCCTGTGGAGGACCTCGATACCGTCTATGTCCGGGAGTTTCAGGTCAAGAAGGATGAGATCGGGAATGACTTTCTTCGCGACCTCAACGGCTTCGAGTCCGTCTTTAGCCGTGTGGGCTTCGTAGCCTTCCTGGACGAGTGTTTTCTCGAGAAAAAATCGAATCGAGTCCTGGTCATCGACTAGAAGGATGACTGACTTCGCTGGAGTCTCCATACTGAACCTTCTCTATTGGGAGATAGACGCTGAAAACCGACCCTTGGTCTTTTGTGCTTTCTACAAACAGGTAACCGCCGTGGCGCTCGATGAGGCTGTGAGACACGTATAAGCCGAGGCCTGTTCCTTCGTGTTTCGTCGTATAAAATGGCTCAAAGATCTTGCTCTTTTCCTCTTCCGTAAACCCAACCCCTTCATCCACGACTTCGATAATAACGAAATCACGATACTCGTCAAACAAAACATCGTTGACGTCATCGGGGAACCGGACGCGAACCTCGACCTTGCCGCCGTTCTCGCTCGCTTCGACGGCGTTTTTCAGAAGGTTTATCATTACCTGTGAAATCCTGTCCGAATCCGCCATTATCGGCCGGGTATTCTCCGGTATATCGGATTGAACGACAATTCCCTTCTTTTCGGCCGTGTCCTTTACGCTCGATATTCCGTTGCGAACTATCGTGGCCACGTCCGTCGGATGCTGTAGGAGCTCTTTTACCTGTATGACGTTCAGGATATCGCTGATGAGCCTGTCGATCCTGTTAACCTCGCTGAGGATGAACGCGATGTTGTCGTTGTGCTCGACCGCGATCCCACCAGCTCGTTTCAGATATTCGAGTCCGGCAACGATGCCGGTCAGCGGGTTTCTAATCTCGTGGGCCATGCTCGACGAAAATCGTCCCAAAGCGGCGAGTTTGTCGAGATGTATGATTTTCTCCTCCATGCGCTTGATACGCGTGATATCGAGGAAAACCGCAATGGTGCCCTGGATCCTCTTCTCCTCATCGACGAGAAGTGAGGTGTTGAGCATGATGGGAAGCTTGCTGCCGTCTTTCTTGACGAGCAATACTTCCCTCTGGAATACCTTTTCTCCACGTCCCAGTGTTCGCGTAACCGGGCCCGCGGTCTCCCCGACCTTCTGGTCGACGATTATCTCGTCGATTAGCATTCCCTTTAGTTCTTCCCCGCGATAACCGGTTAGGCGTTCGGCCATTTCGTTGACGAGGAGGATTGTACCCTGCACATCGGCCGTGATGAGTCCGTTCATCATGCTGTTGATAACGTCGTCTCGAAAACTTTCTTCATACTGAAGCTCGGTGTAGAGCTGCGCGTTTTCGAGAAGAGTGCTGATCTGGAGTGCCAATGTTTCGACGGCGACCAGGTCCACCTGACTGAGAACAGCGGCTTTGAATCCGTCGGTGACACCAACGACACCGAGCACGGGCAAGCGACCGCACGAGGGGCAGATGCCATCTTCGGCGGATGACGGATCGGGTGATGGCGTCAGCGTCATCGCGCTCTTACGCAATCCATCCGGTTCGTTCTTGAGAAGACAATCCTCGGCTTTCCAACAGTGCTGCGAAAACGTGCTCTTCACCATCGGTACGATAAGATAGGATTTCATCGTACTGTCCTCAAAGATCGGATCGTTCGCCGTCATCCCGATGGGGTGCATCTCCGCGTCTTTTATGAGTACGGGTTTGCGGGTCACAATAGATTTGCGGATTATTCCCTCGAGGTCCTCGAGCTTTACCGTACGTTCTTCCTGTTTGGTCTCGCCAAAAGCCTCTCGAAATGTATACAAATGGAACGCCCGCTTCTCCTGGTCGAAGATCCCAACGAAAATCTCCTTGAACCCAAGGCCTTTGGCCAAAAAGCTCTGGACCGAGTCAACAATTCTCGGTTCGTTCAAAGATGAAATGATGGTCAGGCTGATCTCTTTGAGACTGAGCAGCTGAATGTTCTTCTCGACGAGCTGGTAGCACTTCTCTTCAAGTTCAGCGGTGACATCCTTGAGTGTGGTGATGAGAAGTTCGTCGATGTCTCTCGACTTTATGTGGTCCGAGCTCGGAAGACTCTCTATCTGCGCGGCGCGGGCGCTATCGACGATCGATCGATAGCGCGCACGTTTCAAGCGGTTGGCGACCCAAAGATGCGCCAGCGACACCAGAAAGGCGATCGGAATGAATATCCAGGGACTGAGTAAACTCGCAAGAATGGCGAGCCCCGCCGTGTATATACACACGTGGACCACGATTTGTCTTTTTGATAGAAATAGCATAAAAACCTTATCGCAAGTCTACAACCGTCGAAACCCCGGCGTCAAGACAACGAACGCGTCGACCGCGACCCGGCGTGTTCGTGTATTATATGTCATATCAATAGGTTGCGAATCCAGTTACAAAACGAGGTACTCGGGCGCTATGCCCATACCTCCGAGGGTCGCCTCAATCTCGTCTTTATAGACAGGATTTACGATGATCACGGTATCCGGTTTGATGTCCGCCAATCGCTCCGGAGCCACAATCTCCTGTCCGGCGCCGGCAATGTACATCCCGTGCTTTTTCGGATTGATGTCCACGACATGCTCGATAAAACCGGTCGACGCGAACAGATTCAAGAACGTAATTCCCTTCGATCCGCCGCCCCACACAACGACTTTCTTATCGGACGACTCAAGTTGTTCGAGCGTGCGCCGCCATTGCTCTACGTATGCTCTATAGCCGCGGGTGAAACGGTCGATGACCGTTCCCATCGAGGGCTTCGGCGGGTTTACGGGCAAGCTCCCGGTTTTCGACACTCGCCCACCGCCGACCCTTGCTTCGATACACAAAAACTGACCGGAGAAGGTCTCATAAGTTTTGTCGACATCAAACCCGGCACGCTCGAAAACAAACCGGAGCGAACAATCGGTAAAATATGCGGTGTGCTCGTAGATGATGTCCCAGATAAACAGATTCTCAAGTGTGTACAAGCCGTTCGGAACTTCAAAGAAGATCGGAATGCCGGGACTGGCATCAAGCGATTGGCGCAACGGCCCCAGCATCGTCATGGGGTCCCAGATGTGTTCCAGCGTATGACGTGAGCACAAGAAATCAACGCCCACGTCGGAATACGCGTCCGAAAAGTAATCTCGTATGATGCGAACGCCGGTTGGTTGATCCACAAGACTGTCATCGGGTGCGCTCGGATCAAATCCGTAACCTTTGTTATTCCCACGCTCGCAAATAAGGCGAAGGAACGTCCCATCGCCACACCCCACTTCGACGATTGACTTTTCGCGAAGATCAAAATCGTCAATTAGACGATCGGTGAGTTGTTCCGCATACGACCGAAAGACGGTCGAATGGTGGAGGGCGTTTTCGTACCCTTCTCCGTACTCCAGTTTTTGGGGATCAAAAGCCGTGTTGACGATCATGTCGCAGACACCACACACACCGAGGATGATATCGCCCCTCGGGCATCCCAGCGCCTCCTCGTGAGAACGGTACAAAAAGTTAATTTGTGTCGGAGTATTCCGCGACTCATAAATAATCGTCTGGTCACCGGAACCACATACAGGACACTTCGAAGCAGTCACTTTGCGTTACTCCCCAACAGCGTGTGTCAAACGGTCATGATTCTGGGTGTGACACCCATGCCCGAAATCATCGTCGAGATCTCATCCTTATAGACGGGATTCATCACTATGACGGCATCAGGTTGATATTCGGCGACGAATTCGGGCGGCATGATCTCTTTTACCACGCCGGCTATGAATTTGCCGTGACGCCGGGGGTTGATATCGACAACACCGGCGATCTCCTCGTCCACGCCCAACGTCGTAAGAAACGCCACACACTTCGATCCCGATCCCCAGATAACGGGCCGTTTTCCAGACGATCCAAGCTCGGTCAGTGTGCGCTTCCAGGCTGCGCGTTGATCGGCGATTCCGGCCGCGAATCCATCCACCCACGCCTCGAGCGTGTCAACCGACTCTTCCAACGGGTGTACTTTTTCGGAGGGGGCGTCCACGGGTTTCGCGTCGATCAGCAGGTACTGGTTATCGTACTCGAGGTAAATGTCGAGAACTTCAAAACCACATTCGCGAAAAAGCCGCGCAAGAGAACCGGGGCTGAAATACGAACAGTGTTCGTAGTACACATCCCAAAATACGATATCGCGGAGGACGATGCCGACGTCCGGGATCTCAAAAAACACGACCGTGTCGAGGCGATCGCCTATCGATTTGCGCACCGTTCGTACGAAGTCTCTCGTCGGGTGAATATGCTCAAGAGTGTGCCGGCACATCACAAAGTCGCCGTTGTAGTGTGAATATTTCTCGGAATAATAGTCCTGGACGATATTTATGCGGTCTTTCGCCGGGCTGTCGATCCTGTCCTTGACGCAGGCCGGGTCGATACCGACTCCCTGGTTGCCCCCGACCTCGCACATGAGGGCGAGAAAATCACCTTTGCCGCACCCGACCTCCATTATGTTCTTGTTACGAACGTCGTATTTGTCTGTGAGGCTCTCCGCGAGTTTTCGAGCAAAAGCGTTAAAGGTCGGCGAATAACACTGCTGATCCTCGTAAAGCGGCGAATAGTCTTGCCCGCTGGCGTCAAACGCCATGTTGGACACGAATCCGCAGCGACGGCAAACACCGAGTTCGATACGGCCGGTTGGAAATTCCCGCGCTTCCTTTTCGCTCGAAAACATGAGACAACTGTGCACCGGGACTTTATCGACCTTGTAGAACGACCTCATCCCTTCGGTACCGCAGCTCGGACACATTGTCGTAAGTTTCATTTGATGTTCCGTTGAATGTGTTTGCGGGTGGGGTGGCCGCTCAAGAATTTGAATCGTTCTCGACCGGCCCGTCGTAAGCCCACTTCCCCGGCATGTAAACAACACCGAAGCGGCTTTCCATGCCTTTGCCCGTGCCGTATGGATCCGCCGACTCGACATCGAGCGCGACGCAGTGATCGAGGGCATCGTACTTCACGCCGCCAAAACTTGACAACCACAACGAGACGAAATATCGCGAAGGCATCACGTTGAGACAATCGAGTGTCAAGTCGATGTGGCCCTTACCCCGGGGAATCGAGGGGATCTCCAAACCGGTGGCCCAGGTGCTGATCGTAGTGACCAGCGTCCCCACATCGGTGAATATTTTGAAACCAAAATGCGGCCGGGTGATTTCCTCGTACGCCTCGAAGTAGAGTCGCACACGAAGCTGGTCGCCGCTTTGCACCAAAAGCATCGGGCGTCCGTCCGCGTCGATGAACTCTATGCCGGTGTAGCGGATGGCTCCGTTGCCCCCGCGGCTCTCTATTGTACTCAGGTCATAACCCGCCTGGCGGCTTGCCGCAAACATGGACAGATACGACCTTATTACGGTTTCGGAATCTCCGTCCTGACTGAACCTTTCCACCTTCGATCCAGATCGCTCTAGGGCAAAGATTCTCGACCGCGGCCATGTTGTGCGACACGAAGAGGACCGTCCGTCCTCCCATTCTCAGATCGTCCATCGCCTTGAGGCATTTCTTTTGAAACTCGGCATCGCCGACTGCGAGCACCTCGTCGACAAAAAGAACGTCGGGGTCGAGATGAGCCGCGACGCCAAACCCAACCTGAGCTTCATCCCCGTCGAGTATCTCTTGATAGGGGTATCCACGAATTTCTCCACCCCGGCGAAATCGATTATCTGATCCATCTTCGCGACGATCTCTTTGCGCCTCATCCCAAGGATCGATCCGTTCAAAAAGATGTTTTCACGCCCGGTGAGTTCCTCGTGAAAACCGGTTCCCACCTCGAGAAGTGACGCGACGCGTCCGTGCACTGTAATGCTCCCGGTCGTGGGATATGTAATTCTCGAAAGGACCTTGAGAAGCGTACTCTTCCCCGCCCCATTGCGTCCGATTATTCCGACGACCTCACCCTCATCAACATTGAACTCGACATCTTTTAAAGCCCAAATCAACTCTTTTTCTCTTCGGAGTTTCTTGAGCGGGTTTTTGAAAAAACTCACTATCGCTTCGCGAAGCATCGTCTCGTGCTGGAGCTGCCCAAGCTGATACTGTTTTGACAAGTTTTCTACAACAATGGAGTGTGTCATGTTTCAATTCCCGGAAAGTCCGGTTAAATGATATCCGCGAATTCCCGCTCTGTTTTGGAGAAGTAAAACGCTCCAAAAACAAAAATCAGAAGTGTAATTCCAACCGAAATGCCCAACAAGGGCCAGTCGACGGATCGTGTGGGGAGCAATGACGCCCGAAACGCTTCTATAAGACCGGTGAGTGGGTTGAGGGAAAGCAGAAACTGGATTTTGCTGGACGCAATGCTCGTCGGATAAATAATCGGCGTTATAAAGAGAAGCGATTGAATAAAGAATGGAATCGCGTGCTTGATATCCCTGTACTTAACGTTCAATGCGGACAGGATCATCCCTATGCCGAGCGCGAGGAGCACCAGGGGAATGAGGAGCACCGGCCACAATAACAAGCCCCAGCCAAAGGGAATGTCATAGTACACCATCATCCCGAGAAGGACGACGGATGCAATGGCAAAATCCACCAGGCCGCTCAGTGTCGATGCCGCGGGAAGGGCGACCCGCGGAAAATACACCCTTCTCACCAGGTTCGCCCCGCCGACAAGACTGTTGCCTGAAAGTCTCAAAGAGGCGGAAAAATACGTCCATGGCAGGAGCGCCGCGTATGAGAAAATGGGGTACGGAACTCCATCGCTCGGCATTTTGGCCATTTTGCCGAAGAACAACGTAAAAATGATCATAGTAAAAAACGGCTGGATGATCGCCCAGCCGGCGCCGAGCACCGTCTGTTTGTAACGGATCTTGATATCGCGCCAGACCAGGAAGAAAAACAACTCCCGGTAGTCCCAAAATTCTTTGATCCACGTGCCGATCATGTGCACCACATATCATGAAGTCCGGACATAGATTGAGGAAGCGCGAACACCGTCAAACAATTTTGGGGGATGGAATCGGAACGATAAACCGCCCGCCCCGATCCTTGTATTCGGCTTGTTGTTTTATAATTTCATCCGCGAAATTCCACGCGAGAACCAGCACGCACTCGGGGTTGTCCTCCAGAAGCGTTTGCGTCGGTCGAATCTCGATGTGATTTCCACCCATATAGCGTCCGTGCTTGAAACGATTCAGGTCCACGATGTAATCGAGATACTTTCCGTCGATCCCACAGTACGCGAGAAGTGTGGTCGCCTTGGCCGCCGCACCGTAACCTGCAATTCGCTTCCCTTCCGATCTAACCTGATCGAGAATTGTTATGAGTGACGTTTTGATCCCCTCAATACGTGCGGCGAAGTTATGGTAGTAAGCGAATTTCGTCATCCCGATTTCCGCTTCCTCACGCAGGCGGGACGACACCGACTCTTCGACTGCTTCGACGGGTTCGACGAAGAGACGAAGCGAACCACCGTGGATCGGCAGATGCTTGACCCGGTTGAGATACAACCCGTGTTTGCGGAAGAGCCGATCGAGCGCAGTGACCGAAAAATAACATAGGTGCTGGTGGTAAATCGTGTCGAATTCGCATTGTTCCATCAGATCACGAAGGTAAGGCGCTTCTATCACCGCGACGCCGTCATCCTTTATTAGCGTCGCGATGCCTGCGACGAAGCCGTTCAAATCTGGAACATGGGCGAGGACGTTATTAGCCAGGATGACATCGGCCTGTTTCCCCTGGTCCCGAAGCCGTCCGGCGAGATCCTTGGTAAAAAATGTACACATTGTGTCGACACCGATGTCCTGGGCGGCTTTGGCGGGGCCGTCGGCAGGATCGATGCCGAGCACCGGGATTCCTTGTTTGAGAAAATTCTTGAGAAGGTAACCGTCATTACTCGCGAGTTCGACGACCAGGCTGTCGGAGTCGAGTTTCCGTTCGGCGATCAGTTCTTCTGCGTTCTTTTTCGAGTGCTCGAGCAGCGCCGGTGACACGGATGAGAAGTATGGATAATCCTGACAGAAAAGGATTTCAGGATCGACACTAACCGTAATTTGAACGAGGCAGCAGTGCGGACAAAAAACGAGATCGAGCGGCGCGGTAATTTCCGGATCGCCCAATTGATCGTCCGTGACCAGACGATCGGCCAGCGGCGTCTCGCCAAATGACAGTATCAACTCGAGACCGGTTTTTTCGCACAGGCGACATTTCAAATTTTCGAGTTTCATCGTTTCACCTTCCCCCGGGGATTCCTTCAGGCTCCCGGATTGCGGCGGCGGAGTGCGTTATCCAAATGGCCTTCCGCGATTAACATCCTGATATGATCGATACGTTTGTATTTGGGCCCCTCGAATTCATCGAGGCTGATCCCATGCGTCTTATAAGCTTCGTAGAGCTCTTGCGCACCCTTGCGCGCATCCCACACGGGTTTGAAATCGGGAACCACGGCGAGGATCTTCGAACAATCCACCCGATAGTTGCGTTTGTCGGGGCCGGCGTCATCGGCGAATCCAACTTCGCAATTGGGAACGGTATCCTTCACGATCTCGGCAAGCTCTCGTATCCTGAAATTCTGGTCGCTGCGTCCAACGTTGAACGCCTCGTTGTGCACGGTTTCGATCGGGGCCTCAAGCACGGCGACGAAAGCGCGTGAAATATCTTCGATATGAACGATGGGGCGCCACGGGGATCCGTCACTCTTGAGAAACACCTTGCCCGTCGTAAATGCCCAGGCAACGAGGTTGTTGAGGACGAGATCAAAGCGAAGGCGCGGCGACACACCGTAGGCCGTTGAATTTCTAAGAAGGATCGGACTGAAATTGTCGTCTGCCATCCTGACGAGATCACGCTCAACAAGGACTTTCGACTCTCCGTATGGTGTCACCGGGTTGAAATCGGCGCCCTCGTCGATGGGATCGTCGCCGGCGGCTCCGTAGTTGCTGCACGACGAAGAAAAGATGAACCGCTTGACGCCCGCTTTCTTCGCAAGCTCGGCAAGCCTCACCGAGGCCTGATGGTTGATTTCATATGTGAGGGTTGGGTTGAGATCGCCGAGCGGATCGTTTGACAACCCGGCGAGGTGCATCACGGCGTCGATCCCATCAAGATCGGCCGGTTCCGCGTCGCGAACGTCCTTGAGAATCTCGGGCACGTCGACGATTCCTTCGCCAAACGTACAGTGCGCGTAAAGATCGCTGTCAAATCCCACAACCTCATGACCCTTTTCTAACAACATGGGAACAAGAACCGTCCCGATGTAACCTTTGTGTCCCGTCACCATCACTCTCATTTTATTAACTCCATATTTTCCAGGGTGCGTTGCCCGTCTGCCACAGTTCTTCGAGCAAAACTTTGTCACGCAACGTGTCCATGCATTGCCAGAATGATTCGTGTTTGTAAGCCATAAGTTGCCCCTCGGAAGCGAGTCGCTCAAGGGGCTCCCGCTCCCACTGCGTTTCATCGCCCTCAATATAGTCGAGCGCGGCGGGTTCTACGCACAAAAAAGGCGCCGTTTATCCACCCCTCATGGGTCTGTGGTTTTTCCGAAAATTCCACAATCTGGTTGCCGTCGAGTTCGAGATGTCCAAAGCGGGCAGCCGGCCTCACCGCGGTCATCGTAACCAGCTTTCCATGCGATTTGTGAAACGCGAGAAGTTCGTCCAGGTTCACATCGGCAACGCCGTCACCCCATGTGAGCATGAATGTCTCGTTCCCTATCCGGGGTCCCAAACGCTTAATTCGGCCGCCGGTGAGCGTCGACACACCCGTATCAATCAAATCGACCGTCCAGTCTGCCTCGGCTTTATTGTGAACCTCGACCTCACCGGTATCGAGTTTTACCGTCAGGTCGCTGTGCAATGAACAGTAGTCCACCATATATTTCTTAATCACTTCGCCTTTGTATCCAAGCGCGATGATGAAATCCTTATGCCCGTAGTGATGATAGTGCATCATGATGTGCCACAGGATCGGACTTCCGCCAATCTCAACCATCGGCTTCGGTTTTATGATCGTTTCTTCCGAGAGACGCGACCCAACACCGCCGGCCAGAATTGCCACTTTCATTTTTTCCTCGCTTCAAAACTTGTCGCCGACCGAACTATGCCGACAACCGCCGTTTTCCGCTTATCGTTTTTGTCGCCCCTACGAGCTCGGCCTTCAATCGATTCCTTTGTTGGATGCCCCATCTCAGCAGCGATCCCGAGCAATGAATGCGGGCCGGGACCGGAAGGTCACAGCGCGTGATGGCTCCCGCGTATCCACGGAACCAACGCCAGGTTGGCATTTGAATTTTGCCCGCGCTCGCCGGATCGAACCAGGCTGCTCGTGCCTCGTCACTCGCATGTGCCAGCACCGAACGTTCGGAATGGTCCCTCCGATAAAACAAGACATCGGGGATTCTCTCCATCGTTCCGTGTAGCAGAAGTTCCCCGAGCAGGATAACATCGGAGCTATTGTATTTCCCTATCAACCCGGTGCCGGCGAGCACATCGGAACGTATAATGCCGAACACCGCGTTGCACCACGGCCCTTTTCTGTCGAAGAGCCATGTCCTAAAACGCGCCGACGCATCCGCGTCGGTAAAATCATCGCGCTCGTCGTACTCATCGATATGATCTCCGTCGGTACCGATGAACATTGTCCGCGGATAACAAAGGACCGCCGAGGGATTTTCCTCGAGGCCTTCCATGCATCGCTCTACAAAAGTGGGAGCGCACAAGTCATCGTGCGACGCCCATTTAAAAAACTTGCCGTTCGAAGCGTTGAATACGCGGTTGTAGTTTTCCGCCGCCCCGAGGTTTTTCGCGTTTCTGATATATCGAACGCGAGGATCCCGCTCCGCGGCGGCCCGAGAAATTGCTTCGGTGAGATCCGTGGATGCGTTGTCGGACACAATCAGTTCGAGATCCACATAAGATTGCTCGAGAATCGACTCAATCGCCTGCTCGAGGTAACGCTCACCGTTGTAGACCGGAAGCCCAATGCTGACGGTTGGTCTCAATGTGTGACTTTCTGTGACGGCCGCTGAGTGGCCGGTTTGTTTGTCGAATTGTCGGCCGAGTTCAACGCCAGTATCCGTTTCCTCACTAGCAATCCTCATACCGGTTTACACATACGTTTACCAGCCGCGAATGCAGTGCATTGCGTTGGTACTTATTATTCAACAACTATTTAGGGGAATTCGCACCGCAAGGGCATCCGGGTCAGAATGCCCCCCTGCCCGTGACAACGACCGAAATCGTCCTGAACATGATCTTGACATCATTTGTGGGGCTCAAGGTCCGAATATACTCCAGATCGTGATCGAGCTTTCTCTGCATATCCTCAACGTTATTGGTGTAGCCAACGTTGACCTGGGCCAGGCCCGTGAGGCCGGGCTTTACCCTTAACCGATTCGGGAATTTCGGGATCTTCCTGTCCACCTGTGCGTAGAAATAGTCACGTTCGGGCCGAGGACCGACGATGCTCATATCTCCACGCAACACATTGAAAAACTGTGGGGTCTCGTCGATTCGTGTTTTTCTGATCAAACGTCCGATAGCGGTAACGCGAGGATCGTCCCGGGTCGTCCATTTGGGGACACCATTCTCTGCGCCAACCGACATGCTTCGGAACTTAAACATTGTAAATGGCTTGCCGTGTTTCTGATCTCCCCTGCGATCGTTAACGCGCCGATCGAAACCACCGTGGCCATTGGAGGAACCGCGCCGATGATCGAGCCTTCGGTTGACTCCGATACGCTCCTGCGTGAAAAGAACCGGGCCCGGTGAAGTCAGCTTGATCGCAACAGCGGCCGCCGCCATTAAGGGCGCAAACACGATTAGCCCGGCAACGCTTGCGGAGATATCGAAAGCGCGTTTCCAGGCGTCCATGCCTTGGATTTTCTCCCGGCCACGGCCCTTGCCGTCGATGACGCTTAATCGTCCACGCGGTACCCAGCTCGGGAATATTGATGCATCTGATGCTTTGGCAGTTGGGCGATTCAAATAAGGCACCCCCCGACCCCTTCGATGTGAAGCGTGATATATCTAAATATTTACGTATTTCTGATACGAGTTGCTGTTCCCTGAATTGCAATAACGATACCCAGAGCGGTCGAAAATCATCCAAAAATTGACAAAAATTCCCCTTTGTAACTCACTTATACATAGTAAGTTCGGCGACGTGTCGGAATTATCTTACGCGACAGGTAGGCACGCAGACCTACACAACTTATTGTATGGGGGAATTAACCCGCAGAAAAACGGAGAATACAGCGTAACCTACTGCAATGGCGAGCGTTGCTGGGTTGTGGGCAATAAACCCAATTTTGGGTGGAATTACACAGAAATCAGCGATTTTCCGCAAGGATACGGAACTGATGACCTTTTTCCTCATACTTTGAAAGAACTGCCTCGGCTCTTTCGATTGAATCGTATCGACCGATGAGCACAAGATATTGTTGTCCCTCCGCCTGAACGGTCGCCGGGATCTTGAGCAGGTGCAAAGCTCGAACTTCGGCTTCGGCGCTCTCCGCTCGCGAGTGCACGCCGGCAATCACAGCGTAGTCCGAAGACGCGTTCGACATCCCTGTCTTTGACGAAGCAGCCGCGCTCGATTGGTAGTCAAGACTGGCGGGCGGGGGTGCGGCGCTTTGCGCGTTTGACGCGTCCGAATGGAGCGAAGACGACTGTCCGCCGCCAAAACCAAATCCAACGGAGAACGTGTGCGTATTGGAAAAGTATTCTTGGGAAGTGTAGGCGTAGTCAATGGAGAGAGTTCCATAACGGAATCCCATGCCGCCACTTAGAGGCATCTGGCTCTGGTTGGGGGCGTCGTACATACGGTTGAGCCCCGCGCGGACGATAAAATATTTTTGAAAATTGTAGGCGCCTCCGAAGTCGACGCGTTTGAAGTCCGACCGGGATACCGTTATCTGGGCGCCGAGATCCAAACGTCCCGGGCCTTTGAAGAACGAGTATCCATAACCGGCAATGTAACGGCTGTCGATGGGATAATCCCTTCCCTCAAATGAAATTTTTCCGCCCAGATCCTCCGCAAAAGCCGATATTCTATGCCCACCCCTGTTGTAGTTCATTCCAAGAGAAAACGCGAAACCGTCACCGGTTTCGAGCGGCAGGTGCTCACGCAGATAGGTTACACCTACACCCAGACCGAGCCCCAAGCTGTCAAACTTGCGACTCAGCGCCGTCGAGATGGCCATCCCATAGTAGTTCTCGCTGGACACTATTTGGCCCGTCTCATCGAAACCGTTGAGATCTCCCGAATAGAGAAGTCGCGAACCGACCGACCAAACCAACTTTTGATCGTTGAATGGAATCGCCATGCTCGCTGCGTTCAAGCTCATGTCGTCTAGCCAGTTAGCACGAGAGAGGTACAATTGCCCCCTCATCATTCCGCCGAGGTCCGCAGGGTTGGAAAACAACATCGATGCATCCGGGTTCATCCCGGCCACGATGTCCGGCGTTCCCATAACAGAGGCGCCAACCGGCACGCGCATGAACGAAGCGCCGAAAGTGCCGGCAAAATCGTCTGAGGCGTTCGATGTGGTGTGCGTCACCGCGAAAAGGACCAAAAAAAGAATGGCCGCCGTGTGTCGGCTAAAACCGACCCGCTTGCGTCCAATCATGCTGCGTACCTCCACAGGATGCGAATTCTAGAGATCTCTTTTGGGGTTTCAGCGTAGTGAAAGCAAGGCTCAGACCAAACAGAAGAAAAGTTGGCCGCGCGGCTATGCCATAATACGTTGTTGTGAATGCAATTAGCAGCCCAAGTCGCCATTTCCTGATGCTCCATGACCACGCCGCCGCCAAACGCACGTATTTTGCCCGTTAGGGCGGCAAAAGACGCACTTTGCCGACGCCTTGATGGTTTTGGCCGGGGCCGATTTATGTGTTTTTCTTGGGACTGCCGAGCCGATAAGGATGGGGCATCTTTCGGTCGGCGGACGCGAATCCTGTGTTTTACCGGACCACTTCCTGGGAGAATACTGAGTCCAGCTGTCCCTGTATTACCGTTGCATAACGTGACCGGGGGGAATCGTCAAGACATTTTTTTAGCATACGGACGCCATTTTCCCGGTCATCCACTAAGTTCAAATATACCAGGGCGCTCTTGAAATACGCAACCGTACGATTTTCTCCCCGCCACGCGTCCCCCTCGGTCTCGAGCGTCCGCGCGCCCTCCATCGGCGCGTCCATCATGATATATGATTCCATAAGGAAATCATTGAGCAGGTGCCGGTATCTCACCGACGCGCTGTTCCTGGATATCGCGTCCAGATAGAATTCTCGAACTTTCGAATGTGATCGCCGCGCCAATTCCGGGTCGCCCTCGCGGATCCTGGCGCGGAGAATTTCAAGCGGCGCCACGAAAGACGCCCGCGAAAAAGGATAGAGCCGGCAAATACGCCACAGTATGTGCTGCGCTTCCGCCCATTCGCCGCGGTTCTTCAAGTTCATCGCCCGGATAAACATCGCCGACGTTGCTGTCTCGGGCTCGACTTCCCTGTCGAGTTCGAGTTCGAGCAAAAGCTTCGCTCCTTCCGAGGCACGCCCTGTTTTTATCAAGACGCTTGCCTTGTTGAGTGTCGCGGTGCGTGCGATGCGTGACTCGGGATCCTTGGTGATCAAAGAGTCGAAAACTATCATCGCTTCTGCATGACGATTGAGTCCGTGTGCGAGAATTTCGCTCCGAAACAAAAGGATCTCGTCCGGAAACATTTCAAAACGGCCCGTTTCGAGGACGGCGTCGAGATCCTTGATCGCTTCTTCATACCGTCCCTCGAGCACACGAACATCCGCGCGAGCCAGACGTGCCTTTTGAGCGACGAGGCTATCCGGCCACGTACGAATAATTCTCGAATACATACGATCGGCAAGCTCGACATAGCCGGAGTCCGCGTCCGACCCCGAACGGTCGATACTTGTCCGTACCAAAAAAACCGGAATCGCAAGGAGCGTATCGCCGATCGCGACATCGCCGTACCATACGACCCCCTCTTCGATCACAGATTCGACAATCGAAGCGCACTTGATTTCGAACCTGTCTTTCTCGATCGACTTGTAAATCTTCCGGATGTGGTGGAGGCCGGCGCCGCGATGCTGATTGAACATCAGATCGTGTCGGCGAAGGCCTGACCTGAAATAGGTCACCCCCGCGTTGTCCTGAAAGCGTAAGAAGAAGAGCCTGGCGAGAGCCATTTCGCTCGTCACCATGAGCCGTCGATAATCCATTATTGCCGTCGAACCCCACGACTCGGTCTTGCCGGACTTTACCAGGTCGTTCGCCAAAACCGATTCATAGGCGGTGATCGCCGCCTGGACATCTCGGTGGCTGATCGAGAACGCATCGGTCCAAATACGATTCTCGATCATCCGCGCCCGCCAAATGTCCTTCTCGAGCGCGTAACGGGCTTGTATCCCGGGATCATTGCTGCAACCCGCCAAAAAGACGAGGACGGCCGCGACAAGCAATATGGATGAACAAAATTTCATATTATTGTTTTTGGGACATGTCCTTCATGGCGATCCAACTCGTCGCGGCCATCAGAAAAAAATACGCAAACATCTCTGTGAACGTTCCCAGGATCAGGTACACGAGAACCAGGTCACCCTGAAGTCTGCTCACGAGCGTTGCTGCCTCACCCGCCAATACCTTGAAAGGCACGGGAATCAGTATCGCCGTCGCTACGACGAGCACGGTGATGTCAAGATTCTCCCGCGCGAAATCCACGCTCGTCTTCATGGCCAACAAAGCCTTGCCGTGGGCCTGTCGAAGAAAAACCAACGAATAGATGAGAAGGACTTCCATCCCGAAGCCTCCCAGCTGCCCGGTCGCCCGCAAAAGCATTTCAAGCCTGGGACGATCGGTCTGTTCCGCCAGCCAGCCAAAAAGAAAAGGTATACCGAGCACCGCGACCACGAAGACAAACCCTATCAAAAGAATCGGAGGGACAAAGATCGCGATCTCCCCTCCGTATTTAACAGCCCGGTAGCGATGCCCGCGAATGGCGTCCACGATTAAAAACACCGCCCAACCGAGCATTAAAAAACCCACCACGATCATGACGACAATTTCCATAGAATAGAACACGTCGGGAAGTGTGAGGATGTGTTCGGGATAATGCAGGATTGCCTCGCCACCGAGACTCTTGATTATCGGTGTCATAACAGGCGCTATCAGCGGGTGCCAATACCAGAAGACGAGGAGGAGCGGGATGATCTTCGCCGCAAATATCGCCAAGAAGGGCGCATAGAGGTATCGCCTGCGCATCAAACCCAGCGATGTCGTCCAACAATCGCGGTAACGGTCCAAAATGGGGTCATTGTGCATCGGGCGTCGAATTCCTCTACTTGAACAGAACCTGGCGATGATACGCGGCAACACGGCCAAGGGACAATTTCAGGATACCCAAAGGAAACCGATTTCGGCCTCGATGCCAAGAAAAAAATCCCGTGTGCCGAACACACGGGATTTTTCTTTAATTCACTCGTTGGCGGAAACTGCTAGTCCGACTGCACGACAAACCGACCGCTCTCACGGACCGACCCGCCAGTATCCAGAACCCGGACCAGGTACATCGATTTCGCGACACGACGCCCGTGATCGTTGGAGAAATCCCAGTTCCAGTCCTCTCCGTCTCCGTTTGCGTTTTTGTAGCTTCGCACTTCCGATCCGGATGTGTCGAAGATTTTCACGGTCCAACCGGAGGGCAAATTCTGGATCTCAAGCGGTCGTGTCGGCTCGTGCGCCCAGTAGCCATTTGGCACGATGGCGACGTCTTCCCCGCCAACTGCCGGGGCAAGCGCTACTGTGAACGAGAACTCGACCGACATGGTATTGTTCGCCACATCCGCCGCCACCACCTGTATCGAAACAGTCGAACCGGGGTTGAACCCATCCGTGTTGTTGTAAACGATCGTCACATCGCCGTTGGCTTCACGCGTGATCGTTGTATCGACCATGCTGGCGCCATCGACAAAGAACTCAATGGAAGCGATTCCGAATTGACCTTCGTCACTGAAACTGACCGTTATCGGAGCATCGGCGTCGACATCGGTTGCACCGTCGGAAGGCGTCTGCGCGAGCTTTTCGGGCGGTGTCGTATCGGTGTCCGAACCGGTTGTGAAATTCCAGGAAAGCGTCGTCTCGTTTGGCGGGTCTGACAGGTCGGAGACGGTGACCTCGACGGTCACTGTCTTGTTCGCTTCGAAGTCCCCCTCATTGGAGCATACAACGGCGTAATTTCCGGAGTCTCCATTGAAGGATGTCGAATCCGGCGCGGCGCCGTCTATCATGACATTCAGCGAATTCTTGTCGACACCGGTCTGCGAATCGGTAATAGCGAAGAATACGCTCGAGTTAACGGGGACATCGCTTGCCCCGTCGGCGGGATTTGCCGCCAGAATTGTCGGGCCGTCCGAGTCTTCGCCGACAACATAAGCCGCGTACTCCGTGGAGTATCCGCTGTAACCACCCGTCGAGTTGAAAGCACGAACAGCGATGTAGTACATCCCGTGCGTCAGGCCGCAGACATCGTATTCCAATTTGCTTCCAACCTCGACCCAGTCATCGTAATCGCTCGCGTCCCCGCCGTCGACCGAGTGTGTTCCGTAGTAGACGATATAACCGGCGATGTCGGGTTCGGAATTGGCCGCCCATTCGACTTTGACACATCCGGGACTTGTCTCGTCAACCGTCACCGCCGTTGGCGGGAGCGGGCTCTGAGCGTCGCCGTTGGAAACCTCGGTCGAGACTTCCGCGCTGATCTGTCCTAAAAATCCAGATTCCGTCCAGGCGCGCACCGCAAAATAGTGGCGGCCGTCGATCAATCCGCAGATCGTCCGGTTTGTGATTGTTCCTACCGTAATCGAATCCGAGTACGCGCCGGCATCTCCCTCGGCCACCGATGCCGTGCCGTAGTAGATCTTGTATCCGCCCACGTCTTCCTCTGTGTTGGCGTTCCAGCTGAGACGCGCGCAGCCGTTGTCGGTTCCCTGAGCGGTGAGTCCCGTGGGAGCCGAAGGTCTTCCGTCCGATGTTGTGAAATTCCAATCGACCCGCGTTCTGTTGGCCGGAGAGGCAAAATCGGAGACTGCGACATCCACGGTAACCAGCGAGTTCAAGGGGAGGCGTTCGGCGGGCTCGCATACCACCGCAAACGCCGTCGGGTCACCCGTAAAAGTGGTTTTTGCCGGAGGTTCGCCGTTGATCAGAACATCGACCGTATTGGTGTCCACCCCGGTTTGCGCGTCCGAAACCACGAAAAAGATGGTCGCGGTGGGTCGAACATTGACGGCTCCATCGAGCGGCCCTCCGACGAGAACCATTGGTCCGGCCGTGTCGAGACCGACGACATCAACGTCCTTCTCCGTCGAAAACCCGCTGTACTGTCCGAGCTGGTTATAGGCCTTAACGGCGAAGAAATATAATCCTTTTTCCAGACCGCAAATGACACCGCTCGTCGCATCACCCACATCGACGGAATCCACATATTCGCTTTCGCCCCCGGAAACGGACCAGATGGGTCTGTGATATACGACGAAACCAGCCACATCGGGGTCCGGATGATTGCCCCATGCAACCGTGACGCAACCCGGAGAGGTTTCGGAGGGCTGAACCTGTTGAGGAGGAATGGGTCCATCCGATTCGATGTTCATCACATCGGTCCAGACCTCAGCGGAAAAACCGCTCAACATTCCGGCGCTGTTCTTGGCGCGAAGCGCAAAATAGTATCTCCCATCGAGAAGTCCACCGATGGATTGGCCGGTCAAGAGTCCGACATTGATCGAGTCCTGGTAGGCGATTGTTTGACCCTGGGCAACGGAGGACAATCCAAAATAGATGGTGTAACCAACAATGTTGTTTTCCGGGTTCGCGTTCCATGTCAGCGAAGCCGCACCCGAATCATCGCCAAGAGCGACGAGTCCGGTGGGTGAACTCGGTCTCAGACTTCCTGTGGTGAAATACCAATTCTTTGAAATCTGGTTTGGTGAAGCGGCGCGGTCGCGCGCCGTGACGGACACATTGATAAGACTGTTCGCGGGGAGATCCTGGCTCAGGCGACACACCACGGCATATCTCGATGGGTCACCGTTGAATCCCATGAAGGATGGAGTGTTTCCGCCAATCGACACGTTAACGCTGTTGGTATCGACGCCGGTGTGCAGGTCCGACAACACGAACAACACCTCTGTGTTTTGCGGTACATCCGAGGCTCCCGCGGCGGGGCTCGCCACCAGAAGCGCCGGCGCTTCGGTGTCCGGCCCGGCGACATCAATTAGCTTCTCAGTTGAATAGTCGCTGTAGAGACCAGCCGTCGTGTAGGCGCGCAAAGCAATAAAGTACACTCCCGCAGAAAGTCCGCAGATATCCCTGCTCGTCGAATTTCCGACGTTGACCGAGTCTGTATATACCGTCGTTTCCCCCTGGGCAACGGAACGCGTACCGTAGTAAATCACGTAGCCGTCGAGATTGGTTTCCGTGTTCGCTTGCCAGGAGACGTCCAGGCAACCCGGCGTGTCCTCGGAGACCTGTACTTGCTGGGGCGCCAGTGGTCCCTGGAGATCGAGGTTTGACACATCGGCGGATGCCTCCGCCGAAAAACCGCTGACCATCCCGGATTCACTTTTTGCGCGAACCGCAAAATAATGTCTGCCGTCGGGAAGCCCGCAAATATTCACTGCGTTTGCCAGGCCGGCTGAAATCGAATCGGCGTAAACCGATGCCTCTCCGAAGGCCACCGATTCCGTGCCGTAGTAAACAGTGTATCCGCTGATATCGGGTTCCGAATTTGCGTCCCAGGACACATGCACGCACCCGTCATTGCCGCCGCTGGCCGCCACACCCATCGTAATCGAAGGCGGCACACCGGTGGTGCTGAAGCTCCACTGATCGGACGCCTGGTTTGGCGACGACGCGAGGTCCGAGGCCGATACTTCCACGGTGACAGTCGCGTTCGACGGCAATCCGCCGGCCGGTTCGCACACCACCGCATAACTTGAAGGATCGCCATTGAAACTGATAGATGATGGCTCAACCCCGGCGATCAACACCTCAACCAAATTAGTGTCGACGCCGCTTTGTGAATCTGAAATCACAAGGAAGATGCTGGCCGTTCTCGGATCAACATCCACGGCCCCCTCGCCCGGACTTCCCACCAGTATCATGGGGGCCGTTAAATCCGGGCCAACGAAGTCGAGACGCTTCTCGTCCGAATAACCACTGTACTGGCCATACCTGTTTACCGAGCGGACGGCAAAGAACTGTGTGCCCTGGGCGAAACCGCAAACGCGCGTCGATGTTGCCATTCCAACTTGTAACGAATCAGTGTAGGCGGATGCGCCTCCCTGTTCGACCGACAATTGCCCATAGTACAATACAAACCCGGAGAGATCGGATTCCATATTCGATTGCCATGAGGCATCCACACACCCGAGCGTGTTTTCAGCGACCGCGAAAGTCGTCGGCGTCGCAGGTGGCGTCGTGTTTCCAGTGGCAAAACTATATTCCAAAGAGGATCTGTTGGCCGGCGACGCGAGATCGTCCACCGTCACTTTGACCGTTACAGTGGCGTTTGCGGGGAGTCCGTTCATCGGCGTACACTCGACGGTGTATCTCGACGCGTCGCCGCTGAATGTTTTCCACACTGCCTGTTCACCGTTGATGAGAACGCTCACCGCGTCGGAATTTACACCCGCGCGGTCGTCGGTCACAACAAACGAAATCGTCGGCGTGGCCGGATCCACATTGACAGCGCCGTCGCCCGGAGTTCCCGCCGTGATCACCGGTCCCGTCACATCGGGGCCCACCATGACGAGTCTGACTTCCGCGGAGAATTCACTGTACTGCCCGGATGTGTTGACCGCGCGAAGCGCAAAGAATTGCTCGCCCGCGGAGAGATTGCAAACACGTGTGGAAGTCGACACTCCGACCTCAACCGAATCGGCGTAGAACCGAAGCCTCGCCCTGCTCAACCGACTGCGGCCCGTAGTACAACACATACCCGGCAAGGTCCGCTTCAGCGTTTGCCTGCCATGAGGCATCGGCGCAGCCGAATGTGTTTTCACCGACAGCCAGGGCCGAAGGCGCGTTCGGCGGGGCCGCTACTCCAGTTGTAAAGCTGTATTCAATAGTAGACCGGTTGGCCGGCGATGCGAGATCGTCCGCCGTTACTTCGACCGTTGCCGTGCCGTTCGCGGGCAGCCCGCCCGCCGGCGTGCACTCGATCGTGTAGCTGACCGCGTTACCGACAAACTTCATCGCCGTCACCGCTGTGCCGTTGATTTTGACACTGATCGCGTTCGCGTTCACACCGGTACCGCTGTCGGATATCACAACCGTTATATTCGGAATGCTGGGGTCGACACCGACGGCGCCATTACCGGGGAACCCCGGTTCGATCACCGGGCCCGTGTTATCGGAACCGGCAAAAACGAGACTTGCCTCGGATGAGAATCCGCTATATTGGCCTGAGGTATTGAAAGCCCGAACCGCGAAGAAGAATTCGCCCGCGGAAAAATTACAAATACGGGTGGAGCTCGAAGGCCCAATCTCTACCGAATCGGGATAGACCGATGCCGCCCCCTGTTCGACCGACTGCGGCCCGTAGTAGACCACATAACCGGCAAGATCGGATTCGGTGTTTGACGCCCAGTCGAGATCCGCGCATCCGGGTGTGTTTTCGTCGGCATCGAGGCTTGTCGGTATAACCGGGGGTGACGAAGGTTCGTCTTCAAAAGTGGCGGTAACACTCATATCGCGGGTGATTGTGAGCGTGGTGGGGTTGGACGTGCCCGTTTTGTCTCCGGACCAGTTGGAAAAACTCCATCCCTGACTGGGGACCGCCTGGAGCGTGACAACGTCTCCGCTAAGATAATTCACCTTATCGGGTGATTTTGAAATGGAGCCGCTGCCGTTAACGTTTGTCGAAAGGATGAATACCTGTTGCCCTTCGTCTATCTCATACGCGCCGATATCGAAGGGCTCGACGCGCGTATTGCCGAGCATGTCGGTCAAGGGCGGCCGTTTCCCCGCAAACGAAGACACGCCGGTGTTATGAGCGATACTACCCTCGCGAATCCGGTAGTCCTTGCATCGGCATCGATGAACAACTCGACTCATTAAGCTCGCCGACCACTCGAGTTCGAGGTTGTTGCCTATGGTGTTGTTTACGCCATCATCATCGATCGCGTCTTCCGCCCTCAAAGTGATGCATATATTGTTGAAAATGACGCAGTCTTTGGCGCCAATCGGATTGCCATACAAACTTCCCGGCGTCAGCCAGATCGCCTTTGTCTTCCTCTGGGTAATAAAAGTGTTGTTGGCGACGACGTTTCTTACCGAACCAGTGGCGCCGCCGCCCGTTCGCCGTCCGCATCGTTGTCATCAGAGTCAAGCGATAAGACGGCCGGCCCTGTGCCCTTCGTATTGTTCCCGTAAAAGACATTATTTAAGCAAAAAGAATCGTGCGTGTTCTGGAAATCCGCGGCCTTACCGCCATTTTCGTATAAAATGTTGTTCCTGACCGTGATGTTGCTGTTGATCGAATAATCGTTACCGTTGCAATGAACTCCCTCTTCCTCGTTTCCATGAATCCGATTGTTCTCGACCACGATATCACTGCAACCGCGGGCGACGTATACTCCATGATAGACACCTGTGGAACGAAATCCGTTTGAGTAAATATCATTTGATGTTACAAGCGCGCCTGTCGCGTTCCAGGTGAAGACACCACTCCCGCCGTTGTTGTGAACTACGCAATCCCTGATTATCGAGCCAGAACTTTGCCCGGTGCTGACACCATATCTCGGCGCGTTCTTCAATTCGAATCCCTGGATCGTAACATTGTTCGCTTCCCAAATGGCGATACAGTCGTCTCCGCTTGAGAGCGACGAACCGTCGATCACGACGTTCCCTTCCGCAATAACTGATACGTTGTGTCGGTTATAAACAGTCGGGGTCTCATCGGGACGATATGTGCCCGCGAGAACACGAATCGTATCGCCGGAATTGATCGACCGGACGGCGTGCCACAAGGTGCGCCAGGGGCTGCTGGATGAACCGGAGTTGCTGTCATTACCTGACGTCGAAACATAGTACGTCGCCGCGGAAACAGCGCTCGGAACACGATCAGGGTCGCCAGAAGAATGACCCCGAAAAGAGCCGAAAATTTGAATCCGAAACGGTGGGTTCTATGCATTGAGGTTTCGTTTTGGTTGCGGTCTGCTAAAGGTGCAATGGCTTCACGTATCCCCACGTCGTTGCTCCTTTGGATGTTCAATCAACCCAGAAAACCGTGATACCTCTCGGGTTTTTCTGGCAAAGCTCTTCGGCTTTGATGTTGTTTTGCAACGAAAGTCCGTTGGCTTGCGAGCGGTCATTTCGGCGAGAAGCACGTGTATTCCGCACATTCTGGTACCATCCGAAACAACGAGCGACTCCGTTCCCTTTTTAGGAAGGCCGAATTTAGAGCATTTTTCCGATAACTGTTGTTGCAGGTTCATTCAGCAAGAAATGTGCTATAAGGCCGCGGCAAACAGCCAATCGGTCAACGCCAAATTATCGCAATTAACGGGGTGGGGTAAAATCGAGCACGCGCGACCCGGGCGCAAGCGGGATCCCTCGGTCCCCTGCGCATTTCGCGTTCTGGTATTGTTGGCCTCGATTTACTTATAGAGCGAATCCTGTTCACGAAAATAAGAGAGGGGATTTCGCCTGTCAACCTATGAAGAGCCGAAAAGAAGAAAGGAGGCATTCTTTTGCCGTATTTTTGAGCTAGCAGCTTGCAATGTGCACATTAACAAGCCAATAGAAGGGTTACCTAAGATGCATTCGAGGAAAGGTGATATAACTCGACCTCCCACAAATAGCTACCCGGACAGGAACGTACCAAGTTCGGTTTAGGGCGTCCAAAGATTCTCTGCACAGGTTTGAAAATCGGGCTTGTCAGCAAGCAAGAAGTTGCGCCGGATATCTGACGTGTTTTTAAAAACCGACGAAAACGAGAAACAATTTGAACCCAATGAGGATGGCGATCATTGCAAGAACACCGATAACGGCATCGCGCTTTTCAAAGAGGTCAAAATGACGAGAATCGGAATCAACATAAATGTTCGTCGCAGCGACGCTCAATCCCGCAAGAATGAAGAGGAGCGGATGGTAGGTCTGCGCGATGAACATTGAAGCCACCGCATACCCAGCCAGGGCAAGAAACAAAACTTCAGTTATCAGTCGGAACCGCGGAGCATCACCGGCCCGTTCATCCGACGCGATAAAAAACATGTTTTTCAGGGACAGTAAATCATCAGAACCCATGGTATCAATCCGAAAAGACCGACTTCCGCCGCACAATGAATAAATGAATTGTGCGCGATCATAGTTTTGAACTTTGGCCCCCAGGCTTTCGCGCCGATTCCAAACAGTGGATATGACATGAAAATGGTCAAGGCCCTCGTTCCACGTCGAACATCCTCTGCATAGCCGACGCCTCTTGCGTAGATATCGTCGCCATTCGCGAAGGACCAAATACAAAGGCGACGACGGAAATCGACGCTCCGGCCAAGAGCCCCCTCTTGATTCCATATCGCCTGACGAACATCAAGCCCGCCACCGCGGCGAAACTAAGACACCGCCTCTCGAGTTTGTAAAGTAGAGCCCTGCCCCCAGAACAATCGTCAGACCGATCCAGAATACTTTTGTTCCCTTTGTGTCCGAGCCCGTCGTCAACAGATACGCAAAGGGGATAATGCAAAGAATCGCGATTGCCAACATATTCGGGTTCTCGAACCGACCGGCGCCGAACGCGCGCTCCGCTTCGATTGCCCCAAACTCAATCATCGCCGTCCCTGTGAGATGCTGATAAATTGCCTGAATAGCCAACGCAACCGTACATAGCGTAATCGTCACCAAAACGGCGTAAAATCGCTTCTCGGTAGTAACAAGATTTACGGTCAGAAAGTAAACAATGAGTACGGAAGAAAAACCCCACAGCGATTTGACAGCGAACCCCGGATCCACGTGAGACATGTGCGACACAACGATCGCCACGGCAAACCAGATCACGAAGAAATCCTGTGGAGACTTAAAAAAATATGAACGCTCGCGTCCGGCGATCTGCCGGAAAAGCATCACGAGAAAGGCGCCGCCTCCCGTCAACAGCATAATGCGGAATGGCTCCAGCGCGGACATAAAGGACTGTGGGGGCCAGTAATTGAAGACAATGTAGACGAGCAGGCCAACGAATGGTGAGACAAAAAATAGTACTGTCACGTATGTTACCAGGAACAACGCCGACGCGAGGTCGCTGGAGCGAAGCGCCATAAACGCGAAGCTGGCCGCCAAAAGCGAAAGCGAAAGAACGAATGGAATGGTTTTGGAAAGCCGTCCGTTCATTCTATTCCTCAACGACCCTTCTTAACGCCACGTCCATTTGAGAAGAGATGGATTGCATCGAGTACTTCTCGAGTTCGGTTTCGTTCGTCACGAGATTCAGTTCACCGGAATTGACTTTCGACAAGAACTCTCCAATTCCGAAAGCGACATCGCACGCTTCCCTGCTGGTTACCGCCATGCCACGGCCTGTACTCGTGACGATACGAGCCGCATCTCCCTCAGGACCGACAACGAGAATAGGCGTCGAGCACAACAGGTACGGATACAACTTGCTCGGAACCCAGGTCTCGAAGCCGGCGCCATGAGGTACGAGAAGAAGCAGATTCCGGGCGTTTTCGATGATCCCAAGACTCTCCATAAATGGAACCCGTCTTTCGAACCGAATCAGCCCCCGTAAATCCTCATCGATATTCTCCGGCAGCTCCTGCTTTCCTGGCACTCTTCCATAAATACAAAGGCGCGGTATTCTGTGGTGGTTTTGCGCGCGCATATATCGCACGGCGGCGATATATGCATCCAGCATTCCGGGATAAACGTGCCCCATATATACGAATTCATCGTCCGTTTGGCCGCCATTCCCGTCGTTGAATACGGGGGTGAGTTCCCTGTCAAAACCGTTCGTAATTTTAACTGTCTTTGAACTAATCTCGCCGCCGCAGTGCGCTCTCAACGCCTCACGATTCCCTGAAGTGTTGGCCACAACAGCATCACATTTCGAAAGGATTTTCATCTCCAATTTCCGCCATAAACCGAACGCAAAAGCGTGGCCACTTGCCCTCGCCGGAATGGTCCAAGGGTCGCGAAAATCCACAACCCAACGAAATCGCGTGGAAGAACGAGCAAGCAACAGCGGTATATGGAGGGAATGCGGCGGACTCGAACTGAGAACGGCGTCGAACCCGCCTTTATCGAGCAACCGCCGAAGCCGGAAGTACAAAAACGGCATCCAACCCGCCTTCGGATCCGGAAATGTAGTCGCGCGTTCAATCACCGTGAAGACTCGAGACACCACCCCCGCCAACACACGCCGGACAGGAGACGGGGTGCCCTTACCCTTAATAGCCCCGACAAGCACCCGTGCGGTCCGGCGGACCTCGATAGATCCTGTTCTGATCACCCGTACATTCTCCGGAATCAGATCAAGACTTTCCTGCGTCGAGTAAACGAATGATTTCTCCACGGTCAAAACCGTTATGTCCCAGCCTAGACGCGCGAGGTACTTTGTCATCCCCACCATGCGGTACATTCCCGCGCTTGTCACCGGCGGATAGTCATAGGTGACCACGAGCAGTTTTCGCGCATTGGATTCCTGGGATTTTGAAGCGCTCAACTGACACCCACTTTTGATTCCACCAGGAACTTGTCGACACGCCACGTCGGAGAGCCGATCATGCGGCGCGGATACCCAACCAGACTCATGCCCACGGGTGGCGCTTGAGCCTCCACATACGCATGAGTTTCATTAGAAACGACTGGTTCAGAAGCCGCCGGGCTTCCTCCGGATCGGCCAGGGATTGAACGTCCGTGCCGTCACCCTTTCCCGCGACGATATAAACAACATCGATGCGTCGGTTGTAGGTTCCAACAGTCTGGCGTGCCTCACGCACCCCCAGGCCCACAATCCTGAACAGCGTCTCGAACGATGCTCTCGTGAAGAAATTGACATGCGTGACGGGGTCGTTTTCGATTCCAATCCCTCCCCATACACCCAACGGCACCTCCCCATAAATAACCCCGTTTTCTTCGATAAGATCGGCCATTTGCTTCAAAGCGACGGCGGGTTCGGCAAGGTGTTCAATGACGTGACTGCAGATCACAACATCGTATTTGTTTCCCAGGGGAACATCTTCGAGACGATCGGCAATTTTATTGACGCCCTTTATCGGGTTAACATTGTAGTCAACCAAATAACAGTCGTGACCCTGCTCTATAAACGGGATGAGAATCCTGCCGTTTCCACCGCCCACGTCGAGTACCCGAAGTTTGTCGTCAGGCGCGTAACGCTTGATGACTTCAAAAACTTTGTGCGCCCGCTTCCTGTCACGTTCAAGTGATTTCCTGTCCGACCTCTGCCCTCCGATATCCTTCTCCACCACCTGGAGAAAGCGGTACTTTGCATCTATATCGTCCGTCGACGGTCGAGGAGAAAAGCACATAAAACCGCATCCGCGGCACAAAAGCGACTCCAGGACAACTTCTTCGATGTCGGGGAACCATACATCGAAGAGGACACGCCTTCTCAACGCGAGATAGCGTGTGATCGGCCCCCCATCCGAACATGTTTTGTCCGATTTGCCATAGCGATACCGGCGGACACTTTCCCAATTGTCGGCTCGGCACACCGGGCAGTCAAAATTTACGTCCATCTTCTTTCCGATTGAATTATCGAACAAACATCAGGAATTCCGAGTTTTCGAGGCGTCCACTTGCTTTTCTTTCAAGACGTCCTCGTAAACGTTCTCGTATCCCTCGATCATTCGGCACATATCGTAACGAATCTCAACTGTGTTTCGGGCTGCGGCTGCAAGACGCGCCGCTTCGACCGGATTTGACAAAAGTTTATCGATGGCCTCCGCGAGTTTGTCCGGTGTTCCCGGCGGGACGAGAACACCCGTCTCTCCATCGGTAATAATTTCCGGGATTCCACCGACGTTGGTTCCGACGACCGGAACGCCTTCAGCCATCGCCTCGATGATGGTTATGCCGAGGCCTTCTTCCTTCGATGCCAGCGCAAAAACATCGAAGACCGGCAAAAGCTCTGTTACGTCCGATCGACTTCCGAGGAAGTCCACGCGCAGACCAATTCCCAGCCTGGTCGCCCGTTCCTTGAGCTCCCCCATCATTTCTCCATCACCAACTAGAACCAATCTGGCCTTTGTATGTATCGAAGCGAGGCGCGAGAACGCCTCGATGAGGGTCGCGTGATCCTTTTCGGGGCTCAATCTCGCGACGGTTCCGATTACCGGCCCAAAACCTTCGAGTCCAAGTTCCGCCTTCTTCTTTTGAATAGCATCGTCGGAGGGCCGCCGATAAAGGGTTAGGTCTACGCCGTTCGGAATCGTCGTTACCACATCTTCCTTCAGACCCGCTTTTTCGACGGCGTCCCGACGCACATGATCTGAAACCGCGATGACTCTGTCGGTAAAAGCCAGGCGTTGAAACCATGACTGACGCCATTTGTGGGGAAATCCCGGGCCATGAGCCGTGTAAACCACACAAGGAACGTTCCCCATGCGGGCGCCAATTAAACCGTAAAAAAGACCGCCAAAATTATGGCAGTGGACGATATCTATGTTGTCCTTTTTGAGCACGCGGGCCAGGCGAACCGGCAGCGAATAATTGATCCCCGGCTTCTTATCGAATTCCAATGTTTTGAAGCCATCCCGCCGCAGAGGTCCGATGTGCTCGCCCCCCCGTTGAAGGCAGTAAACCGATGACGCGAACCGCCGCCGGTCCACCCCACCCATCAACGTCACCACAATACGTTCCATGCCGCCAATCGACAGACTGTGCACGATGTGCCCGACATTTATTCTTCTCTTTGCCGGTTCGTTCATATCACGCTGCCCCCGATGAACTTTGTCGCTGTGTTCGCCAATAAACGAGGAACCGTTCAATTCCTTCTTGAGTGGTCACGATCTGCCGCCACCCGATCGCTTTGAGTTTTGAGTTATTAAAGATGTTCCCTTTCCAGTGACAAGCGGTTTTGTAAGGGGTCAACACTGGAGGCAGCTGACCTTTGGAGTGTTTGTGATATTTTTCGACAAGTTTCGACATGAACATCGTGATGGGATACGGAACCGTGATGTATTTCAATCTCTCCACATTCTTGCGGTACGCTCTGAGAAACTCCCTGGATGTGGGAAGGTCATCATCCACAACGTTGAAAATCTCATCCATGGCTTCGTCCGATCGTCCCGCGGCCACGGCAGCCGCGGCGCAGTTGTCGACGTATGTCAACGGCAAACGGTTGTTTCGGCCAAAGTGAAAAAGAAGACCAAAAACTCGTATCCCGATTCTCGTTGTCAGCTCCGTTCCTCCGGGACCATAAATCACGCCGGGGCGCAAAACCACCAGAGGAAATCCGAACTTCTCTTTGTATTCCCAAAAAAGCCTTTCCTGTCGAATCTTCGAGAAAGCGTACGCGTCTCTCCTCTCGGGATGTTCCTCGAGCGGTGTTTTCTCGTCGACCATCGCCCCGGCGGGCAATCCCGCCGTCCCGTACACTCCGAACGAACTCACGAGAACCACGCGCGTCGAGACAGTTTTCGTAATAGCATCGAGAAGATTCCTCGAACCCACGACGGTGTTTTGTATCAAATTCGCCGCACCACCTCCCATGGCCGCCGCCGCGTGATAGACGATACCGACACCCGCCATGGCTCGGGCGGCATCCTCACGAGAAGTGAGATCGCCGTAACAGATTTCCAGCTCGGTCTCGGGAAACCGGGCGTGACTTCGCGATAATTTCGCGGTATCGCGTCCCGGCCGAACAAGACAACGAATATCGTCTTCCCCGGCGGCGAGAAGTTGCTCCACCAGTGCAGAGCCGAGGAAACCGTTCGCACCGGTCACAAGGACTTTCACTTCGCATCTCCCGACGGGGATTGCGTAGTCTGTTCCACGATCGTTTCCGTCATCCACGCGACCTTGAGAATTGTCTCGTACGAAATCGGTGGATCGGTCCCATCGAGGATGCTCCGGTAATACAAATCGAGAAGCCGGTTGAGCCCGGCAAAAAAGTGAAAATCGGAGCGCGCGAATTTATATACATTTCTCGCGCCTTCACGGAAAAACCGCCAACTCTGACCGAAGGCGGGTAAAACACGTCCTATCGCGCTGGGAAGATGTGCATCCGCGTCGAGGGTAACCGTCCGGGACACGTAATCCACATGTGCCGTGTTTTTCGTTCCATACAAACGGACGAAATGTCCCACAGGCCGCGCGTGGCTTGACAACGTCGCGTACCCCGATACATTCCGGCCTTTGACAAGAACTCTAAGCTCGTCCTGAATTGCCGCTCCGCCTTCTTCTCCCGAACGCATCTCGTTCGTGTACGCCAACGCGTGAATCGACGGATACGGGTCCTCAATGAACTCCGTCAGTTTGTATAGCAGGTGATCGATGTTATTTTGAAGAAGAGATCCGGGCAGACCGTGAACCCAGTGAGCGGGGTTGTCCACCACCGCCTTTCCGAACACACCGTCGATATTGTAACCGTAGAAGCTCTCGATGTGCACCGGATCACCAATCACATTCTCACGCACCAGCCGGCGCAACGCGAGGGCTGGCGGATCAAACATGTAGGTGTACCCGACCGTTAATTGTCGGGACCGGCTTTTTGCCGAGGCCAGAATCGCTTCTGCATCGTCGAGCGTGGGGCCGAGGGGTTTCTCCACAAACACGTGACAGCCGGCCTCCATAGCGAGGAGCGCCAATTCCCGATGCGATTGCGGGGGTGTCGTCACATGGACGACATCCGGTTTTTCAGCCTGCAGCAACTTCTCGAAGTCATCGTAATGGGCGCGGAGGCCGTAACGCACCGCGAGCTGTTCGGCCATCAGGGGTTCAGAATCGCAAACGGCGACAACAACGGCGGTATCCAATTTCGCGATTTCTTCGACATGGCCGTCGGCGATCTTCCCGCAACCGACTATGGCTACTTTGAGGCTCATATCATACCGCCAGTTCGATACTTGTACGCATGCGTGGAATCAATACCGGGGGGTGGGCACATAACACAGTCTAGCCCTTCTTATACGTCCCGTAATACTTGTAGTCGTAATAGAACGGCAACACCTCGGAAACGTTATTGACGACGACGCCGACCATGTTCGCCCGGGCATCGTCCAATGCGTTTTTCGCCCGCTTCACCACCTGGTTGGGAGTAACGCCGGCAAGAACCACAAAAAGAACGCCTTCAACTTCGCTGCTCAAAAACAGCGTGTCGCTGACCGCCAGAACCGGGGCGCTGTCAACGAGGACGATGTCGTAATAAAATCGGACCTTCTGGAAGAAATCGGTGAGCATCTGGGACTCGAATAACTTCGATGGCGCATCCGTTGTTCCGCCTGTTGTAATAACGTCAAGATTGTCCATGCGCGTTTTTTTAATAACCCGGATGGGATCCACGCCGTGGCCGAGACAATCGATCAGCCCCTCATTGTTTTTGAGACCGAAGACCGAGTGCATTCTGGGACGCCTCATGTCGGCATCAACCACGAGAACCTTTGTCTGAGGAAATTGTGCGATCGTAAGCGCGAGATAGGACGTAATTGTGCTCTTCCCTTCGCCGCGGACCGAACTCGTCATCAGAAACGATCTCAGCTCCGGATCGGAGCATTTGGCTTTGACGATATTGAACAACCGTCTCAGTTCCGTCGAGATGGGCGACTCGGGGTCGTAAACTGAAAAGATTGTCGGCTCTTTGGATCCGTCCAAGATATCCTCGCGATTCATTTTTCGACTGATTCGACACCGTAAATTTCAATGGCCTGTTTCTGCATCATCTTCCCGTAAAACACAAAACCGAAGATCCCCACTATCAAAACGATGATTATAGTGCTCGCCCAGATGATCAACTGGCGTCTGGAATTCTGACGATCCCAGCCCGAATTCGGGTCGACATTCGGAATCGCGCCGAGTACCTTGAGGTCAAGCTCCTCTTCGATTTCCTCGACCGTTCGGAACGACGCATCCGCATATTCGGACACGATAATGCCACCTACTCCGAGCATCATCCCGAATATCAGCGACATCAATATTATGTTTCTCTTGTTCGGTTTGAAAGGAAGCGCCGGCCGCGAAGGTTTCTCCAAAACCTCAATCGACATGCCGATATTCGTGCTCTGCGCGGCCTCGCTGATCTGCGCCGACGTTTTGGCCCTCAGAAAAGAATTGTAAATCTCACGGTTGTTATCGACTTCCTCCTGGAGCTTTGTGAGGTCGAGTTCGAGCTGGGGAGACTGCTGGAGACTCGTCTTGAACGAATCGATAAATGACGCGAGCCGGTCACGTTCCGCCCTGTGAGATTCAAGGATTGCCAGTTGGAGAAAATATTCAACCACCAGGGGGCGGTAGTCGATGGATATGTCGGGGAGCACCTGATCCACCAGAGTTGCCAGGCGTCTCTGCAGGCGCGTCTGGGTTTCACGAATATCACGTTCTGTTCCCCTCAAATCCTCGCCCGTGACCCCCTTTGATCCCAACTGCATCCGGAGATCCGTTTCACGGTGCCGCTTGAGGTTGGCCCGCATCCTGAGAACTTCGCGGTCCTCCGCAATCTCTTTGTGATCCGGCACGCTCCCGATAATGTTCTCGAGGCGTCCCTGTGTTTTGGTGATGATGTTTTCGAGTTCTCGGACTCGCGAATCCAGCTGTTCCTTCAAGGTCTCCGCGTAACGCAGATTTCCCTCGCCGCCGAATTCCTCGATATACTGTTGATTGGCCTCCCCGACGGGATTGCTCTGAAGCGCCAGACGTGTTTTCCGGCTCTGGAGTTCTTCGAGTCGATGTTCGGAATCATCAAGGCGCGCCTTGTAAACCTGAAGTTGTTCTTCGCTAAATTCGCTCGCCTGCTGGAGCCCGGCGAGTTTTCGCCGTCGCTGCGCATCGAGAAAAAGGGTCGTTGTCGCATCGGCGAGGACGTAGCAGATTTCAGGACTGAAATCCACACAAGCGATCTGGAATATACCGGGCCCGGCGAGCGACACCTCAATCTTGCTCGCCAACATCGCCCGCAAGCGGCGATACAAGAGTTCATCGACGGTCATGTAAGGAAAATCTGATTTTCTTTCCGCCTGGGCCGCGGCAACAAGCTGTGGATTGTCGTCCATTCCCAGGTGGTCGATAACTAGATCGAGGAAGACGGAGCTTTGGATTTCGCTCGAGATCTTGGCCAGAGTCTCCTCATCTATCGCCTGGCGCATGTCCTCGACCCGAACAAGTTCGGATACTGCCTCGCTCAGGTAATTTTCGTCATCCAGACGAACAAGAGACGTCGACATGTAAAGCGGTTTGAGCGACCGGACTCCGATAACCGAGATCAACCCTGACAGCACGACCGGAATAATTATGTAGAATCGCTTTCGCCACAACAGCCGCATGTAGTCCTGAATCCCGGACTGCGGGCGTTTCGAGCTCGGTGTGTCTTGCCGGACTTTCATCGATGGACTTTCCAGTACATTAGTCTTTAGTTCTATCGATCACGAGAATTACGGTAGCCGCGGTTGCAATAACACTCAGGATAATTCCGAAGTTGTTCTTTATCTGGTAGCTCCAGGCGTTCTGCGCGGGAACGCTCACCGTGTCACCGGGGAGGAGATTCGGATTGTTCTCGAGGTTTCCCTTGTCGAGATACTCTTTGAGGTTCACGGAGAGCGTGACCGTCTCTCCCGTCTCGAGATGGCGGATAATTTTGACACTGCCCAGCGATGCCTTGCTGTCTGGACCACCGGCCAACATGATCGCGCTCATCAAATCCTGGTGCTCTCCCTGTAACCGGTAAAACCCCGGCTTCAACACCTCGCCGGCCACCGTAACGCCAACCGCGCCGATGTACGTTTCGGCGGTACTCAGGATCACAATCGTGTCGCCGTCTTTGACAGTCGGGAGTCCCTCGGTGGTACCTTGTTCGATAGCGGAGAGAACATTGACCGTCTCTGTCGTTCCGCCCAACGACTCGTCTGATACGACTCTTACAACATCGAGCGCTGCTTCGCCCGTGGGTCCGCCAGCTTCCCGGATTGCGGCCCAAAGAGTCGGCGGAGTACCGAACACGTAACGCCCGGGCGCCGCGACTTCGCCCGTCACATAGACCACGACACCTGGGATGGGTTCGACCGAAAAATCGGTTATCTTGAGGCTCGGATAATACTCGATAAGGGCCTCGTACACCTTTTCGTGGATTTCCCGGCTCGTCAGTCCCTCCACGTGTATTCCACCGACGAGAGCGGGCGTTATTACCCCGTTCTCATCGACCGTGAACTCGCGGTTCATCGACGGTCTGTCCGGAACTGTGAAACGTATTTGATCCCCCACCTTCACACGGTAATTCTCGTCGCCCAGTTGGGCCTGCGCGAGGACTTCGACACCCGAAAACATCACAACGATCATCATCGCTTGAACGAAAACAAGGATCCGCCCGCAGACTCCAACTTCACTCCGTCGAAGACCGCCGCTTCCTCGCCCGTGTCCGGCCGGATCCATCATTCGTTGAAACTGCATTCCTGCAACCTTTTCTAAGAGTTCTTGTACCACTCCACGGTTCTTTCAAGACCCTCGTCGAAAGACAACCCGACCTTGTATCCAAGTCCGAGTTCAACGGCGCCAATATCTGCCTGGGAATGTTTTACATCACCGGCTCTGGAGGGGGCGAATTCCGCATCCAACGCTACGCCGAGACTATCTTTCAACTTACCGTACAAATAGTTCAAGCTAAATCTGCCGCCACATGCCACGTTGTACACGGCGCCGCCGGGATCGTTCGATTCAGCCGCCAAAAGATTCGCCAACACCACATTGTCGATAAATGTAAAATCACGCGTCTGTTCGCCGTCCCCGAAGATAACGGGCGCCTTGCCCTCCATCAAACTCTTCACAAAAATCGGAATCACGGCGGCGTACTGAGAGGCGGGATCCTGTCGCGGCCCAAAAACATTGAAGTACCGGAGGCTGGCTGTGGGAAGCCCATACACATCGCTAAACACCCGGCAATAGAATTCACCCGCCAGTTTGGAATTTGCGTACGGGGACTTCGGATTTGGACACATGTCTTCCTTTTTGGGAAGCACATCGCTGTCACCATAAATCGACGACGATGATGCGTAAACAACACGCTTCACACCGAGGTCCTTTGCCGCCACCAGGAGATTCAACGTTCCGTCGACATTCACCGCATTTGTAGAAACAGGATCTTCGATACTACGCGGTACCGAGGCCAACGCCGCTTGATGAACGACATAGTCGACCCCGCGCACGCTCCCTCTTACGACATCCATGTCGCGGATATCCCCTTCTATCAGGGTCAGATCCGAGAGAAACCCGTCGAGGTTCTCCCGCTTTCCGGTAGAGAAATTATCAAGAATGCGGACATCATGCCCATTCTTGACGAGCCTTTCTGCGATATGGGATCCAATGAATCCGCCGCCCCCCGTCACCAGATATGTCGCCATCAATCAGCCTCCTGATAAAACAGATCGTTCGAAGAGTCGTCCCACGACGCAATATATTGGGTTTCACCACCCACACTCGCCGTCGGCTTTGAGGATTAGGGCCCAATTATAGCAGGATAACTAGATAAACTTGATAATCAAATCACGTTCTGATTTCATCCAACAGATCATTCGTCGTCGCCACGGTGTTTTTGCCCGCACGCTTTGCGTGGTACAGCGCCCTGTCCGCGCTCGCGATGATTTCTCTTGCCGTTTGACCGTCGTGCGGAAAACTGGAGATTCCCGCGCTGCACGTCAACAATCCGGCCTCATTGGCCACGAATTCATACTTCCTCACCGCCTGTATCACGCGGTCCGTCACGACAACGGCGCCATCAAGGTCGGTTCTGGGAAGAATCATGGCAAACTCATCCCCGCCATATTTCGCCACAAAGTCGATATCCCGAGTCGCTTCCTTCATCATCCTGGCTATGTTCCTCAGCGCCTCGCTCCCGCTCAAATGCCCAAGACGGTCGTTGAACGTCTTCAGATTGTCGACGTCGAGCATCGCAAACGAAAAAGATTGCCTGAAACGCTGCGCACGCTTCACCTCAGTGCCGAGCGATGCGATAAGGTATCTGTAGTTGTAAACACCAGTAAGCCCGTCGGTTATCGCTTCCTTTTCAAGTTTTTCATAAAGCAATCTGTTCTCGAACGCGATCGCGGCCTGGTTTGCCAGGGCGGTTATAAGCTGTTCGTCTTCCCTGCTGTATCTCTCACCTTCCGACGGATGAATCGCGACCAGCAGGCCAAAAACGGACCGTTCCGTCACGACTGGCGACGAGATAATCAACCGGTTGCCGTCCCCTGAACTCAGACACCTCTGCGCCAATAGGGACAGGTCTATGGCCAGTTCGGCGCCTTTCCCGACCGTCGCCCTCTCATGTCCTTCGCGAACCACCCACTGACGCAGGACGGGCGTCTCCGCAATTTCTTCAACCACCATAGGTTCTGAAAGCCCGGCGGAGCGGTCTTTTGAGTATTTTATGACCTTCTCACCGTCCAGCTCAAGCATATAGACTTTTTCCGCCTCGAGGGCGGCAATGCATCCGTCCAGTAACCGCTGGATAATGAGGGGCTTATCCTTGCGACCGATCGCCAGGCTGGTGATTTCCGATAAGGTCGAAAATAGAAGTTGGCTGTATTTGCCTAATTTCATAAAATTTAGCCGCTTGAAAGAGTCCGCGGAACAACCCGCGCGCCCGTCAGGACGCACCCTGCCGGGGCTCAAAGTGTGCAATTCCTATGCCACGGCAGTAGTTGAGGGGATACCTCGACAGGTGCAAACTCCCCCCCCTCGAGGACTTGAACGCTCGGGCGGCAGGGAAATTGCTCTCTCCAGCGAATCCGCCGGCTTTTCAAATGAAATGTGGGAGGGGTTGCGTAAACGCCCGGATCGATCGGTAACGTGAAACGTGTATTCTTCCCGGCCGCAGGGGGCGGTGTTTTCACCTTTAATCCTGTCTTGAAAAAAACGTGCTAACCGGACAACACATTATTTATATCTCCGCCGATTGGGCCAGAGAGACCAAGACGAGTGCGCACCACATCGCCGAGGTGCTCGCCGTCCACAACAAGGTACTCTATGTCGAAGCGGCCGGCATGCGGACTCCGCGCGCGTCGGGCAGGGACATCCGAAAGATCTTCACAAAACTTCGGCGCCTGTGGAGCCTCCCCGTAAAGAAGAGTGAGAACTTTTATCTGTACTCGCCGACCGTGCTTCCCTTCCACCACTACGGAATAGTGCGCAAGTTGAATCGATTTTTGATCTCTCTGCTTCTTAGACGCGCGAGCAAGGCAATAGGAATTGTAAACCCGATAATCTGGATCTACACACCCCACTACCACACAGCGCTCGGTTGCGTCCCAAGCAAGGGGATCGTTTATTACATCACCGACGAATACTCTTCAAATCCAAATGTCGACCCCGACACGATTCGGCTCATGGAGAGGCAGATACTCGAACGTGCGGACATTACCTTTGCCGTGTCGCGCGAGCTGCTCGAGAGAAAAGGGCCATACACAAAGAGCATCCATCTGAGCCGGCATGGTGTTGATTTTGAAATGTTCAACAAGGCATCTAATGACACGACCGCTGTTCCCAGTGACATATCCGAAATACCGCATCCGATTGCGGGTTTCTTTGGCTTGCTCGAGGAGTGGATAGATGTCGATCTCGTCGAGTATGTGGCGAAAGCACTACCGCACGTATCCTTCATTTTGATAGGACGCGCGGCACGCGATGTTTCCAGTCTCAAAGCGCTTCCAAACGTTCATCTTCTTGGCCACCGCAAATACGAAGAGCTCCCCGCGTATTTGAAGGCGTTTGACGTGTGTCTTCTCATCTACAAACAGGGGGACTTTTCGAGAAACGCCAACCCGAAGAAACTCCGCGAATATCTCGCCGCGGGAAAACCCATCGTTTCGGTTCGCTTGGGCGAGGTTGAAGAATTCGCTGAGTTTGTTACTATTGCCGACGACTATGACGCTTATGTCAAAGCGGTCGCCGCGGCGCTCGTAGAAGATTCGTCGGCGAAACGAAGCGAGCGCATGGCGGCGGTTGAGTCGCTGTCATGGGAAAACCGCGTCGAATGGATCGGCGAAAAGATCATCGCCGAAATACCCGACGCGGGAACCCCGGCGGACGGAAATTCTTGACCTCACTCGGATCCTTGTCAAAGACCGGATATGGCACAATCATACGGACAGAAAAAGAAGATTCGCGTCGCCTCTCTCATGTCTACCATGCCCACTGGTGGAGCCGAGCGCGTGACCGAAAACGTTCTGACGTGCCTGGACGCATCACGGTTCGAAAGTGAATTGTGGTGTCTTAAAGAGCCCGGCGCCGTCGGAGATCTTATGATCCAAAGCGGTATCCGCGGGATATCCGCACCTCCAGCACCATCGGCATGACCCGTTCGTCGTCGCCCGATTGACGGCCCGGATCCGCGATTTCAAGCCGGATGTGCTCCTCATGCTCAATTGTCACCGGAACGCGATGCTCTGGGGTGGACTCTGCGCCCAGTTTGGCGGCGTGGGCGCGAGGGTGATCGCCGTTCATCACGCCGGGACACTCGACGACAAGAGAAACTTCACCGGCGTGGATATGCTTTTTTTACCTTCAACCGATTCAATCATCGCGCTCAGCGAGTGGCACGCGCAATATCTCGAACGCGTCGACGGCATCGAGCGGAGTCGGATGACGATAATAGGTAACGGCATCGTCGTCGACGATTTTGAAACTGTTGACGAGACGGCGGTCGACCAGGCACGCGCGGAAATCGGGCTCCTGGAGAGCGATCGAGTTGTCGCCATGGTGGCGGGGCTCCGTGAAGGCAAAGAACACGACTTGCTGATCCGCGCTGTATCGCGGCTTGTCCGCAACGGGCGTGAATTGAAGTTGCTGATCGTCGGGGACGGCCCCACGCGTGGAAGACTGGAAGAAACGGTTCTCCGCCACGGCGTGGGCGAACACGTCATCTTCCTCGGCGAGCGGCACGACATACCCATACTACTCCACCTCTCCGACGTGCTCGTCCTTGCGTCGCTAGCCGAAGCCATGCCTCTATCGGTGATCGAAGCGATGGCCGCGGGCGTCCCCGTCATCGCGAGCGCCGTCGGCTCGGTCCCCGACATTATCGAAGACGGCGTCAACGGCATTGTTATCCCGCCTTCGAATTCAGAGGCGATCGAACACGCAATCACAAAGGTGTTGGATAACGGCGACGATACGGTCAGAATGATTGCGAATGCTCACAAGACCGTCAGATCGAAGTACACACTCAACCGCATGGTCAACGACTACGATAAGCTGTTCACACGTTTAACGAATCGAGATTGAAAATGACACCGGCTTCGACCATGCACAAACAGTGCGGGGCAGTCACAAATCGGATATATTGTCTCGTCCTCCTATTCAGGGTCGACTTTGCTCGCACTAATTCTCAACGCCCATCCGCAGATTGGCACCATAAGCGAATTCACGATGATGGGAAACATTGCACGGGATCCGGAGTTTAAATGCTCGTGCGGGTCGAGGATTCGTGAGTGCCCGTTTTTTACGGCGCTTCGCGACGAAGTCGTTTCTCAAGGAATCCCTTTTGAAATCGATAACATGGACATGGTTCTCGGAATACCACTCCGACCGGCGATTCAACGCCCTCCTTACCGAAAAGATTCCGCGTTTTCACTCAACCATCCTTGAACACGCGCGGGACGCCTTGCTCTCAATATTGCCGCCTTTTCGCGGAGAAATATCCAGAATTTATGCCCGCAACGAAGTGTTCATAAATGCGATCCTCAAACTTCAGAATGCGTCCGTATTCATCGATGCGAACAAGAGCCCGTACAGGATGCTATTCTTAAACAAACGTTTCGACGTCAAACCTTTGTATCTCTACAAAAACGGCATCGCCGGCGTTAATTCCTTTCTCAAAGTGGCAAGGCGTCATAAAGCCGGCATGACGATCGAAGCCGCCACGCGACGCTGGTTCCACGAACAGATAACGATTTCGAGGTGTTTAACACGTGTTGGGCACAAACAACTATATGCAAATCGCCTACTCGGACCTATGCGCGGATACCGAGGGAACGATAAACGCGATTTGCCGGTTTCTCGATCTCGAACCTGTTTCGTTGAGTGATTTTGCGGGAGCGCCGCACCACGTGATCGGCAACGCTATGCGGCTGGGTGATTTCTCTGAAATTCGGGAGAGAACGGATTGGAAGGAGAAGCTCACCGAAGCAGAGATCGAAACCTACAAGAATGAGTGCGGGAAATACATGCCCCGGCTGAGAGCCTTGAACCCCGAGGTGGCCGACCATGTTTGGCGCTGACGGTCTTGCGAGCGGCGCCTGACCACGTCCGTGGCGACTATTCCAGTTCGTCGATTCCCTGTTTTTCGACGTTGATCAGGCGGATGAACTCCATAAGCATGAACATCACAAATAGTATCGAGAAAAACACTTCCCCGATCTCTTCTTCCTGCCCCGTTACCCAATCACGCATTGCCCACGCGGAGATCAAAAATCCCGGCGCAAGGGCTATTGACGGCACGACGAGTCTCAGCTTTTGAAATAAGCGCCTAAAACGGGGATCGTGAAAAAGAATCGGAAACACAAACCCAAAAAAGAAAAGCACCTGCGAGGCGACAAATTTTGTTTTGAATTCAAAACGCCGCTGTAGGACGTTATGAATGTTTATTTCTTTCTGGTCGCTGCGTTCCATAAAATATTCAGGCGACTCGATCCCAATAACGCGCTGTCCCCAGCTGATTTCTTCTAAGGCGAACAGCCCACATGCCACCCCGAACAACAAAAAGAAAACAAAGAACGGAAGCCCCTTCTGCAGCCGTCTTCCCGCTATGACGAGCGACATGACGCCGGCCGTAAACAACGCAAAATAGGTCGTCCATTCTACGAACTGGTCTTCCAGGGTCATGAACATGTAATACTCCGGATCCACCTTGTAGATCAGGACTACCACCAGGGTCAGAATGGGAATAACAAACGTTGCCGCAATGACGAGGCGTTTATAGAGTCTTTCCGTAGTCATAACCTACATCCCATCGTTGCTTGACAAACTAGTCGCCGAGTAGTTCCGAATAAAGTCCAATCAAGTCCTCGGTGAATCTCTCATACGTGAGATACTCACGAACCCATTTTGCGCCCGCCTCGGACATACGGCGGCGGCTCTCCCCGTCTTCCAGCAAAGAGGTTATCGCGTCGGAGAGACCCTTTACATCGTCCGGTTCAACCAGGAGGCCCGTTTCTCCATCCTTCACGTACTCCGCCGTTCCGCCGGTTTTTGTTGAAATCACCGGGACACCGTGTGCCATGGCCTCAATCGGCGGGTTTCCCGACGGCTCGTTCCATATCGACGGAAACACCAGAAGGTCCGCCGCAATGTACTCCGCGGGCAGGTCGCCGTGCGGGATGTTTCCGCGGAAAGTCACACGGTTTCTGATTTCCTCAGGGAGTCTTTTCTCGAGTGCCACAACGTAGTTTTCCTCAAAGTACGGTTTGAGGGAGAGCACCCTCGTATCGTCCGTCAGCCCGAGAACGAATTCAATCGGGGTCGAGCCCTTCGGCCCGATGATGTCGAGTGTGAGATCGGAATACTTTTTGCCGATAATCTCGAAGGCTTCGATGAGCACATGAATTCCCTTTTCCGGGGATACGCGCCCGACATATATAATTTTGCGTGGGTTCCCACTCGATTTTTCCGGTGGAGCGTTTGCCGGCATTGCCCTGCCGTTATGAATCGTCCTGCAACGATCCGCGTACTTGGGAAACGCGTTCCGGATTGTGTCCGTGATGAAATCACTACACCCGACTATCGCGTCCATCACCTCCAGCCGAGGTTCAATAATCCTCGGATCCAGTTGCGTCAACCACTCGCAGCTCATCCGCAGCACGATCTTCGCACGTGGGTTGGCCGCACGTAGAACCGGCGCGAATTGCGAGAAATTGAAAATCTGAATGATATCCGCGCCCTGGCGCGCCGTCTCCTCCGCGACCTTCGAGATATACTCAGCATAGTAATGTTTTGAAGAAAAGAACGGGCGATTGCGCGGTCGAAACCGGTCAAACCACGATGCGATAGAAGCCCAACGGCGGTCACGGCCCACGTCCACGCGACGGTAGGACACGCCTTCTGTGACCTCATGTTCCGCCTGGTTCGGGGCCCTTTTTGAGTAGATCGTTACGTCGTGACTGGGGACAATCCGTCGCGCCGCTTCATAGGAGAGAATGGCGATAGAACCGATATCCACTGGGGGGGCGATCCGGTTCCACGGCTGACTGACAAATGCGATTTTCACGTAGTATTTCTCGTCGCGTGTCTACCGCACGATGACCATTTTCCTGGTCTGTACGGCGCCGGGTGTTTGTACGCGGTAAAAATATACGCCGCTCGCCAGGGGCGCCCCGCGTTGGTCGCGTCCCTCGAATACGAATCTGTTCCACCCGATCGGTGCGTTGGATATTCTTTTTTGGAACACACGGCGGCCCTTCACATCGAACACCTCGATATCGACATCGGAGGCCTGCGGCAATCCGTATTCGAACGACGTCTGATACCCAAACGGGTTCGGACTATTCTGACGGATTGTCAATGCTTTGACAATAGACATTGGCCGGATACCGGTACCGACGTCGAAGTTGGCCGTAATCGTCGAATCACTGACAATGACGAGTGTGTCGGGATTTTCTTCTCCGCTCAAGCCGTCCGACCAGTCGACAAAATACCACGACGAATCGGGAACGGCTGTGACAATGACGGTGTCACCGTACGTATAGGTCGCCTGATCCGGTACGACCTCGACGGAACCCCCGCCCGATGTGTTCAGCGTGAGCGTGTAATCCTCGAGTGGGCCGAGCGGCGTGATGATCACGTCGCCAAAGGTCGCGATGGCGCGGTGTGCGATCAAGAGCATCGAGCCGTTGTAGGTCGGCATGTCCGTAGCGTAAGATCCCACGTCTCGGGTTCGGGCGTGCCGGCTTCCCAGAATCTCGTGCTCACACGGCTCATTCCCCCACCGAGTTCCTGCGACCGCGTCCGCATCATATAGCGCGTGTCATAGGAAACAGTAGGATTCGTGCTCACCTTCACCCCACCGGGATTCTGGAGATACAACGTCGGCGCCGGCGGTTCCTCCTGTAGACCCTTGATCCAGGAGATCGTCTGGAATGGCGCGTAGTGCCTGCGGCTGTGTCGGTATCCTGTGGCCCTGCCACCCGAGCGCCAACCCACTCCCTTCGGGATCGTTGACCCAATTTCTGCGGCAATGCCATGTGATGGTCATCGGCAGTAGAATTTCATAGTTCGGGGTCCAGCGGTAATCCCCTATCGCAATCAGACGATCGTACCCCGTCGCGCTCGAGTCTATACGAACACCCTCGCCGGGCACCAGGTGCCATTTCCCGTCCACCACATGCGCCACGTCCGAAATCTGTGTGGCCGTTGAGAAGGTCGCCGTATACGGCTGGACCCACGTCACGCCATCGGCGAAATTGACCGTGACCGTGGTGTCGCGCTGTTCGCCAATAACATCGATTGCCGTAATCACTACCTGGTTGGCGCCGGGGTTCAAATCGGCATATTCGATTTCAATATTGTAAGTCATTGTAACCGACGAGGCGCTTATCAGCATCGACCCTGGGCGGTGAGCCCAGTGTCAAAGCGGAAGCGGGTCCGCCGTTGAGTGTGTAATAGAGCGTGTCGACTTCCTCCGTATCCCACACCCGTCCAAGAATATTCGCCATCTCTTGCGGGATTCCGTGCTGACCAAAATCCTGGGTGTCCCCGTACCACACTTCAACGACGGGCGGTGTTACCCAGTTTGCGTTGCCGCCGTCTTCGGGAGAGATCGCACTCGCGCTGTTGAAGAAGTAATCCACATTCCCGACAAACGGCGGCGAATCCCAGTAACGGTCACCACTTGCGTCGTTATAGAAAACGAGCCCTACTTGCGAGACATCAAGCGCCTGGTTGAAGGACACCGCGCTGTTCCACGAGGAGCCATTGTACGAGTAACGGAATTGCCAGTCGTCACCGCTCCGGACAACCTTGAGATACGGCGGACACTCCGTTACGGTGACTCTACCTTTTTCGACATCCGGCGAACCGTTGTTATAATATCCGGAATAAAGTTCAATATTCGTGTCCGTAAAAATAATATCAAAACGCAAGAAGGTATCAATGTCATGCTGGACGAGGAAGCCGTGACCCTGGCGGGTCATTGATCCCTTCGAGTCGAATTTGGCTTCAATTTCAAAAGTATCTTTGTCCGCGACATTCTGCATGAGCCGCGGCGCAACGTTCCCCGAGTCCGAGATTTTATGTTTCAGCCCACCCGGTACGGACACCACCAGATTGGTCCCGCTCATCATCACCGTCGCATCGCCTATGGGATCCACCAGGTGCCAGACAGACGTGTCCAACTCGGTCGTATAAAAATCATCCGATACATGATGTCCCCATCGAATACAAATGTTGCCGTTACGGTGGTATCGCTCATCATGACGACCGTGTCCGGGTTTTCCGTTCCGGTCAAACCATCGGACCATCCCGTGAAAGACCATCCACCATTCGGAACGGCGGTGACAAAGACCGTATCGCCGTATACGTACGTCGGGTTGTCCGGCGATTTGATGATCTGCCCGCCGCCGACCACATTCGTGGTGAGCGTGTATTGGTTAGCAAGGAACGTTGCCGTTATCGTCGTATCGCTCGCGACAATAATGGTATCGGGGTTGTTCGAGCCGCTCAGCCCGTCCGACCATGAATCGAAGGACCACCCGATATCCGGCTCGGCCGTCACGATAACCGTGTCGCCGTACGCGTATGTGGGTGCGTCGGGTGTCTTCACGACACTACCGTTCCCATTCACGTTTATCGTTATCACGTACTCGGACGGTGTAAATGTCGCCGTCACCGTGGTGTCACTGCCCATCACGAGGGTATCCGGGTTCTCGGACCCGCTCAACCCATCCGACCACGAATCGAATACCCACCCAGGGTCAGGGACCGCGGTCACTACAACGGTATCGCCAAAGACATATGTCGCCTGATCCGGCGCCTTCTCCACGCTGCCATCTCCGACCGTGTTCAAGGTCAATGTGTATGCGATGGCCGTGAATGTCGCCGTCACGGCGGTATCGCCGGCGATTACGAGAGTGTCGGGGTTGTCGGAGCCGCTCAACCCATCGGACCACGAGTCAAACACCCACCCCGTGTCCGGAACCGCCGTGACGATCACCGAATCGCCGAAGTGGTAGGTGGCCTGGTCGGGGAAGGCGTTGATGCTTCCCTGGCCGATCGTGTTCTTTGTCAGGACATATTCTTCGTGAGAGAATGTTGCCGTCAGTGTCGTATCGTTTGTCATTACCAGCGTGTCGGGATTATCCCCGCCGGCAAGCGCGCCCAACCAGCTGTCGAACACCCAACCCGTATCGGGCTCCGCTGTAACAATGATGGTGTCACCGTAGACATAGGTTGGATTGTCGGGGCTCTTCGAAACGGACCCGACCCCAACCGTCTCGAGAGTCAGCACGTATTGATCCAGCACGAAATCAGCCGTCACCGTTGTGTCGCTGACCACGACGAGCGTGTCCGGATTCTTCGAGCCCGCAAGACCCGCCGTCCAGCTGTCAAAACTCCATCCGGTATCCGGTTCCGCCGTGACAATAATAGTATCGCCATATAAATAAGTAGGCTGGTCAGGCAGCGCCTGAACCGACCCGTTCCCCGTCGTGCTCAATGTGATTGTGTACTCATCCGCGAGGAACTCCGCCGTAATCGACGTGTCCGCCATCATCACAATTGTGTCCGGGTTCTCCGTGCCGGTGAGCCCACCGCTCCAGGTGAAGAAAGTCCACCCTGGATCCGGAACGCCGGTGACGAGCACCGTATCCCCGGCGGTATAGACTGCCTTGTCAGGAACAAGCGTGATCGAGCCGTCTCCGATAACACCGGTTGTCAGCGTCAGGGCATTTTCGATAAATGTCGCCGTAACGGTCACACTTCCCGTCACCACAAATGTGTCGGGATTTTCGAATCCAGTCAGACCGTCCGACCAGGAGTCGAAGGCCCATCCCGGATCGGGAATCGCGTCCGCCACCACCGTGTCGCCGTACTCATAGGTCAACTTATCGGGAGTCAGTGCAATTTCCCCATCGCCGATCGTCTGTTTCGTGACCGTATAGGGCAAAGACACAAAGTCGGCGGTGACAGTGGTGTCGCTCATCATGACAACGGTGTCGGGGTTTTGCGTACCGCCGAGGCCCTCCGACCATCCGTTGAAGGCCCAACCAATATCGGGAACCGCCGCGACGATGACCGAATCGCCATAGACGTATGTCGCCTGGTTTGGCGACTTGAGAACGCTTCCGTTTCCGTTTGCGCCTGCATTCAAAACATATTGATTTTGCGTAAAGTTTGCCGTGATCAATGTATCCGACAGCATCACGACGGTGTCGGGATTCGCGCTGCCGCTCAGGCCATCCGACCAGGTGTCAAAACCCCATCCCGTGGCGGGTACCGCCGTCACGATTACCGTGTCACCATACACATAGGTCGGCTGGTCAGGAGAAAGCGCAACCGAACCCGATCCGGTGATATTGGCCGTAAGCGTGTAGTCGTCCATCGCGAACCCGGCCGTGATCAGCGTGTCACTCGTGACGATCAGTGTGTCCGGGTTCTCAGATCCCGCGAGGCCCGTCGACCAGGCGTCAAACACCCATCCCGGGTCCGGCGTCGCGGTCGCGATTATCGTATCGCCATAAACGTAGGTCGTCTTGTCCGGCGCCAACAAAACCCCCCATTCCCCGTCACATCCGTCGTCACCGTGAAAGGAAGCGCGACAAACCCGGCCGTGACCGTCGTATCGCTCAGCATCACGACGGTGTCCGGATTCTGGATACCGCCGAGTCCGTCCGACCATCCGTTGAACATCCAGCCAATATCCGGAATCGCCGCGACGATGACCGAATCTCCGTGAACATACGTCGCCTGGTTGGGAGATTTGAGAACACTGCCGCCCCCATTCACGCCCGCCGTCAACACATATTGATTCTGTGTGAAATTCGCCGTGACCAGAGTGTCGCTTGCAACGATTATAGTATCGGGGTTGTCGGTCCCCGCAAGACCATCGGACCACGAATCAAAGCTCCATCCGACATCGGGCAAGGCCGAGACCACCACGGTATCGCCAAACGCGTAATTCGGCTGATCCGGCGTCAGCGACACAGATCCATTTCCCGTCGTGCCGGTCGACACCACAAAGTCCGCCTGATCGAATGTCGCCGTAACCGTGGTGTCACTCAACATAACCACCGTGTCCGGATTCGTCGTCCCCGTGATCCCATCCGACCAGCTGGTGAACACCCATCCAGGGTCGGGCACCGCCGTAACCAGAACGGTATCCCCGTAGATATAAGTCGGCTGTTCGGGGTCACGCGCAATCGCTCCCGAGCCGATATTGTTTGCTGTCAGCACATACTGGTCTTGCGTGAAATTCGCCGTGAGTGTCGTGTCGCTGAGAACGACAAAGGTGTCGGGATTCTGCGATCCAGTAAGCACACCCGACCACGAGTCGAAAGACCAACCCGGATCGGGCGCCGCCGTGACAATGACAGAGTCGCCATAAACGTACTCCGGTTTATCGGGTGAAAGCAGCAACGTCCCCGTGCCGGTCACACCGAAGGATACAGTGAACTCTTCGAGGAATACGGCGGTGATCGTGGTGTCGCTCGTCATTACTACCGTGTCGGGGTTCACGCTACCCGCGAGTCCATCCGCCCAACCCGAGAACACCCATCCCGGGTCCGGCGTCGCGGAGACGATCACGGTATCGCCTTCGGCATAACTCGCCTCGTCCGGCGTCTTGATCAACGTGCCGGAGCCCGTCACATTGAGGGTCATCACGTGTGGCACGAGAGAAGGTATCGGGGTCACACTCACATCGCCGAATGTCGCTTCCGAACGGTGGGCGATCAGAATGACCGATCCGTCCCGTGTGGGCATGTCCGCCGTGAGCGCCCAGTCCAGCGGCTCCGTTGTACCCGCTTCCCAAATTTTTGTACTCACCCGGCTCATGCCGGTCCCGAGCGACTGCGACCGTGTCCTCATCATGTACTCGACGTTCCCGACAATCGTCGGCGTCGTGCTTACCTTAACCACATCCGGGTTTTGCAAAAACAAAGTCGTACTGTCGGGGTAATTCTTTACCCAACTAATTGTCTGGAACGGCGCATCCACGCGAGGCTGTTGCGTGCCCGTATTTCCCTGCCACCCAAGTCCGATGCCGACACCGGCGGGGCCACCGAGCGAACTCTGGTGGATGGTCATGGGGACGAGGACTTCGTAGTCGCTCAACCACGAGTAGTCGCCGATATCGACCAGTCTGTCGTACCCCGTCGCGCTCGAATCCACTCGCACGCCTTCACCGGGAACGAGATACCATTTGCCGTCGACGACCTGCGCAACGTCCGAAATCTCACTAGCTGTGGTAAAAGATGCCGTGTACGGCAGGACCCATGTGACCCCATCGGTGTAATTCACCGTTACCGTCGTATCGCGGCGTTCTCCGAGCGTATCAATAGCCGTTATGACCACCTGGTTCGCGCCGGCGTTCAAATCGTCATAATCGAGTTCTATGTTGTAATCCTGGACGCCCACGAGGCGCTTCCCGTCGGGTCCCAGTGTCAAGCCCGAAGCCGGTCCGCTGTTGAGGGTGTAATAGAGTGTGTCCACCTCTTCGGTGTCCCACACGCGTCCAAGTATGTTGGCCCAATTCTGAGGAATCCCGTTGTGGCCGAAGTCCTGGCTTGCTCCGTACCACACCTCGACAACAGGCGGTGTCTCCCAGCTCGCATTCCCTCCGTCTTCCGGAGAGATCGGGCTTGCCGTATTGAAGAAATAATCCACGTTTCCGGTAAACGCAGGCGTCAGCCAGAACTGATCCGAACTCGCCGTGTTGCTGAAGAAGAGCCCCAACATCCGACACGCCGAAGGCTTGCGAAAAACTTCCAGCACTTGTCCAGCTCGATCCATTATAAGAATACTCAAAGTCCCAGGTGTCGCCGGTGCGCCGGACCCGCAGATACGACGGTGTTCCACCGGTCAGCGACGTGTTGATCTTTGTCGCAGACGAAGCCCCATCCATGTAGGCGCTGTAGACGGAAACACCACTGGACGTGAATATGAGTTCAAAACGCAGGTAGGTGTCCGCATCCTGCTTGACCATGATTCCCTGGCCGCTGTACGTTCGCGAGCCGCGTGAATCAAACTTGGCCTCGATCTCGAAATCGGTGTTGGCCGCTTTCTGGAGGATGTGAGGAGCGCCGATCCCTGTGGTCGAAGACAGGTTGTGTTTGGTGCCGCCCGGAACCGAAACCACGACATTGGTCCCGCTCGCGAGCAGCGTACCGTCGCCGACCGGGTCGACAAACCGCCACAAATCAGTATCGAATTCGGTCGAATAGAAATCATCCGACTGGATGGTGCCCTCTTGCGCGAGCGCAAGCACTTCGCCGGCGCTAAGACCTCTATCGTAGATGCGAACATCATCGAGGAGGCCATCCAACGCCTTCCCACCTCCACCGCTCACCGGCTGATTGCCCAAAGCAGCTCCGACGGAGGCATTCGTATCGATCGTTCCCGTTTTGTCTCCGATGGCGACCTGAACACCATTCTTGAAAATCCGCATCTTGCTGCCGTCGTATGTGGCCGCAATGTGATACCACTGGCCGGGTACTACCTCCCCCGTTCCGCTGACGAGCGTCGTCGTCACTCCGCCCGTTTTGAGGCGAAACCTCAGGGTCGAAGAATTCAACGTACTCACCATCCAGTAGTGATCCGATCCCGACGTGCCGCTCGCTTTGGAGATGAATCGTGTGTCTGTAACGCCAAAATCGTCGGCCTTGAACCAGAAGGCCAGGGTCAAACCGTTTGTCGCCGGGACATCCATCGTACCGAGATCTACATAGTCATCGTCGCCATCGAACTCCAGGGCGCCGCCAAAATATCCGTCCACCGGGTGCCATACGGGGCCTCCGACAAGCGTGCCGTCTTCGCTGCCCGCCGCGTCAGGGGCGTTCGTACCCGTGGATTCGTCGAGCTTCCAGTGATTGATCGGATCTTGCGTGGCCAAGGATGGAGAGGGCTGCGCTGTGGCCGGGGACACAAAACCGCCACCCGCCGATGCCGTGAACGCAAAGACCAACAACACAAACAGCGGGATCGACACATATCGTTCCCGTTTCTTGCGACCATTCATGTTTTTGTCATCAATCATAGAGCATAGAGCAGAATACCCGGAATCAATGTAACCGGCCGGATGGTCGTGGCGCGTCCGACGTCTTATTGAAGCGCCGTGGAGTTCTCGCTCCCACGGCTGGAGATAGCGGCGATCGGGGCACTGTGTCGACGGAACTCCCCGTCAAGCGTAGCGCCTGAAACCGTAAAAAAAACGTTGGGAAAATAATCGATGAGGACGTCGCAGAACTGTTCCTGCGCCGAATCATCAACCCTCCCCAACTCGCTCTTCGGAATTAATTATACCGCAGATTCTTGCCAGTGTAAAGCGCCAAGTGTTAGACACTTATAGAACTCATGTGAATAGTTGCACGAATCCATTCCGGCTAACTCCGTCGCAAATCAGTTGTTCAGGTTGGGCACGAGGCTAAAGGCTGGAACGCGAGGCCTGTGGAGAAACAAAGCTATTCACTTTTTTCGAGATCGGGGCGGCGCGAGACACGTTGAACCGCAAGCGCATGTCTGATGCTCCCAATAAACGCGCGCAGCACAACGCCGGCCACCAGAAGAATACCGAACGGGACTCCGAGGCGAACGAACCAGGGAAGCTCCGGGAACTTGCTGCTCATCAACCCGTAGCTTCGAAATACCCCCACCACCAGGAACAAGACAAGAAAACCCTGCACCGTGGCCGTCGCGAAGATCGAGGCCGCGTGCTCACGACGGCGTGTCGACGCTTTAGCGAATCTCGATGTAAATTTGGAAGTTCGAACCTGGCGCTGTTTGATAAACATCGAATTACTTTCGATCGCTTCCTACTTCTTCGTAGTCCGCGTCTTCAATTTCGTACGGGGTGTATTCGGAATAATCGGCATCGCGATTCTTGGGGTTCCGCTTCTTGCCTTCTGGCCGATTCTTTGGTTTGGACTTTCCTCCCACCTTGCGAATCAGCGGCTGGAACAAACGCACAACCATCATGATGATGAAGATATTCAAGAGAAGACGAAGCAAAGGGGGCCCCTGTGTTCATTGTTGACGCCGCGCTGTCCTCTATAAAGCTATGAGCACTCTTTAACAAAGTCAATCCATTTGTCCGGTCCGCAGCCTCATCCCCAGAGCCGCCTTCTGTCTTCACGCTTTAGTTTCCGTTCGATTCGTGTTAAAATGAAAGTCTAATCCAAACAGGAATTGCACCGATATGTCCACCATCAGGGATTTAATAAAACGTGCGCTCTACAATACCGGCTACTATCACCTGGTAGCGCGCACAAATTCAAGCGGGAAACCACGTCTCCTGGTCCTGTTTTACCACACATTCCGCAGCGAATCGCCTGCCTCCGACCGCGACGCGTTCGACCTTTCCAACCCGACTGCGGCCCAGTTTGAAGCACATATCCGGGAGATCACCAAAAACTACAGAGTCGTAGAACTTGAGAAGGGGCTTCAAGAGGTCCGTGACGGGACACTTCCCCGCGATTCCGTGGCAATAAGCTTCGACGATGGATTTGATTCCGTGTACACCGTAGCATACCCTTTGCTTCGCAAATATGACGTCCCCGCGACCGTGTTTTTGTTGACCGACTGGGTCAACTCCGGGCGCCCGTGCTGGTGGAGCACATTCAAGGAACTAGTGCGGCAGTCTCAGTTCCGCGGAGTCTCGTCCGCTTCCATCGAAGACACTCTCGGCATGTCTAGCGGCGTAGAATTCGGACGGGATGCGCCAACCATTTCCGTTCGACGGCGTATGATCGAGGTCGTCGAACCCCACCTCCGAGACCTTGCGGATGGTGAGCGCGCGTGCAGGATAGACCGCCTGGCCACGATCTTATTTCCCTCAGGCGGATTCGTACCGGAGACTGAGGGTCCGCTCAATTGGGATCAGATAAGAGAAATGGCCGACAACAAGATTGGTTTTGAGTCACATACATGTTCGCACATAAACATTCGCCACGCCGATTCATCCATCATCGAATCCGAGATTATTGTTTCCAAGAATCAGATCGAGAACAGGCTCCAACGTGAGGTGACGGGGTTTGCTTATCCTTACGGCAAGGATGTTTCCGCATACTCAACTGTGCACCCACTCCTCAAAAAGCTCGGCTTCCGTTACGCCTGCACGACATGTCCGGGAATTATATCCGCGGCTACCGACCCCTATTCTCTGGGAAGAAGCGGGCTTCCGCTTTCCTCTTCCAGGGCCCTGCTCCACAGAACTCTCATCATCCATTTTGCTCAGCCACACGTCCAGGCATTCGCCTGACCGTGCCGCTGAGAATATCTTCAGGGGAAGTTTACTGTTTTGCAGCTCTCTTGTATACAACGGCAAAGCCGCTTATTGACGCGCTCGGTCGTTCCACCGGAACGATTCCTTTTTTAAAGAATCCGCTGCTTTGGTCCGCCATCGCCTTCTCGAGCAACAAATGGTGCGGCGCTTCGACGGTCTTCGGAATCGATTTGTCCACCACCACCCACCCGATCGACGAATCACGGAGAAACTGCGCGATCTCCGCCTCGGACTCGTAAGTCATCTCGTATTTCCGACCAAGCCAATCCGAGGTCGAGAGCACCTTGCTCGCGCGGTGAACAGTGTGCGTAGGCCTATGTTTGTCGCGGACCACAAATTCGGCGATCAATGCCCCTTCACCATTCGGATCCGACGAGATGAGAATCTCTGCCGCCTCACTGCTCTCATCCAGGATCTCCCTCACAACCGGCCGAAAACCCGTTAATCCTGCCGGGGGAATCTCGAAAAAGAACGCCCCGTCCACTATATTAACAGTCCCGCAATTACGACCGGTATGGCCCTTCTCCTCTTCGGTGCCAGGCTTTTGAACCAGCTTCCCACCGTTGAGAGCCCATGTATACCCATAACAATGATCGGAGGCAACGCCGGGATCAGGTACCTGGCCTCAACGCCGCCGATTGGTACCAGCGTGAATATAAAAAACACGGAGACTGGAAGGGCCACCACAACAGCCCAGTATGAATCGAGCGGTTTTCGATCTTTGAGAGCCGTCGCTGCCACCCGAAGGTAGCCGACAGCCGAGACGAGAATGAGCGTGATGCCGGCGGACTGGATCATTTTCTCCACGACCCACGGTGCCGCACCGCGGGCGTACTCGATCCCCCACCCACCATCAATCCCCTCGTGAAATATGCCAAGCGTCGCAAGAACCCACGGAACGCAGACGACAACCACAGGGATAGGCGCGACCCAAAGACTCAAGCGTTTGAAAAGACCGATTCTCCAGGTCAGCAGTATTGAGATGGGAACTACAAACGCGAGCAGCAACCCCGCCTGCTTGATCAGGATCGCAAATGCCGCCAGTCCACCGTAGACCAGCGCGCGGCGCATTTTAGGCTTTTCTAAAAATTGTATGAAATCAACTGTCGCCCACAGGCAGAATAGAGCAAGCGCCGTGTCCGACATGGTTCGGGCGGTGAACCTCTGAACGACGGGCAGTAGGACCAAGAACGCGGCCCCACCAAGCGCCCACGCAAAACCAAATCTTTTTCTGATCAGGATAAAAAGAACCAGCGCCAGGGCGACGGTAATCAACGATTGGAATATCAAAACGGACGCCCGTGATTCCGGAAACACAACCGTCCATGCGCCGAGGAGAATATAATAACCCGGTGGAAAGTGCCCGATGGCAACCCTGGGATAGTGGGCGTAGTAGGTCTCCGCAAAAGCCATCGGTAGTGACGGCAGTCCCCCCGACACGTAATCCCCTACCATGACACTAGTTACGTAGTGAGCCGCCTCGTCGGGATGCCCGCCGAATTCCGCCTGGTACGCGCCACTCAGCCACTGCAGCGCCAGAACAAGCGCCCACAGAGCGAGAAACGCCCCGAGGCGTTCGGTTACCCGAGATCCTGGTTTCATATCCCCCAGCCTGTTGCGAATCACTCCGCGGTCCTCAGTCGAAGATTAAACTGAATATTTAGCACGGAGCCTGCCAACGCAACTCGAATTCAGGAGAAATAAACCATTGTTTTAGGACGAATGCTCGAACTGATCGTGATAGTTCGTCGACGGGCCTTTATCCTCTTCAGGTCGCGCTTTCTCAACCGTGATTTTGTGGATCAAGAAACCGAACGTGTAGTCGAGGGGCTCGCCGTCGACAACGAACGGCAACTTGATTTTGACGACTTTTTCCGTCAGCCCTTCGACCTGATCGTTCAACTTCGCTTCCGACTTATCTTGATATGGGAAGAAGGGGGCGACCTTCCATTGCGTATGAATCCCCGTTACTTGGGTCAGGTTCTCCCTGGACTGCACCCTTTCTTTCCATAGAGTCCCCGGTTCAATCGCCACCGGTTCCTGGGGTTTGTCGATATCCTTTTTGAGCACATCCTCATGGATGAGCCTGTGTGTTTCACCGGTTTCATCGACATACTGGGCGCGGTCCCAATCGATCATGATCGCCCTGTCGAGTTTATTGACGATCTCGACCTCGAATACTTTCGGCTTCATCTCAAAGCTCACCGAGACCATATCGTCCTCGAAATGGGAGTAGTTTTGATCCATCTCCTCCACGGTCCGAACAACCTGTTCACCGAATTGTTCCTGAGCTTCCGCGGGACGATCGGCCTCATAGAGTCCGATTTCGTAATTCGCAATGTACCCACCGGAACAACCGGTCACGAATAGACATACTACGCCGACGAGTAGTACGCATTTAAATATTTGCACCTTTCCCCCTTTTTATTGGTTAAGTCGGCGGATAGGTGGGTTTTCCGCCTGACTCGAAGCCTGTACTCGAAATTTAACACGGAGTCAATTTTATGGGAATGGAAAAATTGGTACGCCCGAAAGGATTCGAACCTTCGACACCCGGCTCCGGAGGCCGGTGCTCTATCCAGCTGAGCTACGGGCGCACCTCAGATGCAGAATTACTCTTCCTGTTTTGCAGCATTTCACGCGCTAAATCAAGCCTTTTCTCACTTCCCTCGCTCCCGCCGAGCATTCGCGCGATCTCGCCCAGGCGATTCTCCCCGTCCGTTTCGGCCACGCGCGTAAAGGTCCGGCCCTCGTCAGTCTGTTTGCTCACGACGAGGTGGTGGTCGCCCCGCGCCGCGATCTGCGGCATATGGGTAATACAAATAATCTGGTAGCTATCGGCAAGCGTTTCGAGCTTCCTCGATATCGTCTCCCCCAGGTCAGCACCCACCCCGGCGTCGACCTCGTCAAATATAAGGACGGCGCGTTCATGTCCCGCGCTGCCGGAAGTGACGACGTCTTTCAGCGCCAGTGCAATCCGCGAGAGTTCGCCGCTGGAGGCGATTTCCGCAAGCGGCCCCTCTGACTCTCCCGGATTCGTCTGGACATAGAACTCAACCTGATCGAGCCCATGCGGGTGCGCTCGCACGCGTCGCTTATCGATGACCAGATCGCTCGCGTCGTCGACCTCGAATCTAAGATCCGTCCGAAAACAGGCGCCCGCCATCATCAAACCGCCGAGTTCCGCCGTCATATTTTTGTCAAGCACGGCGGCGCTTTTGCGCCGCGACTCCGTCAAACTCATCGCCGCCTTGCGAAGCTCTCCGAGACATTTCGTCTTCTCGGCATTGAGTTTTTTGCGGGTTTCGTCTTCAAATACAATCGACTCGAGCTCCGACCGCCAGACCTCACACTCCTCCAGGACGTCATCTATCTCCATCTGGTAGCGTCTCTCGAGTTCGGTGAGAAACGCCAGTCTCTCCTGGTTTCTCTCGAGCTCGCCGGGCTCGAATTCGAGGCCATCGAGAAAGGAGCGCATTTCCGAGACGGTTTCCTTGAGCGTGATCTCCGCTTTTTCAAGCTCGTCCGCGAATCCTTCGAAGCGCTTGTCGAGACCGGTAAATCTTTCGACCTTCCCGCGTATCCGCGAAACGAGCGAGACGGCCGACGATTCATCCTCGTAGATCACCTGTTCCGCCTCGGCAAGTGTTTCGAACACCTCGTTGGCGTTTTCGAGAATCCGGAGCCTCTCCTCCACAGATTCCTTTTCACCGGGGGCTATTTTGGCGCGGTCTATTTCCTCGATCCGGTGCTCGAACAACTCCTTCTTTTCTTTGAGGAGTTTCATCTTCGAGTCGAATTCACGAAGGACCGCCGACGCCTGATTATAGACACCCAGGGTCTCTTCGTAGATCTCCCTTGCCGCCTGGTTCCCCGCAAACTTATCAAGATACGCAATGTGGCTCTCCGCAAACTTGAGCCTGAGCTGTTCGTTTTGTCCATGCGGTTCGATGAGTTTTCGTGACACCTCCTGAAGCTGCTTAACCGTGCACGCCTTCCCGTTCAGCCAGGCCTGGCTGCGTCCGTTTCGATGGACCTCACGGCGAAGTGTTATTTTCTCACCCAATGGGCCGCCCAGCGCTAACTCATCTCCTGAACCCGAGTCAAGGATGAACACGCCTTCTACCAGTGCGCCACCTTCACCCGCGCGAATCACCTGGGAACTAGCGCGTTCACCAAGAAGAAAGTTCACCGCACCGAGGATCAATGATTTCCCCGCTCCGGTGGAGCCGGTAAGCACATTGAGGCCCGGTCGGAAGCGAAGGCTCGCATCCTCCACGACGGCGAGATTCTTGATGTGGAGTTCAGACAGCATAATCGTTCGTCGTAAAAATCAGAGTTTCTCGCGGAGGAGATTGAAGAAGTCGTAATCATCCGGGACGAGGAGTTTCGTAACCATGTCGCTCTTCTCAACGACCACGCTCTGGCCTTCCTTCAGGTAGCTGCCCTCCTGGCCGTCTACGCTCACAATGATCTTCGAGCGGGCCGCTGTGACCACCACAGAGATTTTCTCGTGCGGATCGAGCACCATCGGTCGGATGCTCATCGTGTGCGGACACAACGGCGTCATGAGGAGCGCTTCCATCGTTGGAGCGAGGAGAGGGCCCCCGGCGGAGAGTGAGTAAGCGGTAGAGCCCGTAGGCGTTGCGACAATCACACCGTCCGCCCTGTACTCCCGCAGCAGTTTTCCATCGACGATCGTCCGTAACGTCACCATCTGCGAAAAGCCCGCACTGTGGACTACGATGTCATTGAGCGCGGAAAACGTGTCGATGACTTTGTCGCCATCGATGAGTTTTGCCATAATTCGCATTCTCTTCTGAACCCGAAAACGTCCCTCCCGCATCCTCGACACGATATTCGATGCCTGTGGCTCGGCGAGAAAACCCAAACTGCCCATTTTGATCCCCAGAATCGGGAGTTCCAGATCCACGTACTGTCTGGCCACGGCGAGGATTGTGCCATCGCCACCAAGCGAAATGACCGCATCGCATTGCCGTCCGATACCGATCGTCACGTCCTGGAGATTTTCGAGATACGCTTGCATGCGCGGTTCGATGAAAACCTGCATGCCCGCCGCCGTCAGTTCGGCGACAAACTCCGGCAGAAAGCGGCGAACCTCCTCTTTCTTCAGATTGGCGACCACACCGATTCTTTGAAAAGAAGGTTTTGTCATCCGGGTACTCTCATTTTGTGATGTGTCGTTTTGTATGTCAGGAAGCGCCTGTAGCTGATTTCAAAAAACCCTTTTGAGACCCGAGAAGGCTGCGCACCGTTTCCGCGATGTTTTCCGGTGTGAGTCCCGTTTCCGCAAGCTGGTCCGCCTGGGGCGCGTGTGTGATGTAGCGATCGGGAATCCCCAAAATCTTCACACGGTTCACGGGGTAGCCCTTCTCGACAAGATGCTCAAGAATGCCCGACCCGAACCCGCCGGCGATGGCGTTTTCTTCGACCGTCACAATCACGGGTTCGTTTGAAAGCAATTCGTCGATGAGTTCCGTATCGAGCGGTTTGGCAAACCGCGCGTTGACCACCGTCGCCTGGATTTTGCTCTTCTCGAGAATTGTGGCCGCCTTCATTGCGGTGGACACGCAGTTCCCATACCCGATGATCAACGCTTCCTTGCCCTCCCTCAACACTTCACCCTTTCCGATCGGAAGCGCCACCAATTCGGTATCCAGCGCGACACCGGTCCCGCTTCCACGTGGAATGCGCAACGCCGTCGGCCCATCGTTATAGTCGGCCATTGTTTTCAGCATGTGCTGGAGTTCGTTTTCGTCCTTTGGCGCCATCACGACGAAGTTCGGGATCATCCGCAGATAACCGATATCAAACACTCCGTGATGCGTCGGACCGTCGTCGCCGACCAGTCCCGCCCTGTCCATCACGATTCGAACGGGTAAATTCTGGAGAGATACATCGTGGACCACCTGGTCGAAGGCGCGCTGCAGAAACGTTGAATAAATCGCAGCGAATGGAACAATGCCCTCGGTGGCAAGGCCCGCGGCAAAAGTGATCGCGTGTTGTTCGGCAATCCCGACATCGAAGAACCGGCGCGGGTACTTCTCTCCAAACGCCTTGAGTCCCGTCCCATCGGGCATAGCCGCCGTGATCCCCACAACCTTCGGATTCTCCTCGGCAAGTTTGATCAGCGTGTCGCTGAACACCTTCGTGTACGCCGGCGGCCCATTCTTCTTCTTCGCCTTGTCGCCGGGGACCTTGTCAAAACTGCTTACCCCGTGACACCGGGTCGAATCCTTGCCGGCCGGATCGAAACCCTTTCCTTTTTCGGTTATGATATGCAGGAGTTTCGGGCCCGGGAGATCGCGAAGATCCCCGAGTGTCTTTATGAGAAATTCGATGTTGTGTCCGTCGATCGGACCGAAATAACGAAACCCGAGTTGCTCGAACACCATGCCGGGAACGACAAGTGTTTTTATAGATTCCTTGATCTTGTGCGCGAGTTTCTGGCTCTTACCGCCGACCTTCGGGATAAGTCCGAGGAGTTCCCACACGTCAGCCTCGAGGCGATTGTACACCTTGCCGGATGTGACGGCGGTCAAGTACTGCGACATCGCGCCGACGTTTTGCGCAATCGACATTTTATTGTCGTTCAGCACCACCGTAATGTTGGTCCGCATGTTCCCCGCGTTGTTGATCGCCTCGTACGCCATGCCGCCCGTCAATGCACCGTCCCCGATCACGCCGACGACCTTATAGTCTTCGCCGGAAATATCACGGGCCGCGGCCATCCCGAGGGCCGCGCTGATACTCGTGCTCGCGTGACCCACGCCAAACGTGTCGTACGGGCTCTCTGAGCGGCTGGGAAAACCGCTGATACCATCCTTAAGACGGATAGTATCGAACTTCTCCCGGCGGTCGGTCAGAATCTTGTGACCGTGGGCCTGGTGGCCGGTATCCCAGACAATCTTGTCTCGCGGTGTATTAAATACGTAGTGGAGGGCGAGGGTCAACTCAACCGATCCCAGGCTGGCGCCGAGGTGTCCGCCGTTCTTCGCGATCACGCGGATGATCTCATCGCGAATCTCCTGCGCAAGACCGATCAGACGCACGGCGGGGAGCTTCTTCAGATCCTCCGGCGAGTTGATTGTTTCGAGTAGATTGCCCATAATTTCACCCTAGTAAATCAGTAACGCGAAGAAAATTCCAAGCAAAACACCCGAAAATACATCGACGGGTGTGTAAGAGTTGCCCAGATTGCTCAAACCCGGCGGGAGGTGGTCCCGGCGGAGCCTCGCAAGCAGCAACCCGACCGCCTGGGCCTGCCGGGTGGTCGCATTCTTCACGTTCATTGTGTCGACCAGAATTATCGACGTCATGCATATCGCCAGCGCGAATGCCAGCGAGCCAAAACCGGACGTCAGGCCCACCGATGCGGTCAGCGCCGAAAACGTCGTGCTGTGCATGTTCGGCGCTCCGTCGGTCTGGACGAATCGCCTATAGTTTACCTTCTTTTCAATTATTAAGAAAGAGACGACTTTGATCGTCTGGGCGATAAGGCCGGCCAATATCGCAACAATGAAGGGTTTCTCACGGATCAATTCCATCATTGGGTTCAGTTCTCCGGGTACATCAGGCCCGCCGGCTGACCAGGAAATCGAACAATTCGAGGAGAAATCTCGTTTCGGGCTCAAATCCGAGTTCCCGCCCCGCTTCGGCAATCAGATCGGCCGCCTTCTTACGCGACGCTTCGACTCCCACCACGGCCGGGTAGGTCATTTTGCCATCTCTCGCGTCTTTACCGGGGGTTTTCCCAAGAGTCTTCGCGTCGGTTTCGATGTCAAGAACGTCATCTATAATTTGAAAGGCCCGGCCCGCCGCAACCCCGGCCCGCCGGATCCGCACGCGGTCCCCAACCACCGCATCCGCCATACAGGCCCCCGTTTCCATCGAAGCGGCGATCAGCGCCGCCGTTTTCTCGCGGTGGATATCGTCGACCGTCGCGAGATCGGGCGCCTGGTGATCGCTCGAGATATCACGAACCTGGCCGCCTATGAGTCCGCGGGTTCCGGCCGCTCTCGAAACAACGTTCACCGCACCCACAACCATGGCCGGTTCTGTGCCCCACCGCTCGCCCATCGATCCGAGTATGTCAAAACAAAGCGTCAACAGAGCGTCTCCGGCGAGCACCGCGATCGCTTCTCCATACTTTTTGTGGCAGCTCGGCCTGCCGCGGCGGAGATCATCGTCATCCATGCACGGCAGATCGTCATGGATCAGTGAATATGTGTGCAGACACTCGATCGCACACGCGGCGTCAAGACACGCATCGCGGTTGTCGCCGCCGAGCGCGTCGTGCGTCCACAAACAAAGCGCCGGGCGCAGCCGTTTCCCCGCGTCGAGGACCATGTAGCGAACCGCGTCCGAGATTTCACCGGGGCCCTGGGCCCGGTCATCAAGGAGCGAGGCGAGACGAGCCTCCACGAGACCCCGGTCCCGCTCGAGAGCCGTCTTGTACGCCCCGTTTTCAGCCCTGGATGTCATCCGGAGCATCCTTCTCTTCGAGTTCGCCGTCATCTCCTTCGACAAGCAGCTTGATTTTCGCGTCCGCTTTGTCGAGAAGTTCCCGGCATTTCTTCCCGAGTTCGAGGCCCTCCTCGAATTTCTTTATAGATTCGTCGAGAGAGAATTCGCCATTCTCAAGCTCTTCGACAATCGCTTCGAGCCGCGTCATCGACTCTTCAAAACCTTTTTTCTTAGCGGCCATCGGGTCCTTCCTCCTTGACCTCAGCGGCAACCTTGCCATCGGCAAATGTAATCGAAATATCTCTCGCGTCCAATGCCGATCCCCGCGAACGAACGACCACGCCCGTACTCGGATCGGTCACGACGCTGAACCCACGCGCGAGAATCCGCCTGGTGTCGAGTCCTTCGAGCCGGGCAAGCGCCTCCCGAAGCCTCGTGTCCCCCTGTCGAATCACATCGCGACCAAAACGTTGGAGCCTTTCCGACGCAAAATCGAGTGTCTGCATCGCCCGCTCCACCTGGCCCCGGACACGCCCAAGGGCATAACTCCGGAGAAGCTCGTCGAGACGACGTCTTTTGAGCTCGATCGTCACGTCAAAGTGCCGGACGAGGCGGTTGGCGATTTCATCTATGCGCGCCACCACTTCATCCGCCCGCGGCGCGGCAATTTCCGCTGCGGCGGTCGGCGTCGGCGCCCTCTCGTCGGCAACAAAGTCGGATATGGTGAAATCAGTTTCGTGCCCCACGGCGCTGATCACGGGAATCGGACAATCGAAAATCGCCCGCGCGACAATTTCCTCGTTGAACGACCACAGGTCCTCGAGGCTTCCACCGCCACGGCCCATTATTACCAGGTCGATGTTGTCGAGTTCCGATACCCTCTCGAGCGCAGTCGCGATTTCTCCGGCCGACCTGTCGCCCTGTACAGCTACCGGATAAAGAAGAATCTCGGCGGGCGGCCATCGCCGTCTCAGTGTCGTCACGATATCGCGGACGGCGGCCCCAGTCGGTGACGTGA
>CAWBQK010000018.1:0-198404 GCA_963791045.1 Candidatus Latescibacterota bacterium
AAGATGGTGATCTTGAAATAAAGGAGCGCGAGCGATGAGACGACTTGTATTCGCAATAATAACAATATCAGCCGCGGTTTGCCTTTGCGCCATGGCGGGCACAGTCCCGCGACTGGTCAACTACCAGGGGATCCTGACGGATACCAGCGGGATGCCGGTCACAGGTACGCCGAATCTGACATTCACTATCTATCCGGATAGCGCCGACAGCGCTCCCACATACTGGACTCAGACCCATACAGGCGTCGTGGTGGAGAACGGTTTGTTCAACGTCATCCTCGGCCCCATGCCAGACAGCTTGTTCGCCGGCGACGAACGGTGGATCGGCGTTCAGATGAACGGGGACTCGGAGATGAAGCCAAGGATGCGACTCACGGCGGTGCCGTACGCGTTCCGGGCGGCAGTGGCGGATACGGCGTTGGTAATCATGGATGTCACTTCCCACAATCACAATTCGTTAGTTGCTACTGCCGGCGACACCACCGTTCATGTTGACTCCAATGGGAACACCAATATCAAGGGTGGTGTGGCGATAGGGAGCAATTATGGAGCGGCGAGCGCGCCGACTAATAAGGTCGTTCCACAGCCCGACATTGATGATGGGAAGAAGAAGGGTGTCATTTCTTCACCGAACATTGTTTCGCCCGCCGAAATCCCCAATCGAGTTGCGCCGCCCGCCGATGGCATGATCATCGAAGGCGATGTGGGGATAGGAACGGACTCGCCGGGTGCGAAGCTGGACGTTGCCGGGTCGACAAGAACTCAGGCATTTCAGATGCCCACCGGGGGCCACGTAGATTACGTTCTCACATCTGACTCGACTGGTGTGGGAACGTGGGAGCCGGTCACGGATGTGACCCGTGTTCCACTAGTCCTGTATGCCGATCAGTTTGCCGGAACAACCGTAGGCGAGAAAATAACCGCGGCGATTGAAACCATCCCGGTTGGAGCGGGTTACCCCGACACGCCTGGGGCCATTATTGATGCTCGCGGCGCCGTGGACGACGATGATCCCCAAAAGCGAACGATTGAAAACAATATGTTTGCCACCCTCGGCGATCGCACAATCACTCTTCTTCTCGGTGCGGGGACATATCTGATCAATACTGAACAAAAGATCGAGAATCTGACATCAGTGGGTGGTGTGACATTGGTCGGGCTTGGTAGAGCGACAGTCCTCAAGCCGCTACGCGGAATGGACGTTCTTACCGGCGATCGAGTGGCGGTATTTGAAATAAAAAACGTGCGATTTTATCTGAACAATACCAATTCGACCGCCATCTTCGCCAGGAACGTGAAATGGGCGGAACGATAATTGAACGAATTTGGATCGACGGGTCTTCCGGATCCAATCCGCTCATCAGAGTCGGAGTTGATTTTGACAATGAGTCAGCGATGGCCGGGGTTGTCAGGGATGTGTGGATCTGGTGGAAACGGTCAATGCGACGGAATTTTGGTAGGGGCTGAAATTACGTTGATCGACAACGTGTCGGTGGCTTGGTGCGATGTTGCCGTTCAAATTCACGCCGGTACGGATAACGTCATTTCGAACAGTTATCTCGGAGATTGCAGGCATGCGTTGCTTGTGGATGGGAATTCACGTAATCCAACCACTATTTCATTCGTGGGAAACGACTGTGAGAGTCGTTTCAGTCAAAGCCACATCAAGATCACTGGCACATACTCGTATCCGGTGCATAACATCGTGATCCGAGACAACTATTTCACAATGAACGAACCTCAGATGGATGGCGTAACATTGGAACATGTGAACGGTGTTGTAATCCAAGGAAACATTTTCCAGGGCGGGTTTCCCGGTGCTGCGGGTGAGGCCGTTGTTTTCGTCGATGATGTCAAAAATGTGTTCATCGCTGGGAATGTTTTGAGACGCTACCAGTCACATGCCTGGATACGACACGGAAGCGGGTCTTACGGTTAACGATGTCACGGCAACGCAATCGAGTTCCCGGGGTGGTTTTGGCATGGGGCTGGACGTCGGCGGACCATTGAGCTGTCCGACATCATAAGGTTGTCGCCCTCTTCAGCGCCGAATGATCCGCGTGCCGGATGACATATATATGGATGAAACCACGTTGAAACTCATGGTATTTGATGGCGCTACTTGGCGTTCATGTTGGTAGTCGATCGATCACGTGGGGGAGATTATGAAAAAGAATGTATTCGTGTTTCTGATTGTTGTGCTGTGCATAAGCAGCCTGTTTGTTTCAATTACGGCGAAGAGTGAAGAACAATTTAAAACGGAAGGATTCTCCGATACGACCAAGTGGAACGGTGGGGCAACCACTGCGTTCTGGGACACTCTCGGTGGTGCACTTAGGCTCCACCCGTTTGAAATACAGACGCTCGCAAGCAGGACGTACAATGCCCAAGATATCGATGTCGACGGTGACTACGCATTTGTGGCCATTGGCAGCGACGGGATAGCCATCATTGATATCAGTCACCCTGACACCCTGATGCAGGTCAGTGTTTTCAATACGGATGGAGAGGCACGAGGTGTCGCTGTCGTGGGTGATTATGCTTACGTGGCTGACTATTCGCGCGGATTGACCATTATTGATATTGCGAACCCGTCGAACCCCGATGAAGTGGGTCAATACGATGGCACGGGCGGCGCTGAAGATGTCGCCATATCTGGAAATCACGCATACATCGCAAACAACTATGAAGGTCTATTGGTCCTTGATGTCAGCGATCCTGCTTATCCCCAATTCTCGGGGAGTTTTGGCTCAATTGGTACGGCACATGGTGTGGCTGTATCCGGCGATTACGCGTATCTGGCGACTTCGCAGGGGCTACATCTAAAATGCGTGGCCGACCCGGAAAATCCAACGCACGTGAACGTGAAAATTCTACCAGGAGATGCCCGCGACGTTGCTGTGGACGGGGGGATGGTGTATGTCGTGTCAACCGAAGGTGCCCCATTATACGGAAGCCTCAGAGTTTTCGAGGTGGACGTCACCAAACAGACCTCTCCGCAAGAAGTTGGATGCCTTTTCACAGGCGTCGACGTGGAGACCATCGAAATCAATGGTGATTATGCGTATATCGGGTCCGCCGATGGGGTGATCGTCGTGGATATTAGCGTTTGTGGTGATGACGGAGCAGGCAATCGAGACCCCGCGGAAGTTGGTCGTTACGAGGCCGTGGGATTGGTAAACGGAATCTGTATTACCGGTACTCGTGCTTATCGGCGGGCGCCTCGGGCGTGTATACCCTCAGAGTGGCTGAGCTCAATGTGCCCCCGATTCTGGTCGAGTCCGTTCCGACCGCTGGATCACCTTACAGGACCGTCGTTCACGGCGAACGTGCCTTTGTCACGGATGCCAATGGTGGCGAGATCAGCATAGTCGATATCAGCACGCCGACCTCCCTCCCCACGCCGATCGTACGGACACTCCTGGAGATGCCAGTCGATTAGCGATCAGTGGAACCAAGGCCTATGTCGCCGATGGAAATCCTGGGTTTTTGGTCTTGGATATATCCAACCCGGATGCTCCGACGTGGTATGGCAACGTGGACACGGGCGGTGATGCCGTTGATGTGGCAGTTGTTGGAGACACACTGTTTGTCGCCGACGAGTCCACGGGGATTGATTGGTTTAACATCGCCGGTGACAATGAACCGCGCCCGTCAAGCTTGGATGGCGATGATTGGGATGGTACTCCGGAGGACGTTATCCTCGTTAGTAATGGATATATTGTGGCCACAGGGGACGAGGGTGTCGTCATGCGCATCTTCGGCGGAGATATACTGCAAGTCGATACTCCTGGTTACGCATTCGGATTAACATATGATGAGCGGGGTTATGTTTAGGGTGAGATTCAGATTCAGTTTTCATCCTAGATCCCGAAAATTCTCTGAAAACGATTGGCAAATACGGGACTTCCGGGTTGCACGGAATATCGCGGTCCGAGATTCGATAGCCTACGTTGCCGATGGTGACTTCGGCATGTTGGTGCTGGATGTGAGCGATCCGGAGTTGCCGGATTCGATTGGGTTTTGGAACCTCGGAGGGCCACCCTACGATATTGTTGTCGGGGAGGCACGATCTTGCTCTGTCCGGAGATTCAGGAGGTTTGTTGCCAGTTACGCGCAAGGCTTGCGTATAGCAAGCATTGAGACACCGTCAACTCCGGTTTGGGTGGGTTGGGCGAAACCGTCTCGAGATGCTGCTGAGTGCCGTTTCACGCGAGTTGGCATCGACGGCAGGCACGTGTTTGTGTCGGATGCCAACTATGGACTAATGATCTTCGACATCGATTCGGGCCACTACAATCCCATGGATTTGATTGGTGAATGCCGCACGCCGGGTATTATCCATGCGTCCGCGGTTCTGGGCGAACTCGTTTATATCGCTGATGGAGATCGTGGCGTACAGGTTGCAGATATCAGTAACCGGACGATGCCACGGTTGTTTTGCCGGTATGATACCCATAGTCACTCATGGAGTGTGGCTGTCGATGGAGACCGCGCCGTTGTTGCGGATAGAGGATTTCTTCACAACCAAAACGGCCTGCATCATCTCGATGTTTCTGAACCGGTTCTGCCCAGTTTTACTGCCCTTTATCCTGGAGGGAGCAACTCCGGCTACAATGGCGAAGTTGGTATAAGAGGTCACTATCTTTATTGTGCGGATCCATACACCGGTTTTGGGATTATAAACATTGACAGTCTCGCAGCCGGAGCGGACGACATTCCGGACACAGCGGTAAATGACCAGACAACCGTTCTCACGGCATTTGAGCTTTGTGGTAACTACGCGTACCTCGTGTCATCGTGGTACGGGTTTATCCCGCTTGATATTAGCGATCCGATTAACCCTACAGGGACAAACAATGGCAGTTATGGGGCGTCGAACCATATGCACATCGAGGTTGCGGGCGACCACGCTTTTATTGCGAGCAATGTCAGCGGGCTTCAAGTCGTTGACATCTCAGAACCCACTACGCCTGCGCTCGTTCCCGGCGCGAATCATTACACGCCCGCGGCTCGAGGGGTGACACTTCATGGTGACCATGCGTTCGTCGCGGATCTGACAAATGGGTTGAATGTCTTTGCCGTGTATGAAAGACAGGTCGAACCGCTCGAAAGACTGGCAGTCTCCAGTACGGTCGTTACTACCGAACGCCATATCGTGCGCGCTGTACTTTCAACCGAACAAGAAGATTCGATCGCATGGGAGCTGAATGTTCGCGGCGGGGATGAGGCGAGCTGGGAACATGTCATCCCGGGCGAGATCGATGGTCTGTCAGGTAAGCCGGTTGTATTCGATTCGACTGGGACCGATCTCGTGTGGCGGGCCAATCTATATAAAGTAAAACCAACGCCTCCGTCCTGCGATTCTTTAATCATAGATTATTGGTTTGACTGTCCAATCATCGACGATGTCGTGGACATTCCTGAAGACCAGGGCGGATGGACACGTGTGTATTTCTCGCGTTCAGGATATGATTTTCCGGATGTCGATCTCCCAGTCGACGATTATTTTGTGTGGCGGCTTGCGGACGTGGACACGTTCGTTGCCAAATCAAACACTGATGGTCTCCTAACGAGGGACGATAAATCCCTTCCTCAACACTCCCCGAAGCCCAACCAATTGGCGGCCATGCAAGGCCGATATGACACATATGTTCAGGATGGACGGTTTTACCTTATGTCGACCGAGAGCGATTCGGATGGGTTTCCCGAGGGGGCATGGGAAGCTGTTGGACGTATCGCCGCCTTGCAGCAAGACTCGCTTGTCGTTGCCGTTCCGACCCTTCTTGATCAGAACACCAACACGATTCTCCCGTACGATCCGTGGTATACCTATGTTGTTTCCGCACACAGAACTGATCCGAATCTCTGGTATGTCAGCCCGCTTAAGAGCGGTTTCTCCGTCGATGATGTCGCCCCGGATCCGGTGGAGAGTATGACCGCAACGGCAGTCCCGGGCGGGGGCCTAAGACTGTCTTGGGACCCATGCCAAGCCGATGATTTCAATGAGTATCGGTTGTATCGCGGGGAATCCGATGATTTTGTTCCGTCGGAAGCAACTCACGTGAATTCCACGACAGAAACGTTTTGGGACCGACACAAATCCACCGTCCCAGTGTCACTACAAAGTCACGGCGGTAGATTGCGCGGCAACGAGAGCGAACCCGCGGTGGCAGAAGTGTCTGAGATCCCGTTCATCCCGGACCGGTTCGCGCTTCACAACAGCGTCCCGAACCCGTTCAACCCGGTGACGACGATCACCTACGACGTCCCGCCCGGTGGGGGAGTGGTGACCATCCGTGTGTTCGACGTGGCCGGGCGCCAGGTAAAAACGCTCGTAAACGAAAACCAGTACGTCGGCCGAAAAACGGTGAAATGGTACGGAAAAAACGACCACGGTGACCAGGTCGCAACCGGGGTGTACTTCTACCGGATGCAGGCGCCGGGTTACGTGAAGACAATGAAAATGACGCTTCTGAAATAACGGAGAAAAAACCAAAAAATACGAACAGATTTGATCGGCAGGCGAATGAGGAAGATGATACCATTGTCCGAGGGGGTTAACATGATTCACGCGCCGAAGCGTAAACCTTGTCACAGACTCAGGACAATGATATGCAACCAACAAAAGAAAATCCCTTCGCCGTTTTCCTGGAGCAGCAAAATGTAATGGTGCTCGACGGCGGACTGGCCACTACGCTCGAAGCGCTTGGGTACGATCTGAACGATGAATCTGTGGTCGGCGAGGATACTCCTTGAAGCGCCGGATGCGATACGACAGGTGCATCTGGAATTCCTCGACGCGGGAGCCGACTGCATCGTGACATCGAACTACCAGGCGAGTTTTCCTGGATTCCACAAGAGGGGGCTGGACGACAAAGCGGGCGCCAGGATAATGCGTCTCGCAGTCGATCTGGCCGTCGACGCGCGCGACGAGTTCTGGAGCCAGCCCGCCAAACAGCAACACCGGCTTCGCCCACTGGTCGCGGCGAGCGTGGGGCCATACGGCGCGTATCTCGCCGACGGATCGGAGTTCGTGGGCCAGTACGGGGTAGGCGATGACGTGCTGCGCGAGTTTCATGAGAAGCGCCTGGGTATTCTCGCGGAAAGCCGGGCGGACCTGCTGGCATGCGAAACCATCCCTTCACGGCAAGAGGCGGATGTTCTGTTGAAGATAATCGGGGAAACGCCCGCCGGGTGGTCGTGGGTGAGCTTCAGTTGCCGCGACGGTAAACATCTCAGTGACGGCAGTCCAATAGAGGATGTTGCGCGGGATTGTGACGCCGAGCCGCTCGTCGCGGCCGTGGGCATCAACTGCACATCGCCGAAGTACGTCTCCTCGTTGATCGCCGAAGCTCGCAAGGGGACCGATAAGCCGATCATCGTTTACCCGAATTCGGGCGAGCGCTACGAGTCGGAGCAAAAAAAATGGGCCGGCGCCGATAGTGCCTGTCGATCTTGCCGGGGCATCCCATGAGTGGGTTCGCCTGGGCGCCGCCGCTGTCGGCGGCTGCTGCCGGGTAGGGCCGGAGGACATTGTGAAGGTTCGCAAGCAACTTGTTGTAATTGAGTAGGTTAATAGTGCTAGCGTGCGCTCCGCCCATGGCCCGGATTCGCCCGCTGGAAGCGCCCGCGACCCCGTCGGGAGAGGTGGAAACCCGCTCAAGAACACGATATACGGTCGACGCGTGGAAGAACGATTCCGCATAAAATGTCAGTTAAAATTGAAAATTTCCTTTGACAAGCCTGATTGAAGTGTTAAGTTGAGATAACTCACGGAATAACCCTGCGCCGCTCGCTTCCGCAAACTTCACCCCATGCAGTTTCGACACCCGGATCAGAGTCTATTTCACCGAGTTCAACGTGTTTTGCCTTTGGCATTTCACGGTAACCATGTAGCCGCGGCCGCCGCGATAATATCAAAAGCGCCGCAAGAATTGTTTTCGAGGGGTGAAAAGGAGTTATTCGAATGAGTAACAAAAGACTATACGTAGGAAATCTCCCATTTGACGCGACCGACGACGCCGTCCGCACCGCCTTCGAGGCGTTCGGAACCGTTCATGACGTGTCGCTCGTCACCGATCGCGAAACAGGCCGCCCGAGAGGTTTCGGCTTTGTTGAGATGGATGCCTCAGCGGCTTCCGCTGCGATCGAGGGACTCAATGACAAAGATTTCGGCGGACGCAACATCACCGTGAACGAAGCGCGCGAGCGCAACTCACGTGGTGGCGGCGGCGGTGGACGTCGCTAGGATTTCGAATCGCTATTCAGCGAAAAGAAGGGGGTCGCCGTGGCGGCCCCCTTTCTTTTTCGCTGTTCCCAACAACAAATAAGATGACCAGCCGAGACCTTCTACTCGAGAAAGGCGCACAATGGCAAAACGCGGCAAGTACGGACTCGACAAACGCCTTAAAGAAATCAAGAAAAAGAAAAAACGGGATGAGAAGCTCGAGAAAAAACGGCTAAAGAAAGAAGACGCTCTGGCCGAGACCACGGAAGGTCAGGAAGAATCCGCGGAAACGACGGAAGAGGAATCGGAGACTGAAACCGAGTAGAGTAAAACGATCGCGTTACACTTCCGACACCATCACCCCGCGGTCATGCCGCGGGGATTTCATTGTCAACCCCGCCGGCAATCTCACGAATTTAGATCACCGCACGCGCTTCTCGAAGAATTAGGCACCCCGAATTCAAAAAAATATCCAACGCCCTATGATTGCGAATGACAATTGGTTGTTGCGCGCAATTTCGAATAGATGCGTGTGGTGGTTTCGTAGCGAAGAGAAAAACGAGTGCGTAATCCGTCAATAAGCGAACGCATGAATCGTCGACAGCCAAGTGTGTGCTATAATTGAGGAGTTAAAAAGTCCGAAAACAGCTCGGGAAACAGCTTTTCAATAGGACAACAGGAGGTTCGTAGTGGGTGCGATTCTCAAAGGGCAATTTCAAAGAGTTCTTCTGGCTCTCTGTCTCGTGGCAGTCGGGTGTAGTTTGTTGTGCGTTCCGACTGCTCAGGCCGTTCCTGTGTGGGGTGAACTGTTTGAACTGGAACAACCCGACGGCAGCCGGGTGGAGGTTCTCATCTGGGGTGATGAGTTCTACCGTGTCGTTGAATCTCTCGACGGGTACACACTGGTTCGCGATCCCGCCTCGGGTGCGATCTGCTACGCGCGCCTTTCGGCGGACGGGAACGAACTCGAGTCGACGGGTGTTCGTCTCGGCAGCGCGGACGCGAACACACTTGGAATCGAACCGCACATCCGCATAAACCCCGAAGCGAGCCGCGCCATAATTAATGAAGCCCGGCGTTACGCGTCCCAGGGAGACCGCGAAGTGATGGAAGGGTTGAACCTCGCGCCATCCGCGGAGGGTCCTCCTTCGAGCGGTGCCGTGGAGGCTATCTGCCTGATCATCGATTTTAGCGATGAAGTCGCGACCATCCCCGCGAGCGAAATAGACGACTACTGCAACCTCCCCGGCTATACGGGGTACGGCAACAACGGCTCCGTGCGCGATTACTTCTATGATGTATCCGACGGCAACCTCACCTACACGAATTTTGTGCCGACCGCTTATTATCGAGCCATACAACCCAAGAGCTATTACGATGACTGCGCGGCGCCTTACGGGGAGCGAACTCGAGAACTCATTATTGAGGCGCTCACGGACCTTGACAACAACGGGTTTGATTTCAGCCAGTACGATGCAAACGACGACGGTCTGATCGACGGTATCAACTGTTTCTACGCGGGAGTGACCGATTGCGGGTGGGCGAACGGTCTGTGGCCGCACTCGTGGACGGTATCATTCAGCGCGGACGGCGTGAGCACCTACAAGTACCAGGTCACGGGTCTTCGAGCCACCGGCCCCACGCTTAGCACGTTCTGTCATGAAAACGGTCACATGTTGTGTTACTGGCCCGATCTCTACGATTACGACGTTGATCCCTATGACTCGTACTGGCGTTGGACGGTTCTGTCTCATGTGCGCCTCTACATCAGCAACCAACCCGCAGGAGCCGTGCGCGTATCTAAAAGACTTCTCCGGCTGGGCGACCACTACGGTTTTGACCGCACCGCATACCGAGGTGACGGTCCCTTCGAATTCGAACACAATATTCAAGTACGAGCATCCGACCCTCGCGAACGAATTCTATCTCTTTGAAAACCGTCAAAAGACGGGGCGGGATTCCGGCCTGCCCGATGCCGGCCTCGCCATCTGGCACATCGACACCGAGGGCAACAACAGCGATGAGGACATGACACCGGAGTTGCACTATCTTGTCACTCTTGTTCAGGCCGACGGACGACTGGGATCTGGAAAACTGGGTCAATTACGGAGATCAGACCGACCTTTGGTCGTCTCCCACACACGTCGACTGCACGCCGAACACGAACCCGAATACGAATTGGTGGGATGGGACCGCATCGGGTTTGTACGCGACCAACATCAGCGCGAGCTCCTCGTCGATGACCTTTATGTTCAACCCAATTTGCGACGTATTCCCGGAGACGCTCGATTTCAACCCCGTCGCCGTGGGCGACTCGCTCGACCAGACGTTCACGATCGTGAATCTCGGTGCGAGCCCGCTCGTCGGGAGTGTCAGCGAGACGTGCGATCCATTCACAATCGTCACCGGAGAGAGCTACAATATAGCCCCCGGCGGTTCGCACGATGTCACGATCCGTTACAAGCCGACTGCCGTGGGCTCCGACGACTGCACGATCGATACCGGATCGATTTACTGCGACGCGGTGTACTGCACCGGCGAGTCGTTCATACGCGAGTGCATTGTCGAACCGGACACGCTTGATTTTGGGACGGTGGAGGTGTCATCGTTCTCGCAGCTCTCATTCAAAATCAGAAACGACGGCGCGGAGATTCTGAGCGGAAATCTGACCTATGCGTGCACCGGGTTCATTGTTCCAACGACTTCTTATGTTATCGCTCCGGGTGATTCCATATTGGTGACCGTAATGTTTCTCCCGCAATCGCTGGGACCATACGAGTGTGTCATCGATACGGACTACGGGCTCTGCAAGGATGTCGTCTGTATCGGGACCGCCGCCGATCTGACGCCACCTCCGCCGCCCGAAGGGTTCGACGTTGCGTTCAGTAACACCACTGGAAATCTATTGAGCTGGGATTCCTCCCCGGCATCCGATTTTGACACGTTCAAAATCTACCGGTCAGAGAACGGGGAATTGCTCCTCGATTCACCGCCGGACACGACCTGGCTGGAAGTACATTCGACGCCGGACACGACATGGACCGATCCGATTTCCGACGGCTGGCAGTATCGATACGTGGTTACCGCGCTTGACGGGTCGGGAAATGAGAGCCTGCCGGCAGCGCCGACGGTCCTGACCGGCATAACCGGCAACGCGGCCCCGCTCAAGTTTGCGCTCCACCAGAGCGTTCCGAACCCGTTCAACCCGACGACCACAATATCCTATTCGGTGCCCGCCGGTGGGGGACTGGTCACGATTCGTGTGTTCGATGTGGCGGGCCGGCTGGTCAGAACTTTGATGAACGGCCAGGCGCCGCCTGGAACGAACACGGTGACCTGGGACGGGCGCAACGACAACGGCGAAAATGTGGCCACCGGTATTTTCTTCTGCCGGATGCAGGCGCCTGGTTTCGAGCAGACAATGAAAATGACTTTGCTGAAATGATTTGGAAATGCTTTCCGGCGGGGCGCGATCGGCGCCCCGTTTCCGGACGCAGGTAAACAGGACGTTATGAAAGCCCGGCGGTACCCGACCCCGGAGAGGTCAAGTCTGGATGGAAGTTCGAAAATGCCTGTAAGGATTGTCCGTTTTGTCCGACAAACCTGCAGACACACACCTTTTGAGCAGACATTTATTTTTGACCAACAGCGATGAACAAAGCAGCATTAGGAGTCGGGGATGAATTCTTTTAAACAGTTGTATGTGATTGCAGCAATTTTAGTTGCGATATCTTTTCTGGTTCCCACGTTCGCGGCGGCCGATCCGTGTCTTATTGTGTATCCGACGAATCCGGCCTATTACCATTTCGACGTAAACGAATATTACACAGTTAGTGTCGGCGATTCGCTCTACGATCCCATGTACGATCGGGGCGGGCAGGTGCTTATCGACATCAATAGCGACGAAGTCGCGTTCGATATTTATCAGATTCCCAATCTCCTCGGGTTCGAGGAATCGATGAGCGGCGAGGAAGGCTATTTCTTCATCGGATCCTACTTCGAGCTTATCGTGGATGGTTTCAATAACGATCCGACGTTGTACACCAACGTACTTCTCGTCTTCGATCCCGACCCGGACATGTGCGACCCGACGGTGACCGTGAACGGCAATCCCGTGACCGGCAACACCTATCCATTGGGCGACTTGATGGTCACTTCACCCACCGGTGAAGGCAACAACTATTCGGACGTCATAACCGTGGACGTTACCTGGACCGGTTGCTACGGGGTTCGGATGTGGGCGTTTGCCGATGAGAACTTCAACGGCGTCCGCGACGGCGGCGAGTGTTTTACCGCTTTCTCGCACGACGCGACGGTTCCGACAAAGGAATCATCCTGGGGAGCGATTAAGAGTCTTTACCAGTAGTCGAACGGCTTTCCTTTATCCAAAACGATAACTAAGTCTCAATAAAAACCCCGCGGATCACCACCCCGCGGGGTTTTTTGTCGAGTCGGTTGTGTGCTCGTTCGTATCGGCTCTGGTCAGTCGAAGTCCCCGTCAGTTCGTGTCCCGGATGACCTTTACCACCGTGTTAACTACCATATCCGGTTGGCTGAAGGGAATCATGTGGTCGCTTTCCTCGGCGACGAGCAAAATGGCTCCGTCGATTGATGCCACAACTTGTTCGTGTGATTTTCGCCAGGCCAACTGTTCTTCGGGCTTTGGCAGAAACGGTTTGCCGCTGGTGATTAGAAAAACCGGTATTCCTTGAGGGACGGATGTCTTTCTCATGACTTCCGATTTGGGGCCCAGCCCGTCACCCACCATCCGAACGAGTGCCTTTTGTTGTTTGGTAAGTTTTTCGGGATGAGACGTATCGAAGGGATGTTTGCCCGCCATGGGGTGTTGGTCGAGATACTCGACGCCCATTAGATCAACAAACTCGGTTGAGAACGGGTCGATAAACACAATCCCTTTTACCGCTTCCCGATGCTCGTTTGCAACATACCGGATAAACCAACCTCCATACGAATGACCGGCCAGCACGACTTTGTTGTCGAGTCCGAGCTGTTGGAGAGCATTCCAGAGCCATTTGGCTTCTATATCAAAAGAGTACGGAGTCCCCGGAAGATCGCTTTTGCCAAAACCCGCCCGATCGTACGAAACGACTGTGGCCCCGGTTTTGAGGGCGATTTGCGGTCCGATCTTGTCCCATTCGCTCGAATCCATTCCTCCACCCGCCTCCAGGACAACAGTGACTCCATTGCCGTAAATCACGCGAAAGTTCAGGCGGCATTCACCGACAGCGATCAATGTGTCCACCGTCTGGGCGCCGGTATCTGTCCCAGCGCCCGCCGGTGCGGGCAGGTTGCCGCCGGCGCAAAAAGCGGCAAGAATCGCAAACAAAAAGACCCTTTTGGCTTTTCCACAGCCGAAATTAGCTGAATATGAATGTTTGATTTGCATGGTTTCCGCGCTCTCCTGAATTGATTTTAAGGATTCCGTATGTACTGAGTTCCTCAGGTACTACGCGTCTTACGGGCGCAAGGTTACATCCCTGTGGAAACGCGTCGGATAGAGCATGTTTGCGGCATTTCGGAAAAAAAGCGAATGATAATTCGGATGGGGCGAATCGGAGGTAACCTATTTGGTGATTTCGCCGTACACTAAGGAGGGCTACTGATTCGATATATCGGGATGAATCCAAAAACGGAGGCAGTTGGACGATGAAGAAAAAAATCCTGTTGATTGGCGGCGCGGTGGTTGTCGTGGCCGCGGTCGTGGCGGGCGTTGCGCTGAAGGGAGGCGGGGACAAGCCGCTCGAAGTGCAAACGACCAAGGTTGATCGGCAGAAGATCGTTCAAAAGGTCAACGCGTCGGGGAAGATCCAGCCGAAGGTGCAGGTCAAAATAAGCGCCGACGTCAGCGCGAAGATCATGAAGCTCGCCGTGGTCGAAGGGCAATGGGTGGAGAAGGGAGAGTTTCTCCTCGAACTCGATCGCGAACGTTACCTGGCCGCGGTGGAAAGCGCCGAAGCGACCGTCCGTTCGGCCCAGGCGAACGCAACACTGGTCCAACAAAATCTGAACGTTACCGAGAAGGAATACAAGCGCTCGAAAGAACTGGTTCCTCAGAACCTCGAGTCACAGGCGGCCTTCGAAGCGAAGGAGGCGGCCTTCCGTGTGGAGTCGGCACGTTACGATTCGGCGAAGAACCAGGTCCAGCAAGCCAAAGCGGTGTTGAAACAAGCCCGGGACGACTTATCCAAGACAACAATCTATGCGCCGATGTCCGGGACGGTTAGCGACCTGAACAAAGAAGTCGGTGAAATCGCGATTGGCTCCCAGTTTCAGGAGGACGTAATCCTTATCGTATCGGATCTCACCGAGATGGAAGCGCAGGTTGATGTCGACGAGAACGACATCGTCTCGGTTGGGATCGGCCAGGAGGCGGAGATCGAGGTTGATGCGCTGCTCGATCAAACGCTCACTGGGGTCGTCCAGGAGATATCCAACAGCGCCAATGTCGGCGGCGCGGGCACTGCCGAGCAAAAAACGGAATTCGAAGTTAAAATCGGAATCATCGATCCGCCCGAGACGCTTCGCCCCGGAATGACGGCCAGCGCGGATGTGTTCACGAAGACTAATGAGAGCGCGTTGAGTGTGCCGATCCAGTGTGTCGCCGTCCGAACGGTGGATCAGTTGACGATGCCGGGGGAAAGCCGCGAAGATGCCGAGGCGCGCTTCACCGCCGACAAGGACGGTTTCGTCGAAATCGTTTTTTGTATCGAGGATGGGAAGGCGGTCGCGAAGCAGGTCAAAACGGGCATCCAGAGCGATGAACTTATTGAGATTCTCGAAGGCCTCGAAGAGGGCGAGGAAGTCGTGTCCGGGAACTACCGGGCGATTTCAAGGGATCTCACAAACGGCGCGATAGTCACCGTAAACAACGAAGAAGACAAATCCGGCGACGCTTAGTCGGGAGGATCTCGAGGATATGGACAATACACTGCCAGCGTCGAATGGAGCGCTTTCACTGAGGGACGTCGTCAAGACCTACGAGATGGGGGCGGACAAAGTGCACGCGCTTCGCGGGATCTCGATGGATATTGAAAAGAACGAGTATGTTGCCATCATGGGGCCGTCGGGTTCGGGGAAATCAACTTTGATGCACCTCATCGGTTGTCTGGACGTTCCGACGTCGGGTACTTATTCGCTGGAAGGCCGGATGGTGGCCGAGATGTCGGAGTCCCAATTGGCCGAGATCCGGAATCGTAAGATCGGTTTTGTTTTTCAGACATTCAACCTGATACCCAGGGCGAACATATTCAGCAATGTCGAGCTTCCGCTCATCTATGGCGGGGTTGGCAAATCAGAACGCAGGAAACGCACCGAGACGGCGATAGAGCGAGTCGGTCTTGCCGATCGAATGAAACACAAACCCAATGAACTCTCCGGCGGACAGCGGCAGCGTGTCGCGATCGCGCGGGCGTTGGTGTTCAATCCGTCGATCATTCTCGCCGACGAGCCGACGGGCAATCTCGACAGCAAAACCGGCGACGAAATCATGGAGGTTCTCGACGAACTCCACCGCGCAGGGCAGACGATCATACTCGTGACGCATGAAGATTATATTGCCAAGCGCGCGAGCCGGGAAGTGCGGCTCAAGGATGGGTCGATCGAAAGCGACATAAGAACCCGATAACGAACCGCAAAGTACGCGGTGGCCGCGCAAACCCGTGAGGCCGGACGAAACACGATCATGAAATGGGCGATTGACATAGGTGAGTCATTTCAAATCGCGCTCGGCGCGCTCAGGGCCAACCGCGCCCGGGGGGCGCTGACCACGCTTGGAATTATCATCGGAATTGTCGCAGTAATTCTTACGATGACCGCGGCCAACGGGCTCCAGAACCGGTTTCGCCAAAGTTTTTCCGCTGTGGGCACCGATGTGATCTACGTGTCGCGGATGCCGTGGATCATCATGAATGATTTTTTCCTCTACCGGAACCGCCCCGCGCTCGAACTCCGACAGGCCGAAGAATTGTCGCGAAAGCTCCGCGGCAGGGCCATAGTGAATCCCACCATGGAGACGCGGCGGGAAATCAAGTATCGCTCCGAAACGATGGACGGCGTGAGAATCGTCGGAACGACGGAAAAGCAAACGCTTGTCGCTATTTCCCAGCCCGATCACGGCCGGTTCATGATCGAGTCCGACGTGACATTCAAAAAGAATGTGTGTGTGATCGGGACCGATGTTCGGGACGGGTTGTTCGGGGTGGCAAACCCGTTGAACAAGAAAATAAAAATAGGCCGAACCACCTTCCGCGTGATTGGCGTGATGGAGCGCCAGGGCGGGAGTTTTATGGGTGGACCCAATTTCGACAGGCAGATATACATCCCCATCACCTCGTTCGTGAAAGCATACGGCGGGCACCGGGGACGCCAGCACGTGAGTATCGCCGTCAAAGCCCCCACCCAGGAAGCAATGGAAGATCTCGAATTCGAAGTAATCGGAGAGATGCGCAAGATCAGAAAACTTCGCCCGACCGAGGGGGATGATTTCTCGATCAACAAACTCGATACCCTGGTGGGGACATTCAACAACATGATGGGCGTGGTGCTCATCATCGGCCTTCTCGTAACGAGTATCTCGCTCTTTGTCGGTGGGGTCGGTGTGATGAACATCATGTTTGTCTCGGTAACCGAACGCACGCGGGAAATCGGAATCCGAAAAGCCATCGGCGCCAAGCGCCGGAGTATTCTTATGCAGTTCCTGTTCGAATCGTGCGCGATTTGTCTTCTGGGTGGTGTAATCGGGATCGTCCTCGCGTCGATCCTGACCGCGGTGATCAATGCCGTCTTGATGCCGGCAAGCGTGTCGATGCCCATCGTCGTTGTCGCAGTCGTGGTGTCGGTCCTCGTCGGCACGATCGCGGGTCTCGTTCCGGCGTTCAAGGGCGCCAGGCTCGATCCAATCGAGGCGCTCAGGTACGAGTGACCTTGCTCACAAAGGTTTTCTTATGCGTGGTTTTGACACACTATTCATGTCCTTTGGGGCGATCCTCAGTAACAAGCTGAGGTCGATCCTGACGCTGGTGGGTATCGTGGCGGGCGTCGCCTCGATCATCGCGGTGATGACGGCGATCTCAGTCGTTCAAACCACGCTGGAAAAAGAGATGAGTGTTCTCGGCTCGCAGGTTTTCCAGGTTCAGAAATGGCCGGTGGGGGGATTCAACTCGGATGAGGATCGGCGGCGAGCGATGAGGCGCCCGCCGATCACCGTGGAGAACGCCAACGCCATACGCGAGCAGGTAGAGAACGTGGATATCGTCGGGGCCGAACTGTGGAACTTCGGAATTGTCATTAAATACCGCGGCGAAGAAACAAACGCAAATAACACCGTGTGCGGCGGCACTCCAGAATACGCTCCCAACAACACACATTACATCGGTATCGGGCGCAACATCTCGCAGATGGATGTGAAGAGCGGTCGGCGCGTCGCGGTCATCGGGTATGAACTCGGGCAAAAGTTCTTTCCGTTCACCGACCCGATGGGCAAGGAAATCCAGGTGGATGGGCGCAAGTACCAGGTTGTGGGCGTTTTCGACGAGAAGAAATCGGCCTTCGGTTCGAACTATGACAACTATGTGTTAATCCCGATCACATCGTTTCTGGGTACGTACGGAATGGTGGATCAGAGGGGCTTTTCACGGTCGGTCAATGTAACCGTGCGCGCCAAAAGTCCCGAGGTCGTGCACGATGCGATCGAAGAGACGCGCCAGGTGCTCCGTCGCGAGCGCGGGGTGCGTCCGAACGAGGAAGACAACTTCGAGTTTTTCAGCAGCGAGAGTCTGATCAAGGAATTCAATGAAATGACGATTGGGGTGAAAATCGCCGCGTTCGTTATCGGCATCATCGCGCTCGTTGTCGCCGGGATCGGGATCATGAACATCATGCTCGTCTCGGTAACCGAGCGAACAAAGGAAATCGGGATCCGCAAGGCTCTCGGTGCCAAACCGCGTTACATCCTCACGCAGTTTCTCCTCGAGGCGGTTATTCTCTGTAACCTGGGTGGGATTATTGGCGTGCTTGTGGGGTTCGGTCTGGGGAACGTTGTCACCTTGTTCGCCTCTTTCGATGTCAACGTGCCCATGGAATGGGCCGTTATAGGTCTCGTGTTCTGCTCGATGGTAGGAATCGGTTTCGGGCTTTTGCCCGCGATCCGTGCCTCACGGCTCAACCCCATCGACGCGCTTCGCTGGGAATAATCTTTCCGTCGATTGAATTCCGCATGCAAACGTGATAGCCGTAAAAAAAAGAGAGCCCCAACGGGCTCTCTTTTGTCGTGCTCGATTATCGGCCGGGTGGTTACTTCAGAATCACCATTTTTCGTGTTTCAACAAAACCGGGGCCGGTCAAACGGTAAAAGTAGGTTCCCGTCGCCACCGGGTGTCCATTTTCGTTGCGGCCATTCCACATCACCGATTTCTGTCCCGGTGATTCCATCCCGTCGACCAGCGTTCGCACGAGGCGGCCGCCGACATCGAAAACGCGAAGCGTAACCGCGCCGCCGTCGGGCGGCACATCGAAGCGAATCGTCGTCGTTGGGTTGAATGGATTGGGAATGTTCTGATGAAGCGCGAATGTCTCTGCAACTTGATCCGCCGACGGGCGATCGTTTGGGCCCGTGGCGAGAGACTCATTATTTCCCACTATTACGACCGTGTCCTCTCCGTCGATGACGGTTCCATCGTAGAGTCTCGCCGTAAGACGAAGTGGTACGGCGTCTCCTTTGGAGACACGGCCCATTATCGCGGCGATGTCCGGGGTGGAGAATTTCATCACCAGATCGTCGAACCCGTCGCCCGACATATCGGCGCACGGGTGTCCGCTGTCGTGGCTCGCCGAAGCCAGGTCGGCGTATCGGACCTTCATCGGCGACACGACACCCTCGACGCGAAGTGTCATGAGATTGATGTTTCGGACGTCGATACTCTCCGAACCCATTATGAGAGCTGAATATACTCCGTTGCTCTTTGGATTGAAGGGGTTCGGGCACGAACCGGGAAGCATGTCAAATGACGCCGGCATTGAAGCGGGTGCGTTCGCCAGTGTGGCGAGCGATGCGACGCCAACTTTGATGTTGTTGACGGTGAAGTCCGGGTGGACGTAATCGAGGAGATCCCTTGTTGAGTGGTAGTACGGGTTGAAATCAGCATCGTACCAGTCCCACGACTCCTCGTGGTTGACGCCGGAGTAACCGTTCATCCAGAACCAGAAGTGATCGCCCCACCACGCCCAGTCGTAAACATGGACTTCATAGGGCGCGTCGGTGTACAGATTGGCCGCGTTGACCACAGCGTCGGCGAGCCAACGCGACGCGCCGTTCGTCTCAATCTCGAGATCTTTTTCCACTCCGGGTTCCCAGTATCCCATCATGTCGTAGTTGAGAAGTCCGACGATGTCGAGGTTCATTTGTCTCGCCATCGTCGCGTAGAAGTAACTTCCGACCAAACCCTGCTCTTCGCCGCCGAAGCAAATGAAACGAACGGAATAATCAAATGAGTGCTGAGAAAGGATCTCCGCCGCAGTCAGCACCGCGGCCGTTCCGGAACCGTTGTCGTCCGCTCCTGGGGCGGATTTCATCGGGGTTTCGCTGACCGAATCAAAATGGCCGCAGATGACCACGTAGGAGTCGGGATAGCGCGTGCCGATTTGAGTGGCCTCGACATTCCACATCGTGGCGCCGTCGTATTCGAACGAATGCAAGGTCGTTTCTAAGCCATAACCCGCGAACTTGTCACTAATGGACCGCGCCACATCGCCGTGGTTCGGCGCGTAGCTGTAACGCGTGCCGAAGTCAACCAGCCACTGGATCTTGTCGCTGACACCCGTCCACTCGACCTGGTCGACCATAGCCTCGATGGCGGGGTCCGGTTCGGTGACTCGACTCCACGACTGGTTGCTCGCGGGTGGAGCTTCCGGCAGTTCATCTAGCGGAAGCACAAGGCAGCCGCGGCGAGACAGACCTCGCACGGTCTCGGGATCACCCGATACCAGAAAGACATCCTTGTGTTTGCCGTGAATGACGACACCATCGGCTTCGGTCAATTGTTTGCTGGTACGGACAAAAAACAGATCGCGTGGAAGCTTTTTCGTGGACAGATCGAACGCCTTCAGGGCGGGATGCTTCTGGATCTGTTCGGGCTCGAGCGCGTTGGTTTGCTCTCCGGCGAGCGCCGAACTCGCTGCAAAAGAAAACAAAAGCACGACGAAGAGGAAACATCCAATGTGACTGAAATCGCGAGTCAAATTCCGGACCGTGCGGGCAGAAGTTGGGTCTGGGCGACGCATGTTCACGAACCTCCCGGGTAACGGGTGGATTGCTGTGTGGGGTGTCGATCGATACGGTGACGGTTTTGATTTGGTGGGGATGTCCGGTCAGCGGATATTGTAACAGCCTTCGGGGTGCGGTGCAAGTATCGGTTCCCCTGACCAAAATGCGTCGCGCAATGGTCGGGATCTCGTCAGTTTTCCATCTATTTTAGTAAAAACAGTATCGCGACACCAACGACGGCGATGAGCGAGCCCACGATTTCACGCACACTTACCTTTTCCTTGAAGAAGAGTATCGAGGGGGGAATGATCAGTACGGGGACGATCGCCATGATCGTGGCGGCGACACCCGTTGCCGCGTACTTGACGGCGACGAGCGAAAACGAAACTCCCAAGAACGGCCCAAAAAACGACCCCAGTGTCATTGTGCCCATGGCGTTCTTGTCCTGGAGCGCGGAGCCGACTCTTCTCCAAAGACCCATCAGAGTCACAACGACTCCAAAACCCAGAGTGCCGGCGATGATTCGGATCTGTGTAGCCCCGAAGGCGTCATAGTCGCCCATTCCGTACTTGCTGAGAACGAGGCCGATGGCCTGGCCGAGTGCGCCGCCAAATGCGGCGAGGAGTCCGCGCAGTGGATGTGAGAGCTGGACTTGTTTCTGGTTGGGACTTCTTTCGAGAACAACGAGACTGATCCCGCCGACCACGAACGCCATTCCCAGAAAGTTTGAGGGGGTGAGTGTTTCGCCCATCACGATCCAGCCGATGAGGGCGGTGAGCGGAGGAACGAGGGCCATCATTAACATCGATACTCGCGCGCCGACCAGGATGAAGCCCTTGAAGAGCAGGAAGTCACCGATGGTAAAGCCGATCACACCGGAAATTGACAACCAGAACCAATGATGAAACGTGGCGTCGAGCGGCAGCGGTTTACCGCGGAACAACGCGAGGAAGATCGTGAGGAAGGCGAAGCCGATGCACAACCGGATGAGATTGAGCGAAAGCGAGCCAACGCGCTTGCCCGCCGATTCGAAGGCGAGCGCGGTGATCGTCCAGAAGAGCGCCGTCGCCAGCGCCGCTATTTCGCCGGTATAGGTTTCCATTCATTTGGCCTCGGGCATGAGTGAGCCGCATAGTACCATATTCCGGGGGTACAGCCAAAGAGAACGCAGGGGACCATCGCAAAGTCATCGATGTCGAATTCTCGCGTCGGCGCCATTGCGCTCTCCGAAAACGCTTGTTCAAAAGCCGCCGTAGCCGGATAATTATTGCCGGACTCAGATTTCGCGTGGAGTTCATTTACATTACGACACGGGCCGAATGTCAGGGGCGGACGCCGCCCGCGGGAGTGACTGCCATGGAGAAACGCACACTCGGAACATTTCTTGGCGTGTTCACGCCGACGGTTCTCACGATTCTTGGTGTGATCATGTATCTTCGATTTGGCTGGCTCGTCGGCAGTTTGGGGCTGTTTCGCGTTCTCGCCGTCGTACTGCTCGCCAATATGATTACGTTTATTACGACGCTGTCTTTTTCCGCCGTGGCGACCAACGCCAAGGTGGGCGCCGGCGGGGCCTATTTTATTATCTCGCGGAGTCTCGGGCTCGAACTTGGCGGCGCCATCGGCGTTCCGCTTTTCTTGTCGCAAGCGTTTTCCGTGACGCTGTACGCATACGGTCTCGCGGAATCATTTCGTATCATCTGGCCGGAGCTTCCCATCCAGCCGGTGACGTTTCTCGTCATTGCCGCCGTCGGGCTTCTTGCCGTTGCGGGAGCGGATAAAGCCCTCCGGATACAAGTGATCTTCATGGGGTTTGTCGGCATCTCGCTTATTGCCCTGGCCGCGGGCGTGTTTGCGAGGTCGTCCGAAGTGCCAATGGTGATTCATCCGCCCTCGGGTTCGGTCGGATTCTGGGCTGGGTTTGCCGTGTTTTTCCCAGCGGTGACTGGGGTGATGGCGGGTTTGGGATTGTCCGGAGATCTGCGCGATCCCGGCCGATCGATTCCGCTTGGATCGATACTGGCTGTATCGGTCGGATTCCTGATTTATATGATCGTCCCCGTCTTGCTGGCGTTTGGCGCCGATCCCAACGAATTGAGGGAAGATCCGCTCATCTGGACTCGAATATCCGTTTTGGGACCGTATCTCGTGCTGCCCGGTCTGTGGTCGGCGATTTTTTCATCGGCGGTGGGGTCGATACTGGCGGCGCCGCGAACCCTGCAGGCGCTGGCCAGGGATGGTCTCGCGCCGCGTCGTTTGTGGAGACCAACCGGTGACTGGCGTGAGATTCTCCCCGGACTTGCCGTTTCGCTCGCGATTGCGTCCGCCGCCGTTCTTCTTGGCAACCTCAACGCCGTCGCCGCCGTGGTATCGATGTTTTTTCTCACCGTGTACGGCACTATAAATATTGTCGCCGCGTTCGAAGTGTTGAGCGGTGACCCGTCATGGAGGCCGCGAATCCGCGTCCACTGGATTGTGAACCTTTTCGGGGGGATTGCATGCGTATTCGTAATGGTCCTTATAAACCCACTGGCGGGTATAGTGGCCTTCGCCGCCGAATTATCGCTATGGATGTACTTGTCGCGGCGGGTACAGAAGGCCCGTTGGGGTGACGCGCGCCGGGGGCTTTATGAGAATCTCATCCGGTGGGCGCTGATTCATCTCGCCATGCGGCCCTTGAGCCCCAGAAACTGGCGGCCGCACGTCCTTGTTTTCGTGGACGATCCGCTGCGTGAACTCGATCTGATTCGTTTCGGTGACTGGTTCAGTCAGGGGCGCGGCGTCGTAACCGTGTGCCATCTTATTGTCGGCGACCTCATGTCCGAGGACCTCAACCTTGCCGAGAAAAAGCAGGAGATCCAGCAGGTGATGAACGACGAGGAACTCGTCGTGTTCGCCGAAACCGATGTGGTCAATGACGTCGTCGAGGGAATGGTCGATGTCGCGCAGGCGAACGGGATAGCGGGTCTTACCAGCAACACGATAGTGCTTGGCTGGCCCAATGATCTCGGAATGCGTTGTGAGTTTCTCCGGGCGCTCCCAAAGCTCGAGCGGCTCAAGAAATCACTGGTGTTGGGGCGGATCAAACCGAAGTATGTGTATCATCGCGAGAAGCGAAAGATCCAGGTTTGGTGGGGTGGGTTGGAGCAAAACAGCGACCTTATGCTTCTTTTGGCTTACCTTCTTACGCGGAACCACGAGTGGAGAGATGCGGAAGTCGAAGTGATGAGTATCGCGTCGAGCGAGATGGTCAAAACGCGCACCGAAAAATATCTTGATGAACTCATCCCGGAGATTCGAATCGAGGCGACCAGCCGGGTGATCTTGAAGCCCAAGGATCTGACGGTAATGCAACTGATTCAACGTGAAAGTGCCGAAGCGGAGGTTGTTTTTATGGGTCTCGGGACACCCGCTCCCGAAGATGTGGAGAGTTACGCGGAGCGTTTGGAGGAACTTGCAGGTGACCTTCCCGTTGTTTTCTTCGTCAAGAATGCCAGCATGTTCGTCGGAGAATTGCTCGAGCCCCCGGAAGAAGAGTTTGACGCCGATGTACCAGAAGACGAAACGGTCAGATCTGAGGAATCGAAGACCGGCGAAGAATCGCCTCCGGCCGAGAAGCCTCCACCAGGAACATCGGACCATGCCGGTCCCGGTGACGGTTGAACTTCCGGTTCGGCGTGGACTCTCAAGTCATGACCGGGCTCGTCACGCCTCTCCGTCTGGGGGATCGAAGTGGATGGGATCTCTCAGGTTTTGCAACGCGCGATAGTAAAACAGCACCGTCGGTTTTTTGCGGTCGAACCGGAGCCGGCGCAGAAAATCGATCTCGGAATCACTCGCGTCGCCGCTCAGCGCCTGATCGGCGAGAAACTTTTTGAATCCCGGTTGCGAGTCGCCGGGATATTCCGCCTCTGTTTCGATCAACTCGAACGTTTTTTCATGCCCCGGGGTCAGCCTCGGATCGGTCGTGATTTCGACGGCAAATGTCGAGAGATCGACATCCCATCGATCAACAAGGACATCCAATAATAGAGCCAGGTCCGTCCCGTTGGCGGACAAAATGTCCGAGTTCAAAACCTTCTCCATCATTGCCCGGAGATTCTCATTGCTCACCCCCGCCGTTTCTCCCACAGCGTTCATCCATTCCATGTGGTCAATATCGGCGCGGATGATGTTTTTTATGACTTCCAAAAGTTTCTCGGCGACTACGCGTTCAACAACCCCGAACGATCGCCGGTTGAAAACGTCCCGGACATGGCCGGCCGATCGCGGATCGCATTTTATGAGGATGGTCTCGCGGACCTCCGGAAAAAGAGGCTTTGGAGCGGGTGCGACCTCCTGCCTTGAGTCGGGTTTGGCGTGGGCGGCCACCAGGGAAGAGAGTGTGCCTTTTTGGAGTTGGATCACTTCTTCGATGCGATCGTAAAAATCGGTCCGCGCGGGCGAAGGGGGCGGCTTTTTACCTCTGAGTATCTGGGAGATATAGGAGGGGGTAACCTGTGCTGCAGTAGCCAGATCCGACTGTTTGAGCCCCAATTCCGCCAACCGCTGTGCGACGAGAGTCTTGAAATCCACGGGAAACTCCTTGTGATTAACTTAGTGAGGTTAATCTATACAAAAACAATTCGCTTGACAAGCTCTAAATATGAACTAATATTAGTTAACCAGCGACGCGTGGCCATACACCAGTGGAAGCAATTGTTACATAGATAGTTACGAATCCTTGTGCGCCAAAATGAAGGAGGTAGGCGGCAACAGAGTGCAAATGGCCGGTTTATTCGGCCGGGGTTCGGGTGCAGGTCCGGCTGGGGGAAATTGAAAATTTCTAAAATACGGAGAATAATAAAATGAACATGACAAAATTAATTTCGATGATCCTGATTTCCGGAGTTGTGGCGTTGGCTTTCCTTGCTCCGGCAATGGGACAGGGAGATATAAAAGCATCACTCTTTGCCGTGGCGGACAGCGCGTTGTCAAACGCCAAAAAGGCGCAGGCGGATATCCTGGCGCCGAAGAGCTTTGACCGCGCGATGAAATTGTACACCGATGCCGAAAAGGATCTCGAAAAAGGCAAAAACCTCGACGACATTCGCAAGAAATTGACGGAGGCGGGATCATACTTCGACAAGTCAACCGAAGCCAGCGAACTCGGCCGCCTCACACTTGAAAAGGCGATTGCGGCGCGAGAGGATGCGAAAGAAGCGGGATCCGCAACGTATTCGACTGAGACTTGGGGCAAGGCTGAAGCCAAGTTTCGCGAGGGCGCCGCAAAGCTAGAAGACGGTGACATCAACAATGCGAGGAAAAAGGGCGGGGAGGCCGAGCAGATTTACCGGCAGGCGGAACTCGAAGCCATTAAGGCTAGTTATTTGAAGGAAACGTGGGGCCTTCTCGAGACGGCGAACGACAAATACCGACGTCGAAGCCGCGAAGACCATTCTCGCGCTGACAAGTTGGCCAAGGAGGCCGAGTCGGAGCTGATTGAGAACCGGTATGACACCGACCGTCCGCGAAGTCTGGCGCGTCAGGCAAATTATGAGGCCAAGCACGCGATATATCTTGGAAAAACAGTTCAAGAAATGGAACGCGGAAAAAAGAGTTTTGAAGACGCGATGCTGTTGAGCGAGGAACCGTTGAGGGAGATAGCCGCAGTGATCGACATTGCCGCCGAATTCGATGAAGGATACGGGAAAACAACCGGGCAAGTGATCGAGCACCTCAAATCCCTGCAGGATGCCAACGCAAAGCTGACTCAAGATGTCACGGACCGCGACGAGGAACTGAAGAACATGGGCGCGAGGGTTGTTGAACTCGAAGCCCAACTCGGTGGAATAGCCCAGGAAAAAACCGCGCTGACAAAACAGATGGAAGCACAGGCGGAAATGCGTGCGCGGTTCGCGGCGGTCGAAGGTATGTTCGACAGCGAGACGGCAAATGTATTCCGTGACGGTAACAAAGTCATCATTCGCGTGACGGGAATCAATTTCGCTTCCGGGCGTGCGGACATCAATCCTCAGAACTTTGAACTGCTGACGTCGGTCGAGAAGGCGATCGATACGTTCCCGGCATGCCACATCACTGTGGAGGGACATACGGACTCATACGGCAGCGATGAAAAAAACCTGGAGCTCTCGGAAGAGCGCGCCGTGGCGGTTAAAGCGTATCTGATGGCAAACATGAATCTCGATTCAACCCGGATCGACGCGAGAGGGCTCGGCGAGACGTATCCGATCGCCAACAACGAGACCCCCGAGGGTCGGACCAAAAACCGTCGTATTGAGGTCATCATTCAGCCGCAGACGGGGGCCGAAGCGGGTATGTAGCGAGATGGCGGACATTTCGTAGTGTATCGAATTTGGAAGGCGGCGTGGGTTACAAGATTCACGCCGCCTTTTTTTGACGGACCTGCAATTTTTCCTTATTCACTGCGGTGATCCGTTTGCCTTGACATTGGCCTCCGGAATCACAATTTTTAGAAACCATTACTTTTTGATAACAACAGGAGGAAAACTATGTTTAACGCATACGCCGCCGACAGTGCCGAAGGAAAACTCAAACCCTTCGAGTACGACCCGGGCGCGCTTCGCGCCGACCAGGTGGAGATTGATGTCGACTATTGCGGGATCTGCCACTCGGATCTCTCGATGCTCAAGAATCACTGGGAAATGACGGGTTACCCGTTTGTGCCCGGTCACGAGGTTGCAGGGCGAATCGCCGCCGTCGGCGACAACGTCAAGCATCTCAGTGTGGGGCAGAGCGTCGGGCTCGGGTGGTTTTCGGAGAGCTGCATGACATGTCCGCAGTGCATGTCGGGCGATCACAACCTCTGCGCGACCATCGAGCAGACGATCATCGGTCGCTTTGGCGGGTTTGCCAATAAGGTTCGCTGCCATGCCGGGTGGGCCATTCCGCTCCCCGAAGGTGTGGACTCGGCCAACGCGGGGCCGCTCTTTTGCGGCGGCATCACGGTGTTCAATCCGATTACCGAGTTTGGCGTGAAACCGACGGATCGTGTCGGCGTGATCGGCATCGGTGGGCTGGGGCACCTGGCCGTCCAGTTCCTCAACAAGTGGGGTTGTGAAGTGACGGCCTTTACGTCGACCGGGCCGAAGGCCGAAGATGCCCGGCGCATGGGCGCGCACCACATCGTCAATTCGAGGAGCGACGACGAGATCGGCAAGATCGAAGGCTCGTTGGATTTTATTATCTGTACGGCCAACGTGGCGCTCAACTGGGACGCCTACATCGCGGCGCTTGCCCCCAAGGGAAAGCTCCACGTCGTTGGCGCGGTTCCCGAACCGATCCCCGTGCACGTGTTCCCGCTGCTCGTCGCACAGAAGTCGATTTCGGCTTCGCCACTCGGCAGCCCGCAGACCACGGCGACGATGCTTGATTTCTGTGCGCGGCACGAGATCGCCCCGGTGACCGAGGAATTTCCAATGTCGAAGGTCAACGAAGCGCTCGATCACCTCGAATCAGGAAAAGCTCGTTATAGAATCGTTCTTAAGAATGATTTTTAACTTATTGCTAATTAAGTAATAAGGCGCTTGGTGGTGGATGCCCTCCGCACACGAGCGATTTTGAGGTTGCAGACCTTTTGGCCGGACGGTTAATTTTAAGACAAGAAATCCGCACCTGAGTGCGGCGGCTTCGGCGGCCTGGGCGGCCGACGGGGCCGGGTGAGGTGGGTCTCACCGAATTTGGGCACGCCCGGCAAGGAGGTGATCCAGTGAAATCTGACAGATGCGGCTTAGTGGAGGTGGCGTCCCTGTAGAGAGGGCACTCCCGAGCGCGTGGCGCTAGTCAGGGATCACCCCGTGCGGGGTAACCCAACGCCACCGATACTGAAGCAAATGAGGCTCCGCGACGTTTTGTCGCGGAGCCTCTTGTTTTGCGAGCATGGTGCAGCGTCTGAAAAGTCTGTCAGAACGCCAGACCCATAAAGGTAACGAGAACTGAAATCGCATTCACTTCAACCTCGGTGGCCTGGATTGTCTTGCTTGGTTTTCCCCAGTTCACGGTTGCTTCCAACGACCAGTGTTTTGTGAACTCATAACCGATACCGCCGGTTACACCAAATCCGGTGAACGTCTCGGAGTCGGATTCGAGCGGAGCGGACCAGGTTGAGACACCGATGGCTCCGACCACGTACCAGGCCGGGGCCTCTGTTTTGAAATAATATGAGATGCCAACCAATCCTACGCTGGATGCGATGGTGACATCTTCTTGAAGAAGGGAGTCACTCGTGACACTGCTCGATTTGAACCAGGCGACTCGATTCACATAGTAAATGAGAAGTTGATCGTTGATGCCGGCGCCGATCTTGAAATCGGTTCCGATGGCAAACTTGCTTTCGCGATCACCCGTTTCATAACCTTCCACGTCACCCTGGAAAGAACTCCATCCCGGTCCGACACCGAAGCCGAGCAAAAAGCCCTTTCGTTCCCCATTGAATGCCTCTGCTGAGGTCGTCATCACTGCGATCGCAATCAAGATAAGAAGTGCGGTGACTGCTCGAAAACGCATTTCGTGGCCCCCGTTGTGGAGATGTGGATTATGCTATTGTGCGCTCAGGTGAGATTCTTACGTTGATAGTTGAGTCCTTGCACAGAATCCGCGTTGTGTCAAGACAGGTTTGGCCGGCTAATCGGATTGTGCGAGAGTGTGTTTGACCCAGAACACAACAGCCAGAAGCGTGTAGAAGAACGAATGAATCACGTAGGCATAAACAAACCCGCCATCGACTTTGAGAATCAGGGGAGGGAATACGAGCCCCGATACAATAGCCGCGACGACATAGAATCTCGCGAATGATTTCGCCTGATCGCCGAACAGGTTCATCAGGGGGATGTGTGCGATCGAGAACACGACCGTGTAAATAAGGATGACATACAAGAGACTTTCCGTCTCCCGATGGATCGTCAATACCAACGCCACAATCATCGTCTGCTGGAAGAGGACTTCAAACGCTTTCGAGAACAAATAGCGGTAGTCCAGGGTAAGGAAGAATTCCTGGGGATGCCGGGCGATCACCTTCTGTGGTTTTCGCAGATATTGCCGGGACACGAAATAAAGAACGGGCTGGAGGGCGATCATCATTGCAAGGATGGTGACGGAGGTTCCGGTAAATGTGTCCGCGAGTGGGAGAAGAGTCGTCATGAATATGACGGCGGCGAGAGCCGTCAGACAAAGAAAATACGCGGACGTTAAAACAAACTTATCCACGTAGTTAATGCGTCTGGAGCTCAGAGGGCCATAAAACAAGCGCCAGGCTGCTACCCACAGGATCAGCCAGGTGAGGAGTATCGCGACAGGTCGAAGAAATGCGGTCATTTGTTTCCCGTAATTAACCGTTACCTTGACAATCTCTCTTACTCATGATAACTTAAATGTAAGCCCGCAGCCTGAGTTCCGCACAGTATACCATCTTAGCGTACATCCTTCCTGGCCAACAAAAACAACCCGACGGGGCGCTCCAAAGCGTGCCGTGGCGCCGTTATTTATACGGATTTTCGTCTTTTTCTGTAAAAGGGGGGAGCATGATGAGAGTCTTGTTTAAGGTGAGTCTGGTGGCCGTGGCCGCGCTGTTTCTCGTGGCGGCAACGGCGGTCGCACAGCCGTGTCTCGTGAATTGTCCCGCGGGGGACGGCGGACCGATCGGTGCGCCCGGGGCGGGAATCAAGAGTCCGGACCTCAACGCGGACACTTTCGTCAATATCGTCGACCTATCGATTTTTGCAGGGCACTGGCCGCCGAACCCGTATGACTATTGCTGCGATTTCTTCTGCGACGGCGTCATCAGCCTTCAGGATCTCGCAATCTTCGCCGCCCACTGGCTTCACTCTGGACCTGTGCCTGGATACTGTCAGCCGGCGATCGATCACTACAAGGTCTACAACGCGCCGGGTGTGTGGTTTCCCGGACCGATTACTTTGAGAGATCAGTTTGGCGAGAGACAAATCTTCGAGCTTCAGTTGACAAAATTTGCCACCCCGGTGTCGAAAAACGGGGAGATGATTTTCGATGAGGTCGCCCACCAGGCCTGGTGGGAATTCCGCCATCCGGAGCCGCAACGGATGATCGTGGTGCAGGATCAGTTTGGCACGCACGAGTGGCTGCTCGGTGATGCCGTTTACCTCTTGAATCCGGCGTTCAAGAATTTGGATGATCCCAGCCTGCCGCTTCCCGAACTCAATCATTACGATTGCTATGAGGCGGAGGGTCCGCCGATTCTGTTGGAGGTTATGTTGGCCGATCAGTTCGATCAGGTCATCGTCCTGGTCCTCGAGGCAAGATACTTCTGTAATCCGTGCGAAAAGATAACTCCGGACGGTATGGTGTATCCAATCATCGACAACGACGCCCACCTGACTGTTTACTTTGTGGAGAATCCATTCCCTTACAATATCCAGGTTCGAATCCGGGACCAGTTTGTCGACGAGCCGCTGATTCTATTCGAGAACCAGCTTCTCGCCGTCCCCGCCATAAAGAAAGAGGTGATCGATCCGCAAGACGAGTAGTGAGAAAGAAATTACCCAGGCGTGGAATGGGACCCGTCCCGCGTGCGAGGTGACGCCGCGTGCGCGACAGGTTTCCACGTCGTCATATGAAACGGTGGGCCGCATCGAGAGGACGGCCCGCCGTTTTTTTTGTGCGTCGGCCGGGGTCCGGAGGCAGGTGAGTGGGTGGGGGGCGTCGTTTTAACTCTTATATTCGATTGAAGTTTAGGCGACTTTGTGATAAAATGCACGAAGTGCAGCGCCCGACCGGGTTTGGGGGTATCGACATCACATCTCCCGCATTCACACCTTCCCTCGGAAACGGCGATTCAGCCGCAAACCCACGTCATTTGGGCGCAGATCGTCGCCTGGCAACAACTCTCCATACTCGCTCCGAAGGGGGATCATCCATGGGAAGGCTCGCTTTACCAGCTGCGCTCTTCGCCGCCGTCCTTGTGGTTGTGGGGGCTTCTCCTGCTTCCGCCACCTGGGTGTACAACGGTGTACCCATGAGCTCGGCATCAAACTACCAAATGAACTCCGAAATCGTTTCAGACGGCGCCGATGGCGCAATCGTTGTCTGGGAGGATTGGTCGGGGGCTTCGGTGGACATCTACGCCCAGAAGGTCGATTCGTGGGGCGACATCCAATGGCCGGTAAATGGCATCGCCGTTTGCACGGCTCCGGGAACACAAATGCTTCCCAAGGTCTGCACCGACGGGGCCGGCGGTGCGATCATTGTTTGGCTCGATACGTCGGGTCTGGACTGGGACATCAAGGCGAGGAGAATTGACGCCAACGGCAATCCTCTCTGGGCGGCGACGGGCGCGACGGTGTGTGTTTCATTGGGCGTTCAACAAAACTATGATATTTGCTCCGATGGCGAGGGTGGTGTGGTCGTTATTTGGGAAGATTATCGAAACGGAAACGCGGACATTATGGCTCAGCGAATGCTCGCCGACGGTTCGACCGGTTGGGTTGCGACAGCCGTCGAGGTTTGTGTGGTGCCGGGAGAACAAACGTACCCGCAGATTATACAGGACGGCGAGGGTGGTTACATCGCGGCATGGAAAGATGTGCGAACGGCGGGGATCGGTATTTACGGGCAGAGAATAACGTCGGACGGGACGATTTCCTGGGGATCGATGGGGGTTGCGTACTGCACGGTTCCCGCCACGGGACTTGGCTGGCCGCAGCTCATTTCCGACGGGTACCACGGTGCGATCGTCGTCTGGCACGATGAACGAACATCGGTCGATCAAAATATATACACACAGCGCGTGGACTATGACGGAAACATGCTGTGGGGGCCCGACGGCACACTCGTATGTATCGCGACGGGGGATCAGCGTTACCCGGTCCTCACATCGGATGGCGACTACGGCGCCATTATTACGTGGATGGATGCGAGCGGCGACTACGATGTATACGCTCAGCGCGTAAACGCGAACGGCGTTCCGAGATGGACGCACAACGGAAAGCCGGTGTGCACCAAGGACGGGTATTCCAACCAGATTCAGATCACGACCGATGACGCGGGCGGCGCGATCATCGCCTGGCAGGACGCGCGGCTGAGTAGCCAGTATGATCTCTGGGCCCAGCGGATCGATCACGATGGTGATCCCGTGTGGCGTGTGGATGGCGTTATCGTGTGCGCGGACTATCCCGAGGACCAGACCCATCCGCGCATGATCCCCGACACGAAAGGCGGAGCGCTCTTCTGCTGGGACGACGACCGGAACACTCCATATTACGATGTGTACGCGATGCGCGTCGAACGGGCGGGATACTACGGGTATCCGTGTCCGAGAATCACGTCGGTTGAGGACGTCCCGGGCGACCAGGGTGGTTGGGTGGATGTCACGTGGTCAAGTTCGAGTCTCGATGAAGACGGCGAGCCGGTGATTGACTATTCGGTATGGCGGAAACTGAAAAGCTACACGGTGTCGTCTCTGCTCGCCAGCGGGGCGAAAGGTGTGGACGAATGGGAGTTCGACAAAGCCGCCGCCGGACCGATCTACTTCTTTGAAGAAGTGGGAGGAACAACTTACGGATGGGAGTTCATGACGATGACTCCAGCATTCCAGCACAATAGTTATACGTTGACGATTCCTACTCTGAACGACCTGTCACCCCAAAACATGGGTTATCACTATTTCAAAGTGATCGCACACACCGCCGAACCGACCACATTCTGGGAATCGCCGGAATTTCAGGGCAATTCGGTCGACAATATTTCGCCGCCCGAAACCTCCGGCCTTTCGGCCGAGCAGAGCATCAGCCCTGCCGGGTTGAAGCTCACGTGGAATTCGAGTACCGCCCCCGATCTTCTCTATTACAAGATCTACCGCGGAACACCGGCGGACTTGACAATGAATGTCGAAATCGTCCTGGCGACGACGCCGGACACCACGTACTTCGACGACTAGTGGCGTTGGGACGACATCTACTACTACAAGGTGGTTGGAGTCGATATCCACTATAACGAAGGCCCGCCCGTCTGGATAGGGAGGGAAGAGGTCATCGGCATCGACCCGCCCGATATTCCACTCACTACTTATATGGAGCAGAACTATCCCAACCCGTTCAACCCTTCGACGACGATCAAGTTCGGGTTGAAATCTCCCACGGATGTCACGCTCCGTGTGTACGACGTCTCGGGACGGCTGGTGCGTGAGATTGTAAAAGAGAATCGCCCCGCCGGTACGTACAAGGAGAGCTGGAACGGCAGGAACTACACGGGTAAAGAAGCGGCGAGCGGCGTGTATTTCTACAGGCTCAAAGCCGGCGATTTCATTGAATCCAAAAAGATGATTTTAACCCGTTGACGGTTGGACAAATGGAGGTGAATACAAATGAAATTCAGAAGCATAAATAGAAGTAAAAACCAATCGTCAGGGAGAGGATCAATCATGCGAAAGCAAATCATGAAGCTGGGCATCCTGGCCGCGCTCGTCGCGCTCAGCGCGATCGTCGTCGTGCCGGCAAGTCACGCCGAGTGGGTGAAGGACGGAATCCCAATCGCCGTGTATGATGGCTACCAGGGTGACCAGGACGTTCTCGACGACGGCTTTGGAGGCGTGTTCATAGTCTGGCAAGACGCTCGCTTCGGCGATGACGATGTCTACGCACAGCGCGTCGACGCACTCGGCAACGAGCTGTGGACTCCCGGTGGTGTGAACGTCTCGGGACCGCTTGCCGGCGAGCAGCGAGTGGCGCGGATGGTGGCGGATGTATCGGGCGGTTTCATCGTCGTATACGAAGACAACAACAGTGGAAACTATGACATCAAGGCACAGAATGTGGACGCCGGCGGCAATGTGCTGTGGACGCCCGGCGGTGTGACGCTCTGCTCCGAAACCGGCGATCAAAAAAATGTCGTCGTGGTATCCGACGGCGCCGGTGGGGTGATCGCTGTTTGGGAGGATTCCCGCTTCGGCGGCAAGGATGTTTACACACAGAGAGTCAACCATTCCGGGTTCGTTCAATGGGCGGCGAACGGTGTTGTCATTTGTGATGAGGCCAACGACCAGGGGGCTATCGCGGCGGTTACGAGCGGATCCGGAGGAGCATTGATTGCATGGCAGGATTTTCGCAGCGGCACGAACTTTGACGTTTACGCCCAGAGAGTCAACTCGAGCGGCGCGAGCCAATGGACAGCCGATGGCGTCGTCGTGTGCGACCAGGCGAACAGCCAGTATTTGTGGACAATGGTGACAGACGAAGCGGATGGCGGAATCCTCGCGTGGACGGATTTGAGGAACGGAACCGACGACGATGTGTACGCACAGCGGATACTCGCGGACGGCAGTCTTGACTGGCCGGTCGCCGGTGTTGGCATTAACACGAGTTACGGCGATCAGTCGTACCCGGCCGCGGTGGCGGACGGCTCCGGAGGAGCCATAATCGCTTTCACCGCCTATGGCGGACTCAACGAGGACAACATCCGTGTGCAACGGCTGAACTCAAGCGGTTCGGCCTTGTGGTCTACCGGTGGAAAAGAAATCTGCGGGATGGGTGGTGTCCAGGAGTTTGTGTCAATTATCCCCGCCGAGGACAGCGGCGCTTTTATCGCCTGGGAAGACGAGCGGTGGGGAAATGTCGATCTGTACATCCAGAAAGTGGACAGTCTGGGCGCCGCATCTTGGGTAAATGATGGTGTTCCAATAGTCCGCGCCGCGGACCTCCAGGTTAACATTCGTATGGCCGAAGCAAGCGACGGTGGGTGCATCGCCACGTGGATGGACAGAAGAAATGGATACTGGGATCAGTACTGCCAGCGCATAGACAAGTCGGGCGAGTGGGGTTACATGGCGCCGAAAAACCTTGTCATCAAAGACGTGCCCTACGATCAGGGTGGTTATGTGACCCTTACCTACGATGCCTCGATTCTCGACGCTTACCCGGGGACCGAGATCACGCAGTACGTAATTTATCGAAGTCTGACCGGTCCACCGTCGTACGCGTGGTCGGGTGTGGCGTCGTTTATCCCCACGTATCAGGAAACCTACACCTGGACTGAGGCGACGACGGCTGACTCGAGCGGGTCGGGGCCAGCGTACCATTACTACAAGGTTCGCGCGGGCACGGCGGATTGGGAATTTTATTGGGAGACGCTTCCCGACAGCGGCTACTCGGTGGACAACACGGTCCCGGCGGCGCCGTCGCCCGTTATCGGCGAACAAAAGATGGATCCGGGCGGGCTCGAGATCACATGGGCGGCCGGATCTGAGCCCGATCTGTCGCACTATGCCGTCTACAGGGGCACGAGCGAGGGTTTCGCCGCCACGCCCGATAACCGGATCGCGGTGCCGACCGAACCGCGTTATCTCGATAACGAATGGCAGTGGAGCAGCGGTTACTGTTACAAGATCGCAGCCGTGGATATCCACGACAATCAAAGCGCATTCGCCGTTCTTCTTGCCGACGACGTGACCGGCGCCGACACGCCGGCCGTTCGTTACACCAATGGGCTCGAACAAAACGCGCCGAACCCGTTCAACCCGACAACTCGGATTACCTTCGAGATTGCCGACAGGGCGGATGTGTCGCTGAAGATATACGACGCACAGGGAAGGCTCGTCCGCGACGTCGTCAACCGGGCAATGGGACCGGGCCGCTATGAAGAAATGTGGGACGGCCGGGTTCACGATGGAAGTCCGGCTGCGAGCGGCGTGTATTTTTATAAATTGACCGCTGGATCGTTTATCGAAACCAAAAAGATGATCCTTCTCAAATAGTTTGAGGTTCTGCAGTGGGCTCGCGCAAAAACGCCCGGCGGCCGAGAAGTGGCTGCCGGGCGTTTTCCTGCTATTTTGATTCTGATGATATCTTGATATGGTATACTACCGGCGCGACCCCACGCACCCCAATCGGAGGAATCGGTATGTTGTTTCGATCACTGCTATTGGCAGGTTTCGTACTTCTTTTGTTCGCTCCCGTGCGCGCACAGGTCGATGGCCCCGTCGGAGCCGAGCTTGGCGATCTCGAGGAACTCTTCATAAAACCGTTTGGTGTCCGCAATCAGGGTATGGGTTGGGGTGGGGTGGCCGATGGAACGGTTGCTGCAAACTTTTACTACAATCCCGCTAACCTGTTGTCTCACCGTGGGTTCGAGCTTGCTTTCGAAACCCAGAACTGGATGGATGAGCTCGATTTTTACAACGGCGGCGCGGCGGCGAGATTCAAGATCGGTAAAAGCGAAACACGGAAGTACCACATCTCAACGGCGATATGGAACGGGCGGCAAAAGAACGTCTACCATAGCATGGGCGAAACGATTGAAACGACAAACTGGTATCTGAATTGCGCCCTGGCGTTCGGAATGCAAACCGAACGTTTCGAAATTGGTGTCGGCGCCGCCGTCAAGCCGGCGTTTGTGGAGTTCGAGTCCTTCGATCAGGACGCCACAGCGTGGGCGTTCGATGTCGGTTTCAAACTTGGTGGTCTTCTGATGGACAAGAGAGGGCACAAGCTTGCGGGATATGGCGGGGCCAGCATCCTCAACTTTGGTAGCGACGCCGAGTCGCAAGACGCGATGTCCGAGCTTCCGACCGACATACGCGCGGGCGTGTCGTTCCGTTACAGCTCGCCGCCGACGAGCACACGCGCGCAGACAATGATCTCCGCTCTCACCATCACAATGAATGCCGAAATCGTCGACCGGTCGCTTCGGCGCGAGATCGACATGTCGAGCGGTGCGAAGAGCCCGCCGATGGGATCGATGATTGGCGCCGAGTTGTGTTTTTACAATGTTTTCAATTTTCGTTACGGTTACATGGACGATGGCATCGGCAGCGGAATCAATTCCGAGACTTACGGCGCCGGGTTGCAGTTCTCCAGCGAAAAGTTTGAGGCGGCCCTGGATATTTCTCACCTTCCGGAACTCTATTCGGGTGGTTCCGGCGTGACATCGACGGGGTTCAGTTTGGCCTGGTTCTTCTAGGGGATTGTCTCGGCCGGGCACGCGGGACTCTTACGAGTAGTCTACGAAAAGAGCGGGGGGCGCTTTGCGCTCCCCTATATTATATAGTCACGAATTTTCAAAGAGAGTAACCATGCTTTCCAAAAGATATCTCATCCCAATCATTGCGCTGGTTCTTCTCGCCGCCAGCGGCCCCGAGGTCTTTGGTGGGGAAAGATCGCGGCGGCACGCGCGTGAACTCGATCGCTACATGACGAGGCTCAACGAGATCGAGCGGCTCAACGGCGCCGTTCTCGTTGTCGAAGATGGCGGGGTCATTTACAAAAAGGCGTTTGGTTTTGCGGATTTTGAATGGAAGACACTGAATACGACGGACACGAGTTTCCGTGTCGGGTCGATTACGAAGACCTTCACAGCCGTCCTCACAATGCAGCTCGTGGAGGAGGGAAAGATCGATCTCGACGGTGTTATAAATGATTATCTCCCTGACTATCCGCCCAAACAGGGGGGTAAGGTCAAGATCCGCCATCTCGTCACGCATATGTCGGGGATTCCGAATTACGTGAGGGATATTCCCGAAATGCGCGGCGAAAATGCTCCCTGGTGGACCACCACGTATGAGCCCGGCGAGTTTATCGATTGTTTCTCGACACAGGAGTTGAGATTCGAACCGGGGACGAAGTTCGAATACTGCAATTCGGGTTTCTACCTTCTCGGGGTCATTATCGAAAAGGTGACCGGCAAAACATACGCAGAACTCCTCGATGAAAGAATACTGACACCGCTCGAAATGTCCGGAACCGGATATTGGGATATGCGGATGATTGTTCCTAAAAGGGCGAAGGGTCACTATCAGAGTCTCGAGGGGTACCAGAACGGCAGATACGTAAGTCAGACGGTGATGTTCTCCGCGGGCGGGATGTGTTCGACGGTCGAAGACCTCTACCGATACGATCGGGCGCTCTACACCGATATCCTGTTATCCGAAGAATCGCGGGCATTGATGTTTTCGCAGCACCATCGAAACAAGAAGACCGGACGCGGTTACGGCCTTGGCTGGTTTGTGGGTGCGCTAGACGTGCCTGGGTTGGACAGAAAATTGCCGTATGTCGGGCACGCGGGTGACGGGCCGGGGTTCTTTGGTTACATGATGCGGTTCGTGGAGGATGACGACATGGTCGTGTTTCTCACCAACACGAATGGACTCAATATGAACAACTCCGCGGATATCGTTGCGTCGGTTGTTTCCATCCTCAACGACATACCGATTGATACACCAAAACAGTCGATTATGCGCGTACTTTACAAAACGATAGATGAGGACGGTATCGAAGCGGCGGTGTCCCAGTACCACGATCTCAAAAAACACCACGCCGGTTTGTACTTGTTCGACGAGTCCGAATTGAATCGGTTGGGATATTCGTTTCTTGGGGACGGCCGGTTTGATGTCGCGATAGAAATATTCAAATTGAACGTGGAGGCGTATCCTGAATCCGCAAACGCCTACGACAGTCTTGGTGAGGCATACATGAAGAGCGGCGAGAAATCGCTCGCGATCGACAACTACAGAAAATCCCTCGAACTCGACCCTGACAGTGAAAACGCGGTCAAGATGCTCGAACGTCTCGAGGCCGGTGATTAGTGCCGCGGGGGGCGTTTGAACTCCGTTGCATATTGTTGAGCAATGACTTAGAATGAGCGCTTAACGATACTGGGAGCGGATAACCAGTTCGAATACCCCACCAGATTTCAATCCTCAGAAGGAGCACCTGATGGACAAACGTGTATTCTTTGCCGTGTTTGCCTGTATAACCATGGCGCTTGCCGTCGCGACGCCGGTGAATGCGCAAAATATCGACGCCAAGGAGTACCGGCTCGACAACGGCATGCAGGTTTTGATGGTCGAACGCCACGAGGCGCCGACGATCATGGCCTCGATATTCGCCAGGGTCGGTTCGGCAAACGAAACAACGGGGATTACCGGAATCTCCCACCTGTTCGAACACATGATGTTCAAGGGAACCGCAACAATCGGCACCAAGGATAGCAAACGCGACCGCGAAATCATGGCCGAACTCGACTCGCTCAGGGTGCTCATGCGCGCCGAAGAGAGGATCATGCGCGAGAAACTCCGGCGCGGCGAGATCGACGACATGCTCGATCCGGAAGCGAAGACGGATCGCTACCGCGAACTCGACAAGGTATTCGACGCGTTGATCGACGAACAACATGAATTGATCATCAAAGATCAGCTCGACGAAATCTACACGAAGAACGGCGGGTTTTTCCTCAACGCGTTCACATCGGACGATATGACCGGGTATTTTATCCGGCTTCCAAAAAACAAAATCGAATTATATATGTGGCTCGAATCGGATCGTTTCGGCGGCCCCGTCTTCCGCGAATTCTATTCCGAGAGGGATGTTGTGCGCGAGGAACGCCGGTTGGGCGTGGATTCGACGCCGACGGGACTGTATCGAGGAGGATTTCCGGGCGATGTTCTGGAAATCGTCGTCGTATCACTGGGATGTGATTGGCTGGTCGTCCGATTTGGGGAGCATTACCCGTGAGCAGGCCAACCAGTACTTCGGCACGTACTACGCCCCGAACAATCTCACCATGATCCTTGTCGGCGACCTCGAACCCGACAAGATGATAAAACTAGTAAAGAAATACTTCGAACGTATCCCGCGCGGAACGACCGAGCCGCCCGACGTGGTCACTCTCGAAGAGAAGCAGTACGGTGAAAAACGTTTGATCGCCGAGGCGGAGACGTCTCCGCAGGCGGAAATCTGGTATCACACCGTGGCCTGGAAACACGCGGACAGCTACGCTCTCCAGGTGCTGGCCGGAGTCATGAACGGCAAGACGGGCCGTTTGTTCAAGAAGCTCGTCGAGGAAAAAGAAATCGCCAAGAGCACGGGACCCGGCGGGATGCGAATGTTTGGGGGCAGCGATCTTGCGGTCAACGCTTCCCAAGAATCCATGAAGTACGCCGGCGCTTTTCAGTTGAGCGCCGAGGGTGTTTCCGGCGTTCGTGCCGAGCAACTTGAAGAAGCCATATACGAGGTTATGGATGATCTCAAGACCAACCCCGTCTCCGACGAAGAACTCCAGAAAGTGAAAAACCAGCTTCGAGTGGAGTCGATACGTTTTATGGACATCATGTCGGGGATCGGTGTCTTGTTCTATCTCGGGCAGCACGCTGCGTTGGGCGACTGGACGGAGGCGAACAATAACCCCGAAATGTGCGATCGTGTAACGGCGGAGGATGTCCAGCGCGTCGCCAATGCTTACTTTGCCAACGATCAGCGAAACGTTTTGATTATCAATCCCAAGAGCGACGGGGAAGGAGAAGAGCCGGTTGATCCACGATATGCTCAGGCGCTCCAGATGATCGAATCGATAGACGATCCCGCCCAGATGGAACAAATGATCGGTATGTTCTCCTCTCGAATTGACCAGGTCGAGGATCCCGAGCAAAAGGCACGGATGGAAAAACTGCTCGAGATCGCCAATGAACGACTAAAGAAACTCAAGGCCGCCGAGAAAAACTAAGAAGGAGAATTACAAATGAAAAAGTTTTTTGCAAAGCGGTTTTCCATTTCGGCTGTTTTTGTGACGGCCGTAGCGGTGGCCGCGGTTCTGGTCGTATCGTCAGCCGCATGGGCGGGGAAGATTGTCGACCACCCCGACAAGCTCAAATACAAAGAGTTGAAATATCAGCCGCCGAAGCCGGACGGATACCGGCACACACTCGAGTGCGGCGCCGTGGCCTATATCGCGGAGAACTCCGAAGTCCCCACCTTTGACCTCACGGTGCTGATCCGCACCGGTTCGATGTACGAACCTGTAGACAAGGCGGGTCTGGCCGATATGACCGCTCGTCTGATGCGAGAAGGCGGCGTCGAGGGAATGACGGCCAAGGAGCTTGACGAGAAACTCGCATTCCTGGCCGGCGATATCTCGATCACGATTGACGGATCGCGGGGCGCGGCCACTCTCTTTTGCCTGTCAAAAGACATGGACGAGGGTCTCGATCTTTTTAAAAAGGTGTTGCGGTCGCCGGCCTTCGATGACGAAGCGCTCAAACGCTACCGCACCGACGTGCTGTCGGAGCTCGAGCAGCGGAATTCGAGCACATCCTCGATAGAGTCCCGCGAGTGGCAGTTTCTCATGTACGGTGCCCACCCCTGTACGATGCCGTACCGCCGCACCGGAGAGACAGTCAACTCGATCACGCGCGAGGACATGGTCAATTTTCACAAAACCTACTTTTTCCCGAAGAACTTCATTTTTGCCGTGTCCGGTGATTTCAAAACGGATGACGTGCTGAAGAAGCTCAATGGTTTGCTCGCCGGTTGGCCGGATCAGCCGCTCGACCTCGCGGTGGTCCCGGCCGAGATCCCCGACCCAAAACCCGGTGTCTATATGATTGCGAAAGAGGATGTTAATCAGTCGCGTATCCGCCTGGGGCATATCGGCGTCACGAGGGATATTCCCGACCAGTACGCGCTTATGGTAATGAATGACATACTCGGCGGCGGCGGGTTCACCTCACGGATCGTACGCCGTGTGCGGTCGGACGAGGGTCTTGCCTACAGCGCGGGAAGCCGTTTTGACCGGCCCGTCTTGTACCAGGGAACATTCCGTTCCTGGTTCCAGACCAAGCATGCGACGGCGGCGTTCGGCACCAGGTTGATCGTCGATGAAATCGACCGTATCCGCACCGAAAAATGCGATGAAGAAATTGTCGAAAACGCCAAGGCGAGCTTTATCAGCAATGTCGTCAATCCGTTCAGCAGCACGAAGAACATCGTCGGCACGTTTGCGAGCGATGACTTCACGGGACGGCCGGACGACTACTGGCAGCAGTACACAAAGAACATGGGTGCGGTAACCCCCGACGATGTTCTTGCCGTGGCGAAGAAATATCTTCACCCCGACAAACTCGTGTTCCTTGTTGTCGGCGACCCGGAGGCGGTCAAGATGGGTTCTGACAAGCAGGACGACCGTTTTACCGATTTTGGTGAAATCACCATTTTGCCCCTGCGTGACCCGATGACTCTCAAGGCCGAGTAACGACTCTGTTGCAAGCCAAACACTTAGTAAAATCCCCGTTATGGGGCTTTTGCTTTGTCCGGGGACGGTGTATCGTTGCTCCCGTCGGCAAAGTGCTTGCCGCACGCCTTGTTCACCCAGGGAGAAATTGATGAGAATGACGATTTCGCGCGCGGTTATTGTTGGCTTTCTTGTGCTCGTGCTCTTTGTGAGTCTTCCGACGAGCTCCTCGGCGGCCGAAATGCGATTCGGAGCGACCGCCGGGCTCAATTGGACGAGCCTCAACGGGGATGCCCCGGCAAACGCAAAGTACAATCGCGCCATGGGATTTGGCGCCGGGTTGCTTGTTGATTTTGAGTTGACCGAGGATGTAGCCCTTAGCGTTCAGCCGATGTACGTCCAGCGTGGCACCAATATCGCCTACAAAGTGGGGGACGAGGAGCCGCGGGACAGTCTCGAAGTGCGGATCGATTACATCGATTGTCTTGTCCTCGCGAAAGTGTTCACGGACAGCGAGCGTTTTTATGTCTCCAGCGGGTTGGGTTTCGGGATTGTGACCAGCGCGAACTTGAAAGATATTCACGCGGGGGATACAGATGCGAAATCGCTTTTCGCGGATTACGATATATCCGTCGTTTTTGGCGTGGGGTATGTGATACCGGCGAGGAGTTCGCTTTTGACCGTTGAGCTGCGTTATCAGCAGAGCCTGCGCAGCGTGGCCGACCCCGATGCGCTTGCGTCGGAGAGCGGTCTCACTCCGCGGATGCGGTTCAGCGGGTTCCAGGTATTGGCGTCGGTGATGTTTCCAAGGAATCACAAATGACACTCCGCCTGAGGAAGGTACCGATGAAGATCTTTTGTGAAAGACGGTCGGCATTCTCGATACCGATGAATGGATGGGGCTGTCTGTTTCTTTTGCTCCCCGTGTTGGCGATACTCGTTATTGGTCCGTCCGCCGCCACGGCGCAAGAGGAGCCGCCCGCCCTGGACGAGACGCGGGCCAATTATCTGGTTCCCCAGCCCACCGCTCCGACGCTGATCGGGCACCGTTTCATTGAAACGACCAATATTCGCAGCCCTTTTGTGAGAACGCAGTTTCGTAACACGATTGGTGTTGGCGTCTCGTCCGGGATTTCGATTCCGGCGATTGAAATCGGAGGAGTGGAATATAATTATGAGACCGGGAGCCTCCTGTATTCGACGATCGGAGTGGAATATCAGAACGCGGTGAAAGACTGGTTGGCGGTGTCGATTCAGTTCCGCATCGTGGGGCGACTGGGGACCGAAACCACCTCGTTGCTGACGCAGGGCGTCACTGTCGCGAACGGTTTTGATTTCGGCTGGCTTCTCAAGATCTGGGAGAGAGACGACATGATGCTCTCCGGGGCGATACGGGTCAACAAAACGAGTTATACCGCTGTCGATCTCGTCGGTTTTATTAAGGGGATCATCGAAGATGTTCCGGAGTCGGAGAATTCGCTCGTGCACACCGTGCCCCTCCTCGTGGGGACGACTGGACTTCGTTATGCCTGGGCAATAAACCAGGTGGTTGGTTTGACGGCAGCGGGGGGCGTTGGATTTGGGGATGCACCGGATCGCAGGGCGGAGAACCAGTGGTATTTCGACATTGGTGCGCTGGTGGATTTTGACCTCCGGCAAAAATTCTCCGCGCCGGTTGGACTAGCGCTCGGCGCTAATATTGCTAATCTGGCCGATCAGGACAAGGCGCTCGACGGAAGCGTGTCCACTACGGTTGTCAGGGTCGATTACATCGGGCGTATCGATTTCAATCTCGGGCTCGAAGTTATGAGCCAATGGTATGACCATGACAAATTTGAAAAATCGCTGAGATTTACCACGATGATGATGGACTTTCGCTACTATTTCTAGGCGCCTCGCTCAAGACAGACGCCACGCACGTTCAGAGAACCGAAAGAGCCGGCCGCCGGATCGTTGAGACCCGGCGGCCGGTTTTCGGTCACAAGCTTCCCCATGCGGGCGGATTTTACTTTAGCATCACAACTTTTTTGGTCGACTGATACGACCCGGCCTTGAGATGTACGAAGTAGACACCGGTCGCAACCTGCCGTCCGTCGGAATCATGCCCGTCCCACAACGCGTTGTGGAGACCCGCCGGCATGACCTGGTCCTTGAGGGTCCGCACGAGTTCACCGTTCGCGTTGTAGATCCTGAGCACAACCCGCTCCTGTGATACCAGGTTGAACGGGATTGTGGTTGATGGGTTGAACGGGTTCGGATACGCCGACCGAAGCGCGGTCATCGTCGGTATATCTTCATCCCTCGGTTTCGGCTGGTCTTCCGTCCGTCGGATGACGATCGTCGGAACGAGCGGGACTGGCTCTCCAAGCGCGAAGATATCCGGCGCGAGGAAATCCAACTCTCCGACGCCGGTGTAATGGAAACCGATGGGACCGTAGTCGACATCGAGGTCGATTTGTTCGTCGTCGGTCGGTGTCGACGCGGCGAGCAGCATATTCACTTCGGCCGCGGAATAATAGAGAGCGAGGTCCATCAGATCCATCGGCGTTGTTGTCGATCTCAAGCGTTTCCTTCGGGAAGAATGACGTCGTAGAGATTTCCAATATAGGCCTGTTCAAGATCGATGGACGTAGCGTCGAAAGGAGCGGTTACAACGACCTGTTTCCATCCTTGTCGATTTGTATTCGCCCGGCCGCGAAGGAAGAACCACGGCAAACCTGTCAAGCGCGGGGTCAAACCCGATGCCTTCGCCGTCGAATCCTGTCGATGCGAATATCAAGCCGGACTGGTCGTGCGGGACGCGAACATGTTTGATGACGTTGGTGGGGTTGCCGACGCAATCACGGGCCCTGAAAGCCAGCCGGTACACTCTGCCGTCACCGCCGCCGGCGCGTTCCGAACGAAGCTGGATATGGCGGCGGTTGATGATCTGGATATCGTTGACGGTGTTGCCGTCGCCCTTGCCGTTGTCCGGCTCATCGCTGGTGACGCTCACCAATCGCCAGTTGGGGGTCTCGCAGCAAACATCTGTCAGTTGGACGGTCACCCTGATATCCGCCATCTTGTGATTTGGCGGCCACAATACATGGCGGTTGAGTCTCACAATGAATTCGGGGGGCGTCGTGTCCTCGACGGTAACGTCCGCGCTGCAGGTAGCCGTAAGCCCCGCGCAGTCCGTTGCCGTGAAAGTGACCGTCGTCGTTCCAAGCGGGAAGCAATCCGGAGCGTCGTTCTCCACGGTGACATCGCAGCAGATATCGTCCGCCGCGACGGCGCCAAAGAAGCCGGTGAGCTGATCGTCCGCCGGCGTCGTACCGCAGAAGCCGGTGCATTCAACCGTAATATTCATTGCGCAGGCTGTGAAAAACGGAGGTGTTGTGTCTTGAACGGTTATGTCGACATAAGCGACATCCTCCGCGTCACCGTCGGACACCGTCAACGTCACCGTTGTGGTTCCGAGAGGGAAGCTCCCCGTCGGCGTCGATGATGCGGGGTTGTCGAATGTAATACCGGGGGCCGTCCACATGAACGACAACGGATCACCATCGGGATCGTACGATCCCGTGCCATCGAGAACGACGGGTGTGGTTGCCCCGGCGCATTCGACGGTTTGATTGGGCCCGGCATCGGAAACCGGCGGATTGTTCAGGCTAATGATGCCAAAAAAGGTTGCGCTGTGGATGCCCCATGCGTCGCCGTTTGTCAGCGGGTGGAAATCTTCCCAACGGATGGAGGCGACGGGCGCCCACGTATCGAGGCAGCCGTACTGGTTGTTGCCTCCGTCGTCACGCCAGCCGACGACGGTGACGAAATGGTCCGTGCCGCCGTTGCCGTCGCTGTCGACGAGGATGACAAAGGGACGGCCCGCGTTGATCTCATTTTTGACATCGTCCCAGGTAAAGTTGCCCCATTCTCGATAGATTGAAGTTGAGGAGTAGTGGGCCGTGTAAGCGGTGTTGGCCCACGCGACGTATTCGTCCATGCCGTTATCGATCATATCGGAGTAGGACCATCCATAGTAGAGTCCGTCAATCGAGAATGACGTGTGCATGAAGTCGCCGATACAATTGCTCGCATGCTCGTCACCAGCCGGGGCTTCGGACAAGTCCGGCTGCACGGGGTTGGGTGAACCGTCGATTGGGAGCGAGTAATCTGAATAATGGGTGTTGGCGCCGTCTCCAGTGGCTATCGCCTGATCGACATCATTGGTCTGTGTCAATGCGTCACCCGGGATGAGGAGCGGAAATCCATTTGCATCCCAATAGCCGATCACCATACCAGCGGCCGTTGGTCCGCACCCGTGCCGCCACAGGTACCCCGGCACGCCGCCGATGATTGTTTGTGACGTTGTGGATACCGATCCCAGATATGGTTCGTATCCTTTCACTGGCGCGGGACCGGTGGGTGTGTATTCGCTATGAGCTCTCTGCGCCCATGACGATTGCGCCATCCCAAGCGTCATAACAGAACACACCAAAAAAGCGACCACAATGGGTCGCCACATTCGAAGCCTCATTTCGACCTCCTCGTTGGGTTTGGAAGGGAGTTGCACCGTTTCCGTCGTCCTCAGGTCGAGCGCGTTGTCTGGCAAGATGCATCGCTGGATGTGAATCAATGTGCCGGCTGAGAGGGTCGTATTATACCACAAGTCTATGCCGCTGTTAACCGGTTTTGGGCGATTGGGATGCGGGAAAATCGGTGTGTGCGGATCGGAGATCCCGGCAAGTTCTCACATTACAATCTGCCATCCACGATCTCCGGGGCGAGGAATGATTTCACGTCATATATGACGCCATCGGCGCCTATGAGTGAGGACACGTCGAGGTCGCGGAACTTTTCGTGCGCGACGGCGAGCACTACGGCGTCGTAGCTACCGGGGGCGAGGGCGCTGGATCCGACGAGAGGGAATCCGTGCTCCTTGACCACTTCGTCGCTGTCGGCCCACGGATCGCAGACATCGACTTCACAACCGAAGTCTTCGAGTTCGCGCACGACATCGACGACACGCGAATTGCGGATGTCGGGGCAGTTCTCCTTGAAGGTCGCGCCGAGGACCAGCACGCGCGAGTCTCTCACCTTGTGACCTTTGTGGATCATCAACTTGACGATCTGACCGGCGATGAAATTCCCCATGTTGTCGTTGATGCGGCGGCCGGAGAGGATCACCTCGGGGTGGTAGCCGATTTCTTCGGCTTTGTGTGTCAGATAGTATGGGTCAACACCGATACAGTGGCCACCGACGAGTCCCGGTCTGAAGGGAAGAAAGTTCCACTTGGAACCAGCTGCTTCGAGGACTTCGAGTGTGTCGATCCCGAGACGGTCGAAGATGAGGGCGAGTTCGTTTACAAATGCGATATTGATATCCCGCTGTGAGTTTTCGATGACCTTTGCCGCTTCGGCGACTTTTATCGAAGATGCGAGATGGGTTCCGGCCGTGATAATCGACCGGTAAAGGTCATCCACTTTTTGTGCAATTTCGGGCGTCGATCCGCTTGTGACCTTTTTGATTTTTGTAACGGTATGCTGCTTGTCTCCCGGGTTGATCCGTTCTGGAGAGTACCCGCAAAAGAAGTCCTTGTTGAAGACAAGCCCTGAAGTGCGTTCGAGAATCGGTACACAGTACTCCTCGGTACAACCGGGATAGACCGTCGATTCGTAAATGACGACGTTGCCTTCCGAGAGAACCTGCCCGACGGTCTCGGAGGCTCGTTCGATCGGGGTGAGGTCCGGCCGATTGTGACCGTCGATAGGTGTCGGCACCGTGATGATATAGAAATCGCACGATCTGATATCCTCGATATCGGTGGTCACCAAAAGCTTTTTGGCTGAGCGAATATCTTCGGGACTCGCTTCAAGCGTGCGGTCCACTCCATCCTTGAGTTCCTCGACGCGGATCTTGTTGATGTCGAATCCGACCGTATCCTGATGCTTTCCGAACTCGACGGCCAGCGGTAGCCCCACATAACCCAGACCGATAACGGCGATTTTCGTGCTGCTCATCACGTGCTCCTGTTGTGGATATTGGTGATTATTAAATCGACGGGATATGGTAAAGCCTCTGCGGGCCTCTTGTCCATTGTGAAAGCACACGGGCAAAAGTGCCGCTCACGGATGAGCGGCATTGGTGAAAGAATTCTGCTTGGGGATTGACCGGATATTAACGGCGGCGGGAGCGGCGGCGGGCCATTGAACCGCGGCCTTTTGACCTCCGGTTCGCCGATGATTTGCTCGATGATTTGGCCATGCACATAGCCCCGAGCGACGGCGAGTGGTACGGATGGTCGTCAACCGCCGTAAGGGACGATTTCGTCAGTCTTTCGATTGCCCGGAGCATCGACACTTCCTGAAAATCGCAAAACGAAAGCGCCACACCTGCAGCTCCAGCGCGGGCGGTCCGGCCGATTCGATGGACGTAGCTTTCCGGGTCGTTGGGTAGTTCATAGTTGACCACGTGTGAAATTCCTTCCACATCAATCCCGCGCGCGACGATGTCGGTCGCGACGAGCACCTTTATCGTGCCGCGGTCAAAGGCGGCAAGCGCACGCTGCCGCATCTTCTGGGGTTTGTCGGAATGGATCGAATCCGCGGAAATTCCACGCTCCGACAGCTGACGCATAACCCTGTCCGCCTGGTGTTTCGTCCTCGTGAATACCAGCGTGCGTCCGGTGTCCGCATCATTCAGGACACTCGAGAGAAGTTCGATCTTGTCACTGCGTTCGACAAAAAGAACCTTCTGCGCGATGTTTCCCGATACCGTTGCCGCCGGCGTCGCTTCGAGATGAGATGGATTTCTGAGCATGTCCGACGCAAATCTCGCGATATCTCCCGACAATGTGGCCGAGAAAAAAGCGGTCTGCCTGTTCTTGGACACCTTGGACACGATCCGGCGTACGTCGTGGACAAAACCCATGTCGAGCATTCGATCCGCCTCATCGAGGACGAGCATGTCAACACGGTCAAGAGTGAGTTCGCGACGGCTGAGGAGGTCAAGCAAGCGCCCCGGTGTTGCGACGAGTATGTCGGGCGACCGGCGAAGCGCCTTAATCTGAGCGCCAATCGATACGCCGCCAAGAAGCACCGTCGAACGAATCGGGAGGTACCGGCCGTATGTGCGAAAGCTCTCATCCACCTGTATCGCGAGTTCGCGGGTCGGTGTCAAAACGAGCGCGCGGATGTGCCGCTTCTTCTCCAGGCTCTGGTGGAGAAGTTCAAGAATTGGAAGGGCGAAAGCCGCGGTTTTCCCCGTCCCGGTCTGCGCCGTCGCGAGAATATCTTTTCCTTCGAGCATTTCGGGGATGGCCGTCAGCTGTATTGGTGTCGGGGTCTCGTAACCTTCCCGTTGGAGGGCGCGAAGAATGGGTTTTCCCAACTTGAGTTCTTTGAAGTTATCGATGTTCATTTGTTCCTGTTCGAATGACCGAGATAAACGGCGGCTGATTCTCGGTGAGGTTTGCAAAACAGGTCCACGTGCCGAGGAGTGACGCAGGGAATCGTCGGAAGGTTATTATAATTTGGTTGGTTTAACTCGTTGAAATATAGAAAAATGTGGCCTCCAATGCAACACATTTTCGCGCAATCGGCCCCCCTCGCTCCCTCCATCTTAGAAGTGAAGAAACGCCCAAATCGTCGCAGTTTGGCTGCAATTCATTCAATCATAAGTAGATACGATCTGATTCAAATCAATTCTTTGGTCCAGATCCATTTGATTTGGACGCCAAAGTCATGGTATTTACGTGGTTACAATACCTCATCGGGGTGAAATCAGGAAAGTGTTTTTGTTGCCGGAAGAGGGTGTGGTGGGTGAATTCCAGAGCACACGGCAAAAAAAGGGGACCGCGTGAGCGGTCCCCAATCATAGTCGAACGGATGCAGTCGCGGTTATCTGCTGCGACGCTCGCGCGCCTCGTTCACCGTCAAGTTGCGACCGTTGAAGTCTTTGTCATTCAGGCCTTCGATGGCAGCGGTGGCGCCTTCGACGTCCATTTCGACAAAGCCAAAGCCTCTCGGGCGACCTGTTTCACGATCTTCGACGAGCGACACTTCGTGAACGGTACCGAAAGCTTCGAACGCCGCGCGGATATCGTCGCGCGTCGCACTGAACGGAAGATTGCCGACATAAAGTCTCTTGGTTGACATGGAGGTTAACTCCTTCTTTCGCCCTCTCGACTCTTGCGATCACAAACTTTCTAATTCACGGGAACCGCAACTGACCGCAGTTGAGGTTCGCCCGTTGAGGATATCGTTTCCTCTTATCAAACTCGGGAAATGTACTCCGGAACCGACTTTCGAGACAGCGGGGCGAAATCTGCGGAAACGAAACGTGGCAGGAGAATTCTCTGAGTTGATAGAATTTAAACCCAAAAATCGGTATTTTCAAAGGAAAAATTACCGATCTCGAGATTTTTTTTGCCGTGTGGAGATCAGGGCATTTTGTAGATCAACGCGTTGATATTCATTCCAGCGCCGACCGATGCAAATGCGATTGTTTCTCCGGATTCCAAATGATGATTGTCGAGTTTTTTCTTAAAAATAAGGTCAACCAAAGTCGGTAGCGTCGCCACCGAACTGTTGCCAAGCCACGATATCGTCATCGGCATCACCCATTCGGGTGCTGGATTATCTCCGAAGAGCTTGAACAATCTCGTGAGAATGGCTTCGTCCATCTTGGCGTTCGCCTGGTGGATGAAAACTTTGGATACGTCGGTGATTGACAAACCGGCCTTGACGACGCATTCCCTGACAACTCTTGGCACTGTCCGAAGTGCGTACTGATAGAGCTTGTGGCCCTGCATTTTCAAGAACAAATCGCCGCCCTTGAAGTCGGGGTTGTACGACGGGCCCATGCGAAGCATGTGCGCGTGCTCAAATGTATCCGAGCGGCTGGCGTGTGACAGGATACCTACCGGAGCTTCGTTCTTGACCCCTTCGACCACACAGGCGCCCGCCCCGTCGGCGTAGATCATACTGTCGCGGTCGTGTGGATCACTGACCCTCGAAAGAACTTCGGCGCCAACAATAAGCGCCCGTTTGGCGTCGCCCGATCGGATAAAATAATCCGTTTGGATTAACCCCTGGAGCCAGCCGGGGCACCCGAACGGAAGATCGTAGCATACGGTGTTTGGATTTCGAATCCTGAGCCTGTTTTTGATTCTGGCGGCGATCGACGGCACCAGGTCCGAACGGCGATTACCGGCCTGAACGTCGCCGAAATTGTGCGCGACGACAATATAGTCGAGGCTTTCCTTGTCGGTATTTGACGATTCGAGAGCATCCCTGGATGCCTCGTACGCGATGTCGGAGGTGGTGAGATCGTCACTCACGTACCGTCTTTCATCGATTCCCGTAATCGCCTGGAACTTGTCAATAATTTCCTGTGTGGACCGGTCGAACCGCTTGCCGTTCTCGTCGAAAAATTCGTGGTCGAGAAAATAAGAGTTGGGGATTCTCTCTGTGGGTATGCAGCATCCGGTTCCAACGATGATCGTGGCTGTGTGGCTACTCATAACGAAGATTGATTTGCCTTTCGTGTCAGATTTTGAACGGCGGTCATTGTTCCGCACAAGTTATCATAGGCAGTTGGGCTCGTCTCGCGACGTCATTTGGTCTGGGCAGGGCCATATTACACATCCAGCCGCTGCTTGTCGAACATTTCTTGACCCTCCACGGGCTTCTCTCAGCCGTGGAGGAACCCTGGACTTTTTCGACGCTCTCAGTAGGTGCCCCTGTTCGCGTCACGGGGATCGAACAGCGTTGCATGTCGCGGGTATTCGTAACTAATTGGAATAAATACAGTTCCCGTGATCCTTGACACGCGCTGGCGGATCACATATCTTCGAAATCAATATACGGCACGTTCTGGAAGCCTGCACCAAGCCTCATAACACGCAGGCAAATATTTGGACCCGGTGGCAAGGCCGGGTTATTACTTTATTTATAAAGAAGGACAGGTGGCGACGTGGCCAACGCTAAAGACGGCGACAAAGTAAAAGTAAACTACACGGGCAAGCTCTCCGACGGGTCTGAATTCGATTCCTCCGCTGACAGGGAGCCGTTGGAATTCGTAATCGGAGAGGGTGGAATCATCCCCGGTTTTGAGAAAGCGGTTGTTGGAATGGCCGCGGGAGATAAAAAATCAGTAACGATTCCGGTCGAAGATGCTTACGGCCCACGTCGTGAGGAACTGAAGCTCACGATACAACGCAGCGAGTTGCCGCCCGACCTGGAACCGAAGGTCGACGACATGTTGGAGATGCGGCAGGGCGAGCAAGTTTTTCCCGTCCTGGTGACCGCAGTTGCCGACGATGAACTCTCACTCGACGCGAATCATCCGCTTTCCGGCGAAGAGCTGCACTTCGATATCGAGTTGGTTGAAATCGTCTAATTAACTCGATTTAAACCGGCTTTCTTGAAATTTTTGACCCCGCGCGTCGCGAGCCGCGCGGGGCTTCTTTTTACTCGCCAGCTGTCCCAAATCCTATATATTCCACATATTTATTTTAGAATCTCAGGGGGCAATTCGCTAAGCCATGGTATTGTAATGCATTAGAGTTTATGGCCGAGCCTCGGTTAGGGCTTGACAAATGCACATATGTGCACTATTCTTCTGTTATGAAACGCACATAAGTGCATTAGGAGGTTTGAATGAGAGGCCCGTATCGAAAACGTCGCATAGATATGCCGCCGCGGTTTGGACATTTCAAGCCCGCGGGGGTACCCAAAAGATATCTCGAACGGGTCGATTTGACGGTCGATGAATTCGAAGCGATTCGCCTCGCCGACTACGAGCAGCTCGAACATCTCCAGGCGTCGGAGAAGATGAACATTTCTCGCTCGACATTCACTCGCCTTATTGAACGCGCGAGGCAAAAACTTGCCTCGGCGATCATCGAGGGAAAAGAACTCGTGATCGATGGTGGCAACGTAGACTATGTCAACACTCTGCACCACTGCAGGGACTGCGGGGAAACGTCCCCCGGACCGGCCGATGAGGACACGGGAAATTGTCCGGATTGCGGGTCACCAAATGTTGAGGATGTCGCGACACGGTTTCATGGTCGAAGGGGCAGGAGAGGGCAGCGGGATGATTAGGAGGAATCACTGATGAGGATTGCCGTGGCAAGTGGAAAAGGGGGAACGGGGAAGACATTCGTTTCCACCAACCTCGCGAATGTGGCGAGCAAGACCGGTACCGTCGGGCTCTACGATCTTGATGTCGATGAGCCAAATTGTCATCTGTTTTTCGAACCGAAAAACGAATCGGTCGAGACGATCACGATGATGATTCCGACGGTTGACAAGGACAAGTGCACCGGGTGCGGAGTGTGCAGCGAAGTTTGCGAGTACAACGCGATCGTTTCGCTGCCGGGTGACGTGCTCGTTTTTGCTGAACTTTGTCACAGTTGCCACGCGTGCGTGGAAATGTGTCCCGAGCACGCGTTGGAAGAGGGGGCAAAGGAAATTGGAACGGTCAGCGTTTCCCAGACGGGCTCGCTTTGTCTCGTCACCGGGCGGCTCGCGATAGGTCAGCCGGCAACGACGGCCCTGGTTCGAAAAACAAAGCAACGAGACGTTCCAAATGCCGATATCATATTGTACGACTCACCGCCGGGAACGACGTGTCCGGTTATTGAAGCGGTCAAGGATGTTGACTATGTCGTTCTCGTGGGAGAGCCCACACGTTTTGGGATCCATGATCTCGATCTGATGGTCAAGACCATTCGTCAGTTGGGACGGCCGTTTGGTGTCGTCGTAAACAAGGCTGCCGATGGTTATCCGCTCGTCGAAGAATACTGCGCCAAAAACGGAATCGAGATCGTCCTTACGATACCGGAAATGGCCGAGATTGCCGGGGTGTACTCGCGGGGCGAACTCGTTACCGAGTCAATGCCGGTCATGGAGAATCTTTTTTTGCGGGCCCTGGAAAACATCAGCGAAGCTGTTCGGGAGGTGAAGGTATGAACGAGATCGTCGTAATGAGTGGAAAGGGAGGGACGGGAAAAACATCGATTGCGGCGGCGTTGGGAGTGCTGGCCGGACGCGATGCCGTTGTCGCGGACTGCGATGTCGACGCGGCCAACATGCATCTCCTATACGCTCCCGATACGCTTCGGGTGAATGAATTCTGGAGCGGCAAGACGGCGGCGATCGACACCGACAGGTGCATGAACTGCGGGTTCTGCGAGGTGAAATGCCGCTTTGATGCAATCCACGAACGCAATGGGGCGTTCGTTGTCGATGAGGTCGATTGCGAAGGTTGCTCGCTTTGTTACTACATGTGCCCGGAGAACGCCATATCGATGACAGATAACCATGCCGGTGACTGGTTTGTATCAAAGAGCCGATTCGGGCACTGGTTCGTCCACGCGCACCTCGGGATCGCTCAGGAAAACTCAGGAAAACTCGTCAGTCAGGTGAAAAGTGAAGCCTCACAACTCGCCGCCCGCGAGCGGATTCCGTTTGTCATCATCGATGGCCCTCCGGGAATAGGTTGCCCGGCTATCGCTTCGGTTTCGGGCGCCGCCCATGTTCTTGTGGTGACCGAGGCCACTCAATCCGGTCTGCACGACCTCGAACGGCTGATCGATCTCATCGAGTACTTCAAAACAAGCGCGTCGTGCGTGGTAAACAAATTCGATGTCAATCCGGAGGTAGGGGAGAAGATCGCCGACCTTTGCCGGAAGCGTGGGGTCGATGTAATTGCGACGATTCCCTACGACCCGATATTCAACGACGCGCTACGCGACGGAAAAACTCTGGTCGAAACCAAAGACCTGGCAATTACACAAAAGATCGAGGATATCTGGAATCATTTGAAAAAGACGGGAGGTTCGGTATGAAGATAGCGATCACGGCAACCGGCAATGGCTGGACTGAGACCATGGATGAGAGGTTCGGAAGAGCGAAGGGTTTTTTTGTGTGTGACACGGAAAACGATGAAACCTCGTACATCGACAATCTCAAGAATGTTAATGCCGGTCATGGCGCCGGGACGAGCACCGCACAGGCGGTTGTCGATTCGGGAGTGAAAGTCGTCATTTCGGGAAGGGTTGGACCCAAGGCGGGGTCGGTGTTGAAGGCGGGTGGTGTGAAGGTTTTTGTCTGTGGAGATTCCCCGACAATAAAGGACGCTTTCGAGCGTTTTCGGGACGGGAAACTCCAGGAAGCAAGTGAGTAGTCCAGAAATGGAAGGAGGCAGTCATGCCAGGCGGAGATAGAACAGGACCGCAATCGCAAGGTCCGAAGACAGGCAGAGGACTTGGATATTGCACCGGAAGCGATCAACCGGGATACGCCAATCCGGGGATCGGTGGTCGTGGATTCGGCCGTGGGTTGGGCGGCGGATTTGGCAGGGGCCGAGGACGCTGGTTTGGGCGTGGATTGAGACAAGGGTTCGAACCATTGCCGATGTCTGCGACCGAAGCCGCACGTACCGATGAATCTAAGTTAGCGAACATGCAGGCGGAGATTGCAGATCTCAAGACAAAGATCGAGAAGCTGCTCAATCGGATTGAGTCCGAAGGGAATTGATCGAAGCGGGGGCGACGTGATTCGATGACGCGCCGATCGCCGAAATTCCAAATCTGAACGGAGGAGAGGACATGCGGATCGCCGTTGCATCGGACGATGGCAAAACCGTGGCGCTGCATTTCGGTAAAACGCGCGGGTTTCTTGTATTTGAGGTTGATGGAGGCGAAATCCGGAGCCGCGAATACATCTTGAACACGTTTACCGGTCACGCGAGGGGAATGCGTGGGGTGGATCAATCCGCCGATCGTCACGGCCCAATCCTGTCCGCGTTGTCAGGCTGTGAAGCGGTTATCTCGCTCGGAATGGGTAAGAGTCTCTACGAAGATCTCAGGAGCGCGGGAATAATCGCCTATGTGGTAAACGAGACCGATGCGGATGCAGCGTTAAGTTTGTATTTGCGAAACGCGCTTACCGATCATCCGGAAAAAGGATGCGATCACTGAACGACACGTAAAGTTGGAGGTTTGAAATGAGCGATGAAACATGTGGTGGTTTCGAAGAGGGAGGGCACTGTGTGTGCCCAAGGTGCTCACACCAGATCGATCATGGTCGTGGAATCCCGTGTCAGGAAGAGAACTGTCCGGTGTGCGGCACAAAAATGCTGGGTGAGGGGGTAGGTCCCCAGGACCATTTGCTCGACGTATTGAAAGAAAAACCCAAAAAGGATAACTGATCCGGGGATCGGTAGAGACAGGAGGCAAGTTATCCAATGTCGGAAAGCCGCTCATCGAATTCATGGGCGGCTTTCTCATAGGCTTTCGTCGCTTTTTCGAGATTCTCGAAAGCCGCGTCGATATCCTTCGTGAGTTCCTCGTGTCGCCGTGAGTGAGTGCCGATCGCCTCGCCGTCGCCTGCGACGGAGGCCGATTCGAGTTTCGCGAGGACGTCCGCTGCTTCCGCTTCGAGTGTCTCGATGCGTTGTTCCAGTTCTTTGACTGTTTTCTCGATCGGGCCGACGGCCCGAGATCGCTCCTGGACGATCTGGGCACGCGCCTGACGGAGGGACTTCTTGCCAATCGTGGGCGCGGACCGTTTGTCGTCGGCCGACGAGTCCTTCTGACGCAGCGTTTCATCGAGTTCCCACCCGATCTTGTCCAGAAAATCCTGGTAGCTTCCCGCGAAATTAATTATCCGTCCGCGGTCGAACACGATAAACCGATCGGCGAGCGACCGGAGAAACATCTCGTTATGCGTAACGATAGCGACGGCGCCTTCGAACGCATCGATGGCGGCGAGAAGGGAATCACACGAATCGATGTCGAGATGATTCGTGGGCTCGTCGAGAAGCAACAGGTTGCACGGCGATGCGAGCAATTTGCCGAGCATCACTCTGCTTTTCTCACCGCCGGAGAGGACCGATATCAGTTTAAGCGCATGATCATCTTCGAACATCATTGCCCCGGCGATATCACGAGCCGCTTGTCCGACGCAGCCGGCGTTGGCGAGTGTGATTTCGTCGACAACGGAATTGGATGGATGCAGCGTATGGACATTTGTTTGCGCGAAGAATCCCGTTCGCAAACGCGGGTGACGTGATATCGTACCGCGTTTCGGCGTCAGATCTCCGGCAAGGAGCCGCAGCAGTGTTGACTTGCCTTTCCCGTTCTGCCCCATAATACAGATGCGGTCGCCATGACCGATTTCCAGTTCGAAGCCTTGTATGATGGGCTTGTCCTCATCGTACGAGAACGCGAGCTTCTCGGTTTTCATGAGCACCTTGGCGGGAAAAGGCGCGCTGTTGAAAGAAAACGCGAGCGTCTTGATCTTGTCGAGTTTGTCCATCGGTTTGTGCTTGGCCAGCATTTTGACTCGCGACTGCACGAGAGATGCCACTTTCTTCTGTGCCCGGAACTGAACGATGAAACGCTCGACTTCTTTGCGTTTCTTCTCGTCGTTTGTTCTGGTTTTTTCGTAGACCTCTTCTTCCCTGAGGATCTGGTCGTAGAGTTTTCGAGTGCCCCCTTCCATTTTGCGCGCTCTTTGCCGGTGGATCGCAACGGTGTGTGTCACCACGCTGTCCATAAACGAGCGATCGTGTGTGATAAGGAGAAGCTCCGAACGCCAATCACGAAGAAAGCGAGCCAACCACCGAATCGAAACAATATCGAGATAGTTCGTTGGCTCGTCAAGGAGAAGAAGGTCCGGCTCGGAAATCAACGCCTTGGCGAGATTGAGTCGCACCTGGAACCCACCCGAGAACACTTCCGGAGGCCTCTCCATGTCCTCTGCAGTGAAACCGAGGCCGAAGAGGATTTTCTCCGCTTTCCACGCGTGGTCCTTGTACTCCCTTGGGAGGGCCTGGCGGGCTTCACCGATGACGGTGTCTTGCATAAAATGAATGGACTGGTCGAGGTGGCCGATCCGGTATTTCTTGGGAATGATAATCGTTCCCGCGTCGGGTTCCAACTCGCTGAGAATCATGCGAAAGAGGGTGCTCTTACCGTGGCCGTTGCGTCCGACAAGGCCGACGCGTTCGCGTTTGCCCACGTCGAACGTCAACTCTTTGAAGAGAAGTTGATCGCCGAAGGATTTTGAAAGACCGGAAATCTTTATCATGTCGAATCTTGTCGCGGGGTTCGCTTTTTATTAACGTTCATTTCGCATTAAAAGTTCGGGTGTCCGAATTTAGTAATTATAACACGAGGCATGGTCCGGCGCCAAATTCGTATACATCGCGATCAAAGTCTGTATAATTAATCGCCTCGATGTGATGTCACGTTGATTTGCATGAACAGGAGGGCTCATGGTTAACAGACTTCTGATATTCCTCGTGTTGGGGGCCGTCGCGCTCGCCGCATGGGGTGGTGTCGCCGGGGCGGCCGACACTCCAGAAAAGGGCGCCGGGGCGATGGCCGCCGATGAAGCCTACAACAAGGCGATGACGGCGAGGCGTGCCGTCGAACCTATCGAAGAGAGACTTGCCATTACCAAGAAGTTTCTCGATGATTATCCCGAGAGTAGCCATACGGCGAACGCGATAAGTGCGGTCGTCTATTACCAGGGAAACGCGCTGGATGATATGGACGGCGCTATCGCATATGCCGAAGCCATCCGTGCGAAGATTACGGATCCCGACGTTGCCGACGCATTGGATAAAGAGCTGATGGTCGTTTATGGCGAGGCGGGCAAGATGGACAAGATGCTCGCGATTGCCAACACGATGGAGGCCGGCGATAAGCTCAAATTCAATGACTACTGGAGCATTATCGAAAGCGGTATGCAGGCCGAGGAATGGAAGCTGGTCAGAGACTACTGCGTTAAGGCAAAGGGCATGGCCAACGCCGAGACGTTCAAATCCGACTGGCCCGACAACGACGTGAGCGGCGAAGAGCTCAAGGTAGCGGGAGACAACCGCACCGGCATGCTGATGATCGCCGACGGTTGGGCGCGCGCGAACCAGGGGGAGACCGACGAGGCTCTCGCCGATTTCGCCGCGGCCGACAAACTTGTGCGGCGTTCGATGTTCGATCGCCCCGAGTACAATCTCAACACGTACTGGGCCAAGACATCGCTGATGAAGGGCGACTACCAGGCGGCGATCGACCGTTGTGCGATCGATGCCCTCGTTATGAAAAACAAGGACGCCCTTGCCGGTTTGAAGACGGCATACGCCGGACTCAACGGTAGTGAAGACGGGTTCGATGCGTACACCAAAGATCTGCACAAGAAGATTGCCCCACCGGTGGAAGACTTCGAGCTGGCAGATTACGACGGAAAATCGCACAAGTACGGAGATCTAAAAGGGCAGGTGACACTACTCGCTTTCTGGTTCCCCACCTGAGGCGGCTGCCGCGTGGAGTTACCACGCCTCGAGCCCCTCTGGCAGAAATACGGAGACAAAGGTTTCTCGGTCATCGCCGTTGAGATCGCACGCGATCGCGAACGGGCGACCAAGTTCATCGATGAGAACAAACTTACGTACCACCTTCTCGAAGACAACGAGAACGAAGCCGTCGTGCGCGAGCAGTTTGGTGTTGGAGTATTCCCGACGTCGTTCATGATCGACAAAGAAGGTAAGATCATGTACTGCCACATCGGTTTTGACAAAGGCGACGAGGAAAAACTCGAGAAGGAAATCCTGGAACTCGGCGGATTTTAGGCTTTCCTGGTTGCAGAGAGATTTGAAAATGACGAAGCGGCCGGCGCGAAATCGCCGGTCGTTTCGCGTTTTGAGCGAGTTTTCGACGGCCCCAAACAATACTTGAATTAATCGGGGTTAAGCGATAAAGTGGCTCGGATATCCACGGCATTACGGCACACACCGGCCCGCCCGGGTCGGGGGAGGTTTTTTTCAGAAAGGGAGGTATGCCTGGTGGAGAAACGTACTGCATCTTTTATCACTACACTTCGTTGTCAGAACCGAACCGGAAACATCATTGTGATGATCGCGTTTGTTTGCGCGATTGCCGCGGCGTTTGTGACGGTTCCCGGCGAAGCAAGGGCGGACGAGGCGCTGAAGTTCAAGGTCTATGGGTTTTTGCGGTTTGACATTATGTCGAGCGATTCGCGAATGAATAACAACCTGGTGCCCATGTGGGTGTTGAACGAGTACACGCCCGATGCGATTAAGGACGATGCGAGCCTTGCCTATCATCCGCGTCTGACGCGGGTCGGTATGAAGTTCCAGGGTCATCCGCTTAGCGACAAATGGTCGCTCGACGGTGGGGTGGAGATTGACTTCCAGGTTTTTGACGCGGGCAGTGAGTCGCGGCAGGTGCCGCGAATGCGGCTTGGATTCATGCGGCTCAATTACAATGATCTTCATATTCTCGCCGGCCAGCATTGGGACGTCATATCGACGCTGTATCCAAACGTCAACCTCAACGGTGTCAACTGGAACGCCGGTAACACCGGTGACCGCCGGCCGCAACTTCGAGTGACATTCTCGCCCGAGGTTGGGAACGGAAACATCAGGCTTACAGGAGCGTTGACGGAAGCGGGCGCCGTAAACATGTCGGATGTCGACAAGAACGGCGTGCCCGATGGGATCGACAGTTCGGTTCCCATGCTTCAGGGTTGGTTTGGAACCGAACAGAATATGGGAGAAAATGGGAGTATCAAAGCGGGTGTGTGGGGTCACTACTGGGAAGAGAAAGACCTGCGCATTCCTCCCACTGTTCCTGAAATCGGAGACACGACGCTTGCAGATCTTACGTCGTGGAGTGTTGGAATCGATTTGAGAGTCCAGGCTGTTGAGTGGCTGATGTTCCAAGGCGAAGCCTGGACCGGCGAAACTCTCGGCGATATCCGAGGTGGCATCGGACAGACGATCAACGCTGATGGCGAGGCGATTGGCGCCACCGGTGGATGGGTCGAGGCCGACATATCTCTGGGCGAGAAATTCGTACTCATCGGCGGATACACAATGGACGATGTCAAAGATGACGATATATCGGACGGGATGCGGGCGAAGAACCAGGCTCCTTACGGTGCTCTCCGCTGGAAGCCTTTCAAGAAACTGATGTTGTCGTGTGAGTATATCCGCTTCGAGACGACATACAAGAGTTACGAAGAGACATCGGTCAACAACCATATTGACCTCAATATGATGTACTTCTTTTAGTCTATCGCGTAACTTGTTGTCATAATGCAAGAAATGACGGCCGCCCCCGCAAGGGGCGGCCGTCGTCATTTATGCTCCGGGCGCTATCAGAACGGTCGGCGCCGATGTACGGAAGGGGTGGTCGGCGGCCTATTTTTCGCGGACGACGATCGATCCGTCGTTACCCATAATGCGGACCAGCGGTCCGCCGTTGTTGATCGAACCGCGGAGGGCGTGATCTGACACGCGGCCGTCAATATTCAGTTTTGCGCGAATTCTGACATCGCCGCCGCCGAGGTCGAGATCGAACCCGGTACCCTTCGGCAGAGTGAGCGACACGTCACCGTCGTCGACATCGATGTCGGCCTCCATGGCTTCGAGGAGCGACACGTCGACGTCTCCGTCCGAGCAATTGATTTCAACCCGTTCACCGGACACTGCGACCTCGAGATCTCCGTCTGCCGTTCTTATTTTCGTGATGGCGGACTCGACACGAGAGGCGAGAATGTCTCCATCCTCTGTAAGGATGTCGGCGCGTTTCGCTTTGAGATTATCGATCTCGATGTCGCCGTCCTCGGTTTCAACCAGGACTTCTTTGCCCCGAAGGGATTCCGCTTCGACATCGCCGTCCTCGGTGCGTATCTCGATCGAGGCGCCTTCGATCTCAACAATCTCGATATCGCCGTCTTCTGTGATCACCGAGGCGTTGCCTGACACTTTGTCGATTCGGATGTCACCGTCTTCTGTGTCTATGTCAATATTGGTGTCACCGGGGATGGTAACGACGACCCACACGCGGGGGTGGCGAGTTCCAAACCAGGTCTTCCAACCTTCATGCTTGGCGTCGCGGCTGCTGATCTCCAGTGTGCCGCCATCAAGCCGGGCCTCGAATCGCATTCGATCGAAATAATCGCGGGTGTCATCGCGATCGTCTCCGGAAACGTAGACCACGACGCTCGCGTTTCCGCCATTTTTTGTTTCCAGGATGACGTCCATGTCCGCTACGTCGACGAGGAGATTCCCGCCTTTGCCAAGCGCGAACTCTTCTTCAAATACGATGTCTTTGGCGTGTTTGCTCGATTGTGATTTCTTGGCGGATTCTCCTGAAACGGATGTGGCGGCGAAGATGGCGATCATCGCGATACACACCGACAACCGGCATCCCGGCAGGGAGCGTCTCATAGTTACCTCCTGGGCAGACTCGAATCGTGACAAGGGTTTGGAGCGAGGGCGGTCAGCGTACACCAGTATCCAGGCTCCCCCGGGACGGGTTCTTATTGTTTTAGACGGGAGAATCGCCGAAAAAGTTGCAAAAAAGACGAATACGTCGTGAGAAATCAGCTTGACCGGCGTGGACGGCGTGATTAGGTTGAAATCGGTATTAGCAGGTCGAAAACAGCATAAATGGAAAGAGTCAACAGGGACTTGGCGATAACCAGGCCCCTTTTTGTTGGATAACGGGATAGAACGGAAACGCCAGTATGGACGACAGGAATAACACCGTCGACGCAAAAACGCGGAAATCCAGATTGATGCAGGCCCTCGCGCCGTATCAAATACCGAGTATGGCGAGAAGTATTTTTCAGATTGCGAATTCTCTCATTCCTTATGTTGCGCTCTGGTGGCTCGCGTACAGGCTTCTCGATGTCTCCTATTGGGCGACGCTGGGCGTGTCGGTTCTTGCCGCTGGTTTTCTCGTGCGGTTGTTTATAATCTCGCATGATTGCGGCCACGGATCGTTCTTCAAGTCAAAGAAAGCCAACGGCATCGTCGGCAGCATCACCGGTTTCTTCTCGTTTGTCCCGTACTATCGGTGGAAACGCGAACACTCGATTCATCACGCCAGTTCGGGTGATCTCGACAATCGCGGTGTGGGCGACATCGAAATGATGACGGTGGCCGAGTACATGGCGCTCCCACGCGGGAAGCGGATTGCGTACCGGTTGTACCGCAACCCGCTGGTCATGTTTGGTATTGGGCCCTTGTTTATTTTTCTGATTAACCACCGGTTTTTCCCCAAGAACGCGACTCATCGTGAAAAGCTCAGCGTCATCCGCACAAACATTGCGATGGCCGCCGTGGTTACGATCATGGCGTTGACGATTGGAATCAAAGCGTTCGTGCTCGTCCAACTGCCGATTATCGCATTCGCCGCGACCGCCGGCGTGTGGCTTTTTTACGTGCAGCACCAGTACGAAGGCGTGTATTGGGAAAGGCATGAGAAGTGGGATTTCCTGGCACAGGCGCTCGAGGGGAGTTCGTTTTACCGGCTGCCGCGTGTGCTCCAGTGGTTTTCGGGGAACATTGGTTTTCACCACATCCATCACTTGAGCGCGCGCATTCCCAACTATAACCTGGAACGCTGCCAGAGGGAATTGGCGGAACTTCAGAGCGTGCCGGTATTGACTCTGTCACGAAGCCTCAAGTCGTTGGCGTTCCGCCTGTGGGACGAAGAGCGGCGGCGTATGGTTGGGTTTGCCAGGGTCGCGGAACTCGAGCGCGACGCCGCCCCGCACGCCGGATAATCTCACACAGCCAAATATTCACCTGCCAGCACTTAGTGTGTCACGACAAACTTGCGTGACACCGCCATCTTTGGTGTCTCCAGCTTGAGGAAATACACACCGCTCGCGAGAGTGCTCGCATCGAACTGGGCACTTCCTGATCCTGCCGGTATTTGCTCGTCCGCGAACACAATGGCCACGCGCCGTCCCAGAACATCGTAAATCGCCATCTCGGCGACGGCGGGTTGATCCACACTGTAGTCGAATCGAACCACCCCGTTTGCCGGGTTCGGCACCGGCGGCTTGACCACCATTGGCGAGAACGACGGTGTGTCATCTCCGATACCGGTTGGGACATTGTCACAGCCGTGGACACGCATATGAACGTACGGCGTGTAAAACCGGTCACCGGCGAGTCCGGCGTCATTGACCTGTATCGCGCCGTACGGAGTGAACGGAAAGCCCGTTGAGTCTTCCCAGTGGGGAAGCTCATTCACATTCGCGCAGACGAATGAGATGTCGATCTCCTCTCCGCCCGTCCACTCGAACGCCATCGGCACATCATGCCAGCGCATCCCCGGTCCCGATGTGTAAATCAAACTCTCGGCCATCAGCGCATCGCGACCGGTCTCGGTGGCGCTGTAAATCCGTGCGAGCAGGATTTCGCCTTCGGGGATATCGGCCATCACGCCGAGACCGTAGACCTGGGTTGTGTTCATCGATTCGACGAAGGCATCGTGGTCGAGGTTGCCACCGATCTGCGAGAATGGCGGGGGAATGCCGTCGGACGCTTTGGCCAGGTCGAAGGGATATCCACCGTTCGCGTAGTCATCCCAGTTGATCCAGAAGTGGGGGATATTGGTCGAGAGGTATCCGTTGGATTCCGCCTTGCGAACTTCGATCACGCCGTCGACCGTGTCGGGAAGAGACACGTCGAATTGGTTGACGGCGGGATAGAACCCGTCTCCCTGGAACGACAGCTGCAGGTTGTAGTCCTGTCCGTTCTCGAGATTCGCATGAAGAAACACTTCGTGGGACGCCATCCCGCCGGTTTCCACGGTGGCGGCTCCGTAACAGACGTGATCACCCCGGGTGTTCCCGGACGCTTCATAAAGCCGTGCGTGAATCTCCGTGCCGCGAGACAGATCCGCCTCAAAACCAAGCGAGGTCAGACGCATGTTCTCGAGCGCCCCAACGAACAGGCCGAGCTGTGTGTCCGTGGCGGATGTCTCGTGTACCGGTCCGTCCGGCTGGAGGTCGGTGGTGTGCCCGGTCCATTCCTTCGACGTACTCGAGGCGAGAATCGTTATGTAGGGACACCAGTTTGTTCCTTCGGCGTCTCCGTTGAAGGCGCCCTCGCGGACACGAAGCAATCCCGCCACATCGTACGGGTATGTAACGTCGATCTCGTTTGCGTACGCGCGGTACAAAGACGATGAAATCTCAAACGCGATCTCGTAATCCTGGCACGCCTCGAGTTCGATGCCGATCGGGATGAACTCGTGACCGAACACCGAATTCGGAGCATAAGACGTGTTTTCCGCAAGAAGCGGTCCACGTGTATTGCCGTCGGCCTCGTAAACCCTGACGGTGAGCGGCTCGGTGGGCCCGGCAACATTGGGGTCGACTGCGCAAAGATCGATGTCCTCGAGCGCCGTGACAAAGAGGCTGTGTTCGCCAGCCATCTGTCCCGAATAGTAGGTTTCGACTTCGGGTTCGAGCCATACGACGGAGCCCCTGCATTCATACGGTTCAACGACGGCGAGGAGAAGCCACGCCAGGGGGGGGGTGGAGCCCGTGCAATTGACAAACGCGATGGTGCTGACGTGATTGCCCGGCTCTTTGTACCCGGCGAAACGGTTCAGCGAAAACGTGACGTCCTGTGACGCCCCGGGAAGAAGCTGCCCTCCAGTTATTGACGGTGTCAGCCAGTCCGCCGTGGTGTTTATATGCCAGTTCGCCATAGTCTCGCCCGCGTTCTCCACCGTGTAAGTGAAAGTGTTCGGCCAGAAGAACCCGTTTTCGAAGCCGGTGGATATTTGCATTGTCGAAGGCGTGATGGAAAGGTCGCTGTTGGCGAAATACGCGTACGCGCCAATCTTCGTCGTCCACGACGGCACCGGGTCGATCGAGGCGAATGCACCGTGGGTCCAGAATGTACGGCTGTCCGCGTGATCGAGCGCGACCCCCGAGTATGCCCCCCAGCGGTAGGGGTTGCCGGATGTCCCCCCTCCGCCGAGGGAGTAGTCGGCGACCCCGGCGGCAATTGTGCCGGATTCTATTGTCGAGAGAGGGAACATCGAAAGGATGTCGTAAATGAACGATGGGTACATCACGTCGCTGCATGCCGCCGACGTAAGGATCAGATTGGAGTATTCATCCACATCGATCGCCGGAAAAGCGCGTGCGGTTCCGGGGTAGTTCATCCAGAAGGTGTTGGTGAGGAGGGCGGACGTACTAATCTTGTCGACGTAGACGGCCGACTTGTCACCCTCACCATATTCCTCAAGGGCGGCTCTCGCGCCGTAGAGAATTCCTCCGCTGTACACCGCGTCCGTGTATCGGCAATCCAACGACCGGATAAATGTCCCGTTGGGTTGCTGCATTGCGGGTGGTGTCTCATATGGGTAAATGCCTATCGAAAAACCATCGAGAACCGGCGACGAGACGGTGCCGGAGATCCTCCAAACCGTTCCAATGTTGCCGCCCTGGTACTTGTTATTGAGAAGATATGTATAACCGGCCCATGAGTTCATCTGGGCGGGCCGAATCGCAAATGCAGCGGATGCATCGCCGGGGTTTGTGGAACCGGTGAATGAGGTGTAACTCACCGATCCTGGTTGATACAAATCGTCCTTGGGGATAACCGAAATGGTTGTGCCTTTGAAGGAATACGTGCTGACATCGTACCTGTTATAGGTGATGTACAAGGCCTCTGGGTCATCGGCGATATACATATTGTCCGCAAAACCATTGGTCGGCGCGTTCCAGGAAATAATGTAGACGGCGAGCCACCCCTCCGTTGGATCGCTGGAGTTGGAAACAGCCACCCGTAGATAGGAATCGTTGGTCGACGTATTCAACTCCGTGAAGACGACAACCCAACGCCCCCGCCAGTCATCGTATATAACGCGGGGATCAAAAAAAGTGTTGCTCGATACCTGTCCGAAGTAGTCGAGGAATGTGCCTCCCTCGAGCCAGTTGCCGCATTTGTCGTATACGGCGACCATGTCGCTGGCAACAGCGACGAGATGCTCGGGGCCGACATCGATATCGGGGCTGGCGTTGGCGAAGCCGGTGAAGCCGATCGCGTTGAACTTGATCATGTCGCCCGAGACCATGCTTGCCGGCGCGACGGCCTCGCCCGCGGGAAATTTGGAGCCGGTGTTGCTCTTTTGAAAATCATTCGGAACGAATCGTTCTTCGGGGTTCATTAGAGATGGTAATTGGGGAACCCGCGCCGCCATAAAGTCGGTAGGCCTCGTGGTACGTTTTGACCTGTCGACAACAACCGGGTGGCTTTCCATGGTCATGGACTGGGGTTGGATGACGATGTCGGGTTCTCGCGCGGGAGTTCGCGCCTCGGCGATTAGTCTCGCCTGCCGGATGGCTTCGGCCCGTCTGCCGGGATCTTTTGGAAGCGGTGGGATGAGTTCGCCGTCCCTCCACCGGGCCTCGTCTGCTATTTCGTTTTTGTCAGAAGAATTTGATGCGGATTGTTCCTGGGCGGATGCGTTGTTCGTGGTGACGAATCCCACGCCGGCAAGGACGCCGGCTGCCAGTAGCAGGGAACAACATACCCAAAGACCACGCGTGTGTCTCATGATTCCCCCCTTGGGTGCTGTGTGTGACGCTGAAATGTGTTATGTGAATTATATCACAAAAAAGGTGATGCTGGAATCACTTACACGCCCGCTGCCCGGCCTGAAAAACGCAGAGGCGGCGGGGTCTAGCCCCGCCGCCTCTGCGCCGTTCTATGGTTGCTTTGTTGGGTTGGTTTGTTGGTTTTGTTTTCGTTACTTGAGAATCACCATCTTTCTGGTTTTGACAAACGCTCCGGCCTCGAGCTTGTAGAAGTACACACCGCTCGCGACCCGTGAGCCGTTGTTGTCATGACCGTCCCAGACCACCTTGTACACGTTTGGCTTCTTCTGCTCGTCGACCAGAGTTCTCACCAGGCGTCCGCCGACGTCGTAGACCCTGAGCCGAACGTCAACCGCATCGGGAACCTTGAACTGAATCGTGGTCGACGGGTTGAACGGGTTCGGGTAGTTCTGTGACAGGTCGAACACCTTTGGGAGTTCGGAGTACATTATGTCCGGCGTCTCGATCGGGATCACCCCGGCGTCGAGGATCTTGGCCTGGTTGATGTCCCGGGCGATCTTTCGCGCCGTCTTGTCGTTGATCGTGTTTCCGTCGTCAATCATGTTGTCGACAACAGTGATCGCCATCGAAACCGTCGCATTGTCGCGCGACGCCTTGTCGCCGAGATGGAGTTTGCCCGACGCAACGTTGAAGAGAAGCGAGAGAAGTTCCTGCTTCGCGTGCGCGAGTTCGGTCATCTTCCCCTTCAAGTTGAGCAGGTCCTTTGCCACGGTCAGCTTGTCGATGCATTCTCCAGATGACGGAGGCTGGTAGACTTCTACCGGGTTCATCCGGTTGGTGTTGAAGTGCGTCTCGATCAGATCGAGGTAGTCGCACAACATTGCCGCGTCGATTTCGGGATTGCCCTGGCCGGACAACGCGAGTCCAAGCTGATGCTTCCAGAAACTCATCTTCCGCGGATCCGGGATTATCGTCTCTTTTATCAAGTTGAATTCGATATCCAACTGCGTGCCCGGTTCATAGGTGATGAGAGTCTCCTCTGAAGCGACTGTATAGCCTAGTGGCGTCACGATGGTGAGGTTGTAGACGCCAAACGCAAGGTCAAGGACATAAACGCCGTCGTCATCGGTGATCATCGTGGAGACCAGCTCACCCGTACCCAGTTCGAACGCGTCGATTTCGACGCCGGGAACCGGTGTCGCCGCTACGGGTTCGTCGGTTACGACGCGCCCCGTTAGCTCAGTCTTCGTGCCGAAGACAGAGACGGTGTTGTCGCCGGAATTAGTCACGATGAAAGTGCCGTCGATTGGGCTGAATGCAATGTTCGACGGGTCTTCACCGGCAACGAGCGTATCGACTAGCGCCACCTCAAGCCGTGTGGGCGGAAGATCGGTCCCGTCCTCGATTACACTGACCGCGTTCTTGACGGTGAGCGACGCGACGATGATGACATCGGTAGATTCCTGGATCAGGTAGAGAAGACCGCCGTCAGGTGATATGCCGACGGTTCTCGTTCCCGATCCGGTTGTTACGCCGGCGACGACCTGGTCTTGTGTAGGGCTGTCCGGATGGATGTCAAAAATGTTTACAACGCCTTCCGTCGTAAGCAGGATGAGGAATGCCCCATCGGGCGTTACCGCGACGGTTCGCGTCGCGCTCCCGGTGGTTACATTCGACACAACCGAATAACCCGAAACAGACATCACCAGGTACCCCGAGTCGGTTCCGAGGTACAACAAACCGCCGTCGGGTGTGATCGAAACAGTCCGCGTTCCCGTCGACGTTTTTGGGTTCGAGACAACCGAGTGGAATGTCACACTGTTCGGATCTGTGTCGAGAACACTCAGATCATTCGATCCATAATTGACCACGACAAGCCGATCACCGTCCGGCGTAATCGCGAGATCTGTGGGCGCCTGGCCGACACTGATGGCGTCGACGACGTGGTGCCGCTCCGGACTGGCGGGATCGATATCAAAGACTGTCACGGTTCCGTCGACATGGTTGGCGACATAACCAAGCGTTCCCTCCGGGTTGAGAGTGATTGCCACCGGGTTCTCACCTACAGGTATGCTCGGCCAGGCAATCAACTTTGTGAGGTTGATTGGAATGACCCTGTTCGCGTACGGACTCACCCCGTAAGCAAACGCCCCGTCCGGCGAGATCGCTACACTGCGTGTCGCAGAACTTGTCGATACGTTGGCGACCACATCATCCGCACGAACCGCCTCGGGATCAATCACGGTGAACCCGACGGCGTTCGACGTATCGGGAATCTCGGTGTCGATCACGCGAACGGCGATGTAACCGATCGGCGCGTCGAGCGGGACGATGGCGTCGATGAAGTCTTTGCCGACTTCACGAAGTGTCGCCTCGGAATAGTTGAAGATCACCTTGTTCAAAGAGGGGTCGGGGTTGAAGCTCGCTCCCGAAAGCACGAATGGTGCGCCCCTCGATCCGCTAGTCGGCGCGATGGATCCGAGCGTTATCGGCGGGAGCGCTTCGGTCATGAATGTCGAGGTCACCGGTTGGTCCAGTGCGCCGCCGATTTCGTCGAGCACGCCCGTCGTAACCTCAATCATATATGTCGCCGTTGGTGCGAGTACCCGGCGCGGCGACAAGGAAACCCGCCGGTTGAAATCGGAGAACCCGATTACCACTGGTATCGGGACGAGATCGCCGTCGTGCAGGAATACGGTGGTGTCATCGATCGTCAAGGGATCCACGGGCCTGCTGAATGTCACCTGTATTGCTGTGGTAGCACTGACATACGTTTGCTGGTCCACGGGAGTTACCGACGTCACAGTCAGCGGAAGCGTCAGTGGATCGTCCAGGGCATCCGCTGTAAACGTGAGAGGCGATCCGACCAGGCCCGACGATGTCGCCTCGACCGTATGTGCGCCGAACCCGATAACGCCGCCGAGCCTCCACTCGACGCCGGCGATTCCTTCGTCATTTGTGGTTACCACATGCGTCGTAGAACCCGTGGCGTCAAAGTAGCCGCCGCCTGTTGTCACGGTGAATGTCACCGGCACGTCGGCGACGGAACCGCCCGATCCGCTTACCTGGACCTGGATGGGTCGGGGAAGCGGTTCGTCGATCACGCCCGTCTGACCATCGCCGGATAGAATCGCGATGCCCTGAACGGTGCTGAAGTCGTAGATAAGGAGATTGTCACTCGACTCCGAGAGGCTGTAGAACACCGACGCGTCTGGCGCATAAGCGTTATCCAGTGTGGAGAGGTGATCGGGAAGATCGCCGGCCTGCTGGATGAGCGCGAGGGCATCGGGATTCGTGGTGATGTCGATATTGAAGTACCCCTCTTCGAGGACACTTGCCACAGCGCGGTCGCCCCGCGGTGAAACATCGATATTGTCCGCAGACAACGGCGCCGCGCCCCCAAGAGGAAGCGTCGTCGTCATCACGGGCGCCGCCGGGTCGGAAGCATCGACCATCACGACCGAGCGGTTTGGTGCCGGTATATCTCCCGAGGTGAGTACCAGGCAGCGCTCGCCGTCCGGTGTGAAAGACAGGGAGACCGGAATCTCCTGGGGCGCCGCGCCGGGAAGCGTGAGCGTCGAAACAATCGTCTGATAGGCCGGGCTTCCCGGGTTAGTGTCCATCACGAGCACAACGGCCGGGTCGGAATCATGTACCGGGAGGTACACGTAATCGCCCCCCGGGTGGAATGCCATTTCGTGGACGATACCGTTTATATTGCCGCTCGCCAGTGCGATCGACGCGACCACCTGGTATTCGGTCGGGGATTCGATCACGATATCGACGAAATGCACCTGGAAGGTGCCGACGTCGGACACGAGAAGCCTGGTCCCATCGGGGCTCAATGCCACTCGGGAAATATCGGCGCCGGATATACCGGCGAAATCGATACCGCCGATGTCAGTGAGGAAATCACCGCCCAGCGGGTTGACATCGATAACTCTTACCGCGCCGGCGCTGGGGATCGCGACAAATGCGCGGTCGCCGTCGAGTGATATTGCAATGTCTCCGGCCTCTGCGCCAAGATCCACCGACCCCGAGTACTGGTGGTAGCCGGGTTTGTCGGGATCCGTCGCCATGATATGGAGGCCTCCGGTTCTGTCCCCGATGGCGAGGAAAGCGCCGTCGGGAGCCGCACAGAGAACCGATCCACCGTCACCCGTGCCCGAGGGCGTGCCGGGGAGCGCCGCGGCGAGCCGGAGGGCATCGTCGAGTGTCGAACCAAGGACGTTGAAGAAGGAGGCGTTGGATCCGAGCGACGTTCCGTCGGTGTCGACCGCGATTACCGAGACGGGGCCGCTCGCCGCGCCGGTCGGTACCGAGACAACAACCGAACTCTCGGTCACCCGGTCGGGTGACGCGATGACATCGTCGAACGACACCACTATCTCCGAGTCGGCGACGAAATCAGAACCCGAGAACACGAGTGTCGCTCCGACCGGCCCCGCTGATTTAGAAATTGTGGAAAGCGACGGGCCCAGTCCAATGGTGGTAACGACGAGCCGCTGCTCCGCTTCGGAGACGGTAAATGCATATTCGCCGTCGGACGAAATCTCGATATCGACGGGGTTGATCGGAAGCGGTATTGTCGCCGCGACCGTCCGGTATGTCGGTGACGATTCGCGAAGATCAATCGCGTTCAATATGTTGAGTTCTCGGTTGACCGCGTGGGCAAACGCGCCGCCTGGTGTGACCGCGATGCCCCTCAACGTCCCGCCGGTCCGGATGGTCTGGACGCAGACATAGTCGTCGAGCGACACAATATTCACTACACCTTCTTCGTCGGATACATATGCACGGTGACCCACGGGATCAACCGCAACATCCCTGGGATCGGGGCCGACGGAGATTTCTCCAATAAGTGTCTTGGAGACGAGATCAAAAACGAGGAGCTTGCCCGTTCCGCTCAATGCGAGGAGACGTTCACCTGTGGGATCGGTAGTCATCTCGCCGCGGATGTTGGGGTCGGGCGTGAGAACACGTCCAACCTGGCTCAAGAAACTCGGGCTCGTTTCATCGACATCCCAGATCTGAATTTCGCCTTCATCGGTTGGAATGAACGCGTGGTTGCCCCGCGGGTTCACGAGAATGCCGCGCGGTCTTGCTCCAATCGGCGTTTCGCTGAGGATGCCGATCGAACCCGGCGTCGCATCGATGCGGTAGAGTGTTTCGGTTACCCAGCTCACACCGTAGACGCGGTTTCCCGCCGGATGTCGCGTCGAGGTCATTCAATCCCCCGGCAATCGGAAGCGATATCGCCGTGAGATATCCGCCTATCGAAGGATCGACCACAACCGCTTGGGCTCCGAGATCCGTGGCCATAAAGGCGTAGCTGGCGTCGGGCAGTATCGTGAGCGCCCGCGGCGTTTCGCCGAGGACCGTCACGCCCGATTCGAACCCTTTGGGAACTTCGTCGGAAGAGAGGATCGTAAATTGAAGGTCGTTGCTCGCCAGTCCCTGTGTGTGATTGGTCACATTGACAACGCCCGAAGTTGCGCCGACGGGAACGGTAACGACAAGCTGTGTGGCCGAGGCCTTGCTTATTTCAGCCGGAATTCCATTGAAAACGACTGTGTTGTTTGACGGCTCGGAATCAAAACCCTTTCCGTTGACCGAGACGATGATGCCTTCGATGCCTTTGCTCGGCGCCAGGCTCGTGAGCGCCACCGGTGGCTCGGCTTCGGTCACAAAGGTCATGTCGAACGGGGTTTCAATGCCGTTTCCGAAATTGTCCTGAAGCCCCGTATCGAGGGTCAACCTGTAGGTCGTCGAGAACTCGAGACCGACCGACGGAACGTATGCGATGAGCATGTCGTCGTTCAAGAACGCGGCGTTACCCAGAGCGAATTCTCCCGTGGCTTCATTGGTGAGACTGAAATTTCCCTGAAGAGTGGCGCTGTTCACGGGTTCGTCGAATGAAATCAGAATCGATCCGCCGATGGACACATCAGTGGCGTTGGCCTCGGGGACCGTCGAGACGATTTGCGGTCCGACGTCGTCGATATTGGTCGTAAAATCGGCGATCGTTCCCGGACCACCGGCGAAGACGGCCACAGCCGTTCTCGCCTCCGCATCATCATATTGGGATTCCGCCGCGTCCCACCATTCGGGCACGAATACCGTGTTGGCCGTCGCCGAAATGACATGGTTGATATACCCTGGTTGGATGTATCCGACGGCCTTGCTCCCGTTCAACGGATGGATCCCGATATAATAATCGCCATCGGGGAGACCGATAAATGTGTAGCTGCCGTCGTGCGGAAGCGTGTACTCGCACGCCACGGTATCCTCGTCCGCCGCGTCGATCGCGAACACCGCCGCACCGGCGAGAGGTCCGCCTGTGTAGCCATCCGTGATAACGCCGCTCAAACGGCTCGCCGCGGCGATGTCGGCCGTGGTTCCGTATGCTTTGAAGAGTGTGATTTTATCCTCGGTGGCGAGTGTCGCCGCCGCGGTGTCGGGCGGGAGGACAAAGTACATCGTCGAGGATAGCACTGCCGAGTGGGACAGCCCGAATACATGGCCCGCCTCGTGGGTGGCCACCGCGTCGATGAGCGTGCCTTCGGCCGGGCCGGCGGATTCGGTCCTGAAGCTTTTGCTTCTGTTGAAGATCATATCCGAATCGCAAATTTGTCCTATGCGGTACCATTCGTTATTGAACACCGTCGGTTCGGTGAACGACGTGGTGATTCCCACGGCGAGAACGCCGAGACCGAAATGAAACTCAGTGTCCTCGAATGTAACGAGGTTGATCCCGTCCATCGCGTCGGCGTTCTTCTGCGGCGTGGTGCCGCCGTAGACCACCGTTGCGTCGGTTCCCGGTATGAGCGTCCATGCGTTCATTGCGTTTTGTATCGCCGTGAAATCGCTCCCGTCGAGGATGCCGGGCGCCCCGTCTTCGTTTATGTAGTACGTTATCGGAAAGTCGGGACGTTCCCAGTACTCGACGTGACGTCCGCCGGCGCCCTCGTCGATGCAGCCGTCGCCGTCGCTGTCGAAGTTGAGCGCGCTTTCAAACGGACACAGATCTTCCGGATCGGGAACGCCGTCATCGTCGGAGTCCCAATCGCTCACACTGTAATTGACGCTTGCCGTGTTGTTCGCCTCATCGGATTCGTCGATGATCGAGAGCGCGTCGGCGGTCGCCGTCGCGGTGAAGCTTCCGATGTAAGGGAAGTTGTCGATGCGCGTGACCACAACCGACTCGCCGCCCTGGATGTAGTCCTGATACTTCATGAGGAAAGCGTCCTCGCCGCCGCCTCCGGACTCCCCGGGGAGAATTCCCGATGTTTGTCCGGCGACAAAGAGTCCCTCGTTCGACGCCGCGACGCCTGTTAGCTTGTCGTGCGTCGTCGTCCCGACAATCTCCGTCATGAGTTCGCTGCCGTCGAAATCATACCGGCGAACAAACCCGTCGTTGCCGCCCAGGGGGGCGTGTCCGGGAAGGTTCGATCCGACGTATCCGACGACGACGAGGGTCAGGTCCTCGATCGCGAAATCAAGACCGTGGTCGATGAGAGATGATCCGAACTGGCGGATCCAGACGATTTCGCCGAAGCGGTCGATACGGGCAACATACGTGTCCGACAGCCCCGCCGAGGTGTTGCCGGGGAGGGTGTTCTGTGTGTTGCCGATCACATAGACGGCGGATGGGTGGACTTCGATCTTGGTCACGTTGTCCCAGTTCGCGCCGCCGAACTGCATCGTCCAGATCTCGTTGCCGTCCAGGTCGCATCGGCGGACATACGCGTCCTCAGCGCCTTCGTGCGTCTCACCGGCAAACGCGAAATCGACGCAGCCGCCCATATAGATCCCCGACGCGTCCGCGGTAACGTCATATGGATACTCATAACCAGGTTGGTCAAACACCTGGGTCCACACAACATTGCCGGCAACGTCATATTTCTTGAGAAACGCGTTTGTGGATCCGTAGTCGCCGCTTCCGTCGTGGGTGTGGCCGAACACATAAAGGGCGTTGTCGTACAGACAGAGCCCGGCGGCATTGTCGACTCCCGAGAGCGAACCGAATTCGTCGGTCCAGAGTTCGGTGCCGTCGAGGTCGTATTTTCTCACCCATGCGTCGCTGTAGCCTGATCCGTGGGTCTGACCGGGCAGGTCACCCCAGACCTCACCGCACGTGTAGACGCCCGTGTCATCGACGGCGATGCCCATGCCGCGGAGTTCGTCGCCGGTGCCGCCAAACTGGCGGGTCCAGACAATGTTCCCGGCGTAGTCGAATTTCGTGAGAAAGTAGTCCGCCTGGCCGTAGTTGGTCTCGGCGGGGAAGGCGCCTTCGGTTCTCCCGATGACATAGACGCCGCTTGTGTGACAGGCCACCAGGCCGCCCGTGTCCATCGCGTCGGTTCCGAACTGGGTCGCCCAGACGTCGGAGGGGAATGGGAGGTTCTCGCCCTCGACCTCATCGGCGATTTTGAAGTTCAATGTTGTCGAACGGATGGGGATGGTGGTGCTGTTCAACACCGTCGCGTCGAAGGTGATGGTGTCGTTGTCCGTCGGGTTGAGCGGCGTTCGTGTAATGCTGGTGATCTCGAGGTCGGGCTTGTCCAACTCCGCGACTCCAATCAGCACGGAGGAAGTGTTGTTGTTCTCAACGCTCTCACTCACCTCATCATCGTAATCCACGCCAATCATATTGTTATAGAGTCCCTCGGTCGGGATGTTCTCGAATCGGGTGAATGAAATTGTCTCGCCCGGCTGGATGAGATCTTCAATCTTTTGAATGAATGCGTTGGTTGTGTCTCCAGGGACACCGGGCTGATCGTTGAGGAATCCACGTGCCCCGGCGACATAGATACCAGAGTTGTCTACGGCCACCGCGTAGGCCGCTTCGTTGTGTTCGGTGCCGAATTGTTGGGTATTCCGCAGTGTTCCGTCGGGGTCGTATCGGCGGATAAAGCCGTCGATGCGGCCGTAGGCTGTCTGGCCGGGAAGCGGGTAGAGCAATCCGGAGATGCCCACGCGGCCGCTCGCCACGATACATTCGTTGAAGAATGTCAGGTCGGTGATATGGTCCCATCCGTTGGTGCCGAACTCATCCGTCCACAGGAGGTTGCCGTCACGATCATACTTGCGGATAAACGCGTCGGTATCGCCGGGAAACGCGCCCCCGCAGTAACCGGCGATGTAGACGCCTTGCATGTCGATGGCGATAGCCGTTGGTTGATCGGGACCGTCGGTGCCGAATTGGTAGAGCCACTCGGGCGGTGTCACCGATTTTTGCACAAATATGTCATAGTCTCCGGAACTTGTTTGTCCGTCAAAGGCTCCGTTTGTGAATCCGACCACGTATGAAAAACCGGTCTCGTCACGAATCCACTCTATGGCTGCGTCTTCGCCCGCCGTACCAACTTGCCATGTGTTCCCTTGTAAACCCTCGGGGCTGAAGAGCGCAAAAAACGCGTCGCTGCCGCCGACGCTTGTTTGGCCGGGTAACGTCCCTGCGGTCTGCCCGCAGACACTGATATGGCCGTCCCGAGTTGAAATCCCGAACGCCACATCGGTCGTCGTAGTTCCAAATTGACGGGTCCATAACTCGTCGCCGTCGAAGTCATATTTTCGGACGTACGCGTCACCACCGCCGAGATACGGCTGACCGGACAACGAACCGGAAACTCCTCCACAAACATAAATGCCGAGGGCGTCCGCGCAGATATTGTGCGCGTACCCGACATTGCCCGTGCCTCCGTACTGATCCGTCCACACAAGATTCTCGTTGAGGTCATATTTCTGGACAAATACATCCCAGTCTCCGGTGTTGGAAAAACCGGGGAATGTCCCCTTGGTTCTTCCTACGACATAGAGGAAGTCTTCGAAAATGATTGCTTTCAGGATATAGGTCTCGTCGCCCGCGTCAAATTCGTGGGCCCATGTGCCGCCTTCGGGTATTTTGAATTGCTTCGCATCGTTGCCGACATACCAGTTCATGGTCGACGCCCAGGCGGGCGCCTGACCGGTGTTGGCAATTGTCGCGTCGAAACGAATGAGGTCGGCGGTTGTGGCGGCCAGCTCTGCTGACGATTCGTATTGTTGAACCGTCAGGTCCGGCTTTGGCGCGGGGTCAACTATCTGTTCTGTGGCCCAGATCGAAACATTGTCAAACATTGGCGCCGCTGTGTGGGTGAGTCCGGAGCCATATGTGCCCGCCCAGGCATAAAACATATCTTTTGCGACAAGTCGAATGCGCATCCGTGCGGCGCCGGGGGCAATGAGATCGGTCAAATCGTACCCAAAATTTCTGAAGCCCCCGGCCGAATATGAGATGCCAGAGGTTCTTTTCCACGCCCCGCCTTCCTCCACCGGCGGGGCTGCCACCTCATAATCGAAAAAGACAAGGTTGTCGAGCGGAAGGTTTGCGTATACGTCAAATCTGAGGGTCAAAGAAGATACATCGGTCGGAATGTCTATCACCGGTGACTGGATTCCAATTTTGATGTGGTCGCGTTCCGGGTCGAAGGGAAAGACGCCGGTAACGGGGTCGTAGGCCACCCATGACCAGGTTCTGTCGGGGCAAGGCAACGAAACTTCACAGGCCGGTGTCGCTTCCAGACGGTAATCATAGTGGGATGGAGGCGGATACACGGATGGAATCCACCCGTCCTCACCCGTCTCGAACGTATCGGCCGCGTATCCCGTGACCTGGACGCGGTCAAGCCGCGCCGCCCCGTTGGAGTCCCATTGTCCGTCCAAGTCGCTCCATGCGCCGTCGGTATTGACAATAAAGCGGATTTCCACTGTCTGATTCTGATAATAGCTGATGTCGTGCGAATGGTTGACAAATCCGCCCGAGATGCCATCGTAGGATGCGAGAACGACCCACGTTTCAAAATTGTCATTCGACACTTCGACATAGGTATAGTCGTAGCCCGGTTCGGTGTCGTACTGGATGTCATATTCGAGTGTGATTGGGCCTGTCCCCAGGTCGAACGTCTTATAGACGTACTGTTTCCAATCGTTTCCGTAGCCCGGCGGAGTATCGAGCCAGATCGCGTCGGTGCCACACCACATTACACCTTTGTTGATGAGGCCGTCCTGATAGAAGGCGTGGTGCCAGAACGTGTCCTCCTGCGCAAGACCGTTGAAGGTGGCCCAACCGGCCGCGTCTTCGTAGAAGTCCTCGAAATAAACCCGATGAGAATTCGGAGTTGATGCGAGGTTTCCGCCGAATTGCGATTCTTCGACGGGCGTGGGCGGCGCCGGTTCCTTTGCATAGGTTGTTGAACCGATTGCACAGCACACGAATAGAAGAACCGCCAGACCGACTGTCCATCGTTTAACAGAGATATTGTTGTTATGACGTTTCATGACCATTAACCCCCCCAAAGGTCTAGCGGCGGCCGAGCGCCTGGTCGACAAAAGTATCGACGGTTACTTTCTGTGATTTAGTCGGCCGTTTGATCCCGTCAGCGCCGGAGGCGCCGACGAGCTCGACCCCGTCGAGCGGGGGCGAATCGACATAGGCGACGCCGGTATCGTGGTCGCGTTCGATGTGGAATTTTCCCTGCGAAAAACCGGTCACCCGGAAGTCGCCAGTATCCTGGCGTTCGGCAAAGAGGAGCACCTCTTCGCCCGGCGCCCACTGGAGGGCCCCGTGGACGGTGACGCGGACGTTATCGACCACGCCCCCGAGCTGGATGATATCCACCACAGGTTCGTCAACGCCCTTGTAGGTCTCGTCGACACCCACGCGTGTTCGCGTAAATATCTTGGAGTGGTCGTCGTTCCAGTAGGAATCGACACTGACGACCTTTCCACGGACGACGAGTGATGATTGTTGGCCAAGCTGCTGTGGGCTTTGGTAGAGAATCTGAGTGGCAAATGCGGTGGATGCGATCAATACAAACGAAAGGCAGAAGAGAATAACTCTTCTAGAGCGGCGTTCCATGTGGATCCCCCCTTGGAATGGCATGGTGTGCGAGGACTTGAGTGTCATCGCACGTGAACTGGATTGAAAAACGTGTAACTGTGCGGGTGCAACAACACCAGCAGGATGGAATCGAGGCGCGGCTCCGCGAGAAGGCGGAGCAAAGAAGTATGGTTGAGTCCCCCACGTTACCCCCCAGGAAACGAATGCATCACCAGGGCGACTTTTCGAGCCCGATGACAACAAACGGGGACCAATAGAAAGGATGTGCGTAACGCGAATCATCCAGCATCACAAGCCGTGCCTCGTTCAAAGCGCGGCTGGCGGGACGCTTTTTGCGCAACATGCGCTCGTAGAATTCACCCATCAAAATTGCGGTCGATTCATCGGATACCGGCCACAGGCTGGCGACGATTCCCGGCGTTCCCGATGCGAGAAACGCCCTGCTCAATCCCACGACGCCCTCGCCGCGACCGATCCGGCCGCGGGCCGATTCGCAAGCGGACAACACAACGATACCCGCGTCGGTATTGAGCGAGAGGATTTCGAGAGTGTGGAGATAGCCGTCTTCCACACCCGCGGGGTCGGGGCACAACGCGATATTCGATGCGGCCGGTTCGACGGGATCGATGATACCGTGTGTCGCGAGATGGATGACGCGAACCGACCCGCCTCTTATCTGTTCTTTGAAGACCGCTTCGTTGGCGTCCGCGCCGAATCGGACGGTTTTTTCTTTGTCATCAAGGGAAGCGCTTATGTTTTGTACCTCACCGCGGGTATGGGGAAGCGGCTCGAGTGTGTTTGTCGCGCCGGCCGCATCCTGGAAGAGGGAGTAGTCCGGATCGCCCATCGCGAGGAGTTCCGAATCGTATTTTTTCTTTTTGTTTGATTCTTTCAAATTCAGATAGATGGAGGCCGATGGCGCGTATGTGACGGAGTGGGTCCTGGCGAGGAAGGGAAGTTCCTGCCACTGTGTCGAATTGCCGGCCACGTCGTCGAGCAACGCTTCGAAGGGCAGCTCGAAGAGTATTCCATCCGGGATGATTATGAGTTCACGGGAATTGGCGAGACGATCGCCGGCCGGGGCGACGAGTACTTCGTAGAGGTGGTGTGCCGACTCTCGAAGCGCGTCATCGCCCAGGCCGGGGCGGGAAATCGCGTCCCTGAATCGGATGATTTCTTCGCGTAGTACGGTTCGGTTTGGGATCTGGTAGAGATCGCAGCCTTTTCTGTCTATCGCCCACATCAGGGACGTGGTGTCGCCGAGAGCGTATGCGAGAAGTGTCGTTCGCTTGGATAGCTTGTCGCGCAGACAGTCGGGTTCGGCAATAACGGCTGCCGCCGGCGCCAGACCCGATACGGAGGCCTGAACGCGCTCGTCTCTCAAGGAGGCATAACGGTTCTTCAAGTCGCTCTCCCGCTGAGCGTAATCCGGCGCGTCCGGATCGAGCTGGTAGAGCGAGTCAATGAGCGCCTCTTCGGCCGCAGTATGCTCGGCGAGAACCGATGTTCGCATCAGGTCGAGGAGCCCGCGCGCCTTGGCCCTTTCGACGGTTTGAAACGCGTATGCCGACCAGATCCCTTCGGAATCCTCGCCGGCGAGTCCCGCGTAGAATCGCGCGACCTCTTCATAATAGAATCTGCGAACTCCCGCGAGATAACCGGTGCGAACCGACGTGTCGCCGATGTCTTTGCGCGTATCATCGAGAATTCCGAGCGCCCTTTGATAATAAACATGCGCACTGTCCGGGTTTGATTTCTCGTAGCTGTGTCCCATCCCAAACGACCACGTCAGTGTCAGGTCGCCTTTGTTTATTTGCTCGATGTCAGTACTGATTCTGTCGAAAATAGTCCGGGCTTCATCGGGACGGCCGGCCACCACCAGGACATTGGCGATTCCGAGCTGGTCGATAAAGACGTTCGACTCCGGTCCTTCTATCCGGTCTTTTTCGAGCACGGCGGTCCAGATTTCAATAGCACGATCGTAATTGCCCCGATGACGCTCGAGTTCGGCGGCCAGCGTCGAAGCCTCCCGGGCCAGTTTGGGATTCTCGAGTTCAACGGCAAGCGCCGCGGCTTTATCGGCGTATGAGAGGCCGTTTTCAAACGCGCCAAGCTCTTGGAGCAGGTACCCCAGGTTGATATAAGCTTCGAGTTCAAACAACGGCATCTGGTGTTCCTGGCTGAGACGGACCAGAGCGAGAAGTTCGTCACGCGCGCGCTCGAGCTCGCCGATTCGGAGATACGTAATTCCGCAATTCCTGTGGTAGACGATTGATTGTTCGGCATCGGCATTGGAGACGAGAAGCCCCTTCACGGCATCGAGTTCCTTGAGGGCGTGGCCGTATCTATAAGCGTCCGCGTAGTTGAGGGCGAGGTTGTTGTGACAGATCATCCGGCGTATCGGATCATCCATTGTCACGGCGATTTCAAGGGCCTCGCAGAGGGCCTTGTTCGAGTCCTCGATCCTCCCCATTTCGGCGTTCAAGCTGGCGATGCTTGTGAGGAGTTCGTACTGCTTGGCGGTGTTCCCGGTGCGGTTCACGACGGGGAGTGCGCGTTCGTAGGCGTCGCGCGCCTCGACGATTCGTCCCAGCGCGAGGTGGGTGTTTCCGAGATATGTGAGTGATGTGGCAAGGCCGCCGATGTCCCCCGTACGCTTGCGGATATCGATCGCTTGTGTATAGAAATCAAGGGCCGCCGCGTAGTTACCAAGCTGGTAATTGACACTTCCCATCCCGTTGAGGGTTTTGCCCTCGAGGATCTTGTCGTCGATAGCTCGTCGTGCGGCGAGCGCGTGCCCGTATTGTTCGAGAACCCCGGGGAAGTCTCCCGCATACCAGTAGACCACGCCGAGACTGCCCCAAATCACCGCGACCGACCGGTCATCGCCGATCGATTCATGTAGGGTTTTTGCTTCGGTGAAAAGCGCGATTGAACGCTCAAAATCACCGGCATTTCTCACTTCGACGGCCTCTTGTTCAAGAGATTTTGCTTTCCGGCGGATTGCGCGCTGATCGGGGCTCCACGACCTGCAGACTCTCGTAAATTTGAGCGGCGCTTCCGAGCCGCCGGTATCGTCGTGGATAGATGCCAATCGCTCGGCAAAGTCGAAGTTTTCGTTGGCCGCTTCGGTTTGTCCCTCATCGCCTATCTGTATCGCAACCTCGAGGAGTTGTCCAACGGCGGCTCCGACCAGGACCGAGTTGTCCCTCACGTAGCCGGCCAGGACGTCATCGCCGAACGTCGTTGCGATGGAGTCGGCTTCGACTATAAAACGCGTAACAGGATCGTCAGCGTGGGCTGGAAAAGTGAAAAAAAGAACAAATATAGAGACAAGAATAGCGAGTACAGACCTGTTTGGACACATAGTTGCGACCGTCGGCTGAATTGCTGCTGACAATAATTAGTGAATATGTATTGGGACTTTGCACAATGTGCTGCGGGTGCCGTGCTGTGTCCCCCCCCAACTGCTTGTAAATAGTCTAGCCCAGAATGGAATGTGCGTCAAGTGTTCCCTGAACACCCACGACGATTTGTCGGTGTCATTGCGGCGAGTTGATGCCGGTCAACGGGCAATTATGTTCGTCGCACGGTCGAGGATTGAAATGACCGGTTTTGAATCATGATTTCACCGAGGTTTGTTCTTGATTTGAATCAATTAGGGATGATTCCGCCGCCCGGGACCGGTTGAATACGGCTTGAGACAGCGTGTACTAAGTGTCAGGTTCTCTGGTGCTTCCGAGATTGCTTTCAACATCCGATCTTTTTTGTTACGCTAGCTATCGAGGGTTGGATTCATCGACTGTGAACCGGGGCTGTAACGCCGCGACAGGTGGAATCAATGGTTGGCAAGTCAATACTCCATTACACAATCGTCGAGAAAATCGGCCAGGGTGGAATGGGTGTGGTTTACAAGGCCGAAGACACCCGGCTCAAGCGAACCGTCGCCCTCAAATTTCTCCTCCCGCACATCCTGTCGAGCGACGAGGAGAAGTCACGCTTTGTCCACGAGGCCCAGGCGGCCGCAGCGCTTCATCATCCCAATATCTGCACGATCTACGAAATCAATGAGGCCGACGATCAGACCTTTATCTCGATGGCGTACCTCGAGGGAGAGGGGCTCAATGAGCGGATCGATCGCGGAAGGCTCAAACCCGTCGAGGCGGTCCGGATCGCGTTGCAGTTGGCAAGGGGTTTGAAGGCGGCGCACGAAAAGAACATCGTTCACCGGGATATCAAGTCTTCCAACATAATGGTGGCCGTCGACGGCCGTGCGACGATAATGGATTTCGGTCTGGCGAAATCCGTCAAGCAAACCCACGCGACACAGCGGGGAGCTCAGGTCGGAACCATTGCGTACATGTCGCCGGAACAAACCCGCGGGGATGCCGTCGATCACCGGACGGACATATGGGCGCTCGGTGTTCTGCTCTACGAAATGGTTGGCGGCCGGCGGCCTTTTGTGGGTGATTATGACGAAGCGGTCATCTATTCGATCCTCAACGAAGAAGCGGAACCGCTCGACGCGTTGGCTCCTGACGCGCCCGAGGATATCTGGATAGCCGTTCGTCGCGCCATCGCCAAAAGCCCCGATAATCGTTATCAGACGACGAATGAACTGGTCGAAGATCTCGAAATACTCTACGACGACCTGCGCACGGGAACGTCGACCCGCCGCAGGGTGCTTCACGCGAGCCGGATCGTGCAGCCAAAAAAACCGGTCACAAAAACGTGGTTCTCCTCACGCGTGTTTTCGACACTCGCCATTTATCTCGTTGCTTCATGGTTTCTCGTGCGCGCCATAGGTTGGGTGGCGGGCCGGATGGAGTTTTCTCCGCGGTGGGCCGATGTGGCGCTTATCGGATTTCTTTCACTCATACCGACGGTGTGGATACTTGCCGCGCGTGACCGCGCCGTGCCGCGGATCTGGCGGCGTGTCGTCAAGGTAGGTATCCCGGCCAATCTTGTCGCCACGGCAGTATTGCTCGTTGCATTGTTCGCGGGCCGCGATTTGGGCGCGACGACAAAACGCGTAACGGTCCTCGACGAGGAGGGAAAACCGATCGAACGGATGGTGGCGAAAAGCGAGTACAGAAAAAGCCTCCTCGTGTTCTACCTCGACAGCAGGATGGAAGACACCACGAAACTCTGGGTTGGCGGCGGGATGATGCTCCTTCTCCAGGTGGATCTCTACCAGGACGGATATGTCTACGCGATGTCGAGTATTGACCAGCAATTTCGACGGCAGGTCCGTGACGCGGGCTTCTCCTCGTGGTTCGACGCGCCGTGGAGCCTCAAGCGACAGACGGCCGAACGAGCGCACCTGGATTATCTGGTTACGGGGTCGTTTGAGTTCGAGGACAGCGCGTTGGTGGTGGAGTTGCTTCTCCATGAGTCACAGAGTGGCCGACTGGTGATGCAGCGTGAGTTTCGCGGAGAGAGTATCTTCGAAGTAACCGATGAAGCGAGTGTCGCGCTGAGACGTGCGATGGGGTTTTCCGAGGGTCACATCGACGCAATTCGGGATCTTCCGGTCTCCGAAATTTTTACAGGGTCCGTTCCCGCCGTGAGACACATGTGCCTCGGTATGTTTGGCGCGTTGAGTCTGGGTGACTGGGCGGCCGGCGTGGAAGAACTAGAGCTGAGCGTTGCCGAGGACCCGACGTTTGCGTGGGGCCATTTTACGCTGAACCAGCTCTATATGGCAAACAATGTGGCTGACAAGGCCGACGGTTCGATGCAATTGGCGATGCGTCACATTTACAGACTCCCCGAGCGGATGCAGTTTATGCTCAAGTCCGCGTATTACGATCATGTCGGTGATCCCGAGAAGCGGCTCGCGGTCGTGCAAATGATGACCGAGCTGTATCCCGAAGACCTTACTGCACGGATGATGTTGGCGGATCTGAGATTGCGGCGCGATGAAAGAGCGCTGGCGATCGAACAATTCGAGGCGATTTTGGAAATCGACCCGTCGCGAACAGAATTCATGTCTCAAATCGGAGAACAGTATCGGGAGATGGGACGGTTTGATGACGCACGCCGGGTTTACGACGAGTATCTTCTCCGTTTTCCAAACGATGGGGCGGTCTGGCACGCACGCGGGCTCGTTGACGAGGTCGAGGGCAGGTATGAAGACGCGTTGGCTCACTATGAGAAAACGCTGGTTCTCGATCCCAACAATTCCGGCGTACTGTGCGATATCGGAGATATCGAGGGAAAAATCGGCGATGACATCAAGGCGCTCGAGATGTTCGACAGAGCGATGGAAGTTGCCAACACGCCGCAGGACCGTGCGCGCGTCCATGAGTCGCTCCAAAGATTCCACATGCATCGAGGGCAAACAGATTTGGCGATCAGGGATTTGTATGCCTGGTGGGATGAACGTGCGAAATACCTTCCTCCGGTCGTCGCGGAGATGGAAAAACTCGGGGATTTGGGTCAGTTTGTGAGAGCGGGGAAAACACAGACCGCTTTAGACGAATACGAATTGATCGCATCGCGTGTCGTGCCGCCTTTCGATGGAATGCTCCCGCTCGGACGAATGGCAATCTACTTTGAGCTCGAAGAGCCGGACAGTATCGAGACCGCGGTGAGGAGTCTGCGGATTTACATTGCGGATAACCAGGCTGAGTTTCTCAGGGATGACGTCGATTGGGCCGAAGGGGTGATGGAAGAAGCGAGGGGTAATTATGAATCGGCAATCCGGGCATACGAGCGCAAACTGGAAATCGATCCAACGGAGGCCGGCGTTTACCGCTTCATCGGAAGGTGCTACAGAAAACTTGGGCGGTACGATGAGGCAATAGAATCGCTGGAACGGGTACTAGCTGTTTATCCAAAACGAGGCCCGTCGAACTATGAGCTCGCCCTCGTGTACTGGGAATTGGGCGATAGGGCAAGGGCGCATGAACATCTCGAGAAAGCGCTCGAACGATGGAAGGACGCCGACCCCGATTTCGAACCGGCGAACGAAGCGAGACAAAGATTGTCCGAATGAGACTCGCGATAGAGTCAATTGCCGGGCCGGCAAGGCTTGCAGCCGCGGCAAACAATCCTTCTCTGGGCTACGGCTCCTCCAATACTTCGACGAGGAGCTTCCCACGATTCGATCCATCGAAGAGTCTGTTGAGTGACTCGGGCGCGTTTTCGAGACCTTTGACCACATCAACACGGTACTTGATCTTGCCCTGTGAATGCCAGGCTACGAGTTCCTTCACCGCTTCGTGCGCGCGATCGTAATAATCAAAAACTATGAAACCCTCGAGGCGTGCGCGCTTGGTTATCGCGTTGGCCAGAAAATACGGTCCGGGCATCGGTTTGTCGAGGTTGTACTGGGAGATCATTCCGCACATGACGATCCGCGCTTTGAGATTGATGGACGCGAGGGCCGCGTCAAGAATTTCGCCCCCGACGTTGTCGAAAAACACATCGATTCCATCTCTGCAGTGGCGTTTGAGACCTCGCAATACCGACGAGGATTTGTAATTGATGGCAGCGTCAAACCCAAGTTCATCGGTCAACCAAAGGCATTTCTCATCGGACCCCGCGATCCCCACGACACGGCAGCCCTTGATTTTTGCGATCTGACCGACCAGTGAGCCGACGGCACCCGCCGCCGCGGATACGACCACCGTCTCGCCTGATTTGGGTTTTCCAATGTCGAGGAGGCCGAAGTATGCGGTGAGTCCAATGTGGCCGAGGAGGCCGAGATGCGCGGTGAGCGGTATAGTTTCGTCGTGTTCAATCTTCTCGACGCCGGCGCCATCCGACAGGGCGAAGGTTTGCCAGCCGAAAAGTCCCTGCACGATGTCTCCGATTTTGAAATCGGCATGCCGGGACTCTTCGACGACGCCCAGCGCGAAACCACGCATCACGTCGCCGATCTTGACGGCTGGAAGGTACGAAGGGGTGGAGTTTGCCCACACTCGGTTGGTGGGATCCAAAGAAAGGTAAATGTTGCGAACAAGAATGTGCCCGTCTTCGGGCGAAGGAATGCGCTCTGCATGCCAAGAAAAGTTATCCGGACTAATAGCTCCGTCCGGACGGGCGGCGAGCTGCCATTGCCGGTTGGTTCGGTCGGACATGGGGACGCTCCGTGAGATCGGGGTTCGTTTTGTCGGTCGTTTGAAGGGAGTCTATGCCACTTCGCTGCGTCGCAACAAGATAAGAGTGACATCGTCCGAATTTGGCTGAGCGCCCAGAAACGCGCTCACCGCTGTGATTATCCCTTCGCGTATCGCGGGAAGCGGATCCCTGTGTTTTCCGGAGAGGATGATTTCTACGGGTTCGATTCCAAGGAATGTTTCACCGTTGGTTGTTGCTTCCGGAATACCGTCGCTGACCACCATAAGAAGGTCTCCAGGCTCGATCGTTGTTTCGCCGCTGTCGATGATGAGGTCCTCGATCATCGCAACCGGCATCCCCGTCGGTTCGAGTTTTTCCATCGTCCGGTTTTTGCGGAGCAGCAGTGGCGGCTCGTGACCCGCGTTGACATAACGCAGTTGTCCCGTGTCTCCGTCGAGTTCTCCGAGAAAGAGAGTGATGAACTGTTCCTCGCTAAAACTCTTGAAGAGCTGCTTGTGAAGACGCTTTGTCAGGTCGACAAGTTCGAGATCGATTTCGGCGAGTAGCCCGATCGAAACGATGGCGGCGCTCATGGCGAGCGCGGCGGGCGTGCCTTTTCCCGAAACATCGCCCAGCGCGAACAAGACCTTGCCGTCCGGTCGCTCGATACAATGGTACAGGTCACCACCGACGGATCGGCACATGACCTGGTGCGCGTCGATTTCGTATCCGGCCGGAACATCGAGAGAACTGGGAAGCATTGTTCGCTGGATTCTCTCGGCGACCTTGAGTTCGCTCTCGAGACTCAGGTTGCGGAGCTTCACCGCGACGGCGTTCGCAGTCGCCGTCAGTACTTCGATATCCGCGTGGGAGTACTGAACGTTGGTGTCGGCCGTGTCGACGTATATGATGCCTCTCACTCGTTCATTGTCAAAGAGCGGGGCCGCCATGGCGGAACGGAGACTCAACGCCATGATGCTCTGCTGACCTACATAATTGGGGTCTTCCTTGGGATTGGCAACGAGTACGGATTCACGCTGTCGGATGACCTGTCCGACGATGGTCGAACTCAGATGGAGCGGCGCCCCATCGTCCTGATCCTGCGTCCATCTCGCCGCGGCCTCGATCGAGGTGGCCTCGCCCTTGTCTTTCAATAGAACAACACGGTCCGCGGAAACGCACTGGGCCACGAATCGGCAGGCGGCTTCTTCGACCTCTTCCGTGTTTTGTCCCGAAGCGAGAAGTTCGAAGAGTTGTGAGCTCTGCTCCATGATTCGATCGCGAGCAGCGTTCGAGTATCCTTCCTTCGGGTTGTAACTCATCATGCTGCTGACCTGGTCGGGCCGGACAAACGTGGTGTTGAGCGGAGACGCCGTTCCGGCCAGTTTCAAGATCGCGCCGCCAAAATTGATGATCGCCGTCGACGGTACCTCGACTTCCGTTTGTCCGACGCGCTCCCCGGAGATGTCGGTGCCGTTCGTGCTTCCCAGGTCGCGGACAAAAATCTTGTCTCCATCAATCCGAACGACAGCGTGATATTTGCTGACGCGCGCCATGGGGATGCGGACGACATTGTCACCGGCGCGGCCGACACTATGTTCTCCGTCGCCGAGGTGATAAGGAAGCGTACGGTCTTCCCAGGAAAGATCGAATTTCATCTTATATGACTCCGTTAATGATAAATCAGTGACACAAAATTGACGAGCGGTCGATATGCAAATCCGCCTCATTAGTTTGTGAAATCACGAACAAGCTATTCGAATTGAACAAGTTATACAATAATTGATTGGCATCTTGAACGCGAATACAATATTTTTCAATCTGAGTTTATCTATTATAGAGGAATCAGCAGCACTTCAACGAAATCAGTTTTTAAAGACCGGCACACCGCCATCATCGACGGTGTGTAGTCGCATTGAACACGATCGCAACCGGAGGAAATCCACAGAATGATCGGCAAGAAACTTTCACACTACGAAGTCATCGAGAAGATAGGCGCTGGTGGAATGGGCGAAGTGTACCGCGCCCGCGACACAAAGCTGGGGCGTGACGTCGCACTCAAGATTTTGCCTGAGGTTTTTGCGAATGACACCGAGCGACTTGGGCGATTCGAGCGGGAAGCGCAATTGCTTGCTTCGCTCAACCACCCAAACATAGCGTCGATTTATGGTCTGGAACAATCGGGCTCCCACAAGTTCCTCGTTCTCGAATTGGTCGAAGGCGATGATCTGTCCAAACGTCTCGCGTCCGGACCGCTCTCGATCGAAGACGCATTGACCGTTGCGAGACAAATATGTGACGGCCTCGAAGCCGCTCACGACCAGGGTGTAATCCACAGAGATTTGAAACCGGGTAACGTAGTCGCGAATGCGGACGGCGATGTCAAGGTTCTTGATTTTGGTCTTGCGAAAGCCCTCGACACGGAAGTGTCCGGTGTTTCCGATCTGTCGCAGTCGCCGACGATTATGACTGGCGCAACCATGCACGGCGTGATCCTGGGTACCGCGGCATATATGAGTCCGGAGCAGGCCAGGGGAAAGCGTGTCGACAGGCGGGCGGATATCTGGGCGTTTGGCTGCGTGCTTTTTGACATGCTCGCCGGCCAGCAGGCATTCAGCGGTGAAACCGTGTCGGACACGCTTGCATCGGTGCTCGCACGTGAACCCGATTGGGACAGGGTTCCAAAGAATACACCGGCGGCGATCCAGCGGCTTCTCCACCGCTGTCTGACAAAGGATCCCAAACAGCGTCTTCGCGATATTGGTGAAGCGAGGATTATTATAGACGCGGTGAGAAGGGGCGAAATTAGTGATCCGGTGGTGGCATCAGAGCCCGCCGCATCGGTCAAGAAGACAAAACCGATCGTGTCCTGGACGATTGCCGCTGTATTCGCCATGGTTAGCCTTTTATCGCTCGCGGCATACGTTCGTAAGGCGCCGGAAGAGCCAAACGTGATTCGTGCGCTGATCCCTCCCCCCGATGAATCATCGTTCGAGCTCAGTTCCGTTCACCCGGGACCCGTGGCGATTTCGAATGATGGAACAAAGTTGGCGTTCACGGCGCGAAACCCCGCGGGGGCCGTGGTTTTATGGGTTCGACCGCTTGATGAACTCGAGGCGCGACCGTTCCCAGGAACCGAGGGCGCCGGTTATCCGTTCTGGTCGCCCGACGGGAAATCCATTGGATTTTTTGCTAACGCCAAGCTCAAAAGGGTAGATTCGTCAGGTGGCCCGCCGTTGACCCTTTGTGATGCTTCGGTGGGAAAGGGAGGCACATGGAGCGAGGACGACGTTATTCTCCTCGCGCCGTCGTTCAACGGCCCAATTCACCGTGTGTCGGCGGCCGGTGGCGAATCGACGCCGGTGACTGAAGTCGACGCGTCGCGTGGGGAAAACTCCCACCGTTTTCCTGTGTTTCTCCCTGGTGGAAACCGATTTTTGTATTTCGCCAGAGCGACGGGGGCCGCGGCGGCCTCGGACGATGCTTCGGGCAGTATGATTTATGCCGGTTCTCTCGATGGGGAAGCGTCCAGGAGTCTGTTCCGGTGCCAGTCCCAGGTCACCTTCGCCTCGGGACACCTGTTGTTTGTTCGGGAGAACGCGCTGATGGCCCGGCCTTTCGATTCTGAAAGCGCCGAGTTTACCGGCGACGCGTTTCCGATTGTCGACCAGGTGAATTTTCTCCCGGCGGCATCGCGCGGAATATTTGATGCGTCGCAAAACGGGCAGCTAATTTATCTGGCGGGGGCGGCCACACCGGGAAGCAAACTAAAGTGGCTGGATCGGAATGGAAAAGACATCGAGATTCTCGGCGACCTGGCGACGTATGACGAACCTTCAATTTCGCCGGACGGAAAAAAGGTCGCCGTCGTAGTTACCGATCCGCGGAATTCTACCTGGGATGTGTGGGTGTACGAAGCGTCGCGAGGGGTACGCACCCGGTTCACATTCGGGCCTGACGCGTTGAACGGAAACCCCATCTGGTCGCCCGACGGCTCACGTTTGATTTATCGATCGGATCGTGCCGCCAAAGCCAATCTCTATTCGAAGGCGTTCGCCGGTTCGGCAACCGAAGAGCTCATTTTGGACACCGACGAGCCCAAGGGGCCGACGAGCTATAGCCGAGACGGTAAGTACCTGCTTTTTAGTTCGTACGCGACCGACACCAAGGCTGATGTGTGGATAATGTCCATGGAGGGTGAGACGGACATCCAGCCTCTTCTCAGAACTGAGTTTATGGAAGGCGGGGCGGTGTTTTCTCCTGATGGTAAGTGGGTCGCGTATTCGTCGGATGAATCGGGACGGTTCGAAGTGTATGTCATGCCGTTTCCCGGACCCGGTCGCAAATGGCAGGTCTCGTCGGCCGGTGGTCTGACGCCGCGTTGGAGAGGAGATGGCGGCGAGTTGTACTTTCAGACTCTCAACAATCAAATAAAGGCGGTCTCGCTTGGATACCAGGACTCCGCGTTGATTGTCGGGGCTGATGAAGAGTTGTTCCAGTTTCCGACGGGACGTGGGTATGACGTTTCGGCTGACGGACAGAAATTCCTGGTCGTAGACGAAGAGGATCGTGTGTTTTCACCGTTGACACTGGTGGTCAACTGGACTGCTGAACTCGAGGACGAATAAGAATTATGATAGGCAAAACTTTTTCGAATTATGAGGTTGTAGAAAAAATCGGAGCAGGTGGAATGGGCGAAGTGTTTCGCGCTCGCGACACCAAGCTCGGGCGCGATGTCGCGTTGAAATTCTTGCCCGATTCGCTCTCGCACGATCCGGATCGTTTGGCCCGATTTGACCGCGAAGCAAAACTCCTCGCATCGCTCAATCATCCGTACGTCGCGTCGATCCATGGTTTTGAACATGTTGACGGCAAGCACTTTCTTGTTCTCGAAATGATCGACGGCGAAGACCTGGCCGAACGGCTGACTCGGGGGCCCATTCCCGTTGATGAGACACTCCGCATCTGTCTACATGTCGCTGAAGCGCTCGAGGCGGCTCACGAGGAAGGCATTGTCCACCGCGATCTCAAGCCGGGGAACATCAAAGTGTCGTCGAACGACACTGTCAAGGTTCTCGACTTCGGTCTCGCTAAAGCGTGGGATTCCGAACCGTCTTCGAGCGATCTTTCGCAGTCGCCGACGGTTCTGGGGAACAGCCCGACACTCGCCGGTGTCATACTGGGCACGGCGGCGTACATGAGTCCCGAACAGGCCCGCGGCAAGAATGTCGACAAACGTGCCGACATATTTGGATTCGGATGTGTCCTTTACGAGATGCTCACTGGGAAACAGATGTTCGCGGGCGACACGGTATCGGACACGCTCGCATCCATCCTGAAGTCCGAGCCCGATTGGGATGCGTTGCCCTCCGATACGCCGCGAGCGATCAAGAGACTGCTCAGAAGGTGTTTGGAGAAGGACCCTGCGCGGCGATTGAGGGATATCGGCGAGGCGCGGATTGTCATCGACTCGGTAATAAAGGGCGAAACAACCGATGATATCGTAACGAATGAAACGGTCGCACTGCAAACGTCCGGCCGGAGCAAAATGGCCTACGCCGGGTGGGGTTTGTTGGCTGTCGTCGCCGTGGTTTCATCCCTGTTCGCGTTCACGGGTTTTTCAAAAACGTCGCCGTCTGAGATGCCCGTGATGCGAACATCGATTCTGCCGCCTGACGGTGTCAGATTCAGCCTTCGCGGAGTTCATCCGGGTCCCGTCGTTATTTCGCCGGATGGCCGCCGCGTTGTATTTACGGGGCGCCAGACAGGCGGAAAATCGCTTCTCTTTGTACGCGAACTTGACAGCACCGAAGCCAGGGCCCTGATTGGAACCGATAATGCCGGTTATCCTTTCTGGTCACCCGATGGGCAAAGTATTGGGTTTTTCGCCGATGGAAAACTCAAGCGCGTGGATATCTCGGGTGCACCTCCGCTTGCTCTCTGTGAGGCTCCTGTTGGAAAGGGAGGGGCATGGAATGAAGATGGGACGATCGTGTTTGCGCCGTCGTTCGCCACGCCTCTGCACAGCGTTCCCGCCGTCGGGGGAATCTCAACACCGATTACCGAGATGAGACCGGATGAAGGAGAGAATTCCCATCGTTTCCCGCAGTTTTTACCCGACGGAGACCATTTTATCTATTTCGCGCGTCTTGGCGGCGAAGTTAGCGCGATCCGGTTGAGTTCGGTCTCAGGTGACGAGGACAGGGAAGTTATGCGAGCCACATCAAATGTGGTTTATGCGTCGGAACAAATTTTGTTTCTGCGGCAATCGACGTTGATGTCGCGGCCGTTCGATCCGGACAAGTTGGGGTTCACCGGTGATCCCGTGCCCGTTGCGGATCCCGTCCGTTTCATTCCCGGGGCCATGCGCGGGATATTCGATGCGTCTGCCGATGGGATGCTGGTGTACCAGGCGGGATCGAGTATCCCCGGCGCGCAGCTCGTCTGGCGAGATTTGGATGGTAAGCGACTCGGCTCGCTAGGAGATATCGTCCAGCAGGACAACTATTCGATTTCACCGGACGGTACCAAGGTTGCCGTCGATCTCTTTGACAAGACGGGTGGCACCACGGACATCTGGATTTACGATGTGGCCAGAGAAATCCGGAGCCGGTTCACTTTCGATTCCGGGAATGACTCCAACGCGATCTGGTCGCCCGATGGATCGCAAATCGTGTTTACCAGCACACGGTCGGGAAAAGGTCAGCTTTATATCAAGAATGTCGGCGGCGCGACCAACGAAGAGCCCCTCATCGAAACACCTGGTTCGACGTGGCCGACCGATTGGTCCATGGACGGACGATACGTGGTCTATTTTATGAATGACTCGACCAATACGGGGAATGTGTGGGCGCTGCCTCTCTTTGGCGACCAGAAACCGTTTCCCGTGGTTTCGTCGGGGTACAGCGAATACAACGGACTCATATCGCCCGATGGAAACTGGATGGCCTATGTATCCGATGAGTCGGGGACCTTCGATGTGTACGTGACATCGTTCCCCGAAGCGGGAAGAAAATGGCAGATTTCCAGCGGGGGGAGCGTTGAACCGCGTTGGGATCCGAAGGGCAGAGGGATTTACTACTTCAGTCTCAACGACGAGTTCCATTTCGTCGAAACCAGTCAGGATGCGTCGACGTTTGCCGTCGGAGCGGCGCGGCTGCTTTTCGAGTCTAATTCCGCGATCTACTACAGGACGGCGCCGGACGGCGAGAGATTGCTTGTTCTCGAGGATGCGGACGAGGGTGGGGTGTCTCCGCTCACGCTCGTGACAAACTGGACGCGCGATCTCGTTGATCGTCGGAAGCAGTAAATGGATCGGTAGAGAGAGTATCCGCCGATTCCTCTTCGCCGTGAATTATAAGCACGAACCTCTAAGCCGCCCCCGCATTCCCGCGGGGTGCGGTTTTTTTTCGTTGAAATGCACCTATTGCCGTGTAACCATCAGCCGGGGAATTGTCTGCTGGGTGGCGCGTCAGTTTACAAAACGCGAGCGAGGGTTCAACAGGAGGCTTCGGGAAATGAAAGTTGGATTGGTGTTGGGCGGAGGCGGCGCGCGCGGTTTCGCGCACATTGGTGTGTTGCGTGCCCTCGAAGAGCGAAAGATCGAGCCCGTTGCCATCGCCGGTTGTTCGATGGGTGGAATCATAGGCGCGTTCGTGGCCCAGGGGGCGGGTTCAGAGGAGATCTACGAGGCGTTCAAAGAACTCAAGCCGCACAAGCTGCTTGATTTCTCGAGCGGCGGAGCGTTGATCGGGGGCAGAGGGATCGCCGAGCAGCTCGAGGCGCGTCTTCCAAAGAAATTCTCCGACCTGGATCTGCCGCTCCGTGTCACGGCGGTTGATGTTCAAAAGGGCCGCGTGGTCACATTGTGGGAAGGAGATCTCATTCCCGCGCTGCGCGCGACAAGCGCTGTACCTGGGATATTCACACCCGTGGAACATGGGGAAAACGTTTTGATAGATGGAGGGTTGCTGAACAACGTCCCCGTGGACGTGATTCAGGGCATGACCCACGAGCCGGTTATCGCAGTCGACGTGACCGTCCCCCCCAACCGAAAACTTATTTTTGAAGACCCGCGCTCTTTTTGGGAAAAACTCAGAGAGCCTTTCCAGGCGGGGAAGCGCCCGTTGTTCATAGAACTGCTGATAAAGGCGTACGACATTCCCGCGGCCGTCCTGACCGATATTCAACTGGCGTCTTTGCGCCCGGACTACTTGATTCGTCCAGAACTTGACCCCGACTTGAAGCTCGAGGATTTCAGGCGGATCGATGAAGCGGTGGATGCCGGATATGAGGCGGCCGTCGCGGTCCTCGATTCGCGCCCTCCGGGCAACGGCTGAGCCGTCGATCGATGTGTTCAGGCCATGTGTCCTTCGCCACCTCCTGTTGCGCTGAGCCTATCACCATAATTTGCTCATTGGCGGGTGTTTAAAGCATTTTTGCGCGCAACGGCCGGGGGTTTTTGTGGCGGCCCCGGTCGTGTTTGCGGTAGAATTTCCACCTGCACTCTACTGTCTGTCTCAGGTCAATCGAATCGTCTGGACACTGGGGAAACGGTGACTCAACACCGTCCCCGCAAGGAGGAGTTTCTTTATGCGAATGCTCATGTTGTCGCTGTTCGTTGTGGCGGCCCTGGGATCATCCGTCGCGGCGGAAGATTTCTTCCCGTTTGCGTTTGAGAACTATACGCTGGACAACGGGTTTAAGACCGTGCTGATTCCCGTCAAGGGAAGCGGTCTGGTTGCTTACTATACTGTTGTGCGCACCGGAAGCCGTGATGAAGTCGAAGCGGGCAAGACCGGGTTCGCCCACTTTTTTGAACACATGATGTTTCGCGGGACGGAAAAGTACCCCGCGGATGTGTACAACCGGCTGGTGAGCGAGATTGGGGCCGACGCCAACGCGTACACCAGCGACGATATCACCTGCTACTACATGGTGATTCCCAGCAAGCAGCTCAAGACGGCGATGGACCTCGAAAGCGACCGTTTCCAGAATCTCCACTACGAGGAAGGCCCGTTCAGAACCGAAGCGGGCGCAGTGTACGGGGAGTACCGTAAGAATCTCACGAGCCCGTTCCGTGTGGCCTACGAAAAAATGCTCGATACGGCTTTCGATGTACACACATACAAACATACGACGATGGGGTTCGAAGCGGACATCAAACAGATGCCCGAGCAGTATGAATTCAGCAAAGAATTCTTCAACCGCTTTTATCGGCCGGAAAACTGCGTTCTTCTCCTCGTTGGTGATTTCGACCCGGCGACGGTCAAGCCGATGATCAAGAATTATTACGGCGCATGGGAACGCGGTTATGAAGCTCCCGTCGTCAAGCCCGAGCCGCCGCAGACCGGCGAACGATCGGTGGACGTTGCCTACAGCGGACGCACGCTTCCATTGGTGTGGATGGCGTACAAGGGAGACGCGTTCGATCCCGCCGACAAGATGGTCGTTTCGGCGTTCCTGCTCGCCGATCTTGCCTACGGCGAGAACAGCGATCTGTACAAGCGGCTAGTGATCCGTGAGCAGAAGGTCCAGTGGGTGGCCGGTGATTTTGGTTTCAGCCGTGATCCCAAACTCTACGATGTCTACACACGGGTGAATGACGAAGCGGATATCTCATACGTGGTCGATGAAATCGACAAAACCGCGGAGAAATTCAAAACGGATCTCGTGACCGTAGAGGATCTCGAGAACATCAAGAAGAGGACGCGTTACAGCTACCTGATGGCCCTGGATACGCCGGATAACGTCGCATCGAGACTGGCGCGGATGGTCGCGCTGACCGGCGGGATCGAGGCTGTTAATACGCTGTACGAGACGATGTCGACGATCGGTCCGGAAGACATCCGGGACGCGGCGAACAAATATCTCCAGAAAGACCGTCGAACCGTCCTGGTTCTGAAAGGAGAGCAGTCATGAGAACACTTATCTACGCTTTTTGTGCCTGCGCATTTTTGATAGGCGCCACGACGGTGACGGCGAAGGACAACATCGTTCTGATGCCCGTGGCCGACGATCCGACCGTTTCGTTCCGCATCCTTTTTAACGTCGGCTCGCAGAATGATCCCGACGGCAAGGAAGGGCTTGCCGCCCTTACCGCGTCCCTGATCACGGAGGGATCGACGACGAGGCATTCGTACGAAGAAGTCACAGCGCTCCTTTATCCGATGGCAGCGTCGATCTCCGACCAGGTGGATAAGGAGATGACCGTGTTTTCGGGGCGGACTCATGTGGACAACCTGGATGCCTACTATGCGCTTTTCAAGGAAGTCCTTCTCGAGCCCGCATTCAGCGAGGATGATTTCAAACGGGTCAAGAATGACTATCTCAATTATATAAAGACGACGATCCGCTACTCGCAGGACGAAGAACTTGGCAAAGAGGTTCTCTACGAGTTCGTTTTCAACGGAACGCCGTACCAGCACAACGAAGAGGGTTGGGTCAAGAGCCTCGAGTCCATCACTCTCGACGATGTGAAATCGTTTTATGCGGCGAATTATTCGCAGGCCAATCTCGTCATCGGTTTGGGAGGCGGTTTTGACAAGAAATTCGCCAAAACGATAGCCAGTGATTTTGGCGCCCTTCCGAAGGGACAGGCAGCAAAGCTCTCCGCGCCGGCTGCGCCCGCAATCAGCGGACTCGAGATCGAGATTGTTGAGAAGGACGCCCAGTCGACGGCGATCAGCTTTGGTTTCCCGATCGGCGTGGCCCGCGGCGAAAAGGACTTCTATGCGCTCGCGTTTGCAACCGCATGGCTTGGCGAGCACAGGAACAGCTTTTCGCACCTGTATCAGGTTATAAGGGAAGCCCGCGGGCTGAACTACGGGGACTACGCTTATATCGAGCATTTTCCCCGCGGTTACCGCAGACAGTTTCCGCCGGCCAATGTCGCGCGGAGCAGCCAGATATTCCAGGTGTGGCTCCGCCCCGTGCCGAACGACGCGCGTGTGTTCGCCTTCCGCGCGGCTGTGCGTGAGCTCGAGAGTCTTATAAATGATGGAATGTCGCAGGAAGATTTCGATTTGACGAAGAAATTCCTGAAGGGGTACATCCTCCATTACGCGCCGACCACAAGCATGAAGCTTGGTTACGCGCTCGACGACCGGTATTACGGAATTAAAAATGGGCACTGGGCCACATATGCGAAGATGCTTGACGAGCTGACGCGCGATGACATAAACGCGGCGCTCAAAAAGCACCTTAGTTTCGAAAACATGAAAGTGGTGTTTATCACCGCCGACGCCGAGGGTCTCAAGAAAACACTCGTGTCCAATGAGCCGTCGCCGATAACGTACCCATCCGAGAAACCCGCGGAAGTTCTTGAGGAGGACAAGATCATTTCCACCTACCCTCTGGTTATCAAGCCCGAGAAGGTGAGAATCAGGAAGATCGAGGAAGTATTCGAGGGGTAGCTGCCGTCTCGGCAGAGGATTGTCCTTGTGGTCATCGACAAAACGACCGCCGGACCCATATGGCTCCGGCGGTCGTTTTCTGTTCAGCGAGTCAGTTTCTGGTTTCCCTCACGGGTCTGCCCGCGCTATTTGAGCATCACCGCCTTGCGGGTCATTTCAAATGTTGCCGCTTTGACTTGAATCAGATAGATGCCGGTTGCGATCTCGATGCCGTGCTGATCCCTTCCGTCCCACGCGAGCTGATGCAGGCCTTCCGAAAGGGAGCCGTTTTCAAGTTCCCGAACAAGTGTGCCGCGCACATCGTAAACACGGACACTCACGGTCTGTCGGGCAGAAAGCTCGAAAGACACGGTTGTTGTCGGGTTGAATGGATTCGGGTAGACCGAGAGATTTGCCGGAACCGCCACGGGTCGGTCATTGGCATCATTACCGCCCCCCAACTGTATCTGAATCGATCCGTCGACGATTGCCACCGGCGTGCCGAGTTCGAAGATATTCGCGACGAGATATTCGGCGCCGTCCCTCGTTTCAAAATGGAGCCCGATGGGGCCGTGGGGACTGCGTTTCTTGATCTTGTCTTTGCCTGAATTGTCGACGCTCATCACGGAGCGTATAGCCTCGAGATCGGCGACATCGTAGAAAACGGCAAGATCTTCGAGCCCGTCACCATTGATGTCGATCTCGCGACTATCGATCGGCCGGATCGTTCCTAGCCCGTTTCCGACATAGATGTGATGAAGGTCAATCTCGGTCGCCTTAAAGCCGTCGCGGGTGACGACAAATGTCCGATTATCGCCCACTTCGATGATTCCCAGTTGGCTTGGAATCACCACGGCAAACGATTCGCTGGCGCCATCCAGCTCTGATCCATCACTTGAATAGCCGCCGGAGCAGAATGCGATTCCCGAATGGTCGTGGGGAACGCGTACCGCCACGGTCATTGTCGACGAGTTGCCGGAAGCGTCCGTGGCCACATAAACGACGTGGTATTCCCGTCCGAATGAGTTGCCTTTCCGTTCGGCTCGAAGGCTGAAACACAGGTCGTCCGTACCAAAGTTCGCATTCTGAATATCATCGACGGTGTTGCCGTCGCCTGTGCCGTTGTCCGGTTCGTTGCTCGTGATGGAAGCCAACACGAATGTGGGCGCCGGATCGGAGTTGTCGGTCACCACTACCGTTGCGCATACCTCCACCATCTTGTGGTTCGGCGGCCACAGCACGGTTCGATCCAGGTCAACCGTAATTACCGGTGGCGTCGTATCGGCTACAGGCTGGTTTTCAGCATTAGGCGTGTTGTAGGCCTCACCGTATTCCGGCGTTCCGATGAAGCCGGGCAGCCCTTCGCCGTCATAGTCGTTCCGGACCCAGTCGGCTACGGAGTCGGTGTCGGTTCCATTGGGAATCCGTGATGCGCCGCCCGGCGTGTATGTTCCACCGTCAAAATCCGCCGTGAGCGCGACGGGCGAATACACCCAGTCGGTTGGACCTCCATTCAGTATACCGACGCTATCGACAATGCGACTGAACGGGAGTTCCTCAGGAATTCCATCGTTGTTGGGATCGAGGTCCTGCCCCACAAAACCGACGAAATTCTCGACGACAAGCAGTGTCATCGTTCCGTTTTCGATAACGTTGTTGAAGTAACCGATGGTCCAAAATCCGTCCGCATTCGTCATTCCAAGACGATGAACATAATCGATCCGCCCCGCGTTCAGGCCATCGCCTTCAATTTCGATAAGGTAGAAGCTGGTGTAAATGGTGTTCGGCTCTCCGAATATTTCGATGAACTCGTGGGTATCGATCCCCGTATGGTTCGCGACGAACTCATTGATAATCGGGTCCGGCGTCGGAATGACCGGTTGGTTGGTGTTGCCCGGTGTGTTGAGAGCTTCGCCGACCGATGGTGTGCCCGCAAAGCCCGGCAGCCCATCACCGTCGAAATCGTTGCGCATCCAATCGCTGACCCCGTCGGTATCCGTGGCGTCCGGAATTCTCGAGGCACCGCCACAGGTATACGAAATCCCATCGAAGCCCGGGGCAAGCGTTGTCGCGGCGTACGTACGGTCGCTCGACCCTCCGTCACTCACGGCTATATCGTCGAACACCATGAGCCACGGCGTCGTGTCAAAAGTGCCGTCATTGTCGGTGTCGAGATCGTCCCCAACGTTACCGGTAAAATTGTACACCAGAAGCAGCGTGACCGTACCATTCTCGACAATGTTGTTGAAAAATCCGGTCGTCCAGTATCCGTTGGCGTCGGTTGTTCCAACGGGGAAAACACCGTCGATCGTTCCGGCAACGGTGGCGTCACCATCGATTTCGAGGATTGTGAGATCCGACAAGTCGGTGTTCGGGTCGCCCCACACCTCGACAAATTCGTGCGAGTCGGTGCCCGTGTGGTTGAACACAAACTCGTTTATCAAAGCATTTATAGATGACATGGCTGGAGCTGGCTGCCAGAGTGACAGACAGACGACGGCCGCCACGAGACAAAAATGAGCCAGACTGGCCGAAAGCCTGTTCATACAAGTCCCCCTTTTGAAAAAAAACACAATCGCGATGACGGACAGGTTTGTCCGAATGTCAGGAATGAGAGAGATGAGGTTTGATCGATGGATGCTGCGCCAGTGGCGATTAGTATACGCTAAATTGCTTGTATTTTCAAGGAGTATGAACGGTTTAGGCAGGCCAAAGTCGGTTTGAAAGCGAGGTGTTGACGGCGAAACTGGCGGCGTGCAATTTTGACCAAAGTTCGATACAATTCGGTGCATGGCGAAATGTTGGGGGCAGCCACGAGGAAACTGCGGCCGAATGAAATGCACAAAGGAGCGGGTATGAACAGAACGGGTCGAGAGTCCGCCGGACGGTGGGGAAGAATCGCCGTCGCGTTTGTCTTCTGGATCGTCATGGCATCTGCTGTATGGGCGGCCGAAGAGGCCGCAGGGAACAAACCACCGGGTGTCATGGACATCCTTCTCCTCCCCCGGGTGTGGGTTGGGATCGTCTTTTGTGTGATAGGCCTGGTGTTGTTGATTTCGTCGAAAGCGACCCGGGGGGTTCGTCTGGCGATATTGCCGATTATCTTCTTTGTGTTTGGCGTACTCGCGATTCTTCCCCTCGGTAGTTTTGCCCGCGGAATGGGTCTCCACCCCAGTCCCGTGTGCGCGATAACGCGCCCATTTCAATTTGTCTATAATGACAGGTCGATTCCCGTAATGTTTTTTGCCATCCTGGGCGTGATCGGGGTGTTGTCGATTGCGGGAAACAAGTTGTTTTGTGGTTGGGTGTGTCCGCTCGGGGCTATCCAGGAGATCTTCCACCGCATACCGGTGCCGAAGCGTTTCAAAGTAATCCTTCCGTTCAGGGCGACCAACGCGATCAGAGTGCTTGTGTTTGCCGTGTTTCTCGTCGTTGTTTTTGTCGGCGGAACGAGTATTTATGACTACTTCAACCCGTTCGAGTTTTTCCACTGGTCGTTCGAACTGGTCGCTGGCATAGCGCTCTTCGTTGCGTTGCTGATTTCGCTCGCCGTGTTCAGGCCGTTCTGCTATCTCGTGTGTCCGATCGGACTCGCGACATGGATCCTCGAACATTTTTCGATTGTGAGAATTCGCCTGGATAAGGACGCGTGCACGGATTGCGATGTGTGCGTCAAGAAGGGGCCGTGCCCGGCCATCAAGCCGATTCTCGAGGGCAAGAGATCTCGCCCCGATTGTCACGCGTGCGGCGATTGCATCTCGATATGCCCCAAGGGCGCTCTGAAATTCAAATAGGCGGCAACCCGTTGGCGCCGACGTTCACGTGTCGTTCGCCACGAGCAAAAGGGAGAGGATTGTCTTGAGCAATTCGGTGGCTATATCCGCATTGATGGACGAGAGCGGTGTCAAGTTCGGCACCAGCGGCGCGCGAGGGCTTGTGACGGACATGACCGATGCGGTGTGTTACGCGTACACACTGGGTTTTCTCAAATATCTCGAGGGTGTGGGGGAGCTCCCGCGAAAGGACAGGCGCGTGGCCATCGCCGGCGATAATCGCAACAGCACCGACCGTATCATGACGGCCGCTTCGCGGGCAGTCCTCGATGGCGGATATCAACCCGTCAATTGCGGCAAGATACCGTCTCCCGCCGTTGCGCTTCTTGGCATGCGGGAAGGAATCCCCGCGGTCATGGTGACGGGGAGCCACATACCCGATGACAGGAACGGAATCAAGTACAACAAGGCTACCGGTGAGATACTCAAAAAGGACGAAAAAGGGATAAAGGAGCAGACGGTAACGCTACCTGAGCTTTTTGACGATGCGGGCATGTTTAAGGATCAACAATCGCTCCCGCCGGTTGACGGCGAAGCCGCCGAAATCTATGTGAAACGATGGCTCGATGCCTTTGGCCGCGGCTGCCTGGCGGGAAAGCACATCGGGCTCTACGAACACTCGGCTGTCGGCAGGGATCTTCTGTATGAAATCTACACCGGCCTCGGCGCCGAGGTCACACGCCTTGCGCGTTCGGAAGCGTTCATTCCAGTCGATACCGAGGCAATCCGTCCCGAAGATGTCCGCCTCGCGCAAGAGTGGGCGAAGGAGTACGAGTTCGACACGATAGTATCGACGGACGGCGACAGCGATCGGCCGCTCATGAGCGACGAGAAGGGTCAATGGCTGCGTGGGGATGTGGCGGGGATCGTGACGGCGAAGTTTCTTGGAGCCGATATTGTCGTGACTCCCGTGAGTTGTAACACGGCGGTGGAAAAGAGTGGGTATTTCGAGCGGGTGCACCGGACGCGAATCGGTTCACCGTTTGTAATCGAACAGATGCTTGCCGCGGTGGAGGAAGGTGGTCGTTGCGTTGTCGGCTATGAGGCCAACGGTGGGTTTCTCACAGCCTCACCGGTAACGCTCGACGGCGGTGTGCTGGACCCGCTGCCCACGCGCGATCCCGTGATCGTTCACCTCGGAATTCTGATCCAGTCCATCCGCGAAAATGTTTCCGTGTCGCGGTTGTTCGAATCGCTTCCGCAGCGTTTCACGGCGAGCGGTCGCCTGAAGGAATTTCCCGTCGAAAAAAGCAAGACGCGTATCGCCGAATTGATCGCCGCGGGCAAAGAGGGGATCGGGGAAACGTTCCCCGCATTCGGAAATGTCAAACACACGGATACGACCGACGGACTCAGGATCACCTTCGAGAACGACGAGATTCTCCACCTGCGCCCATCGGGGAACGCGCCCGAATTGAGGTGCTACACGGAAGCGTCGACTGAGAAGCGGGCGTGGGAAATCAACGAGATGGGCGTGAAAGTGCTCCGGACGTGGTAGCCAGTCTGTTGCCGTATCGCACATAATAACAAAGCTATAGGGGTATTAGTTCGAGTTCTGCTTCTGCTTCTCTCGAAGAGGACGGTGCGGGCTTTCGAAAGGCCCTTTCGCGGGAGCGAGCGAGAATCCACCGTCGGCGTAGCCGGCGGTTAGTCGAGCGAAGCGGAGCGAGGGCCAGAGAAAGATCGCACCGGTCGACCCGCGCCGAATCAATTATCTTGAGGCCCTGGGAATGGGGCGTCGGGCTGAACATCCAGATCGATCCACGAATTTGAGTCGAGGCTTGAGAGATACGCCGTACGCGCGGCGCGGCGCTCCGTCGCGAGCGGACGAATTCCCACTATCCATACGTTGTCACCATCGAAGCCGAGGTCGAGAACTACGGGTGAGTGCGTCGAACTCCCGGTGAACCTGCGAAGCTCGGAACGAACCACCGAGACGAGATGTCGGAAAGCAAGGCGTCCGGTCGTTCCCGTCATCTCATTCATTTCACGCGTGTAGCCAACACCAAGCCCGCCGCCCGCGGAGAGAACCGAATACTCGAGCTGTCTGACCGGCGACAACAGCACATCCGTTCCGTCCGCTTTCAGAAGCGAGGTCTCGCGGCTGTGATCGTCGTTCGCGACGCCCCAGCCAATCGAAACAGTTATGTCCTCGGGTTCACTGTTGACGAGCCCGGTCGTAATTATTACGCCGGACTTCTCGAAGTTGATGGCGCGTTGAATCAGAATCGAAGCGTAGAGTTTCTCTGGGTCGTTAAGTTGCCGCTGGCGGGCGTGGTAGCTTGCGTCTAAAAAAACGGAGGCCCAGGCGTCCAGGATCGCCCTGTGTATGGTGGATTCGCTCGTGAGGTTGTAATGAATGGGATTGTTGAAATCCATAACGGCCTCAAGACCGGATGCGTTCGTGTGGGTGACAAGATTGACGGGGGCCGTTCCAATCGGCATCTCGAAGACTTGCGCGAATGTCGTGGACAAGTTACTTCGAAACTCGGGCGTGAGCGGCATCGATTGCAGCATTTCGCGAAGCTGCGCAAAACGCAGCAATACAATGTGGTCGATTACGCTTTCGAGTTCGCCGTCTTCCCGCCATTCGCGCGCCTTTTCGAATGTTTCTTCCACAAAGTCCCAGTAGGTCCGGTCGGTGCCGGGCTGGCTTTGATCGAAGTGATCTCGAAACACGCCGAACGGTATCACAAACCCTTTGGGAACTGCGTCGGGGAAACGGGTCGAGAGAACACCGATGGCGGATGCGCGGTCGCCACAGACCCGGCCGAAACCCATCGCGGCAATAGAGGTCATGGGAATGCAATTGGTTTCATCAAGGTCGATGCCGTCGGTTCGAATCATATTATCGTCGATATCGGGAACCGACACGCCGATGAGCCGTGACTCGTCTTCGGTTGCATCGGCGGCCGGTTTGAAAACAACCCGGCCCTGCGGCGACACCGCATAGAACATCGCCGTTCCATTTGCTGAATCGATAACGGCGAATGCGCCGGTTGATACGATCGATACGGGAAACCGGAGAGCCGACGCGTGAGGCCATACAAACGAGCCGGCGCGGACGCTGTCGGGGCTCATATATGCGCTGGCCGCGCGGGCGTCCGGCAGTCGGGGAAGCACATAAATCGTATCGGCGGAGAAGGAAACGATTGTGTCGGTAACGGCGGCAAAACGCAGAACGCCACCGGTCACTCCCGGACTCATTCCCCTGAAATGCGATTGAATCGAATCGGCGAGTGCCTTGTTGTCAGGCGCGGTCAGTCCGGCGAGGTATAATTGTGTTTCACCCACCGCGACACTCATTTCTTCGAGAAGCGTCGACCGCATACGGTGATTGATGAACCCCGCGGCGAGCGGTTCGAACCCCGAGAAAAGATCCTCGACAGTCCGGTAGTGCGCGGCGAACATCGCCGTTCCCCCGTCAAAAGCCCGGCGGGCCGCGGCCGAATAGGAATCGATCGGTATAGGTGCGCGGCTCATCCCGTCATCATCGACCGCCAACGATGGCGATATTTTTCCCCACTCCCAGAGCCCGATGTACCCACACCCCGTCAGCGCGCGCGCCAGGGTATAATTCTTGTTCAGCGCTTCGACGACTGTTTTTGGGCGCCACTGCGCCGCGCGCTCGATGAGGATTTCTTCGAGATACAGTGACAGGTCGATGGCGTTGAGCCGCCACGCCGGTTCCACGGTAAGAATGTTTTCTCGAATGTCGAAGAGAATGCCCCCAATGATCGCGGATGATTCAGCCGGCGATGGTTGGGTTTCGATCAAGGTGTTGAGCCCATTCCATACGGTGGTCCCTTCCGGTGTAAGCGCGAGATACCGCTCGAGCGACTCCTGCGGTGGTCCGGTAAGGCTGTCGGCTTCGGTGCGGGGCTCGGATGGCCGGTCGTGCGGTATGTCGCGGGCAAACTCGCGGACAACAAAATAATGTTTGGAAATCATATCGTCGCGTTCGCAAAGCGATGACATGAAGCCCAGGCCCCACTGTGCTTCGGCAACCGAATCCACAAGCCCGGGGGTGAAACGGGCGGTCCGCATGATCCAACCATCATCGACCTCCCGCAGGTACTTTTCGACCTGGTACTGTTTTGCCCGCGAGAAAATCCTGTCATAGTCGAGGAACACTTCGTATTGGGTCGCGTTGAGGATCTGGCCGATATAGATCCCCCGGTGCCGTCCGATTTCATCGACGAAATTCTTTGGCAGTCCGTGCCTGATACCCCCGATCGAATCGCAGGGCTCATCCCCGGGGCGTACCGAACCATCGTCGCACAACCAGTACACGCCGTCGTAGGGACCCAGCGAATCCGCTTTGATCTCGGTTACGAACCCGGCGAGCCGCTGGTCCTCTGGGCTTGTTTCGCCGTTTTCGCCCGATACGTGGGTCGGCGCACAAAAAAAGAGAAGGAAGGCCGCCGCCATCCATACAACGTATCTGGCCTGTGTATGTATATAATGAGACATTGTTCGCAATCTTTGTTTGCAGGTGGGGGGAAAAGAACCTCGATGGCCCCTTCCGACAAATACTGATTTACATTTGCGCGCACATCCCTATACGCTATGTTCGACTCAGAACCAGAGGGTAAGAAACAATCGGGCGAATTACAAGAGGTCATCGACCGCCGCCTGCGGTTTCATCGTATTCGGAGATTCCCGACAGGGCTCGCCTGGTGCCGGTGACGGGTATATGCTTTTCCCAAGGAGGTCCGCATGGGGCGGCCAGTAGTGTTTTTCGATATCGGATGTGAGGACACAAAAAAGACAGCCGAATTCTATTCGAAGGTCTTTGACTGGGGAACGGAAGAGGCCAGCCCGCACTCGGTCACAGTGGATACCGAGTCGGACGAGGGAATCAACGGAGCGATAACCTCGCTGGGGCAGGAACCACACAACTATATAATGATCTACATCGAAGTAGAGGACATGAACGCTTATCTGGACAAAATCGAAGAGAACGGCGGGGAAGTCCTCATTCCAACGACGGACGTGGAAGGCGAAGGGCTGTTCGCGTTGTTTGCGGATCCTGAGGGAAACAAGATGGGTATGTGGCAGAGGGAAGAAGAGGAGATCGAGTTAGAGATGGAGGACGACGGATAGCGGCGGCCTCGATATCAGCGGATATACCCCAGGCTCCTAAGTTTTCGGGTCAGGCTCTCGTCTATTTTCACTTCACGGACGGGAGCCTTTTCCGTTGAGAAATGAAGGGCCAGGGCTTTCATCAGGCGTCTTGCCCGCGGGTCGGTCTCTATATATATGTTGTTTTCCTCGCGCGGGTCCGCGACCAGATCAAACATGTAAATCCCAGGTTTGACATTCTTTATTATCGTGGATGTCTTTCGGCTCTTTTCGGGGAGCTTTTTGACATCCTTTCCCTCGACGACGACGAGTTTGTGCCGGCCATGTACGATTCCACGCTGGCTTGCCTTGGGGGGTCTGTCTCGCTCGAGAAAAACCGGCGCGTTGTCCTCTCCCGAATCGAGCAGGTTTCTCCCCGGGAGGTTCAATCCAGGCGCGGGTTCGATGTCGAGCATGCCGAGGAGAGTGGGAACGAGATCGGTTTGTTCGACTACCGAGTCGTCGATTCCGGGTTTGATGAACGGGGCCCAGATGACGAGCGGGACCCTTATCACTTCATCATAGAGGGTGTAGTGGTACTGGCCCCGGTGATCGCCGAACTCCTCACCGTGGTCGGACGTGAACACTATAATCGTCCTGTCCATCACGCCCTTTTTTTCGAGCGCGGCGATGACACGCCCGATGTGTCTGTCCGTGTGCGCGATTTCCTGATCGTAACGGTCGAGATCGGTCGTGCCCCAGTCGCCCCACTCCTCGTGCCAGATATATAGATAGTGGGGGTCAAAATAGTGGGACCACATAAAGAATGGCTCGCGAAGGGTATCGAGGTCCGCCACAACGAGGTCGGTGAGCTGCTCCGCCGTGGCGACATTGTGCGGATACCCGACATCGAGAACGGATATGTCATATTTGTCGAATCCGCGGTTGAGCCCGTACTTGGGTGTCAGGATCACGTGGCTGACAAAAGCGCTCGTGGTATATCCATGATCTTTGAGTATCGAGGGAAGCGTGGGAACGTCGTCCGCCATCGCCCAGTGGAAATCGGTCGCTCCATGATCGCGCGGGTATCGGCCCGACAGCAGTGTGGCCATCGATGGCAGAGTCCATCCCGACACACTGTAGCAGTTGGTATAGGTGATGCCCTCGTACGCGATCTTGTCAATGACCGGGCTCGTCTCGCGTTCATAGCCATGGTAGGTCAGGTGGTCGGGACGGAGTGTGTCGACGCTTATGAACAACACATTGTACGGTCCATCGTATCCGCGGGGCACGATTGCCCAAATGCCGATTGCCACGATGACGACCACTGCGAGGACTGTTGCCAATTTCTTGTTCATGCGAACCAGTTGCGCCTCTGCCGGTTCGGCGCATATTTAAAGGCTAATATAAATCCATGTGAAATCACTTCCGAGCGATCCCTATTATAGAGGCATCCTCGATTCAATCCACAATAATTCTTACGGGTCCGTCATATCGTCAATCGCGTCGAGCATTATCGTTGGCGGATCCAGACGGCGGCAGTCAGCGAACGCCTTCGCCGCTCTTTCCGGAAATCCCTCTCCCCGATACGCGACACCGAGATAGTAATGATAGTAGGGATTTTCGGAATTGAGTTCGATGCCGGCCACGCAGACACGGATCACTTCCGGCATATTGTCCGTTCGAACGAGCGCTTCAATATAGACCTCGCGGGCGAGATCGTATTCCGGATTTGCATCGAGGTACGATTTCAATGTGGAGGTGGCCCGTTCGATTTCGCCGGACCGAAGCCGGGCCGAACAAGCCGATACAAGGTGGCGGGGATTGCCCGATACGGCGTATGCCTTGTCGTAGGTGATCGCTTTGCCGGCGAAATCGCCACGGTCTTCGAAGTGCATGGCCAGAATCTCGTAGCCGTATCCCGCGTCTATGCTCTCGAGATCGAGGATCGACCGGTACCGATCCACCGATCTGGTTTCGTTCGCGTTTATTCCCACCCAGGGGATCACTATCGCGAGGCCGGTCACCACAGCGGGGGCAAGAAAGCGCGACAAACAGGCTCGAACTTCGGCGTGGTCGACGGCACGGCGCGCGAGGACGAGCAGTGGAAGAGCCGCCCCGAATGCCGGGCTCGCAAAGAGGTCCCAGTCCCGAGCCATTCCCAGTTCGGGCAGAAAGGCGATTAAAAACAGAAAGCACGGAACATGAATTGTAACAGCGAACGCGAGATCCCTCGCTCCGGCGGGCTCATCGGATGCGCCGGGGCAGTGACGCTCCGGATCGGCATCCGAGGTCCGTCCCGCGATCCTGCCCGCCACTGCCAACGCCACCAGGAGAGGAGCGATCGGAACGATCAACAACACCTCGTTCGCGATGTCGGCAATGTGCGCCGGATCAAGAACACCGGATGTGCTTTCTCCCGAAAAGAGGGGCAAGAAAAAGCCACCCCATCCCGGTATGCGGGACGCCACAACGGCGGCGGTTACGGTAGCGCCGCAAATCGCGGCGCTAAGCGTCCGTCGGCCGCGCACGCCGATACGGGTGAGAAGGATAAATATGAAAGAGGGGCCGAGAAGCAGCGCCTGGTAATGAAACAGAACGGCGAGAACGAAAAGAGCGCAGGGGATCAACACGTGTTTGCGCCCGTGAAGATGTTCGAATGCCGTCGCGATGTAAAGAGTGACGAGGACGACCATCGGCGCATAGGTTTCGATGTAGCCAAAGAAGAGTTGAATGCCGCCCGATACAAAAAGGGCTGCTGGAAGGAGAACCAGGAATTCAACTCGCGCGCGGCTTCTGTATACGATTCCAATTGCGGCCAGAACAAAGAGGCAACCAAGCAGTCCATTTAGAAATCGCCAGGCCGATAGGGGATCGCTAGCGCCTGAGAGCTTTGCTGCCGCGTAAACAAGAAGATTTGTGGCGGGGGCCATCGAATCATCGAGAACGGTTCGCGCGAAATAACCGAAGGTCACGTCGCCGCTGCCGGCCATCCGGACGAGGAGCTTTGACTGGAGCTGTCCGTCGCCGAGAAGCTCCGTGGATGCCTGGAAAGCGATGAACAAACCCAGCGCCGAGAGAACGGCCGCGCCGGCAAAGATCCCGCGCCGGGCGGAAGTGGCGTTTATAAACTCGAAAGCGGATATCCAGCGGTTGTACAGCCATTCTCCCGCACCGGGAAGAAGGGTCAGCGCGGCGACAAAGAGGGCCCCCAGGCGGACGAACGGCGGAAAGTACGAGAGATGATCGACACCCCACAGCCGCAAGTGTGGAACGAACGAGCCGGCCGCGACCAGGGCGAGCAGCAGACCGTTGGCGACGAGAAAAACAAAATCCAGTTTTGATTCCGAGTGGGTTTCCGCGGGCATGGGCGGTTTCACGTCTGAGACTCCTCATTTTGACGATTTGATTCGTTGGATTGTAACAGCAGGGGGGGTAAAATTCCATCGCGACACGCCCCACCGAAGACAGAGGATGGCTCGCAAATTGCTCGATCGAAGGGTTGGATCGCTCTATGTACAGGGCGAAGCGTCTCCGGCGAGGGTGGTATCCATCACCGGGAGGCAGCGGCGTCGGAACGGAAACCGTCGCCGGTATCGGTCAAAGTACGAGATCCAGGCCGGCGACCAGGTCGCCGGTCACACCCGGGAGTCGATAATGCGTGTGCTTGCTGGTTTGATTTTCGTCCTGAGTTTTGTGTTTGCAACCCCATCGTTTGGGCAAAACACCGCGCCATCGTGTTCGACCATGGTCGGAGTCCCCGGCGTGGCGATCTACGTGGACTCGCTTTCCGCCGAAATGATCGAAAAGGGAATGACCGAGAATGTCTTTGCCGTCGAGATCGAGCGGCTTCTTCTGGAGGCAGGGGTGCCGATTCTGCACCCCACCGTCAATGAGGAGGACTTCGAAGTACCCGGAAGCCCGACTCTTTATGTCGGAATCACGACGGTGTTCCAGCTTGGAGACTCACAGTGTCTCTATGGTATACGTGTGGAATTCACTCAAACGGTTCGCCTGGAGAGGAACCCAGAATATGCCGTCGAGCATGTTCCGACATGGGGCGTGGGGGGAATAGGCGTGTACGCCGCCGGTTGGCGGGAGGCGATTCTCGAAGACGTCCGGGAATTCACGAGACAGTTCATTGACGCTTACGCGAAGGTTAATCCCGTTGTCGAAAAGTAGCTTCTTTGACCGTTTGTTCAAGCTTTCCGCCCTAAAGGACGAGCCCTCGGACCCGACGCCGGTTCCCCGTGACGATATTGCTGTCGGCCGGGAGAAAGAAGACACGCTGGAAGCGTTCAATGTTACAAAGAACAGAATTGTTGCCCGTCGAGTCGACTGGTCCGGCAGCAGCGCGACCCGCCGCAAGGGTCTTCTGGGGCGTGATCGGATTGACGATGATGAGGGAATGTACATCGTGCCCACACAGTGGATTCATATGTTCGGGATGCGCTTTCCGATTGACGTGGCGTTTCTCGACGGAGATGGGCGGGTCATCCATATTCATCACCGCTTGAAGCCGAACCGTTTGTCTCGAATCGTGTGGCGAGCCGAGGGAGCGCTCGAACTGGCCGCCGGCGTCCTCGAGGCAACTGAAACCACAATCGGGGATTTTATCGAACTCCGGTAAACTTTGCGCACTCACCGTCACTCATTCTGCAAACCCCACGTGTCAAAAAACCTTTCCACTTGAGTATCACCATACCGGCGCGCCGGGAATGATTAACCCTCTTGTGAACGTATGAGGAACAATGGGGAACATTTCTGGGACAAGCCCGAAAATTGCATAGGCACTGTTGGTATTTCCCCAGCTTGTTGTGGGTAGATCCCCGAAAAAGCGGGGATTCACGGGGATGCCGCCAAGGATCCGATTGAAGACAAAGACTGATTTCAGCCATAAAATACAACAGGTTAGCAGCAAATGTTGCCGCTTGTAATTGATGGCACCGGATTTTGGCGTAGGAATTGCCTTACGGTTATTGCCGCGCAACAAATACTGGTTTTTGCGGCGTTTCTAAATCGGCAGCTTTCTCAAGAAATTTTCATCGTCGAAAGGAAAAATCGATGAATTACCTGAAGAGAATCCTGCGGGAAGAAAATGGACAGGACATGGTCGAGTACGGTCTTCTGGCTGCTTTTATCTCGATCGTTGCTATTGCCGCCCTCCAGGCGATCGGCCCCCTCGTCAGCGCGATCTACACATCGATCCAGAACGCTTTGACGACACCGGCGTCCTAAGAAGAGTGTGAATGGAAAGGTTTGTTGGGGATACGTAGAACCCATGAGGAGATTTTGATAACGTGAGCCATACGCCTTTAACAATATGGTGCATAGTCCTGACTATCGTCGTGGTTGCCATGGCGGTCATAACGGATCTGCTGTGGCGGCGTATCCCCAACCTCCTCACCTTTCCCGCTCTCGGTTTGGCCATTGCTTTACGCATAGCATTTCAGGGGTGGGTCGGCCTCGGGCTGGCCCTTGCAGGCGCATTCCTTGCGCCGACCCTGCTCCTGGTCATGCACGGAGGCAAGGGTCTCGGAATGGGTGATCTAAAACTCGCCGCCGCGATCGGAGCCATCCTGGGTCCTGCACTCGCGGTCGCTTCAATGCTTTTAGCAGCCGTCGCCGGTGGAATACTCGGTATCGTTATGATGCTGAAGCCGGGCGGCGCTCTCAGAAATTTTATTAGCGTAATTTCAATTGGACTCCCGTTTCGTAAGAAAACGGGAAATGACGAGCCGGCGCCAGATGATTCGCCGGCCGTATTAACAATGCCGTATGGTGTCGCCATCGGTGCTGGATCACTCATGACTCTGGCGGTGTACTGGTGGACAGGAAACGAAAACTGGTTTCTTTCGTTCGTAGGAATCGCGGGCAAGCTGTAATTGAGTTCGCTCTGGTTCTTCCTCTGCTCCTTGTGATTTTGTTTGGCATCGTTGAGTTCGCAAGGGCCTGGATGACAATGAGTGTTCTGACATCGGCAGCTCGCGAAGGCGCGCGTCTGGCGGCTGTGACAGCTCCGGATGTGTCGGCCGTGACCACGCGGGTCAATGAAGTATGCAATTCCGCGGGTCTAACAGTTAAAGGTGTGACGGTGACGGCGCCTGATTCAGAAGATCCGACCCGCCGGTTGTCCGTCACGGTAGAAACTGATTTTACGGTCCTCCTGGGGAGACTCCTGGGGACTTTTAATGGAACGATACCATTGCGTGCCACGTCTGTGATGCGCCATGAGAGTGTCTGATATTTTGGCTGGGGAGGTCAAAAATGGATAAGAAAGGTGTCGCATTTCTGCTCGTAGCGACAATGTTGGCAGCCGCCGCTGGTGGGGCCGTTTATCTCTATCTAAAGGGGATGCCGGTTGCCCAGGCGGAAGCGCCCGAGACAATTCCCGTCGTCGTCGCGACGAAGGACATGACGTTCGGAACGACACTTGGTGATGAACACCTCAGAGTTGTGCCGTTCCCGAAAGAATCGGTCCCCCCGGGATCGTATTCCTCGGTAGACAGCGTGTTTCTGCAGACCACGAAGGTCTTCCTTGCAGAAGGCGAACCGGTCCTCGCGTCCAAACTCTCCGCGATCGGCGGTGGGTTGTCGGTGCGCGTTTCGGAGAACATGCGCGCCATGAGCCTCAATGTGAACGACGTCACCGGTGTGAGCGGCTTCGTTCTCCCGGGTGACCGTGTCGATGTTCTCGTGACCGTCAACAACGCGGCGGGCTCGAATGTCGCCGTCACAAAGACGATTCTCCAGAATATCGAAGTTCTTGCGGCGGGAGCCAAAACCGAGAACAAGGGCAGCCAACACATTACCGTGCAAACGGTGACATTGCTCGTCGAACCCGACGGAGCCGAAAAACTCGCCCTCGGTGTTGATCAGGGCAAGGTCCACCTCGCGTTGAGAAACCCGGTGGATCATGTAGTTGTCGACGCCAAATCCCAGAACACAAAAACGGTCCTTGGACTCAACAGCTCGAAGAAGGCTACGCGCCGCCGTACGACGCCGCGGAAGCCTACGATCACGACAACCAAAAAGGAACCCGTTGAGATCGACCCGACCTTTACCGTCATCCGCGATGGAAAGATCCTCAAGCAGGAATCCCCCACGGGGAAGTCGGACGATGAAGATTCGGAGAAAAAGTAACCGCTCTCCGTCAGTGAGCGGAGAGTACGAAGAGGTAATCAGGTAGTTTTCTCGAATGGAGTTCCAGATGTCGTTCCTAAATCAAAAAAATAGAGTATGGCTGCTCGCCGTCGCCGCAGTATTGATAGTCTCATTCCTCCCCAGCACCTCTGCGGCGAAGAACGAAAAGCTTCAGGTAACGGTTGGGCAGTCGATGACTCACAAACTTGGCAACACGGTTAAGACCGTTTCGATCGCCAACTCTGATGTCGCCGACGTAATCGTCGCCGGTCCCCGGGAAGTATTGATAAACGGCAAGAGCATCGGTCTGACCACTCTTGTCATCTGGGATCAGAACAATGTGTCGAACGTATTCGACGTTGTGGTTCGCGGTCCGTTCAGCGATCAAAAGATCGAACTCCGGGTGAAGGTTGCCGAGATCAATCGCACCAGGGCGTTCGAGCTTGGATTTGATTTCCTGTATGCGACCGAGCACAATGGTGACCAGTATCTCGGCGGCACGTTCGGCGGCTCCGTTTCCGAACCCTCTGTCCCGTTGTCGATCTTTGACGGCATACCCACGCCGGACGCCCAGGGGATATTTCGTTGGATATCGGGAAGCAGTGAGTTTCAGACGATGATCAATGCGGCGGTGTCAAACGGCGTGCTGCACGTCCTCTCGGAACCGAATGTTATAGCCGCTAGTGGTGAGAAAGCTGAATTCCTCTCCGGCGGTGAGATACCGGTCCCCATCGCGTCGGCCGGAGCTCAGGGCGGATCGACGGTGACCATTGAATGGAAAGAATTCGGTACGAAGGTCGTATTCATTCCGACGATCGTTGACTCTAACGTCATAAACCTCCACGTGGCCCCCGAAGTGAGCAGCCTCGACTACAGCAATGGTGTCGAGATCAGCGGCTTCACCATCCCTTCGCTTCGCACGCGCAGGGCCGAAACCACCGTTGAGCTCAGAGATCAGGAGACCCTGGTAATCGGCGGGTTGATAACGGAGGAAACGATTAAGGTCCGGACGCGGATTCCGCTCCTCGGCCACATTCCTTTGCTTGGTTATCTGTTCAGCGATATTGAAAACAGGACGACTGAAAGCGAACTCGTTATCGTCGTCACGCCTCATTTGGTACGGGCGCTTCCGCCCGGAACGGAAGTCGAGTTGCCCCAGATCGACGAAGAGGGCAAGGACAAGAGAACAAAATAGCACCACGAGGTATTACAAGCATGTCCGCTCAAAAAAATATCAGGATGGAGAAGGGACGCGACTGGGCGATGAAGACGCTCAAGTGTCAAAAAGGCAGCGTGATCATCATGGTCGTGGTGACCCTGATCGCTCTGTTCGCGTTTGCCGTCGTCGCGATTGATGGCGCGGTTCTCGTCACATCCAAAGCCCAGCTTCAATCCGCCGCCGATGCCGCCGCACTTGCCGGCGCGTCGGGCCTGGTCGAAGGCTCGGACGATCTTGCTGTTGAGCGGGCCATCGCCTACGCATCCTATAACACCGCGGTTGAGAGGCATCAGACTCCGGTGATCATCGACGCCGGGGATGTGACCTTCCCCGATATAGATGTGTGCCGGGTTCGGACGCACCGGACCGAGGCGACGGGCGATGCCCTGAGAACATATTTTCTCCAGGTCATCACGCCCGGCAGGGACAGCGGGGACATGGCGGCCGTGGCCGCTGCTCGCGCGTTCGACGTCTGTGGTTCAAAGTGTCTCAAGCCGTGGGCGATTCCCGACCGCTGGGATGACGCGAACGGCAACGACGCCTGGGACGAGGGAGAACTTTACGATCCCGACGCTACGGGTTATATCGCGCCCTACGATGTTGGAGCCCGGATCGTTCTTAAAGTTGGCAACCCGCACACGACGGTTGCACCTGGCATCTTTTATCCGGTCGACTTTCCGCCGTTGAACAACGATCTGGGAATGAAGCCGGAAACCGGCGCCTCGGTATACGAGTCGTGGATCGCCGGTTGTTCGCCTTATATGATCGAGGAGGGTGACCAACTCCAGCTCGAACCTGGAAACATGGTGGGCCCGACCGCTCATGGAATGGAAGATCTTATTGCCCAGGATCCGGGCGCCCGCTGGGATCCCGGCACGAAATCGATCGTTGGCTCGGCATACGGCTCGAGTCCTCGAGTCGGACTGGTGCCGTTTTTTGATCCTACGTTGTCGCCGGAGTCCGGCCGCAACTACGTGACGGTTGCAAAAATTGGCGCGTTCTTTATAGAAGACATTGGTGGCGGTGGGGAAGTCACCGGGCGGTTTATTCAAATAACCACGTCCGGTGTACCGTGTGGATACGGACTTGGAACATCGTTGGTAAAAGGCATTTTGTTGGTCGAGTAGTAAAGGAGAGGGAATGGCTTCGTCGAATGGTAATCGCCCGCTTAGGCTTATCGTTGTCGACAGTGACAGGGGTTCGCGACTCTACATCAAACGCAGATTGAACGGAAACGGTGTTCGCGTTATTGGCGAGGCGGACAACGGCCAGGCCGGTTTGCGGCTCGTCCGAGGTCTCCAGCCCGACGTCGTGCTCCTCGAGCTCGAAGCGATCCCGGATCACACACTCGATCTCGTCAAGAGCATCCGTGATGAGCTTCCCGACACGGGGATCATACTGAGTTCGCACGAAACGTCACCCCAGCTGATACTCAATTGTATCAGGGCCGGGGCACAGGAGTTCGTGTCGAGACCGATGGACATCGCAGAGCTCGAGAAGGCGTTCGACCACGTTCGCAAGCTCCTCGAGAGAACGGTGCCCAACGGCAAGAAGCGGGGCAAGGTAGTCTCGGTATTCGCCGCCAAGGGCGGGATCGGAACGACATCGACGGTGACCAACCTCGGCGTGGCTCTCGCGAGCCGGCCGGAAACAAAGACCGTGGTCGTGGACTTGAGCTTTCATATGGGTGATCTGGGTCTCATGCTCGATCAACCGCCGAGATACAGTCTCAACGACGCTTTCGACGAAGAGGGCGCCGTCGATTCGTCGAAGCTTCCATCGATTATCAGTCAGCATGACTCCGGGCTCTACCAGGTGACCGTTGCGGCGAGCCCCGAAGTAAGCGACGAGATTTCGGCCAGCCATATGGTCGAGTTGTTTGGATACCTCAACGCGATGTTTGACTACGTCGTCGTGGATCTGGGCCGGCATCTCGATGACAGGACCATTGAAGTATTGACACTGTCGGACGCGGTGCTGTTCCTCTCGTGCCTGGATCTGCCATCCATTAGAAATGTCAAACGCTATCTGGAAATTTTCGAAGAACTGGAGATCGAGAGCGACCAGATCCACCTGGTCGTAAACCGGTTTCACAAGAAGAGCCGTCTTACATTGAGCGATCTCGAGACGGCCGTTGGACTCGAGACATTCTGGACAATACCAAATGATTTCGCACCGGTAAGCCTCGGTATCGACCGCGGCAATCCCGCAGTGCTCGAGGCTCCCAAATCGAAGGTGTCTCAAAATATCAAAGATCTGGCCGAGTGTGTCTGCGAACTGTACAGCGTTGAGTCCGCAGAAAACTCGATGGAAACGGCCACGAACTGAACCCACTGACCTGAGGAGATAGAACAATGGCACTCCGTGATCGATTCAAAGGCGCCGGATCCCGCGCTGACAAACCGGAAGCGACTGAAGGCCGGACCAAGACGGCCGCCGCGGTCAGTGAGGGAAATGGAAAAGGTAACGGCAAGTCCGCTACCTCGGCATTGAACGATCGCAGCCAAGGTCTGAAGGCCCGAATCCACCGTCGGATGGTGGAGCGAATCAACCTTGCGAATCTAGACTCGATCGAGCCTGCGATGCTTCGGGCTCAGATCGGTCACATCATTTCGGCCCTGGTTGCGGAAGAGAACATCCCGTTGAGCGAATCCCAGCGTCAGGCGCTGGAGCAAGAAATTATCAACGAAACGTTTGGGTTGGGGCCGATTGAACCGCTCCTCCACGATCCCGATGTATCGGATATCCTGGTGAACACGTACGACCAGGTATATATCGAGAGATTCGGTAAGCTCGAGACGACCGACGTCAGGTTCGACAACGACGAACATCTTTTGAAGATTATCGACAGAATCGTTTCCAGAGTTGGCCGGCGTATCGACGAGTCATCTCCGATGGTCGATGCGCGTCTTCCCGACGGTTCCCGTGTCAATGCGATTATCCCGCCGCTTGCGCTCGACGGCCCCATACTGTCGATTCGCCGTTTTGGCGTCCGCACACTCGGGCTCGACGATCTTCTCGAAATGCAATCGATCAGCCCGGGAATGTCCGAACTGTTGAGGGGAGCCATTCGGTCACGTCTCAATATGCTCATTTCGGGCGGTACCGGTTCGGGTAAAACAACACTATTGAACGCTCTCTCGGCATTTATTCCCATCGAAGAGCGAGTCGTTACGATCGAGGATGCCGCCGAGTTGCAGCTCCTTCAGCCGCATGTCGTGCGCCTCGAGACACGTCCCCCCAATATCGAGAACAAGGGTATCGTGACCCAGCGGGACCTCGTTCGTAACGCCCTTCGTATGCGCCCCGACCGGATCGTCGTGGGTGAGGTTCGTGGGCAAGAGGTTTTGGACATGCTCCAGGCGATGAACACCGGCCACGATGGCTCGTTGACCACGGTTCATGCCAACAACACACGCGATGCGCTGCATCGGCTCGAAACTCTGATGCTTCTCACCGGTGTAAATCTGCCGCCGACGGCGATGAGAGAACAGATCAGCGCCGCGCTCGACGTGATCATCCATGTGGCGCGTATGTCGGATGGTTCGAGACGCGTGGTAAGCGTCGCCGAGATCGTAGGTATGGAGCGCGACATAGTCGCCATGCAGGACATTTTTGTATTCAAGAAATCAGGTATCTCCGAGGATGGAAAGGTCCTGGGCCGCTACGAGGCCACGGGCATCCGTCCGAAGTTTGCCGACCGGCTCGAAGTCAGCGGTGTGGCCGTGCCCGCCTCTCTCTTCAATGAAGGGCAGGTGATCTGATGGATTTCCAGCTTCTCATACCGAGTATCGGTGCGTTCCTGGCAGTGGTGTGTTTTGCCACGGGCGTGCTGTTCGTCGCGAGAGCCCAGGCCAACAGGCGGGTTCGCGACAGATTACAGGATGTAATTCTGCTCGGTGAGGGTGAACAAGGCGCCAAGGCGGTTATTCTCCGCGACATGGAATTGAGCACGATACCGTTTCTGAACGATCTGCTCAAGCATGCCAAATGGGCTCAGAAATTGGACAACCTCCTCGTGCAGGGTGACCTTCCGCTGCGCCTGGGGACTTTCCTCTCCCTTATGGGATTTCTGGGGGCCGCAGGCATTTTCGTGACCGCCGGGTTTTTTCATCGGCCGTTTATAGCGCTACCCGTCGGCCTGCTGGCCGCGTCGGTGCCGCTCATCTATGCAAAACAAAGGAAAGCCAAACGCCTTCGCCAGTTTGAACAACAGTTCCCCGATGCGCTCGATATGCTCAACCGCGCCCTCCGAGCGGGGCTTGCCATGAACGGAGCGATTCAGATCGTTGCCGATGAAGCTCCCGACCCGGTGGCGCAAGAGTTCCGCGTGCTGTTTGAAGAAAACAGGCTCGGACTCGACCTGAGGGAAGCATTGAAGAAACTCGCCGGGCGAGTCGAAAGCTCCGAGCTTCATCTCTTTGTGACGGCCGTCATTCTCCAGAGGGAAACGGGTGGTAACCTTGCGGAGATCCTCGAGAGAACAGCGGAGATTATCCGCGATCGTTTCCGGATTCTTGGAGACGTGCGGACGCTGACCGCGCAGGCGCGAATGTCGGGATTCATTCTGACAATCCTGCCGCTTGCCATGGCCGGCATAATCATGTTCGTCGCGCCGGATTATCTCAAGGGAATGCTCGCTGACCCGGTAGGACGCTACCTGGCCGTTACGGCGGTAGTGTTACAGATCATAGGTTTCCTGGTTATGCGGAAGATCGTCAACATAAAGGTGTAGGTCATGATTCTGTATCTTGTTCCCATTCTTACCGCTCTTACGTTACTGGCCGCCGCCGCCGCGTTCTATCAGATCCAGCTCCGCAGGGGCGACGTGTCCGAACGCTTGAAGCGAGTCGTCGACGGGTCAGGGACGCACGAGCCCCAGGCTGCAACCGTAGACTCGGCGGATTCGCCGCTTCCGATCTATCTGAGACTGGTGACGTTCTTCTCATGGCTTATGCCGGGTCATATCTATTCTGAGACCCTTCAGTGGGAACTCGCGCAGGCGGGACACGGTCACATGGAAGCGCGAAAGGTGTTCGCCGGATCGCGTGTCATATCGATCATCGTCTTTGGACTCGCGACATTTATAACCGTCTGGACTTTTCACCTGGCGCCGCAGGAGATTCTGATTATCACCGGAGTTGGAACCCTTTTTGGTTTCTTCCTTCCGATGATGGTCCTCCGTTATCAGCAGAACAAGCGGCAGTGGGCGATTACGCTGGCGCTCCCCGATGCGCTCGACCTCCTTGTCATTTGCGTCGAGGCCGGGCAGGGGCTGAACGCGGCGCTCTTGAAAGTGGGCCGTGAATCCGAACACCAGGCAAAAGAGCTTTCCTACGAATTGAGGACAGTTAATAACGAAATGCGGGCGGGTATTGCACGGACGCAGGCTCTTCGAAATTTCGCACTTCGCACGGGTGTGGATGAGATCCGGGCTCTCGTCGCCGTCATGATTCAGAGTGACAGATTCGGTACGAGCATCGCCACCGCGCTTCGGACACATGCCGAATCGCTTCGTATCCGCCGGCGTCAGCGGGCGGAAGGGGCCGCGCGAAAAGCGCCCGTAAAACTTGTATTTCCTTTGGTATTTTGCATTTTTCCCGAGCTACTTGTCGTGATTCTTGCACCTGGAATGCTCGAACTATTCCGGGCGCTGTCCAAAATGGTAGCGAACTAACTAATAACGGAGCGAGATTGCGGTTAGTCAATTAGTGAGAGAGAGGAGGTCAGATATGTCGTTCAACATGATTCTTCTGATTCTTGGCGTCGTGTTTGGTATCGCTTACTTCGCCAAGCGCAGCCATCGCAAACAAAAGGATATGAAGATGCGCGCAAAGCGGAGCGCATAAGCACGAAAATGAAATTGGGGCGGGGGCGGTCCTTTGGTCGCACCGCCCCTGTTCAACCGACTAACGGTTCGGGAACCTCAACTGAATATAGCAACACAGGAGGAACCGTTGAAAAGGTTAAAGAAATTAATTCGCGGACAAAGCGGACAGGATATGGTCGAGTACGGCTTGCTCGCCGCGACCATTTCTCTGGTTGCCGTATCCGCGCTTTTGTATTTCAGCCCCGTGCTCAAACCGATCTACTACAGCGTCCAGGACGCCGTACGCCGTGCCGCAAACTCCAACCCCGGGAACCCCGGTGATGGCGGACGTGGCGGCGACAGACCCACCTCGTAATTCGCATCCACTGCTTCGAGAATAGGACCATGCGGCCTGAGCACCGGACAAATCGGATGCGCCGCTTTATGGGTAGCCTTCGATCCAATCCTTGTTAGATCAATATGATATAATTATATTGTCATCGAGACCCCACATCGAGCACACAAACGACCGATGGAGGCCCGGCATGCGTATCCGCCGTCTGTTTCTTCCCGCCATCTTGCCAGTTGCGATTATTTCGTTCTTGATTACTCCGTCGCCGGTGGTTTCCGCAGAGGGTGATGCCGCCAAAGTCCGGTCGAGATCGTTGAGCGAGATGCCTTCGGATCCTCCCGCTAGTTTGAAGGAGATTCGCCTCGAGTCCGCTCCCGCCGCTCCGATTCAATTCGCTTCATTTACCATCACACAGGTGAACGTGGCCGCGGGCGGAGCCAACGTCCTTTTCGACGCTGCGAACGAACCATCGATCGCCGTCGACCCAACCTTCCCGAACAAGATGGCGATTGGGTGGCGTCAGTTTAACAGTACCTCCTCTAACTTTCGCATGGCGGGATGGGCGTACACGGTGGATGGCGGGCGGACGTGGACTTTTCCCGGGGTGCTCGAACCGGGAGTGTTTCGAAGCGATCCGGTGCTCGGTTTTGATTCGCTGGGAAACTTCTATTACTCGAGCCTTCATGTTGCGAATAGCGTGTTCTCGATCGATTTCTTCAAATCCTGGGATGGCGGAATGACATGGGGCGAGAAGATCCCCGCGTACGGCGGAGACAAGCAGTGGTTTACGGTTGATCGTACGGGTGGCCAGGGGGACGGGAATATCTATCACGCATGGAGTCAGGCGGCGGTGCTATGTTGTGACGACAGCACGTTCAACAGATCCGTCGACGGCGGCACTCGGTTTTCGTACCCGCAGGCGATGCCGGCTCTTCCCGTGTGGGGAACTCTAACCGTCGACCCCGACGGCGCGCTGTACATTGCGGGAACCGATATCGACGATCATTCGCTGTTTTACGTGGTCAAGTCGACCAACGCACAAAACGCCTCGATAGCGCCGGTGTTTGATTCCTACACCGTGGTGGATATGGGTGGAAGCCTCTCGGCGCTTACAGGGGGGGCTACTCCCAACCCGGACGGTCTACTTGGGCCCGTATGGATCGATGCCGACCATTCGGGTGGACCCTACGACGGGTATATCTACATGCTCGCGTCGGTGACCCCGCCGGGGGATGACCCGCTGGACATTCACTTCGTCCGGAGCGTTGACGGCGGTGCAAACTGGAGCACACCCGTTCGTGTCAATGACGATGGCGCGACGAACGCGTGGCAATGGTTCGGAACGATGTCCGTTGCGCCAAACGGACGGATCGACGCCATATGGAACGACACGCGAAACACAGGATTGTACCGGCAAAGCCAGCTTTTCTACGCGTACTCGACGGACGCCGGCGCCACATGGTCGACCAACGAAGCGGCGAGCCCTGTTTTTGACAGCCAGATTGGTTGGCCCAACCAGAACAAGATTGGCGATTACTACGACATGGTCTCCGACGATGTCGGAGCGAATCTCGCGTGGGCGGCGACATTCAACGGTGAACAGGATGTGTACTACACGCGGATTGGCGATTACGACTGCAACACAAACGGGATCGGCGACGCGATTGACATCGGCGCGGGAACAAGTCTGGATATCGACATGAACGGAATCCCCGACGAGTGCGAGGACTTTGTGACCGCAGCGTCCCCGGCCGACATGCCGTCGTACGCGCTTTACCAGAACGTTCCCAATCCCTTCAACCCCAGTACGACGATCCGGTTCGATGTGCCTCCGGGCGGCGGCCACGTCCGGATTCAGATTTTCGATGTTGGCGGCCGTTTGATGACCACGCTCATTGATCGCGATGAAACCGCCGGGTTGAAAACGGTCGCGTGGAACGGCAAGGGGAGAGATGGGCACACCGTGCCTTCGGGTCTCTACTTCTATCGGCTCGAAGCGCCCCGCTTTTCCCAGACTCGGAAAATGCTTTTCATAAAATAGAGCTATGGCCGGGGCCGGCGATCCGGCTCCGGCCCGACACCCCCTCCTGCTGGATGGGAAACTTTTCCGGCAATAATCCCGTAGAAACAGACATGGTGAAACACGGGGGCGGATCGTGGTATATCGACGACGCGGCCGACACCTTGTCGCTGGAGTGAGGAGGTGGTATCCTCACCGCCGGGGGAAGACGGAGGTACGGTGGGTCCGGCCTTTCTCAATCAGCGGTTCCGCGTATTTTCATGTTTTTGCAGTGCTTGAAGTGTGGCCTGTATGGTGTTGCTATATAGGTAGATGTGGGCTTTGTCGTAAGGAGTGGTGAGATGCAAAGGATTTCCGCACCGTGGCGCCATGTTGTCACGGCTGGGTTGTGCGTGATCGCGTTGGTGTTCATTCTCGGCGTTATTGAGACCGCCCAGGCGGCGGACAAACGGCCGCTGATGAGATTTCCCGACGTTCAGGGCGAGACAATCGTATTCGTGCACAGTGAAGATATCTGGTCCGTGCCCGTGACGGGAGGAGTCGCGACCAGGCTCACGATACACGATGGCGAAGAACGATTTCCGAGGTTTTCGCCCGGGGGCGAGTGGATTGCCTTTACCGGTGAGTACGATGGGAACGCCGACGTATTCGTGATGAGCGTCCACGGCGGGGACATCACGCGTGTGACATTCAGCCCGTCCTACGACGAAGTCGTCGGGTGGCATCCCACCAAGAATAAGATCCTGTTTGCGTCGACACGCAACAGTTTTAACCGGTTCAGACGTTTGTTCCTCATCAGCCCCGATGGCACCGGGCTCGAGGAATTGATAATGCACGAGGCGGTACAGGGAAGCTACTCGCCCGACGCGACCAAGATTGCATACAACAGGGAGACACGTGAATTCAGGACGTGGAAACGCTACAAAGGTGGCGACGTGCAGAATATCCACGTGTTCGATTTCTCGAAAAACGAGGATAGCGAAGGTGGCCAGTTTCGAAGGCACCGACCGTTTACCGATGTGGATCGGTGACAAAATCTTTTTTACGTCGGACAGGGATCGTGTCCTCAATATTTATTCGTACGATACAAACACCGGCGACGTGGAGCAGGTTACTCGGCACAAGGAATACGATGTCCGCCGGCCGAGCGACGGCGGCGGCAAGATCGTTTACGAACTCGGGGGATCGCTGTGGCTGCTCGATACGGCGACGGGAAACTCCGCGGAGGTTCCGGTTGAGATCCTTGCCGATTCGCCGGAGGTTCGACCCTATATCAAATCCGTCGAAGACTATGTCACGGGATTTGACTGCTCGCCATCGGGTAAGCGGGCCGTTGTGACGGCTCGCGGCGAGGTGTTCACCGTGCCGGCAAAAGACGGACCGACGCGCAATCTCACGCAGGACGCGGGAGCCCGCGATAAAAACGCCGTGTGGTCGCCCGACGGCAAAACCATTGCCTATATATCGGACACAAACGGCGAGTACAACATATATACGATAGATTCAAAAGGCGCCGGTGATGCTGTAAGACTCACAAACTTCAAAGACGGCTATCGGCACACGCCTCGCTGGTCGCCGGACAGCAAGAAAATCGCGTTCGCCGATCAGACTCTGCGCTGCTATTACATCGATGTTGAAAGCAAAAAAGTGGTTGAGATCGACAAGGCGGACTTCGAAAACATCGACGTCTCTCTCGACGTCAAACCCATCTATGATTACGCATGGTCGCCGGACAGCCGTTTTGTCGCGTATTCAAAAATGGACGAGGATCTCGTATTCAAGGTTTACATGTATTCCCTGGATACGGGGAATATCCACTGCGTCAGCAGAGGGATCTTTAATGATTTCAATCCCGCGTTTTCGGCGGACGGAAAACACCTCTTGTTTGTGTCGAACAGGCGTTTTGACCCGACGCTGTGTGACTTCGAATGGGAGATGGTTTACAAGAACGTCGCCGGTGTCTATGCGCTGACGCTCGAGAAGGACGGGGCTCCGCTCCTGCCGTTCGAAAGCGACGAGGAAGCCATCGAGGTGGAAGAGGCTTCGGACAAGAAAGACGAGGGCGATGAAGAGGTCAAGGTTGTCATCGATTTCGAAGGTGTAGAGGAGAGAATCGAACATCTGCCGTTTGCGCGCGGCAACTTCCGCTATCTAAACGCGACGGAAAAAGCGATTTTCTATCTCAACAAGGATCAGGGCGATTTTAACCGGTTCGAATTCCGCAGCAGCGGCCCGATGGATCTGCATCGGTTCTCGCTCGAAGATCGTGAAGACGCGACCGTGATCAAAGCGATAGACGGGTATCGGCTCTCGGCGGATGGCAAAAAGATCGTCTACCGGCAGGGAAACTCGGTAGGAATTATCGACGCTTCGGCGACGGATTCCCCAGGGAAATCCCTGGATCTTTCGGACATGAAGATGAACTTCGATCCGCTGGCCGAGTGGACGCAGATATTCAATGAAGCCTGGCGATGGAAAGGGATTTCTATTACGACCCGAATATGCACGGCCTGGACTGGGACGCGTTGAAGGAGAAGTACGGGGTTCTTATCCCGTATCGCCTCGTGCCGGCAGGACATTCGTTTTATCATCGGCGAGTTGATCGGCGAGCTCAACACGTCGCACACGTATGTTTATGGAGGTGACAGGCAGCGGCGCGCGCACCGAGTCAACGTCGGTATGCTCGGCGTCGACTGGAAGTGGATTCAAAGGCCAACAGTATCGGTTCGAGAAGATCTATCGTGTCACCGATTGGACGAGGGAGATTCTTCCGCCGCTCGCTCGCCCCGGAGTGCGTGTCAAGGCGGGGGATTATCTCATCAGGTCAACGGACAGGAAGTCACGGCCGACCGGAATATCTACAGTTATTTCCAGGGCCTTGCCGGCAAACAGGTCACGATTGTCGTCAACGACAAGCCGAACGACAAGGGCGCGCGGGAATACACCGTCGAACCGATCAGGGGCGAGTACACGCTTCGTTATCTCGATTGGGTCGAGCACAACCGCAAGGTGTGCGCGGAAGCATCCAACGGTGAGATCGGCTACATTCATCTGCCCGATACATATCTCGGGTCGGCACGCGAATTTCCCGAAGTATTTTTATTCGCAGACTTAGAAAGAAGGGAATCATCGTCGACGGTCGTTTCAATGGCGGCGGACTCGATCCCGACATCTTTCTCCAGCGTCTCGACAAACCGATCCTCGCTTACTGGACGAGGCGGTACTCGCACGATCAGACCAACCCCGCCATCGCGACGCGCGCGCACCTCGTCTGTCTGACCAACCGTCAGGCGGGTTCGGGCGGCGACATGCTTCCGATGGAGTTCCAGATGAAGAAAATGGGCCCCGTGATCGGTACACGTACGTGGGGCGGTCTCGTCGGCGTGTCGATGTTCATCCCCATGATCGACGGCGGTGGGCTGACCGCGCCCGATTACCGGATCTACGGCCCCGATGGGAAATGGATCGTCGAGAACACCGGAGTTACTCCGGACATACAGGTCGATCTCGATCCTGCTGAAATGGCAAGGGGTTACGACGCACAGTTAATGAAGGGCATTGAGGTCCTGCTCGAGCAGATCAAGGCCGATCCGCTCAAGTGGCCCAAGCACGAAGCAATCCCGGTCGACCGCTAGGCCGACCCTGGAAACCGGATCAGCGAGGGGCGATGCCCGTGAGGTGTCGCCCCTTTCTTTATGGTGGGGTGCCCCCGCAACAAATTGTCCGATTCCCACGTATTTATGGTTAAGCACACGGCGATCCGACCAATCACCGGGTGCGGGATTCATGCCCTCGTTGGGCGCACGATTCTCTCGGAAGGAGAATGCAGATGCGCAAGATTTATGTACTGGCTGTGGTGTGCGCCATTATCGGCGCCTGGGTGGTGGCGTCCGCGGAAGATTCGGACCAGACCTGGAGTTTTTCAGATGCCGACGCGATCCGAATCGACGGCGTGTCCGGCGACGTGGTGATCCTGCCCGCGGAGGACGGAAAGGGACGGATCGAGCTTTACGAGGATGTCCGGCCGAGCGATTCATTTGGAGTCCAGGTAAGCAATGACGACGGAACATTGAGATTGAAGGAGCGATGGTATGGAGGGAGTTCCAGCGGCGAAGTGAGATGGACCATCTATCTTCCGAGTGGGAAAAACGCTCCGGCGGTGAAGGTGTCTACGGCGTCGGGTAGTCTCAAATGCAAAGACGTCGAAGTGGAAATCAGGTTCAAAACGGCGAGCGGCGACATCGATCTCTCAGGCGTCGACCTCAAAGAGGACTCCGATTTCAGCACGGCGAGCGGCGACTTCGAGATCGAACACATGACGATCCGCGATGACATCGAATTCAGTACGGCGAGCGGTGACATGGAACTTCTGGATCTCAAGATCGGCGAAGACTGCAGTTTCTCGACCGCCTCGGGTGACGTTGTCGTGTCCGATTGCGATTGCGAGAACGACGTTCATTTTAGTTCGGCCAGCGGCGATGTCACAGTCAAGAATTCAAACATCAAGGGTGAAGGCAAATTCTCCTCCGCTTCGGGTAACGTGGCAGTATACCTCGACAAAATGCCGAAAGACAACCTGGAGGCAGCCTCTGCGTCGGGAAATGTGACATTCGATGTCAAAGACTACGGCGATGATTTTACGCTCATTCTCATAAAGAGAAAGGACAAGGGGCGGATATCATGCCCGTTCGATTACACCGAAGAAGATGAGTTCTGGGATCATCACGAATACGAAAGAAAGATAGTCAAGCGCGGTTCCGGCAGGCCCACCATCGAGCTTCGCACCGCGTCCGGTAAGGTAGTTGTGCGAAAGTAGTGTGTGCCGGGCCGGGAAGGCCGATCAATCCCACACACTCGTCAAACGGGGAACGGCTTGCACCGTTCCCCGTTTGTTTTGGGTGTGTTCAGCAGCCCAGGAAAACTTGTTTATCGAAGAAGCACCATCTTCTTGGTCGCCGTATTTTGACCCGCGATGATCCTGTAGAAGTAGACGCCCGAGGCGACTCCGCTGCCGCTGCTGTTTTTGCCGTCCCACAAGACCTTGTGATCTCCCGCCTCCATATCCTTCGACACGAGCGTGCGGATGTGACGTCCCGAGACGTCGTACACCTTCATGTCAACGAGCCCTTTTGACGGCACGGTGAAGGGGATCGTCGTGACCGGGTTGAATGGGTTGGGGTGGTTCTGTTCGAGCGCGAGCGCAAGCGCCGGAGTTTCGGTTTGTATGCCCGTCGGGTGGTACGGCTCGTTGAACAACGATCCGAGATATGAACTCGACATTGGCGCGACACTCATTGTGAGCCCAGCGATACGGCCGTCCGCTTATCAACGCAAAACGGGCGCCGTCCTCGCGGTGGGTCCCTCCGCCCGCGGGGACGCGGATGACGCCGATCCCCCTGTCGGTACTGAAATTCAACGTCTCTTTGAAGAGAAGATGGCTCTCCGTCGTGGCGAGCGATGTGTCAAAGACCGCGGCGTAGGTACTTCCGTCACCGGTCAAGGGCATGTCCACGAGCCCGGGAAACGTGGATATGCAATCGTCGAGAGTGTTGAGCGGCGCCGTTTCTCTTTCCCGCCAGGTGATTCCGAGATAATCCCGAAGCGTCTCATCAATAAAAGCGTTTGCCCACCTCGTCATGAGAAGTACATTTCCGCCCGCTTCGATATACCCGCGGATGGGTGTTTCGAGCCAGTTTGTCAGATCGCCGTTATAGTTGTTTCCCACCCAAACGACCGATGAGAACTGCTTGAGTGTGTCGGCGGGGATGGACCCGTGGCCGAGAGGCGCGGGGAGATTGGCCGGGTAGCCCAGGCCCGTCTCATCGAAGCAATCCCAGAAGGTCATGTCATAGTCGCCCCAGAAGATACTATCCTCGTACGCCGGCCAGATTTGCGGAATGTAGTTTGGGTAGTCGAGGTCCACACCGTTGACAACGAGGATGCCGCGGTGGAAAGTCGGATCCGCGATGCCGGGGACAACGGTCCGGAGGATCCAGTTGTCCTTGTCGATCGCGATTTCGAGCGGCTCGTCGTCGATGGAGAGTGTGAAATCTTGTGTGGCGAGACTGTCCCATACAACGAATGTGGTGTCACCGAGCGCGGTGGTGACGGTGATGTCGATGGGCATCTTGAAAATATGGTTGGTCTGCAGCTGATCGATCGAAAGCGACACGTCATAGCCGCCGCCATTTGGGGTCGACGACCATGTGTATTGGTACTTGGGGTAATACTCCTCATAGATCCATTGCTGGAAAAACCAGTCGAGATCCATTCCCGAAACGTCTTCGCACAGATCCCTGAATTCTTCGGTGGTGGCGGTGCCGTACTGATAGCGCGAATCGGCGTAGTAAGTGGTCAGGATGTTAAAAAACATGGTATCCCCGACCACATGCCGAAGCATGTGAGGCACCCACGAGCCCTTGTTGTAGGAGAGATTCGAATCGAAAATCCTGTTGAAATCGTTGGGGTCTGAGACAAAGATAGTGCCCGGACCAAAGTACTTCGCGTATGCCATGTCCTGGTGGTACTGAGCAACACCGTATTTTTGCTCCGACCACAATGCCTCCGAGTACGTGGCGAAACCCTTCGTTGAGCCAGATGTGGTGAAAACTGTCGCAGGTGATCATGTCGCCCCACCACATGTGTGCCAGCTCGTGCACGATCAGATACTCGCTGGCCGTATTGCAGTAAAGGCTGGTCATGGTCTGATGCTCCATGCCGCCGCCGCCACAGAAACTGGGCGTGTCCGTACTTTTCTTCGATAAAGGGGTACTCGCCAAAGAGCGACGCGAACACTTCGATCATCTCAGCGGTTTTTCGCATAGTTGGCCTCGACGAGCGTGTATTTGTCGGGGAAAGACATAGAACTGGATTTCCATCGAGTCGGTGGGGGAGTAGACGTACCAGTCCGAGTAGGTCGTGTAGGGATGAATCGCAACCGAAACCAGATAGGTGGTGATGGGGTAGCCCTCGTGCCAGTGATACGTCTTGTCGGGCCCGTTGATGGTTTCGCTTACCAGATTGCCGTTCGAAGCGACGATCAAGTCGCTGGGAACGGTAATATGGATGTCCACCGAGTCGGCCTTGTCGGAGGGGACGTCCTTGCACGGCCACCAGGTCCTGGCGCCGTAGGGCTCGCTCAGACTCCAGATCATCGGCTCGGTGCTATACGTATCAAATCCGAAAGCGCCCCATTGGGTGTTCGGCGTCCCCGAGTAAACCACCGTGAACTCGAACATCTCGCCCTGGATGTATGTGCGGTCGAGTGTGACGGTGAGAATGTCGCTGATGTGGGAATATGCTAGTGACCCTCCCGACCACGTCACAGCGTTGACCAGCATGTTGCTGAGCAGGTTCAGTTCAATTGTCGAGAGAGACGCGCCCGTGATTTCACCCGTGACGGTTACCGACCCGGATACGATCGAAGTCACGGGATCCAAATCGAGATCGAGTTCGTAGTACACCACATCGTAGTCGTCCTGGTTTGCCGTTTGTGCCTGATCGGCCATGTACAGCCCGGCGAAACGGTCGGCTTTTTGACGAGCGAGATCCTTGCGAAAATCGCGAGGCATCTCCTCCTCCTGCGCGGTGACGTAGGCAGGCGTAAATAGGAGACCGGCGATGATCAAGAGAACAAACAATCGGCCGCATGCGAGGGCAAAGACACGAGTTGCACGATGACTCAGCATGAAGTCACTCCCTGGTTGGTAACGTTGTCGGACTGTATATGTGCCAGTTTTCGAGCGGCCTCGCCGCTGTTAATTCCATAGCATAACATATTAGTGCATTTATTTCAACGAGTTATGGCGCAATTGTTAGGTCTGCCGAACGCCCCGGCGGACGTAGTCGCCGAACGGGTGTCATGACTCGGGTTTGGCCCCTTCCGGTTTGGTTGACGGTTTGGAGATAACTGTTTAAACTACTCCACCGCATGGAATAATAAGGGTCCATCAGCATCTCGGACATTCGATCGAAAGGACAGGGCTATGCCCGCCCCAAAAAGATACAAGAAATACTCGATGTCACTCCTCGAACAGGTGAGCGGCGTCGAAAAACATTTTCTCTCCGGCAAGAGAGACCGGGGCGCGGATCTCGAAAGTGCCACACGGATATTTCTCGAATTCCTCCACGGGTTCGAATCTTTTAATTTTGATGGTCCGTGTGTCACGGTTTTCGGCTCTGCCCGGTTCAATGAAGATCACGAATACTATGTTATGGCGCGCGCGCTCGGAAAGCGCCTGGCAGAGGAGGGGTATGCGGTGATGACGGGGGGAGGTCCCGGCATAATGGAAGCGGCCAACCGCGGGGCCAAAGAGGGTGGGGGCTTAAGTCTCGGCTGCAACATCGAACTTCCGATGGAGCAGGATCCCAACGAGTACATGGATCACTTTATCGAATTCGATCACTTCTTTGTCCGCAAAGTAATGCTTGTGAAGTTTTCCAGCGCGTTTGTGGTTTTGCCCGGCGGGTTCGGCACGCTCGACGAGACATTTGAAACACTGACTTTGATTCAGACCAAAAAAATTGAACGCTTCCCAATTGTTGGAATGGGGACCAAATTCTGGGACAATATAAAGAAATTTATTGGCGAGTCGCTTGTCGCCGCGGAAACCATTGACCCTGAAGATCTCAATCTTTTTAAGGTGACGGACTCGATAGACGAGGCTCTGGGTTTGGTCCGGAACGGTTGGGACAAAAAATAGAGTTACGATTCGTCGATTCGATTAAGGAGAACACCAATGGCAAAAACGTTAAAAAAAATCGGGGTATTGACGAGTGGCGGGGATTCGCCAGGAATGAACGCGTGTATCCGGGCCGTGACGAGGACCGCCCTCTATCACGAGATCGAAGTTGTCGGTTTTCGATTTGGATACAGAGGTGTTCTCGAAATGGATTTCCGGCCGATGGGAAGCCGGTCGGTATCGAATATTATTCAACGAGGCGGGACGATACTTGGGAGTTCCCGGTGCAAGGACTTTGAAACCGAAGCGGGTTTGTACAAGGCGGGGGAAAACTTGAGGGAAATAGGTGTGGACGGGCTGATGGTGATCGGGGGCAATGGGTCGCTCAAGGGCGCGGATGCGTTGATGAAATTCTGGGATGGCCAGGTCATAGGCCTCCCCGGGACGATTGACAACGATCTCGGCGGCACGGATTTCACGATCGGTTATTTCACCGCAGTAGACACGGGGCTCGATGCGATCGACAAAATTCGCGACACGGCTGAGGCGTTTGACCGGATTTTCATCGTCGAGGTAATGGGAAGAAAATCCGGAGATATCGCCATGGGGGTGGGTATCTCCGGTGGCGCAGAAGAAATCCTGGTGCCCGATAATTCCGAAAGCCTCGAGGCGGTTGCGAAGCGAATCATCGACGCAAAGCAGCGCGGCAAGGTCAGCTACATCATGGTCGTGGCCGAGGGGTACTGTGAAGGGGGCGCTTTTGAAGTGTCACGACGGCTGAAGGAGATCACGTCCTTCGATTGCAAGCCTTGTGTTCTCGGGCACATTCAACGCGGCGGTTCTCCGATCGCCCACGACAGGTACATGGGCACGCGTCTCGGCGCGCACGCAGTGATTGCCGCCATGGACGGCGCGAACGGTGTTCTTGTCGGCGTGTGCAAAGGTGAGGTGAAGTTGACACCGTTCAAAGAAATCGATGCCGACAAGCACGCGTTCAAAACGGAGTACTGGTTGAAGATCAATGAAATGCTCACGCGGTGACCTTCGTGAACGCGATGGCCGCTTGGGTTTCTTCTTGGGTTGGCTTGTCGTTTTGTGGGGCTTGACTCTAATCGAGTTCGTGGACGACGATCAGATTGTGCCGTGACACGCGTAGCCCGGTGCCCGCTATCATGACGATGCGGTCGCCGCCGCCGAGATACCCCGCCTCACGCGCACGTGCGACGACAAAATCAAGAATCCGTTCCGGTTTATCGGTCGGGCTCCCCGCGAGCGGCTGAACTCCCCAATACAGACACATCTTCCTGAGTGTGGCCGGTGACTCGCTGACACCAACTGTCGGAATTTTGAGACGCCTGTTGGAGACGGCCCGCGCCGTTGCGCCGCTCTTGCTTGCCACCACGATGACCTTGGCGTCGATCGATTCGGCGAGCTCGCCCGCCGCCCGCACGACTCCGCGCGTTATATCCGGGACATCGGTTGTGCCGTCGCCGTCGCCGCCGCCGATGTCTTATAGGTTTCTTCGGTTGCCATCGCGATACGTGCCATCATCTCGACCGTCATCCGCGGATAGGCGCCGATTGCCGTTTCACCCGAGAGCATACATGCGTCCGCACCGTCGAGAATAGCGTTGGCCACGTCGGTCGCCTCGGCGCGCGTCGGCACGCGGGAATGCTGCATGCTGTCGAGCATCTGTGTCGCGACGATGACCGGTTTATGAAAACGCCTGCACATGGAGATAATCTGTTTCTGGACGACAGGCACCCGAGCGATATCGATTTCTACCCCGAGGTCGCCGCGCGCGATCATAATCCCATCGGCGGTTTTTACAATGGCGTCAAGATCGTCGAGCGCCTCCGGTTTCTCGATTTTTGCGATAGCGTGCGTGTTCGCCCCTTCCGTCTCGATTAGTGTTTTGAGCTCCGCGACATCGCCCGCCGAACGAACAAAACTCAAACCGATATAATCAATGTCGTTCTGTGCCGCCCAGAGCGCGTGTTCGCGGTCCTGGCTCCCAAGCGTGGGAACACTCAATTTGAGTCCGGGGAGGTTGACACCCTGTCCGCTGCGGACGATCCCCGACTGGATCACCCGGCAGACGGCGGAATCTTTTTCCAGGCTTTCAACCTCGAGAACGACGGTCCCGTCGGCCAGCATCACCAGCCGCCCGACTTCCAGTTCGTCGATGAGTGGGGCATAGGTGGTCACGAGCTTTGCCGGATCGGACGACTCCTCGCCACGGACAAAACGAATGATCGCGTCCGCCGCGCATTCGATCTTGCCGCCGGGTACGGCGCCGAGCCGGATCTTGGGTCCCGCGAGATCGACGAGTATGGCGATCTGACGCGCCGACTCGTCCGCGGCCTTCCTGATCATCGCCAGGTGATCTTCATGTTCGGCGCGGTTGCCGTGTGCCATGTTGATACGAAAAACGTTCACACCGGCGAGAATGAGCTCTTTGATTCCGTCGCCGTCTCCGCACGCTGGCCCGACGGTGGCGATGATTTTTGTGTGACGTAGACGCGCCGACGGCGAGAGTTTGTTTTCGGGCATAGGTCCTTTAACCTCGTTTCAAGTTTTCAAGAAGTTCGGGGAGGGATACGAGCGCAATTGTAGTCACCATGTCGCTCATTGCATATGGAATTATGAGGGTGTCATTGTGGAGCATCGCTCCGCAGGTATAAGCGACGTTGGGTACGTACCCAACGCGCTCCTCTCCGGTCGGGACAATAAGCGGTTCTCGGGTCTGACCGATGAGCCGCGATGGATCGTCCCGGTCCAGCAATGCGGCGCCGATACAGTACTGCCGCATCGGGCCCACGCCATGTGTCAAAAGAAGCCACCCTTCGTCGGTTTCGATGGGAGACCCACAGTTGCCGATTATGACCATTTCCCACCAGTATTTCGGCGTCTGGACAAGCCGCCCCTCGTCCCACACCCTCACGTTATCCGATTCGAGAATAAAGAGGTTCTCGCCGTCGAGACGGCCCGACATTACGTATTTGCCCCGGATTCTCTTTGGAAACAAGGCCATGCCCTTGTTCTTCGCATAGCGCCCATACATCGTTCGGATGTCGATTTTGTCCTGGGAGGCCGATAGCGCGAGTAGCGTCGGGAATGTAGCATAACCGTTGAAGGCCGTGTACGTGCCGTAAAGACATTCCGACCCATCGTCCTCGGTGAACCTGACCAGTCTTACGTCCTCGATCCCACGGCTTTCGTTCTCGGAAGACGGGAAAATAACGATTTCGGACGCGTATACGTCGTCGGGGAGGAGAAGCTTATAGTTGGAACGGGCCAGGTAGAGCATGTTCTCCGCGCACTCCGCGGTGTCGGTCGCCGCGGGACAGGAGGCGTTTTCATTTTCGATCTCGCTACTGAGTTCATCATAGGTGAACCGATCACCGAGTTTTGCGAGTACCTTTCTGGATACATCATTGATTGCGCCGATATCGGTCAGGGTTTTTGTAAAGGTTTCGGTGACGTACTCGAAATCATTCACTTTCTTTAGCGGACGGCTGACGGGGCTGTTCATCTCAACAATAATGTGGTTGTCCGTATCGATTACGCCGCGGCGAAACACGATTGACGACACGTGTCCTTCGCCGGTCGCGCGCAAACTCATCAGAAACCGTGTCGAGCCGGCCGGCAAATCACCCTGGTCGAGCGCCTGGACCATCGACGGGTTGAACAGCGCCGCCGATTCGATCGCATACTCCATTGTAAAAAACGCACCGATCAGTAGCCGTTGTTTTGTCGTGATTTCAACGTTGAGTGGAACCGTGTGCCGGATGTGATCGTAGTGCTCCACCCACACATCGGCGATGTCAGGATGCTGCGTCCGGAACTGCTTCTCGAGATCCAGAACTATAGCGGACACCTGTACTTCCGTCAGTGTCAGAACGCGCTCGATTGTCCGGCGTGCCCGCTTGTCGTCTCCCGGAGAAAAAAAGCGGGGAATCACCCGGGTCGGGTCGGGTTCAATCCGGATCGGGTGCCGCGTGACCTCAATCTTTGACTGTCTCACTTTTTGTCTCCCTCGCTGAAGCCCGGCGCTTGAATTTCGAGCTGCTTTTGGTTTCATCTTGTTGGCCTGCAATCACTATAGGTATGGTTGCTCGGTCGCGCAAGCCCCGAGAAACGGCCCACGGGCCGAACGGGGGCACTGGCAGCTGTTAACTCAATACAAAACATGGCATTGGAATTGCGTCATAAGAAAATGTGCTCAAAGACTAGACAGTTTCTGGCCATCCAGATCAAAGTTCGACCGTTCGGCGGGTGCTTTTTGTGAAAAGTGTCGCAAGGATTTGACACCAAAATCGGTCGAATTGAACAGTTTTAATCAGGCACTTGACACGGCTGCACATCCGGTATTATAAATAGAATATTGGGTGCGGTTGGGCGGTTTTCGAGTCGATTCCTTACTTCTTTTGCTCTTCATTCAGCCCCGGAAACATTTTCTTCGCCCGCTGCGCATCATGGCGCCCCGCCGGCTATCAGCCACCGAGGACCTCGCCCAAAGATTGTTCGCCGGATTCCGAACAGAAAGGAACCACCGGTGTTTGAAATCGGCGCGAAAAGCGACAAAATGAAGATGATAGGCGTCATCGGTAACTACCTTCCACGCCGTTGTGGGATCGCAACCTTTACATACGATTTAACCGAAGCGATGGTGCGTGAGGCGGATAGAGGGCAGCGCGTTCTCCTCGCGGCGATGAACGACTGCGTTGATGGGTACGCGTACCCCCCGCAGGTCGACATCGAAGTTCAACAAGACTCGACACATGAATATGTGCGGCTCGCTCATATGTTTAACTCGCGATGCCGTGTAGTCAATCTTCAGCATGAATTTGGTATATTCGGAGGGCCGGAGGGCGATAAGGTTCTGAAAATCCTCGATAATTTGCGCATACCACTTGTGGTTACATGTCATACCGTTCTCGGGGAACCGACTCCGCAGCAGGAAAAGGTGTTCAAACGAATCGTCGATCGCGCGGACAAACTCGTCGTCATGAATTGCAAAGCGATAGAGTACCTGGAGAAAATTTACAAAGCGCGGCGCGAACAGATCGTCCACATTTGCCACGGTATTCACGACATGCCGTTTGTCGAACCACCATACGTGAAGGAATCGTTTGGTTTGAGCGGGCGTGTGCTTCTCACCTTCGGTTTGCTCCACCGGAACAAAGGGCTTGAGATCATGGTGGACGCCATGGCGCGGGTGGTTCGGTCGCGGCCGGATACGACGTATGTGATTGCCGGACAAACCCATCCGGCCATCGTGCGGGAGGAAGGGGAAGCCTACCGGAGGAGTCTCGAAGCGCGGGCCGCCAGGCTTGGGGTCGAAAAGAACGTGTTGTTTCTGGACCATTTCGCCGATTTGTCAGATCTGATGCGTTACCTGTCCGAGACGGACATATTCGTGGCACCGTATCTGAATCTCGATCAGATGACGAGTGGCGCGCTTGCGTACGCCGTTGGTGCGGGAAAAGCGACGGTTGCGACGCCGTTTCTTCATGCCGAGGAACTGCTGGGAGGCGGCCGCGGAACCCTCGTCCCGGTGGGCGATTCGAATGCGCTGGCGGACGCCGTTATTGATCTGCTCGAAAACGAGGCTGCGATGGCGGAGATGCGCAGAAAGGCCTATCAACATACGCGGAAAATGGTTTGGCAGGCAGTCGCCCGAGAGTATCTGGATCTCTTTGACCGCACGGCGACAGGCGCACAGGCGCACCTCTCGCTCGAGCCTCGCTTGTCGGTAACAACGGAACACCAGGCGCACGGCCTCTGACATAGAGCCGGATGTCATCCGGAAAACTTTGACGGGGAAGTGATCGCTGGATGGCGCGAAGTTCGGTGGAGTTCAATCAGGAACGGGCGCCCAGTGATTTCTTCAAAATCGGGAATGTCGTATTCTCGTGAAAAACCGCGATCCTCTCGAGTTCCTTGAGGATCTCGGTTTTCTTTTCGCCGGACACACGATAACTCATGTCGACAATCTCCGACCCCTGGATCTCTTCGCCTCCGAGGAACGTGCCGCCCATGACGAGCATGTAGTCGGGAAGCGAATCGATCCGGTTGGCCGCCGCCCACATCCTGCACCACGCCTGCGCGGTTGTTTTCTCGTCGTACCCGCCCCCACCGAGAAGCAGCAGATGGTTGCTGTATTCTCTGATCAGAGTGAGAGCGGTTTCCATACCGTTGTTGGTCAGGCTCAATTGGGCAAGCGGGTCCGCCTTGTGGGTGTCTGCTCCAATTACGGCGACAACGACGGATGGAGAAAACATCTCGACGGCGGGTGTAACGACACGTTTGAAGATTCGTTCGAAAGCTTCGTCATCCGTGTTTTCGGGGAGAGGGACGTTCACCGTGTAGCCCTGTCCGATGCCCTCGCCGATTTCGTTCTCGAAACCGGACCACGGGTAGAGTGTTTTGCCTGTTTGATGGAGCGACACGGTGAGCACCCGGTCGTCGTTGTAATAGGCGTCCTGGACGCCGTTCCCGTGGTGGGCGTCGATATCGATGTAGGCGACCCTGAAACCCTTCGCGAGAAACATGTCGATGGCGACGATGGCGTCGTTTACATAACAGAAACCCTCGGCATGTGTGCGGCTCGAATGGTGAAAACCACCGAGTGGGTTGAAAACAATATTGGCGTTTTCCTTGGTGATTAGATCGACGCCGGTAATCGTCGCGGATGAATAAAGCAGGACGTAATCGAATATGCCTTTGAAGATGGGGCAATCCTCAACACCGAGATTGAAGTTAATAAACCTGTCCTGCCACTCGCCTGAATTCGCTTGCTCGAGCGCATCGATGAACTCCGGGGCGTGGGATTCGATAAGCCTCTGTTTTGAAATCATCATCGGCTCTTCGACCCGCATCCACGGTTCGTTCAGGTATCCCTGCTGATTAATAATCTTGAGAGACGTTCGTGCGCGCCCCGGATTATACGGGTGCTCATCTCCGTATGAAAAGTCCGCGTAACGTCCCGAGTAAACGACGATGCTGTCCTTTGGTTTTTCAATGTCTCGCGTAGGGAAGCGCACGGTAAATACGCACATCCCCGAGTCGTAGGACTTTTCGGATGTCGGCCAGGCTCTGTTGAGCAGCGCGATCGTTGAAGCGTTTTCCGGGATCACGTCGGAATAGACCCCCGTCAAACCCCTCGCATATGCGATCTTGTTGAGGTAATTGGCGAGAAAAGTCCCGATGCCGTGGCCGCGATAGTCCTCGCGGACGACGATGTCGAACTCTCCCATATTGTTCGACGGATTGTAGGTGTACCGCCCCTCGGCGACAATCTCGGGATTCCGCGGCGATCCGACAAGACCGACAATCGCCATGTCCTGGCTGTAGTCGATCGAGGCGAGCTTTTGGGCGCTTTCGGTCGAGAGGGTTTTTATGGATCCGTGATAACGGAGACGAATTGTCTCCGGTGTCAGCGCGTAGAACAGCCGCTGCAGGCGGCGCGCATCGTCCGGTTTGATCGCGCGAAAGAAGAGTTCCGTTCCGTCGGGAAAGGTGTGGCTGAATTCATAATGGTGCGGATACACCCCTCCGCCCTCGGGCGGTAAGACGTGTCGCTCAGTGACATACTTGAGTCTCTTTGCCTCGTCGAGCAGTTGTTGCCGGAATTTTGGATGTGCAATCGATATCAATGCGATCGCGCGTTCGCGCACGGAACGCCCGTAAAGATTGGCCGATCCGTACTCGGTGACGACGTAGTCGACTTTCGCACGGTTGAAAGCAACTCCACGGCCGACGCTCGATGCAACAATCCTCGAATGCGCCCCGTCCGGTGTCGTCGAGGGGGTTGCCATTACGGTGAATCCGTTCGTCGAGCAGTGCGCCCCGTCGATAAAGTCCATACTGCTTGGAAGAGTCCGTTTGAGCGAAACATGCTCGGTGTCCGCCCTGGCCATTCCAGTCAATTCGATCTCCTGAACCGAATGAATCGATACCATGTTTTCGTTCTGCGAGATCAGAGAGGGATTGCTCACCACATCGATTGGCAAAAGAGAGATATAGGGGTTGCTCGTCACATCCCAGTAGAGTTTCTCCGATCCCATGACCATCGTGGCTACGGTTTTGCCCCTGTGTGTGGTTTTGTGTCGGTTCGTCACCGCGCCGGAATTGATAAGGCGCATTAGATCGTCGGTGATAATATCAGTGTGAATTCCGAGGTTCTTTCGTGTGTCCAGATACCTCATGGTCGAAGCGCCAATAGTCCCGCCACCAAAATGAAGTGTCATCCCATCGGTGATCAAGTTGGCGATGTAACGGCCGATGGTAAGAGAGACGGGGTCGAGTGCCGGAGACGGAACCGTGGCGAGCGGAGTATCGCCGACGACGAAGTAGTCAATTTTATCGGCGGGAATTATTGAATCCCCAAGGGTGGTCGGCATGTTCTTGTTGACCTGGGCGACAACGAGCCGGGCGTTGTCAACCGCCGCCTGTGTGGCGTCGACCGACACTCCGAGGCTGCACATCCCCAGCGAATCGGGGGGCGATACATGTATGAGTGCGACGTCGATCGGGACCACGCCGTCCGCGATTGCTTTCGGCAGTTCGCTGACGTTCATCGGGGTATAATCAGTAAGAGTACCTTTTTCGAACGAATCGCCGTGCCGTCCGACATAAAACGCGTTGTAACGAAAACTTCCCGTGAGCTCAGACCGGGCGAGTTTGGGCTCTTCGTCGGCGGTCGCAAGCTGGATGACTTCGAGGTCGTAGAACTGCCTGGCCATTTCATCGAGTGTGTCTGTCAAAAGCCGAGGCTCTCCGGCGCCGGATCCGACAAAGATAGTCTGGCCGTTACGAAGATGGGCGAGGGCGTCTTGCGCCGTTGCCACTTTGCCGGCAAATCTTTTTTGCCACGATGCGTTTGCCATTAGATTCGTCTCCGTATTGCCCCGTCTGATGCCACCCGCGCCTATTGATTGGATTCGGCATTCGATAATCGGTGTGGGAGTCAAGAGTAGGGGGAAATCGCGTAAACGTCAAGTGGCTATTGAGTTTGACGTGATTTTTGGCTTGGGATGAAATGGTTGGTGGAGTACGATGGAATGGCCGCTTGTCGCACAATCCGACAAAACGAACCGGACACGGACATCATGACATTGAGAAAGATGACAGCCGACGACATAGAATTTGCCGCTGCAGTGGTTGCGGCGGAGGGGTGGCTTGGCGAGACGCCGGGTGTGTTCGAGGGCTTCGTCGAGCGGGACCCGGACGGCTGCCTGGTCGCCGCCTGTGATGAGCGTCCCGTTGGCATGTGCATTGCCACCGCGTACGGAGCGTGCGGATTTATCGGTGAACTTATTGTTGAAGAAAAGCTGCGAGGCCGAGGTTTCGGAAAGCAGCTGTTTGAGGCGGCGTTGGAATATCTCGATTTGTCGGGGGCGGGCGATGTCTATCTGGACGCCGACCCGTCCGCCGTTTCATTTTACGAACGAAATGGATTTCGAAAGATTTGCCGTTCGTTGCGGTTTGTGGGCAAGATCGTGCCTCGCAAACATGCGTCTGTCAGACAGGCAACACAAGACGACGTGGAAACGATTTTGATTCTCGACAAGAATCGTTTTGGCGCGGACAGATCGTTTTTTCTTAAGCGACGCCTTCGCGTATTTCCGGCGCTGTGTCATGTTCTTGTCGTGGATGGCGAGCTCGCCGGATACATTATGGCGCAACCGGGAATCGGCGTGATTTCGGTCGGTCCCTGGCTGGTGCGCGGTGGGGATAAGCACGCCGGGACGCTAATCGAGGCGCTGGCCTCAAAGACAAAAGACATTCCGCTGCGTATCGGAGTACTTGAATCCAACCAGAACGCCGTGGAACTGATCCGGTCGTTCAAAAAGTTTCAGGAGCACGCTCCGTGCTGGCGAATGGTTCGTGGAAATGGAGAAGGCCTTGGTTTCCACGACGATTTGTATGCGATCGGATCGGCGGCGAAGGGGTAATTTTGATTTTGATCGCGAAGTATTGTTGTTCTGACGACAATAGATATCCCGCTGTTGCGGAGGAGGAGTCCGGAAATGCCGACAAATAGAATGATCGCGCTCGTTCAACAATCCGCCGATGAGGATCGTGAGGCGAACCGGCGGCGTGGACTTGAAGCGGTGAGAACGGCCGCGGGTCGGGGCGCCAATATTGTTTGTTTTTCCGAGTTGGCCTTCGAGAGGTTCTATCCGCAGGAACAAGCCACGGCCGAAACACTTGCTGTTGCCGAGCCGGTTCCCGGCGAGACTACGGAAAGATTTACCGCTTTGGCCGCGGAACTCGGTGTGGTTATCGTGCTCAACCTTTTCGAACGAGATGGAGATTTTACATTCGATACGTCGCCGGTTATTGATGCGGACGGATCGATTCTCGGCAAGACGCGCATGGTCCACATAACAGATTACGAATGTTTTTATGAAAAAGGATATTACCGCCCGGGAGATCACGGCGTGCCGGTATTCGATACGGCGTTTGGCCGGATCGGAGTGGCGATATGTTACGATCGACACTACCCCGAGTACATGCGCGCGTTGGCTTTAAATGGCGCGGAGATTGTGGTGGTGCCCCAGGCGGGTGCCGTGGGGGAATGGCCTGAAGGACTCTACGAAGCGGAGATGCGTGTCGCCGCGTTTCAAAACGGGTATTTTGCTGCTCTGTGCAACCGGGTTGGTCCTGAAGCGAAACTCACGTTCGCCGGGGAGTCCTTTATTTGCGATCCCGGCGGCGTTGTTTTTGCGCGTGCCGGAGAAGGAACCGAAGAAATTCTTTACGGAGAACTCGATCTCGAACGATGCGGCGAATCGCACGCGCGAAAATTGTTTCTGCGTGACAGGCGCCCTGAACTTTATTCCGAGTGGCTTTCAAAGTAGACGACGAACTTGATAACACTTCTCTGTCGCAGCCCAATTAGAGCTTGCCGCGCGAGCGTCCTCGTGTTGCTCCTGGTGTTCCTGTCGGTCTCCGTCGCCGTTCCCGCCGCTCTTTGCGTCGACAGGGAGTGTTTTATGATCCTTGTGGGGAAGGACGCTACGACGGACGGCTCGGTCCTGCTGGCTCACAACAACGACCTCTCGGGCACCGAGGTTTCACTCGTGGAGAAGCACCCGCGCCGCGAACACGCCCTCGGTGAAACCGTGGTATTTCCAACAGGACTCGAAATACCCGAATCACCCATGACGTTTGAATGGCTCGTCCTCAGAATCGCAGTGGGTTTTGACGAGGGTGATGCCGTTGCTATCAATGAACACCAGGTTGCGATCGCCGGCGGTGTCGCGCTGGGCCGTGACCGTCTCAAACGTGCGGAGAAGGCTGATCCTCTTGTTACGGGTGGGTTGACGGGGGGTGTGCGCTATATCGCGCTCCAGCGTTCCAAAACGGCGCGTGAGTGCGTGGAAATGGTGGGTCGCTGGTACACCCGGTATGGCGTGACGTATCCGAGCGGCTTTGGCGTCGCGGATCCTGATGAAATCTGGTACATCGAGTCGGGAGGAGGGCGCAGTTGGGCTGCGGTTCGAATTCCGGACGACTGTTACTGGATCCAGGCCAACGGGTATCGTATCGGTGTTATCGATCCATCGGACACACTGAATGTGATTACGTCGCCGGGTCTTCTCGATTTTTGCAAGACGCAACGTTTGTGGAATCCCGAAGAGGGACCGTTCAGTTTCAAAACGGCTTTCGGCGGAAAATACAACAGCACGCCGGGAAAGGTCAGATACAACACCCGCCGTGTCTGGAGGGGTATGGACATTTTGAGCCCCTCGCTTGATCTCGACCCTGATGCGGATGAGTTTCCGATGACGGCCCGCCCCGATCTCCCCGTCTCCATAGAGACGCTTGCTGGTATTCTAAGGGATCATTATGAGGGTACGCCCTTCGACGGTTATCCCGCCGACGGACATGGTTCAGGAGAGCGTTTGATATGTTCTCCCACGTGTGTTCATACCGATGTGATCCAACTGCGTCGAAGTCTGCCGGCGGACATCGGTGCTGTGATGTGGGTGGGGTTGAGCCGGCCCGACGCGGCCATTTACGTTCCGTTCTATTTCGGGATCGATGAAGTGCCGGAACGGTACGGGTGTGCGGATGAGGCGTGTGGTTCCGCGTTCAAAAGCTTTGAACGTCTCTCCAACCTGGTGCTTGCAAATTACTCGTTAGGCAGTTCGAAAGTAATTCGAGGACGCGAGCATCTGGAAGCCGGCGCGTTCTCGCTACAGAGTACAATTGACGAATCCGCGTCCGAATTGTACGAGAAGGATCCCTCTCTTGCCCGGGCGTTTCTTTCAACTTATGTCGGGGGGCTTTGCGCTGAATCGCTGGACCTGGCGGCCCGCCTGATTCGAGAACTGGAGACTGTATCCGGCGCGAGTCATGAATGACCGGCGAGTGGGGAAGGAGCCTGCCGGCTCATACGGAAAAGAGAGCCGGGCGTTAGAGGATTGATACGACCTTCAAGAATCTCCCAGACTACCTTACGATCCAGTTTAGCGCTCCGCGATGGAACACACGCCACAACGTTGACGTCAGCCGTGCCATGGTGTCGCCGGTTTGAACGTGCTCGCGGGCGGCCTTGAATCTGTCGGGAAGCACGATACGAAACGAAATGTCCATACCGCTTTCATGCCAATTCTCAGTGCCCGTCGTTTGAATCTTCACATCCTTGCCGCTGCGAGTGACCTGGATGTTGATCGGTTCCGCGGGAGAACTCTTGAGACCGCCGCGTGTCACGCGTTTTGTCTTCTTCACGATTACGAGCACTTCGTCGCCGTCCCATGTCTCAATTTTTACGTCAGTCGTCGGCGAATCGACATCGATCACGCCGCCCTCCTCGAGATCTATCGACATGGTTACCGACTCAACCTCGGTATCGTATTCCGTCTGGTCCGGGTTCTCACAAACCTGTTCTTCGGACGCGCACGCGTCGGCGTTGCACGAAGCGCCGTACGAGTAGCCGATCGTCCAAACCAGAACGATGAGCACAAGCGCGATGAAAGATAAGAACAGGGGAACCCGCGATTCCACCGGACGGGCGACTGCGGTGGTGAGCGATTTCTTTTTCATCGTCCGCTCCAAACTGTGGGGATAGGTGAAAATGTTTTTCCCCGGGGGGGAACACCTCGACAACGCTCCCAACCTGCGGGTGTTCGAGCAAAGAGGTGAGGCAGGGTCAGACGGCCGGTTGCAGAAGTTAATCTTAAGATCGTTGATGAGATTCTTTTTGTCAATACCTGCAACTCGCCTTTTTTGAATGATTTTGCGCTGTCTTACCCTTTAGACGCCCGAGCCATGAATATGGTTGCAAGTTTTTTTTATAGCTGACAAAAATCAATGAAATTATTGATAAATGTCAATAACGCTAATGTTTTGGTGGGGCGAAAGGCAATTTACCGGGCTTGAAACCTCGGGTAGGTCCGATGTACAATTATGACGGCCGGTTTGCGGGTGTCCTTTCTGGTACGAACTCGGATTGGAGCGCAATGAAAACTCTCGGAATCTTGCTTGCCGTGCTGACGGCGGCGATAATCTGCCCGGTCTCAGACGTTTTTGCCTCGGAAGGTCATGAGGCAAAAAGGGAGAGTTTTGTGGTCGGCTTCGGCGCCGGTTGGGGGAATGCGGGAGCCGATTTGACGACCGTTGAAGAAGTCGATCGGCAAAACGGAGTCGTCGGTAATTTGCGACTGGGTTGGGCGGTGAAAAACGAGATGGTGTTCGGCGTCGATTTCGATATCTGGTCGGAGCTATCCGGGGATACACGTTGGATTTTCAATCTGAGCGCGGCAACGTTCACGTATTTTCCGTTCAATAAGAATGCGTTCATCATCGGTGGAGTTGGAATCGGAACTTCTCGAGTGGAAGTGGCTGGAGGGGGGACCGTTGAATATCAGGACCAGGCAGGTCCCGGTTACTTTGTTGGCGCGGGATACGAGTGGTGGGTAGTGGATGAAGTCGCGGTGGGTGCGCAGACAAAGTGGGCGTATCTCGATATGGATGGCGACGTCACGAAGAGTGCGGACTATTTTTCAATTATGTTGCAGCTGACCTGGTATAAGCCAAAGAACTGACCGGGTTCACAGCACCGAATCATGATCCGGCCAGGCGGCGGCGAATCCGAGGATCCGGCGGAAACATTCCGCCGGGTTTTTTGAAGCTATGAGTAAAACAAAGAAAACAATTCTGGGAGTATTTGCCCACCCGGACGACGAATCGATGGGGCCCGGGGGGACTTTGGCGAAGTATGCGGCTGAGGGCCACACGGTAAAATTCATTTCGGCAACCGACGGCGGCGCCGGTCGTCTTTACGAGGAACGCCCCGTGGATAACACGGCGCTCCGGGACGCACGCAGGCAAGAAACTATTGCCGCCGCCGGAATTCTCGGTGTCGAATGTCTCGGATTTCTGGGGTGGGAAGACGGAAAGCTCGCTGGGTTGGACATACTTGATGTCGAGCTGCGGATCGCGGAATTGATCCGGCGGGAAAAACCGGATGTTGTTATCACGTTCCACGCGTCAGGGATCTCTTATCATCCCGACCACAGGGTCATCGCGCTCGCCCTGATGGGCGCGTTTTGTGGAGCGGGGCACGAGGGCTGGTACGCGGATCCGGTAGTCGAAGGCGTTCCTCCGCACGCCGCATCGAAACTCTACTTTTTCACGCTTGTTCGGTCACAGATAGACAGGGTCGAATGGCCCCGGGAAGTTTACGCCTCACCCGACAATGAAGTGACGACCGCTATAGATACGAGCGGGACCGCGGAGGTCAGATGGCGGGCGATACAGGCGCACAAGACGCAGAGGAACGGACCGCCGTTCGAGGCGCTGTACAGCGCGGGCATCTTTGACCAGGAATCATTTGTCAGGATTTTCCCGACCCCTTGTCCCGGCGACGCGTTGGAAGACGATCTTTTGGCCGGGCTCTGACCCTTCGAAACATCTTCGAAACACAAGCTACCGATTCTCGAGAGTTGATAACGTGTAGACGGCAAACGAGGCGAGCCAGTGCTCGCCTTCATAGTTGCCGCTCGTAATGTGCGCGAGCGCATCGGCGGCATGACGTTCAGCTGAGGCGGCAAGGGTGTTTCTTGCCGGGCTTTCGGCCGGCAACGCGGACACGATCCCGGCCATACACCAGGCGCGGCTGAGGTTGAGACCATCGAGATGCACGATCTTGGGATCGGTCCGATCCGCGACGGTTGCCGGAGTGATTATCTCTTCGGGGATTGTGGGCAAGAATCCATCGAACCATTCGGCGAATTCCGCGGGACCGAGCACGCGGCGCATCAAGTCGGCCTCCATCAAGGCCGGAGAGAAAAAGTCTTCTCCGCCCGGCTCCCAGTTCGCCGGATAATCTGTGTCAGACGCGAAATATTTTTTGCCGCGCTCGACAAGAACCGTTTCGAGCTCCTCGTTCCCGGTTGTTCGAGCGAAATCCAATGCGAACGCGATTCCGAACGCTGTATTTGGGTGGACGCCGGTCCGGATCGGATACGTTTGTCTCGGTAAAAAATCGATGTATCGCGATGCCAGCAGCTGGATGAGTGGGTCGAGACTCGCATACCATTGTTTTCCATCCGGGTCATCCCACGTATAAAGTTCCTCGCCGAGTTTTAGCAACCATGCCCAACCGTACGTGCGTTCGAACGATTTGCGATTTGGTTCTTCGAAGTACGCTACTTCCTTCTCAATGTTTTCCGGCGTGAGATTGTGATTCAGGGCCGCCCTGATCGGTGCGTCCGTCTCGATGTCGGGGAAAAGCTTGAGAACTCGAACGAGCATCCAGTGTCCGTGGACGGCCGAATGCCAGTCAAAACACCCGTAAAAAGCGGGATGAAGCACCTGGGGGTTCTGGACTTCGTCTTCGTCGTTCAATACGTGCGACGGTTTGTTTGGATATTCGCGTTGAACACAACCGAGCGCGAGCTCCGAAAGTCCGGCGGCAACTTCGGATGTCAGCGCCGGCGTGCCTGAGATATGGGAGGTTGGATCGGGCTCCGCGTTGGTGCCCGTTTCAACAAGCACACCGAGAACAAAACCGAGCGCCGTAACTGCTACTACGAGTGCGATGAATATCTTGCCCATGGGCCCTCCCCGATTGATGAAGTGTTGATGTTCGGGTTTATTTAACCATTCCTGTCTGGATATCGATAACCAAAATTTCAAGGTTCGTCTGCAAACCTTTATCCCATGGATATCGGGGTCTGGGGGACGGTGCAAACCTGCGCTATCCGGCCTATACTATGGGTGATGGGAGAGGTTGGGGAGGGGCTCACCGAAGCACGAGTCCAGGGAAAGGAGAGGTTATGAAAGTGTCCGATATCATGAACCGCCGCCCCGTGACAGTGGATCCGGAGACAATGCTTCGCGATGTCGTACAAATAATGCTGAGATTTCACCTGAACGATGTCCTCGTCGTTGACGAGCAGCGGTTGTTGGGGATCGTCACCTACAAGGATATTTTCCGGAAGCTGCTTCCCGGCGACAGTGAAGTTACACAGCACGCGACGCGGTGGACCGATCCCGAGGCGATAGAGGATCGGCTGCTCGCCGTGGCGAGGATGCCCGCGCGGGAAATCATGACCACACGACTCCACACCGTCGATTCAAATTCGACTGCGATTCGCGCCGGATCCACGATGAATCTCCGCAGCGTCAAGCAGCTTCCCGTTGTCGACGACGGCCAGTTGGTTGGCATCGTGAGCTATACCGACATCACCTGGGGACTGATGGTTAAGTATTACAAGGGGTCGTACTACCGATCGTCTTGACCGGCGCTTTTACGCGTCGTTCCAGAGATCCTGGGCCTCGCGGCGTTTCTGATCCTCTTCGGCCGCTCGAATTTCGGATCTGAGAAAAATACCCTTTCGTACCAGCGAGCGGTACCTGTCGATCAGAGTCGTCAACGATTCAGGCCATTCGTTCGGGTCGGGGACGTCGGAGTCGAATTTGTCCGATGCGGGTAGGTAACCGTGGCGTTTGAGGATCGGCTTGATTTCATTGGCGACGGTAAGTATTGATGCTACGAGTTCCTTGGGCGGGCCCTTGGCAAAATCCACGTTACTCCATTGATCTCCCTGGGACCTGTGTGTCCAGAAGTTCGCCGCGCCGATCATTCGAACCACGAGTCCGTTCGTGTTGTCGTCGATTCTTTTGAGTTCAACTTTCATCTGGGCGAGCGAGGAAGGGCCCAGACTCCTCGTGTGATCGTAGTACTTCATCACATAAAATTCGCCGCACCTCCAATACCAGCTCTTCACGAACTTCTCGACTTCAGTCAAGAACGCGAGCGTGACGAATTCCATTTCTTGAAGAAGTTTCTTCAGTTCGGTGGTGGAATTCACGGGCGTTTCAGTCGGCTGCGGCATCGATGGTTGCTCCTTTTGACGATATGCGGTTGAGCCTCGACCCGGAGGGGACTGGGCCGGGCGCAGTGTGGCGTCAAGGAATGTGCGAGAAGCGTGCCACAAATCGAACCTGGCCCGGTTGGCGTAACTGTTGTGGACGTTATATTTTATGCCGTGTGTCGTGCTGCGTTGACACGTGGGAGGAAGGCGCTTTCGAGGTGAATCTGCAAGCGTCGTGCGAGAACGCAGGCGGTATCAGTTTTTTTTCTTCCCGGCGACACCCATGAATATGTCCTGGGCGGCGCGGTGAGGTTCGTCGTTTTCCGGTATACGTTTTGTGTAGGCGCCATCCGGATTGCAGTCCCATGCCGAACAATTGTCGTTGTCATAAACGTCGAGTATTTCCGAAAGCTCTTTTTTTGTATGACCGTCGAGCACCGGAGTGATGGTTTCGACACGACGGTCGAGATTTCTTCGCATCCAGTCCGCCGACCCGATAAAATATTCGGAATCCCCTTCGTTGGCAAACTCGAATATCCGGCTGTGTTCGAGGAAACGACCGACGATGGCGACCACGCGAATGTTGTCGGACAGCCCCTTGACCCCCGGCCTGAGACAACACAAACCTCGGACATGCAAAGTGACGGGCACACCGGCCTGACTCGCTTTGTAGAGCTCGCGAATAACTCCCTGATCCTGGATCTGGTTCATTTTCGCGCGGATCCCCGAAGTTTTACCCGCCTTCGCGTTTTCCGCCTCGCGTCGAATCAGTGAAACAAATTTGTCCCGCATATAAACGGGCGCCACGAGGAGTTTCTGATAGTCGGTGTGCGGCGTCGCGCCGGTCAGCGCGTTGAATACCGCTGCCGCATCGTCGCAGATCTCCGGGTCGCAGGTCAGAATTCCAACGTCTTCGTAAATCCTGGCCGTACCCGTGTGGTAATTGCCCGTGCCCACGTGGACATAGCGCTTAACCTCTCCGCCTTCTTCGCGAACGACGAGCGCGAGTTTGACGTGTGTTTTGAGCCGTTCGACACCGTAAGCGACATGAACCCCTTCTTTTTCCAGGTATTCGCCCCACGCGATGTTAGGCGCCTCGTCAAAGCGAGCCGTTACTTCGACGAGCACTGCTACTTGTTTGCCGCGCCGGACGGCATCGACGAGCGCCGTGACGATCGGGGAGCCGGGACTAGTTCGATAAATGGTGATCTTGATGGCGAGGACGGTTGGATCCTCCGCCGCGGATTCGATAAAACGCAGCACCGACGTGTCGAAGCTGTGATAAGGATGATGGAGAAGAACATCACCGCGGCGAACCTCGTCGAAAATGGCGGACGGATTGTCTTCTTCAATCTCCAAAAGGCGTGGGTGGGTCACAGGTTCATGGGTCGGATAAAGGAGATCTTCGTGCCCGGGGACGTCAAATTTGAGGAAATCGCTAAGCCGGGTTATCGGGCCTAGAGGATATATGTCCTCGTTGTCGACACCGAGTTGTGCGGCGAGCCACTTGAGTCGTTTCTTCGGCATGCGCTGGTCTACCTGGAGTCTGACAATCCCGGCAAAACGGCGCGCCTTTAGTTCGTTGGAAACCAGGCGTATGATGCTCCCAGGCTCCTTGAGTGTTTCCTCGAAGGCGCCGTTCGCGTCGGTCGAAGGATCGCCTTCAGCGCCCCTTGTAACGCGAAACAGATAAGTTGCGCGGGCTTCCGCCGCTGGAAACATAAGATCGAGATTTGACGAGATGACCTGCTCTATCGGAACGAAGCCGGTATCGTCGGGCAAAGGCACCCAACGCGGCCGATTGGCGGGTATCTTGATCCGAATAAACCGTTCCCGGTTATTCGGCTCGTCCGTTACAAGAACGGCGATGTTTATCCCATGGTTGCTGATAAAAGGGAACGGATGCTCCGCGTCGACGGCCAACGGCGTCAGAATCGGCTGGACCGATTGTTTAAAATAATTTCGCAGGTGTTTTTTTGATTTCTTGTCGAGATCGTCATATTCGACGAGCGGGATGCCGTGTTTTTTCAGTTCGACGCGGAGGCTGTCATCGATGACTCGTGTCAACGCCTCCGCTTGATCGGCCAGCTCACTCCTGCAGGCGTCAAATTGTTCTCGCGGCGTCCGTCCGTCGACGGCGGTCTTCTTCGATCCTTTTCTGATCTGTCTTTTGAGTCCGCTCATCCTCTTCATGAAAAACTCATCATGGAGCGTTCCCATGATTCCCGCAAACTTGATCCTCTCGAGGATGGGCAGCTCGCCGTCTTCGACAAGCGCGAGCACACGGCGGGCAAAGCTCAGCCAGCTCAACTCCCGGTTGATGTACGCTTCCGGAGAGTCCGGGGCGATCGATGGTCCTTTTTGCGTTTTCTCTTTCATTTCGGTCGTATGGGCTTCGGTTACGGTATGGGTCTGCATGGAACAGTCTCCGGTCCTGGGGGCGATCCGACTCTGAATTAAGCGATGACGGGTTGTCGCAAAGCGTTGGCCGCAGGAACTCCAGACTGTGAGTTTTGGTGGATGAGCGTTGCAGGAATTGTACCGCAAATCACGAGGTGGCCGCAACCAGGTTCGCAATCGTGTGCTGAGAAGGTGAATAGGGAGCAAGATCGGGCAAAAACAGTGAGCAGACAAAAATGTGCTTGGTCTCTCGACACCCGGCGGTTTGCTTGCTATAATATGAACAGAGAGCCGTGATACCGGCTCAGTGGCATTATCGAAGTAGTGAAGATGTTTCAAAGTTCCGATAATGCCGTCCTCCCCCCACGAAAGCGCGTGGGGGGAGATTTTTTTCCGTAAACCGTATAGTGTTTGCTTAGCTTTTGCGGTCGCTTCGGTTGCGGCGGTTTTTGCCCCCGAATGCCTGATGAACTCGCTCGCCGGTTGCGGGCGTTGTGACGCCTGATTTTGAGCTCCTGAAAATATTTTGTTTTTGTTCCCAAATCGCTTAGTGTACTAGGCCAATCGGCCGAGGTTTCCGGTGTGACCGGTATATGTGATTTATTTCGGGTGGTTTGTAAGGTATTGCCAGTATATGACTTACATGATTATGCGAGGCGCCGTCCGCGGGTCTATTTACTTCCCCTGGTCGTCGCTCTTATCTGGGCCTGCACGGGGCTTTCCGTGGATGTGAGTCTTCCGCGTTTGGGGACGAACCTGTGGCGAATGGGCTGGCTCGATATCACGGCCAATATCGTGCTGTACGTGCCGCTGGGTATTGCACTACGGCGGTCTCGATTCCTGGTTTGTGTCGCCGCGGCACTGATTCTATCTCTGTGTGTGGAAACGGTTCAGCTGTTTTACCCCGACCGGTTTACCGCCTTGTCGGACGTCGTTGCAAATGTTGCGGGCGCGACCCTGGGTTACGCGGCGACGCGGTTGTTTGGCGGAAATTCGGCCGGTGGCCTGGATCCGTTTGACCTCGGTGCGGGTGTTGGTATTTTCTCGGTTACTCTTTTTTTCGTGTTTATGGTTGTTTTAGCGATTCCGGGGCGCCCGTCTGATTTTTCGACGTGGGACAGGGAATGTCAGCTCATCGTTGGCGACGAACTCACAAGGGATCGGCCGTGGAAAGGAACGATCGACAGGCTCATGATTTTTGATTCTTGTTTTGGCGCCGACACGATTGAGCGTGTCGCTCAAGATGGGGAAGTCGGTGGGCACGCGATTTTTATCGCGCAGGCACCGATGCCGATGGATTCAATCCGTGGTCTCCCGCTTCTTGATGAATCCGCTAAAGATGCGTTCTTCGACACACTCTCGGCGCGCCGAACATTGACGATTCTGGTCTGGTTCAAAACTGAAACGAACGATCAGGGCGGCCCGGCGCGGATCGTCGGCTTTTCGAAGTCGCCGTGGGACCAAAACTTTTCGTTGGGCCAGGAGCAGCGTGAATTAATATTCAGGCTTCGTACGCCGACGACGACCGCCGGCGGGTACAACCCCCAGACAAAATCGAGGGATTTGCTCGAGCCGAATAAGCGGACGTTTGTTGCTGTGACCTTCGACAGCCGGAATACGAGAGTGTATGTGGATGGACGTCAGGAGTCGCGTCTCAATCTCTGCGCCCACGGAAGGCTTTCTTCATTTTTGTCCGACAGCGGGTTGCCCGCGGCGGCGACGCTTCTTGGCGCGGCGCTCGCGATTGGAATCCTTGGGTTGAGTGGATGTGGTATGGTGTGGCGGCGGTGGCTGATTGGCGGGGCGGCCGGACTTGCGGCGTCGGTTTTGTTTATCGCGGCCGGAGGCGTCGGAGCGCTTCCCGAACTCATACCGCTGGTGCCGCTCTTTGGAATTTTCGGCGGCGTTTCCGCCGCTGCGGCTACCGGTTGACAGCCGTAAAGTCTCTCAACTATCTTACACAGATATCAACCGGAGTGGAGCGAGTACGGATGATTCAAATACCAAAAGGAAATCTGCTTTTTAGTGTCGCGGGTGCGCGGGGCATCGTTGGGCACGGGTTCACCGTGGATGTGGCGGCGAGACTGACCCTTGCTTTTTGCTCGAATTTGCCGGCGGGACCCGTCGTGGTCGGACGGGATACAAGACCCTCCGGCGAATCGATCAAGTTCGCCGTGATGGGAGCGATAACGGCCACCGGGCATGATTGTATAGACATCGGTATCGCCACGACACCCACCGTGGAAATGATGGTCGAATCGCATGGAGCGGCCGGCGGAATCATCGTGACGGCAAGTCACAACCCCGTCGAGTGGAACGCGCTCAAGTTTCTCGACTCGAGGGGAGTTTTCATTCCGAAGGCGCTCGGCGACTCGATCCACGATGACTACAAGAACGAACGATTTAATTTCGTGGACGCGCTGTCGACCGGGCGAATCTCGCGTTATCATCAGTCCGCACGGGACCACATCGACGCGATACTCGCTTTGGACGCGATTGACGTCGACCTCATTCGCAAACGCGGATTCCGAGTCGTTATCGATTCGATCAACGGCGCCGGGAGCGTGATTGCGCCGGATCTATTGAGGGAACTCGGCGCGACCGCGGTAGCGGTGAACTGCAAGACGGATGGGGACTTTTACCGCGACCCGGAACCACGGGCCGCTCATCTCGGAGAGCTTGCAGAACGGGTCGGCGATGAAAAAGCTGACATAGGTTTCGCGCTCGACCCCGACGCGGACAGACTTGCGCTCGTTGACGATCAGGGTGTCGCGATCAGCGAGGAATACACCCTGGCACTCGCGATCGACCATATCCTCGCGGCGGGAAGAGGGGGCCCGGTTGTCGTCAACGTGAGCACGACGGCACTCATCGACTGGGTGGCTGGGCGCCACGGCGCGACGGTGTTGCGAACTCCGGTGGGGGAAGCCCATGTTGTTGACGCGATGCTCGGCGCGAATGCGCCGATTGGCGGCGAGGGAAACGGTGGGGTGATTTACCCCGACTTGCACCCGGGGCGGGATGGGATGCTCGGTATGGCCCTCATCTTGCAACTGCTCGCGTCAAGGGATAAGACGTTAAGTCAACAAGTTGGAGAATATCCTTCATTTCACATGTCCAAGACAAAGGTGGATTTGGACGGCGAGTTCTCGTCGGACGGGATTTCCCGCTTAATCGAGGGTCTCGGCCTGCTAGAATCGACACTCAGGACGGAGTGAAGGCGATATTCGAGGACGGGTGGTTTCATATCCGCGTTTCGAATACCGAAGGGGTTGTGCGGGTCATGGCGGAATCGATGAGCGGAAGACCGGACGCAAGTATTATTGAACTCGGCTCGCGAGGTTCTGGCCCAATCCTGGGGTTCCGCGGGCTGACAAAAAAACGACGATCGTGGCGCGCCGGCGCGCGCCGGGAGATGCAACATGTGCGGAATTATTGGTTACATCGGAAAGAACCAGGCCCTTCCCATTCTCGTGGAAGGTCTGAAACGGCTCGAGTACCGCGGGTATGATTCCGCGGGCGTCGCGATCATTGAAAACGGCAACATGCTCGATCGAGAAAACCAAGGGCAAGATCTCGCGGCTTGAGAAGCACCTCGCCGGCAAGGAATGCAAGGGTGTAACGGGTATCGCGCACACACGTTGGGCTACCCACGGTGAGCCCAACACCGGAGAATGCCCACCCGCACATCGATTGTACGGGGACGATAGCCATCGCCCACAACGGAATCATCGAAAACTACCAATTCTCAAGAAGCGACTCAGGAAAAGGGCCACAAGTTTACGACCGAGACGGACACCGAAGTCATCGCCCACCTGATCGAGGATTTTTATACGGGTACATTGGAAGATGCCGTTCAAAAGGCCGTTCAACAACTGGAGGGAACCTACGGAATCGTTATCCTTTCGAAGAAGGAACCGGAAAAACTCATCGGCGTTCGCAACGGAAGTCCGCTGGTAGTCGGCGTTGCGGACAACGAGTATTTTCTTGCGTCGGACGTGTCGGCCATTCTCAAACACACGCGGCAGGTTATTTATCTCGACGACAAGGAAATGGCGATCGTGACAGCCGAACGGGTTTCAAGACAACGACCATCGAGAACGTGACGGTCGAACAAAGAAGTCGAGAAAGTCGATTGGGATCTCGACATGATCGAGAAGGGCGGATTCCCGCACTTCATGCTCAAGGAGATCTTCGAACAGCCCGAGACGATCCGCAACGCGACGCGCGGCCGGCTTGTATACGAAACCGGCGAGGCGCATCTCGGCGGGCTCGATCAGCGTGATGGCCAAACTCCGAGAATCAACCGGATCGTGCTTCTCGCCTGCGGCACGAGCTGGCACGCCGGGTTTGATCGGCGAGTACATGATAGAGGAACACGCGCGCGTGCCCGTCGAAGTGGAGTACGCTTCCGAGTTCCGCTACCGGAACCCGATCATCGAACGGGACACGGTAACCGTGGCGATCAGCCAGTCGGGCGAGACGATCGATACGCTGGAAGCGATGCGGGAAGCCAAGCGAAAGGGGTCGACGGTGCTCGGCATCTGCAATGTCGTTGGGAGCACGATTGCCCGCGAGAGCGAGAGCGGTGTTTATATTCATGCCGGTCCCGAGATCGGCGTGGCGTCCACAAAGGCGTTTACGACACAGATAACCGTTTTGGCGCTCTGGGCGCTCCTCCTTGGGCGGATGCGTGTGATGTCCAAAGCGCAAGGGCCAGGAGATCATCCAGGCGCTGCACAAGATGCCCGAACAGGTCCAGAAGATTCTGGATCAGAACGACCAGATCTACGAGATGGCGAAAGAGTACTGCAACGATACCAATTTCCTCTATCTGGGCCGGGGAGACGAATTTCCCCGTCGCTCTGGAGGGAGCTCTCAAACTGAAGGAGATCTCGTACGTCCACGCGGAGGGATATCCGGCCGCTGAGATGAAGCACGGGCCGATCGCGCTGATCGACAAAAACATGCCGGTCGTCGTCATTTGTCCCGAAAGACAACGCGTACAAAAAAATCCTCGGGAATATCGCCGAGGTCAAGGCCAGAAAAGGGCGGTTGATCGTGATCGCGAACGAAGGCGACTCGAAGCGAGCAAGGTTGCCGACAGCGTCATCACGATCCCGAAGACACTGGATATGCTGTACCCGATCCTGACTGTGATCCCGCTCCAGCTTCTCGCGTATCACATCGCGGTTCTTCGCGGTTGCGACGTCGATCAACCAAGGAATCTGGCAAAGAGTGTAACGGTGGAGTGAGCGATGAAAAAGATTATTAGCACGGACAAGGCCCCCGCGGCGATCGGCCCTTATAGCCAGGCATCGACACGGGTGACTCTCGTTTTTGTCGCGGGGCAGATTCCCGTCGATCCCGCCCAGGGTAAGATCGTGGAAGGGGATATCGCCGGTCAGACGCGCCAGGTCGCTCGAAAACGTAAAGGCGATTCTAGCCGAGGCGGGGTTGGGTATGGAGAACGTTGTGAAGGCGACGGTGTTTCTGGCGTCGATGGATGATTTCAAAGCGATGAACAAGGTTTACGCGGAGTACTTCGCCAGCGAGCCCCCCGCAAGGGCGGCGTTCGAAGTCGCCGCACTCCCTCTGGGCGCGCGGGTCGAAATCGAGGCGATTGCCAGCCGCTGACGGTGTTGCATATTCTAACAAGTTGTTAAGCTCTCCGAAATCGATTATCTTGCCACGTGGGAATGGATGGGTCCTGGTGGGTCCCGGGGACTTCAAATCCCTCTGTCGGGCGTTCAAAAGACGGTCGAGGTGGGTTCGATTCCCACACATTCCCGCCAGTTTTTTTCTGCCGAAATGCGGATTTAGAATGAAAAGCGTCGTGCTTTTGTTTATTTTGGCGGTGTTCACGGCCGGGGCCCTGACCATCGCGGCCGCGGCGCCTCAGGAGTTTTCCGAGGCGGCCGGCGACAGTGTCGGCCAGGCTACGCCGGAGCAAGGCCCCAGCCGGCAGGAAATCAAGGACGAGATGGCGCGGATTGGCACTAACCGAAGTTCCCGGTGATACGCAGTGGGAGCGGGGGAAGTCGGCCAGGACCGCGACCCTCTGCAGCATGGTGCTCCCGGGACTTGGGCAGCTTTACAACGGCCGACGATTAAAGGTAGTCCTCGCGGCGGGTGGATTCGGCTACCTCATTACGCGCGCATGGCTCGAGAACAAGCAGGCCCAGGAGTACCTCGCGGTGAGGGATGAGTCCGACCCGGGGTCGATCGATTACCAGAACGCGGATATTCTGTACAATTTTCACAAGGATAACTCGATAACATTTGTGTGGTGGTCCGGCGCCGTGTGGCTCATCCAGGTGCTCGACGCATTCGTCGACGCCCATCTCTACGACGTGCGGGCGGTGACCCCGACCGTCATGCGGGGAACCGACAATACCCAGTACCTCGCGCTGTCGTTCGATTTTTAACCCTGAAAAGAAGAATACTTTTTGAATGATAATCGATGAACGTGTCTCAACATCGAATAAGAAATTTTTGTATTATCGCGCATATCGATCACGGTAAGTCGACTCTTGCCGACCGTTTTCTCGATATTACCGGCGCCGTGGACAAAAAACTCATGCGGGAACAGGTGCTCGACACGATGGATCTCGAGCGCGAGCGCGGGATTACGATCAAGAGCCACCCCATCCGGATGGATTACAAGGCCGCGGACGGGGAGACCTACCTGTTCAACCTCATCGACACGCCCGGTCACGTGGATTTTACATACGAGGTGTCGCGAAGCCTCTCTGCCTGCGAGGGGGCGCTTCTCGTGGTGGACGCCGTCCAGGGCGTCCAGGCGCAGACGATTTCAAATCTCTATCTCGCCATGGAAAACGATCTGGAGATCATCCCGGTCATTAACAAGATCGACCTTCGAAATGCGAGGGTCGGAATATGTCATCGAACAGCTCGTCAGCTTGCTCGGCTGCAAGGAAGAAGAAATTGATGTGTGAGCGCTCGGGATGGGATGGGGATGGAGCCGCTTCTCGAAGCGATTGTTTCCAAAATCTCGCCGCCCCAGGGAGACCCGAAGGGCAAGTTTAAGGCGCTAATTTTCGACTCGCTGTTCAATGTTTATAAAGGCGCCGTCGTCTATATCCGTGTGATTGACGGCGTCCTCAACACAGGGCGACCGTGTACGGCTTATGGCGAACGGCGAAGACGGCCGAAGCCACGGAAATCGGGTTTTTTCGGCTGAACATGATTTCGAGCCCATTTTGAGAACGGGTGAAGTGGGTTACATCCACACGGGGATCAAGAGCTTGAAGGAGACAAAAGTGGGTGACACCGTCACCCTGGATGCCGATCCGTGCGATGAGGCGCTGGAGGGTTATAAGGAAATCAAATCGATGGTTTTCAGCGGGCTCTACCCGATGGAGGCGGATGATTACACGTCGCTCCGCGAGGCGCTCGAGAAGCTCCAGCTCAACGACTCGGCGTTTTCATTCGAACCCGAGACGTCCGCCGCTTTGGGGTTCGGGTTCCGGTGCGGATTTCTCGGGCTTCTCCATATGGAAGTGATCCAGGAGCGGCTCGAGCGTGAGTATTCGATGGGGTTGATCACGACAATGCCCAACGTCGAATATAAGATCGTTATGAAACAAGGCGGCACCGTCACCGTCGATAACCCGGCCGATTACCCGGAGGTCGGGGGATATCGAGCGGGTTCTCGAGCCCTATGTAAAGACGGAGATCATCGCCCCCAATGATTTCGTTGGCGCCATAATGAAACTCAACCAGGAGCGCCGTGGTATATATATAGAGATGGAGTACATCAATGTCGATCGTGTTATCCTCACCTATGAAATGCCGCTTGGGGAGATCCTGGTGGATTACTTCGATCGGTTGAAAAGCGTGAGCAAGGGGTACGCGAGCCTCGACTATGAGTTTATTGGCCACAAGCAGGGCGATCTGGTAAAGTTGGATGTGGCGCTCAACTCGGATCCAGTCGACGCCCTCTCGATCATCGTTCACAGGGACAAGGCCTACCATTGGGGGCGCGAGCTGACCAGCCGGTTGAAAGAGGAAATACCCCGTCAGCTCTACGAGGTGGCGATCCAGGCGTGCATCGGAAGCCGGGTTATCGCGAGAACAAATGTAAAAGCCATGAGAAAAAACGTGACGGCGAAGTGTTATGGTGGTGATATTACACGGAAGAGGAAACTTCTGGAGAAACAGAAAGAGGGAAAAAAGCGTATGAAGATGGTAGGGAAGGTAGAGATTCCCCAGGAGGCATTCCTCGCCGTCTTGAAAGTGGAACGCGGTAGCTGACAACCTGATGTGATTTATATAGTTACGGACCTCGTTCGACCCGCATCGAGAGACCCAGACCCCGCAGGAGATTAGACACATGTTTGGCAGGTAAAAAAACAGAAGCAACACGCAAGAAATCAATTATTCGCGAGTACGCCGAAATCATCACGATGGCTGTGATCCTCGCCTTTTTTGTCAGGATCGTTCTTTATCCAGGCATTCAAGATCCCTTCCGAGTCGATGGAAGATACGCTCCTGGTCGGCGATTTTCTGTTTGCCAACAAGTTTGTTTACGGACCGAAGTTTCCTCTGGTCGGAAAAAGGCTTCCCGGGGTCCGCGATCCCAAGCAGGGCGACATTATTATTTTCAAATATCCAGGCGATCAAAAAACCGACTACATCAAGCGTTGTGTGGCGGTGGAGGGACAGACCGTCGAGCTTCGGGGCAGGACTCTTCATATCGATGGCGTGCCTCTCGATGAAGACTACGCCAAGTACTACCATGGGTCCAATTTCGGTCCGTATGTCGTTCCCAAGGATCACATATTCATGATGGGGGACAACAGGGACAACAGCGCCGACAGCCGCGTTTGGGGGCCGCTTCACAAGGATCTGATTCTTGGGAAAGCAATGTTCATATATTTCTCGTGGGATACTCCGGCCAAGGCAATCCGATTCGGTAGAATCGGAGACATCATCAGGTAACATGCGTTCGATCTCGCTTTACGTTCACGTCCCTTTTTGCAGGCGGCGCTGTCCGTACTGCACCTTCTATCACGTATCGCTTCCGGCCGAAGATGAATTGCGGCGATATGCCGATGCCGTTGTTCACGAGTTCGAATCGGCGGCAACTGAAATAGGTGAGTCGTTCGCGATTCCCTCTTTGTTTTTTGGAGGCGGCACGCCGTCGCTGCTCGATCGCCGTTCGCTCGAGCAAATGGTCGGCGCGGTGCGGCCCTGCCTTTCCGGGGAAGACGCCGAAATAACAATAGAAGCCAACCCGGAAGACATCGACGAGTCGATGCTTTTAATGTTGAAAGAAGCGGGGTTCAACCGGTTGAGCCTGGGGGTGCAGTCCCTCGTGGATCGCGCGCAGCGGGAACTTAACCGTTGCAATCCGTGGGTGAACCGGGAAGCGATCGGGCTTGCGGCTCGGCATTTTTCGAATATGAGTTTCGATTTGCTGCTTGGGATCCCGGGGAGTACCGGGGAGGAATTGGAGAAAACATTGAGTGAGGTTGAGTCGTTCTCGCCAACGCATCTGTCGGTGTACTGTCTCGAGCCTGGTGGAGATTCCGCTGAGGACACAGGAGACTTTTTCGAACGGGTCGAACCCGAGCACGCGGCGGACGAATACCTGTCGGTGTGCGAGCGGCTCGCGGGCGGCCGGCTACCATCACTACGAAATATCCAATTTCGCCATGCCGGGTTTTGAATCGATTCACAATCGTCGATACTGGGATGGCAGCGAGTATCTGGGGCTCGGCCCAAGCGCGCATTCGTTCATCGCTGGGGAGAGGTTCTTCAATTCTCCGTCGCTCGATGATTATCTCCTCCGCGCAAACGAAACCACTGACGGAATCCGACGCCGCGAGATCCGCGGTGATGACGAGCGGCGACTGGAGGAACTGATGCTTGGTCTTCGAACATCGTCCGGGTATCCCGTAAAAAAACTTTGCGGCAAAGAGATTGTTGTCGAGAGACTGCTTGAGGATGGGCTGGCGCGAACGGATGGGGATAAAGTTGTTTTGACGGACAGGGGCTTTCTGGTTTCTGAACGAAATCGTTCACCGCCTGGGCGGCGATTATAGAAACCAATAACCGGCGTGGGTATGCCGTGCGCGCCGCCGCCCCCTTGACAGGTTCCCGCCGCGAAGTTAGATTTAACGGGGGTTTTACAAAACGGAGTGTGTCTTGTTAGTCGATAGGGACTTACAGATTTTGAGGGCGATCGTGGACATGTTTATCCGCGATGGCGTCCCCGTCAGTTCGCGTGCCGTCAAAGATACGCTGGGCTTGCCCGTGAGCACGGCGACGATTCGGAACAGCATGTCGCGTCTTGAAAAAGACGGGTGCATTTGCAAGCCCCATACATCGGCGGGACGGGTTCCGTGCGACAAAGGCTACAGGGCGTACGTCGACTCTCTCGACCGGCGGCCCGCCGTCGGCGTGGATTTTACACGACAACTTCGTGATGAAATTCGCGACCAGGACAAGGACGTCAATTCTGTGATGGCATCGGCGTCCAGAGTTCTCGGCACGATGTCCAAGAACTTTGCGCTGGTGTACGGATCGGTCATCCAGGAGAGTCGAGTGAGCCGGATCCAATTGATTGCGCTGGAGGGTCCTCGTCTTCTCGTTCTTGTGAACCTCGCTCCATCCTATGAACGTACAACGGTTATCCGGTTGGAAAAACGATATGCCCCCGACGTGATCAAACGCGCGGAAACATGGATCAACCGCGTCGTCGAGGACTGCTCTCTTACCGATGCGAAGGACCAACTCGGGCGCGCCGTCCGGGACAATGTAACCGACGAAGGAATCATAACGCGCGAGGTGGCGATACACAGGGAGGATATTTTCTCCGAGCCGCCCGCCGTGGAACTTTTTTTCGAGGATCAGGGATACGTCCTCGGCCAGCCCGAGCTTTCCGATCCAAAGCTCTTGCAATTGCTTCTCAGGCTGCTTCATAATAAAGACTTTCTTACGACGATTCTCTCCCGGCGGCTGGGAGAGCGGATTCAGATTACAATTGGATCGGAGCACGAAGAGCAAGATCTCCGCTGGTTCAGTCTTGTCACCGCAGGGTATCGGTTGGGTTCCGCCCGCGGTGTTCTTGGGATCATTGGACCCACACGTATGCGGTACGCGTTCAACCGGGATCTCGTAGGGTCGGCCGCTCACGAACTTGGAGCGATCGGCGAAGAGTTTTTCTAGAGCCCAACTATTTCGAAATTATCTAAGCCGGTGCGGTAACAATCCGGGACGAGCACAACCGAGGAGCATCAAGTGGCGAGCGACAAAAAACACCATGACGGAGACGCGACGGAAATCGAAATACCGGCGGGTGGGTTGCATGTCGACGCGGAAGCCGCGACGGACCATGGTGATTCTCCCTCCACGGCGGGAGAACGTGCTGAGGGTGTGAAAAAAGGCGATAAGGAGTCCAAGCGAAAACTCACCAAGAAAGACATCCTCAAGATGCTCGCCGCCAAGAATCAGAAGATTGAGGAACTTACTGAAAAATCAGCCGTTTCCGAGGCGGAGGCGAAGGAGTTCAAGGACAAATGGCTCCGGAGCGTCGCCGAGTTTGAAAACTATCGAAAACGCACGCGCAAGGAATGGGATTTGCTTCAGCGTCAATCGAAAGCTGAAGTCATAACCGAAGTCTTAAACGTAGTAGATGACTTCGAGCGGGCGTTTACGGTAGTCGGTGAAAGGGATGACGATGTTGTCCAGGGTATACGGCTGATATATAACAACTTAAAGTCCTCCCTGGACGGAATTGGCGTTCAAAAAATGGACGCCATGGACACTCCCTTCGACCCCGCCTACCATATGGCCGTGGCCCAGATTGACAAAGAAGGTGCAGATTCCAACCATGTGGTTGAAATTGTGCAAGAGGGATACCTTCTCGGGGACGCCGTCATCAGACCCGCCAAAGTCATAATCGCAAAGTAAATAGCCGGTTTTAAACCGCATCAGGAAGACCTTCTCATCCGTCAAGGAGAGCCGCATGCCCAAGGTAATCGGGATAGATCTGGGTACCACCAACTCGTGCGTCAGTGTGATCGAGGGTGGTGAACCCGTCGTCGTTCCAAATTCGGCCGGCAACCGTACAACTCCATCGATTGTTGCTTTCTCGAAAAACGGCGAAAGACTCGTCGGTCATATTGCCAAGAGGCAATCCATCACAAATCCCGAGAATACGATTTCTTCCGTCAAACGATTCGTGGGGTGCAAGTACGCCGAACGAGCAAAGCACGCAGCGGAAATGTCGTACGAAGTGATCGAGGGAAAATGTGGCGAGCTCTTGATCAACATCAAGGATAAACAATATCGGCCGGAAGAGATTTCGGCGATGATCCTCCAGAATTTGAAACAAGTCGCCGAGGAATATGCGGGGGAAGAGATCACGCAAGCGGTGGTAACCGTTCCAGCCTACTTCAACGATGCCCAACGTCAGGCGACAAAAGATGCCGGAAGGATAGCCGGCCTTGACGTGCTCAGGATTATTAACGAGCCCACGGCGGCCGCTCTGGCCTACGGGTTGGACAAGAACTCACCGGGATCGTGGCGGTTTACGATCTCGGTGGCGGGACATTCGATATTTCCATCCTTGAACTCACCGGTGGCGTGTTCCAGGTAAAAGCGACAAACGGCGACACGAATCTCGGCGGTGACGATTTTGACCGCAAGATCATGAACTGGATTATTGAGGAATTCAAGAACGAGACCGGCGTTGACATTTCCACGGAAAAGATGGCGATGCAGCGTGTAAAGGAAGCGGCGGAAAAAGCGAAGTGCGAGTTGTCATCGACACTCGAAACACCGATCAATCTGCCGTTTCTCGCCGCCGATGAAACGGGCCCCAAACACTTTGAGAAAGTCCTGCCGCGCGCGACCATGGAACAGCTGGTCGAAGACCTCGTCAAGGGAACCATCGAACCGTGCCGGCATGCGCTCAAAGACGCGAAACTCAATACGACGAATATCGACGCACTGATTCTCGTCGGCGGTTCGACGAAGAATGCCGGCCGTGCAGGAAGCGGTTATCAAGTTGTTCCAGAAGGAACCGTACAGGGGCGTAAACCCCGACGAGGTTGTGGCGCGTGGCGCGGCGATCCAGGGAGGCGTTCTGGCGGGCGAGGTCGAAGAGGTGCTTCTTCTCGACGTTACACCGTTGTCCCTCGGGATAGAAACTCTCGGCGGCGTCATGACACGTCTTATCGAGAGAAACACGACGATACCGACGAAACAGGGCCAGGTGTTTTCGACGGCCACGGACAATCAATCGGCGGTAAGCGTGCATGTCCTTCAGGGCGAACGCGAAATGGCCTCCGACAACAGGACGCTCGGCCGGTTTGACCTCATCGGCATTCCGCCCGCTCCGAGGGGGGTCCCGCAGATCGAGGTTTCGTTTGATATCGACGCAAACGGTATCGTACACGTATCGGCCGCGGACCTGGGAACCGGCAAACTTCAGGACATCGTGATTAAGCAGCATGGCGGTCTCACGACAGGTGAGATCGACCGCATGGTCCTGGACGCCGAAAAGTTCGCCGAGACCGACAGATCACGAAAAGAATACTCCCATGCTCTCAACGAGGCCCAGATCCTCTTGTATTCAACCGAACAGACAATCAAAGAATTCATCGAGAGATTCACGCCGGACGATCTTATCGAAATCAAGGGGGCGATGAAACGGGTTGCCGAAATCCGGGATGACGAAAACAGGAAAATCGGCAATCTCAGACACGCCACCGAGGATCTTCAGGCGATCATGCATAAGTTTGCCGAGTTGGTGTATGGCGCGTCTCACACCTGTAAAGAACCGGACTAATCGACCGTCAACCGATCCCGGCTTCACGCTTTGCAACATGCCCCTTTCGTGTTATATTCCGTTGGAATTTTACTAACACGAAAGGGGTTTCCCTCTAGATGGCGAAACGCGACTATTATGAGGTTCTCGGCGTAGACCGGAGCGCCACGAACGACCAAATCAAAAAGGCTTACAGAAAGCTCGCCCTCGAATTTCACCCCGATCGCAATCCGGGTGATTCCACGGCTGAAGAAAATTTCAAAGAGGCCACGGAAGCGTACGAGATTCTTCGCGAGGCGGAGAAGCGGTCGCTGTACGACCAGTATGGCCACGCGGGTGTTTCGAACCAGGCCGGGGCGGGCGGTGCGTACGGGTACGGCGCGGACTTTGATCTGTCCGATGCCCTCAGGGCGTTCATGCGCGATTTCGGATCGTTCGGGTTCGGCGATGTTTTTGGCGGCGCGGGACGAGGTGGCGGGCGTGCGAGGCAAAACCGTGGGCACGATCTGCAGGTCAAAGTGCAGCTCACGATCAAAGAAGTCGCCGAGGGCGTCGAGAAACAGATCAAGGTAAAGAAACAGGTGTCATGCGATGAATGTGCGGGGTCGGGTGCGCGCGCCGGTTCGACGGCATCGGTGTGTGACACATGCGGCGGCGCCGGTCAGGTCAAAAATGTCCAGCGATCGATATTCGGACAGTTCGTCAACGTGGTCGAATGTCACAAATGTCACGGGCAGGGCAAAGTGGTTACAGATCCTTGTGGCGGGTGCCGGGGGACGGGAACCGTCCGCGGGAGCGAGACGGTTAATGTCAAAATACCCGCCGGTGTGTCCAGCGGCAATTATATCACCATCGCGGGGGGCGGAGATCTTGGCCAACGCGGGGGGACAAAGGGCAATCTCTATGTCATTATAGAGGAGACAACCGACGATCTGTACGAACGGCATGGAAACGACATCCTCATGGACCTGCCGCTCACAATCAGCCAGCTCACCCTCGGGACAAAGGTGGAGGTTCCCACCCTCTCGGGCAAGGTTCTGCTCAAGGTTCCGGCGGGAACCCCTTCGCACAAGATTTTTCGCCTGAAGGGAAAAGGAATCCCGAGACTCAATAGTTACGGAAAAGGCGACCAGATGGTTCGGGTCATCGCGTGGGTTCCCGAACGTCTGACGGGCGAAGAAAAGAAGTTGTTCCAGGAACTCGATAAGTCTCTCTCCTCGAAGGTGCCGCCTCCGGGCGTGCACTGAGCGGACTTCCATGGGCGGCGATTCCTCTCATCGTTTTTTGTTCTACGAACCGGAACTCGATTTGCGGTCCGAGGCGGTTGTGCTTGAGGGCGATGAGTACCGTCACCTCGCCCGCGCGCTTCGGGTGCCCGTCGGCGAGACGGTCTACGTGACAAACGGCCGTGGCCTCATCGCAATCTGCCGCGTCGAAGCGGTCGACAAACGGAGCGCGAGCCTGGCCGTCACCGGTATCGAAGAGGAACGACGTTCGTTTGCGGGCACAACGCTGGCCCTGGCCTGTCTCAAGAAGGACGCTTTTGAGAGGGCCGTCGAACAGTGTACCGAGCTTGGGATTTCGGAGATCGTCCCGTTTGTGTCGCAGAAAGCGCACCTTAAGGATTACTCGCCGAGTTTTCTCGAGCGGCTTGAGAGAATCGCGCTCTCGGCGATCAAGCAGTCTTTTCAGCCGACAATTCCCAAAATCCGAACGGTGATTCCGTTCGAAGACGTTCTTGAATATGTGAAGCGATCACCTGTCGCGCTGGTCGGCGATCCCGAAGGGAAACCGCTCGAACCCGTTGCCGTGGATGGGGCAAGGCTGATCGTTATTGGACCGGAGGGCGGTTTCTCCGATACGGAGCATGATCAATTCGCCGAAGCCGGGGCCGAGTTTGTCAGTGTGTCCCGGTTCAGGTTGCGCGCGGAGACGGCGGCGGCGGCGATCGCGACCGTGGTCATGTCAACTCGACCCGATTGACATCCCGCGGGATTTTCCCCTAGACTGGTCGAGCTGATTGGTCGAAAAATAGAATACACAAAGAGTTGGTTCCGGTGTCTAGTCGCCTTCAGAGGGAAGGGTTCGCTGTTATGATTTCCAAAACGCTTACCGAAGACATGAAGAGCTCATTGAAAGCGGGCGACAAGGTCAAGCTCGGGGTGATCCGCATGGTCCTCGCGGAACTTCAGAACGCGAAGATCGCGGCGGGTGAGGACTTGACCGAAGAGCAAGAACAGAAGGTTGTCGCCGCGTACGCAAAAAAGCGCAAGGAAGCGATGGAAATGTACCAGGATGCGAACCGGGCCGACCTCGTCGAAAAAGAAAAAGTCGAGTACGATATCACCGTGTCGTATCTGCCGCCGCAGTTGGATGAAGACGAGTTGAAAAGAATCGTCGCGGCAAAAATCGAGGAAACCGGTGCGGCGAGCATGAAGGATTTTGGCCGCGTGATGAAAGCGGCGATGGCCGAGGTGGGGAGTCGTGCGGATGGGACAGCGGTGTCCGCGATGGTTAAGAAAATAATGAGCGAACAAAATTGAGGTTTTAATGGACGGCGTGACAATTACGAATATGGCGCTTATCGGAGTCCTTTTTATTGGGACCGCCGTGGGATTTGCAAAGGGATTCCTCGAGCAAGCCCTTGAATTTGTCGGTGTGATTGGTGCGTTTGTTCTCGCGATCCTTCTTGGGGGACTGTTCGCCAATCTTCTCGAGAAGCAGTTTTCGATGCCGTACTCGCCGGCACTGGTGATCGCATCGATCGCGCTGTTCTTTTTCGGTTTGGTTTTGACGCACTTTGTCGCGAAAGGTATCGGGAAGGTCGTCAAGATGACGCTGCTTGGGTGGGTCGACCGGTTTGCCGGAGCGTGCCTGGGCCTTATCCTCGCGATGATTATTTCGAGTCTGCTCATCTCCGTCACGCTCGAGCTGCCGATTCCGAGGGATGTCCAGCAGGATGTGAGGAAAGCGTCGGTCAGCTTGTTCCTGCGCCCGATCGCCGGGCAAGTTTTCAACTTCATAGTGGCGCACGGACCCAAAGCGGTCCATTTTGAAGAGATCTTCAAGAAGAGCGATTCCGTTTAACCCGCGTTCCTGTCGTCTTTATTTCGAAAGAAACGTTCTAGATTTATCGCCTGGAGCCAATCGATGAACCGCGATACCGATAGGCCGGTGTCTTTCGCGCATGCCGGAGAAATACTTGATTTTGAATCGGTGTTGGACATCGTTGCGTCGAAGTGCGTGAACGACGGGGCGCGGTGTCTCATTGCCGGGCTGCGACCCGGCACGGATGCGGATGCGATCTCGAGGGCACTTCTGGACATCGAGGAGGTCCGGGGTTTCCACAAGGCGCGGGGCAACCTGCCGGTGCCGCACACCGAGTCGAAGGAATGGATCGAAAGAGCGCTCGACAAGAACGAGGTGATTTCCGCGGAAGGGTTGCTGTCGATTGCCTCTGTCGAGAAATCGGTTCTCGAAATCAAACGGCTTCTCGTCGAGGATTTTCCTTATCCCCGTCTCGAACGCGTCATATCAAAGATGGTTCCGAACCGCGATCTGGTCGAGGATGTTGAACGCGCGATAGACCGGGATGGTTCGATCAAGGACAAGGCGAGCGCGCATCTCGCGTCGGTGCGCAAATCCATCGGCCGGGCGAGCGACGAGCTTCGACGGCATGTGGCGGGTTTGAGCAAATCGTATGGTTCGTCCGACTTCGCCACGTTTACGGGGTCGCGGCATGTTCTGCTCGTGCCCCGGGACAAGTGTCGCAAGAAGGAAGGGATCGTCCATTCCGCTTCGCATTCGGGTGGATCGCTCTATTTCGAGCCGCTTTCGCTCGTCGAACGCAACAACTCTCTCGAAACGCTCCTCCATGACGAACGGGTGGAAGAGGCCCGGATACTGAACGATCTAACCGCCAAAGTGTCGGGACGCGCGGAGGAGCTGTTTGCAAACATCGGTCACATCGAATGGCTGGATGCGTTGAACGCAAAAGCGAAGTTCGCCGAAGCGTTCAAGTGTTTGAGTCCCGCCGTGTCGACGGAGAAGGCGGTCCGCCTCGTAGAAGCGAGACACCCGCTGCTTGAGATGTCGCTGAAGGAAGGCCCGGGGGGCGGATCGATTGTACCGTTGAATCTCGAACTTGCTCCCGGTTCCCGGGTACTTGTGATAACCGGCCCGAATGCGGGCGGCAAAACCGTGTCGTTGAAAACACTCGGTCTTGCCGTATTGATGTTTCAAAGCGGGCTGCCCGTTCCGTGCGCCGATGGGACAGAACTTCCGCTTTTCTTGTCGATTCATGTCGATATCGGCGACGAACAATCAATCGCTACATCGCTGAGCACTTTCACGTCGCACCTCAAACATCTCGACCGGATGTGCCGGCAGTCGGACGATGGGTCGTTGTGTCTAGTCGATGAAATCGGCTACGGTACGGATCCCGATGAGGGAGCGGCGCTTGCGATCGCCGCGCTCGAACGGCTGCAGACGAAGGGCGCTTACGTGGTGGCTACCACGCACTATGGCAAGGTGAAGTCCTACGCGTTGACCGCGGAAGGGATCAGCAACGCGTCGATGGCGTTCGACGAGAACAACGACAACCCTCTATACAAACTTCTGCAGGGTACAGCGGGCCGCAGCCGCGGGATCGAAACGGCGAAACGGCTTGGTTTCGATCCGTCCGTTGTCAGTCACGCCGAGTCGCTCGTCGGCCAGGATGCGTTCCGGCTCGAGAGCGTGCTGAGCCAGCTCGAGTCGAGCCAGCTTGCCCTCGAACGGGAACGCGAGGCGCTGCGCGCGCAGTCGGAGGTTTTGAACAGGCTCTTCACTTCCTACAACGAGAAAGAGAGAGCGCTCGTTGATTTCAGGGAATCGCACGAAGAGAAAATTAAGAAAGATGTCGAGGAGATGGCGCTGCAGACGCGTAAAGAAATCGAATCGATTGTGAAACAGATCAGGGAGACACAGGCCGAAAAGAGTGTGGTCCGCGAGGCGCACCGCCGTGTCAAACAACTGATCAAACGCACGTCGGAAAAACCAAAACCGCAACCGGCGGCGTTCGTCGCCGTGGGTGACACGGTGTCGCTCAGCCCGTCGGGCGACCCGAGCGGAACGGTTATCGAAATCGGAAAAATCGCTGCTATAGTCGAAATAAAGGGAAAGAAACTGAGTATAAAGAAGGGCAACCTTTATAAGGTTGCGTCAAAGGAAGATAATCGGCCGCATGGAGACTTTCCGGTCCATGTCACGGCTGAACCTCTCGAATCCACATCGGTGGATGTGCGGGGGAGGGAAAAGATGGAAGCAATCGAAGCGGTCGACATTTTTCTCGACAGGGTGGTCTTGAGCGGCGTCCGCGAAATCAAGATCATCCACGGGGTGGGCGAAGGGGTGCTGCTGAAGGCCGTTCGCGAGCTGCTGAAGAGCGACTCCAGAGTGGGGGAATGGAGACCCGGTGGGCAGGGTGAGGGTGGCGTCGGCGTCACGATTGTTCGTATGAAGTAGGAGAACCACTTGCAGATCCCGCAGGAAACCATAGATGAGATCCGTCAACGGGCCGACATTGTCGAGGTCGTATCCAAGTTCGTCGAACTTCGACGGGCCGGATCCAATTACAAGGGGCTATGTCCTTTTCACGAGGAGAAGACCCCCAGTTTTATGGTCAGTCCGGACAAGCAAATCTTTCATTGTTTTGGGTGTGGGCGTGGCGGAAACGTTTTCACATTCTTGATCGAAACCGAGGGTGTCAGCTTTCCCGAGGCCGTGCGGGCGCTCGGCAAGCAGTACGGTGTCGAGGTGGCGGAACGCAAGATCCCCGACGAGGTCCGGTCGCGTAACGACGCTTTTTTCCGAGCCAACGAATTTGCCTCCACCTTTTATCAGAAGGTCTTGATGGATGAGCGCGCCGGGGAGCGGGCCAGGCGGTACCTTCTGTCGCGCAAGATTCCACGCGAGGCCTGGGAGGAATTTCAGCTCGGTTACACCGGCGAGGTGAGCGATTGGCTGTTCAGATCGGCGAAGAAGAACAATATTCCACTCGATGTTCTCCGCGAATTGAGGCTGATACTATCTAGTGACCGAACAAGAAGTTATATCGACTACTTCAGGGATCGTCTGATGTTTCCGATTCACTCACCGGCCGGGCGCGTCGTCGCCTTCGGGGCGCGGACCCTCACCAAGGACTCGGAGCCTAAGTATCTCAACTCGAGCGACAGCCCCGTGTACTCCAAGAGGCGGACTCTTTTCGGGCTCCACAAGGCGCGCGAGACGATCAGGCAGAACCGCGCCGCCATTGTGGTCGAAGGGTACACCGACTGCATCGCCCTTCATGTGAACGGTTTTCCGAACGCCGTGGCAAGCTGCGGCACGGCGATCACGGGGGATCATGCGGGTCTCTTGAGGCGGGTCACCCAGAAGATCATCCTCATCCCCGACTCGGATAACGCCGGTCTCGACTCGGCCCTTGTTTCGGGCGCTGTTTTTCTGGGGGCCGGAATGGACGTAGTCGTGGCCAAGCTCGATGCGGGTTTGGACCCAGATACGGCTGTAAATGCCGTTGGGGCAAAGAAATTTGAGAAAATTCTGGGCGGTGCGATGGATTATTTGCAGTTCCTTGACTATATTATGAAGGACAGGCCCCTGACGCCTCGTGAGAAAGAGGCAATTATCCATCGAATCACATCGGGGCTGGCCGATTTCGGCGACCGGCTCCGTTACGAGGTCGTCGTGCAGGAAATGGCCGGGGTCCTGAAAGTGGATCCTGAAACACTCCGTAAGAAAGTCCGGCCGAGGACGGCGGGGGGCGAAAAGAAGGAAACACCGTCCTCGGAGATAAGCCGGGAAGCGGCAAACCGGGCTGAACTCGAAAAGAACCTCTTGCGGCTTCTCCTCGAAGACACGCCGGAAGTGGCCGGAGCGCGCGAAAAGCTCGATTCGGACGATTTTTTGAGTGAATCAAGCCGGGAGTTCTACAAACTCCTTGACTCGGCTTGGGAAAATCATATTGATATAGGGAGTCAAACGTTTCAACAAAGGGCAGAACGGGTAGGATTAGAGGGGCTTGCGGCAGAAATTGCTCTCATACCAATCCCTCCGGGTGATCTGAATAGACTTCTCAAAGATACTCTCAGGCGGATCAAAGAACTAAAGATCCGCGATGAACTCGAAGTTCTACGCGAGAGGTTACGGGATTTACCGGAGGACAGCGACGAAGCGGTGGCGGTAGCGGAGCACTATGCGCAGTTAAAACGCGCGCTGTCCGAACTTTGAACGAGGTGAGCGATGGACAAATTTGACGACGTGTTGGAAGACATCCGACGTGTAGCCGAAGATAAAGGCTATATCCTCAACCATGAAATCGACACCCTTATGGGGCGCGATTTCTCTCCCGAGGATATCGTCGCTCTATATGATCGACTCAGTGAAGAGAAAATCGATTATTTTGATACTGAAGAGAAAGCGCTCCTCAAAATCGAGGCCAAGAAACGCCGGGCCGAGAAAGAGGAGACCCAGAAGGAAGAACTTCTGAAGACCGTAATTCGGTACGATGACCCCGTTCGTATGTACCTCAGGGAAATGGGCAAGGTCCCGCTGCTCGATCGTGAAGGTGAGGTTCAACTCGCCAAGCGGATTGAGGAAGGCCATCTTATGGTCGCGAGGGCCGTGTTTTCTCTGGATGGACCGATTCGTGAGCTTCAGAATCTCGCCGAGAAGGTCGAGGAAGCGGAGCTACGTCTCGATGAAGTCGTCCAGGTGGAAACCGGCGGTCTCCATCCTCACTATACCGGCAAGAAGGAACGGCAGAACCGTTTCCGGCCCATCCGCAGGATCGCCCAGCTCCGCAAGGAAATCGTCAAATTTCAGAAGCAGGCGAAGCTGAAAAAGAACGCCAACAAGCTTCCCAGTCTCCAGCGGTCAATTGACCTCAGGCAGACCAAGCTCTTTGACGAATACCTTAAGCTCCAGCTCAATCCAAAACAACTCGAACGGATCGTCAACATGATCCGCGAGACCGAGGATCAATTCAACGAACTCGACAGCCAGTCGCGCGAGTACGAGAATTTTATCGGGTTGTCGTACGATGGGCTTCGGGGCGCCATCAAGAAGCTCAAGAGCTACAAGCGCAAGCGGAGTCTCAAGATTGAAGGCAAAGGAACCTGGTCTCTTGAGATGCTCGAGGATTTCGAGCGCAAGATGAAGCAGCTCCGCAAAGATCTCGGTAAACTCGAAAAAGCCGAGAACGTGTCGATCGAAGATCTCAACAATCTTGTGGATTCTATCGACAGAGGCGAGTACCAGAGCGACAAAGCCAAACGTGAAATGATCGAGGCGAACGTTCGTCTCGTGATTGCCATCGCCAAACGGTACACCAACCGCGGGCTTGAGTTTCTCGATCTGATTCAGGAAGGGAACAGCGGGCTCATGCGGGCCGTGGACAAATTTGATTACCGCAAGGGTTACAAGTTCAGCACCTATGCCACATGGTGGATCCGGCAGGCCATCACGCGCGCGATAGCGGACCAGGCGCGGACGATCCGTGTGCCGGTCCATATGATCGAAGCAATCAACAAGGTGTCGCGGACCGCGCGAAAACTCGTACAGGAGAATGGCCGCGATCCGACACCCGAAGAAGTCGCAAAGAAGCTGGCGTACCCGGTGGACAAGGTTAAGAGCGTTATGAAGGCGAGCATGGAGCCGATTTCGCTTGACCGGCCGATAGGAGAAGATGAGGATAGTAACCTGTCCGATTTTATCGAGGACACCGGTGCAGCGTCACCGGCGCAGACCGCCGCCCACGCGATGCTCCGCGAGCAGCTCACAAAGGTACTGAGCACGCTCACTCGTCGTGAGGAGAAGGTGATTCGTCTGCGGTTCGGACTCGGCGACGGAACGCCGCGGACGCTCGAAGAAGTGGGAACGATATTCAACGTGACCCGCGAGCGTGTGCGCCAGATAGAAGCGAAAGCGCTAAAGAAACTTCAGCACCCAAGCCGTGCCAGGAAACTCAAGGGGTATACCGACATCGTGTAGGGGCCCCGGTCGGCCAGAGGGCTGCAGGGAAAAAGGGGGCCCATAGCTCAGTTGGTTAGAGCTACCGGCTCATAACCGGTTGGTCCCAGGTTCGAGTCCTGGTGGGCCCACCATCTCAAAAAGCCGACACCCTTCGGGTGCGGCTTTTTGTATGTCGTTTAGAGCCGACACCCTTCGGGTGCGGCTCAAACGACACTAAAAGAAGAGAAGGCAGGGATGCGGCTATTCGTTGGCACTAGAGAACACTAAAAGAAGAGAAGGCAGGGATGCGGCTATTCGTTGGCACTAGAGAACACTAAAAGAAGAGAAGGCAGGGATGCGGCTATTCGTTGGCACTAGAGAACACTAAAAGAAGAGAAGGCGGGGATAGAGCTATTCGTTGGCACTAGAGAACACTAAAAGAAGAGAAGGCGGGGATAGAGCTATTCGTTGGCACTAGAGAACACTAAAAGAAGAGAAGGCGGGGATAGAGCTATTCGTTGGCACCAGAAAACACTAAAAGAAGAGAAGGCGGGGATAGAACTATTCATTGGCTCCATAAAATACTATAAAACTGGAAGGCCGGTATAGAGTCAATAGTGGGGTTTGAGCCGCGCTCGAAGAGCGTCGGCTCGAAACGCCACGAAAAGAGGAGAAGACACGGATGTAGTCGACCGAAGACTCGAAACTCGATGGTCGAGAAGAGAACGGAATTTATTTCGGAGGCGGGTTTGCGTTATAATGACGCAATTGAAATCGACCCATAACCCAAACACTGCGCGGAGATCATGGTATTAAAAGTTGACGTCTCGGCCGGCGAGTTTCTGGACAAGATAACCATTCTTGAAATCAAGTCCGAGCGGATAAAGGACGAGGAGAAGCTCCGGAACGTTCACAAGGAGCTCGATCTGCTACGTAAGATCTGGGTGGAATCTCCGTTGAGCCAAAACGACGTGTCTTCGCAGGTGGGGGATCTGAAGAGAGTCAACGAGAGCCTGTGGGAGATTGAGGATAAAATCCGCCTCAAGGAGGCCGCACAGAGTTTCGACGACGAGTTTGTCCAGCTTGCCCGGTCGGTGTACAAGATCAACGACGAGCGGGCCTCGATCAAGCGCCAGCTCAACCGCATCCTTGGGTCGGAGTTGACGGAGGAGAAGTCCTATGCGGATTACACGCCTCCGGCGGCGTGATGTCCGCGCCTGGGGCGTTGTGGGTCTTGCCCTTGACTCCGGGGCGCGGCCTGGCGTATAGTGGATCCTCTTAGCCGCCGAAGGTGAGCGGCAGGAGTCGTTTCAGTCAAGAGAGACCAATGCGCGTGAAATACCTTATGAGAACAATTCGATGCATGCTCGGCACAGAAACGGCCGGGTGCGCTCGGGCTATGTGAGCTTCTCTGCGAAGAGGGGCTCATTTTTTTTGAGGGCAGGACAATGACCGACATTCAAAGAGAGACTCATTTGCTGATTTCAATAGCCAAGATCGATGCCGATTTGAACGCGTTCCGGACCGAGTCCGCCGCTCTTCCCGGCAAGATCGAGAAGATCGACAGGAACATCCAGGCGATCGAAAAAATGATAACCGAAGCGGAAACGCACCTGGAAGAAATGCAAAAAGAGAAGCGATTTACGGAGCAGGGACTCGAGGACAGTCTGGTTAAGATTAATAAGCTCAAGGTTCAGCTCATGAGCGTTCAAAACAATAAAGAGTATACGGCGATGAACCACGAGATCGAGCATCTCGAAAAAGGCATCGACACCAAAGAAGAACGGCTTTTGATCCTGATGGACGAACTCGATCAGCAGGTGGGCCAGACCGGCGATTTCAGGACGGGAAAAGACGGGGAAAAAAGTCTACTGGTCGCGGAAAAAGAAACACTTGAAGGCCGGCTTTCGGAGATTGCGGAGAATATGACGCGGCTCGAGAATGAGAAACCCAAATTACTTAATGAACTTGATCCACAGCTGAAAAAACGGTACGACCGCATTCTCGCCAAGCTTCACGATTACGCGGTCACCAATGTCGTTGGGGAAGTGTGCCAGGGGTGTTTCAGCCGAATACCGCCGCAGTTTGTTTTGGAGGTGAAGAAAAACGACCAGATCATCTTATGCCAAGCTTGTGGAAGAATTCTTGTCCACTATCCGTCATGAGTCCGGTGATCCGGCGATTGCGGAGAAACTCGTCCTATTTGTCGAGAGGTTGATGGGAGGCGCCGCTCTCGATCGCGCGGCGCGGGAGGCATCGCTGGACCTTGCCGTGGCGAGTCGTTTTCTCGAATCGGTGCGGGGTCAACTGGCCGCGGCCATTCCCAAGGGGAAAGCCGCCGCGCCCAAGGCAAAACCGCGCAAATCGGCTAAGAAGAAATCGGCGACGGGCAGGCTCATAGCGTTTACGCGATGGCGCGTGCAGGGGCAATCCGGGCGAGGCCTCCTGTGCGGCGATTTTGTACGATGATTCCGAAGAAGAACTCCTTCGGCGGTCGAAGCGGCTCGGTGTGACGACGAATAATGTTGCCGAGTACGAAGGCGTACTTCTGGCGCTCGAACTCGCCGCGACGCTTGGGGCTCCGGAACTCCTTTTAAAGCTCGACAGCGAACTGGTCGCCAGGCAGTTGAACGGCGTGTACAAGGTCAAACATCCGGTTTTGAAGCCTCTCCACGGCCGCGCGACGCTTCTTATCCGCGATTTCGACAGGGTCGAAGTGGTCCATATTGCGCGCGGGGATAACAAGGTTGCCGACAAACTGGCGAACGACGAACTCGACGGCAAAACATAGTCCTTTGGGTGGGTTGCGGGGTGGTGGAGAACGTAGTATGTTTCTCCCGGAAAACGGGGTTGAGCAGGACAGACGGTTGCGGGCGCCTCAGGGCGCTTGAGGAAAGTCCGAGCTCCTCGGGGCAGGGTGCTGGGTAACGCCCAGTGGAAGTGATTCTAAGGATAGTGCCACAGAAAAAAAACCGCCAAAGCCGCGGGCAACCGTGGACGGTAAGGGTGAAAAGGTGAGGTAAGAGCTCACCAGTGCCGCCGGTGACGGCGGCAGCTTGGTAAACCCCACCCGGTGAAAGACCAAATAGAAGGGAAGAAGACGCCCCGCTTCGTTTGACCCTTGGGTTGGTCGCACGAGGTGTCCGGTAACGGGCATCCCAGATAAATGACCGTCACCCCGAAAGGGGAACAAAACTCGGCTTACGGACTGCTCAGCCTCTTGACTCGCTCGTTACAGCGGGCGCGCCGATGATCGCCGTGGCGGGAGTTTTTTTGCGGCGCCCGCCGTTTCTATCGACCAGTAATGGATCCAGTCAAGTGTTCGTCGATCTACAAACGTTTGAAACCCTGGCAAACGAATTGAATAAGTATATCTGGGAACATACGGAAGCGGCCGACATGGGTCTCGTCCGCGATCTCGTCGATTCGTTCGACATGCCGACCGCGGGGGCCCGGTTTCTCGCGGGGCGATTGTCGTCGGTGGAGTCGACGCGCGACTTTTTGTACCCCCTCGAAAAGGCGCCGCACGACCCTGCGCTCTTCGAAAACATGGTTGAAGCGGTGGACTGCGTCCGTCGCGCCGCCGCCGAATCGAAGCGAGTCCTCGTTCATGGCGACTACGACGTCGATGGGGTTAGTGGTACGGCGCTTCTCTATCACTGCCTGGACGGTGTCGTTCCCCATATCTTCAGATTTGTCCCGGACAGACGCAAGGACGGTTACGGTATCGCCGAACGCGCGGTTGATTGGGCGATCAAGAACAAGGTCGGTCTCTTTATTTCGGTCGATTGCGGAACCTCGGACGGAACTCTTGTGCAGCGATTAGAAGAAGCGGGGATCGATGTCGTGGTTTGTGACCACCACGAGTTTCCGCTGGATGGTAGTTCTCGGGGAATCATGCTCAACCCCGGCCGCGATGGCGAGAGCTATCCTTTCGCCGGGCTCTGCGGAACTGGGGTCGCGTACAAGTTCGCGCAGGCTCTTGAGGCCGAGGGGCTGACCGGCGGCACACGAACCGACGATCTTCTCGATCTCGTTGCGCTTGCGACCGTGGGAGATCTCTCGCCGCTCGTCGACGAGAACCGCCGATTCGTGCAGGAGGGGCTCGCGCGCATGGCCACGAATCGCCGGACTGGGCTGGACGCGCTCACCGCTGTCGCCAAGATCGATCGTCCTGACATCACCCCATTTCACATCGGGTTACCTTCTCGCTCCGCGTTTGAACGCCCCGGGGAGGATTTCAAACGCAAAACCGGCGCTCGAACTTCTCTGTACGGAAAACAAACGTCTTGCCGGTGATCTTGCCGCGTCGCTGGATGCGGATAACCGACGCCGGAAGGAACTCACGGAAAAGGTCCAGGCCGATGTCACGGGCATGATCGAAAACATGGAAGACCGTGAGAAGCGAAGCGGCTTCTTGCTGTCGGGCAGCGACTGGAACGAAGGCGTTTTGGGGATCGCCGCGTCACGAATAGTGGACGAGTACGGAAAGCCGGCGATTCTGGTGACGTTCGAGGGCGGCATAGGGAAGGGGTCGGGACGGAGTGTTCCGGGAGTAAATCTCAAGGAAGTGCTCGACAAGTGCGGGGACGATCTCGTTCGTTACGGCGGACATGCTGCTGCGGTTGGTCTGACGATCGATGCGTCGAAGATCGACGCGTTTTCCAGAAACCTGACGACACACCTGGACGGCGCGACCAGTGCGCTCCCCGAGAAACCCCGGCTCACGATAGACGCGAAGATTGATATCGCCGAGTGTTCGATGGATCTCGTCGATTTTCTTGGCCGGTGTGAACCGTTCGGCGTCGGGAACAAGGCCCCGGTATGGATGATCGAGGAAGCGGTTATAACGCCCGAAACCAGAAAGGTCGGCAAGGGACATCTCAAGGTGTTCATGCGAGGCAAGCACGGGAACGAGACCGAGGGGATTTCTTTTAACTGGGGCCGCCGCGGAATCGCTCCGGAGAAACTGCACGGACTGGTCGTCGACCTGGCCGTCACCATTAGAAAGGGATTCTATCTCGAACGTTACTATCCGGAGATACAGGTTCTCGATATGCGCGAGCACAAAGGATAACCGATGAAGACGGTGGTGCAAAGAGTCAGTCGGGCGTTTGTCCGTGTCGACGGCGATGAGGTCGGTTCGATCGGACGCGGGCTCCTCGTGCTGGTGGCGTTCAAGGAGAGCGATGATGACGCTGTTTTGCGCTGGATAGCGAAGAAGGTCTCGACACTTCGAATTTTCGAGGATCCCGATGGCAAGATGAATCTCGAGCTTAGCGAGGTCGAGGGCGAGCTTCTCGTCGTATCGCAGTTCACGCTCTACGGCGACTGCCGTAAGGGGAAACGTCCCAGTTTTATCGACAGCGCTCCTCCGGCGGCCGCGGAAGAACGGTATGATCGTTTCGTGGATATTCTCCGCGAAGAAACATCATGCAAAGTGGAGACCGGTGTCTTCCAGGCCCACATGAAAGTGACTCTCGAAAACGACGGACCGGTGACGGTGCTTATCGAAAAGGAATCCGAGTGAATCCGCTTCTCCCCGAAGACGTGCAACGCGATATCATTCTCGCGTCGCGTTCGCCACGACGTATCGATATCCTCCGCGGGCTCGAGTTTGAATTCAAAGTGATCCCCGCGGACGATCATGTCGAGGACGGCGCCGAATGCGACGACCTGTCCGAGCGCGCCGTGGTTCGCGCGCGGCTCAAGGCGGCGGATGTCGCCTCGCGGCATCGGGATTCTCTGGTGATCGGAGCGGACACCGTGGTGATCATCGACGACGAGGTTCTCGAGAAGCCGGTGGACGATGAAGAGGCATTCGCGTTTTTGAAGAAACTCAGCGGGAGGGAACACACGGTTATCACGGGCGTGGCGATAAGGAGAGAGTCAAGCGGGTTGGATCTCTCAGCGCAGGAAGCAACACGTGTTTTCTTTCGCGAGCTTTCGACGGATGACATTGACCGTTACGTGGCTTCGGGGGAGGGACGCGACAAGGCGGGATCGTACGCGGTTCAGGGTCTTGGCGCCGGACTGGTGCGGTCGATCGAAGGGTGTTTTTATAATGTCGTCGGGCTCCCCGTATCATGTTTGTTCGAATTGTTGAGAAAGGTTCCCACGAAATCATGAGTGTGATTCCAACCATTACGTTTGTAAAAGGGGCGGTCGAGCTTATCGATCAGACCCTGCTTCCCGGCGAGTACAAGATTCTCCGGCTGACAAAAGTCGAAGCGCTGTGCGAGGCGATCCGGATGCTGAGGATTCGCGGGGCCCCCGCGCTTGGTGTCGCGGGCGCCTACGGGTTGCTTCTCGCGATCGAGGAGAAGTGGCCGCAGCACGAGGATTATTACTACGATGAACAAGCGGTTAAACTGGATGCTTTTCCCGAGATAACGTCGATCGATGCCGTGCGGGCCTATCTCGAGTTCGCCGGTGAGACGATCCGTGCAACACGCCCCACCGCTGTAAACCTCGGGTGGGCAATTGACAGAATGAGAGGGGTGTACATTCGTCAGTTCGAGTCGACGACAGACCTTCTGCGGGCGATTTATGACGAGGCCCGGGCGATACACACCGAAGATCTCGAGATGTCGCGGACGCTCGGCGCCCACGGCGCCGCCCTGCTCAAAGACGGGGACAATGTGCTCACGCACTGCAACACCGGAGGGCTTGCAACGAGCGGTTTCGGAACGGCGCTCGGTGTTGTTTTCGCGGCCGTCGAAAGCGGCAAGAACATCCATGTCTATGCCGACGAAACACGTCCGCTCCTCCAGGGCGCTCGTCTCAATACATGGGAATGCGTCGAGCGCGGGATACCCGTGACCGTCCTCTGTGACGGCGCGTCGGCTTCGCTGATGAGTGAGAAGAAGATCGCGTGCGCGATCGTCGGAGCGGATCGGATCGCGGCGAACGGCGACACGGCAAACAAGATCGGTACGTTCAATCTGGCACTTGCCGCGAAACGCTTCGGCGTTCCTTTTTATATCGCGGCGCCGACGAGCACGATCGACCTTGCGATTCCGGACGGCGCGGCCATACCGATAGAGCAGAGGGATGAGAACGAAGTCAAGAATTTCCGCGGGGTCAAAGTGACGCCCGATGAAGCGTGCGCGTACAATCCCGCGTTCGATGTAACCCCGCACGACCTGATCGCAGGTTATATCACTGAAGATGGTGTCGTCCAACCGCCCTTTACGCGGGAGCTCGGCGACTCCGGAAGGAGATAAACATGTTTCGTATTATAGTTGTTGTTTTGCTTTGTTGTGTTGCCGCTTCGCAGCCGGTCCTCGCCGGTGACGACGCCGACAAAGAAGCGATCACAAAAGCCATCATGGATTACGCCGAAGGTTGGTACGAAGGTGACGCGGCGCGTATGGAAAGCTGCTTGCACCCCGACCTTGCCAAGCGAGTGATGCAGGTCGATGAGAAATCGGGAGAGAGCAAGCTCGTCGGTATGGACGCGGCCAAACTCATCGAGTACACGAAAGCCGCGTACGGAAAGAAAACGCCGAAGGACAAACAGACAAAAGACGCGACGATACTCGATGTTTACGGAAACGCGGCGACTGCCAAACTCGTTATGGCGGGTTGGGTCGACTACATGCATCTCGCCAGGCAGGATGACGGCAAGTGGCTCATCGTGAATGTTCTCTGGGAACCGCTTCCCGACAAATAGAGCGCGTCGGACGCCGCGCCATAAGAGTGCTATGGAACACATTTTTGACAGCGGAAAAAAGCCCACTGCGATCTTCGCGCTTGCCCACGGAGCCGGTGCGGGGATGCGTCACCCCTTTATGGGTGCTGTGTCGGAATTAATGTGTAATCAAGGGATTGCGACGTTTCGTTACGAGTTTACTTATATGTCAGAGAGGCGCCGGCGGCCGGATCCACCGCGGCGTCTGGTGGCCCGTGTCCGTGAGGCGGTTGACGCCGCACAAGCCCTGTGCAAGGGTGTCCCCCTGGTTGCCGGCGGCAAGTCGATGGGCGGGCGCATGACGTCGGTGGCCGCGGCCGAAGCTCCCCTGGCGGGCGTCCGCGGGCTGGTGTTCCTGGGCTACCCGCTGCACGCGCCGGGCAAGGCGGAGAACGGTCGGGCTTGGCAGGGCCGAGCATCTTTTTGAGATCGATTTGCCGATGCTTTTCATCCAGGGGACAAGGGACAAATTGGCGGAGATGGATCTGGTCGAGCAGTTGTGCAACCGCTCGGGAAACGCGCGACACTTCATGTCGTCGATGGCGGCGACCATTCGTTCAACGTTCTCAAACGATCGGGACGCGATCAATCGGAAGTGTATGGGGAAATCGCAGGGGCGGTTTCATCCTGGGTAAACAACATAGTGTGAGGCGGCATCATGAATCTTTGGAACGAATCTGTAGACACTTTACGCGAACGAAATGAAATCAGCAAAACTCTGGCGCGGCTACGTCGTGACCAATCCCGAAACGGGCAAGGTGGTGGCAAGCCATCCGGTGCTGCAATCCATCGCCGATGCGGTGGCGGCGGACACTCGCGACTACCGTGGGGCATGAAGGGTGTTTTTTTGAAATCGGCCGCGAGAGCGATCATCTTTTGTCCGCGCACGTCCACTGGACAAAACGCGGGCAGGCCGCTGGCGGCGTTCGCTTCTGGTCGTACGACACCGTCGAGGAGTTTGTCCGCGACGGCCTTCGCCTGGGCAGAGGAATGGGTCAGAAGAACGCCCTCGCCGGTTTGTGGTGGGGAGGGGGCAAGGGCGTCGTGGCCAGGCGCAAGGACAGGGACCATCTCGATCCTGATCTTCGCGCACGCGTTGTATCGCGACTACGGACGTTTTATGTCGGGACTGTGCGGTTGTTATGTCACCGCCGAAGACGCTGGGACGACTCCCGACGACATGGCTTTTGTATACTCGACGACAAGATACACCACGTGTATCCCGGAGAAGTTTGGCGGTAGCGGAAACCCGAGCGTGCTGACGGCAACCGGCGTTGTCGTGGCGATGGAGGCGGCTCTCGAGCATCTCGGTATGGGGTCGCTCGAAGGTAAAACCATCGTGATGCAGGGACTGGGAAATGTGGCGCTCCACATGCTCGGAGATCTTCTCGACAGAAAGGTCGAGAAAATCGTCGGAGCCGACATCAACGATTGGACGATCGACCGGGTGAAAAAAACCTACCCCGACGCACCGATCGAGGCGCGGCTTGTCGAGCCCGGCGACGTGTCAATCTTTTCGGAGCCCGGCGATGTGTTCGCGCCCAACGCGGTAGGAGCGGTATTGAACCCTGTTACCATTCCGCAAATCCGGACGGCGATCGTTTGCGGCGCGGCGAACAATCAGCTCGAGGATCCCAAACGCGACCAGCACACACTCCACGAGCGCGGGATTCTTTATGTGCCCGATTTCCTGGCCAACCGCATGGGGATCGTTAACTGCGCAAACGAACAGTACGGCCGCTTCGACGGCGACCCCGCCATCTACGCCCATCTCGAGAGAGAAACGCCGACCGGAATTTATCAACGTTGCATGGAAGTGTTTGCCCGCGCAAAGTCGTCCGGCCGTACACCGGCGGATGAGGCGAGCGACCTGGCCGACGAACTTTCCCAGGAACTCAATCCGATTTGGGGTCATCGCTCCCAGAAGGTTATCAACTTCCTTGTCGAAAGCGGTTGGGCGGGCGGGGAACCGATCGAATAGGGGGCGCGCGGCCGAGCGCATCGCGTCGACACCGGCAAGCGATAAATACACGCCGTTTAAAGGAAGGGAATCATGAACAGAGTCAAAGGTAAACGCGTTCTTATTACCGGAGCGAGCTCCGGCATCGGCGAGGCGTGCGCGCGCCGGTTTGCCGAGAGCGGAGCCGAGCTGTTTCTTGTTGCGAGACGGGAGGACCGTCTTGCCGCCATGAAAAAATCACTCGCGGACACGTATTCCGCTGAAGTTGAGGTTGCCGGTCTCGATGTCAGGGACCGTGGAGCCGTCGAAGCGTTCAGCGGCGAAATCAAAAAGAGCTGGGGCGCGCCAGACGTGCTCGTCAACAATGCCGGGCTGGCCAGCGGGTTGTCCAAATTTTATGAGGGGGATTTCGAGGATTGGGACAAGATGATGGACACCAATGTCACCGGTCTCCTCAACGTCTCGAGATTCATAACGCCCCTTATGATCGAAAAGAACAGCGGGCATATCGTCAATATCGGCAGCATCGCCGGGCACATGGTGTATCCGGGAGGGAACGTTTACAATGCGAGCAAGTATGCCGTCAGGGCGATAACGGAGGCGATGAGTATCGATCTCGTGGGAACACCGATCCGCGTATCCGGGATTGATCCGGGCGCCGTCGAGACCGAATTCTCCGTGGTGAGATTTCATGGGGACGCGGACAAGGCCAGGTCAGTTTACAAAGGGTTCAAACCGCTTGCCGGCGACGACATCGCCGAGGCGGTTTTGTTTGTCGTCAACGCTCCGGATCATGTAAACATACTTGATATGGTTGTAATGCCGACCGCGCAGAGGAACCCGTACGTGCTGCACCGGGATGAAGTGTGATTGCCGGTTGATTGATACAGGCACAGGAAAAAGAGAGAGGGGAAGACTGATGAAGATAGCGATCGGTTCTGATCACGCGGGATATCTTTACAAAGAAAAAATAAAATCGTTTCTTGCCGAACTGGGTCATGACGTGATGGACTTTGGTACGAATTCAGAGGAATCCGTCGACTATCCTCTCTTCATCCGTCCCACCGCGGAGGCCGTGGCCGGCGGTGCCGCCGAGCGCGGAATCGTTCTCGGCGGATCAGGAAACGGGGAAGCGATGGCGGCAAACCGCGTCCGGGGAGTCCGGTGCGCGCTGTGCTGGAACGAGGAATCGGCGAAGCTGGGACGATCCCATAACAACGCCAATATGATTTCACTGGGTCAGCGGATGATGACCGAAGAAACAGCCCTGGAAATCGTACGCATTTGGCTCGAAACACCGTTTGAAGGCGGCCGGCACGAACGCAGGATTAAACAGCTTGATGAGTAACAACGACGGGGATGCGACCCTGCGGCGGCTCAAGCAGAAAGCCGACGCGCTTGGGGCTTCGGCCGGGCGCCGGCACGTTTTTCTGTGCTGTGACCAGTCGGTTCCCAAATGCTGCGGTCGGGAGGTGTCTCTCGAGTCGTGGGAATACCTCAAACGGCGCCTCAAGGAGTTGAACCTCTCCGAGCGGGGGGGAGTCTACCGGACCAAGGCGAACTGTTTACGGATCTGCGAGGAGGGCCCGATCGCCGTAGTTTACCCGGAAGGTTCGTGGTACCATGGGTGCACTCCGGATGTAATCGAACGGATTATCCAGGAGCACCTGATCGGCGGTGTCGTTGTCGCAGAACACCTTATTGTTGAGAACCGCCTGGAAGGTATCGAAGGAGCGGACTCTTAACCGGACAGCTATGCTCAAACAAACATTTTGTCACATCCCGGGCATCGGCCCTCGCCTCGAAAACCGCCTCTGGTCGCAGGGGCTTCATTCGTGGGAAAAGGTACTCGAGAAGAAACCGGAGGAGCTTCCGTTTTCGTGCCGGTCATCGCTGTGCACCCACGTCCGAAAATCGATCGACGAATTCGATACTCAGAACGCTTTTTATTTTTCCGAGCGACTGCCCGGCGCCGAACAGTGGCGGCTTTTTCCCGAATTCCGGGATTCCGTCGCCTATTTCGATATTGAAACCACTGGCTTGAGACCCGAACTGAGCACGATAACGACGATCGCCGTCTACGATAGTCGCGACGTTCGCTACTACGTGCAAGGGCGCAACCTCGCCGACTTTGCCGACGACATTCAGCAATACAAACTCCTCGTCACCTACAACGGAAAATGCTTCGACATTCCGTTTGTCGAGAAGTTCTTTGAAATCGAAGTCAAGGCGGCGCACATCGATCTCAGATATGTGCTGGCGAGCATGGGATACAAGGGCGGGTTAAAAGGGTGTGAGCGGCAGTTGGGAATCGACAGGGGTGAGCTCGACGGGGTCGACGGTTATTTTGCGGTGCTTCTATGGAATGAATACGTCGAAAGCGGCAGCGAACGCGCTCTCGAAACACTACTTGCATACAACATCGAGGACGTAGTGAATCTGGAACGTCTCATGGCTCTCTCGTACAATCTGAAAATCAAAAAGACACCGTTCGCCGAGTCGCACCAGTGTGTTGTTCCCGAACCTCCCCCACTCCCTTTTGAGCCCGACCCGAAAACAATCAAAAAGATAAGGAATGCGTACTATAGATGATGAACGATTCCAATCAGAAGGCGATCGATAAGCACGTCAGCCTCAATCTCAACATCCGCGGAATGCCCGTGTCGGCGACGCTCTCTATCAACGAACGTTGCAGGGCGCTGCAGGAGGAAGGCAAGTTTGTGTACCGGCTCGGCCTCGGGCAATCGCCTTTCCCCGTGCCCAGGGCCGTTGTCGAAGCGCTCAAACTTTATGCGCGTGAGAAGGATTATCTTCCCGTCCGCGGGCTTCCCGAACTGCGCGAGGCCGTGGCGAAGTTTCACCGGAGCAAAGATGAGGTCAATGCCAGGCCGGAAGGCGTCATGGTGGGCCCCGGATCCAAGGAACTGATGTTTCTTCTCCAGCTTGTGTTTTATGGAGAAATTATGGTTCCGACGCCTTGTTGGGTGTCGTATGTGCCGCAGGCGCAGATCATCGGCAGGAAGGTTCGGCTAATCCCGACGAGCTTCGAGGAAAAGTGGAGACTAACGCCGGAAAAACTCACGAATACGTGCGAACGTGAAAATGACGCATATCGGCCGCGCATCCTTGTTCTCAACTACCCGGGTAACCCCGACGGTGGAACCTACTCCGCCGAAGAGTTGATGGAGCTTGCGGAAGTCGCGAAGCGTTATCAATTGATTATTCTCTCGGATGAAATCTATGGGCAGCTCAACTTCAAGGGCAGCCATGTCTCGATTGCCCGGTTTTACCCGGACCAGACTATTATTAGCTCCGGGCTATCCAAGTGGTGCGGCGCCGGTGGGTGGCGATTGGGAACGTTCACATTTCCAGCCGAGCTGCGCTGGTTGATGGATGCGATGGCGTCGGCGGCGAGCGAGACCTATACCTCGGTGAGCGCTCCGATTCAATATGCCGCGGTGCGGGCGTTCAATGGTGGTCTCACCATCGAAAGATATCTCTGGCACGCGCGTCGGATTCTCGCTACGCTGGGAAATTGGTGCTATGAATGCATGGCGGAAGCAGGGGTGAGGATTCATCCTCCCGAAGGCGGGTTTTATCTTTTTGTCGATTTCTCTCCGTTTTCGGAAGCGCTGGTCAGGCGAGGCATTCGTGACGGGGAAGCGCTCTGCGAACGTCTTCTGGCGGATACGGGTGTCGCGATTCTGCCGGGCAGTTCGTTCGAACGTCCCGAGGAAGATCTGACGGCGCGGATCGCTTACGTGAATTTTGACGGAGCGAAAGCTCTCTCCGCGAGCGAAACGATCCCTATCGACAAACCGCTGACCGAAGAATTCTTGAGGGATTTTTGCCATGGAACGATTTCCGCAATCGAGAAAATGGCGGAATGGATAAAGGGGTTGAACGAACCAGTCTAGGCGGTCGGAGATGAAATTCAATCGCAGGGAAATGGTGCGAGACCTGATGGGTCTGGGAAGCGTTCCTTTTCTGCTGCTCGTCGTGGTTCGTGTCGCGATGGTGGGGAATTTTCTCGAGCTTTTTCACATTCTCACAGCCGTCGCTCTTTTCGGACTTGCCGGGTTCGTCGTCGCGGGTCTTCACTACCATACCGGCCGGCTCGTCATTATGGCGATATTTACGTCTGTTTTCTACGATGACATTTATTTTACCATTTTCGCGGCCTTGATAACGATCGCCGCCGTGTTCAGTTTTGCCAGATATCTCGAATCCATCAAGGTTTACGCGAGTCTCGTTCTGGGTCTTCTTTGCAGTTTGGCGAGTTACCTGATATCGCTGCCGCTCCCGATCCAGAACATATGACGGGTACTCCGGCCGCAAACGAATCCGGCGACCCCGCGCCTCCGGGGGGCGGTGTGTAACTTGTCTTTACAAGCTTCGCTCGTTGGCCGTAGTCTCTGAGAAATAGACCGGCTCCCCGTACACCGGACGTGGGAGGGTCACGAATCGAACATGACCTGGAGGTAGATCCATGAAGTTCCTGACCGTTTTGTTGTCGGTTGTCCTCGTATTCGCTGTTGTTTTTTCGATGGGGTGCGCGAAACGGAAGGTAACCCGGATTCCCGAGGACTCCGTGACCGATCTTTCGGGCAACTGGAACGATACCGATTCGCGCCTTGTTGCCGACGAGATGATAAACGATTGTCTTACCGGTGCGTGGAAGTCGAATCACCACCAGGATGAAGGCAAGAAGCCGGTGACAATCGTCGGGGTCGTCCGCAACAAGACAACCGAGCACATCGCAGTGGACACGTTTATCGGCGACATGGAGCGGGCGTTTATCAACTCGGGCCAGGTTACGGTTGTTGCAAGCGCGGAAGAGCGCGGCCAGATCCGTGATGAAAGGTCCGATCAGCAGTCGTACTCCTCGGAAGAAACGATGAAGAACTGGGGCCGGGAGATCGGCGCGGACTATATGCTCGGCGGGGTGATAAACTCGATAATCGACGAGGTGGGGGGAGAGCGGGTTATATTCTATCAGGTGGACCTCACTCTGTATGACCTCGAGACCAACACCAAGGTGTGGACGGGGCAGAAGAAGATCAAGAAGTATATCGGCAAGTCAAAAGTGTCAATGTAGGGCGAAACGCCACGCGTGATGCGGCGGATTGAATACAAGACAATGAGGAACCTGCTGGTTCCCGGGCTCATTGCAACCGTGTGTGTCTTAATTCAGGCATGTACGGCGAACATGGCGTATTCTCCCCTCGTCAAAGAATCCCTCGAAAGACAACAACTTGAAAGCGCCCTCGAAGGGGTGGAGAAGATAGACCAGGGCAGGTCTGAGCTTCTCTATCTCTATGAGAAGGGTATTCTCCTCCACTACGCCAATCGCTACGAAGAGAGTAACGCGGCGCTTGAGAAGGCCGAAGGGATTTACGATGAACTCTATACCAAGAGTCTCAGCCTGGAAGCCGGCGCGTTCCTGATGAGTGACAATGTGATCAAGTACAGGGGAGAGCAGTTCGAAGCGGCTTTGTCCCACTACTACAAGATACTGAACTATCTTTATCTCTCGGACTCCGAAGGCGCCCTCGTCGAATGCAGAAGACTCAACCATCGCATAGAGACGTTTTCGGCGTCGGGAGATTCTGTGTTCGTGAACGATCCTTTTCTTCAATATCTCACCGGGATGGTGTTCTTCGACAATGGTGAACTGAACGACGCGGACGTGTCGTTCCGCGCCGCCCACGCCGCGTACCAGGAGCTGAGCGAATGGTACGGGATCGAAGCACCGCCGTCGCTCGCCTGCGATCTCGTCCGGTGTTCGGAGATTCTCGGTGATCTCGAGGGCGCCGATCGTTACAGGGAAGCGGCGGAAGACTGCGACAAATATGAAATCGCGGATGGCAAGGGAGCCTTGAATATTTTTGTGGAAGCAGGGTTTGTCGCGTACAAAGTTGAGCACAACATCGTGTTGCCGATTTACAAAGATGATTACGACAAAAAACTCGATAACGACGGCCTCGCCGTAGTGCTCGTCGACAGGTACGGCAGGCCGGTCAATAGTTCGCGTAAACTCGATTACATGCTCCGCGTGGCGATTCCGGATATGGTGTCCGCGCCGGAACCATTTATGGATGCCGGAATCCGTGTCCAGGGGGACAGTCTGACGCTCCGCTCCAGGGCCGTCGTCGCCGAGAATGTCGAGGGGTTTGCGTTCGAAGCGTTCGACTCCAGAATCGGAAAAATTATGCTTAAAACGGTAACCCGTGGGCTGGTTAAATATCTTGCCAAGGAAGGGGCGGATGACCAGAGCGAGATCGCCGGGTGGCTTGTCAATCTCTTCAACGTGGTCACCGAGTCCGCCGATATCAGGTGCTGGTCGACGCTTCCGCAGACAATACGGATGGCGAGATTATCCCTTCCCGAGGGGATATACGATGTCGAGTTGAAGCTTTTCGGCAGCCACCAACAGGATGACGAGGTTTATACTGTAGAAGACGTAGAAATCAAATCGGGCCGCGCGACCTTTTTGAACCTTCGAATCAACTGAGTTATCTGATATATTTTGGTTATGCTGGGGCGGTCGCTTATATTCGCCCCACTATGAGGGATTATCCGCGTTTGAAAAAATTGACACGGGGGAATGGATTCCCGTCGGGGTTGACGTCTGTCTTCTTATGTGTGATGTCGGCATCCGTGATAACTGCCGGTAATGGTTGTTCCGACGCTTCACCGCCCGAAGGGACAAAAGGGGAGAGCACGACGATGACACATAGCGATTCCAAAAATATACCGGACGGCAAGAATCGACTGGCCCTCGAAAAAAGCCCGTACTTGCTTCAGCACGCGGACAACCCGGTGGACTGGTACCCATGGGGCGATGAAGCGTTCGAGAGGGCGCGACGCGAGGATAAACCCGTATTTCTTTCGATTGGGTACTCGACTTGTCATTGGTGCCACGTAATGGAACACGAATCGTTCGAGGACTCCACCGTCGCCGCGCTGATGAATGAGTCGTTCATCAATATCAAGGTGGATCGCGAAGAACGTCCCGATATCGACAACATTTATATGACAGTTTGCCAGATGATGACGGGAAGCGGTGGGTGGCCGCTCACGATCGTTATGACTCCCGACCGCAAACCATTTTTTGCCGCCACGTACATTCCGAAGACGACTCGATACGGTCGTGCCGGTATGATGGAAATGATTCCGCAGATTACCTCCTATTGGGAGACGCATCGCGACGAGGCAAATTCAGCGTCCGAACAGATCACCCAGCAACTGCGGTCGCACTTTGAGAAAACAACCGGGGACGATGTATTGGGGAACGCCGTGATTTTGACGGCGTTTGACCAGCTTTCCGGACGTTTCGACGATGTTCACGGCGGTTTTGGCCGTGCGCCGAAGTTTCCGACGCCTCACAATCTGCTCTTTCTCCTGCGTTATTGGCACCGGACCGGAGACAAGAAGGCCCTCGGCATGGTCGAGCGTACGCTCGACGGCATGGCCCGGGGTGGGATCTACGATCACGTCGGTTTTGGCTTTCATCGTTACTCGACCGATGAAAAATGGTTCGCGCCGCACTTCGAAAAGATGCTCTACGACCAGGCGCTTCTGACAATGGCGTACACCGAGGCCTATCTCGCCACCGGCAACGAATCGTTCAAGCGGACGGCCGAAGAGATTATCGAATACGTTCTGCGCGACATGACCGACGACAGAGGCGGTTTTTATTCGGCGGAAGATGCGGACAGCGAAGGCATCGAAGGGAAATTCTACTTGTGGTCCGAGGCCGAGCTGGTTGAACTGCTTGGTGACGAAGACGGGCGGTTGGCGGCGGATGTTTACGGTGTGTCAACCGAAGGAAATTTCGCGGAAGAGGTTGAGGCGGGTAATATTTTGTATCTCAAGAAATCCGTCGGCGACATCGCAAGGGACCGCGGGGAGTCGGAAGAGGCGCTTCGTGAGCGCCTGAAAGCGATACGGAAGAGATTGTATTTTGAGCGGAAAAGGCGTGTGCGTCCCTACAAAGATGACAAAGTGCTCATGGACTGGAACGGACTCATGATTGCCGCGCTCGCGAAGGCGGGGCGCGCGTTTGACAATGACGGTCACACGAGGGCGGCAGTGAAAGCCGCCAGGTTTGCGATGGAAAACATGGGGGCCGACGACGGCCGCTTGTTGCACCGCTACCGGGACGGCGCTGCGGGGATCGCCGCCAACATTGATGACTATGCGTTTTTTGTGTGGGGCCTTATTGAACTCTACGAGGCGACGTACGACGTTTCTTTTATGGAGAAGGCGCTCGAGTTTGAGGGTGTCATGGTTCGGGATTTCTGGGACGACGAGAACGGCGGGTTTTTCTTCACGCCCGCGAACGGCGAAACCATGATTGCCAGGTCCAAAGAAATCTATGACGGGGCCGTTCCATCCGGAAATTCGGTTGCACAGCTCGACCTGTTGCGTCTCGCCCGTATCTCCGCGGATCCAGCGGCGGAAAAACGTGCCGCGGATATCGGCAGGGTTTTCTTCCATGACGTCACGCGTGCGCCATCCGCTTTTACTTTCCTTATGGTTGGGCTTGAATTCGTCGCGGGGAATTCGCGCGAGGTGGTCATTGTTGGGGAATCGGGCTCCGAAGACACGAGGTCGATGCGGCGAGCTATCGATTCGAGATACCTGCCTAACCTGGTGACACTGTTCAAGCCGACGGATACGGCGGAGCCGGGAATCGTCCGAATCGCCGAATTTACAAAAAGCCACGCAACGGTCGACGGTAAGACGACGGCGTATGTATGCGAAAACTATGCGTGCAAGCTTCCAACGACTGACATCGCAGAAATGCTCGCCCTTCTTGGCGGGGCGCCTCAATAAATCTGCTATAGAGGATAAGTGGTCGGCGTTTCATTCCGCCGACAGCAGCGAAAAAAGCGCCAAACCTCGAAAAACGGGAAATATCCGGGTCTGCGAGGATGTGGGGGCTCAACCTGATTATCGTTGGGGCCATTCAACTTGCATTCCTCAAAAAACTTGACAAATGTCAATTTTTGGTCTATTTTTTCACGACTCAAGTGGATTTTTAAAAGTTCATTCATAGCATCCAACCATCGATTAACTCCGGTTTCTTGACAACGGTTCGATATTGAATCTGGGAGGCACCTGATTGCGGCTCCAAGGGATCGTTATCTTCGCGCTTTTTCTAACTCTCGTACTGTCAGTGGGTGTTGTCGTTGCTCAAACTCATACGCCGCCCCCGGCGTCGGATGATGTTGGGATCGACGAACAGCTGGGAGAGTACGTTCCGCGCGGTCTCGGATTTCTCGAGGCGAGCGGCGACTCCATTTATTTTGACGACTTGATAGATAAACCCATTGTCCTGACGCTTGTTTATTATCACTGCCCGAGTATTTGCATGCCGCTTCTCAACGGCGTCGCCGAGGTTGTCGAAAAAACGGATCTCGATGTCGGCAAGGACTACCGGATCGTGACAGTGAGTTTTGACAAATATGATAACCCCAAGACGGCAAAACGTGTAAAAGACAATATAACAACGACATTAGGGGATGATGTTCCCGCGGACGCCTGGTTGTTTCTCACAGCGGACAGTGTGACGATCGATAAGCTTACCGGTGGGGTTGGTTTTCACGTCAAGCGGGTCGACAAGGACTTTGCCCATGGTTCCGCGCTTATCGTCATCGCTCCGGACGGCAAGATTGTTCGTTATCTCTATGGTTTGTTCTACGCGCCTTTCGATCTCAAAATGGCGGTTGCCGAGGCGACGAAGGGGAAAGTCTCTCCGTCGATATCGCGCGTGTTGCGGTTTTGCTTTAGCTATGATCCCGAAGGCAGGGAGTACGTGTTCAATCTGACGCGAGTGGTCGGCGCACTCGTCCTGTTCTTCGCGGCTGTATTCGTGATCACCATCAGTTTGATGGGCAAGAAACGCAGGAAAGAGAAAAGGATCTGAGTATGGCCACGCATTCCGCAGCAGAGAACGGCGCCGCTCCGGACTTTTACAATGTCCGCGGCCGGTATTCAGGGATACTGTCGTGGATACTGTCGACCGACCACAAACGTATCGGGATTCTGTACCTCGGTTCTATGCTCACGTTTTTTCTCGTCGGGATGTCGTTGGGGTTTCTCATCCGCCTGGAGCTCATCGCCCCGGGCAAGCAGATCGTAGAAGCCCAGACGTACAACGCGTTTTTTACCCTCCACGGAATCATAATGATCTTCCTGTTCGTGGTTCCGGGGCTTTCCGCGTCGTTTGGTAATTTCTTTCTCCCGCTTCATATAGGCGCCGAGGATGTGGCGTTTCCGCGGTTGAACCTCCTCTCGTGGTGGCTCTTCATCGGTGGCGCGTTCATCGTCGTCGTTTCCATGTTTACCGGGTCGGGGCCGCCGGATACGGGATGGACGTTTTATGCTCCGTACAGTCTTCGGTCGGGGACCAATGTTGTGCTCGCGGCGTTTGGCGCATTCGTCCTTGGGTTTTCATCGATATTGACCGGCATCAACTTTATTACGACCGTCCACCGTCTCCGCGCGCCGGGGATGGGATGGTTCAGGATGCCGCTGTTCACCTGGTCGCTTTACGCAACGGCGTGGATGCAGGTGCTTGCTACCCCGGTTATCGGCATCAATCTCCTGCTCATTATAGCCGAGAGGTTTTTCGGGATTGGCGTGTTCGATCCCGCAAAAGGCGGCGACCCGATTCTTTACCAGCATCTCTTCTGGATCTATTCACACCCGGCCGTTTATATCATGATTCTTCCCGCGATGGGGGCGATATCGGAGATCATGCCGGTTTTTTCGCAGCGGACGATCTTTGGTTACAAATTCATAGCGTATTCAACCATGGCAATCGCGGGGTTGGGGTCGCTGGTGTGGGGGCATCATATGTTCGTGAGCGGGCAGAGTTATGCCGCGGATGTGATCTTTTCGCTTCTCACGATGCTTGTCTCGATTCCCAGCGCGATCAAGGTTTTTAACTGGGTTGCCACGATGTACAAGGGCTCGATCCGGATCGAAGCGCCGCTTCTATTTGCGATGTCTTTCATTTTTCTTTTTGCCATCGGCGGCCTGAGCGGAATGATGCTTGGGGTGCTCTCATTCGACGTGCACGTTCACGACACCTATTTCGTCGTCGGTCATTTCCACTATGTGATGTTTGGCGGAATGGGCATGGCGTTCTTCGCGGCGATTCATTACTGGTTTCCAAAAATGTTCGGACGGATGTATCGCCGCAAACTTGCTAACGTGTCGTGGCTCATTATCCTCATCGGTTTCAATATGCTCTATATTCCATTTTTTGTTCTGGGTTGGATGGGCATGCCGAGGCGGTATTACGATTACCTGCCTCAGTATCATGACATGCACCTGTTGTCTACAATCGGTTCGTGGGTGCTTATCAGCGGAATCCTGATCATGCTCGGAAATCTCATTGTATCGCTCCGCAAGGGCGAAAAGGCGCCCGCCAACCCGTGGAACGGCACGACGCTCGAATGGTCGGTGCCCTCACCGCCGCCTCTCTTGAATTTTGAGGAAATTCCGGAAATCGATCGGGGGCCATACGACTACGAAGGAGCGTCAAAGAGGTGAGCGGCACCACGGGACTTGCAGTTGAACGCCACCACGACTATGCCGGCTCGAAGATCGGTATGTGGGTGTTTCTTTTTACAGAGTTGCTGCTGTTTGGCGGCATGTTCCTCCTCTACGCCGTTTACCGGACAAAATACCCGGAGGACTTCCACTATGCCGCCGGAGAGCTCGACATGCTCGCCGGGACGTTGAACACGATCATCCTCCTGACAAGCAGCCTCACCGTCGCGCTTGCCATCGTAGCTGTTCAAACGGCGCGCAAAAAGCTCGCGATTGGTCTCCTTCTTATAACCGTCGTCTTCGGGATCTGGTTTCTCATAAACAAATATTTTGAATGGGGCGCGAAGTTCGAGCATGGGCTTTATCCCGGATCGGAATTTCTGCTCCAGCACTCCAACGGGGAAATCATCTTTTTTGGTTTGTATTTTACGATGACCGGCTTGCACGCGCTCCACGTCATCGTCGGTTTGATAGTTATCGGCGTCGTCACGGTCAAAATGCTGGGCAAGCCATTTGAGGAAGTGCTGTTTGCCGGCGAGGGCCTCGAGCGGATGCAGGGGACCCGCCCGGCGGTGCTCGATGAATCGGGGAAGCCCGTTTGGATTGGAGAGACAATCGACGATTCGGTCGAACAGGTCACGGTGCGGACCAAGTACCTTCCGGTCCAGAAAAGAATCCGCCGGGAAGATTTTGGCGGGCTCGAAAACGCCGGCTTGTACTGGCACCTGGTCGACATTATCTGGATATTTCTGTTTCCGCTTTTCTATTTGATCACTTAACTGTTCGCCCGGTACGGGGGATTTGATTTTGGAGAAGAACAGCAAAGAACACGGGCCAATCGGCTTTGACGTATACGTGCTCGCGTGGGTGGCGCTGCTGATACTCACGGCGATCACGGTTACGGTTGCTGGGATGCACCTCGGCAGGCTCAGCGTGTTGACGGCAGTGTTTATTGCCACCGTCAAGGCGAGTGTCGTGCTGTACCTGTTCATGCATCTCAAGTATGAGAGCAAAATGCTGAAATTATTTGTTTTTGCGGCGGTCGTGACCCTGGCGATTTTCATCGGACTGACGTTTACGGACATTCTTTACAGATAAAAAACATGACGGACTTATTCTCAACAACCACCGAAGCGGTGAACATAGCATTCTTCGTGATCCTCGCCATTTCCGTGGCGATGCTGATTCTCATCACGGGGTTGATGGTCTTTTTCGCCATCAAATACCATCGCAAGCGGCATCCAAAAGCCGTGCAGATCGAGGGCAATACGATGCTCGAGATCGTCTGGACTGTG
>CAWBQK010000019.1:0-33499 GCA_963791045.1 Candidatus Latescibacterota bacterium
AGGGACGTGCACGGCCCCGGTGGGGTGACCGACGAACAGGAATTCCATGGTGGAGCGGATGTCGACCAGGACTGCCTGGGCGTCGTCCTGTACCATTTCCCCAGGCTTGTAAGGGGTGAGGCTCTTTTGGGCCTAGGTCGCTCATTGGGGGTGTTCCTCTGGTTCGATGGTTTGGTGCTTATTTTTTGGTCTAATCGCCCGTTTGCCGTCGTTAGGGAGACGCTGACTAAAGCCGGGGGTGGTCGTCATCGGCGTTCCCCAGTGCGGCCCAGCGAGTTTAACACCCGGATTCTTGGGTAAACCCCCCACGTGAAGGGGCCTTCGGAGACTCAGTGTGCAGCTTATGTCCAAGCGCCCGGCCGTGCGGAAAAATCAAGGGGTCAGAAGCTAAAGGAGTCGCTTGCTTCAGGCTTAGTGCGTCTTGCCGCCAGGCTGCCCCTGTCTGTCTTGCAGCGCATCGGCTGGGCCCTGGGGCAACTGGTCGTCGTCTGGCCCAACAAGCAGCGGCGCAATGCCCTGATCAATATCCGCCTGTGCTACCCAAACCTCGGTGCAGAGGAGCAGATCGCCCTGCGGGATCGGACCCTAAGGGAGTTCGGCAGGTACCCGCCCAGAACCACGCAACAATGGCAACCGTGGCGATCCGGTTTGCCATCCCCGTGAAAACCTCTTCCGCGTAATCCCACCACCGGTTTTTGCACAAAAACATCCCGAGGACGAGTCCGATCGCCGCTCCTAGAATGAGACCGTTTTCGTCGGGCGCGCCGGCCACGCTAATTGCGATCGCCCAACCGATAAAGAAAACGAGAGGCAGGGCTGCTACGGCCTTTCCACCACGAAATCGCAGTGCCGGTTGCGTCATGACTCCTCCATTCAAGATGCGGTCGAGTGCTCCGAACTGGCGTGTGTCGGCGTCCGTCCGGTTCGCTGAATTGTCGCTTTGGGTAACTCTAGCCTGTGGGGATGATAACCGTCAAGAATCAGAGTCTGCTGAGTTTGATTGAATACGATGCCCAACTCGATGGATTGCGGACACCCTCCGGTGAAATCATCGATCGGCGCCGTGCTTCGGAAAGCGTCTTGACCTCGTTCATACAAGTCCCTTTCCATAATTTTATAAATGATGTCATCAACGCGCGGGCATCGTCGTCTTTGACATTCCAGAACGTCTGGATAACCGCTCCCGCACCGGCGTCGAGAAACGCATCGCCCAGGCTGGGTCCGTGCCTCCCAATCGCCATATACGGAGCGCCGCTCGAACACCCGGAAAGGATTGCCACTCGACACCCACCGAGATCCGCGGTTCGTATGTCGAGGATGTCCAGGTACCCCGCGTCGGGCCCGGCGTCATCCGAGTCGACCGCCATCGGTATCAGAACCAGGTAAGGCACCGCGGGATCGCGCAGCGTGTGGGTAGCCAGATAAATGTACGACGCCTCACTCCACTTTTGCTGGAGTTTTGCCTTTGTCGCCACCTCACCTTCGAGATACGTGGCGGCCGGATCGAGCGCAGCCATGGCTCGTCCTTCCTCCGCAGCTTGTTCCAACTCCTGCTGGAAGGGAAACCGTTTCTGGAGCTCGTCCGACGGACGGGGGTTCACAACGATTACTCCATTGGAAACCGGCGGGGTCTCGATGGCGGGATCGGCGTAGCGCACGTAAGCAACATCGCAGTTCAAAAGAAGGGGAGTGTACGGCCCCTCCACCGCTGTATCGAACGCATCAAATGGAATCTGATTGAGACAGCAATCCGGCGTCACCAGAAAGGTCGGCCTTGGTGTCTTGCCGTCCGCCGTCAGGACCTCTACCGGAAGCAACGTTCGCCCCAGCTTCCGAAGATCCTTGAGCATCCGCGTTGACACGGCTTTCCCTTCGGAATCGTGCGACAGTCTATCGTAGGTCGACGCCACCACGATCTTCAGCTCCGCCGGAGTCGCACCCAGAATGTCCCGCCGGATACCGCCGCGAGTCACCGTCCACCTCCACACTTCATCTCCCTGGAGCCGATAGACGCTGTGGATCGCGTTCACATCTGCCACTCGCGCCATGACCGCCGCCGATTTTTTCTCGAGTTCTTCGGCGAGCGGCCCGCGCGGTGCTTCCGTGTGTTCGACGAGGCCGACCCCGCCGTTTTTCGAGGGTGATCGGCTTCCCATTTCGCGGTAGAAATCATGCCACAGCATTTCCACCCCATAACCCATCTTTGGATCGACGGCAAAAAGGTCGTGTGCAAGTACGCGCAACCCCTCGCCTTCTCCAATCCACAGGTAACTGTGTACGCTGGGATCCATGAACCCAAGATCTTCCCGGAGGCGAGTGAGTCCGCTCTCGAGCGCGTGTAAAGCCAATTCGCGGTCACCCGCTGCGAGTTCGATTTGACCGAGGAGCGCGTCCCGCCGCATCCACTCCCTGGCGAAATACTGGATATCGCTCGATGCAAGCGAATCGAATTCCGCGATGGATACGCGTGCCTTGTCGAGTTCCCCAATCTGAACCTGGGTCTCCGCTCTCAAAAGGGCAAAACGAGGTGTGTATTCCGGTGTGAACTCGGTAATCGATCGGCGGTGCCCTTCGTCGATGATCGGGAGAGCGTCTTCCGCGCGATCGTTGTCCACCAGGCCTCGACTCCAATTGAAGAGCATTTCGATGAAGTCCAGCCGGTGCCGAAGGTTGTCAACAGGTTGTTGGATCTTTTTGTATATCGCGTCGGCTTTGTTTACGTCACCCCGCGCCATGGCCAGGCGGGCTTCAAACCGGTCTAGCCGGAGTTTTTGAACATCCAACAATTCATCGTTGTATCTTTTTTCGAGAAGACGGGCCCTGGCAAGATTCCGCTCGCAGATGTCCCAGCAGCCAAGCCGCTCATAGTAAGACATCGCCGCCAGGATATAGCGTACTTCCGAGTGACCACCTTTGAATTCGCGGCACCATTCGATGGCCTCCTGGTACATCGCATGGGCGAGCGCCAGTCGACCCTCCCGGTAGTAGTGCGCGGCATAAAACGAGTATATCCTGGCTGTCTGCCCCGGAATTCGGCTCTCGGTGGCTATTTTTCGAGCCTTCTCATAGCAGACGATCATCGAGTCGACTTTACCCGCATCCGCATATCGCGATCCCATCACTCCGAGTATCTGACAAACCAGCCGAGTGTTCCCGACTTCGGTTTGAACGTCGTAGGCAATCCTCAACTCACGATCGGCATCCGCCTCCCGGCCGATATCCGTGTACAGAGTGGACAATGCCATATGGCACATGCCCACGCCGTATTGATCGCCGACCTCCTCGAAGTACTCCAAGAGCTCGAATTGAAAATCAATCTTCTCCTGAACCGACAGGGTTTCGTCGTGTTCGACACGGGACCAGACCCGCCGTTTGGCGAGATCTCTCCGGCGATCTTCATGAGAAAGAGATTGGAAAAATCTGACGTCGTTCAACGATTTTGAATAGTGATATTCGTCTTCAAGAACCCTGCCGAGCCGGAGAAGATATGTATCGAGGGTATCGACATTCGCCTCGTAAAGGTCCGGGGGCATGTCTCCGATCCACCCTGCAACATCCCAAAACGCGTTGACGGTTCTCCACCACCCGATCTCCCGGCAGTAGGCCGTGAGCGTGCTGTCGTCGCTGGTTGTGAGGTGTTCGATAATTTGCGGCGAAAGCCCGGGAACGAGAGAGAGGCGTGTCGGTTTTATTCTTCGAACAGGCGAAGAAAGCCATCATGATCGCCAGGATAGCGATCGGCAGCAACCATCGTTGGCGGTGGGGGCAGAGCGTTGCTTTCATTGAGAGGAATTTTATCACGGGGCGACCGCGATCCTCAACGGGATTTATTCGCCGAGGAAATCACGCCGTATACTCGAACGGTGTGCCTTTTCCCTTTTCGCAGAAGGATTTGAGGCTTTTCAGGTAGTAACCCCATTGATAATTGCAGTGCGCGTAGAAGTCCGTCATGTCCCGCCACCCGGTATGAGAAAAGCGGAGAAGCGTTTGATCGCCTTGTTTTTCGAGATCGAATTTGAAACGAGTGCCGATCCACTGCTCGTCGCCCTCGACGCACTCCCATTCGACCACGCTGTCTGGCTCGATCGTAAGCACTTTCATTTTATTGAGATAACGGTCGCCAAACTTGAACTGGATTATGGCGCCCACCTCGGGCGCGGCGACGGTCTCACGTGTCCACCAGGCGGCGAGTCCCTCTTGTTCGGTAACAGCTCTGTACACGACATCGATAAGAGCGTCGACGAGAAGCATGTGACGAATTTCCGCCATTTGTAATCCTCCTGATTAAGGCGCGGCGCAGCGCAGCGCGGGTGGCGGCTCGCGCCCACTTATTAAAGTATTGCGAGCAGGGCCGGGAGATAGAGCATCGCCAGAAATATCGATGTCGAAAGCAAACTCGCGGCGAAATCAACATCAAGCTTCGCGATCGACGAGTACACCAGTGTATTGAACCCGATGGGAGACGCGCCGCAAATGATCACCACGGCACGGGTGAGGCCCTCGAGGTTGAACACGGCGCAAAACGTCAGGGCAACCAGAAGACCGCCCCCCAAACGAACGGCGAGCACGGCAAAAAGAAGCCGCGGGCGCACGAGTCTGGGCGAAAAATAAATACCGAGCGCCATCATCACCAGCGGAATCATCAGGTTTCCCAACGGCGTTAGTACCGTTCGGATATGGGGATGAACGCCGGTGTCGGTCAAATTCAGCGTAACACCGATCAACAGCGCCCAAAGCGGCGGCGACGCCATCACGCGTTTGACCGCGCCGATCGAGTTTTCGGCGGCATCTCCATAACGTGACGCAATGTAATAGATCAACGTCAAGACGAGCAGTGCGTTGCCAAAATCGTACATCGCGACGCGTGCGAAACCTTCTTTGCCTTCCATCAAGATGACAAACGGGTAGATGAAGGCCGTGTTAACGATCATCGATCCGACAAGGGTGACGCCAAACACGGTCGGCTCACCACGGAGCCGACGAAAAACAAGGTAAGCCACGAGATAAGTGACAAGGATGATGGCGACGGCGACAACGGGAAGCACAAGGAAATCGCGGTTGAGTTCGGCATCGGGAAGCGACAGGAACATCAACGACGGCAGCGCGACATAGAAAACAATCCGCAGAAGGACCGCACCGTCGTCTTTTTTGAGAACGCCCGTACGCCGAAGCACGATCCCCAGAACGTACGCGAATACGAGAGGCGAAAGTTTGATATATACGTCTGTCATCATGCCGCAATCCGGCACGGGTCCTGTCATCGATTACCCTGAGCGAAGCGAAGTGCGGGGTGTCACGCTCGGTTGCTTCAATCGTCAAGGCGGTTAGCCCACGTCCGCTCGCTTACGCTTCGCGGCCTCTGGGGGCCCCATCGATGCCACCCGCGCCTAATTTCAATAATTTGTCGCTACAACAGCATGCCCACGATGGCGCCGGTCATACACGTCGCGAGCGTTCCGGCAAGAATCGAGCGGAAACCGAGCGATACGATCTCTTCGCGGCGCTCGGGCGCCATCGCGCCGAGCCCGCCGATCATGATTCCAAGACTTCCGGGGTTCGCAAAACCGCACATCGCGTACATAAGAATCGTTCGGCTCCTCGGATCCATAACATCTCCACCCATCCGTGCCATGTCCAGATAAGCGATCAACTCGTTGAGCACCGTTTTTGTGCCCATCAATGAGCCGGCGACCCCGCAGTCCCGCCATGGTATCCCCATGAGCCATACGAAGGGCGCCATTATTACCCCGAGTATGCGTTGAAGCGTGATCGGCGCTCCGCCGGCTTCAGGGATCACACCGAGCATTACATTGATAAGATGAATCATTGAGACGAGAACAATTATCATTGCGGCGACACTAACGAGAAGACGAACGCCCTGAACCGTTCCATTTGTTATCGCATCCATCGATGATTTCGCTTCGACGGGAGGAACAAGTTTGCCCGTTGTCACATCCTCGGTTTCCGGCACCATGATTTTCGCGATGGTTATCGCCGCCGGCGCGCTAATTATCGACGCGGTCAGAATGTGCCCCAGCGCGTTGTCGATTACACCCCTCAAGAAACTCGCGTAGAGAACCATAACCGTGCCTGCGACCGTCGCCATTCCGCAAGTCATCAACGAGAAGATCTCACTTCGAGTCATGTTTCTTAGATAGGGACGAACAAGGAGCGGAGCCTCGACCATTCCAACAAAAATATTCGCCGCAACACCAACACCCTCCGCACCGCCAATCCGCATCGTTCGCTGGAGCGCCCATGAGAAGCCGCGGACGATGACCGGGAGGACTTTCCAGAAAAAGAGAAGCGAGGAGAGAGCGCTCATTATAAGAATCAGCGGCAGCCCTCTGAAGGCGAAGATGTAGCTGGCGCCCGGACTGGTTTCATCATAGGGAAGAACCCCACCACCCAGATAGCCGAACACGACGCGGGTACCCGCGGCCGTGGACTCTTCGAGCGCGAGAATCACTTTGTTGAGAGAGAGAAACACATTCTGGAAAGCGGGCAGCTTGAGGAGGATGACACCAAGAACGAGCTGCAGCGCAAGGCCGATGAGAACCGTCCGAAGTGCGATCTTTCGCCGGTTCTCACTCACGATCCATGCGATCCCGACGAACACAACGAGTCCCAGGATGCTTTGGAAGATCACGCCGTCACCTCCACGGAATGTCTCCCGCAATCGACGATCGTCCGAGGCATACCGTGCCGAACAGGGCTGGATCGATGGTTATGAACGTGACCACTTGATCTCAACCCCGTCGTCATCTCCAAGTGCCTTCCAGAGAACTTTCATCAACGCGGGGTCGCCGCCGCCCTTTTCGAGCATCTCAAGCGTGGCCCGATTGAGATAGTAGTCTTTGTCCTCCAGAGATTCTTCTTCGAGTTGATCGATGAGAAACTGAAGCTCGGCATCGGTGATTTCACCGAGCAGTTCGCCGGTGTCGTTGTTGTAGACTTTAATCATGTCTTCTCCTTTTTGAACAGTGTGCCGTTTATGATACGCTTGGGTGACTCCGCGAACAAACAAAAACCGTCAATTGGAAATCATCATCCCGGCTTCACCCCGATAATCTGAATAACCGCCCCGTCGCCCTGGTGGCACTGCCCCTCGTGGATTTTTCGGATCAACTCCTCCGCGCTTTTGAACACAAGGCCGTCCAGTTCCGCCTTGATCGTCTCGAGATCCATGAGGAGCTCGAGCGTCGGCGGCCCGCCGGTTCTGTATTCGAGTTGCCGCGGAGAATATCCCTCGAGGATGAACACGCCGCCGGGGCAAAGCCCCTCGACGACACTGCGGTGAACATTGGCGCGGACGGTCGGAGGCGTGTGGCAGAAAATCGAAACAATTCCGTTCCAATGGCCCGGCTCGATGGTGTATTCCGCGAGATCCGCATGCACCGTCTCGATCGAGAAACCGCGGACTGCCGCGAGTTCCGCCGCCTTTTTCAAACCCACCGATGACATGTCCACAGCCGTCACTTCAAAGCCATTTTCAACCAGAAAGGCGGCGTTGCGACCTTCTCCCTCCCCCAAACAGAGCACGGGCCCTTTGGGAATGTTGATATACGCTTCGGAAAGAAAGTGATTTGGCGTGGTTCCGTACACATACTCCGGTGTATCGAACCGTTCGTCCCATTTGTTCATTTGTATGTTGTCCCCGTGGTTGTCGCTTTAACTAGACGATCGGAATCAACCGAAGTACGGCGGTTCGTTCCCGGGTTTCCATTTGATGTTGCATCCGATGCTCGGTTTCTGCTCCGCCGGCGCCGGCCGGCCGCCAACAACCGCATCGATTGCCCCGCGAAGATCCTCGCCGGTTACGGGAGCACTGCTCCCAGGGCGACTGTCGTCGAGTTGTCCCCGATAGACGAGCTTCGATTCGCTGTCGAACAGGAAGAAGTCCGGCGTACACGCGGCCTTGAACTTTTTTGCGACATCCTGCGCCGCGTCGAAGAGGAAAGGGAACTTCCACGCCTCACGCGCGGCAAGCTTTTTCATTTCGTCGGGGCCATCCTGCGGATAGTTTTCCACATCGTTTGAGTTGATCGCAACGATACCGACGTCTTTCCCGAGAAAATCACCGCCGAGCCTGGTCAGTTCATCCATCACGTGAAGAACAAACGGACAGTGGTTGCAGATGAACATGACGAGCGTCGCTTTGTCCCCGGCGCACGAAGCGTCGGTCAACGTCTCGCCCGTCACGGCGTCGGTCAGGGAAAAGCCCGGCATCGAAGTGCCAAGCGCGAGCATTGAAGAAGGAGTCTCGGCCATTGGTGTCTCCGTTGAAGAATTATGCGCGGGTTAGATCAGCACGCCGTCCTGCCAACCAATCTTGACCAGATCGATCTTTTCCGGGTCCGCCACACCGAGCTTATGCCGCGTGTCCGCGAGAAATACATGTTTCGGCGGCGGGTTGATCGGCCGGTCCTCTCCGAAATGCTCCCGGCGTTTTGCCAGGAGAACCCGAACACCCGTTGCATCAACGGCGACCGGATCGGTCCCGACAAGCAATCCCTTGTACGGCCACGTAAACTCTGGACTGTAGCTGTGCGGGCCTACGCCGTGGAAAAGCGGCGTCATCATGACGAGCACGTTGAGCCGTGTTTTACCGGCGACCAGCGGGAGCTGCCACAATGTCGCGAGATCCGCACACGTGTCATCGTGATATGAAGAAGGAGAAGACGAGAAAGTTATGTAGTTTTTTAGAAGGCTTCCCACACCCGACCAGTGATGCGTTCGCATCGGGCGGGTGTTGATTAGTGCCGTCGCGTTCTTGAAAATCTTGTCTTCGTACAACCCACGGTCGCGAATACCTATATTGTCGGCGGATACGCCGGCGTCGATCAGTCTCTTTTCGATCGCGGCCTCGAGTTCACTCGGCGTGGGAAGGTGCTGCCAAACATTCGTTTTTATCCCGACAATGTCCTCGGGTTTGACAAGCTTCTTCCACGCTTCCACGGGATCCTTCTCGTCGAGAAGCGTCGTCACCGCATCGTCGAGCATCTTCTGCATGATGTCTGCATTGAAGTTGTTGGATCCATCGAGCACATCGTTATCGCGCACGAGCACGACACGCGATTTCTTTTCTACCTCGGACACAACTTTCTCGGTGGAACCCATCAACAGGGCTCCGGCGAGCGCGGCGGACGAGGTCGTCTTCAAGAAATCCCGTCTTGTCACAACGTGCTTTTTCATAGTGGCCTCCTTGGCATCCGCCGTACAACAGTACTACCTGTGTAATTTGACATTCTTCTCCACGTCGTCGAGCAAGCCCAGAACGGCTTCCTTCGATGCCGCGTTGAACACAATGGCAAGCGCGGCGCCGGTCCGGCGGCAGCCCGTCCATGTGCCATCTTCGATTTGTACCACCGGTTCCCCCTTGAGTTCCGGCGCGTAGTGCTTTACAAAACCGTCCATCCCTTCCCGCGCGCGCTTGTCATACGCGTATTCAACGATAAGCAGCAGATGATTTGCCCCCGTCTTGCCATACTTCGCGAGGACGGCATCCGTGTCCTGCTCAATGTGGAGAATGTTTTCGCCGGCAACGTAGTAATGGGAATTGAGCCAAATATAGTGATGAAAGTAGCGGATGCTGGCGGGATTGAGCGATTCCCGCGGCAGCAGATCGAGAGTGCGTGGCAGTGGACCTTCGCCTGGTATCGCGTTGTCGATGTGTCGCGCCAGTTCGAACACAGTTTCTTTCGTTTCCGCGGTTTCGGGGCTGGCCAAAATTGAAACGTAGTATCGGTCCTTCCAGAAGAGCATGAGCCCATGCGAGTAATGTGAGCCCTGCCCGTACGTGTCATCGATTTCTTCACGTGAGTGCGAGAAAACGCCGAACGCGTTCTCGGATGACCCCATATCGAATATGTCGACGATGATCTCGGGCCGATCGGGGCTCGTGTACGTTCGGTTCAACACCTCGTTGAACCCGTAAGACAGATACAACTCGGCGCCGCCGTTTATGTAGTCGAAAAGATTTTCGGGGGTGAAGGCCTGGTCGTCTGCGCCCGTTCTCCAACCCTTAACGTCGTCGGGCAACAAACTGGCGAGATCGATTGACGGGCTGGACATACACGCGACTCCCGCGGCAATGACGGCAGCCGCGATAATGAGGACGGCTCGGCGAAGGCTCATCGAATCCCCCAACGCATTACTCGGGCGCTATGTAGGCATAGAGAAACTGGTCTACGATTTTCCCGTCTTTGATCGCGGAGCGGTTCATACGCACTTCGAGTTTGTACCCGGCCTTCTCGAGCACACGCATCGATGACGGATTCCACTCGAACGGCATCGCGTAGATACGTGTCAATCCAAAGGCCTCGATTGCGTATTCGGTCATCGCGACCAGCGCCTCGGTTGCGATTCCGCGGCCCCAGAGCGATTCGCTCAACCAGTAACCCACCTCGGCGGACACCCGTTCCACGTCCCCATGAAGGCGAAATCCGATCGCACCGACGGGCTTGCCGTCAACCGTGATCGCAAAGTGCGATTCGGGTGTCGCTTCGAGAGAGGTTCGGATGAACTCGCTCGCGTGATCCTCAGTATACGGGTTGGGAAATGCATCGCGCAGATTGAGCCAGATGTTCCGATTGTTGGCGTGCAATGCGAGTGCCTCCGCATCGGCCTCACGGAACGACCTCAATTCACATTTTTTGAGGGTGATCTGCATACTCATTGTAGTGTATACGCTACAACCTTATTGTTCAAGAACGTCGGAACGATGAGCAGGTTCTTTTTTGCGATGTATTCGAAATCAGCGGTCCACTGCTGAGGCCCGGTGACATCTATAATTTTTGAGAAATCACCCGCCGGCGACACCCGGTAAATCCGGCCTTCCGCATGTGAAACAATATAATTGCCGTTTTTGTCGACCTTTATCCCATCGATGTTTCCCGCGGGGAGGGTGGTGATCACCCTCACAATCTTGTCCTCTGGTTCGATGGATTTGAGCCTCTGATCCGTATTGTTCCCCACGATCAGCTTCCCATCGTTGAACCACAGCCCGTTGGGCGAGCCGATGTCGGGCGCACCCATCCACTCTTCAAATTGACCGTCGACGAGTCTGTAAATCACATTCTTTCTCGTATCCGAAACGTAGAACCGCCCTGCCGGATCGACGGCAACATCGTTCGTGAATCCAGGCGTCGGGAAAGAATAACGCGTCTTGACGCTCCCCGATTCGATATCGATCTCGGTCAACGCGCCTCTCTCCACCACAAAGAGACTGTTCTCGTGAATGACCATCCCCGTCGGCATGATCAAACCCTTCACCCATTTCTTTTCAATGATTTTGCCGTCGACGGAAAGTTTTGAGATAAATTGGCGGTCGAGTCCCGCTCCGCGGTTATAAGCGTCGTAGTTCGAAACGTAGATCACGTCGCGCTTCGAATCGTATACGGCCGACTCGGGGACGAAGAAATCCTCACCCGTCTCCCACTCGGTCTGGGCGCCGATCTCGAACATGCGAGCCGACGCGTCCCGACCCATGAAGCCCCAACCACCGAACACCTCGGCCACAATGAGGATTAGTTCGTTGTCGCCTTTTTCAAGCGGCAGATAAACACCGTCAAAATATCCAACGACTCCGAGGAATGACGGATCGCGCTGGCGGTAGGCGCTTTCACCAAAAAAGAGGATCTTGCCGTTGAGAAAAACTCCGACAAAATCGCTGTACCCGAAGAGAAATTTACGAGTCTCGACCTTGTGAGCGTTGATTGTGGCGCGCGCGATAACGCAATCCGGTTCACGCCCCTGGCGGATGAGATGACTCCCCACGTTGACCAACCCCGTGGGTTCGATTTCCGCCCTTTTCCACTCGATACCGTCGAGCCTTTCTTTGCCCGGATACTTTTCGGGATCGAGCGCGCTGATCTTGATCGCCGGCGAGATCTCCCAGTTGGTAATGGTTCCCGGAGGCGTATCGACGGGCGGCGGCGGATCGAATTCGAGAGCTTCGGTGACTTCATAACTGAAATTAGAAAAGTAGGCGGTGCCGTTTCTCGGGCTGTCGAGCCCGATCGTGCCGCTCGACTCTCCGTGTTTGAGATCATTTATCACCAGCGCCGGAGTTTCGAGGTCGCCAAAGAAGACGCGGGCTTGTTTGCCTTTGATTTCCATTCTTAGCGTTATCCACTCGTCTTCGGGAATCTCGGTCGACGACGTATACCCATCGCCGTTGTAGAGCTGCCAACCCGATATGCCGTTGGTCTCCGGCGTATACTGGATGGCGTCGGAATAAAATGGAGCGCGGTGGGGCCGGATGTAGATTCTTTCGTAGTTCCCTTCGGACTGGTAACGAAAAATGATCCCCGGGTAGGACCGCACGCGGCTGGTGGCGATATCGACCTCGATGATTCCGTTCTTGAACTCGACACCTTCGAGCAGGGCGCGGCCGATCAGGCACTTGCGGTCCATGTGGTCGACGACTTCCGCTCGTCCCTTGTTCCAGACGGTCGAATCGAAATCAACGACAAGGCGTTCCGCCTGAGCGAATCCCGCGCCGATTGACACCAGGACCATCGAGACAAGCACCAGTAAACAAACTGTGCGACTCATTTTGTGCCTCCCTGTCGATACAAGACCGGAAATCTCTTTTTGCCCGTTCGCCGCGGGGCAATACTCAACTTTTATCCAGCAATTTTCCCATACTCGTGTGCGGTTCTTCTTTGTAACCCAGCGCTTTGTAAAAACCGACAACGTCCTCGTTCCACGCCCTCACCTGGAGATTGATTTTTGGACAGCCGCTCGCGAGGAGACGCACCTCGATTTCGTCCATCATTTTGCGGCCGATTCCTTTTCGGCGCTGCGTCCCGGTAACCCCGAGATGGTACGCCCACCCGCGAAACCCGTCGTACCCGCCGATGACGGTCGCCACCACCCGCTCATCGATAATGCCGACGAGAAACAAATCCGGCCGGATCTCGAGCTTTCGGCGGATGACCTCGATGGGTTCGTTCCACGGCGGGTCTTTGGCAAACACCTCTCGCCACAGAGCGATGACCTGAGCTTCGTCATCCTCGGCATACGACCGTATCACGAGTTCTTGGAGAGGTGTGTTCATGGGTTTGTTCCTTTTACCTACGGAGGGAAGGGCGCCGTTGTTTCGCCCACCGCGAGCGCACAGGCAGTCAGGTACGGGTGGAACGAAGAACCCGGCACGGGTCCTGTCATCGATTACCCCACACAAGCTCGCTTTTACGAGCGTGGACTCACGGGGTAAGGCGAACACTGCGTCGGCTCGCGAACGCTCGCTTGTTTTGGGGGCCCCATCGATGCCACCCGTGCCTGCCATGGTGCGATTTAAGACTTCTTCTTGAGGGGTTCGCCGCAGCAGGCGATCACACAGGGTTCTTTTTCGTCGCTGCAGCCGCAGTCGCCAGTGGGTTTTCCGACGTCCTTACATTCCTTCATGACCTGAAGCTCGATTCCACAGCCCTCGCACATGTAGACTTCGCCGTTTCTCATGTTGTGACAATCCGCCATATCGCTTAACTCCTTATAGGTAAACAGGTTTAATTTCTGCCTTCTTCTTTCGGTACTCCAATGTCTTCTTTATATATGCCTCGGTGTCGTTGGTTTTGCAACTCGTTTCACCACAAGGTGGACCTGCCGCAGGATCAGATGTCCTCGACAAAGATCACACGGACGACATCGGTCAGCGCTTTCCCCATGTGACGGTGCTCGGCGCCCGACGGGATGAAGACGCCGTCGCCTTCTTCGTAGACTTCGGTCACGTCATCGAACTTGATTTCAAAACGTCCGCCGAGAACAATGCCAAGGTGCCCCTTGTCGCACCAGTGCAGATCCATGTCCGGTGTGTATTCGACCATACGGAGCTGTTTTCCGCCGTCGCGCGCGGCTTTAAACCGGAGACCTTCCATCGGTTGTTCCCAGGACAGTTCATCGAAATTAACTTTGTAGATACTCATCTCGTTCTTCCTTCAGTTCTCATTCCCGGAAATGCACTCGAGCAACTCGCCGAGATTGCTCACGCTCTTGTCGGCTTTCGCCGCATAGTCTTCCTTGCCGTGATTGTCCACAAAAACCGTGGCCGTTCCCGCTTCGTGCCCCGCGAGAATATCGAACAGGAAATCCCCGACCATGACCGTCTCTCCCGGCGTCGCCTCCCACCGGTCGAGAAGTTGTTTTATCCCGTCGGCGCTCGGTTTGGGATCGCACATTTCACGCCCCATCACATTCAGGGGATCAAAAAAATCGGCCAGGCCGCACGCCTCGAGGGTCGTGAGCGCATTGCGGTGGCTGTTTCGCGTCAAAATCCCGATAGTCGCTCCGCGGCTTTGGAGCGCCGTTAAAAGCTCCGATGAGCCGGGCTGTTTGACGGCATCCCGGGCGATTTTGAGCTCGATCTTTTCCAGACGGAGGCGAAGAGCCTCCGCTTTTTCCACGGGCAGGCCGGCGAGTTGTTCGAGTATCGGTTGGCCCTGCGGGAGTCCCAACTCATCGCGGATCGCATCAAAGTCGTGGGCGGGCACCGTCAGCGTGCCGTCCATGTCAAAAATCCAGTAGTGTCGTTTGCTCAGATCCATTTGCGCTCTCTATGTTGATGTCTTTTCTTTACCGGCGGGCTCCGGGGAAACCACTCGCCGGCAGGACAACGGTAAAACTCGTACCTTTGCCGACGGTGCTCTCGACCTCGATCTCACCTTTGTGGTCCTGAATTATCCGATAACAGATGGCCAGTCCTAATCCGGTTCCGACACCCACGCCCTTTGTCGTGAATCCCGGATCGAAAATTCGTTTCAAGTTTTGTTCGGGGATGCCTTTGCCCGAGTCTTTGATCGTTATGCAGACATTCCCCCCGCGGACGAAGGTGCTTACGGTGATTTCACCATCGCCTTCAATCGCTTCATTCGCGTTCGTCAGTAAATTGAGAAACACCTGGTTGAGCTGGGCCGGATAACAGTACACGGGGGGGATTTCATTGTACTGTTTCGAGACATTGACACCGGGTTTGATCTCGTGCTGAAGAATATTGAGCGTATCCTCCAGGCCCTCATGAATATTGAACATTTGGAGATCCGCCTCGTCGAGTTTTGCGAAGTTGCGGAGAGTGTCCACAACTTCGGTGACTTTTCTTGATCCGTCCTCGATTACCCTGTTGGCGTTGTCCATCACTTCGAGAATCGGTTTTAGTTTGGCGCTGTCGTCAAATTCCGTCCCGGCAAGAATGCTTCTGAGTTTGCCGACGGCGAGTTTGTTCGAATGGGCCATGCTTCGGACGGCCCCAATCGGGTTGTTGACTTCGTGTGCTATCCCAGCCACAAGCTGCCCCATCGATGCCATCTTTTCCGAGTGGACGAGTTTTGACTGCGCTGCCTTGAGTTCCGCCGTTCTCTCCTCGACCTTCTCTTCGAGCGACAAATTGAGCTGATGGTTTTGCGCAAACTGGTAGCGGACGATGGCCAGGTAGAAGATCGTCACGGCGACCGGAAAGGAGAAAAACGTATAGGGCTGCGTCATCTTGCCCCACAGCGGGAGAATAAAAAACATTGCGATTGCGGGCAGGAATATAAGAAGGAAACCAGCCATGTTCAGAACGATGAACTCTTTGAAAATTCGATCGGCTGAAGAACGGTACGCCGAGCCCAGGAGGGTGACGTTCCGCCCCGTTGCCAACACGACGAAAGCCATCGCCACATACATGAGCGGCCCGTAATGGACTCGAATCCACCCCGTATCTACGATTTCGACATCCACGACAAATTGGCGCGAGCCCACGAGCAGAGCTATGAGAACGACCCAAATTGCCACGAATATAAGAAAGAAACGACCCGAGGGTTTTTTTCTGCCAAACATCCGTACATGGCCCCTCGCACCGGACAAAAGGTACGCATAGTAGTTGGCAAAACTGATCGCGAGGATACCAAACCCCGGGGCGAGTTTCGCATACCGCGAGACGGTCGTCAGGTCATCCGCGAGCGTCACTGAAAAAGCGACGGTTGACGCAGCCGCGAGAAAAAGGCAAAAGCCGGCAAAGACCAACCAAAGCTTTTCCTTTTTCATCGAGAAAAACGTGACGATCGCCAGCGAGTACATCGCGAGGGCGCTTATGAGCGGCGCGACCGAATATATCTGTATGTTTTCACCCATGACGAGTTCGCGGCGCAACCCGCGCCGATCATCCCTTCAACGGTTCAAAAAGCGCAACCACCGATCTGAAAAAGAGACCGGCGACAAAAGCGCCGGTCGAACAACTCTAAAATACAAATCGTAAAAATATGTCAACCGCCCATCAAGAAGCACAGAGCCGTCATAAGTGCTCGGCGGAGGTCCCCGGGATCCGCTAAAATCCCCCCGGGTAGAGCCATTCCTTGGCTTCGCCCGGATCGTTGAACACTCGATACTCAATTCCAAATTCTTCGCAGTGCTTCTGAATGAGGTGTCCCACTCCGATGCTTTCTTGTTTGTGAACGACCACCGCGATTTTTCGGCCGAAGTGCTCCATAAAAGAATTGATATTCTCGGCAGCCTGCTTCGGATCGATCGTCGATGGCTCCAGCGCCGACTCGATATCATAGGTCAAAATCTTGGAGCCTGGCACGAACCGGTGATCCGCAACCGCTTTGCTAAAGGCTTCGCTAAAATCATCTCCGGTCACATGATCCTTCGCGGTAAAAACTACCAGATCGCTCATAATTTCGTAGGTAACGGGCATCGTGTTCTCCCATGTGAAGAAGGGCCCTTGCACGGCAGGCGCTCAAAAGTATTTCTATCCCCTGAGTCGGCACGACGAACATATAACAAACCCTCGAGGATTTCTACCCCCCAGTTAGACAGACCTATATTCAACTTCGGAGATACGAAGCGCCGTTGCAGTCGATTATCGTTCCCGTCATAAACTCCGATCCCTCGGCGGCCAGAAAGAGCACCGCCTGAGCTACATCTTCGGGCCGGGCGACCCGACCAAGCGGGCTTTGCCGCCGTATCGCATCGCCCTCGGGACCGGCGAGTTTCTCCGCCACGAGGTCTGTTTCCACATATCCCGGCGCGACGACGCCGACAAAGATGTTGTGCGGCGCGAGCCGCTGGGCAAGCGACTGGCTCATCGAATTGAGACCCGCCTTGCTCGCCCCGTACGCGGGATTGTCGGGCTCGCCGCGGAAAGCACCGCGGGAAGACACATTGACGATTCTCCCGCCTCCGTGTTCGATCATAAATCGGGCCGCGCAATACGATACGTTTGCCGGCCCCTGGAGATTGACATCCAGAATTCGGCGCCAGGTCGACCGCCACTCGTCATAGTCCACTTCCTCCACCCGGTGAGCCTTGTGGGTCCCGGCATTGTTGACGACAATGTCGAGCGCCCCGAATTCCTTCGTTACCGAATCGACGAGGCTTTTAGCCGCAATCGGATCTCCCACGTCCGCCTGGATATCGAGATGAGGTCCGCCGCTGAGCTCGCCGATGGTCTTTTTCGCCGCTTCCGTATTGGACAGATAACTGATCGCCACGCGGGCGCCGCGCTTCGCGAACGCAATCGCCACGGCACGCCCGATACCGCGCGCTCCGCCCGTGACAAGAACGTGCTTTCCTGTGAAATCCATCGATGCCAACTCCTTCGTTATGAATGATGCGGGTAATCGTCCATCCGCGGAATCCCCAACCTCCCACCAAGTTCCTTGCTCACCATTGCCGCCGCCCACGCTCCATAATCGAGACTCTTCTCCGTGCTCCATCCGCGGACGATGCCAAGCGCCAGACCCGCGTGAAAAACATCCCCGCACCCGGTGGTATCCACCGCGTCAACCAGGTAGGCGGGCCGTTCGATCAGGTTACCACGATCGAGCGCCGTGTACCCCCGAGGCCCAAGCGTCACGCCCGTGACCGCGGGCCCCAGATCGGCAATCTTGCGACAGGCCTCCTCGACCGCACTGCCATCCAACGGTAGTTTGCTCGTGGGATCCTCACCGATTAGCTCACGGGCGAACTTTTCGGACGCGACGAAGTAGTCGCTCAAGCGGGCGAGATCGAGCATTCCCTCCCTCAACGACCCTGGATCGACAACAACCGGAATCCCCGACGCTTTTGCATCCCGTGCCGCGGCGAGCGACGCCTCTATCAAAAGACCGTCGGTATAAAAGACTTTTGCAAGGCGGAGCATCTCGAAGTTGATGTCATCGGGGCCCGGCGGAGCGCCGGTCGGGCGGCGCCAGAAGACCGTTCGATGGCCGATTCCCGGTTCGGCAACAATAAACGCAAACTGTGATTCCGCCCCCGCTCGCTGGATCAGTCCGCTCGCGTCAACGCCTTCATCGACAAGCGACTTCTTGATCATCTCGCCAAAGGAATCATCTCCAACCACGCCGGAGAACGTGCAACTGACGCCCCATCTCGACAGCGCGACCAGCGCCGTCGCCGTCGGGCCGCCGCCCTGGATCAGGATCTTTGGCAGTTCACATTTGGAATCGGATGGGGGATAGGCTTCGACCGGAGAAAGGTAGTCCAGGCAGCACTGGCCAAGACCAAAAACTTCGAACGTTTTTTTCGACATCACGATCCGTTAGAGAAGAGACAAAACATCTTCGGGGTTCTCAATGATCGCCTGCGCGCCGCTAAGCTGAAGTTCGTCCGCCGTCCGAAATCCCCACAACGCCCCAACGGGGAACATGCCCGCGGCAACCGCCGTTTTCATATCGATCGATGTATCGCCCACAAAAATTATTTTGTGAGGCTCGAGCCCAAGCCGTTTTGCAATATCAAACGCGCCCAACGGGTCGGGCTTGGGCGGAACGCGTTCGCAAAGCCCCATGACAATCGCGAAGGACCAGGCCCCAAGCAATTCCGTGACGCATTTCTGTGTAAAGTATTCGGGCTTGTTGGAAAACACGGCGAGCTGGAGTCCGCGGCTCGTCAGGCCATCGAGCATCTCCGATACACCCGCGTACACCGTTGTCTTGTTGTTCCAGTTGGCGTCGTATTCACGCCTGAACTCTTTTACCATCTTGTCGACCGTCGCGTCGTCGCGGGCACTCTCGGGAAGGACCCGGCGGGTGAGCTTACGGACACCGTCTCCAACGAAATACCGGAAATCGTCGAGAGGGTGCTGTGGAAAGCCGTGACGGGCGAGGACGCTATTCGCCGAGTCAGCGATGTCCTCGAGCGTGTCGAGAAGCGTGCCGTCGAGGTCAAATATTACGGCGTCAAATCGCATCATTCAACCAGGACGCATCCATCGTGCACGACCTCGCCATTGATTTCAAGAAACGCGCTCTTTCCCTTCGACCAGAATACATATTTGTCTCCCTCGTACTTCGCGCCTGACGCTGCCGGCACAAGCTTGAGAGTATGGTTTCTCCCGTCATAGCGAAGAGTCGCCGTGTTTCCGTCCTCGGGAATGGTGATCACGAGATACGTACCGTCTCCACACTTGTAGGTGAATTGCTTGCCTTCGGGTTGCTCGCACGCAGTGAAGCCGATACACACGATTGCGGCAAGGATAAACACTCGTACAATCCTCATCGTTCCGAGCCTCCAATGATTCGTGTGTTTCCGTGGTCCGGCGGTCGATCCGCCGACCTGAATCTACACCGGCGACTGTATTTTCTCAAGGCGATTCAATATTCCGGTGGAAGAGGGGGGGGCACCGACTGGTCGAATTGACAAAAAGAGCGGCGACCCGAAAGAGCCCGGCCTTTATTTGTTAAAAACACAGTAAACCGGGGTTTCAGATCGCCGACTGTTCTATCGAGCCTCAACCCTCGCCTCACAAAGAAAATAGTCGAGGGGTTTCGTTCGATTTCGTATGCGAAGGCAGATCGTTTTCTTCGATGTTCGTTCGAAACGGCGGACGCAGAAAAACTGCAAGCGTGGAGGTCATCCCGGCAGACGTCGGAGACAAATCCATTGAGGTTTTTTTCACCGATATTACTCCCGCGCTGACAAGTGACGCGGGACGGTCCATAAAATACTACGGGGGAAACTTGTGGTGTGTTGCTCTCTTTTTTGCATCGGCGGGTTCGGGCAAAAAAAAGGGGGCGCCCCGACCAAGGTGAGCGCCCCATTTTACCGCAACCGACAGACCTCGCGGTGAGCTATCTCTTTTGGGCATCGCTGCGTCGCCATCCCATCGACCCGCCCCTGTGTGTCCGCCGGTCGTTTTGCGGAGTGCCGAGCTACCTTAATGATAGCCACGTCGCAATTATAACACATTCGGCGCGCCAGAGAGTTAGGGAAGGCCAAGTTTTTTCTTGATTTTTATCAACTAGTTACGCGTATTTTGTCAATTTTTGCCCTATCTTGACAGCCTTTTGACCTCGCGGTAACGGAAACAGTCGACGACATGGTCGTTGACCATCCCAATCGACTGCATCAGCGCGTAGCAGATCGTCGAGCCGACAAAATTAAAGCCCCGCTTTTTGAGATCCTTGCTCATCGCGTCGGATTCGGGCGTCGTCGCTGGCAGTTCACGCATGTGATTCCACTCGTTCTGTATCGTTTTGAAATCAACGAATCGCCAAATATAGGCGTCGAACGTTCCGAATTCCTCGGCGACGTCGAGAAACGCCCTGGCGTTGCGGACGGCGGAGGCGACTTTGAGCCGGTTGCGGATGATCCCGGGGTTCTCGAGCAGCCGGGCCATGCGTTTGTCGGTGTAGCGTGTGACTTTCGCCGGGTCAAAGTTGTCGAACGCCTTGCGGTAGGATTCCCTTTTTTTTAGAACGGTCGACCAACTGAGACCCGCCTGGGCTCCTTCGAGCACAATCATTTCAAAGAGGAGACGATCGTCGTGGACGGGCACGCCCCAATCGTTGTCGTGGTAGTCGACATAAAGCGGGTCGGTGCCGCACCACTCGCATCGTTTTTTCATCTGCCGTCCCCGATGTGTTTTGTTTTATAAATGCCCGTTATATCTGCGCCGGCCGCTGCGGTTCATTCGTCCGATCCAGCCCGGGCTATCAGTTTGAGATCAGACTTCCCGATCGCTTCTTGAAAATGCATCGTCAGAACCCCGTCGTCAAACACCATCCGCGCACTGCCGCGCCGCGTTTGTCCGAGCGCTTCGAATTCGAGGACAAATGTGTTTTCGTTTTCCCAATGGCCCTTTGTACGCCTGGAGAAGTCCCTCCGCGTCGGATAACCGGTGAACGCCGTCGAGACCGACATCGGCTTCGATGTGCCGGAATCCAAGGGAGGCCTCTATCGCCGCCTCGTTCTTGCCGGGTTCGAATTCGAGTTCTATCCATTGGAATCCGGCGGCGTTGGCGTCGAAATCAAACCGCTTGCCCGAAATCTCCGCCGCCATACCGGGAAGCGCCGGGACGGGTTGGGGCTCCGGGTTCGCCGCATCGTCGATCACCTCGGCGAGCCGGCGCGCGCCTTCTGAGTCGGGTGACAACGGCTTATCGTCCACGACGGACAAAAGGATGAAATCATGATAGAGCTGCCGAGGCACAAAAAACTTGCGGGACTCGAGACAGCTCGTGACCACGGTTACCATGTTCTCGTCAGGGTGGACGAACACGTACTGTCCCGCGTGACCGAGCATCATGTAGTAACCCATATCGTTGGGCCAGACCTGGTACCCGTAACTGTCGGACAACGTGCCCGCGACAATGTGCGGTTTGACGGACTCCTCCATCCATTCCCGCGATACGATCTGCTTCCCGTCCACGTTGCCCTTATGGAGAAAGAGGTAGCCGATCTTCGCAAGGTCGGCCGGGGCCATTACGATATTGCCCCAGCCGGTGTTGATGCCGCTGCGGTCCATCATCCACTCGACGCCGGTGATACCAAGCGGTCCAAAGAGGTTTTCGTTGGCGAAATCGAGGGCCGTCATACCGGTGGCTTTCTGCAGAATCGCGGTCAGAAGATACGACGCGCCGTTGCAGTACTCGAAGCGTTCACCCGGTTCGTGAATCATCGGAAGACCGAGCACATAGTCCGCCCAGATCGGCTGCCTCATCATCGTCCGCAAGCCCGCCCATTCGAACTTGTAAGAGTCCTCGCACTGAAACCCCGTTGACATGGTGAGCAGATGCTCGATGGTCATCTTTTCTTTGGCCGCGTCACGGTTGTCGATTTTTTTGCCGGGAAAGAAATCGAGAACCTTCTGGTCGACACTATCGAGATACCCTTTGTCAATGGCGATGCCAATGAGCGTTGCGGTAATCGTCTTCGTGCACGAGTGTATGATGTGCGGCGTTTCCTGGGGATAAGGCGCGAAGGACGCGTCGAGTACTTTGCGGCCGTTGCGGACAATGATGATGTTCCGGATCTTGATGTCTTTGTCGGGAATGATTTCGACAAGCGCGACGAGGGTGTCGGAACTCATCCCCTGCTCTTCGGGAGACGCCGTCCGCCACTCGTTGTTCGGCCAGGGCTCCTGTGCTCCGGCGCGAACGGGGAGCGTCCCGATCAGTACGGCGAGGACACAGACAAACCAACACGCGGTGTGGAATCTCCTCATGGCTTTGCCTCGCTGGAAGAATTACTCGACCGGCTCTATATTAACCGCGGTGCCGTAACACAGCACCTCGGTCACACCCTCCATGACTTCGGTCGCATCGTAGCGAATACCGACAACGGCGTTGCCGCCGATTTGCTCGGCGTGTGTGATCATCAATTCAAACGCTTCTTCACGCGTTTTTTCGCAGAGTGTCGTAAAGAGCGAGATGTTCCCGCCGATGATCGTCTGGAGCGACGCACCGAGCGTGCCGAAGATGGAGCGCGACCGAACGGTGATGCCGCGGACGACGCCAAGCTGTTTGACTATTTTGTGTCCCTCGATCTCGTACGATGTCGACGTCATGGGATGTTTCATGAGCGAATCGCGCTGCGCGAGCGTCTTGTCTTTGTCGCTGAGTTGATTAAAGCACTGGATGCACACGGTGTCGGTTTTGAAGTAGTACCGTGACGGGTACTCCTTGCTGCACTTTTTGCACTTCATACAAATCTCCTGTGTTTGCGGGGTTGGCCCGGCACGGGTCCTGTCGCCGATTACCCCGCGCCTTTTAGAAATCAAGGCCATGATAAAAGTACGCGGATGTCGCGCACATTGTTGCCTGTCGGACCCGTCACGATTGTGTCTTCTAACTCGTCAAAAAACGCGTACGAGTCCGAGTTCTTCGCGAACTCCTCCGGATCCAGACCGTGGTCCTCGGCTCGCGCGAGCGAAGTCCCGTCGGCCACCGCACCCGCGGCGTCCGAATTGCCGTCTATCCCGTCGGTTCCCACGCTCATCACGGCTATGTTCTTACCCGCAATCCGTGGAACGCATTCAATAACAAACGCCTGATTTCGACCGCCGAGCCCGTCGCCCGTCACCGGCGACCGCAGTTCGCCGCCGCAAATCACACAGGCCGGCTTGTCGGGAAATTTCTTCTGAAGGGCGTCCAGTCCCGCGAGCAGCTTGTCCGCCGCCATGGGCACGGGCTTGTCATCGACCGAATTGTCTATCGCCACCGCCCACCCGGATTCCGCGGCAAAGGCCCTGACAGCGCCGACGGCGTCCCTGTTCGACAACACACACCGCCACGAGGATCGTTCGAACGCCGGGTCCTCCGCTTTGGCTGTGGAGGGAAGAGAGCGATCGTCGATCAGTTGCGCGAATGATTCCGGCAGCTTCTCGTAAAAATCATAGATTCTCGACACGCGCCGGAAATCGCTCAATGTCGATTTGTCCGGTGTCGTCGGCCCAGAAGCCACCGTGAACTCCTGACCGTCGGGAACGTCGGAGATAAGAAGCGTCGCCTGTCTCGCCGGCGCCGCGGACACGGCCAGGCGGCCGCCCTTCACAGCGGACAGGTGTTTGCGAACGATGTTCATCGCAACGATGTCCGCGCCGCACGTTACGAGCGTTTGGTGGAGTTTCTGAATGTCTTCGAGTGGAATTCCCTCGCGTATCGGACAATCGAGAAGCGCAGACCCGCCGCCTGAAATCAAAAACACAACGAGTTCATCGGCAGTTGCCGCCGCTGTGAGTTCGAGCGCGGCATGCGCTGCCGCAATGCTGTGCTCGTTCGGCACCGGATGCCCGCCGGGAAAACACTGGATATTCGGCCACAGCGATTCATCGATTGCCGGCGCCGAAAGGATTCCTTCGACGCGATCGAGGTCGAACGACTCGGTGAACCACTGCGTCATCCTCAAGCCCGCCTTGCCGAAAGCGACAAGCTTGATCCGGCTCACGTCCGACGGTCGTCGCTGGTGGCCGGAAATGATTTCCCCAAGTTCGTCGCGTGCGCGATCGAGGGCCGACTCGAGATCGAGTTCGTTCATTGTATGGGCGAATAGATCCCTCAAGACTTGCCTGGCTTTTCCTTTGTGCAGCGCTTCCATGTATATTCGCTCCGGTTGGTATGAGTTGGGTTGAGGTTTATTATAAACGCAGCCGGGGGGTATCGTATAATGAAACAAAAGGGGCATCGACATGCCGAGCGCGGGCATTGACTTCCATAACGTTTCGTTTTCCTATCCGGGCATGACCACGCCGCTCGTCGAGCAGTTCACCTGCCGTTTTTACAAGGGCTGGACGGGTGTCGTCGGCGCCAACGGCACGGGCAAGACCACGCTTTTGAAGCTCGCCACCGGGCTTCTCACACCGGAAGAGGGTGAGGTGCGCGCGCCCGCGTCCGCGATCTACTGCGAACAGCGGACCGACGACCCGCCGGCGCTTTTCGACGACCTTGTCGGTGCCGAGGATCGCGACGCCGTTCTCATCAGGGCCGACCTCGGGATCGAGCTCGGACTGGTTCGATCGTTGGAATTCGCTCAGCCACGGCGAACGCAAACGCGCACAGGTCGGCGTGATGCTCTGGCGCCGTCCCGACGTGCTCGCCGTCGACGAGCCGACCAACCATCTCGATACATTTGCGAAATCACTTCTCGCGCGCGCGCTTCAAAAATACCGTGGGGTCGGTCTACTGGTCAGCCACGACCGCGGTCTTCTTGATCTTCTCTGCAATCATTGTCTTTTTGTCGATCCGCCCGAGATCACACTTCGGCGCGGCGGGTTCACAAAAGCATGGGAAGAGGCGCAGCGAGACGCGCTCGCCCAGGAACGCCGTCTGACTCAGGCGAAGGCGGAACGCAAGAAAATCGAACGCGAGTCGGCGAGACGCCGAGACGAAGCGTCGAAGGCGGATCAGAAGCGGTCCAAGCGCGGGCTCGCGAAAGGCGACAGCGATGGACGCGACAAGATCGACCGCGCGCTCATGTCGGGCAAAGACGCCGTCGCGGGAAAACTCTTCCGCCAGATCCAGGGCAGACTCGGTCAGGCTCTAAAAAAAGAAAACGAGATCAAAACCAAAAAGACCTACGAGATCGGGATATGGCTCCCCGGCTCGCAATCTAAGCGCGATGTTCTTTTTGATATCGAACCCGAGACCCTCGCCCTTGGCGGGAGTCGTTCTCTCCGTCACACGGGTCTCGTCATGCAGCCCGATGACCGGATCGCGCTCACGGGACCGAACGGCACCGGCAAAAGCACTCTCATCCGCCGGATCATCACGTCGCTAAACGTGCCGGCCGAGCGTCTCACATATGTTCCACAAGAGATCGATGTCGCCGACTCGGCCCGCATACTCGCGGAGGCGCGCGACCTTCCAAACAAGACTCTTGGTGTGATGATGACGGTGATCAGCCGCCTGGGATCGCGGCCGCATCGGCTTCTCGAGAGCTGTCGAGCCAAGCCCCGGCGAAACACGAAAACTTCTCCTCGCGATGGGCATCGCGACGGAACCTCACCTCATTATAATGGACGAACCGACCAACCACATGGACCTGCCGTCGATCCAGTGTCTCGAAGACGCGCTCCGCGACTGCCCGTGCGGGCTGCTTCTCGTCAGTCACGACATGTCGTTTTTGCGGGGGTTGACCAACAAAGAGGTGGGACATCACCCCCACATCGGATGAGCAGGGCACGACCCCGCCGGAACAATATGTACTTCGCGAGATCAACTGGGACTAAGAGAGAAGCGGCGACAAAGTCCCCGTGAGTTCGCCGATAATTACAGTTCGATAGAGAATCCTGCATGGACTGTTTTTTTCAACATTCCTAGCTGCCAATAAGCACAAAGGCCGCCCAGTAATATGGATGACTGTAGGGCGTTTCTCCGGAAACATCGGTATATATACGGAGCCAATTTTTCGCTTCTCGCAAGGCCTGCGCTTTCTCACGCAACTCTTCTCCGCGCTCGCCGACCAGATTTTCATAGAATCGTTTCATCAACATTGCGCTTGCCCGATCCTCGACCTTCCACAAACTCACGATTAGAGATCGTGCGCCCGCCTGGAGAAAAGCATGCGAGAATCCGACATATCCCTCGCCGGCTAATTCTTCTCCCAGAGCCGTCTCGCATGCGCTCAACACCACCAATTCCGCGTCGAGGACCCACTCATCGAGAATCTCCTTGGTGGTGAGGAGACCGTCAAAGGTGCGAATACGTCCGTTGATCGTGCCCACGGACGAAACATAATCGACATACGATAAAACCAGCGCAGACTGCGCCGGTCTGCCAGAATTGATCAACACATGCGTAGCGATATGAATGCAAGAAAACCGTCCGAGTTCCTTCGACTCAGCAAGATTCATGAGACGTTCCTCGTCGGCATCGGTTCCGAGCAGAATGGTTGAAGAGTCGAAGAGGCGAGCTATATCGTTCACCTCCAATCGGGTGCCCGGCAGGGAAAGAAGCTGTTGAACAGAACTACGATTGCTTACGAGCGTGTTTTCGTTCACCACTGTGTTGTGCATGGCCGAATCGGCCGGGCTACTGACCGCAGCTATCAGTGTGGGTTCCGGAGAAAATACCGGGTCACCCACGAGCAATACACGGTCGCTCGGTTCAATTTGTTTGCGTCCCCGCTGATTGTTCAACCATGTATGAATAGTTGCCGACGGCGCGTAGGACACACGGAACCGATCGACCACAGGGATGCCATCATCGTCAATGAGCGCTTCAACCGGCGTGTCCAACATTCTGCCGGTCGGGATAACCACCAAATGATCGACATCCGCCAGTTCCGACGCCAGCGGTGACAGGCGGTCTTTCCATACTAATTTGACACTTGAGGTGATTGCCGATGAAAAGGCAGAAGGAGTGGTGAGTGCATCACGGAAGATATCTAAGTGTTCCAGGCCAGTCGCCTTCGCATGTGACCCGGCAGGCGGAAGCTCCCGCCAGACGACGGATCCCGTTCGCCGGATCAAGTACGCCCACGATGTGTGGGTGGTGTCCCCTTCCTCTGCATCCAACCATCCGAGAACTGCCGTGCGAGACTCGAGCCCTGATTGCACCTCCCGCAGCGATGCGGGTTGACCCTCAGTGATCGGATGTTGTGAACGCAACTCATCTTGGCAGGCTTCCCACGAAGACAAAAGCCGCAAATAGTCACCCTGAAGCTCCGAAAGGCGGACATTCATTTCCTCGCTGCGTCCTCGGGCCGCCGCCTTGCGAGCGGCGTCAAGGCTGGCACTCACCTCGTTCAGCTCAATTCGCAAAGAATCCTCGTGCGCTATCTCTGCGCTTGAGAGCGAACGCCTTTCGGTCGCCTGCAAAAGATCGAGCAGCGCCCGAGCTAAATGTCGTTCCATGGCATCCCAGGCCAAATTCTCCTCACCGAGGAGCAAATAGTTTTTCGCGAGTTCATTGTAAGTTGATTTTTGAAACGTCGCCCTGGCCAAGCCGGCACCCGCACGGCGGCGCGCGATTTCGTAACAACGAACTGATTCTTCCATAAGCTGTCCCGCCGATTCCAGGTCTCCCTGCATCTGCCGCAGGCGTGCGAGGTTTTGGAGACTCTGAGCCGTGTACTTGTTTTCGTCGCCCAAAAGCGCACGGCGGGTTGCCAGCGCTTTGACATAGAGTGTTTCCGCTTCCGCGTACCGCCCCCGTTCTTGAAGCAGGCGTGCGAAATTATTCTGGGTTTGTGCGACGGTCGGATGCATCTCCCCGGCGAGTTCGAGATAGATATTGAGCGCCGTGCGAACCTGCTCTTCCGCTTCATCGAGTCTGCCGATTTCTTTGTAAAGATAACCTATTCCCAGATGTGTCTGGGCAACATCAGGATGCGCGGAGCCGTAAATACTCTCACGAAGCGACAGCGCAATTCTAAACAGCGTGTCCGCTTCGGCGTAACGATCCTGCCTCATAACGAGATTCGCAAGGTTATTGTAATTGAGAGCGACATACGGATGCTGCCGCCCGAGGTTTTCCTCGAGGATCTCAATCGCCTCGCGCGAGACGGCCTCTCCATCGACAAAGTCGCCGCGATCGTATTGCAGTTCAGCGATACCTGTAAGTGCGACTCCCACCTTCACGTGACGAGCGCCGAACTGGTTTCTCACATCAGTCAGGGAGTGTCGCAGCTGCATCTCCGCGCCCACAAAATCCCCCGCCTGCTGGAGCGCCTGCGCCAGGACCAGAATACTTTGGGAAGCATCCTGATCCAGCAACACATAAATATCGACCGATTCCCGAGAGTGGGAGAGCGCACGATCGATGTTTCCGGCCCGAAGGGCGATCCAACTAAGTTGATAATGATCCTCTGCCAGTGAAGGATGAATCCGTCCGAGAGTTATCAGGTCGATCGCCAACGCCTGCGTCAGAGCTCTGTTCGCCGATACATAATCGGCTTTCTTGCCCTCCAGCGTGCCAATCAATCGAAGGCAAGCACCGACCCGTTGTTCATCGCAACCGAATGCTTCACGGTAGATCGGAAGCGCTTCAGCGTAGCAATCCCTGGCCTCACGAAATTGATTCTGGAGATACCACAGCAAGCCGAGCCGCTCGAGCATCGTGGCATATTCGGGATGGAGACCCCCGTACGCTCTCTCGCTGGCCGAAAGTGCTTCACGATATAACGAATCGGCTTTCGCGGCGTCCTGAAGGTACCAGTACGCCGTCCCCAGATCCTTGAGACACTCAGAATACTCGGGAGAATCGGCTCCCAGCAATTCTTCAAATATCTTCAGACGCTGGTTCGTCAATTCGACGGCGTTGGCTGGTTGGTTCAAGTCGAGATCGGCCCCCATCGCATATGCGGCGGACAGGTCCGCTCTGGCCGAATCCGGCAACGCTTTCATCCGGGTGCAAGCGGTAACCTGCCGCTCGGCATCGGCAAGATGAAAGGGCCTCGCCAGTCGGGACACCGACGCCAGTAGCGTTCGCATTCGCGAAGCAACCGCTGTCGCCTCCTCAAAAAGACCACCATTGAGCAAGAGCGAAACTCGATCATCATAGAATTGTGTGATGTTATCGATGGTATACAAGCTTTGGGCGGGCGGCGGTTCTTCCATCCTGGTAAGCATTGCCAGCGCGTCCGCGTAGAGCGATTCCGCTGCGGCGAATCCGGCGTGATCCTTCATCAGACCGGCGTATTCCATTAGGAGCTGCTGTCGTTCCAGGTGATCGTCGCCCCATGCCCGACGCGCCTGTTCCAGACATTCCTGAAATGATATCGCGGCTGTTTCCAAATCGCCGCTCTGCCGTTGGCCCCGGGCCAACCAGATCCGAGACCGAAGCACGTCGCCATGACCGCGAGGAAGAACACGGGAGCGAACAGCCAGTTGGCGGCGCGCGAGCTCAATTAGCAAAGCGCTATTCTGATTGAAATATCGTGCGCGAAGCGAATCGTCCATACACTCCGCTCCAGCCGCCTCGGTTTGAAGCACAGGCGAAAGCGAAGTGTACGCGTCGAGTTCCTTAATCAAAAGGGCAAGATCGACCGATGAGAGCAGTGGATCATCCACCGTTTCGAGTGAAGCATACAGATCAGCAGCCAGAGATCGAGCCCCGGCGTAGTCCCCTTCGCATCTCGAATCTTGAATTCCCGTGAGGAAGTGCGTTAATTCCGGTGCGACTCCAAGAGCAAGCCGAGGCGAGAAGAACACGGAAAACAGTGTGAGCAGAACTGTCACCACGCACGAGAACCTGAAAAGATGAGTCATGCGCCGCACGACGAAATCAATGATCAAGTTCATGAAATTATAAACGACCGTACTGACGGAGTTCCGCTGAGAAGTCGACAACATAACCTCCGAACGATTCATCTGTGCTGAGGCGGCCCGGGACCTTGATTTGCGATGGACTTCGTTTCTCAACGGTGCCGGACCGCATGCACAGTGCTTTTTACCGCATCAGCGTTGCTTTGCGTGTTAGCATCTGCTTCCCTACTTCAAGTCGGTAGAAATACACGCCGCTGGCAACCTGCTTACCGGCATGGTTGCGGCCATCCCACGTTTCAACATAGATTCCTGGTTCTTTGAAAGCGTCGACAAGCGAGCGCACAAGGTGCCCAGCAATATCGTATACCTGCAAACGCACATGTTGCGCCTGATCAACTCCGAATTTGATGTGGGTATCCGGGTTGAACGGATTGGGGACATTCTGATGCAATGTCAACTGAACGTGAGGCGTCGCCACATCAACTTCAAACTGGGCTGCTGGCTTGCTGTCTTCCAGGATGACAACACGATAGCTGTAGTCGGTTCCAGGCACGATGTCAGCATCCTCGAAACTGAACTCGTTCCGGCTCCGCGTGAACTCGAGTCCGGACATTTTTTTAAACGGTGTTTGTCCCGACTTTCGCCATACTTCAAAATCCAGATCATCGCTATCCGACGATAGGCTCCAGATGACCTCAATACTGTTTTCTATCCAGCGCGCACTGAAAATCGATACCAGCACCGCCACTGGCGGTTCTGAAATATCAAACAGTGCGGCGACGCCATCGTATTGTCCGTTGTGAGATTCATCGTATGCGCCTGCCGTTGTCGGAAAGAAGCCAGCGTTAGCACTTCCTGCCACAAGGAGGTTTTCGTCTGAATTAAGAGCAAGGCCGTCTAGATTTCCAGGCAGATAGGAACTGTAGAGCAATCCTGATCCTGTCGAATTCAGTTTCGTCACTATGGAGTTGTTTGGTATCGCCTCCGTGTGTGTATGACTGTAGGCTTCAACGGTTGTTGGATACAGCGAATCCGTCGCCGTACCGGAAGTACTCCCGATGATGATGGGGTTGTCATACTGATCCAGTGTGATTCCCGTCCCAACTTCAGAATTAATACCCCCTATCAAGGTACTCCACAGAAGAGATGAACCGGAGGCAGAGAGTTTCGAAACGAACACATCATAACTGCCGTTCCACGTCTCATCGTAAGCGCCCGGGGTCGTCGGAAACGCAGTTCCCGGGACGGCTATTGTCCCACCTGTGACAACAACATTTCCGAGAAAATCGAGAGCTACCGCATGTGCCTGATCACTACCGTTCCCACCTAAGAATGTGCTCCAAAGAAGCGTCGAGCCGTCTGAACTGAGTTTGAAAACAAACCCGTCGTAACGGCCGTTTATGGTAGATCCGTGGCCGATGGTCTCCTGAAATGCTCCGCTTGTAGTCGGGAATGCGCTATCCTGCGTACGCCCAACACCAACCACATTACCCGTTGCATCAACGGTCACATCAAACGGCTGATCAAAACCGGAGTTTCCCAGATAAGTGCTCCAAAGAAGCTGGTAGTCCGATCCTCTGAATTTCGTGACAACTAGATCCAAGTAACCGCTGAATGACTCTTGATAGGCCCCGTTGTCGTCGGATAGTCCGCTCCACCAGAGTTGCCGAGCACAAGAAGATCACCAACGGAATCCATGGCGATATTGGGAGAATCTTCTGATCCACTCCCTCCGAGATACGTACTCCACAGCAAAGAGCTGCCGGACGCATCCAGAATGGAAACTGTAAAATCTCTGCCACCGTTGAAGGATTGATCATAGGCTCCAGATGTGGTCGGAAACCCTCCCCAAGGTGTTCTGTCCGACGACAACAATAGAACCAGAGTTCGTCACCAGGACATCATGGCCGACATCCGACTGCGAGCCTCCCAGGAACGTCGACCAAAGAGAGAGACTTCCGGTCGGATCCAATTTACACACCACAATATCGCTACTACCGTTATGTGTTTCGTCGTAACTTCCGGCTGTCACTGGAAAAGTCCCGCCGAGTCGGTGTACCGACAGGCACCAGGTCGCCGTCCGCATCCAGCGCCATCGCTGAAAACTCGGCACCGGGCCACCCGCCAATGAACGTGCCCGTCAGAGAAGTTTTGAGGGATTGACCATCGCAGATGTCTCGGGCTGCCCAAAATCCTTCTTATCCTCGTTAAAGGCCCCATCTTTCGCGGAGACGAGGCCGGCCAATGAGACACAAACAACCACAACAATCATCAGCATACGAGTTATCGCATTTAACGCCACGTGCGTCCTCCTTTTCTGATTACGCTGATTGATATCGAAAACAAATGATCGGTTCATGCTGACTTCCTCCTGGTGCTTATACGCCCGGACTACGCAACGGCTGCCTGCCGCTTCGAATCACCCTCTGTGCCTTTCGGGAAAACTTGACAATCACCGGAAAAATCATCAGATTATTGACGTGAAACGCACGGCGAGCGCCGTGCTTTCACTCCCGGCTCGACGGATTGGTTTTGAAGGGCCGTCCGTCGGGCCTTTTAAGCTGCTAGATCAAACCGCGACGATTGTTTTGCGCCGGACTACATTTGAAGGCGTTCAAATCTGTGTCAGATTTTCCGAAGTAGGGCACGGCTTAATTGCATCGAGCCCATTACATCTCTTGGCATTCCCTCCTTTCACACTCCTATGCCCTCAGTGACATCTTCAATATGCTTAAGATTCAATGGCTTAGAAACACGGCTACATATTTTTTCGCTGTTGAAGTCGAAAGAACGCTCTGTATCTGAAACGAGGATAATTTTTACGTGGGGTATGCGTGAATCGTTGGAAAGGTAGTCACAAAAGTCTTTGGCTTTGTGAAATGAGCAATCGATGATCGCAAGATCGGGTCTCATCTTTTCGACAATTGAAGAGCATTCATATTCGCACTTCGTTGTCTTAAAACTGAGAGTCGAAGCGCCATCGTCGAAATCTGCCAGAAACTCACTGTCGTCAGTAACCACCAAAATACCGAGAGAGTGATCTCTGGCATATTTACGGTAGTCGCATTCTTCGCAGTTTGAATCACAAAGGAGTTTTAAAAGCCCGAGTTCCTTTGGAACAGAACTCAACTCATAGCACAATTTTGCGCGGGATTTATAAACGAGACACCTTCGACATTCGTCTTTCAACGTGTCGTCTTGGGCGCTGAACTCCCAACAATACTGGAAGGTCTTTTGCGGCAGGGCGGTCTTGGCGGGCAGAGTCGATGGTTCTTCCTGAGAAGTTAGTTCAACCAAAGTATCTTTTTGGATTCGGAAATGCCCTCCCAGTGTTCGGGTGGCGGGTATTTTCCCGGACTTTATCCATTTGAGGACAGTATCCGCTGAAACACCCAGGATCTCTGCCGCTTGAAATGTGGAGTACAAGTTTTTGATCTTGTCCCGCTCCTCGGATATACTGAATATTCTGAGTATTATGAGGGGATTCTATCAGGGTTCTTGCCAACTGTCAATTTTATTTGTCAGTAAAGTCCTACAATTCGACCCGTACATTGTTCGGGTTGGCGGCACCCTACACCACCGCTTCCTTCC
>CAWBQK010000020.1:0-16693 GCA_963791045.1 Candidatus Latescibacterota bacterium
GGCTACTCCTCGTCAGTCACGACATGTCGTTTTTGCGCGGGTTAACCAACAAACGATGGGACATCGCCACCGCATCGGATGTTCACGGACAATTCGAACTTCTCGAAATCAACTGGGATTGAAGAAAACTTGGGCACGGGTCCTGTCATCGGCCACCCCGGGCGTGGTAGGTCCTACACCTCAGCTTCTTTCCAAGCAATTACTGAGGCGGGGAGTGTGTGTGCAAAATAGAGAAAGCAAAACGGCAGCACCGCGTCGAACATGTAGTTTCCCCGATAACCTGTTGTTGCATTGAAGAGCATGATCCCAAGACACGTCACCGTAAAAACAGCGTATGACAGCCGAAGCGCGTCGTGCGTCACCATGACCTGGCGTTCGTCGAGTTTGTCGATGGACGAATGCGAGAACCGCCAAAGGCCCGTCTTCACATGAACGACAAAAAAGCTCGCGAGCGCGACGGCGAGAAACAGCCACGCACCCGTCGCTTCCACGCCGCCCCCTCCGGTATGATATCCCGTGTAATAAAAAATTAAAAAGATCGCGAGCGCACCGTAGTTGGTCGCGACTCCGATTCTCCTCGCCGTCTTCGATGTCTTGATATCCATCTCACTCCCCCTTCTCTTTATCGGGGCCGTACAATTCCTCGCTCAAGGGCTTCATCGGTTCCGTGGAGAAGATCTTCTCGACCGGGAGCCGGAACACCTCGCTGATTCGAAAGGCCAGGTCCAGGCTCGGGTTATATTCACCGCGCTCCAGATAGCCGATCGTCTGGAAATTCACACCTATGAGATCGGCTAACTCTTTTCTGGATAAGCCTTTTTCCTGTCTGAGCAGGGGAATCCGGTTGTATAGCCTGCGTGTCTTCATATTGTAATACTAGAACATGATGTTGTATTTGTCAATCATAATGTTGTATTTATACAACACTTATTCCTATCACTATTGAAAAACAAGGAGTTACAAGAGCGTGAGTGGGGCCTGTCGCTGAGGGTTACTTGAGCAGGAACCCCGTGACCTCTTCGACAAAACGGTCTGTCTCGTCGATGAAAAGAAGGTGGTGGGAGTTGTCCAGAACGACGAACTTCTTCTCTCCGCCGTACTTTTTGATGCTTTGCTTGAGCGAAAAATAGGGGACCTCGGCATCATTCCGGCCGGAGATGACAAGGAGTGGTGTTGTCAGCGCGCCAACGCGGTCCTCGATGTTGATGGCCTGGAGTTCAGGAAACATGACGTCGTTTATGTGCATCTGTTTTTCACCCCACGCATCCTGGTACTCGCTGAAGCCGCTTCCCTCGAAGAGCTTTTCCCACGACAAGTTCTGGGTGAGACCTCCGTATGCTTCGCTCGACCAGAGCGATTTCGTGAGGGCATCCCGGTAGCTCGCATAGGGCGGGCTGCCGATGGCCTGAAGATCCGTTATTGCGCGCTCGGCTTTGAGGTCGCGCGCCCACTGAAGAGTCATTTCATAACTCGCCAGGTATGTCGCCATCATATTGAGCGGTCCGGCCGCGTCGACAAATCCATCGATGTTGTCTTCGTGTTCGAGGAGATACAGAAATCCCAGCGTTCCGCCCCACGAGTGTCCGATCAGGTTGATCCGTTCCTTGTTGAATTTCGTCTTCAGGAAATCAACGACGGCGCCGACATCACCAACATGATTCGCAACGATAAGCGATTCATCGGGAACGTCGGGCGAGTTGAGAACACCGCGCTGATGCATGTAGGCGACAACAAAGTTTTTCTCGAAAGCGGGGCCCGGATACGCCTCGAACGCCAGGATCCCCATGGGGTTCGCGGGGCCTCCGTGGAGAAAGAGAAGGACGGGCGCGTTACTGCTTTCACCCTTCAAACGAACAAAGATCTTGGTGTCACCCGATTCGACAAGAACTTCCTCGTCCACGGCCGCCGCCGACGCGTAGGAGCCGTACAATCCGGCGACAAAAAGCATAACCAGGGCACACATTATAGTTGCGTTAAGTTTTTCACAGCGGCGCATTTTACCATTCCTTGATTTCTTATCGAAGGGACAAAGCCACATAAGGACGGAGACTTAGGGCCTCGCGTCGGACTATTTTAACACGGATATCGCTCTCGGTCGCCCTCGAAACATAAGCACAGAAGGCCCGTCCGAACGGTCAATTGTGTCTTTTTATACTTTTTTTTACTGGCCTGAGTTCTCGCTTCTTACCATATTACCCCGCACGGGCCCCAACGGCTCCACTGCCGAGTTCGATTCTATTCGGGGCAACGACGGTGGGACACATCTCGCCGCGAACACAATAGCAATACACGATTACGAAATAGATCGTGCGGCCGCGGCCGCTTCTACAACATGACTCACTTCCTGTGGTCGCACGATCTCAAATTACCTCTCGGGATACACCGAAACCTTCGCATTCGTATCATCTCACCCAACCGACTCCATGATTGCGCCGAGAACCCCCATGAAGAACACCATGAACAGAGCGATCGCGCCGAATATGAGACCGATAAGTGTCGTGACACCCTGGATCATGAAATACATCTTTAGTTTGCCGAGCGAATCGAAGAGGACTTCCTTGCTCCCGGTGAGATGAGCCCGTTCGATAGAAGAAGCGCTTTGCAAAAGCACCACACCGACCCAGATGGGCAGCCACGCGAACAAGATTCCAACGATCGACATCGCGCTCATAATGCCCGATATAATAGAAAGCACACCAAGCAGTCGGAGCCATCCTTTGGTCTGGTAGATGGGAAGGCTCACCTCACGAATCGCGGCGGTGCTGTCCTGGGTCCCTGCTTCCATGGTTTCCTCCTATGCATTCGAACGATTCATCCGTGTACCTCTGGAATCCCCTCAAGCTTGCATCAAACTTAGAATCTTTTCAATGAAAGTACGGCCCGCGGCCGTGGTCATATCGGGCGGAACCGGCACGAACGGCACCCCGAGCTTTTTCGCGAGTTCGCCATCGGTGTCGGCGCGATCCCCTACCATAACGGCTCTGTCGCACCCGTTGAGCACGTACCGCTTGAGATAGTCCGACATCGGCGTTTCTGGTTTGCCGACCACAGTAGGCGTCTGGCCGGTTGAAGCGGTCAGGGCGGCAATGATCGCACCGCAGTCAATGAGCCCGCCGTTCTTGGTGGGGCACACACGATCGGGGTGCGTGGCGATGAACGGCAGTCCTCCCGCGACGAGCCGGTGCGCGGTCTGGAGGTTGTCGTAAACGAGACTCGTGTCAAACCCGACGACCACGGCTTCCGCCCCGTCGGCGCCGTGCGCGATCCCCGCAGCAAGGAACTCCTCTTTCAACGACGGATTGCCAAGCAAGAACACGCGGCTAACGGCGAGTTTTGTCTTCAGGTAATCGATGGTGACGAGATTTGATGTGACGACCGAGACGTTGTCGCTCAATAGCTCGTGGCGCCCGAGCATGGCGCGATAGTCGTCTGTTTTTCTGGAGCTGTTGTTTGTGACAAAAACAACGCCGGCCCCAAGCGCGCGGCAACGGCTCAGGAGTTCCGGTGTATGCGGAAGCGGATCGGTCTCCAGGAAGGTCGTGCCGTCCCAGTCGAGAATCACTGCGCGTTTCATATGGTACACGACCCCGGTTGATGTTTTCGAAATGGATGAAAGCCAGCCCGGGCGCGCCGACCCAACGAAGAACCGGCACACCCTCATCAGCGGAGTCTATGCAAAACCAGCCACCAAATCAACCACGGGCCGGCACGGGGGCACCTAGAATACAGTGTCTTCGCCGCGGCTGCGTTCGAACATCGTGCGAATCGGGCTGTTTTCGGGGATCTGCTCGAGCGCGATTTTCTTCCATCTCGCCGTTCTCGCGAGCGGGTCTCGCATCGACAGCGTGCGTCCGCCGGGGATATCCCAGATTCCATCCCAGTAACACCGCAAACCCGGCCGGTCGGCATAGCTTCTTATCCGTCGGCCGCGAACGCGCGCACGGCCAGACGAAGGCGGTTTGGTCATCGCATCCTCAATGTGATCGACGCCGGGGGCCTTGTGGTCCAGCACCCCGGCGGCATCGAGCTTGTGAAAGAGCCCGTTCCCGTCGAGCTGCGCGAAACGAAAGTCGATCTCAAAGAGCTGCTGTCGCAGGTCCACGTACGGTCGCAGCATATCCCAATCGAGCGAATGCAATTTGAGATACCGTGTCAGAGCCTTGATCGTATCCGGTATCGGGGAGGGCTTCGTCTCGCGGCCAAGAACCAGTTCGACTGATATCCTTCCACGGTGCTCCGCTTTGCGAACCGCCGTCTTGATTGTCTCGTTGACGTGGTTCCACGTGAAGAGTTCTTTGAGTTGAAACCCTTTTCGCTGGATGTAGTCCTCGTAAACCGGAAGTTTGATCGCCCAGTCGAGCGTGGCGGAGAGCGACTCGGGAGCGAATTCGATCCGGTCGAGCATCGAACGCCACTCCTTACACACTTCTTCGGCCCACACGGGCATCCATTTCGCGTCGATGTACTTCTCCGCTTTCTTCAGATAGTACCTCTGGATTTGAAGTGCCGTCGCCTCATGCCCGGTGATCAGTCCCACCGTTTCACGGCACGCCGGATCGCGCGCGAATGCCTGCATCGCCTCGACGGGTTTCATCGGCAACATCTCCCTCCCCACGGCGAGTCCCGCGTCGATCATCGCGACGACCACGCCGGTCGTACCCACGCGCAACCACGACGCGAGATGAGAACAGAGACTCTCCCCGGCAATGATGTGCAGCCTGTGAAACCCACGTCTTGCGAGCGGTTCGTCTTTTCTGTGAAAGATCCCGCGAACATCCGTCGTCGACCCGCACACCTGCTTCTGGAGATGCCAGACGCGCGGCGAGATCGTGAACTCGATTCCCGCCGACATCGGATTGAACCCGCCCGCACCGGTAAAGATGATTCTCGACAAGAGGTGCGGGACGATCTGTTCCGTGAACGCGGAGGGGTGCCTCACGTGAAGGTACGACTCGTGGCTCCCCCACGTCGTTCTCGCTCCACTATAATCAACATTACATTTGAAAACGCTCATCGTTTCATTTTTCCGGATCGAATCCGAGGTACACGACAGGGCGTCGGCCAGCGCCTTGTCCCCGGCGAGCGCGTACCGAACGACCTCGGTCGGGTTGGGGCACTCCGGCGTGCTCCATTCCGGATGCCCCCCGCAGTCCAGGTAGAACCGCGCCCCGCTCGAGAGGAAACGATCCATGGGATTCAATCCCTGGATGTTCGGAACATTGTCGCGGACGTGCCGCTGGATCTCCTGGATGAGGGTATCCCGGTTGCGGCCACCAACGGCGTATTCCGTTTCTACACCGAGCAGCATCTCTTTCACGTTACTGACCACCTTGCTGACGTGTTGCTTTCAAAAAGTCTTCACTGTTCGACGACAACGTCTCATCGACGATCCGATGTGCGGCGTCGATCAGGTTGCGCGCGTTGCCTCTCAACGAGTCGGCCTGCATCCTCGCTTCGTTGGAAGGGGGATCGGTCCGTGGGGTTTCGCGAACGGCATCTTCGTTTCTTTCTCTCTCTCGCTCATTGCGTCGTTCCTCCTTTGTCCGGGGTATCGGCGCTCCCGGACAGCCTGGTGTGTTTCGGCCGGTGACCGTTTCGGCTCAGCCCGTCGATGATATCGACGAGTGAGCCCGCCTGTTTGAACACGCGTTCGGTGCGTTTGCGAGTGAAGCCAAACGGATTGCCCAGGTCCACCGTCCGGTGTTCAAGATTGTGTTCGTCGTCGCCGACGATAAACTGGATCTGTGCCCAATCGACCTCGGACACACGGTCCGGTCCCGCTTCGCGAAGAAGCATCGCGCGCGTCCATGCCCGCGTGTCTTCGGGAGGGTTTTTGGTGAACTTTTTGATCTCGTTCTTTTTGACGAAATGTTCGACGCGCCCCGCGCGGTCGTACGCCCAGAACAAACCTTCCTCCTTGTCGAGGCTCGAATAGATGTGATCGAGCCGTTTGACGGCGGGATGCTGCCAGTCGAGGTTCTCGTTTCCGGAGATGACCTCGTTGAGGATCGAGAACTTGAGCGCCCAGTCGAGCCTGCTCGACAACGCCGCGATGTTGCCGGTGCGGAGTTTTTCCAGCGTATCCGCCCAGAGCTCGACGATCTCGTGGGCGCGCGGAACGATGTCGTCACAGTGTCTCTGCGACACAAACCGCGCCGCCTCTTCGAGGAACATCATCTGGAGTTCGACCGCGGTGACATTGCGCCCCGAACACATTTTCGCCGTCGCCTTGAGTCCCGGATCGTGGCTCCAAACACCGAGCGCCGTAACCGGATCTTCGAGGAGAAGACCGAGGTTGACGTGACCGGCCTCGATCATTGCGAGGACGATCTGCATGACGCCAGCCTTGAGAAGCGTCGAGCCGTGGCACAACGTGTTGTCGAAAAAGATCGAGTGCAGCCGCGCCATCCCCGACCCGGCGTGTTCGATGCGCCCGGACGAATCGCGGCTCGCCGTGCAGTGCGACTCGTCGCGGCTGTTGACGACGGGACGCGAGTACGTCGTGTGCGGCCCGACGATCTGTTCGAAGAAATCAGCCCGCTGCGACAGTTGGAAATCAACTTCGGGCCTGCCGTTCTCGCTTCCCACTTTGCCCTGGCCGGTGAACACGATGCTCGACACCTGATACGCGGCGAGGTAGAGGAGGTACTGCATCCTGCGCTCGAAGATGTCCTGCCAGCACTGGCGTGTGACGAGAAAGTTCATGTGACTGCCATATGCGTTGCCTCGACCGTCACTGTTGTTGACGAGTACATTAATCTTCTGTCCATCGGGGAGCTTTTGGTTCGCCGCCGCGAGGATGCCGCGGAGGTACTCGAGCTGCGCATGCCAGCACGCGACATGATCGAAAGCGCTCCGCGTCTCGGGCACACACACCTCGATATGATTGAGATCGATGTAAATGCACCCGCCGTTCTCGGCCATGAAGCGGCGGTCGTGATCCTGGGGATTCCAGTCGACCTGCCCGCTCGTTCCGCCGATATGGTTGCCCGATGTCAGATACATGGACGCGGCGCCCATGATGTCGGAGTAGTTGTAGTACTTGTGGCCGGAGGAGGCGACCGACCGGCGCCGTTTGTCCTCACATTCGTTGCACGAACAACTCCACAGGAAGCGCCCCGAATCTTCGGCAAGCCCAGGTATCTCGCGAATCAAAGCCCGGGACGCTTCGCTGGAAGTTCCCCCAACGCGGTCGAGGCCGCTGATGAAGTTTCCCATCTCTCCGTCGTAACCAATGATCTTGGGTATCCCCCGCGATCGTTTCTCTTTTTTGCCGGAAGCCATGTCCTTCTCCTTCTTTTTACTTTTCGGCCATACCCGGCCGCTGGTCGATCCGGGCGGGACCGCGAGTTCTCGCACACGACAGGCGCGGGTGGCGGCTCGCGTTCTGGGTTGTTGAAGCCTCTGTGCATGAGAACTCGCACATCGCTTCGCTCGCCGATGGGGCCCCCGCCGCGGCGCAGCGGAGCGGAGTGCGGGTGGCACGCACGGCGCTGTTATCGGCGAATAAGCAAACCGAGTGCAAATCGCTGTTATAAGCGAATCAGCGATCCGCACGTAGCGTCAGCGAGCACGCGCGGGGTAATCGGCGACAGGACCCGCGCCGAACCAGGTCGCCGCCACCCGCGCCTGTCACGCCACCTGCACGAAGCGGTGGGTGTGGACGACTTTCTTGCGTACTGGTTCCACGCTCACCACGTCGAGATCCTGCGGCAGATCGATCAAGTAGCGCTTGCAGTTGACCGGCGTCAGCAGCCGCGCCGCGTTTTCGATTTCCTCTGAGATCGCGTCGAACACATCGTCGGGGCGGATTCCGCGGGTGCCCGTCTCGATCTCGCGCAGGCACGCCGCCCGCGCCGCCTTGTGCGCGAGTTTCGCGAGCACGGCGCCGCTTACCAGTTCGTGAATGCGGACCGTCCGCCGCGTGCCGTCACGAAACGTGATCGTCGCGACATCGCTCTCTCCGTTCGGCGCATACAACCGTGACAGTGTCGAGTCGACGATTTCATCCCTCGCCGAGAGGCCGTCACCATCCGCCGAAGACGCGTACGGTTTGTCGGCACGGAAATACTTCGACAGGATCGAACGCGCGCCCGCCCTGTTGGGACGGCCGATCCGGATCGGGTTATCGCCGAAGCGGCCCGGGCGTGTGATCGCCTCGTCGAGAATGTCCTGACGGTTGGTCGCCGCGATCACGAGGATGTTCCCGCGGTCCTCGAGCCCATCGAGCTCGACGGCCAACGCGTCCACCGCGCGGTCATCAACACGGTGCAGGTTCGCGCCCCGCGCCGAGGCGATCGAATCGAACTCGTCGAAGAACATCACGACGGGGATGTCCGGATCCGCCGCGGCCGCTTCGCGCGCCACCTTGAACACCTCGCGGATTTTCGCTTCGGTTTGCGAGTACCACATCGATCCCAGCTCGCCCGGCTTGATGTTCATAAACCGCGACCGCCCCGACTTCGAAAGCTCCCGCAACCAGTTCACGAGCGCCTTAACGAGAAGCGTCTTGCCCGTCCCCGGCGGTCCCTCGAGCATGATCGCGCGCTGGAGGGGGAGCCCGTACTCGCCCGTCAACGCGGGATTCTCGAGGTGAAGCAGGATGAGATGCTTGAGTTCTTCGATCTGCGTGTCGAGACCGCCGATGTCGTCAAAACTCTCCTTCGGAGCTTCTTCGAAGAAAAGATGATCGCCGGTGGCCTTGGGTATCTTTTCATAAGCGATCCGTCCGGCGGGGTTCCAGCGAACCTCGTCACCTTTCTCCAGTTCATCGTGGAGAATCCGTTCGCTGGGTTTGGCAATGATTTCTTCGTCGCGCCGGCTCAAGACCAGGCGCCCATCGGGCGTGAAGCGCTCGAAGGTTGCCGTCTCACCACACGAGAGAGTCGTGGCCGAAATTTTGCAAACGAGCAGGTTGAGATCTCCCGAGAGAAGGACCTGGTCGCCCGCGGCAACGCTTTCCTTGTCCAGCTCGTCTATAACACGGACAAAGCGGAGCGTGCTCTCGTAGTTGACGAGCGCCGTTTCCTCTCCGGCGATCATCTGGTACTCGAGAAATGTCGCCGGGTAGAGCGGCGGCTGCGTAAGACGCTTATACGCCCCTTCAAGTTCCCCAAAAACACCTTCGAGCTCGTTCTGGACTTCCTTCGCGCGGCGAAGCCCGGTCCTGAGCCGGCCGAACTCGTGGAGCAGCAACATATCGATATGACACCTGTTTTCTCCGGCATTATCCCGAAGCTCCTGGAGCTGGCTGCTCTTCTGTTCTGGTGAGATGCTGTCATCCATCAGAATCAGCCGTATCAGTTCCATTTCCCTCGCGAGCGGACGTGCATTGCGCGGCATCTTGAATCCCTCCTTCCGGAGTCTGATGTTCGTTGTCGGTAGTAACTTCCGCCCCACCCGCATCGAATACGGCGCCGCCACCCGGCACGTAATATCCTCTCCGCTCGAGCGCACCCTTTTGCCATCCAAAAAGCGTGTGGGTGATTTCATCTTCGGACACGTCGTTCACCGTGAGCGCGCAGGTGAACGCGCGCGGAAAAATCGTGCGGTGAAGATGCCGGTCCTCGGCGCTAAGAAACCCCTTCGCGAACGGGCACACCGAACGCTTCTCCTGGGGACAGTCCTTGCACCACTCCCTCACCGGGTGTGAATGCCACCACCCGAGAAAAATCTCGCCCCTGCGGCGAAGGTCCACCGCCGCCCGCGCGGCCGACCACGTTTCGTGCGTGAATGTCAGATGCTTGACATCCGAAATCGTATGGACCGCCGGGACCTGCGCGGTGATTTCAACAAAAACTTCGGGGCGTTCGGTATCGCGGTGGAGGTGGCCGATGAGCACACCGCCCGTTTCCTTCGCGCCCGCGGTCCGCGCGAGTTCTCGCGTTTCCTCCAGAATGTCTTGTGAAATCACAATCGGCATCTCGCCCTGCTCCGCATCGCCGCACGCGCAAGAGCGTTCGGTGAAATCAGCGAGCGGCGATTCCTTGAACGTGATGTTCGGCGGAACCTCACGGCTCTTGTACGGCGAGACCGGCCCGGCGTTTGCGTGGCCTTCATCAAAAAACGCAACGGGAAGGTATCGCACCTGATCTTCTTTTGTCAGACGGCCCTTTTCGAGCAGCTCGGCCGTTACCTGCTTGGCCAAACCATTGAAGTACGCCGTCGGAAAATCTTCGGTCGCCCCATCGCCCTCTTCGGAGTAGATGGTCACCCTGAACCCGTCCAGATACGGTTCGCCGGCGTCGGCACTCCACAGCGGACGGATCGCCGAAGATCCGGTGCCGTCCGCCAACTGGAGCCGGCTCTGCCGTAAACCCTGCAACCACGCCCACTCGAGCGCGGGATCCCAATCCACCGAAACGGGAACCTGTTCGACGAGAGTTCCGTCGGCGCGATAGAGCGCAATCGCATAGCGATACCTTTGTGTGGACATCTCATGCCCTCCCAATACGAGAATTTGACAATCGGCCGGACGCAAAGCCGGGCCGAGGGATGATCAGATCATCCTGCGTCTACATTCGGAGTCAGTGTGACCCAGTCGCCTGTTTCCAGGGCGTCACCGATGCGCTCCGTTCCATGCAGATGCCGGGCCTCGCGCCGCAGCATCGCACGGTAGCTGAGCGAACGACCTTCCGCGTCGTTCCGGTTCAGGTTCAAATCGTCGATGAGGTTCTGCACCAACTCGGCCGCCGTCGTATCCGGCGACACGCCTTCGACGTTCCGAACCTTCTGCTGAGACACGTCGCTAGCCGTGAGCTCGAGTGTTGCGGCTTCGTACGCCATGATCGCCTACCTCCTTCCCCTTGCGGGTTCGGGTGTTGGCTCCCCGGTCTTGCGGGAGCCCTTTGCACGTGGGGCTGTCCCCCGCGCTTCCAGATATCTCCGCGCCGTCGTCCCGTCGGCAAGGATCAGGGCTTCCTTGTCACAGAAACGGCAGGCGACGGAGAGCGACGAGAGCCCGCTGTCGAGCAGCGCCGATGACGGCCGCTCGTTGAAACGGACTTCATAAAAAACAGACACCCCATCCTCCGCGTCCACACCAGCCCGGGCAAAACGAACGAGTCCGTTCACCGTGAGCAAAAACTCCGCAAGCGCCGCACGTGACTCATCGCAAAGCGACTTGTGTTTCGCGACGCTTGTCCTCAGCCGGTAACCGCCGTTGCCATCCGTCTCGACACCGGCTCTTCGCGACGCGTTCTGCGTGTCGAGGTCGACGAACGCTTCGCCGTTCTGCCTTTTTGAAATCACCCACCCGGTTTCCTCACAAAGATCCTCGAGCGAGTCTTCGGGGATGCTCCCCCCATTTGTCGCCGCGGCCGTCTCCGGCTTGGATATCACCGCCCGCGACGAGATGAGATTCTCGATCGCCTCCGCGCACAACTTCGCCACCTCGACGCCGTCGACCACCGGCACGTCCTCACACAGATTCAGGAGAGCCCCCTCTTCGGGTGAAAGCGCCACCCTTGCCCTGCCGGCCAGCCTGGGGTTGACCTCGAGATACCGCCACAGGTCGCCGGTTTTCACGCTCGCCGGCACGGGGGAACGGCACGTGAGCCAGTTGCCGCCCAACTCGACGTCGATGGTCTGGTCGCTCCCCGAGTTCACGTTCACGCGCCAGGTCATCCGCCCTGTTTTCTCGACGTCAAACTTGCCGTCGAAATCCCCGGCGCAGAAGAGATCGTCGATCGATTTTTCCAAACGCTCGATTCGGGTGTTCACCGCTTCTCCTCCAGTGCCTGTGAGTCCTTGATTTTGTAGCTCGCGCGCCGCCGCACGAGCGGCCGCGAGTCGACGGGAAATCTTTCCTTGTTCTTGCGCGCCCACGTACACGCTTCGGCGTTCAACGCGTCATCTTCGCGCATCGTCACCTTCTGGAAGGTGAGGATCTCGTAGCACTGGTAAATGATGTCGACGAGCGATGTGCCCGGATTGAGCATTCCAATGCAAACAAACGGAAATCGGACATTCGGATGAAATACATTCGCCGGGCCGAAGAGCGTGACCACTTCGGGCGGTGTGGCCCGCTGCCAGTAATCCGACGGAAACCGGATTCCGATGTCCACGCGGTCGTACTCACAAACACCCTCGCGAGTCTTCAGCAGCGTCTTGCAGAAGAACCTGACAAGGTACGTTTGGTGCGGTTTTTCTCCCATCGGCACCACTTCGATGAGATCGCTCCGCGCGGCCAACGCCATCGCTTCGGCTTCCTGTGTCTCGAGGAACGACTTGATGATTGGGCTTACGACCATGGTGTCACCTCTCTCTCCCGGGGGCTTTCCCGCCCCTGGAATCAACTTCTACATAACGCCGGCATCCACTGCTGTCGCGGATACCGAGGACATCGCCTTCCCGAACCCCAATCGCACGCAGCGTCCGATCCGCCAGGTGTGGCGGCAGCGCGGCGGGGTTGACCAACTCGCGGCTCCCGAATCCGGTCGCGACCATGTCGCCCCCGCATTCCAGACAGGCCCGGGCGCGCTTTAGGCGGGACGTGCGGCGATCGAACGTCACCTTGAGCTCGAGGACAGGATGCGGGCGGCCGCAGTCCCTGCACATGAGTTGGGTGACAAAGGACTGGCCGGGCACTTCGAGCGTTGCTTTGTGCGCGATCTTGTCGAGACGCGCATTCTTGGCCACGGACCCCTCACAACGGATGGGCGGCTCGGCGTGCAGCGGCATCCGGCACTCGCCGTTATGATGGAGGCGAGTCAGGTAATGGTTGTGATACCCGGCATCGATCAACACCTGGAACGAATCGGCATCGGGACCACCGCCCGTGCTCGGCTCGTAGAACCCCGACAGGATCTTGCCCGCTTCGATCGCCGCCAGAGAGCCGGCAAACGCCCCGAGGCTCGACGGCGCGTTGGTCGCCGCGGGCTCACCCGACCCCGGCGAACACGCGTATGTCTGCTCGACGGCGGCGTAGTCCTCAGGCGTCCACCCGCACTCGGCACAGCCGCGCTCCGCGCCCGGGAAAAACACACTCACGCGGGCGAGGAGGTTGCCGCCGTCAACCCCGGCGTCGATCCACGGAATCCCCAACCGCCAGCTCGTCTCGTTGGTGTGCTGGCGCGCGCGTCTCGAGTCGAGTCCGGCAAGGATGACGTCACCTCTTCGGTGGTGGAGCGGAACATTTTCAATCCGCTCGACCAGCGCGGTCACATCAAGAGACGGGTTGATCTTCTTCATCCGCCGCTTCTGCACAACGGCCTTGGGCTTACCAACATCCGACGGCACGATGTCCTGTGATTTGAGGTTCTTCGGTTCGTACGTGTCGGGATCGATGAGCGTGACACGCCCTACCTCACTCAGCCGTGCGAGATGGGAAATCATGTGGCTGCCTATGTTGCCACCGCAGCCCACCACGACGACGTGCTTTGACATCTCATTCTGTTCGTTGAGCTTGGTCATTCGTTCGACCTCCTCGGTTGACCGCTTTCAACTCAGCCGCACACATCGTCACCCGGAACCCACTGGAAACCCTCGTCGATGCCCGTCGGGTTGTCGCACATCGAGCACTTCGGCGCAAACGACCAGCAGTTGAGTTCATCGGTCTCATGGTGGATAACCGAACACCCGGGGCAGCGGACGACGGCCGCCCCTGGTTCGATCGTCTGCTTGCATCGGGGACACACCATCGGCTCTTCGCTCCCCTCGAACGTCTCGATCCGCGCGAGACTTTCGGCGGAAAAGTAGATGGGTCGGTTGTCCCCAACTTTTATTTCGTCACCGTGCATGAGCGCGCGAATTCCCGTTGCCATGCGAAGTCCGTTTACTTTTATTTTCTTTGAGCGCCCCCACAGGACGGACCACGACACGTCTCTTCCTTCACCGTTGGTCGGCACGACGATGACGCTACGAGCCTTCGCGGTTTTGGAATGCGTCGCTTTGACTAACTTTGGGGGTGAGCCTTCGATGTCGAGCGATTGCTCGGTGAGCGGAACGACCAGCCACTGACGATCGTCGTCGCGAAACCAGATGTAGGCCATGGTGACGACCCCTCTTTTTCAAAATCACTTTTTTTTACCGGAGGCGAGGGTCGGCACTTGCCATTATGGGAAACCTGGCTACACTATACGTAGAGCATGTGTGTGCGTTCCCTCGACCACCCGGTAGTTTTATCAGAACCAACTGGATTATATTGGAAAGGCACCCGAACGTCAAGCACTAACTCATTATTTTACAAGGGTTTAGTCACAGTGGGCGCTCAAAATGCCTCACCGTAGCCCAGTTTTTACGGTCAGATCGAATCGAGTCGAAATGCTCCTGCGTTTGTCACAGTAGATTTTAAAGCCGTCATTCTGAGCGACTTTCCACGCACAGAAACGGCATAAAATTCGTTACTGTGAGAACACTTCGACAACTCGATTCTTGAATCGCACCGTGTGTCCGTCCGTCGCTCCCGCCGCCTTCCTGGAGGTCTTGCTAATGGCAGCCAAGACAAGAAAAACCACAAAGCTTGTCCCCAAAGTCGATCCCTGTGTCGCCCGCGCGTCATGCCTTCGGTACGTAGATGAACCGTTGGATGAATGGGAAATCATGTCGGCCGTCGGTGAGTTGATCACCAGCGGCTGCAGCGTGGCAGAAGTTCAGGAGAAGATATTCGAGAAGTACAAAGTGGAGATGTCGCGCGAGAAACCGTACTACTATTTGCGGATTCTCGGGGAGCAGGGTTACCTCCGCTATGTCGCGCCGTCGTGTCACGAGTTGAAGGACCAGATCGAACAAAATTTCGATTGGCTCGAGCGCGTTCATGTCGTTCACACCACCGTCTCAAATGATGTCGCGCGCGAAGCGGCTTACATGCTTCTCCGGCTCGTCCAGCAGTATCACCGAACCCACGGGAAGAAGGATGCCGTGCATGTGGGCTGGGCCGCGGGCTTATCGATGCTGCAGACGGCCAGGGCCTTTGCCGAGATCCTGCAGAGGCCCGCAAACGGTCTTCCCAAAAAGATTTACTTCCATGCGATGGTCACCGGGCACGACCCGGGCAATCCCGCGACGGACCCTAACGCGTTCTTTACCTTCTTCCTCGAGCCTCCCGCGCTTCAGATCGAACCACATTTTGTCGGGCTCCATGCGCCGTCGATGGTGCTGACCGAAGCGATACCCCGATTGAAAAGGAACGTAGAGATCGCGCGCGCGTTCGACGCCGCCAAGGACATCGACATCATTGTGACATCGGGCTCGGACTGGCAGGATCGGCACAGTTCGCTGCGCGCATGCATGGAGGCGTCGGAGTCGACATACCAGACGCTCAAACAGGAGAAAACGGTGGGAGATATGTTGTGGCGCCCAATCGGCGACGACGGACCGATCGAGATGGAGACGGAGAGGCGCGCGCTCACGCTCGTCGAACTCAGCGACCTCCCCGAGTTTATCAAGAGCGGGAAGTACGTGCTTATGATGTTGGGGCCTGTGCGTCGTGCAACCACCACAAGGGAAGGATTCTACACACGGCGCTGCATCAGAAACAACCGCTGTTCACTCACCTGGTGTGCGACAGCCGCACCGCCGCGGCGCTTCCAGGTCTGTCGAAGAAGTAGGTTTTGGCCAGGCCGGGCCATACGAAGAATCAGACACGGGGGTGGCTCAGAAGTCGGCGGTAGACGCGGTACAGATACACGATGCCGCTTCGTATCCGCTTGTTGTAAATGCGGATGGATTCGTTTTGCCGGGTCGTCCCCGTCCAGTGGCGCTTGTACGGTTCGTCTCCGCGGAGGAGGTCGAATTCGCTTCGGCCTCTTCGCGCCGCCTCTTCGATGCAGAATCCCAATAGCGCGGTCAACACATTGGTGCGCTTCACCGGCATCGGCTGCACCGCGCTTATATAATAGTAGAGCTTGTCGTTGTAATCGAAACCGTAGAACGATCCGATGTGGAGACCGTCGAGTGTCATCGTCGCAAGAAACAAGATTTCCTTGTCCATGAGCGCGCGCGACACATTGTGATGAAATCGTTCGATCTCATCCGAACAGAAACTCTCCGAGCCGCCCCGTGCTTTCCAGCTTTTTTTGTTGAGCGCGATCAAATCATTCATCCGCGCGGGCAGATCATCGCCATTTTCACACAAATCGAAGCGGAGGTCGCCGGTCTCGGCGAGGCGGCGGCGCGAACAACGAACCGTATACCGATTGGTCCGCCGGTAACTCTCCAGCAATTCCTCCCACCCGCCGTTCAAATGAATATAAGGACATTTTGTGTATCTCACGTGCTTCGCCGTCGAACTGCGGGTGTCTCTCGACGCCAGTTCCTTGAATCTATCGAGAACCGGCGACGTCTCCGGCACTTCGAAGAACTCGAACACATCCCATTCTTTCCTCAGCGGCCCGAACAGGTGATCCCAGATCGCCGTCGCACCACGCGTCACGTCGTCAGCCTTCACGATCATACAAAATAGTCCGTAATGCCGGCGCCGACCGGCCTCAACACTGGTAGCTCGAGCATCCGCCGGTACGTCACCTTCTGCACCCAGAGCGGCGCGATGGCGATGAGTTCATCACCGTCGTACGCGGCGACCGCGAGCAGCCTGTCCCCGTTGATGCACGTTTTCGCCCAGTTCGACACCCACTCCCATGTGAGAAAGACATCGTTGAAATGACTCTTCTCGAGAAGCGCGTTCCACTGGGCGCAGCGTATCCAGCTCGTCAGCAATACGTACTCTCGTCGAAGTGTATACGTACATAAACAT
>CAWBQK010000021.1:0-17327 GCA_963791045.1 Candidatus Latescibacterota bacterium
ATCATGGTCGTTTGCAGTTCTTTGTGTCCAAGGAGTTTCTGTACGGTCCGAATGTCATACCCGTCTTCGAGTAGGTGGGTGGCAAAGGAATGTCTGAAGGTGTGACAGGTCGCTCGCTTGGAAATCCCCGACCGCCGAACCGCCTCTTTGACCGCCCTCTGAACGGCCGATTCGTGGAGGTGATGCCGACGAATTTCGCCGGTGGACTCGTTGACCATGACCCCACGCGCAGAGAACAGATATTGCCACTGCCATTCGAGCCCGGCATTGGGAAACTTGACATCGAGCGCACCGGGCAAGGTCACGGGAAACTCAACCATTCCACCGCGGAAGTTGCAGATACGACGACTTTCCTCGATCTGCTTTTCGATGTGCGGCCTCGCCGAACTCGGTAGAATAGTAAACCGGTCCTTGTCCCCTTTCCCAGCCCGGACAACGAGCTGATTTCTTTCGAGATCGATATCCTTGATCCGAAGCTCGAGACACTCGAGAAGCCTCAAGCCCGACCCGTACATGAGCGAGACGGCCAGATGCTTGACGCCGCCAAGTTCGGCCATAACACTCCGAACTTCATCTCGCGACATAACAACCGGCAGACGTTTTGGCTTCTTCGCCCGAACAATGTTATCGACAAATCCGAGGTCCCTGCCGAGCACATTTTTGTACAGAAAGATGATCGCGCACAGCGCCTGGTTCTGGGTCGACGCGCTCACGCGTCTTTTGACGGCGAGGTAGGTCAGAAATTCCCGGACATGGCCCTGACCGAGGAGAGTCGGATGTTTTTTGGAGTGAAAGAGGATGAATCGGCGGATCCACGAGACGTAAGTATCTTCAGTTCGATGGCTGTAGTGTTTGGCGCGGATTATTCGACGGACGCGTTCGAGTAGCTTGGGCCCACGAAAAGTGGGCGGACGTGGTTCGGCGACGATCGCGGCGGGTTGGCCCGTCCGATAGAGGCCGTCGCCAAAAGACGCGGCATCGTTTGATGCGGACGAAGACACAATATCTCCCATTTGCTGCAGCACCCCTCTATAGGAGAAGTGTAACCCTCAAAAGGGCCGCAGTCAAGGCCTCCCATGGCTTAACGTATTATTACTGTGTAGATTGCAAACTTTCTTTACACCCACTGTCCACATCGTTTACACAACCGGCGCAGAGAACGGCTGGATATTGACTTTTGTCAATCGAGTACCTGACAATAGTCACGAGTCAACGCCGTAATTAGGCAATATCCACCACGATCGGCCTGTGGTCACTTGGCATTCGGTCCCGCGCCCCAGCAGACTTTGACGTATCAGTCTCGGCATCGAATTCGGCATGCGCCACCCGGGCGTTGGAAAACCGCCCACTAAGCGCCGGCGAGACCAGGACATGGTCGAGAAGAAGAGCCCGGTCGTCGATTTCATCGACAAAGTCATCAAATCGCGCCGTAAAGAGTTCCGCCTGGGGAACGTTGCCAAGAAGGGTGTGCGTATACTGCCGGTCGGGACGATAGACACTCCCGAGGAGAATGTCCGCCACACTGTGCGTGAGATAATACTTTTCAAAGTAATCCACACCGGGGCCGTCATTGAAATCACCGGTGACGATGACATGCGGGTGTGTGTCCACCTCGTGAAGTGTGTTGAGGAAGTCGCGCGTGTGCATGGCCTCGGTGCTGATCCGCCGCCGGTTTTTGAGGGCCGCCTCGACAAACTCCTGCCGCCGTGTCTCGCTTTCCCACATTTCCTGGCCCCTGTTGACGTACTTGGATTTGGTGTGAAGTGTGACGATGCGAACGGTATCCGACCCTGTTCCGATTTCACCATCGATGACGAGCGGACCACGGGTAAATTCGTACGACTCAAGCCGCCCATCCGCGTCGATGTCGGCCATCCACACATCGAGAAGCTCGACGGTGGCGGGGTCGTCGGCAAGACGCGCATTCTGAAATTCCCCACCGTTTTTTACGAGAACATAGACCTTTTGCGTGCGCCCATCGAAACCACCAAAGGGCTCGTAGAGCGGCGTGCCATTTGTATCGGAGAGGTGATCGTTGATAAAGAGCTGCATCTCGCGTATATCGCTCGGTCCTTCTTGAATGGTCAAGACATCCGGGTCAATCGACTTGATCACATTCGCGACACGAGCGACAAGAGCGTTAACGTCGTCAACACCACTGAGCGACGGCTTCCACTCGACGGCGCCACTGCCGACAAACCAGTTGTTCATCCACTCAATATTCCAATCCATAACTTTCATTTTTTATTCCTCCGTTGAAATCATTAACGCCCCCAGAATCAACGTACAAAGTGATTCTATTCCGCGCTCCCTGCAAAGTGCAACGGCGACTCATCCCCGGAACGGAAAAACATTCTACGGTGTCACGCAATGTTGACACTCTTGCGCGAGGTGACAAATATATTTGACACAAAAAGGGCCACGATCGACGCCGAGAATCCATTTCGACTCCGGACGTTCCTCGTGACCCCTTGACTACGTAGTCACCAGCAACAGCATATCAATACTATTATTGAGCGCCGCCGCGACGCACTAATACTGATAGAAACCGTGACCGCTCTTACGGCCCAGTCGTCCCGCCGAAACCATTTTCTTCAGAAGCGGGCACGGCCGGTATTTGGTATCACCGAGATCCTGATGCAGGACTTCCATGATACTCAAGCAAATGTCGAGGCCGATAAGATCGGCGAGCGTGAGCGGCCCCATGGGATGCGCCATCCCAAGCTTCATGACTTCGTCGACGGCTTCGGGTGTCGCGACGCCTTCCATGACACAGTACACCGCTTCGTTGATCATCGGCATGAGGATACGGTTCGCCACAAAGCCGGGGTAGTCGTTTACCTCGACGGGCGTCTTGCCGAGTTTCTGACACAGGTCGACGATGGCCGCCGTCGTGGCGTCATCGGTTTCGAGCCCGCGGATGATTTCAACGAGTTTCATCATCGGCACTGGGTTCATGAAGTGCATACCGATGTAACGCGACGGCTTTGTAACCGTGGCGGCAAGCGCCGTCACCGAAATCGACGACGTGTTTGTCGCGAGCAGAGTGTTTTCGTCAACGACCTCGTTGATCTTCTTCCACAGCTCGCCTTTTATACCGAGATCCTCGAAGATCGCTTCGACAACAAGCTGACAACCCTTCACGCCATCGATATCCGTCGTCGTTGTTATGCGGCCGAGGATAGCGTCTTTGTCCGCCGCCGTGATCTTCTCCTTTTTGACGAGTCTGTCGAGACTCTTGGCGACGGCCCCGACTCCCCTCTGGAGAAACTCATCCTTGATATCGATCATGGTGACATCGAAACCGTTCTGGGCAAATACCTGCGCAATACCATTTCCCATGGTTCCGGCGCCGATTACCGCTACTTTTTTGACTTCCATCTTTCCAACTCCCGTTTTTGCCGTTCGGTTACATGGAGATACTCATGGCAACGGCATTGCCGCCACCGAGACACAGCGACGCGAGGCCTTTTTTGGCGCCGCGTTTTTTCATCGCATGAATCAAAGTGACGAGCACTCGCGCACCGGAACACCCAATGGGGTGACCGATCGCGACGGCGCCACCGTTCACGTTGACGCGTTCGGGGTCGAGCCCGAGTTCGCGCATGACGGCAACCGCCTGGACGGCAAAAGCCTCGTTCAGCTCGACGACCTCGTAGTCGTCGATCTTTTCGCCGGTTTTGGCCATGAGGTTCTGAACCGCTTTGACCGGCGCCATCATGACCCACTCGGGATCCATGCCGCCGGTGGCGTACGCGTCTATATAAGCAAGAATCGGCAGGCCGAGCTCTTTGGCCTTGGTCTCGGATGTGACGAGAACCGCCGCGGCGCCGTCGTTAATCGTCGACGCGTTACCCGGCGTTACCGTCCCGTCTTTTTTGAAAGCAGCTCTTAGCTTCGCGAGCCCTTCGATTGTGGTGTCCGCGCGCGGACCTTCGTCGGTGTCGACGATGATGGGATCCTTTTTGCGCTGGGGAACAGACACGGGAAGGATTTCGTCCTTGAAGTCCCCGCGCTCGATCGCGGCCGCCGCTTTCAACTGACTACCAAGCGCATACTCGTCCTGCTCCTCGCGGGAGATTTTGTATTTTTCGGCAACGAGCTCACCGGTATTTCCCATATGGAAATCATTATAGATGTCCCAGAGCCCATCGTTGACCATACCGTCGACGAGTTTGCCGTTGCCGAGACGATATCCGCCTCGTGCGTCATAGAGCAGGTACGGCGTCGCCGTCATGTTCTCCATGCCGCCGGCGATGATCATGTTGGCGTCTCCGAGCTTGATCGCCTGGGCGGCGAACATGACCGTCTTCAAACCCGAACCGCACACCTTGTTGACCGTCGTGGCCCCTTTGTCCGTCGGGACGCCGCCCCAAACGGCCGCCTGGCGCGCCGTGTTCTGGCCCTGCCCCGCCTGCAATACATGCCCCATCAATACTTCGTCGATCTCGTTGGGATCAACCTTGGTCTGGGCAATGATATCCTTGATAACCTCTGCGCCCAACCTGGACGCGGGAATGCTGGACAACCCACCCTGGAACCTGCCGACCGCCGTCCGGCGCGCGGCCACGATTACGGGCCTCTCCATATCGAACTCCTTCCTCGTTCGTCGCTGCCTTCATCCCGGCGGTCCTCACCTGCCGGCAACCGGCAGCCGGTTACTTCCTCATTGTCATGTGCCGTTACGCACGAAGAATCTCACGCGAAATAATGTGGCGCTGGATTTCACTCGTGCCCTCTCCGATTTCACAAACTTTGACATCCCGGTACATCCGCTCAACGGCGTACTCGGTTGTGTATCCGTATCCGCCATGAATCTGGAGCGCTTTGTCGCAAACACGTGTGGCCATCTCCGAGGCGAACAACTTCGCCATGGATCCCTCGACGACATACGGTTTATCCGCATCGCGAAGTTTACTCGCATGATGAACCATAAGCCGCGCCGCATGAATCTCGGTGGCCATGTTGGCGATCATGTGCTGAATCGCCTGAAACTTCGAAAGACTCTTACCAAATTGTTTACGGTCCTTCGAATACTGGACGGCTTCCTCATACGCTCCCTGTGCGATCCCGACCGCCATCGAAGCGATTGAGATGCGTCCGCCATGGAGCGTCTCCATGAAGGTCTTGAATCCGCTGCCCGTCCCGAGCTGGTTTTCCTTCGGCACTTCGCAGTCCTCGAGAACGATCTCGGCGGTGCAGGAGGCCCGGCAACCGAGCTTTTTCTCAATCGTTCCCACCTTCAAACCCGGGAAATCCTTCTCGAGAATAAAAGCGCTGATCCCGTCGACGCCCTTGCCGGGGTCTGTCCGCGCCGTCGCCACAAATGTGCTGGCAAAACCGCCGTTGGTAACATAGATCTTTGTGCCGTTGAGGATGAATTTGTCGCCCTTCAATTCGGCGCGCGTCTTCGTTCCCGCCGCGTCACTCCCCGCGTCCGGCTCGGTAAGACAGAACGACCCGATCGCCTCTCCGCTCGCCAGCGCCGGCAGGTACTTCTTTTTTTGTTCTTCGTTACCGGCCTTCAGGATCGGGGTCATGGCGAGCGAGTTGTGCGCGGCAACCCCAAGCCCCGTGGACGCACATGCCCGGGAGAGCTCCTCGATGACGATCGAATAACAGACCGTATCGACCCCCGCGCCGCCGTATTCGACCGGCACGGTAAGCCCCATAAACCCAACCTCAGCCATTTTCTTAAACATATCGAGCGGATACTCGGCCGCCTGATCGATCTCGTGTGCTATGGGCTTAAGTTCGCTGTCGGCGAACTTCCGCGCCATATCCTTTATCATTTCCTGTTCTTCGGTGAGCTCGAGCTCTAGCATTCTCTCCTCCCTTTTCCAAACGCGCCCTCCGGGGGCGCCGCTGTGATAATCGGACTCCGTTTATAAACCATTTCTTTCGGGGGATTCGATCAATTCCCCGATTTCAATTCCCTATCCGTCACACTTGACTGCAAACAAAAAGCCGGATGACGCATAGTCTATCCGGTCCAATCAATTTGAATCTTTTTCGAAGAGCTTTCGAATATAGTCCGCGATGTCCCGCGTGTCCGTACCCGGACCAAATACTTCGCTGATCCCGATTTCTTTTAGCGCCCCCACATCGGCGTCGGGAATGATCCCGCCCCCCAATACGGGGACGTCGCCGAGACCACCTTCTTGCATGAGTTCAAGCACCCGTTTGAAGAGTGTCAGGTGCGCGCCCGACAGCACGCTCAGCGCGATCACGTCGACATCCTCCTGGGTCGCCGTTTCGACGATCATTTCGGGTGTCTGATGGAGCCCGGTGTAGATCACTTCCATCCCGGCGTCGCGAAGCGCGTTGGCCACGATTTTCGCACCGCGGTCGTGCCCATCGAGACCCGGCTTGGCCACGAGCACCTTAATCGGTTTCTGCATCCAATCCTCCTGGTCGCAGAGATCACGCGTATCGTGTTTTGCGGGATTCAAACACGTACGACACACGCCCGTGCGGTCGCTCGAACGATCAGCGACCGCCCCCCTCTTCAGCCCGAATCGAAATGTGTTTGGAAATGGTGTCCGCCGCCTGATATGGCGACTGTTTGCCCGACACGACGTCTTCCAAGGCCCTCACGAGCTGACTCTTAATATACCCGTTTTCGTGAAATAATTCTCTTAGTTTTTCTTCGGCCAGGTGCGAAAGCCGGCGCTCGAGCGCCTCGACCCGCCTCGCCTCAAAACGGCCGTCCCCTTCGAGATACTCGCGGTGCTCGCGGATCGCGCGCACGAGCTCATCCACACCCTCGCCCGTGGTCCCTATCGTCGAGACGACAAGCGGTTTCCACCCCTCTCCTGTGGCCCGAAGCTCGATCATCGATTCGAGATCGTCGGCAAACCGGCCCGCCGCCGGCCTGTCGGCCTTGTTTATCGCAAAGATCTCCCCCACTTCCATGAGCCCCGATTTGAGGCTCTGGACATCATCCCCCGCATCCGGTGTCAATACGACGATTGTGGTGTGTGCGCTGTAACGAATCCTGTACTCGAGCTGTCCAACACCGATTGTCTCGAGAAATACGACATCACGGCCAAAGGCATCGAGGACATCGCCGAGTTCGGTCGCCTTCTCGCTCAGGCCCGTCTCGTTCCCGCGGCTCGCGATGCTGCGGATGAACACACCCTTATCGCCGTGCGAATCGAGCATGCGCACGCGGTCGCCGAGAAGGGCGCCCCCCGAGAACGGGCTCGTCGGATCCTCCGCCACCACACCAACGGTCGATCCGTCCTGCCGGTACCGGCGGATGAGCTGGTTGACGAGCGAACTCTTTCCCGCGCCGGTCAGCCCCGTCACACCAATCCGGTACGCGCGCCCCGTTTTTGGAAACAATTCATTAAGCACACCAATGGCGTCGTCGCCGCCACGCTCGACAATAGACATCAGCCGGGCTGCGGCGAGCGTGTCTCCCTGAAAAAACTTATCGAGGTACGATTTGTACATATTGTCTTGCCGTTATGCGGTTTCGGGCGCGGATGTATAGGGCACCATAGCCCATTTTGGCAGGTTCTGTCAACGAGCTTTTTATTAAGGTACAGCCCTAACTGATTGTCGAGATGCATGTTACACAACTAGCACCAAATTCAACAAAACGCCCTCCCCATCGGCAAACGGGCCGGGCGAAAATGGTCGATTAGCCGTCGTAACGGTGCTTGATCGCGCCCCACGTGGCTCCCTTCACGGGAACCTCAGGGATACACTCGTTGGCAAGTGCCGGCGTCGGAACGCATCCGTTCCCCAGCGGCGGCGTCTCACCCGAGTACGGGTTGAGCGCGTCGAAAACGATCCACGCGCCCGGCGCGGGCGATGAACGCCCGGCGGCGCGATCGTCGGCGACCTCGTGCGTTAGATACGCGTACGAATCGGCGACGGTTGTATCGCCCCCCTCAACCCGGTAAAGGTAGACGGTATCCCCGGTATTGTTGAGACTCAGTCCCACGGCGGAGAAACCGTTCTCGGACTGCCACACCTGGGCGGCGGATCCGTAAACAAGAAGCACATCACCCGGAGCGAGCGAGCCATCAAATCCATATCGCCACGAGTAACCTCCGGAGAGATCGCCGAGCCGATACGCCGACAGGTCGATACTCGACGTGCCCGCATTGATGATCTCCACCCATTCGTCCGCGCGACTCCCCACACTGCCGTCACCATCCCAATCCGAAGCGGGATCGGCGACGATCTCGTTCAAGAGTAGCTGCGCGGAACAATCTGTTGCCGGGATTGCAAACATTAACGCCACGGCCAAAGGAATGGCCGCAAAAAAGGCAACGTATCTCATCCTCATCATCCTCCTCACATACCCGTCCGTTGCCGATGGGGCAGGCTCAAACTAGGAGTACACGTTACCACGCGCGCCGGGCCATAGCAACAAGCAATTCAAAGTTGAGCCCGCGCGGGTGGCGGCTCGCGTCCTGGGTTGTTGAAGCCTCTCAGCATGACACCCCGCACTTCGCTTCGCTCGCCGATGGGGCCCCCAGAGCGAGCGAGCGTTCGCGAGCGGACGTGGGCTTACCATTCAGGTCGTTGAAGCTCCTGAGCCAAGCACCCCGCACTTCGCTTCGCTCAGGGTAATCGACGACAGGACCCGCGCGCGGTAGGACTAGTCGTTCTTGTAGAGGTCTTTAATGGCGCCCCAGGTTTTCACCTTCGTCGACGTCGTTCCGCATGCGATCGGCATCGCACCAATCGTCTCGCACGACGCGCCGTTTGGATGATTTCCCGGCGTGCATGGCGAGTCCGCCTGCAGATAATAATTACCGCTTCCCGGAATCCCGCAGTACTGCGGATTCGCGATAAAATTACCGCCGCCATTAAACGAACCCGGAGGGAGGAGGTCTCCGCCTGCGTTGTTAAAGAAGCAGCAGCAGCTGATCAGAGGCACCGAGTCGTTACCCGTGCCCACGCCGTTTCCCGCCGTGCTGTTGGAGAAGATATTCTTTGAAATCGGCGGAGCGGAATAGTTCGTGCAGTAAATCCCACCGCCACTTCCCGATGTGGCCTCGTTGCTGTCGAACGTATTTCGATCGATCCCGCCGGAGGAGAAGTCGTTATAATAAACGGCTCCGCCAAGAACGGCGCTGTTTTCTTTGAATAAATTAAGGGTCGTCGAAATACTCGACATCACGCACGCGATCGCCCCGCCATTCCCCGTCGCCGAATTGTTAAAGAACTCGTTCGCATCGATCATGCTCGTGGAGTTCTGGTCGCTGAAAATCGCCCCGCCGTCGTTGGTCGCCGTATTGAGTTCGAATACATTTGAAGAGATCGTCGTTCCGGTTTCCCGGTTGCCAATCGCGCCGCCCGAGAAATTCGCAGTATTGGAGACGAACTCATTGTCCGTAATTGATAGTGACTGTCCCCCCGAGCACCAAATCGCGCCTCCGTACCCCGAGTTGTTCGAATCAAATGTGTTGTGGGTGAGAACCGCCGTCGATGTGTCGCAGTACACCGCGCCGCCCCGGAATGTGGACTGATTTCCATTAAAAACGTTTTCCGTAATCGTCGGAGACGAACTGGCGCAGTAAATCGCGCCCCCAAAGCTCGTGTGAAAACCATCCGTTATGGTCAATCGAGACACGACCGACCCGGCGCCCTCACCACTTGCAAAAATAAACGCGCGCGCGGCGCCTCCGCAGTCGATTGTGGTCGAAGAGTGGCCCGACGCCGACGTCACAACAATAGATTTTCCTTTAAAATCAACGTCTGTGTTTCCCGCGCCTGAAAAGACACCACTATTGAGAAGAACGGTGTCGCCGGGAGAGGCGGCGTCCACCCCCGCCTGAATGGTCGCGACATCCCCGCTGCCGTCAAAATTGACGACCCAGGTCTTGGCGAAAACCGACGTAACGGCGAAGATAATAATAGCGCTGATACATATTCCAAGGGCTGCTTTGCGCATGGCGATCGGATCCTCCCGGAAGCATGATTGGCACGGTGACACGGGCGATTATACCACAGCTGATGGGTGTATTTCGTTGTTTTCTGGATATGTTGAAATCACTAAGCGCCACGTCGGTCGAGGGCACGCCGCAGGCGTTCCGACGCGTTCTTGGGGTTGGCTTTTCCATCGGACGCTTTCATCACCTGACCGAGGAGAAACTTGAAAAGCTTCTCTTCGCCCGCGACGTATCCCGCGACCTGGGCGCCGTGGGCATCGAGTACCGCTTCGACCACAGCGTCGAGCGCGTCGTCATCGCTTATCTGTTCGAGACCGCGCTGCGAGACTATCGAATCCGCGTCCGCCCCGGTCTCGATCATCTCCCTGAACACGTCCTTGGCAGTCGAGGCGTTGATGCGGCCATCGTGGACGATGTTTATGAGTCCCGCAAGTCGCCCGGGCGACAACCCCAATGCCGCCACATCCGTTTTGCGTTCGTTGAGTTCCCGGAGAACTTCCCCCATGATCCAATTGCTCGCCGTCTTCGTATCGACAACCAACGACGCCGTCTCCTCAAAGAAATCAGCAAGAGCCTTGTCCTCGGTCAGAAGCGCGGCATCGTAAACCGGCAAGCCATACCCGGCCACAAACCGCTGAAGCCTGGCGTCGGGAAGCTCGGGATTTGCGCGGCGGGCCGCTGCGACGATTTCATCGGATACATCGAGCGGTCCCAGATCGGGCTCCGGAAAATAACGGTAGTCTTTTTCGTCCTCCTTGGAGCGCATGACAGTCGCCCGGCCGGTACCGGCGTCCCAGAGGAGCGTCGCGTGTTCGATCGTCTCACCCGCACGGATCGCTTTTTGCTGACGTTCGATTTCAAACTCGAGCGCCCTCTCGATCGATCCAAACGAGTTTAGGTTTTTTATTTCCGTACTGATACCAAGCGCCTCGGTTCCCTTTTCCCTCAACGACACGTTGACGTCGCAGCGAAGACTTCCTTCTTCCATGTTGCCGTCGCACACATCGAGATATCGAAGAATGCTCCTGAGCTTTCGCACAAAAAGCGACGCGTCCTTGCTCGAACGGATATCGGGCTCGGTGACGATTTCAATGAGAGGCACGCCGCATCGGTTCATATCGACCATACTCACGCCGTCTTCGGCGTGAATGAGCTTCCCCGCGTCCTCCTCGAGATGAATCCGTCTAATTTTTATCGTCTTCCCTGCGTCGTCGAGTTCGATATGTCCGTCCGTACACAGCGGCTGTTCGTACTGTGTAATTTGATAGTTCTTGGGACAATCGGGATAAAAATAATTCTTCCTGGCAAACACACTCCGCGGCGCAACCGTGCAGCCCACGGCCAACCCCGCACTGACGGCATACTCGAGAGCCGCGCGATTGATGGTGGGAAGCGCGCCGGGAAGCCCGAGGCACACCGGACACACATTCGTGTTGGGCGGCGCCCCAAAGGTCGACGGACAGCCGCAAAACATTTTCGTCCGCGTCGACAGTTGAGCGTGAATCTCAAGACCTATGATGGGTTCGAATTCAGACAACGGCTCTTCCCCCAAAATCAATCATGCGTTCCAGACCCGCCCCACACTTGAGCATCGTCGTTTCGGCGAACGCTTTCGCGACCAGTTGAATCCCGAGCGGGAGTCCCTCGTCCGACACGCCGCACGGCAGCGACATCGCGGGCAACCCGGCAAGGTTCGCGGGAATTGTAAACACGTCGGACAGGTACATCGCGAGCGGGTCACCCGATTTTTCCCCCAGCCGGAATGCCGGCGTGGGTGACGTCGGAAGCGCGATGATGTCGCACGTCTCAAACGCCCTTTTGAAATCATCAATCACAAGCGAACGCACTTTCTGCGCCTGCAGGTAGTATGCATCGTAGTAGCCCGCGCTCAATACGTACGTGCCAAGGAGAATCCGCCTTTTGACTTCCTCGCCGAATCCCTCACCGCGACTCTGCTTGTAAAGCGCCTCGAGGTCGTCGTAGTCCCCCGTCCTGTGGCCGTATTTGACACCGTCAAAACGCGCGAGATTCGAACTCGCCTCGGCATTCGCAATCGTGTAGTAACAGGCGGTCGCTTCACCGCAGGCCGGGAGCGGCACACTCGTCACCTCGACACCACTTTGTTCGAGGCGTTCTAAAATCATCTTGAAATTCGCATCCACCGACGCATCGAGTCCGGAATCCATCAGGGTCCAAGGAACACCAATCCGCAGCCCATCGAACCCCTTTTCGAGGTTCGCTTCGAAGTCCGGAACGTCGACGCTTGAAGTCGTCGCGTCTCGCGGATCGTGGCCACACATCGACGTGAGAAGGAACGCCGCATCGGCGACATTTTTTGTTATCGGCCCAATTTGTTCCAACGAACTGGCGAACGCCACGAGACCGTAACGCGACACCCTGCCATAGGTCGGCTTGACCCCAACCACACCGCAAAAACTGGCCGGCTGACGGATCGATCCGCCGGTGTCGCTGCCCAATGCCGCAATCGCCACGCCCGCGGCGACCGCCGCGGCCGACCCACCGCTGGAACCGCCGGGGACATGATCGGGATTCCACGGATTCCGCGTGGGACCAAACGCCGAGTTCTCCGTCGAAGACCCCATCCCGAACTCGTCGAGATTTGTTTTTCCCGATATAAGCGCGCCATCACGCCGCAGGTGTTCAACGACGGTGGCATCGTAGGGACTCACATACCCGGCGAGCATACGCGACCCGCATGTCGTTCGTTTTCCCCTGGTGGCAATGTTGTCCTTTACGGCAATAGGAATTCCCGCGAACCGTTCGGACTTGAACGAATTTGAATCGCTCAACCGCCGGGCCTCGGCGAGCAAATCTTCGGCATGAAAATCCAGGTAGGCACGAATCCGCGGTTCGACATCGTCGACGGCTGAAAACAAGTCGTTCGCCACATCGAGCGGCGACACATCACCACTTTTGACCATCGTCACGAGGTCCTTGAGGCCAAGCTGATTGAGCCTCATCGCCATCTACCTCTCAATGATCCTGGGCACACGGTAGAATTCGCCGTCCGTTTCAGGCGCCTCGCCCAAAACGATTTCTCGATCAAGACACTCTTCGGGGTCGTCGGCTCTCAACTCACCGACCGATGCCGGCGACACGAGTAGAGACGGCGTCACCCCTGCGGTGTCAACGTCCTGGAGTCTTCGAATATAGTCGATGATCACGTCGAGCTGTGGGGCGAGACGTTCTCTCTCGTCGGGTGTCAGCTCGATCCGGGCCAACACTTCGAGCGTGGCTATCAATTTGGGGTGTTCTGGCATGGTGATCTATCACCCGAGCGTGCGTCTAAACAGGCCGCATGGGCGCATACAGGGCAATAAACTTTCTTTCGCCCCCGCCGTCGAAAAGAACGGTCACCCGAAGGTCTTCTCCGGTTCCCTCGACTTTGCGGACGATGCCCCGGCCAAAGTCTTTGTGGACGATCTTCGTGCCCACGGAGTAATAGACTTCTTCCTGCGAATAATCCTCGAACTGCTTCCCCACGGGACGTGGCGCCCGCATCGCGCCGGAGCGAGCGACCACCGGAGCCTCGATATTGGCGAGATCGGAATCCGAGAAAAAGCCGCGATCCTCCGGTTCTAGACTGCCCTCGAGGCACTCGTCGGGCACTTCGAAGAGAAAGCGTGACGGACTGCCGCCCTCGACGACACCCATCCTCCGCCTCATATTCGCGTACGACAGAAAAAGTCTTTTTCTCGCTCGCGTCATTCCAACATAGAAGAGACGGCGTTCCTCCTCCACATCTTCTTCCTTGTCCATCGAGTTGTAATGCGGCACCAGGCCGTCCTCGAGACCGCCGATGATGACGCAGTCGTACTCGAGACCTTTTGCGTTGTGGAGGGTCATGAGCGTAAGTTGCCCGCGGGCGAGATCGAGCGAATCGATGTCGGCCACAAGAGCGATTTCCTCGAGGAACGCGCGGAGCGAGCGATCTTCCGAAGACCCTGTGTAGATCTCGGCCGCCGCTATAAGCTCGTCGACGTTCTCTATTCTCGATTCCGAATCGGGGTAATTGTCCCGAAGATGATCCCTGTATTTGGTCTTCTCGACGATCGCCTCTATCACCTTTGGCGCGGGGGCCTCCTCGGCCACCTTTTCGAGTTTTGCCATAATGTCGGCAAACGCCTTGGCTCGCTTGGCTTGTGCGGGTCCCAATTCGTCGAGGCGGGTGCGGAGCACGTCAGAGATCGATATGCCTTCCGCCCGTGCGATTGTCGCCAGCGCCTCGTACGTGGTTTTGCCAACTGCGCGGCGCGGCACATTGATGATCCGTTTGAGATTGACGTCATCCGCCGGATTCGCAATCAACTTGCAGTACGCGAGGATATCGCGAACTTCCATCCGTTCGTAGAAACGCACCGCACCGATGATCTGATACGGAAGCGACCCGAGCTTCAGAACGTCTTCGAGCGCGCGCGACTGAGCATTGGTCCGATAGAGAATGGCGATGTCACGGAGGTCGTGCCCATTCTCGAGAAGAGAGGTGACGGTGCGGAGCACGTTCATGGCTTCGGACTCTTCATCCATGGAGTTGATGAGACCAACCTTCGCCCCTCTGTCTCCGGACGTCCACAGGTTCTTGCCTTTTCGTCCCTTGTTGTTGGCGATGACATGGTTGGCGGCATCGAGGATCGTTTGTGTCGACCGGTAGTTCTGCTCGAGCCGGATCACCTTTGTGTCGTCGTACAGCCCGTCGAAATTCAGGATGTGATCTACCTTTGCTCCCCGCCAGCTGTAGATCGACTGATCGTCATCCCCAACCACAAAGAGATTGTGATGGTGGGACGCCAGTCCATCGATCAAGGCCATCTGGATCGGATTCGTATCCTGGAATTCATCAACGAGGACATATTTAAAGCGTTTTGCGTATTGCTCTTTGACATCCGGGCACACCGAAAACAGTTCGACCACTTTCGCAATGAGGTCATCGAAATCGAGTGCGTTGGCCCGCACGAGCGCGCGTTCGTATTCGCGGTAAATCGACACATAACGCCGCTGTATGTTGTCCGAAGATGTCTGCAGCGCGAGTTCGGGAGTGATCAGATCGTTCTTCCATCGGCTGATCCGATCGCGCACCGTTTTGGGCGATTTGATGAGATGTCCCAACACCGCCTGCCTCGACAGAATATCCTTGACCACCCCGAGGCTGTCGTCGGAATCGTAGATCGCGAAGTACCTGTTGATTCCGATGCGGTCACCATTGGCGCGGAGTATCTTGACACCGGTCGAATGAAACGTCCCCACCCACAACCGTTCGGTTATTCCAGGATGACCCTTTTCGAGTCGCTCCTTCATTTCCTTCGCGGCGCGATTGGTAAAGGTGAAAGCAAGAATGTTGTAAGGGGAAATCCCCTTCTCTTTTACGATGTGGGTTATACGATCGGTGAGAACACGGGTCTTCCCGCTCCCCGCACCAGCGATAACGAGCACGGCGCCTTCGGTCGTTGTAACCGCTTCGAGTTGCTTGTCGTTTAGTAAAAATGCCATAGCCCGCTAAGACTACAGATAAATCCCGATTCGTTCAACACGTAGCTTCTATTTTTACTTAAGAAAACGCCGGCGCGGGTCCTGTCATCGGTCACCCGTAGCGGAGCGGAGCGAGGGTCGAAGAAAGACCGCGCCGTCAATGATCTAAAATGCTGGACCGATGAAGAAGCTGAAGTGGCTTGCGTAGACTTCGCGCATGTCGGTTTGCCATGCGACTTGGAAATTGAGGAGAAAATAAGCCATATAGAAATGCACACCGAACCCGAAATCGGCGCGCAGATCCCGAAAGGCCAGTCCGTTCACGTCGCTCCTGATCGGATTCAACTCGTCCTTGTTCCAGGTCGTCCCAACGTCGTAGAACAGCTTGCCCCCGACGTTGCCCAACCCCCAACGTCCCGGGAAACCTATGATCAACGCGTCTACCAGCGGGAATCGGTATTCCAGGTTCACGACGGCCATCCGCGAGCCCTCGAACGCCAGATAATCATACCCGCGCAGGGTCGACGGGCCACCAAGGAAGTAAGTCCTCGGATCAGGCCCTTCACTCCCCGCTATCGCGAAGCGGGCGGCAACCGAGTTTCGATAGAAGATCCGTTTGTACCTTCGGAAGTCCAGATAACCGGACGTCCGCGATACACCCGTTTCGTTGAAACCGATTCCTCTCGATACACTGAACGTATACCGGGATCCTTCCACCGGGCCGAACATGTCGTAAAACGATGCGTCGTGAACGTACGATATCGATGGCTCTATAAGCCGCCGTGTCGAACTGTTCGTCTCCGCGTAGAATATCTGGTTTGAATACTGGTCATCCGATATCCGATCGAAGAACCGTCTCTCCGACACAAAAGCCTGAAGCTCCAGATCGACGCGATCGAACGTATTGAACGGGTAGCTAATCATCCCGAAGAGCCCGTAATTTCTTTCGGCAAACAACCGGTAACTCGAGAACGATTCCCCTATTGACGACATCCGGCTGTTGAGATAACTGCTGAACTGGAAGAAACCAAGCCCGTAGTTGATCCTGCGTTTCAGATAGTAGTAAGACGCGAGCAGATCCGCATCGGCGATGTCTTTCTGGATGTTAAAAGAAAATATCATCCGGTGATCGCCGAGAATATCGCTGAAGGCGATAGTGTTCGCCAAACCGAAACCGTAACCGGTGGCAAAGTACACACCGCCGCCACCGACAAAGTCAGGCGCCATCTTGAGCTTGTAATTGGAAACCGAACCGCCCTTCGGCGCCGGGACCTCAGTCCCAAAAGTTGCGGGGATACCCTCGAGATTTCCCGTCGCGCTCCCCCCCGACCCCGGAGACAGGCTCGATGCGCTGTTTTGAGCGACGGCCGTGGTTGGTTGGGCCGCGGCGTCCGCGGTACTAGCCCCTGATTCGGGCAGCAGCGCCTTTACATCGAACATCGACGAGGAGTCGGCGGCCGTCATAGCGTACACGGGACTATTCGTTGCGTCGTCCCCATTCTCCTGGTTGGCCCGTGCAATCTCATCGGCCCTCCCGAGAAGTGCGGCGAGGGGAATATCGGGCCCGGCGGACGTTTTCGAATCTTTCCTGCCCGCGTCGTGACCTTTTTTCGAACCCAACACATCGGCGACAACCGAACCGTCACCGTACCGCTGCCGCAACAGGTGATCCAGGTCGTCGGAGATAAAAATATCGTAGCCGCCCTCGACAAACGCGGTGAAGGTCAGCCGGTTCTTGGATTCATTCACATCCGGCGTAAAAATGCCGCTAAGCGCGTCCGTAATCCGGTAATGCGTTCCGTTTTCGAGATTGGCCACGTAGAGATTGCTCACACCCGAAACGTCCGAAACAAAAACCATTTTGCGGCCCTTGTCGAGAATCACCGGATTGTCATCATCGCCCGCGGTTTTCACCATGGGTCGCAT